>CAYSQJ010000006.1:0-252853 GCA_964433345.1 uncultured Bordetella sp.
ACCGCGGCGACCGCGCGCGCAAGGAGAATCTCGTCGAATACGGCTTCCGCCTGCCTTCGGCGCTGGACAACCGGCCGCTGCGCTTCGACGAATTCGAGAAATTCATGCGCCGGGTGGTTTTCGTCTCGGCGACGCCCTCGGAATACGAACGCGAACACCAGGGGCAGGTGGTGGAGCAGGTGGTGCGCCCGACCGGCCTGGTCGATCCCCTGCTCGAGGTGCGTCCGGCCAGCACCCAGGTTGACGACCTGCTGTCGGAAGCCAATGCCCGCATCGCTGCCGGCGAGCGCGTGCTGGTCACCACGCTGACCAAGCGCATGGCCGAGGATCTCACCGACTATCTCGCCGAACACGGCATCAAGGTGCGCTACCTGCACTCCGACATCGATACCGTCGAACGCGTCGAGATCATCCGCGACCTGCGGCTGGGCGAATTCGACGTGCTGGTCGGCATCAACCTGCTGCGCGAAGGCCTTGACCTGCCCGAGGTGTCGCTGGTCGCGATACTCGACGCCGACAAGGAGGGCTTCCTGCGCTCGGAGCGCTCGCTGATCCAGACCATCGGCCGTGCGGCACGCCACCTCAACGGCAAGGCGATACTGTACGCTGACCGCATCACCGACTCGATGCGGCGCGCCATCGGCGAGACCGAGCGCCGTCGCGCCAAGCAGCTGGCGCACAACGCCAGGGAAGGCATCACCCCGGTCGGGGTCACCAAGCGCATCAAGGACATCATCGACGGCGTCTACGATCAGGATGCCGCGCGCCAGGAGCTGAAGGCGGCGCAGAACGAGGCGCGTTATGCCGAGATGGGCGGCAAGGAAATGACGCGCGAGATCAAGCGGGTGGAGAAGGAGATGCTGGATGCCGCCCGCAATCTCGAATTCGAAAAGGCCGCGCAGCTGCGGGATGAACTGCAGCTGCTCAAAAAACGGCTGTTCATCGATGCTGCCTGACAACACACCGCTGGATTACTTCAATGTCACCAATGAATGAACCACAGTCCCATGCCGAGGCCGTCGCAGCCGCCACTGCCGTGCTCGACCGCCACATGTCGGCCCTGAATGCAGGAGATGCCGCTGCACTGGCCGCGACCCTGCATTTCCCGCATTACCGTTTCACCGGCGGGCAGATGAAAGTCTGGGAAAAATCCGACAGCTATCTGGCGGACTTCCGGGCGAGGGCCGGCGATGGCTGGCACCACAGCAGCTGGGATTTTGTGCGCCCCGTGGCCGCGGGACCGGACAAGGTTCACCTCGACGTCCAGTTCACCCGCTATCGCGCGGATGGCAGCGCCATGGGATCGTTCCGTTCGCTGTGGGTGGTGACCCTGCGCGATGGTGTCTGGGGCGCGCAGCTGCGCTCCAGCTACGCGGCATGACGGACGCTGTTGCACCTGTCCGGGTGCTGTTTGTTTGCATGGGCAATATCTGCCGTTCGCCGACTGCCGAGGGCGTATTCCGTGCGTTGGTCGAGGCCGAAGGCCTGGCGGACAGGATGGAGATCGATTCCGCCGGCACCCACGATTACCATATCGGCCACCCGCCCGACGCCCGTGCGCAGGAGGCCGCCGCTAGACGCGGCTACGATCTGTCCGCCTTGCGGGCACGCCAGGTCACGCGCGGGGATTTCGCCGCATTCGACTTCATGCTGGCGATGGATGAACACAACCGCAGCCTGCTGCTGCAGCAATGTCCGCCGCAGTATCGCGACCGGATCAGGCTGTTCCTCGAATTCGCCGGAAGCGGGGCACCCGCGGAAGTGCCCGATCCCTATTACGGCGGGCCGCAGGGTTTCGAGCAGGTGCTCGACCTGGTCGAGGATGGTGCGCGCGGGTTACTGCGCCATATTAAAAATAATCAATAAAATCAAATACTTATAAAAAAACGGCAACCCTCAGGCTGCCGTTGCTGTGTGACGCAGTGCCGCCCTCAGTCGAGCTTGATGTTCGCGGCCTTGATGACCTTTTTCCAGTCTTCGAATTCCCGGCGCATGAACTTGCCGAGTTCTTCCGGAGTTCCCGGCGCAGGCTCCGCACCCTGGCTGGACAGTCGCTTCGACATCTCCGGCTCCGAAAGTGCCTTGACCGATTCGGCGTTGATTTTCGCGATGATGTCCTTGGGCACCGCCGCGGGCGCGAGCAGGGCGTACCAGGTGACGTACTGGAAACCCGCCAGCTGCGGACCCGATTCGGCCACCGTCGGAATATCCGGTGCCGCAGGAGAACGTTTCGCACTGCCAACGGCAATGCCGCGCATGCGGCCGCTGGCGATATGCGGCAGCACCGAGGGCATGCTGTTGAACATGGCGGAGATCTGGCCGGAAATGAGATCGGTCATCGCCGGCGCGGTACCCTTGTAGGGAATGTGCACGAGGTTGACCTTGGCCATCGACTTCAGCAGTTCCATGCCCATGTGCTGGGGGCTGCCGGGGCCGACCGAACCGTAGTTGATCTGGCCCGGCTTGGCCTTGGCCAGTTTGATCAGGTCGTTGACGTTGCGCACCGGCAGCGAGGGATGCACCACCAGGATCTGCGGATTGACCACCACCAGGGTGATCGGCGCCAGATCCTTGAACACGTCGTACGGCAGGTTCGAGCGCAGCGCCGGCGCCAGCGCAAGCGATCCGCCGGTGCCGAACAGCAGCGTGTGGCCATCAGGCGCCGAGCGCAGCACGGCCTCGATACCGATCACGCCACCGGCACCGGGCCGGTTTTCCACCACGATCTGCTGCTTCCAGGCCTCGCTGAGCTTCTGCGCCAGGGCCCGGCCGACAAAGTCGGTGGGGCCGCCCGGCGGGAAATGGATCACCATGCGCAGGGGCTTGTTCGGGAAGTTCTGCGCGCTCTGCGCCGCAGCCCATGATGCGGATGTCGCCAGCAATACCGCGGCGGCACATCGGAAAATTGTTTTCATGTCGTCTCCTCTCCCGTTTTTGTCATTGAGCGCCGAATTTAACACGGCCCCGGTTTGACCCGGCAATCGGCAGCCGCTATCTTCCGCCGGTTATCCCGAACAGCACAAGAGTCCATTAAATGAACGATGCCATCCAGGCCTTGCTGCACCCGAAATCGATTGCAGTGATCGGCGCATCCGCCGACTTCAACAAGATCAACGGCCGCACTCTGAAAGCGCTGGTCGACAAGCAGTATGCCGGCCGCATCATCCCGGTCAACCCGAAGTATCCGACGCTGCTTGACCTGCCTTGCTATCCCGACATTCCTTCGATTCCGGGCACGGTGGATCTCGCAGTCGTCGCAGTGCCGGCGAAACACGTGCCCGACACGCTGCGCGAGCTCGGCCGCAAGGGCGTCAAGGCGGCAGTGGTATTCAGCTCCGGCTTCAGCGAGGTTGGCGGCGACGGCGTAAGGCTGGAAGCCGAACTGCGCGAGGCGATCAGGGACAGCGGCGTGCGCATCCTCGGGCCGAACTGCCTCGGCCTCGTCAATGTCGCCGAAAACGTGATGGCCACCTTCAGCCAGTTTTCGCTGGGGCCGACACCCGACGGCCCGGCCGCTTTCGTCACCCAGTCCGGCGCGCTGGGTACCGCTACGGCCGGCACCGCGCGCAAGCGCGGGCTGAACTTCGGTTACTTCGTCAACACCGGCAACGAAGTCGATCTGCAGTTTGTCGACATCATGCGTGCGATCGTCGCCGAGGATCGCATCAAGGTCGGCGCCGGCTACATCGAAGGCCTGAAGAACGGCCCGGGCCTGCTCGAGGTTGCCGAGGACGCGCTGCAACGGGCCAAGCCGCTGGTGCTGACCAAGGTCGGACGCACCCGCGCCGGCGCCAAGGCCATCGCTTCGCACACCGGCTCGCTGGCCGGCGAGGACGCGGTGTTCGACGGCGTGATCCGTCAGCGCGGCATCATCCGCGCGCGCAGCGACGAGCAACTGCTGGATTTTGTCGAGATATTCACGCAATGCGCGCTGCCGGGTGGCCGCGGCATCGGCATCATCACCCGTTCCGGGGGAGCCGGGGCCCTGATGGCCGACCGCGCCGAGGAAATCGGGCTGGATGTGGCGACACTCGGCGCCGACACGACAGCTGCGCTGCGCAAGGTGGTGCCGGCCTTCGGTTCCACCGGCAACCCGGTGGACATCACCGCACAGGGGCTGGTCAATCCCAACCTGATGCGGGAGAGCATCAAGATCCTGCTGTCGGATCCGCAGGTCGACGTCGCCATTGCCTGGCTGTCGTTCTCGGAAAAACAGGCCGACATGAACGTGCGCAACTTCGTCGAGGCCAAGGCGCAGACCGACAAACCCTTCATCGTGTGCTGGATGGGCATGCCCGATGCCGCGGGCGAGCAGATGCGTGCCGCCGGCATACCGGTATTGCGCAGCGCGGAGGCAGCCGTGGATGCAGTCGGCGCACTGGTCCGCTACGCCGAAGCGCGCCGTCACTGGCTGGCGGATGCGCCGGCGCGTGCCGCGCTGCAATTGCCGCAGCCGGCATTGCCGGCGGCCAGCGGCGCCGTCGGCAGCCTCGAAGGCCAGGCCCTGCTGCAATCCTTCGGTGTCAGCACCGCCGCCGCGAAACTGGCAACTTCCGCCGACGACGCGGTCGCTGCCGCCGAAACGCTGGGCTACCCGGTGGTGCTGAAAATCGAATCGCCGGACATCCTGCACAAGACCGAGGCGCAGGGCGTGGTGCTGAACCTGCGGGATGCCGCCGCGGTGCGCGCGGCGTTTGCAAAGCTTCTTGCCAATGCCCGGGCGTACAAGGCCGATGCACGCATTGCCGGCGTGCTGGTGCAGGCAATGGCGCAGGGCGATGTCGAACTGGTGATCGGCCTCAAGCGCGATCCGAGCTTCGGGCCGGTGGTGATGGTGGGGCTGGGCGGGGTGCTGATCGAAGTATTCAAGGACGTGGTGTTCCGCGCCGCACCGGTGACGGAGGCCGGAGCGCTGCAGATGCTGGATGAACTGAAGAGCCGGGTGGTGCTCGACGGGGTGCGCGGCAAACCGCCGGTGGACCGGCAGGCGCTGGCGCGGATGATCAGCGCGGTGTCCTGTTTCGGGGCGGCTACAGGCCCGCGGCTGGCCGAACTCGACCTCAATCCGGTGCTCGCCGGACCGCAGGGTGTTACCGCTGTCGATTGGCTTATGCTGCTGGATTGAGCTAATGACTGATCCCGTAGCCCGGATCAAAGCCTCAGGCTGCAGTCCGGGATAACGCAAACATTCCCCGGATTTCGCTTCGCCTCCCCGAAGGGATTTCTTCGGGGCGCATCCGGGACACGGAACTGGACTAACCGGAGAACATGGACATGGATTTCACGCTACCCGAAGAACTGCGCATGCTGCGCGATACCGTCGCGCGTTTCGTGCGGGAGGAACTGCTGCCGCTGGAACGCGATGTCATCAAGCGCGAAGCGGAACGCGGTCTCACCGATGCACCGCTGATCGATCCCGATGCCGAGAAGGAGCTCAACCGCAAGGCCAAGGAGATCGGCCTTTATGGCATCGACGTGCCCGAGGAATACGGCGGCCAGAACATGGGCATGCTGGCCAAAGCTGTCGTCATCGAGGAGCTGAAAACCAGCATCGTGCCTTTCGTGCTGCCGCCGGACAGTCCGAACCTGTGGATGCTGCGCGAAACCTGCAAGGGCGACCAAGTGCAGAAATACCTGCTGCCCTATGCGAATGGCGAGAAAAAAAGCGCGATTGCCATTTCCGAACCGGGCGCAGGATCCGATCCCGCAGGCATGAAAACCCGTGCCGAATACAAGAACGGCAAGTGGGTGCTCAATGGCCAGAAAATCTGGATCAGCGGTGCGCGCAAGGCCGATTTCATCATCGTGATGGCGGTCACCGACCCGGAAAAGGGCTCGCGCGGCGGCATCACCGCCTTCCTCGTCGACAAGGGCACCAAGGGCCTGTCGATTCCGTCGGTGTTCAACACCATGGGTGAACACGCGCCGTATGCGGTGTTCTTTGACAATGTCGAGCTTTCCGATGACCAGGTTATGGGCGAGGTCGGCAAGGGTTTCGCGCCGATGCAGAACCGGCTCGGCGTACGCCGCATGGAAATCGCCTGTCGTTCGCTGGGTTACGCACGACGCTGCATGGATTACATGCTGAAGCAGGCCAACGAGCGCAAGACCTTCGGCGCGCTGCTCGCCGATCGCCAGCAGGTGCAGTGGTGGCTGGCTGACAGCTGGCAGGAAATGGAAATGGTGCGCTGGATCACCTGGCGCCTCGCCTGGAAAATGGACCAGGGCGGAGCCGACTGGCGGCGCGAGGCGGCGATGGTCAAGCTGCAGGGCAGCGAAATGATTGCACGCGTCTCCGACCGAGCGATCCAGTTGCTCGGCGGCATGGGCGTGTCGAAGGACCTGCCGCTGGAATACATCGCCCGCGCCTGCCGCGTGTTCCGCATTTTCGAAGGGCCGAGCGAGGTGCATCGCTGGTTCATCGCCCGCGACCTGCTGCGCAACGGCATGCCCGCGGATTGAATACGGTCACCCGCGCGCCGGCGCTCGCGCCGTTCCGGGTCCGCAGTTTCCGTTTTCAGTGGCCCTCCGATCTCGCCGCCTCCTGGGCGTTCGAGATGGAGACGCTGATTCTCGGCTGGTACATCCTGGTCGAAACCGGCTCGGTGCTGCTGCTGACCCTGTTCGCTTCGCTGCAGTATGTCGGCACGCTGCTGTCACCGATGTTCGGCGTCGCCGGACACCGGCTGGGCAACAAGCGGGTTTACCGCGCGATGCGCGGCTTCTATGCCCTGATGGCCACGCTGCTGACGGCGCTGGCACTGACCGGCACATTGCAGCCGCTGCACGTGTTCGTGATCACCGCATTGATGGGGCTGGTGAGACCTTCGGACCTGGTGCTGCGCCACGCGTTGATCGGCGAGACCCTGCCGGTCGGCCAGTTCGTGGGTGCCGCGAGCATTTCACGCACCACCCAGGATTCGGCGCGGGTGATGGGTGCGCTGACCGGGGCAGGGCTGGTTGCAAGCCTGGGTATCGGTCTGGCCTATGTGGCAGTGGCCCTGTTTTACTTCACCAGCCTGTTGCTGACCTTCGGTGTGGATGCCAAGCCGCGGGAGGACCAGGCGCTGGTGCCGCGCGTCTCGGTGTGGCGGGATCTGCGCGACGGCCTGTCCTATGTCTGGAACACGCCGCCGCTGCTGGCCGCCATCTGGCTGGCGCTGCTGGTCAACCTCACTGCTTTCCCCCTGGTCAACGGCTTGCTGCCGTATGTGGCACGGGAGGTTTACGGCACCGACCAGACCGGCCTTGGCTATCTGGTTGCCGGATTCGCCGGCGGCGCGCTGGCCGGTTCACTGTTGCTGACGCGCTTCGGCCATGCCGTACAGCCCGCCCGCATGATGATCGGCGCCTGTGTCTGGTGGTACCTGCTGACATTCCTGTTCGTGCAGGTCGACAGCCTGGCTGCCGGCGTCGCCTTGCTGCTGCTGTCAGGTTTTGCCCAGAGCCTGAGCATGGTGACCATGGCGGCCATGCTGCTGCGCAATTCGGAAGAGCGTTTCCGCAGCCGCGTGATGGGCATCCGCATGCTGGCCATTTACACGCTGCCGATCGGACTGATGGTCTCGGGCCCGCTGATCGAGCTTTTCGGCTTCCGTATGACGGGGTCGGCATACTGTCTCATCGGCCTGGCGCTGACGATAGGCATCGGCCTGCGCTGGCGCGAGCATGTCTGGCAGGGCAGCGCAGCCTCGAATCTGCGCTGAGCAGGCGGCATGGCTTGCGTCTGCATCGGTTAAAATATCAGTCTTTCCGATCAACACAGTACGAACTCACGGGGATGACCATGAACGCACCTCAGACCATGACGGACCGCCTGCTTGCCGAGAAAAAGGATGGCATCGGCTGGATCACCTTCAACAATCCGGCCCGCCACAATGCGGTGTCTTTCGAAATGTGGCAGGCGCTGCCGGTGATCCTCAAGGACTTCGTGGCTGACCCCGAGGTGCGCGTGATCATTCTCAAGGGGGCGGGCGAGAAGGCCTTCGTCGCCGGCGCCGACATCTCCCAATTCAAGGAAAAGCGCAGCAGCGAGGATGCCGTGGCGGCCTACAACGCGGCGGCCGACCTCGCCGGCAAGTCGCTGCAGGAATGCGCCAAGCCGACCATCGCGATGGTGCGTGGCTACTGCATCGGCGGCGGCACCGCGATCGCCGTCAACTGCGACATCCGCATTGCCTCCGATGACGCGAAGTTCGGCGTGCCTGCCGGCAAGCTGGGACTGGGCTACCGTTTCGTCGGCATCAAGCGCCTGGCCGATGTGGTCGGCCCCTCGTTCACGGCTGAAATCTTCTTTACCGCGCGGCAGTTCACCGCGCAGGAAGCATTGCAGATGAACCTGGTCAACCGGGTGGTGCCGGTGGCGGAACTGGAGAAATACACCCTCGAGTACGCGTCGACCATCGCCGGCAATGCACCGCTGACCCTGGCTTCGGTGAAGGCCTCGATCATCGAATACTGCAAGGATCCCGCCACGCGTGACCTCGATCGCCTGCAGAAAATGGTCGATGCCTGCTACAAGAGCGAGGATTACAAGGAAGGCCAGGCCGCATTTGCCGAGAAGCGCAAGCCGGTGTTCAAGGGAAGGTAATATAAGTATTTGTTTTTATTAATATTTTTATAAAGGCTTATCATGGGTTTTGATGCCAACCGTGCCGACCTCTGTGTCGGCGTGATCGGTACCGGCGCGATGGGACGTGGCATCGTGCAGGTGGCCGCCGCTGGCGGCATGCAGGTCGTGATGATGGACACCCGCGCCGGCGCCGCCGAAGAGGCGCGCGATTTCGTTGCCAAGATGCTGGCGCGTGCGGCGGAGAAGGGCAGCATGACTCAGGCCGATGCCGATGGCGCCACCTCTCGCATCAAGGTCGCGCAGTCGCTGTCCGAATTCAAGGACTGCCACATGGTCGTCGAGGCAATCATCGAAAACCTCGACGCCAAGCGCGCGCTGTTCGCGGAACTCGAGGGCATCGTCGGTCCGGAATGCATCCTGGCGACCAACACCTCGTCGATGTCGGTGACCACCATTGCCGCGAAGCTCAAAACGCCGCAGCGCTTTGCGGGCTTCCACTTCTTCAACCCTGTGCCGCTGATGAAGCTGGTCGAGGTCATCGACGGCCTGCAGACCGAGAACTGGGTGTCGGAAGCGCTGATGGTGATCGGCAAGCGCATGACGCGTGAACCGGTGCGCCTGACCGACGCGCCCGGCTTCCTGGTCAACCAGGTCGGCCGCGGTTTCACGCTGGAAGCATCACACCTGGTGTACGAGGGAGTGGCATCCTTCGTCGATGTCGACCGCGTGATGCGCGATGTCGGCGGTTTCCGCATGGGTCCTTTCGAGCTGATGGAGCTGACCGGGCTCGACGTAACCCAGCCGGCCTCGGTACTGATCTACAACCAGTTCTTCCAGGAACAGCGCTACCGCCCGAGCCTGATCATGCAGTCGCGTTACGAAGCGGGCGTGCTGGGCCGCAAGAGCAAGAAGGGCTTCTACAATTACGATGCCGACATGAAGCCGATAGTCGCGCCGGAACCGCCGGCGCCGACGGCAAAACCGAAAAGCGTCTGGATCAGCAAGGCTGAACCGGCAGGTCATGAGGCGCTGACCGCGCTGCTCACAAAACTCGGCGCCAGCATCGAGAGCGGTGCCAAGCCCTCGGCAGACGCACTGATCCTGGTGACCCCGATCGGCAAGGATGCAACGACCTGCGCGGTGGAAGAGGGCCTGGATCCGAAACGCACGGTGGCTGTCGACACGCTGTTCCCGATGGTCAAGCGCCGTACGATCATGGGTACGCCGCTGACAGACGCAGCAGTCAAGGAAGCCGCCCATGGCCTGCTCGCCTCGGATGGCGTGCCGGTGACCGTCTGCCGCGACAGCCCGGGCTTCATCGCCCAGCGCATCGTCGCGATGATCGTCAATATCGGCTGCTCGATCGCGCAAAGCCGCACCGCGCAGCCGGCGGACATCGACAAGGCCGTCACCCTGGGTCTGAACTACCCCAACGGCCCGCTCAAATTCGGTGACGTTGTCGGCGTCGAACGCATACACCGCGTGCTTGCGAACATGAACTCGATCTACGCCGATCCGCGTTACCGCCCCAACATCTGGATGCGCCGCCGCGCGCAGCTGGGCGTTTCATTGCTCACCCCCGAACCCTGAACCGAGAGGAATAACCATGCTCAACGCTTATCTTTACGAAGGACTGCGCACCCCGTTCGGCCGCCACGGCGGCGTTCTGGCAAAAGTCCGGCCTGATGACCTGCTCGCCGACGTCATGAAAAACGTGATGGCGAAATCCAAGTTCAAGATCGAACAGGTCGAGGACATCGTCGTCGGCTGCGCCAATCAGGGCGGAGAGGACAGCCGCTGCGTCGCACGCCACGCCGGACTGTCGGCGGGCTTTCCGATCGAGATTCCGGGCACGGTACTTCAGCGCAACTGCGCCAGCGGCCTTGGCGCACTGGCGCATGCCGCGCATTCGATCAGCGCGGGCGAGGGCGATGTGTTCATCGTCGGCGGCGTCGAGAGCATGAGCCGTTCGCCGATTGTCATCGGCCGCGCAGAAGTCGCCTTCGACCGTGGCATCAAGATGTTCGACAGCACCATCGGTCCCCGTTTTTCAAATCCCAAGCTGACCAAGCAGTTCGGCGATCCGCAGATGCCGCAGACTGCCGACAACCTGGCACGCGAATACGGCATCACCCGCGAACAGGCCGACACCTTTGCCGCTGCTTCCCAGCAGAAATTCCAGATTGCCAAGGGCGAGGGCTTCTTCAACGGCGAAATCGCTCCGGTCGAAATGCCGCCGACCCGCAAGGGTCCGGTACCGCCGGTGGCCGAGGACGAGCATCCGCGTCCCGGCACAGACATGGCGACCCTGGCCAAGATGAAGGTTCTGTACGAGGGCGGCGTCACCACCGCCGGCAACGCCTCCGGTGTCAATGACGGCGCAGTGGCCCTGGTCCTCGGCTCGCTTGCGGCTGGTGAAAAGGCCGGCGTGAAGCCGATGGCACGCATCATCTCCACCGCGGCAATGGGCGTGCGACCCGACATCATGGGCATCGGTCCGGTGGCGGCGTCGAAAAAGGCGCTGGCCCGGGTTGGCCTGTCGATTAAGGACATGGACATCATCGAGATCAACGAAGCCTTCGCCGCGCAGGTTCTGGCCTGCCTGAAGGGCCTCGACGTGGCTTTCGACGACAAGCGGGTCAATCCCAACGGTGGTGCGATTGCTGTCGGCCATCCGCTGGGTGCTTCGGGTGCCCGCATCGCACTGACGGCCGCCCGTCAGCTGCAGCGCAGCGGCGGCAAGTACGCGCTGGTGTCGCTGTGCATCGGCGGTGGCCAGGGCATGGCCGCCGTTCTCGAACGAGTCTGAAAACTTCCCGGGCACGGCTGAAATCCGTGCCCGGGATTGCAGCATGTGGACACGCAGGAGCAGGGCTGCCGCGCGAAATCTATCATTTTGTTAGATTTGCCTGCCTTTGCACCCTCACGCATACTCAGCCCATACCTAAAAACAGGGACGGTCAGTGGTTGATCGTGAGTGACATGGAATCCATCACGGCATTGAAGCAGGGTGTCCCGCTACCGCCGCAGAAGCTGATCGAACTGCGGTCCAAGGGCATGCATACGGTGCGATTCGAATTCATCGTCCGCCTGTTGCGCCTGAATACCCAGATCATCACCCTTTCGATCTACTGGGAAGACGGTCGCGAATTCATGCAGATCCCGACGGTCCAAAATGCCCAGCGCAAGCTGGTCTATGCCAGCCAGCCCCGAGTACACGGCCTGTTCGATGACATGGCCTTGCTGTGTTACCCCTATGACGCCGACGCCAAGGCCGGCGTCGATGCAGAGCTCGATCGCATGGTCGAGGCCATAGGGGAGTATGGCCGCAACACCTTCAGGAACTGACCTTGTCGCCCGTTGGCCCGGTTCCTTGTCTGCGCCTATAATTTGACATAATACACATTATACGCACAGCGTATAGAGGAGCCGCGTGACTCAGGCGCTGCCAGTGAGGCCTAATCTTCAGCCCCGGCCCTGCGCAGTACCGCCTCGATTTCGGCATGCCCGCGATCCTTGGCATTGCCGAGCGCCGAATGCCCGAATGAGGATACGTATCTGGCATCGGCCCCAAGCTCCAGCAGCATCAGCAGCATCTGCAGATGACCCTCACGGGCCGCCATCATCAGCGCCGTGGTGCCGTTCTCCGCAGCTGCGTTGACGTCGGCGCCCCTGGCGATGAGCATCCGCCCTATGTCGACCCGGTTGCGTGCAGCCGCGTAAATCAGGGGCGTCCAGCCCGGCTGGTTGACCGGCGCACCGGCATCGATCAGCAACTTGGCGATCTCGGTATGGCCCAGTATGGCTGCGAGCATCAGCGCCGACTCACCGAGGGGATTGCGGGCATGCAAGCGCGGACGCGCGGCAAGAATTGTTTTGACGACATTGGGTTTACCTTCCCGCACAGCCAGCATCAACAGGGTTTCGCCCCTGGGATTGACGGTATCGACGTCCATGCCGCGCGCGAAGAGTTCGACGATGGTTTTTTCGTCGTCCAGGTGGATGGCTCTGAGCATGTCGTCATAGGCGCTGGCCGAAGCCGCCGTGCTGCTGCCCAAAAGCATGGCCAGAAATAATCTCGTAAAACAGTTTAGGTATTTCATTTAACTATATGTTTATATTGAATAATTTTTTAAAATTATGCGTTGTAACGGACGCAATGTCGGCATAATCACAATTCCGCAATCGGGCCAGATCTTCAGCCACATGCCTGACCCAACCCGGCTGGTTGACCTTGCCCCGATGCGGTACGGGCGCCAGATATGGCGAGTCCGTTTCAACCAGCAAGCGGTCCAGCGGCACCTGCCGGGCAACCGCCTTCAGATCTTTCGCGTTCTTGAAGGTCACGATGCCGGAAAAGGAAATATAGAAACCAAGGTCGAGTGCGCCCCGGGCGACTTCCCAGGTCTCGGTGAAGCAGTGCATGACCCCGCCCGCCCTGTCGGCCCCCTCCTCCATCATGATTTTCAGCGTGTCCGCCGATGCTGAACGGGTATGGATGATCAGTGGTTTACCGCTCCGGCGCGCTGCACGGATGTGGGTTCTGAAGCGTTCCCGCTGCCATTCGAGATCGCCGGTCAGGCGGTAGTAATCCAGCCCTGTTTCACCGATCGCGACAACCTTGGGGTGCCGGGCCAGTTCGACCAGCTCATCCACCGTCGGTTCACGCAGATCCGGATAGTCGGGATGCACGCCAACCGAGGCATAGAGCTGCGGATGCTCCTCCGCCAGGGCCAGCACTTTCGGAAAATCCTCCAGCGTGACACTGACGCAGAGCGCCGCCGCCACTCCATTTTCGCGCATGGTTTCAAGCACCTCGGGCAGGCGTTCGGCCAGCTCCGGGAAGTCAAGATGGCAATGCGAATCGACCAGCATGGTCAGGCTGCCTTGCGTACGGGATTCACGACCGCCGCGTAGGCGAAAAGAACGCTTTCGATGTACAGCCGCGCGTTCAGGGGATGGTGGATATGCCGCTGTTCACGCACCAGCTTGCGATGCAGCCTCAGCATAGCGACCGGATCGGCGCGTCGCGCAAGGGCATCAAGTTCCGTCGCCATATCCGGGTTGTAGCGGATGCTTCCCAGCATGCGCCGGCTCACAATGTCATAAGTCCACTTTTGCAGCCAGCCTACAAGGCGCTCAAGAGGCAGGTCGCGCAGGATTTCGGCGGCATGCAGGGGGTCAAAATCCGCCGGAGCGATCCGCGAGAGTAAATCCCGGCGTTCCTGCAGTTCGCCGGACTCGCTCGCAGCCAATGCCCGCAATGGCGCGCCGGAACACTGTGCCAGCGCCACCTCCGGCGCCGCGACGCCCCGTGATTTCAGCCATTCAATCGCGATTGCCGGATCAGGCAGCCTGAGGCTGAGTTGCCTGCAGCGGCTGATGATGGTGGGCGGCAGGCGATGCGGACGATGGCTGACCAGGATGAAATGGGTGCGGGCGGGCGGCTCCTCGAGGTTCTTCAGCAAGGCGTTCGCGGCGTTGACGTTCAGGGCCTCGGCCGGGCAGATGAGGATGATCCTGTTTCCGCCCCGATGGGTGGAGACATGAATGAAGTCATGCAGTTGTCTCACCTGTTCGATGGTGATCCAGGGGCTCGCCTTGGTTTTCTTCGCAGCTTCATCGATCTCTGCCTCCTGATCACCCTCGGCGGCCGGCGACAAAGCCTGGAAATCCGGATGACTGCCCGAAGCAAGCCAGTTGCAGGCGCTGCAGCTGCCGCAGGCCTTGCCAAGCGTGTCCGGGTTTTCGCACAGCAAGGCCGCGGACAGGGAAAGGGCGAAATCCCTCTTGCCTATGCCCTGCGGCCCCTGGATCAGCATGGCATGGGCTAGCTGCCCGCGTTGCTGGAGCAACTGCTGAAACTCGGAGTCAAACCAGATAGTCATTTATAATCAATCAGTTAAATTACTTATTTAATGCACCCTTGGAGATTTGAGCTCACAAGTTATAAAAATATTCATTTTCAATAAGTTGAGATGATTTTCTGCAGTGTTGACTGAACTTCGGCAATAGTTCGCGCGGCATCGATCACCCGAATTCGTTCAGGATGTTCACGGGCCCGGCGCAGGTATGCCGCGCGCACCCGCTCATAGAACTCAAGCCGTTCGCGTTCGAAACGATCCGGCGCCCGGACCTGGCGCGTCCTGGCGCGACCCAATTCCGGCTCGAGATCGAAATAAAGGGTCAGATCGGGCTGCAGTTCACCCTGCACCCAGGATTCCAGCGCGGCGACTCGTTCCCAGTCCATGCCGCTGCCACCGGCCTGGTAGGCATAAGTGGCATCGGTGAAGCGGTCGCAAAGCACCCATTTGCCGGCCGCAAGAGCGGGCCCTATGACCGTCGCGATGTGCTCGCGACGCGCGGCGAACATCAGCAAAGCCTCGGTGTCCGGTTGCCTCGATTCATGACTGTCCAGCAGCAGCTTGCGCAGGGCCTCCCCCAGAGGAGTGCCACCCGGCTCGCGCGTGACGGTCAGCGGCACTCCGCGGGCGACCAGATGCTGGCGCAACCACTCCAGATGGGTGGTCTTGCCCGCGCCATCCATGCCTTCCAGCGTGATGAAACGGCCTTTTTTCATTGGCGCGGACGCCCCCGGCGCTGATACCGGTCCACGGCACGCTCATGCTCGGCGAGCGTTTTCGAGAATTTCGAGCTGCCGTCGCCGCGGGCGACGAAATACATCGCATCACTCGGAGCCGGGTTCAGCGTCGCGCGCAGTGAATCCAGGCCCGGCAGGGCAATCGGCGTAGGCGGCAGCCCTGCCCTCGTGTAAGTGTTGTAGGGCGTGTCGGTGGTGAGGTCGCTGCGGCGGATGTTTCCGTCGAATGCCTCGCCCATCCCGTAAATCACGGTCGGATCAGTCTGCAGCCGCATGCCTATGCGTAGCCGGTTTATGAAAACCGCAGCAACCTGGGCGCGCTCCTCGGGGCGACCGGTTTCCTTTTCCACGATCGAAGCCAGTATCAGTGCCTCTTCCGGCGATTTCAAGGGCAGCCCCGGTGCGCGGCGCCCCCATTCCTGGTCAAGATGGCGCAGCATCAGCTGGTGCGCGCGGCGCAGTATCGCAAGGTCGCTCGTGCCCTCGCTGAAATGATAGGTATCCGGGAAAAACCAGCCCTCGGCGTAGGGCCGCTCGATACCGAGTCGCCGCAGAATTTCTGCTTCATTCAGCGCCGCCGATTCAACCTTGACCTTCGGATGAGCCTGCAGAACCTTCAGCATCTGGCGGAATGTCCAGCCTTCGACAAAGGTCGCGGATACCAGGGTCACATCACCGCGGGTCATCCGGTCAAGCAAGGCCAGCGGAGACAGGCTGCCGGAGAACTCGTAATTGCCGGCCTTGAGCTTCGTCGACTCCCCGCGCAGGCGGGCCATCAGCTCGAAAGGCTCAGGACGACCGATCACACCCGCCGCCGCAAGCTGGGCCGCGACGCTGCGCAGGGAACTGCCGGGACGCAGCTCGAAAGTGACCGGCGCAGCACCAAACTCCAGGTCGTGGTGGGCATAGTAAAAAAGGGCGCCAGCGAAAACGGCCGCCGCCAGCAGTGCGAAACCGAGCAGGGTTTTAAGCAGGCGAATGATCGATTGCATCAAGCCATTTTCTCACGAGCGGCGCCACGGCGAAGTTTCGCCATTGCACATGGCCGAGGGACGCGACCGGCCACACGCCGATCAGACTGTTGACCAGAAATACCTCCGTCGCCGATTCCAGCCGTTCCCGGTCTACGGACTCCACGCTGCAGTGCAGGCCATGACTGGCCGCTGCCTCGATGACCAGTTCCCGCGTGACTCCGGCCACGCCGCAACGCGAAAGATCCGGCGTTACCAGGCCGCCCCTTTCGGCCAGAAACAGGTTGCAGCGCGTGCCTTCAATGATGTGCCCTGCGGCATCCTGCAGCAGTCCTTCCGCTATCGACGGGTCGTCCCATTCGGCGCGCGCCAGCACATTCTCCAGTCGTCCCAGATGCTTGATCCCTGCAAGCGCGGGCTGCTCCGCCAGACGCAGATCGCAAAGCCTCACGACCACGCCCCCGCTCGTCCACGCTGCCGGATAGTCCTGCAGCGGACCTGCGGAAACAATGCGCCGGCTGCGGAATACGGCCGGCATCGCATAGCCGCGTCCGCCGCTGCCCCGGGTGACCGTGATACGCAGGGCGCAATCGGGCAGGTGCGCGGTGATCGATTGAATATCGCCGAGCAGGGTTGCAGGCTGCGGCGGATGGATGTTCAGGGCATTGCAATCGGCGGCGAGTTTGGCGTAATGCCGGGGCCACCAGCTGACATGACCATTGCGCACCGCCAGCGTCCGGAACACGCCATCGCCGTAGTTGAAGCCGCGATCATCCGCAGGGACGCCCGCGTCCGGCTCTCCGTCAACCAGGGTAATCAGCATGCCGCAATCCTTGCCGGGCGAAACCGGCCGGCGGCTCAGATCTTGCGGAACACCAAACTGCCGTTGGTGCCGCCAAACCCGAAGGAATTGGAAAGCGCCACGTCGATTTTCATCTGGCGCGCGGTGTTAGGCACGTAATCAAGGTCGCACTCGGGATCCTGATTGAGCAGGTTGATCGTGGGCGGAGCCACCTGGTCACGGATGGCCAGGACTGAAAACACCGCCTCGATGCCTCCGGCCGCGCCGAGCAGGTGTCCGGTCATCGATTTGGTCGAGCTGACCGCCAGCTTCCGGGCGTGTTCGCCGAAGCAGTTCTTCACCGCAACGGTCTCCGCGATGTCTCCCAGCGGGGTCGAGGTGCCGTGCGCATTGACGTAATCGACCTGGTCATGATTAAGGCTGGCATTGCGCAGCGCATTGTTCATGCAGCGCACCGCACCCGCTCCGTCCGAGCAGGGTGCCGTGATGTGGTGGGCATCCGCGCTCAGGCCATAACCGGCCAACTCACAGTAAATCCGCGCGCCGCGTTTTTTCGCGTGCTCGTATTCCTCCAGCACCAGGACGCCGGCCCCCTCGCCCATCACAAAACCGTCGCGGTCCTTGTCCCAGGGCCGGCTTGCGGCAGCCGGATCATCATTGCGCGACGACAGCGCGCGGGCAGCGCAGAAGCCGCCAATGCCCAAGGGCGAAATCGTCGATTCGGCGCCGCCGGCGATCATGATGTCAGCATCGCCGTATTCGATCAGCCGCCCTGCTTCGCCAATGCTGTGATTTGCAGTGGTGCAGGCGGTGACGACCGAGATGTTCGGCCCCTGGAGACCGTACATGATCGACAACTGCCCGGAAATCATGTTGATGATCGAGCCGGGAACGAAGAAAGGGGAAATCTTGCGCGGGCCGCCGGCCTGCAATGCGTTGTGAGTTTCCTCGATCAGCGGCAGGCCGCCGATGCCGGATCCTATGCACACCCCGATCATCTCGCGATCGAGTTTTTCGAGGTCCAGGCCTGCATCCTTCATTGCGTCGATGCCTGCAGCAAGGCCGTAGTGAATGAAGGTGTCGAAACGCCGCGCTTCCTTGACCGGCAGGTATTTCCCGGCATCAAAACCTTTGACCTCCCCGGCGATCTGGGACGTATAGCCGGACGCGTCAAAGCGGGTGATTTTGGTGATTCCGGACTTCCCGGCGGTAATGCTGGACCAGGATTCCTCGATGCCGATGCCGACCGGGGAAATGATTCCCAGACCGGTCACGACTACTCTGCGGGTGGTTGGACGCGGCATGATGCTCGATGGGGGCAACGGCTACCCCCTAAACGGTGAATAAGGGGGGAAGGCCATCGCCCTCCCCGCACTGTCAGGACTTCTGATGGGCCTTGATGTAGTCCGTCGCCTGCTGGACCGTGGTGATTTTCTCGGCTTCCTCGTCCGGAATTTCAGTCTCGAATTCCTCTTCCAGCGCCATCACCAGTTCGACGGTGTCCAGGGAATCGGCGCCCAGGTCGTTGACAAAGGATGATTCGTTCTTGACGTCGGCCTCGTTGACGCCAAGCTGTTCGGCAACAATCTTCTTGACGCGTTGCTCGATATTGTCCATCTACTGCCCCCTTTCGCGTTGCTTGCTGATGATTTGGGATTGTCAGGCGCCGCAACGGGCGCGATGACAGTCCTCGAAAAACGTGGATTTTACCACAAACGTCATTTAAAAAAATCTTTTAAAACAATAACTTACAACAAATACTGGAGTGACCTTCGAAACTCCGGACGACGCGCATTTTAGCCCATAAGCATGCCGCCGTTGACGTGCAGCGTGCTGCCGGTGACATAGGACGCCGCATCGGACGCCAGATACACCACTGCGCCCGCGACATCCTCGACGCTGCCCAGCCGCGCGAGCGGGATCTGGCCAATAAGGCTTTCACGCTGCGCGTCGGCAAGTGACCGGGTCATGTCGGTGTCGATGAATCCCGGAGCCACGCAGTTCACGGTGATGTTGCGGCTGCCCACTTCCCGTGCCAGTGCACGGGAGAAGCCCTCCACTCCTGCCTTGGCCGCGGCGTAATTGCTCTGTCCGGCATTGCCCATAGAGCCCACGACGGAAGTCACGTTGATGATGCGTCCCGAGCGTGCTTTCATCATGCCGCGGATCACCGCTTTCGAGAGGCGGTAGACCGACTTGAGGTTGGTGGACATGATGGCGTCCCACTCCTCGTCCTTCATCCGCATCAGCAGGTTGTCGCGGGTAATCCCGGCGTTGTTGACCAGGATGGCGATGTCGCCCCATTGCTGCCGGATGGCCTCGAGCACGGCCTCGGTCTGCGCACCATCGTTGACGTCCATCGCATAGCCCGCGCCGGAGATGCCGGCAGCCGCCATTTCCTTGCCTATGCCCTCCGCGCCGGCGGCCGTGGTGGCAGTCCCAACAACTGTCGCGCCCGCGGCTCCCAGCGCCAGCGCGATGCCTCGCCCGATACCGCGCGAGGCGCCCGTCACCAGCGCGAGCCTGCCCTGAAGGATGTTCATCGCAAAGCCTCCATGGTCTGCTGCAGGGAAGCAGGATCAGTAACCGCGAATCCCTGGAGCGAATCTTCTATGCGCCGGGTCAATCCCGCCAGCACCTTGCCCGGACCGCACTCAACGACATGCGTCACTCCCTGCGCGGCAAACGCACGCACGGTCTCGACCCAGCGCACCGGGCTGCAGGCCTGACGGGCGAGCGCATCCTTGATCCGCGCCGGATCGCTGACAATATTGACATCGACATTGTTGAGCACGCCGATCGCGGGCGCGCTGAAAGCCATATCCTGCATGCGCTCCCGAAGCCGTTCCGCAGCAGGCCTGAGCAACGAAGAATGGAAGGGCGCGCTTACAGGCAGCATGACTGCGCGCTTTGCACCCCGCGCTTTTGCGGAAGCGGCTCCGCGCTCTACCGCTGACTTGTGTCCGGCAATGACCACCTGGCTGGGAGCATTAAAATTAACCGGTTCGACGATTTCGCCCTGTGCAGCCTCCGCACAGGCAGCGCGCACGGCATCATCATCCAGGCCAAGTATTGCCGCCATGGCACCGCTGCCCATGGGCACAGCTTCCTGCATCGCCTGCGCCCGGAACCGTACGAGGGGCACGGCATCGGCAAAGGAAATTGCCCCGGCGACGACAAGGGCGGTGTATTCGCCCAGACTGTGCCCGGCAAGCAATTCCGGACGCGGCGCGCCGGCTTCCTCCCACGCCCGGTACATTGCATAGGCGGCCGTGAGCATCACCGGCTGCGTGTTGACCGTCGCATTCAGTTCTTCCGCAGGCCCTTCGGCGACCAGCTGCCAGAGATCCTGCCCCAATGCCCGGGAGGCCTCCTCGAAGGTGTCGCGCACGACCCGGTTTTCGGCAAAGCCCTGCATCATGCCCACCGACTGCGAGCCTTGGCCCGGAAATACCAATGCCAGTTTCATGTTCGGATGTTCCTCACCACTTGATTAATATGGCGCCCCAGGTGAAACCGCCGCCAACACCTTCAAGCATCACGTGCTGTCCCGGCTGGATGCGCCCGTCACGCACTGCTTCGTCCAGCGCCAGGGGCACCGATGCCGCAGAAGTGTTGGCATGCCTGTCCACCGTAATGATCACGCGTTCCATCGGCAGTCCGAGCTTTTTCGCAGTGGCCTGCAGTATCCGCACATTGGCCTGGTGCGGAATCAGCCAGTCGATGTCCGATTTCTGCAGGCCGGCCTCGGCCAGCGCCTCAAGCGCGACCTCCTCCAGCACCTTGACCGCGAACTTGAACACCGCCGTGCCGTCCATCTGCAGCAGCGGCCGGCCGCTGACCTTTCCGCCACACACGCTTCCGGGCACCGACAGTATCCCGGCATGGCTGCCATCGGCATGCAGCGGTGCCGCGAGGATGCCCGGTGTCGAACTGCGTTTCAGAACGACCGCGCCCGCACCATCGCCGAAGAGCACGCATGTGCCCCGGTCTTCCCAGTCGAGGATGCGCGAGAACACTTCGGTGCCGACCACAAGGATATGCTCGTAACTGCCGGAGTGCATGAACTGGTCCGCAGTCGCCAGCGCATACACGAAACCGCTGCAAACCGCCTGCACGTCAAAGGCAGGCATGCCCCTGACACCCAGCTTGGCCTGCAGGATGCAGGCAGTACTCGGAAACACCATATCCGGTGTCGAGGTCGCAACGATGATCAGGTCCAGGCGGTCTGCCGTGATGCCTGCGGCCTCCAGCGCCCGCTGCGAGGCTTTCAGCGCGAGGTCGCTGGCATTCTCATGCTCCGCGGCGATGTGCCGCTCGAGTATCCCGGTGCGCTGCTGTATCCATTCATCGGAGGTATCCATGGTCGCCGCAAGGTCGGCGTTGGTTACCGTCTTCTCCGGCAGGTAACTTCCGGTACCGATGATTCTCGAGTGAATTGCCGTCATGCAGGTTAGACTTTCCGTTCAAGCGCAGCCATGCGCTCGCTGATATGCGCAAGTACCCCGGTGCGGACCTCGTTTACCGCATGCTCAATCGCGAAACCAAAGGCAAAGGCATCGGCGGAACCATGGCTCTTGATGACGACGCCCCGCAATCCGAGCAGGCTTGCGCCATTGTACCGACGATGGTCGACACGGTCCTTGAATGACTTGATCACCGGCATCGCCAGAAGTCCGAGCATCCGGGTGAAGGGGTTTTTCCCGAACTCTTCGCGCAGGTAGGTTGCCAGCATCTGCGCCAGGCCTTCGGAAGTCTTGAGCGCCACATTGCCGACGAAGCCGTCGCAGACCACGACATCGGTGGTTCCCTTGTAGATGTCGTCGCCTTCGATGTTGCCGTGAAAATTGAGGCCGCTGGTCCGCAACAGGACCGCCGCCTCCTTGACGACTTCGTTGCCCTTGATATCTTCCTCGCCGATGTTCAGCAGCCCGACGCTGGGGCGCGGTTTGTGCTCCACCGAGGCAACCAGTTCGGCACCCATGATGCCGAACTGCAGCAGGTGCTCCGCACTGCAGTCGACGTTGGCGCCAAGATCGAGAATGTGGGTGTGCCCCTTCAGTGTCGGGAGCATGGTCGCGATTGCCGGCCGGTCAATGCCCGGAAGCGTCTTCAGCACGAAACGCGATATCGCCATCAGCGCGCCCGTATTGCCTGCGCTGACGCAGGCCTGGGCCTCCCCGTTCTTGACGAGATCAATGGCGACCCGCATCGAGGAATCTTTTTTGCCGCGCAGCGCGTTGGCGGGAGGCTCGTCCATGGCCACGACTTCAGTGGCATGGAGGACACGCAGGCGCTCCGAGGACAGCTCGCCCGCGCGCTGCAATTCGGCACGAATCTGGTCCTGGAGGCCGACCAGCACGAAACGGCAGCCCGGATCCCGCCGCGACCACGCGACCGCAGCAGGCACCGTCACACGCACGCCGTGGTCGCCGCCCATGCAATCGACGGCAACGGTCACTTCCATCAGGGATCCTCCTCTTCAGGCTTCGCCTGCAAGCTCGAAGCCGGTCATCCCGCAACAGCCAGGCTTGTTACTCGCCTTTGGCCTTGATGATTTTCTTGCCGCGGTAGTAGCCGTTGGGGCTGATGTGGTGGCGCAGATGCGCCTCACCGGAGGTCGGTTCTACAGCGAGGGCGGGGTTGCCCAGCGCATGGTGTGAACGATGCATTCCCCGCTTGGACGGGGACTTCTTGTTTTGCTGAACAGCCATGTCAATCTCCTAAAATCAATCCTTGTTCGCCTGCTTCGGTTCGATCAGCGAAGCCAGCGCCGAGAACGGCGATGTCTTGCCGCCTATTCCCCTGCCGCCGAGCCGATCAATGCATTTTCCATCGCCGTGCCTGACCGAGTACGGCAGACCCAGCAAAATCTCGTCTTCAACAAACTCGCGCAGGTCCAGTGTCTGCGCTACTTCCATCCATTCCGGCGCCTCAGGATCATCGGCGTCTTCCGGCTGTTCAGTGCCGGGGTGCAACAGCAGCACCTTCGAGGCCAGTTTCAGCGGAAACTCGAGCCGGTCCAGACAACGATCGCAACGCATCTGCGCAGTCCCGTCGATCTCCAGTTCCAGCAAGGGACGCTGGCGCCGGTCAACACGGCCGCGAATTTCATAGGCGACAGTTCCAGACCGGTCAGTCACGCGGTCCAGCAGGCGCGGCATGTCGGCGATCGCAAGCTGCCCTCTGAGCACACTGCTGCTGCGCGCAAAGGCAAACGGATCCTCGAGGCGGTGCACTGCCATTACATCGGGTCCGGACATAAGCCGCGCATGATAGTATTTTCAGCCATCGCTGTCAAAAATAATCATGACAAATTCCCTGTTAAGCCAAGCACTTAGCCTTGCCACCCGACTTCTCCCTGCCCGCCACCACCCGGCACCGTGCCGGTTTGCGTAAGGCCTGCCGTTTCAGGGACTTAGGACACCAGATCAAGGACACCGGATCATGAATTTACCCGCGGCCCGGATCGTTCTCGCCTCCTCCTCTGTCTACCGCAGGGCATTGCTCGGAAGGATCGGCATCGATTGTCCCGCGGTCTCGCCGGATGTCGACGAGACGCCCCTGCCCGGCGAAGCCCCGCTTGCCACCGCCCGGCGTCTTGCCCTCGCCAAGGCGCGGAAAGTCGCCGAGCGCGAAACCTCGGCATTGGTCATCGGATCCGACCAGGTCGCCGTTCTGGGCAATCGCGTGCTCGGCAAACCCGGTTCTCATGCTGCTGCGATCGAACAACTGCGTGCGATGAGCGGGCAATTTGTCGAATTCCACACCGCGCTATGCCTGTTCAATGCGGCAAACGGCAGGGCACAGGAGTCCACCGTGCCGACCATCGTGCGATTTCGCGAACTGGATGCCGGGCAGATCGAGCGCTACCTGCTGCGCGATCTGCCCTATGACTGTGCCGGAAGTGCCAAGATCGAAGCCATGGGCATCGCGCTGGTCGAGAGCGTCGAGAGCGATGATCCCAGCGCGCTGATCGGCCTTCCCCTCATCGCGCTGGTTGGCATGCTGCGGCGGGAAGGTATTGTCATCCCCTGAGCGCCGGGCGCAGCCCGGTAAGCAGTGACTGCTGCCTGGCTGATCCGGCATGCGCCCTGCCCGCGCACCGCCTTACCTGATACTCGGGCCGCCCAATCCGCCAAGCCTGACCAGCGTTTCGACCGCTGCCGCACCGAAACGCCGAGCAAAGCGTTCGGCAATATTCTCCTGTTGCGTGTAATCGACGATGTCTTCGGCCTTGATCACTTCGCGGGCAACATATTCGAGGCTGCCCATGGCATCGGCAAGCCCGAGATCAATGCTTTTCTGGCCGACCCACAGCAATCCTGAAAACATTTCGGGGGTTTCCCTCAGGCGCTTGCCACGTCCCTGGCGCACCACGCTGATGAACTGCTGGTGAATGTCGTCAAGCATGGTCTCGGCATGGGCTGTCTGCTCTTCCTGTATGGGCGAGAACGGATCGAGAAATCCCTTGTTCCTGCCGGCTGCCAGCAGCCTGCGCTCGACCCCCAGTTTCTCCATGGTGCCGGTGAAGCCGAAACCGTCCATCAACACGCCGATCGAGCCGATGATGCTCGCCTTGTCCACGAATATCTTGTCGGCTGCGGCGGCAATGTAATAACCGCCGGACGCGCAGATATCCTCAACCACCGCGTACAGCGGAACTTCCGGGTGCTTGCTGCGCAGTCGCCTGATTTCGTCGTTGATGTATCCCGCCTGCACCGGGCTGCCGCCGGGGCTGTTGATGCGCAGGATCACGCCCTTGGTATTGCTGTCCTTGAATGCAGCCTGCATGCCGGCGATGACCTTGTCCGCGCTGGCGTTGGTTCCGGGGCCAATGACGCCGCTGACATCAATCAGAGCAGTGTGGCTGCCTTTGGAAACGTCGCTGCCGCTGAACCAGCCCATGCCGATGAACAGCAGCGCGAACAGGTACAAAAGCACCATCATCTTGAAAAACATGCCCCATTGCCGCGAACGGCGCTGCTCCTGGATGGCGGCAAGCGCCACTTTCTCCAGAACGCTGCGTTCCCACTGGGGTCCTCCAGGCTGCTGGTCTGACATAAATATCCTTTAAAAACAATATATTAAAATGAACTCATGGGGGAGGCAAACGCCGCTTTCCTATCGTCGCAGCAGCAGCCAATCGCGCAAACCCTGGATCTCATCGAGCATGGCCAGCGGCTTGCAGGCGGAGAGCGCCATTTTTTCATGAGCGCCATAGGTTACGGCAACCGATGCCACACCGGCGGCGCCGGCCATCTCCAGGTCATGCGTGGTGTCGCCGATCATTACTGTTGCATCAGGCCCGGCAGTCAAAGCATCCATCACCGCCTGCAGCATGCCGGGATGCGGTTTGGAAAAACCCTCGTCGGCACAGCGGGTCGCATGGAAATAGCCGGCAAGCCCGGTTTCCTGCAGTGCCCGATCCAGTCCGCGACGGCTCTTGCCCGTCGCCACCGCGAGCAGGAAACCGCAATCGTGCAGTTCGCGGATCATGTCCGCAGCCCCGTCGAACAGTGTCGTGCCGCCGTCGCGGCGCAGGAAATGGCGGCGATAGAGATCGAGCAGCCGCGGATATTGCGACGGCTCAAGATCTGGTACCGCGTAAGCCAGCGCATCCGTCAGACCCAGTCCGATGACATAGCGGGCTCGCTTGTCATCGGGAACCGGCACTCCCAGTTCCGCGCAGGCCGCCTGCAGCGATTCGGCAATGGCGGCGGCCGAGTCCATCAGGGTGCCATCCCAATCGAATACCAGCAGATCGAATTTCCGGTTCATGACGTCTTGATCTTCCTGGTGGACTCGATAAATGCCAGTAGTTCGGGCGGCAGCGGCGCTTCGAAGCGGATTTTCTCGCCACTCACCGGGTGGCGGATGCCTATGCGCGAGGAATGCAGGAACATGCGCTTGAGTCCCTGTTTCGCCAGCATCTTGTTCAGCGTGAAATCGCCGTACTTGTCGTCACCGAGTATCGGGTATCCAAGGTGCGAAAGATGGACGCGGATCTGGTGGGTGCGCCCCGTTTTCAGTTCGGCATCGAGCAGGCTGTACGGCCCCACCCTGCGCTCGAGCCGGAATATCGTCACCGCGGCGTCGCCTGCGGGACCGACATTTACCTTGCGTTCGCCCGAAGCACGCACCTTCTTTTCCAGCGGCAGGTCGACGATGCGTTTACGCTCCTGCCAGAGTCCCCCGACCAGCGTGAAATAATGCTTCGACACCTCGCCTGCCTGCATCTGCCGGTGCAATTCGACCAGTGGAGCCCTTTTCTTCGCCAGCATCAGCACTCCGGAAGTCTCACGGTCAATGCGATGGACCAGTTCCAGGAACGGCTGTCCCGGACGGGTCTGGCGCAGCGCCTCGATCACCCCGAAGCTGACCCCGCTGCCGCCGTGCACCGCCAGCCCCGCCGGCTTGTCGATCACCAGCAGCGCCTCGTCCTCGAACAGTATTGACGGCCTGAACCCGGCGGCTGCCGGAACAGACGGCCGATCCGGCGGCTGCGCCACGCGGATCGGCGGAATCCGCAGTTCATCGCCGGCCTGCAGCCGGTAATCCGGGCCGATCCGGCGGCTGTTGACCCGGACTTCGCCGCTGCGCAGGATGCGATAGACATGACTCTTCGGAACCCCTTTCAGCCGCCGCATCAAGTAGTTGTCGATGCGCTGGCCGGCAGAATCCTCGTCAATCGGCTGCCGCAATGTGGAATCTTTACTTAACTTGTTCATTTACTTATACTTCTTCCCGGTCACACCCTAGGCGATCGACGCGAATGCCGAAACGGCAAAAGGGTTCTATCCCGACGCGAAGGAATTCCGGAACTGGTGTGCCCTGCGATGGCTGCCCCCGATTCGCGAATGCGGCAAAGGCGCTGTTGCTGAAGCCACGGCCAAGGCCGTGACTGCAATGAATACAGGGTTAAAGTCGCTCACCGATTGAAGTAGCGATATTAGATGATTTACGCGCTCAAGGCACTGTTTGAATTCCCGGATTCGCGCTTGCCGCGGATCCTTGCAAGACACACCGCTTAACCAGGACCCTGATTCCTCGATTCATGTCTTTGACAATCGACTGAAATATTCTGTGTCCGTCGCCCGCGGGCGGCTGCCGTGGTGTGCATCCCGTGCAAATCCTTGAGCGCGGGAGAAGAAAAAATGAAACGCATGTTGTTCAATGCAACGCAGGCCGAAGAGCTGCGCGTTGCCATCGTCGACGGCCAGAAGCTGATCGACCTCGATATAGAATCCGCAGGCAAGGAACAGCGTAAGAGCAATATCTACAAGGGCGTCATTACCCGCATCGAGCCCAGCCTCGAAGCCGCTTTCGTCGACTACGGCCATGACCGCCACGGTTTCCTTCCCTTCAAGGAAGTCGCTCGCGCCTATTTCAAGTCCGGCGTCAACGCCAGCACTGCCCGCATCCAGGATGCCCTGAAGGAGCGTCAGGAAATCATCGTCCAGGTCGACAAGGACGAACGCGGCAGCAAGGGAGCCGCCCTCACCACTTACATCAGTCTCGCCGGGCGTTACCTGGTGCTGATGCCCAACAACCCGCGCGGCGGCGGCGTTTCGCGCCGCATCGAGGGGGAGGAAAGGGCTGAGCTGAAGGAAACCGTCGCCCAGCTCGATGTGCCCAACGGCATGAGCGTGATTGCCCGCACCGCCGGCATCGGTCGCAGTGCCGAAGAGCTCAACTGGGACCTGAAATACCTGCTGCAGCTGTGGACCGCCATCGAGGGCGCAGCCCAGCAGCAGGATGGCGCATTCCTGATTTTCCAGGAATCCAGCCTTGTCATCCGAGCCATCCGCGACTACTTCCACGAAGACATCGGCGAAATCCTGATCGACACCGAGTCGATCCATGAGCAGGCGGTACAGTTCATGAGCCACGTGATGCCGAATTACGTCAGCCGCGCCAAGCTCTACCGCGACGATGTGCCGCTGTTCTCGCGCTTCCAGATCGAGCACCAGATCGAATCCGCATTCTCGCGCTCGGTCAACCTGCCGTCCGGCGGCGCCATCGTCATCGACCACACCGAGGCGCTGGTGTCGATAGACGTCAACTCGGCGCGCTCGACCCGCGGTGCCGACATCGAGGAAACCGCCTTCCGCACCAATCTCGAAGCCGCCGATGAGGCGGCGCGCCAGCTGCGGCTGCGCGACCTCGGCGGCCTGGTGGTCATCGACTTCATTGACATGGAATCGCAGCGCAACCAGCGCGAAGTCGAGAACCGGTTGCGCGACGCGCTGAAATACGACCGCGCCCGCGTGCAGACCGGCAAGATATCGCGTTTCGGCCTGATGGAGCTGTCGCGCCAGCGCTTGCGCCCTTCGCTTGGCGAATCCAACCACAGTGCCTGCCCGCGCTGCCACGGCACCGGTCACATCCGCGGCACCGAATCGACCGCACTGCACATCCTCCGCATCATCCAGGAGGAGTCGATGAAGGACAATACCGCTGCCGTGCATGCCCAGGTACCGGTGGATGTCGCAACCTTCCTGCTCAATGAAAAACGCGTTGACCTGCAGTTGCTCGAGGCGCGGCACCGCGTCAACGTGCTGCTGATCCCCAACGTGCACTTGCAGACGCCGAACTACACGGTGGCCCGCCTGCGCCACGATGACCTTAACCAGAGCGAGCCGCTGGCGCCAAGCTATGAAATGGTCCAGCTTCCTGCCGAAGAGGAAAAGACAGCGGCAGGCAGCGAAGCCGCTCCGCCGCGCCCCGAAGCCGCGGTCAAGGGCATCACCCCGCTGCAGCCTGCACCGATTCCGGCCGCGGTGCCGGTGGCCGCACCGGCCCAGGCCGCAGCTGCCGCCCTGCCCGCTTCGGGAGAGGAAGGCATCATCGGCAAAATCATGGGCTGGTTCCGGCGCAAACCTGCTGCGGAAGCCGTTGCCGCCGCTGCCGAACCGGCACGTGCAGCGCCCCGCCCTGCGGGACGCAATGGTGCCGGAGAACGCAGCCGCGGCGGACGTCCGCAGCGCGGCGAGCGTGGTGCCGGGTCCGGTGGCCGCGGAGAACGCCATGAGCGCGGGGAACGTGGACGCGGCCAGAGAGGACAGCGCGGTGAACGCGGAGATCGGCCGGAGCGCGAAGCCGGTGAGCCACGCAACGAGAACAGCCAGCGGCGCGGGCGTGGCGAAGGTCGGGAGCAGCGTCGCGACTCGCGTCCGGATCGCGATCAGTCCGTGCAGCC
Organism: uncultured Bordetella sp.; assembly: GCA_964433345.1. Classification (GTDB taxonomy): domain Bacteria; phylum Pseudomonadota; class Gammaproteobacteria; order Burkholderiales; family SG8-41. The sequence goes on from CAYSQJ010000006.1 coordinate 29,149, forward strand.
GAAACCGGCCGAACTCGAGACGCAGCAGAACCTGCTGCCGGCCGAAACCGCGGATACCATCCACGAAACACCTACACCCGCGCAGGACAATGAACAGGCCAGTGAGGAACGCAGCGGCGGTCGCCGTCGCCGCGGCCGTCGCGGCGGCGCAGAACGCAGCGGTGAAGTCCGTGCCGAAGGCGGCCAGCAACAGCGCGGCGACCGCGTCTGGTACCCGCGCACGCCTTTTGTTCCGGGACCGGATGTGGCAACGCTGATTCCCAGTGCTTCGGCACAGCCTGTCGAAGAACTGGTGAAAGAGACAGTTCAGTCAACAGCACCGCTGGCTGTGACTCCGCCCGCACCGGTCATTCCGGTGCCGAGCCCGGTTGTTGCCGAAACCGAAGTGCGGGCAGCGGCGATTGTCGAAACACCGCCGGCCCCGGCCCTTACCCCGGAGCCGGAGCACGTCACCGTCGTTACGGAAATGGCTGAAGCACCAAAGGCGGAGCCGCGCATTGTTCCAGCGCCTTCACCGGTCAAACTGAAGTGGTCTTCTGACCTGCAACAGGTGGAAACCCGGCGCGACCGCGTCGAGGTAGCCATGCAGAATGTTGATGACGGCGCCCCCCGGCGCGTCAAGCGGGTACGTCCGCCGATGGAACATGTCAGCAACGAGCCGCTGCAGCAGGTGGAAACCCGGACCTGATTGTTGCAGCCGGTGCGGCGAATGCCGCAAACCAGAAAAAAACGGCGCAGTCCATGCGCCGTTTTTCATTGTTGTGTCCGGAATACGCGACCGATGTTCCTGGAAACGCGTTAAGCATGCGCCCTGGCGACAGGGTGTATTTACCGGCCCGTCACACCGGGCATCGTAGTCGCCTGAGCATCAGGTCCGTGCTGACAATCAAACATCGAGGATGGATGTCGAAACATCCATCCGGCCGGGAATTTTGGCGCACGGAAAAATAACATAACTTATTGTTTTTATTATAATTTTTTTAAAAACGGGCGAATATCAGGCCGCACCCTCAGCGGAGTGTCAGCTTTGTGCCGGCGTGTCTTTCACAGCTCCGTCTGCCTGCTCATGGGCCGTGCCGTCCTCGGACGGCTGCGCCTGTTCGGCAAGCTTGCGCAGCCGCTTCTCTTCCTTTTTCTGCTTCTTGGCCAGTTCCCGCTGCCGCTTTGCAAATCCGTAATTCGGTTGTGCCATGCACGTTTCTCCTGTCTCAGAAAATGAAACGGCGACAACGCATCAGCGTCGTCGCCGTTGTGGATGCCGCTGGATGAAGGAACGGCTTATAGCGTCTGCTCCAGCGCCTTGCGTTGCGCGGTCATTTCGGCCGGAAGCCGGGCCCCCAGCCTGCCGAACAGCTCATCGTGATCCTTGATCTCCGCGCGCCAGGCATCGTGATCAACATGGGTCAGCGTATCGAAGGTCTCGCGACTGAATCCCGCAATGCCGCTCCATTCCATGTCTTCGTAACGCGGCATGTTGCCGATCGGTGTCTCCATCGCGCCGGACTTGCCTTCGCAGCGCTCGACCACCCACTTCAGAACCCGCATGTTGTCACCGAAACCGGGCCACATGAACTTGCCGTTGGAATCGCGGCGGAACCAGTTCACCGCGAAAATCTTCGGCGCCTGTTTGACTTTCGCGCCGACCTCCAGCCAGTGCCTGAAATAGTCGCCGAAATGGTATCCGCAGAACGGCAGCATCGCGAAAGGATCACGGCGCACCACGCCGACCTTGCCGATGATTGCTGCAGTGGTTTCCGAGGCCATGGTCGCAGCCAGATAAACACCGTGCTTCCAGTCCTTCGCCTCAGTGACCAGCGGCACGGTGGTGGTGCGGCGTCCACCAAACAGGAATGCACTGATCGGCACGCCTGCGGGGTTCTCCCAGTCGGGATCCATCGATGGAATCTGCGATGCATGCACCGTGAAGCGTGAGTTGGGGTGCGCAGCGACGCGGCCGCTGTCGGGAGTCCAGGACTTGCCGGTCCAGTCGATCAGATGTTTCGGCGGTTCCCTGGTCAGCCCTTCCCACCAGACGTCGCCATCGTCGGTCATCGCGACATTGGTGAAGATGGTGTTCTTCTTCAAGGCGGCGAGGCAGTTTGGGTTGGTTTCTTCCGAGGTGCCGGGTGCAACGCCGAAGGCGCCGTATTCAGGGTTGATCGCATAAAGCCGTCCGTCCGGGCCCGGCTTGATCCAGGCGATGTCTTCACCGATGGTCGTGACCTTCCAGCCCTCAAGCGCTTTCGGAGGCACCAGCATCGCCAGATTGGTCTTGCCGCAGGCACTCGGGAATGCCGCTGCAATGTAGTGCTTTTTGCCACCCGGCGGCTGGATGCCCAGGATCAGCATGTGTTCGGCAAGCCAGCCCTGCTCCCTGGCCATGATCGAGGCGATGCGCAGTGCAAAACACTTCTTGCCCAGCAGCGCATTGCCGCCGTAGCCGCTGCCGAAGGACCAGATCAGTTTCTCTTCCGGGAAGTGGGTGATGAACTTGTGTTCCTTGTTGCTCGGCCAGGGTATGTCTTTCTGGCCCGCGGCGAGCGGCATCCCCACCGAATGCAGGCAGGGCACGAAGTCGCCATCGGCCCCGAGGATGTCCAGCACCTTGCTGCCGATGCGGGTCATGATGCGCATGCTGACCACCACATAGGGCGAATCAGTCAGTTCGACACCGATATGGGCGATGTGGGAACCCAGCGGACCCATGCTGAACGGAATCACGTACATCGTTCGCCCGCGCATGCAGCCGTCATAGAGCTTGCGCATGGTCGCCTTCATTTCCTCCGGCGGCATCCAGTTGTTGTTGGGGCCGGCATCCTCCTTGTTGCGGCTACAGACGAAGGTGCGGTCTTCCATCCGCGCCACGTCATCAGGATCGGAGCGGGCCAGGAAGCAACCGGGGCGCTTTTCCTGGTTGAGCCGGATCAGGGTGCCGGCTTCCACCATTTCATTGCACAGGCGGTCGCATTCATCCTGGTTGCCATCGCACCAGACGATACGCTCGGGTTTGGTCAGTTGCGCCACCTCGGCAACCCAGGCCTTGAGTTTTGCATGCGTGACATGGGCCGGGCTTTCCATCGCAGGCTGTACCTGCAATGGGGTTGCGGGCTGGTTCATCAAGGAACTCCTCTAACGGAAGGCATTGATTTTTTTGAAAAAACAAAGGCAAAGCGGAACTTGGAGGTTCCACTCTGCCCGGACGCCGGGATTTTACATCAAATTGTCAAAAACCGGGTTCAGGCCGCAGATGGCCTGCGCTCGCGCACGAAAAGTATGGCCAGTCCGGTCAGAACCAGGAATGGAATGGCGCCGTAATTCATGATTTCCCAGCCACGCGCCGTAAACAGCCAGCCGGAGGAGGCAGAACTGATGGCCATGGTGATGAAAATGGCCATGTCATTGGCACCCTGGACCTTGGCCTTCTCCGCCGGCGCATGGGTTTCCGTGAGCAATGTGGTACCGCCCAGGTACATGAAATTCCAGCCGATGCCGACCAGCACCAAGGCCGCCCAGAAGTGCATCACCTCGACGCCCGAGAGCGCTATGGCCACACACGCCAGACTCAGCAGGACGCCGGTGAACATGATGCTGCGAACTCCGAAACGCTTGATCAGCGATCCGGTGAAAAAAGACGGCGCGAACATGGCGACGACGTGCCACTGGATCACGAAAGCCGCATCGCTGAAGGGGTGCGCGCAGGACTGCATGGCCAGCGGCGTCGCCGTCATCAGCAGGTTCATGACCCCGTAGCCAACCATTCCCGACAGCACCGCGACGATGAAAGCCGGCTGCCTGGCGATTTCCGCAAGCGGCCGGCCCCGCTCCTTCTGCTCGGCCGCGCTGAGGCGCGGGATTTCCATCATTCTCTGCAGCGCCAGCGCGACGACGCAAAAGCCGATCAATGCGAGATAGGTGGCAAGAAATTCGGTGCCGAAGAAATCCTTGGTCATCTTGCTGGTCTGCGGCCCCAGAACCCCGCCGACCAGCCCGCCGGCCATCACCAGCGAGATCGCCCTGCTCCGAAAATCCGGGCTGGCAATGTCGGCTGCCGCAAAGCGGTAATACTGGCCTGATGCGTTGTAAATGCCCATCACCAGCGTTCCGGCGCAGAGCATCCAGAAGCTGTGGCTGTAAATCGCGTAACCGCAAATCAGCGCACCCAGTATGCCGACCAGGGTCCCCGCGCTGAATCCGTTGACACGGCCGATGCGCCGCATCAGCTGGGACACCAGTACCGTGGACAGTGCCGCCCCCACCACGTATGCGGTCACCGGCAGCGTCGCCAGCGACTTGTCCTCGGCCAGCGCGAATCCCGCCAGGCCGTTGACCGATATCAGGATCGTGTTGTTGGTGAACAGCAACGCCTGCGTCGCGCACAGCAGCGCAACGTTCTTCCTTTCGGTACGCAATTCGTCTGTGCCCGGTCGTGTATGCAGGGTGAGATCAGCGCTTCTGGAACTGAGTCTTGCCGAACATGATCTCGCGCGCCTTGTCGTCGACCAGATTGCTGTTCGACTCGCCGGCAAGCACCTGCAGAGCCCGCTGCACCGCGGGTCGCGCATTGATCGTTTCGAACCAGCGCCTGACGCGCGGGTACTCGTTCATGTCGATGCCGCGGCTTTCGGCGCCGCGCATCCACGGGAAAATCGCCATGTCGGCGATACTGTACTCGTCGCAGGCCACGAACTTCGACTGGGCCAGCTGCTTGTCCAGCACATGGGTAAGGCGGTTGGCTTCGTTGGTGTACCGCTCGATCGCATATTCGATCTTGTCTTTGGCATAACGACGAAAGTGATTGGCCTGGCCGAACATCGGTCCGACGCCGCCCATCTGCCACATCAGCCACTGCATGCAGCTCCAGCGCTGGCCGATGTCCTCCGGCAGGAATTTTCCGGATTTAGAAGCGAGATAAAGCAGGATCGCGCCCGACTCCATCAGCGACAGTGCCTTTCCGCCGGGGCCGTCGGGATCAACGATCGCGGGAATGCGGTTGTTCGGGCTGATTTTCAGAAAATCAGGCTGGAACTGCTCTCCGGTACGGATGTTCACGCCATGAACCCGGTACGGCAGCCCGGACTCCTCCAGCATGATGTGGACCTTGTGCCCGTTGGGTGTCGCCCAGCTGTAAAGTTCGATCATGGCATCTCCATACATGTCGGCATCAGCGAAGCGCGGAGTATAGCTCAGGCAGAAATGCCCTTCCGGGCCGGAATAGCCAATCAACACCCCTGTTTCAGGCAGCCATGATCATTCGCAATTTTCTGCTTCCGCCGGGCACGCTGCCCGGTGCGGGCACCCTGCTCACGGCGCGTGCGCTGCGCGCCTTTGGCGACGGTTTTGTCAGCCTGCTGCTTCCGTACTATCTGACACTGCTCGGATACGGCGCCTGGGAGATCGGGCTGCTGGTGACCGCGACCCTGCTCGGCTCCGGGCTGATGACTCTCGGTGTCGGACTCATTGCCCATCGCCATTCCGCGCGCCACCTGCTGCTGCTGGCAAGCCTGCTGATGGCCGCAACCGGGCTCGCCGTTCCGGCATTGAGCGATTTCTGGCCATTGTTCGTGGTCGCAGTCGTCGGGACTCTTAACCCCGCTGCCAATGACGTGACCCTGTTCTCGCCGCTGGAGCAGACACTGCTGACCCGAGCGGCCCCGGCGACGTCCCGCACCGCATTGTTTGCACGCTACAGCCTGATCGGCGCGCTGGTCGCTGCCATCGGCGCACAGGCGGCCGGGCTTCCGGATTTCTACGCCAGGGATGGCGGTAACGGCCTGCTGCCTGCCGTGAAAGCCATGTTCCTGCTGTATGCCCTGCTGGGTGCGGCAAGCTTTCTGCTGTACCTGCGGCTGTCACCGGCGCTGGAATCCGGACGGCATGAACAGCCGGTCCCGTTGGGAAAGTCCCGACGCATCGTTTACACCCTGGCCGGTTTGTTCAGCGTCGATGCATTCGCCGGCGGCTTCGCCGTCCAATCGCTACTGGCACTATGGCTGTTCCAGCGTTTTGACCTGTCGGTAACCGCTGCGGGAACCATCTTTTTCTGGACCGGTTTGCTGACCGCTTTCTCGCACCTGGCAGCGGCAAAGGTGGCCGCGCGTTTCGGACTGATCAACACGATGGTCTACACCCATCTTCCGGCGAACCTGTTCCTGATCCTGGTGCCCTTCATGCCCACGCTGGAACTGGCCCTGCTGTTCCTGTTCCTGCGCAGCGCGCTGTCATCGATGGACGTTCCGGCCCGGAGTTCCTATGTCATGGCCGTGGTTTCCCCCGGGGAACGGCCTGCTGCGGCCAGCGTGACTGCCGTGCCGCGCAGTCTGGCGAGCGCGCTGAGCCCGTCACTGGCCGGCGCGCTTCTGGCCATGAGCACTTTTGGCTGGCCGCTGGTGATCTGCGGCGCATTGAAAATCGTCTACGACCTGGCACTGCTGAAGATGTTCAGCTCGGTTAAGCCGCCGGAAGAGTCCGGGCGCTGAGGCGCGGCAGCAAAGACACCGCTGCCCGCAGGGCGCCGTCACTGCATGTTTTGTTCCTCCTGCACGGGCCCCCAGCGTAGCCAGACCCGCAAGCGGCGGAATCCGTCGCCATCGATGCTGTCATCGGTCACCACCACATGTACCGGCCAGCGTTGCTGCGCGACGCGAATGTTCAATACGGTCAAGAAGGTTCCCGCAGTGCTGCTGCCCAGGATGCGGCCGGATTGCCAACTGCCGTCGCGGCGGCCAATCTCCAGTTGCTCCCGGTTGCGGAACTGCAGCCGGGTGACCGCGCGGGGACCTTGCCGCAAAGCTTGTCGCCAGATACCGTGGACGGCACTCGCCAGTACGCCGGCCATAAGGACGGCAAGCACGCCGGAGGGTAGCGGCATGAACAGCAGCAGTCCGCCAATTCCCCCGTGAGCGAACGCCAGAACGAAGGCCAGCCGGTATGCGGGCCGCAGGATCACCGGCGGAAAGTGGACCTTGTCCATGCCGGCCATTGCAGCGTATCAGCCGGAAAAATGCAAAGCCCCCAAAAATTCACATAACATATTGTTTTTATTATATTTTTTCATAATTCCCGGCAAAAACAGTATCATGCCTGCCTTTTCATGAACTGCGAATCGATGACGCTGCCGTGACTGCCACAACCCTGCCCCAATACACCCTGCTGCATTTTGGCGGAGCCGATGCACAGTCCTTCCTGCACGGTCAGCTCACCTGCGACGTGCTAGCCCTGAAAAGCGGCCACAGCAGCTACGGCGGATACTGCACGCCCAAGGGCCGCCTGCTGGCGACCTTCCTGCTGTGGGCGGATGACGCCGGCTACACGATGCTTCTGCCTGCATCGCTATCCGAAGCCATACGCAAAAGGCTGTCGATGTACGTCCTGCGCGCGAAGGTCAAGGTCGACATCCCCGACGACGCCGTCATCGGCATTTCCGGCACCGATGCGGCAGTGGATATTGCGAATCTCGGAGGCACGAAGCCGGCCTCTCCGCACAGGGTTGAAACCGCGGCCAATGTCCGTACGATCGCGCTGCCGCATGACCGCTACCTGATGCTTGTTCCGCGCCCGCTTACAGCCGGAATCGAGCCAGCCGCTCCCGGCGTCTGGGAAGGACTGGACGTCATTGCCGGCATACCGTTCATCGTGCCGGCGACGCAGGAACAATTCGTACCGCAGATGGTCAATCTCGATCTGATCGGCGCATTGAGTTACAGCAAGGGTTGTTATCCGGGCCAGGAAATCGTCGCCCGCACCCACTACCTCGGCAAGCTCAAGCAGCGGATGTTCCGCGCCAAACTGGCGGCACCGGCCGCAGCTGGCGACAAGCTGTACTGCACTGAACTCGGTGAGCAGGCGGCAGGCATGATCGTCACTGCCGCACCGGCGGGTAGCGGGGAGCAGGAAGTGCTCGCGGTACTGCAGACCGCCCATGCCCAGTCATCCCCGTACCATCTCGGCAGCCTGCAGGGTCCGCAACTGGACCTGCTGCCCCTGCCCTATGCAGTCCTCTGAATCGGTGAAACTCCCATGACCTGGTCTTATTACATCTACTACCGTGTTGAACCCTCGCAGGCCGCCGCCTGCGGCGAAGCCGTCAGGAAGATGATGGATGCGATGCATCAGCGCACCGGCATCGGCGGGCGCTTGCTGAAGAAGCGCAATGAGCCCCTGCTGTGGATGGAAATCTACGAGGGCGTGGCTGACGAGGCCAAATTCGAGTGGGAGCTCGCGGAGGCCGTCGCCGCTGCAGGCATCACGCCACTGCTGCAACCGGGAAGCAGCCGTCATACCGAGTGTTTCGCGGAATAAGGCATGTGCCTGATCCTTTTCAGTTTCCGCGCCCATCGCCATTTCCCGCTGGTGGTTGCAGCGAACCGCGATGAACATTTCAGCCGCCCGGCAGCGGCGGCCGCTTTCTGGGACGATCATCCCGGGGTATATGCAGGCCGCGACCTGGAACAGGGCGGCACCTGGATGGGCCTCAACACCAGGGGACATTTTGCCGCAGTGACCAATTACCGGCAGGGGCGCCCCGGTGCCGCGGCGCCCCGCTCACGCGGTGCTCTGGTCAAAAACTTCCTGACCGGCGACAAGTCCGCATCCGCCTACATGGCGGGTATCGACGGCGACCAATACAATCCGTACAGCCTGATCGCTGGTGACCTTGACGCACTGTATTTTCAATCCAACCGCGGCAGTGGCGTTCTGCCCGTTGCGCCCGGCATCCACGGCCTGAGCAACCATCTGCTGGACACCCCCTGGCCGAAGGTGACCGCGGGAATTGCAGCGCTGACCGCCACCCTGAGCAGCGATGATCCGGATGCAATCGGCAGCGCCCTGTTCACCCTGCTCTCCGAGCGGACTCCGGCGCAGGACACGCAACTGCCGGATACCGGTATCGAACGTCAGCGTGAACGCGAACTCTCGCCCCCCTTCATCCTCGGCGACCTTTATGGCACGAGGACATCCACGCTGTTGCTGGTGCATGCCTCGGGCGAGGTTTTTGTCCACGAAAAACGCTACGGCCCCGGAGGAATGGCACAGGGAGAAGATGTCCGCGCCTTCCGGCTCGAGCACGCCGCCCGCAGCCTTACCAGCTGATGGTCATCAGCCGGTGGGGAATGCCGGCCTCCATGAATACCCCGCCCTGCGCAACAAAACCCTGCCGTACGTAAAACCCGATCGCATGCGTCTGTGCATGCAGTTGCAACGATCGCATGCCCTGCTGCCACGCCTCGCGGATCAGGAATTCCAGAATTGCGCTGCCTGCCCCCTGACCCCGCCGCTCGCGGATCACTGCCATGCGACCGATATGGCCATCGGGCAGCAACCGGCCGGTCCCCACCGGCAGGCCTTGGGCATCAATGGCCAGCGCATGCAGCGATACCGCATCGGCCTCGTCCCACTCGAGGTCTTCCGGAACAAGCTGCTCGACGACAAAAACCGCTCGTCGCAGCGCCTGCAACGCTGCACGGTCATCGAACCATGAGGCGACGCGCACAGTGAATTTCCCGGATTTGCACATGGCGCTGATTATAATGAGCCACCATGAAACCGGCCTGGGATGAAGCGGCTGCACAGCGCTGCAATTCCGAACTTGCACTGCGCGCCTACACTTCACGCCTGATCGGCAGCGATCCGGCGCTGGTGCTGCATGGCGGCGGCAACACCTCGCTGAAGCTGGATGACACGCTGTACGTCAAGGGCACGGGGTCCAACCTCGCAGACGTGCGCGAAACAGATTTCACCGCGATGGATCTGACCGCTTTGCGTGCACTGCTGGCGGATGACAGCCTGCCCGACGCCGAACTGATGCGTCGCATCGACGCCTGCAAAAGAGTGCCGGCAGCGCCCAAACCGTCGATCGAAACTCTGCTCCATGCAGCGCTCCCCTTCGACCATGTCGAGCATGCACACGCTGACGCTGTTCTCGCCGTTGCCAACGTGGCCCGGAGCGCAGAGGCCTGTGCCGCCGCATTTGGCGATCACGCACCGGTGGTACCTTACCGCCATTCCGGCGCCGCACTGGCGCGCGCCTGCAGGTCGGTCTTCGAACGCGAATCCACCACCAACACCATCGGCCTGATCCTTGCGTTTCATGGCATGGTGGCTTTCGGCGAAACGGCTCGCGACTCCTACGAGAATCTGCGACGGCTGGTCGCCATGGCCGAGCGGTATTTGCAAGGCCATGCTGCTGCCGGATACCCTGCAGCAGCGCTCGCGCCGAAAAACCCCGATCTCGCCGCAGCAGAACAGCTGCGGTCTGCAGTTTCAGCCGTTGCCGGATATCCGCTCGCGATGAAAATCGTCTGCACGCCAGAAACCATGGCTTTCGCGCAGCGGCCGGATCTCGCCACGGTTTCGCAGCAGGGTCCGCCGACACCCCAGCATGCGATTTTCACCAAGCGGGTGCCGCTGATTGACGGCAACGTCGTCGCCTATGCCACCCGTTACCACGATTACCTTGAACGAACGCTGGGCGCGGCAGCCAGAGGTCGCATCGATGCCGCGCCGCGGATCGCGCTGGATCCCCGTTTCGGGCTTTGCGGTTTGGGGGTCAACGAGCACTACGCCGAAATTGCCGCAGAAATCTACCTGCACGACATTGACATCATCACCCGCGCCTCCACCCACGGCGACTATCGCGCTGCAGGAGAGCATGACATTGCACGCGCCGAGCTTGAATACGGCGGTTTTGAACTGCGGGTACGCGCGCAGATGAACCACTGACTTCATTTACACAAGGCCACAGGATGTCCGCATTCCATACCCTGCGCTGGATCGACGATTCCCTTGAACTTCTTGACCAGAGGCTGTTGCCCGTACACTGCGAATACCCCCGTTACGGCAGCGCGGAAGCGGTGGCCGGTGCCATCCGTGACCTGGTCGTCCGGGGAGCGCCTGCGATCGGCTGCGCCGCCGCCTATGGAATTGCCGTGGAAGCACTGCGGCTGCGCGGGCAATCCGCCGCGCAGTTCGATGCCGGCCTGCAGCAGGCGTTTGACGTGCTGGGCGCAAGCCGCCCGACCGCAATCAACCTGCGCTGGGCCCTGGAGCGGATGCGTACGCCTCTTGCCGACAGCGCCGGCATGGACAACAACGCCCGCGCCGACGCGCTGCTGACCGCGGCACGCAACATCGCGGATGAAGACGTACGTATCAATCGTGTGATGGGCACACACGGCGCCGCCCTGCTGCCCGATGTCTGCTGTGTGATGACCCATTGCAACGCCGGTGCGCTGGCCACCGCAGGGCACGGCACAGCACTGGGCATCATCCGTTCAGCCGTCAATGCGGGCAAAAAAATCGAGGTCATCGCCAATGAGACCAGGCCTTTTCTGCAGGGTGCGAGGCTCACCGCCTGGGAACTGCAGCAGGACGGCATTCCCGTGACCCTGATAGCCGACAGCGCGGCCGGTTACATGATGCGACAGCGCGTCGTAGACGCAGTGATTGTCGGCGCAGACCGGGTCGCGGCCAATGGCGACGTCGCCAACAAGATCGGCACCTACATGATGGCGGTGCTGGCGCAGCGCCACGGCATTCCCTTCTACGTGGCCTGTCCGCTGTCGACGATTGATCCGGCAACGCCCGACGGCAGCGGGATACCGATCGAGGAACGGGATGGCGGGGAAATCGCCGGCTATGGCAGCCTGCGCTGGGCACCTGCCGGCATACGCATCGCCAACCCGGTGTTCGACGTGACGCCGGCGGAACTGGTCACTGCGCTGATCACCGAGCGGGAGGTGCTGAATTTCCCTTCCCCGTCCGGAATCGCCGAGTTGCTCGGCGGCCGGTGAACGGCGGAGTCTTAGATGGTCAGCCCGCCGCTGACTTCGATCACGGCACCGTTGATGTAGCTTGCTTCATCAGAAGCCAGAAAGGCGAAGGTATTGGCAATTTCCTCCGGTTTGCCCAATCGCCCCATCGGCACGCGTTCTTCCAGCGCATTGATGACCTTCTCGGGAACCGTGCTGATGATCGGGGTCGATATAAAGCCCGGGCAAACCGCGTTCGAACGTATGCCCTTGCGTCCCAGTTCACGCGCCCAGGTCTTGGCCATGCCGATGACACCGAATTTCGCCGCAGCATAATTCGTTTGTCCGAAATTGCCGTGCAGCCCTACGATCGAAGAAGAATTGAGAATGACGCCTGATTTCTGTTCGAGCATCTTGTCTACCACTGCCTTGGTGCAGTTGTAGACACCTTTCAGGTTGATGTCGATCACCCGGTCGAACTGCTCTTCCGTCATGTTCTTCAGCTGCGCATCGGCGACGATACCGGCATTGTTGACCAGGCAATCGACCCGCCCCCATTGACTCACGGTCGCCTTGACCATGGCGTCCAGCGATTTGATGTCCCGGACATCGGCGATCTGGCCAATCGCTTCTCCGCCGGCGGCCCGGCACTGCGCCACGGTGTCGTCGATCCACTCCTGATTGATGTCACAGACCATCACTTTCGCACCCTCACGGGCGAATTTGAGCGCTGTGGCCTGTCCGATGCCGCGCCCGGCGCCGGTGATGATTGCTACTTTGTTCTTGAGTCGCATGTGTCGCCTTTGGGAATTGACTACCAGAAATATGCTTATTTGCGGTGCACAATTTATCCCATTTTGGCGCAATGCACAATTAACCTGTCTGCACAGTATAACTTATTGATTTTAAACATTTTGTGCGCAGCATATTGCGCAGCAATAGTCGGCGCAAATGGCGCATGACGCCATGCCTTGACTGAACGGAGGAATCACAACTCACTGATTATTCGACTATTTCTACCATCGTTCCGACCGGGGTCCGCTCATACAGATCGATTACGTCCGCATTGCGCATGCGGATGCAACCAATCGAACCCGGCGCGCCCATGGTCGCGCTGTCAGGACTTCCGTGGATATAGATGTAACGGCGCATGGTATCCACCGCGCCCAGGCGGTTCCTGCCGGGTTCGCAACCCGAAAGCCACATGATGCGGGTCAGGATCCAATCTCGTCCGGGAAACGTTGCCCCCAGCGCCGGTGTATATATCTCCCCGGTGGGACGACGGCCGACAAACACCGTGTTCTCCGGCTGACCCGTGCCGATCTTGGCGCGAACGATATGGCGTCCCAGCGGCGTGCAAAAACTGCCCTTGAGCTGTCCGGTACCCTTCAATGCGCTGGAAATGACATAACTTTGCAGCAGACTGCCCTGATCGTCGTGCAGGTCCAGGCGCTGCGACCCGATGTGGATGACGATTTTCAATTTTTGCCGCGCCGCCTTGCAAAAAAATCCTGCAATAGGGCCACGGCATCATCGGCCAGCATGCCGCTGCTGACTTCAGCGTGATGATTCAGATGCTGCTGGGCAAACAGGTCGATCGCGCTGCCACAGGCGCCGGTCTTGGGATCGCGGGCACCGTAGATCAACCGCCGGATGCGTGCATGCATGATCGCGCCCGCACACATCACGCAGGGTTCCAGTGTCACGTATAGATCGCAGTCCGTGAGCCGGTAGTTGCCCAGCGCCTTGCCGGCATCACGCATGGCAATGACTTCAGCATGGGCAGTCGGATCACTTCCGGCGATGGGCTGATTGTAGCCGCGGCCGACAATGACGCCGTCTTTCACGACTACCGCACCCACCGGCACCTCTCCGGAAGCGGCTGCCTGCGCAGCCAGTTTCAGGGCTTCCTGCATGTAGGTGGTGTCGTTCATGTGCGTTCAGGCAGCTAAGGCCTGTGCATAGAGTTCGGGCTTGAATCCGACCAGCAGTTGCTTGCCGAGGTCCAGCACGGGTCGCTTGATCATTGACGGCTGCGCCAGCATCAATGCAATGGCCTTGCGCTCATCAAGGCCCTGCTTGTCGGCCTCAGACAACTTGCGGAAAGTGCTGCCGCCGCGGTTGAGGAGCGTTTCCCAGCCCAGCTCCCTGCACCAGCGCTGCAGGCGCCCTGCATCGATACCTGCAGTCTTGTAATCGTGAAAAACGTAGGCGATTTTCCGGTTATCCAGCCAGGCGCGGGCTTTTTTTACTGTGTCGCAGTTGCGGATGCCGTACAGCGTGATGACCAATTTCAGGCCCCCTTGCCGGAATGCCTCATTCCCACTCGATCGTGGCAGGCGGTTTGCCGGAAATGTCGTAAACCACGCGGTTGATGCCACGGACTTCATTGATGATGCGGTTCGACACCTTCGCCAGCAGGCTGTACGGCAGTTCCGCCCAGTGCGCAGTCATGAAATCCGTGGTCTGCACCGCGCGCAGCGCGACGACATATTCGTAGGTGCGGCCGTCGCCCATCACACCGACAGACTTCACCGGCAGGAATACCGCAAAGGCCTGCGCTGTTTTGTCATACCAGCCGGAAGCACGCAGTTCGTCGATGAAAATCGCATCCGCTTCGCGCAGCAGATCGGCGTACTGCGTCTTGACCTCGCCGAGGATGCGCACACCCAGCCCGGGGCCCGGGAACGGATGTCGGAACACCATTTCACGCGGCAGGCCAAGCGCGAGGCCGAGTTCTCGCACCTCGTCCTTGAACAGTTCGCGCAACGGCTCCAGCAGCTTCAGGTGCAGCGTATCGGGCAGGCCGCCGACGTTGTGGTGCGACTTGATGGTGTGCGCCTTCTTGGTCTTGGCACCGGCCGACTCGATGACGTCAGGATAGATGGTGCCCTGTGCCAGCCATTTCGCCGCCGGCAGTTTTGCGGATTCGGCCTGGAATACTTCGACAAATTCGCGGCCGATGATTTTCCGTTTTTGTTCGGGGTCGCTAACACCTTTCAGATGTCCCATGAACTGGTCGCGTGCATCGACATGGATCACCCGCACGCCCAGGTTCTGCGCAAAAGTAGCCATCACCTGCGCGGCTTCATTGAGTCGCAACAGGCCGTTGTCGACGAATACGCAGGTCAGCTGTTTGCCGATGGCGCGATGAATCAGCGCGGCAGCCACGGAAGAATCGACACCGCCCGAAAGACCTAGGATGACCTCCTCCCTGCCGACCTCGCGCCGGATGCGCTCGACCGCCTCCTCGACATAATCGGGCATGCTCCAGTCACCCTTGAGGCCGCAGATACCCAGCACGAAGCGCTCGATCAGCGCCTTGCCCTGCGGCGTGTGGGTAACCTCGGGATGGAATTGCACGGCGTAGAACTTGCGCGTTTCATCCGCCATGCCGGCGATGGGGCATGTGTCGTTGCCGGCCATCAGCTTGAAGCCCGGCGGCATGTCGATGACCTTGTCGCCATGACTCATCCACACATCGAGCATGCCGTGGCCGTCTGCCGTGGCGCGATCCTGGATGCCTTTCAGCAGGGCTGTATGTCCGCGCGCGCGCACTTCGGCATAACCGAATTCGCGCACCCTGCCCATTTCCACCTTGCCGCCAAGTTGCTCGGCCATGGTCTGCATGCCATAGCAGATGCCCAGCACCGGCACACCCAATTCGTATACCAGCGCCGGCGCCCTCGGCGTGCTGTCTTCCCAGACCGAGGCCGGTCCACCGGAAAGAATCACCCCGGCGGGCTTGAAGTCCCTGATGAAGTCGTCGGTGACGTCGTGCGGATGGAGTTCGCAGTAGACATGGAGTTCACGCACCCGGCGCGCGATCAGCTGGGTATATTGCGAACCGAAATCGAGAATCAGTATTTTTTCGTGATGCACGGGCAGTACCGTTGCGGCTGGTTTTCAGGGACCTGCGCCGGTGGCGCAGGACTGCAGGTCATTCGACGCGATAGTTCGGCGCTTCCTTGACGATCTGCACATCGTGCACATGCGATTCGCGCACGCCAGCCGTGGTGATCTCGACAAACTCCGCGTCGCGCCTGACGGCATCAATGCTGCCGCAGCCCATGTAGCCCATGCTTGCACGCAGTCCGCCCATCAGCTGGTGGATCAGCGGCGCTACGCCGCCCTTGTACGGAACCCGGCCTTCGACACCTTCGGGCACCAGTTTTTCCGTATCAAGCTCGTCATGTTCCTGGAAATAGCGGTCTGCGGACCCCTGCTGCATCGCGCCAAGCGACCCCATGCCCCGGTATGACTTGTAAGAACGGCCCTGAAAAAGTTCGATCTCCCCCGGTGATTCCTCGGTGCCTGCGAACAGGCTTCCCACCATGACCAGGTGCGCTCCAGCGGCGATGGCCTTGGCAATATCGCCTGAGTAGCGAATGCCGCCATCGGCAATCAGCGGCACATCGGTCCGCTGCAGCGCCTTGGCCACATTGGCAACCGCGGTTATCTGGGGCACGCCGATGCCCGCGACAATCCGGGTCGTGCATATCGACCCCGGCCCGATGCCCACCTTGACGCCATCGGCGCCATGGTCAACCAGCGCCTTGGCCGCCGCCGCAGTGGCAATGTTGCCGCCAATGACCTGGAGCTTCGGATAGGTCCGCTTGAGCCAGCGCACCCGCTTGAGCACGCCCTCCGAGTGCCCGTGGGCGGTGTCGACAATGATCACGTCAACGCCAGCCTCGACCAGCGCCTCGGCACGCTCTTCCGTTCCTTCTCCCACGCCCACAGCCGCACCCACGCGTAGCCGCCCCAGCTTGTCCTTGCATGCGTTGGGGTGCTCGGAGGACTTGAGAATGTCCTTGACGGTGACCAGTCCCCGCAGCTCGAAGTTCTTGTTCACCACAAGCACGCGTTCAAGACGATGCTTGTGCATCAGGGCACGCGCTTCCTCACGACTTGCTCCCTCGCGCACGGTAATCAGCTTCTCGCGAGGCGTCATGATGTTCTTTACCGGCTGGTTGAGCTTGCGCTCGAAACGCAGGTCACGATTGGTGACGATGCCAACCACCTTGCCATCCGCCTGGACCACAGGCAATCCGGATATGCGATATTGCTGGGTCAGCGCCAGAACATCACGCACCGTCATATCCTGGGTAATTGTTATCGGATCCTTGACGATACCGCTCTCGAAGCGCTTGACCTTGGTGACTTCGACGGCCTGCGCCTTGGGCGTCATGTTCTTGTGAACGATACCAATTCCGCCTTCCTGGGCGATGGCTATCGCGAGGCGGGACTCGGTCACGGTGTCCATGGCCGCGGACACCAGGGGAATGTTCAGGGAAATGCCGCGGGTGATCTTGGTCTTCAGGCTGACTTCACGCGGCAGGATCGATGAGTGTGCCGGAACAAGCAACACATCGTCGAAAGTCAGGGCTTTCTGCACCACGCGCATGGGATGCATCCTTCGCAAAGCGCGGATTATAGGCGCTGGGGCGTAAACGGTAAACTGACTGCGGCGTTGTTCCATTGACTGATGGCTGCAAACTGGCTATTTTTCCGGCAGTTGTCGCCAGCCAGGCGCTGGTGCTCCGGAGCCCGCCGTCAGCCCGAACCATTCACCCAACCAAGCAGGTGCCGTATGAGAGTCGCCCTTGTCGCCATTGCCCTGTACGCGCTTCCGGCCACCACACACGCCCAGATCATGAAATGCATCGGTCCCGGCGGCCGCGTTGAATTTGCGAGCAGCTGCCCGCCCGGCACCAAGGCGGAAAGTACCGGCATCCGCAACGTGCCATCCGCAGCACCCTCCAGCCCGCAGAAGTCAGTTACGGAAAGGGATAGCGAGTTCCGCAAGCGACTGGCAGACCAGCAGGAAGCCGCAAAAAAGGCGGAGGAGCAAAACAGGGAAACAGCAGATCGCAAACAAAACTGTGAAGCCGCGCGATCCTATCTTCTAGGCCTGCAGTCCGGCAGCCGGATCGCCAAAACCGACCCCAAGACCGGCGAACGCGTATTCCTCGAAGACAGCGAACGGGAGGCGGAAGTGGCAAGAGCACAGCGAGCAGTCGACAGCAACTGCAAGTGACCGGCCTGGCCTTTTAGCGTCCGGAACTGCGTCTGCGCCTTGATTCCTTCGGATCGGCATGTAGCGGCCTGTAGATTTCCAGGCGATCACCGTGCTTCAGGACAGCATCACGGACGACGATTTTCCCGAAAATGCCGATCGCAGCCGAATCGAAATCGACTTCCGGGAAATCCGCCTGCAGTCCGCTGCTTGTGACTGCCGTTGCCGCGGTCGATCCTGGTTGCAGCTGCACAAGCCTGGTCAGCTGACGGTCCGGCAGCGCGCAGACTACGCTGACCTCGATCAGCTTGTCAGCGTTTTCCATGCAGCTGCTCGGCGCGCTTGAGAAAAGCCTCCATCATCGTCCCCGCGATATGGCCGAAAACCGGCCCGGCGATTTTCTCGAGCAGTGCACTGGAGAATTCGTAATGGAGACTGAAATCAATCTTGCATGCCGAGTCCGTCAACGGTGTGAATTTCCACTCACCGTCGAGTACCCGAAAAGGCCCCTCGACGAGCTTCATGGTCATTTTCTCGGGTGCCTGTTTCCGGTTTTCGGTGGAGAAACCCTGCCTCACTCCACGGTAATTGATCTGTATTGACGCATTGGTCTGCTCGGCGGTGCGCAGTGTTACCGTGGTGCCGCTGCACCAGGGCAAAAACTCGGGATATCGCTCGATATCATCCACAAGCGCAAACATTTCCTTCGCGGCGTATCCAACCAGTGCAGAGCGTACGACCTTCATGATACGAACCGCAATCGCATCCCCACCCCGGTTAGAATACGTTTGATCAGGCGTTTTTCATTCATATGAGCATCATTCAGAACAAAAAGGCTTTTCACGATTATTTTATCGAACAGCGCTTCGAGGCGGGTGTCGCCCTTGAAGGCTGGGAGGTAAAAGCCATCCGCGCCGGGCGGGTCCAGATCAAGGAGGCCTATGTAATCATCAGCAACTCGGAGCTTTTCCTGCTGGGCTGTCACATCAGCCCCTTGCCGACGGCGTCGACACATGTCCAGCCGGACCCCGTCCGCACCCGCAAGCTCCTGCTCCATGCCGAAGAAATCAGCCGCCTGATCGGTAATGTTGAACGTGCCGGCTATACGCTGGCCCCCCTGGATCTGCATTTCTCAAAAGGCCGGATCAAGCTCGAAATCGGCCTGGCCAAGGGCAAGAAACAACATGACAAACGCGCGACCGAGAAGGATAAAGAGTGGCAACGCGAACAGCAGCGCCTGCTTCGCGCCAGGCCCTGAGAACCGCTGGGGAACAGCTGAAATGGATGGGGTGGCTGATGGGACTCGAACCCACGACAACCGGAATCACAATCCGGGACTCTACCAACTGAGCTACAGCCACCACTGAAACTGCGAATGCCCGCGCCGAAAATCTGGCGCGCCCGGCGGGACTCGAACCCACAACCCCCGGCTTAGAAGGCCGGTGCTCTATCCGGTTGAGCTACGGGCACAAAATCGGGCGGGATTGCCGGGAAAATCCGCCAAAAACCGAAGGCGCGTAATATACTCCTCCCCCTGCTTGAGCGTCAATTAAACAGGCTGAACTGCGCCCTCCGGCTTGCTTGCGGGGGGTATCGATTTCTGCTATTAAATGCTCTTTTTTTGAGCGCATAAGGCTCCTCATGGCCACTGAAATACTGAAAAACTTCCCGGCCTACAAGCCCAAGGGAAAAGAGGAATACATGAATGCGCGGCAACTGGCGCATTTCCGGAAAATGCTCGAAGAAATGAAGCAGGAGCTTTCCCAGGATATCGACCGGACGGTTCATACGATGCAGGATGAGGCAACCATTTTTGCCGACCCCAATGATCGTGCCAGCCAGGAATCCGACATGTCGCTGGAGCTGCGCAACCGTGACCGGGAGCGCAAGCTGATCAAGAAAATCGACGAGACAATAGCCCGTATCGTCGCCAAGGATTACGGTTATTGTGATTCCTGCGGCGTGGAAATCGGACTCAAGCGCCTGGAAGCACGACCGACAGCGACGCTATGCATCGATTGCAAGACGCTCGACGAGCTTCGTGAGCGCCAGGTCGCGAAGTAATTCAATAGCCGAAATCAGCTTCATTTAGGAATGACAAAGGGGGCCTCGGCCCCCTTTGTCATTGGCAACGCCGATGTTATCGGCAGGCCGCAGCCCGGTCTGCTTACTGGACCTGCTCCGGTTGCGGATCCGTTGATGCGCTCACAGCCTTCATCGACAGGCGCAGACGCCCTTTCTCATCCGCCTCAAGCACCTTGACGCGCACGGCCTGACCTTCCTTCAGATGGTCTGCAACACTGTTGACCCGCTCGTTGGCGATTTGCGAGATGTGCAGCAAACCGTCGCGCCCGGGAAGGACGCTGACAATGGCGCCGAAATCCAGCAGCTTGAGGACAGTGCCTTCATAAATCCGCCCGACCTCGACATCCGCCGTCAGATCTTCGATGCGCTTGCGGGCGTTTTCACCACCTTCTGAAGATACGCAGGCGATGGTCACCGTGCCGTCGTCCTGGATATCGATGGTTGTGCCCGTTTCCTCGGTGATTGCACGGATGACCGCTCCGCCCTTTCCGATCACGTCGCGGATTTTCTCCGGCTTGATCTTCATCGTGATCATGCGCGGAGCCCATGCCGAGAGCTCCGTGCGCGGCGCATCAATTGCGGAGCGCATTTTCTCCAGGATATGCAGCCTGCCTTCACGCGCCTGGACCAGTGCGGCATGCATGATTTCCTTGGTGATGCCGGTTATCTTGATGTCCATCTGCAGTGCAGTAACGCCGTTCTCGGTTCCTGCCACCTTGAAGTCCATGTCGCCCAGATGATCCTCGTCGCCAAGGATGTCCGAGAGCACGGCGAAACGATTGCCCTCCTTGATCAGACCCATGGCAATTCCCGCAACCTGTGCTTTCAGAGGAACGCCGGCATCCATCAGCGACAGACAGCCGCCGCAGACCGAGGCCATCGAGCTCGAACCGTTTGACTCGGTGATTTCGGAGACGACCCGGATCGAGTAGGCAAACTCTTCGGCGGACGGCAGTACGGCCACGAGGGCGCGCTTGGCCAGCCTGCCATGGCCGATTTCGCGGCGCTTCGGAGAACCAACGCGTCCGGTTTCACCGGTTGAGTATGGCGGGAAGTTGTAATGCAGCATGAAGCGATCACGATACTCGCCTTGCAGCGCATCGATGATCTGCTCGTCGCGCGAGGTGCCCAGGGTGGCAACCACGATGGCCTGCGTCTCGCCGCGGGTAAAAAGCGCGGAGCCATGGGTTCTCGGCAGAACGCCCGTACGGATGGTAATCGGGCGAACGGTGCGGGTATCACGACCGTCGATGCGCGGCTCACCGTCGAGAATCTGGTTGCGTACAATCTTGGCTTCAAGATTGCCCAGTTCGTTCTTGACTGCGTTGATCAGGTCGGCAGAGGCATCGGCCGGCAGGAGTTCCGTGACCACCTTCTGGGTGATCTCCTTGACACGCACGGTACGCGCCTGCTTCTGTTTGATCTGGTAGGCGGCACGCAGTTCAGCCTCCGCAAGTTCCGCCATGCGTGCGATCAGTTGCTCGTCCTTGGCAGGTGGCTGCCAGTTGTATTCGGGGACGCCTATCTCGTCGACCATCTCGTTGATCGCCGCAATGACCACCTGCATCTGTTCATGGCCGAATACGACAGCCCCCAGCATCACGTCCTCGGGCAACTGCTGTGCTTCGGATTCAACCATCAGAACGGCCTGCTCGGTGCCTGCCACGACCAGATCCAGTTGCGAGGTTTTCAGCTCGGCGGCAGTCGGATTGAGAGCATATTGTCCATTGACATAGCCCACCCGGGCTGCGCCGATCGGGCCGGCGAAGGGTACGCCGGACAGCGCAAGAGCAGCGGACGCGCCGACCATTGCCGGAATATCCGAATCTATCTCGCTGTTCGACGACATCACTGTCGCGACAATCTGGATTTCGTTGTAGAAACCTTCGGGAAACAGCGGACGGATCGGACGATCAATCAGGCGGCAAGTCAGGATTTCCTTTTCCGACGGGCGGCCCTCACGCCGGAAAAAGCCGCCGGGGATCTTGCCGGCAGCATAGGTCCGTTCCTGATAATCCACGGTCAACGGGAAAAAATCCTGCCCCGGCTTGGCATTGCGTGCCGCGACTGCGGTAACCAGAACAACCGTATCCTCCATCGTGACCAGCACCGCGCCGGACGCCTGGCGCGCAATTTCGCCCGTCTCCAGCGTCAGCTGGTGGCGGCCCCACATCAAGGTTTTCTTTACCGGGTTCAAAATAGTTTCCTTTTCTCTTTGCTCTGCTCAAAAAACAAAAAGACCGCACACGCGGTCTTCTGGAGGATCAATGCACGTTATGCGCCGGCGCTCCTCAGCACCGGCTTGGCAACAACCAGGTTTCGTGCTGCTTGAGCGCGAATTCCGGCATTGCGGGCCCGCATGGTGCCCTGCTTACCTGCGAAGGCCAAGACGCTCGATCAGCGCCTTGTACTGCTCGGCTTTGGTTCTCTTCAGATAATCCAGCAGCTTCCGGCGCTTGCTGACCATGCGCAGCAACCCGCGGCGGGAGTGATGGTCCTTGGCATGGGCCTTGAAGTGTTCGGTCAGATCCGTGATACGCGCAGTCAACAGCGCCACCTGCACTTCGGGAGAGCCGGTGTCACCTTTTGCACGCTGGAAATCCTGCAGAACCTGCGCCTTTTGGGCAGTGGTTACAGCCATGTTTCTATCCTATCTTCGACGAAAAACGCGATATTTTACTCCGTAACTTCCGGATTACTCAAGTTCTTTTGCCTTGAAACGGCTATTGTTGCCTGCGCAAGCAGGCGTCGCGCAAGCAACCTGCTTCCGGAAACCTCGCCTACCCCCACAAATCCGGCTGTCGCCTCGTAAAGCCTGAACAAACCGGTAGATACCGGGTCAGGCAAATGCACCTCCTGCCCCATCAAAAGGCGACGCGCCAGACTGGCGTGCAGATCCAGCCTGGGCAGGCCGGTGGCAAATGTATCGACCGGGAGCAGCTTCTTCCGCCTGTCCTCCAAATCCAGGGCCTCCAGTTCCAAGAGAGAGGTGGTCTCGGACAGCGCCAAGGCACCTGCACCCTCCCGTGTCAGCGCTGTCAGATGCGCACCACAGCCTAAAGCCTTGCCGATGTCCTCTGCGAGTACCCGAATGTATGTTCCTTTGCTGCAAAACACCCGAAATGCCAAATAATTTCTTTTAAAATCAATTAGTTGAATATCTTTTATGACAATGGTTCTAGGTTTTCGTGCGATGGTCTGACCAGACCGTGCATAGGTGTAGAGAGGCTTTCCATCCACCTTGATGGCGGCATGCATCGGTGGAATCTGCTCCTGCTGGCCCAGGAATCGTTGGAGGACGGTTTCGATGAGCGGCTCCGTCACGGTCACCGGCCATTCCCCGACGATATCCCCTTCCGCGTCGCCCGTCGTTGTGGTCACGCCCAGTTGCAGGGTTGCCAGATAACACTTGTCTGCATCGAGCAGGAATTGAGTGAATTTGGTGGCCTCCCCAAAACCAAGCGGCAACAAGCCGTCAGCCATGGGATCCAGGGTACCGGTATGCCCGGCCTTCCGTGCCTGCAAAAGCCACTTCGCACGGGACACTGTCTGCTGCGATGACAGTCCTCGCGGTTTGTTGAGCAGCAAAACGCCGTCGATATCGCTACGCCCGACAGACGCCGATGTCACGACTCTTTTTTTCCCGGATTCTCGCCAACCGCCTCGTCAATGAGCCGGGACAGCCGCATGCCGCGCTCGATCGACACATCATAATGAAAATGCAGTTGCGGAACCGTACGCAGCTTGATCCGCTTCGCGAGAATGCTTCGCATGAAACCCGCGGCATGCTCGAGCGCACGTGTGGCAGCCTCCTGCTGGGCGGGCTCGCCCAGAACGGTAAAAAACACCTTGGCGTGAGCATTGTCCTGGGACACCTCGACATCAGTGATCGTCACCAGCAGAACGCGAGGGTCTTTGATCTCCAGGCGGATGATGTCGGACAGTTCCCTCTGGATCTGGTCGGCAATTCGCTGTCCGCGGGAAAACTCTTTAGGCATTGGCCCCTCGTTATGTGACCAGCGGCGCGGCCGCCGGCCGGTCAATGCGTGCGAATGCGCGCTACAGCGTTCTTGCCACCTCAACGACCTCGAAGACTTCCAATTGGTCGCCTTCCTTGATGTCGTTGAAATTCTTCAGTGACAAACCGCACTCGAAGCCGGCCTTGACCTCCCGCACGTCATCCTTGAAGCGCTTGAGTGAATCAAGTTCGCCCTCATGTATCACGACATTGTCGCGAAGCAGGCGGACCTTGGATCCACGGCGAATCAGCCCTTCAAGCACATAACAGCCCGCGACAGCGCCGACTTTGGAAATCCGGAAAACCTGGCGAATCTCGACCAGGCCCACGGCATTTTCCTTGCGCTCCGGGGCCAGCATCCCGGTGAGGGCCGCCTTGATCTCGTCGACCGCGTCATAGATCACGTTGTAGTAGCGGATGTCGACACCATTACCCTCAGCAAGCTTGCGCGCCATGCCGTCGGCCCTGGTATTGAAGCCGATGATGACCGCTTTCGAGGCGAGAGCCAGATTGACATCGGATTCCGTAATGCCGCCGACCGCTGCATGCACGATGTTCACCTTGACCTCATCGGTCGACAACTTGCCCAGCGCGTGCGCCAGTCCCTCGAAGGAGCCCTGCACGTCGGCCTTGATGATCAGCGACAGCGTCTTTACCTCGCCTTCGCCCATTTGCTCAAACATGTTTTCCAGTTTGGCAGCCTGCTGCTTTGCCAGTTTTACGTCGCGGTATTTGCCCTGCCGGAACAGTGCGATCTCGCGGGCCTTGCGCTCGTCTCCGAGCACCATGACTTCCGCGCCGGCTGCCGGAACATCAGACAGCCCCAGCACTTCGACCGGGATTGAAGGACCGGCGGACTCGATGTTCTTTCCGGCTTCGTCCATCAGTGCCCGAACACGCCCGAACACCGCTCCCGCAAGGACGATATCCCCGCGCTTCAGCGTGCCCGACTGCACCAGCACCGTTGCCACGGGGCCGCGTCCCTTGTCGAGGCGTGATTCGACGACAATGCCTTTTGCGGGCGCCGCGCGCGGCGCCTTCAGTTCAAGCACTTCCGCCTGCAGCAGCACCCCTTCCAGCAGATTGTCAATGCCCTGGCCCGTCTTGGCCGACACTTCCACGAACATGGTGTCGCCGCCCCACTCTTCCGGCACCACTTCATGCGCGGCAAGATCCTGCTTGACCCGCTCGGGATTGGCCTCCGGCTTGTCGATCTTGTTGAGTGCGACAACGATGGGCACATTGCCGGCCTTCGCGTGGTGAATGGCTTCGGCTGTCTGCGGCATTACGCCGTCGTCGGCGGCCACCACCAGGATCACCAGGTCTGTGATTTTGGCGCCGCGCGCACGCATCGCCGTGAAGGCTTCGTGCCCCGGGGTATCGAGGAAAGTAATCATGCCCCGGGGCGTTTCAACGTGGTAAGCGCCGATATGCTGCGTGATTCCCCCGGCTTCGCCGGTTGCAACACGGGTGGCGCGGATATAGTCCAGCAATGATGTCTTGCCGTGATCCACATGCCCCATCACCGTCACCACCGGAGCGCGCGGTTCCGCCTTGACTTCCGCCTGTGCGGCTGATTCGGCAAGGAAGGCATCCGGTTCATCCAGCTTGGCACGCTTGGCCGTGTGACCCATTTCCTCGACCAGAATGATCGCGGTGTCCTGGTCGAGCACCTGGTTGATCGTGGCCATGGTGCCGAGTTTCATCAGCGCCTTGATCACTTCCGCGGCCTTCACTGACATCTTGTGCGCCAGGTCGGCAACCGTGATCGTCTCCGGGACCAGAACTTCACGCACAACAGGCTCGGTCGGCGCCATGAAACCATGCTGCTGGTCGCCGTCCTGCTTGTGGCTGGTGCGATGGACCTTGCGCTCCCTCCATCCCAGCCCGCCCGACGCGTCGCCCCTTGTCTTGATGCTGCGCTTGCGTGCCGTGGGGTCCTGCCACACAACCTGCTTGACCGGCTTCTTGGCAGCCTTCTTGGCCTTGCTCGCGGCGTCCCCTGCGGGAACCGCCGGCTTGTGTATCGTTCCCTCGACTGCAGGCTCCGCCGCAGGTGCAGCCACTGCTGCCTCGGCCTCCGGCTGCGCAGCCTTTGCTACGGCTGCTTCGGCCGCTGCTTCAGCAGCAATCTGTGCCTTTTTGCGCTTTTCCTGCTTTTTGGCAAGATCCTCCGCCTGCCGCGCTGCCAGTTCCGCCTGCTGCTTGGCTTCGGCTTCACGGGTTGCGAGTTCCGCGGCATCGATCACCGGCTTCGTGGCCTGCGGCTCCTCGACCTTTTCAGGCTCGACAGCATCGCGCTTGATCAGGACACGCTTCTTGCGAACCTCGACCTGGATCGTTCGCGCCTTGCCGGTGGTCGCATCGGCCTTCTTGATTTCGGTAGTCTGGCGGCGCGTCAGCGTGATCTTCTGCTTGGACTCCTTGGCACCATGCGATTCCCGCAGGTAATCGAGAAGCTGGGTCTTGTCCTTTTCCGTCAGCGCGGCGTCGCCGGTCAGCGCCTTCTTGACGCCGGCAGCACGCAACTGCTCGAGCAGCAATTCGGTCTGCACGCCCAGTTCTTGGGCAAACTCTTTAACTTTTATCTGTGCCATTGCGGGTACTTTTGAGGTCTCAGGCGTTGGATTCGGCAAACCACGGCGCACGCGCAGCCATGATGAGTGTTTTCGCGCGTTCGGCGTCAAATCCTGTCAATTCGACAAGGTCATCGGTTGCGTAATCGGCAAGGTCTTCCTGCGTGGCAACACCCTTGGACGCCAGCATACGTGCGGTTTCGTTGTCCATGCCTTCGACCTTCATCAGGTCTTCGATGTCGTGCTCGACCTTCTCTTCGCTGGCAATCGCCTGTGTCAGCAGTGCATTGCGCGCGCGGCTGCGAAGCTCATTGACGGTTGCTTCGTCAAAAGCCTCGATTTCCAGCATTTCGCTGAGCGGCACGTACGCCACCTCCTCCAAGGTGGAGAAACCTTCCTGCACCAGGATGTCCGCGACTTCTTCGTCAACATCGAGCTTTTCAATGAATTCGGCCCGCGTGCGCGAAGTCTCCTCTTCGCTTTTCTTCTGTGCATCCACTTCGGTCATCAGATTGAGTTCCCATCCGGTCAGTTCGGCCGCAAGCCGCACGTTCTGCCCGTTGCGACCGATCGCCTGTGCCAGATTTTCCTCGTCAACGACGATATCCATGCTGTGCTTTTCTTCGTCGACGACAATGCTGCTCACTTCCGCGGGCGCAAGCGCATTGATGACGAATTGCGCCGGATCCGGATTCCAGAGCACGATGTCGACGCGCTCCTGCGCGAGTTCGGCAGTCACCGCCTGGACCCTCGATCCGCGCATGCCGACACAGGTGCCGATGGGATCGATGCGCGCATCCTTGGAGTGAACGGCAATCTTGGCGCGTGAACCGGGATCCCGGGCCGCGCCCTTGATCTCGAGCAGTCCTTCCTCGATTTCAGGGACCTCGAGCTCGAACAGCTTCGCAATGAACTCGGGTGCAGTCCGCGACAGGATCAGATGCGGGCCGCGCGCCTGGCGGTCAACTTTCCAGACATAGGCACGCACTCGGTCACCCAGACGAAGATTTTCCTTGGGAATCATCTGGTCGCGCGGCAATACCGCCTCCAGGCGACCAGACTCGACGATGGCATTGCCACGCTCCATCCGCTTGATCACCCCGGTGACCAGGTGCTCGTTGCGCGCCAGGAAATCATTCAGGATCTGCTCACGCTCGGCATCGCGGATTTTCTGCACGATGACCTGCTTGGCGGTCTGCGCGCCGATACGGCCCACATCCATGCCTTCCAGGGGCTCTTCAATGAACTCTCCCACCTGCGCTTCTGGATCCTCTTCCTGCGCCTCGTGCAGCTTGTACTGACGGGAAGGAAGCTCGATGTCCTCGTTCTTGACGATTTCCCAGCGGCGGAAAAACGAAAACTCGCCCGTGGTACGGTCAATCGATGCGCGGATGTCCACGTCTTCGGTGAATTTC
The DNA here is from genome assembly GCA_964433345.1 of uncultured Bordetella sp. Classification (GTDB taxonomy): domain Bacteria; phylum Pseudomonadota; class Gammaproteobacteria; order Burkholderiales; family SG8-41. Next base: position 57,009 of record CAYSQJ010000006.1, read on the forward strand.
TTCTTGGCCGCGGAAGCCAGTGCGAGTTCAAGCGCGCCAAAGACAATCTCCTTGTCGACGTTTTTTTCGCGCGCCAGCGCATCAACCAACAGCAGAATTTCACGACCCATGTTCCATCTCCCGCTCAGAGCGCCGGCACCAGCCGCGCCTTGTCCACATTGCCGAGGTCCAGTGACAGTACACGCCCGTCGACTTCCAGACCCACTTTTCCTTCATCCGCATCGCAGAGCACGCCGACAAAATTGCGCTGCCCGTCCACGGGAACCCTCAATTTCACCTTGGCTTTCTGGCCTGCAAATCGCGCGAAATCCCGCGCCGTGCGCAAAGGCCTGTCCAGCCCCGGAGAAGAAACCTCCAGCCGTTCATACCCCACGTTTTCTACCGCAAAAAGCCGGGTGAGATGGTTGCTCACCAACGCACAGTCATCGACGTTGATGCCCCCCGGCTTGTCAATGAAAACGCGCAACAGGACCCCTCTCGCGGAACGTTCCAGCTCCACAAGCTCATAGCCCAATCCGGACAGCGTTTTCTCGAGTAAACCCTGCAAATCCATGCAAATACAGCGCCACAAACAAAAAATGGGCGATCCGCCCATCCGTGTGTGCCGCCCAATCTTGTTTCACAGAACTTTGAAGTATAACAAAATTTTGACTTCCGTCCAATAAATGCCGCTCCCCACCACCAAGCATAGAGAATTTAATTTATTGTTAATAATCAAATATTTAAATTGAATTTCTGCAACAAGATCAGTTTGCTTTCAATACGCCACTTGCGGCAGCCTGATGACTGTATATAATTACAGTCATGAAAACCGATGACCATGCAAGCACCGGCGAAGCCCAGAAGGCGCTGACCCCGCGCCAAGTCGAAATCCTGCGGCTGATTGAAACACACGTCGAGGAATCCGGCTTCCCGCCGACCCGCGCCGAAATCTGCAGCGCCATGGGCTTCAGCTCGCCCAATGCCGCGGAGACCCATCTTCGCGCTTTGGAACGCAAAGGTGTCATCGAGATGACATCGGGCGCTTCGCGGGGAATCCGACTGAAACAGCAGCTGCAGCAATCCACCCTGCCGGTTATCGGACGCGTGGCTGCGGGCAGCCCGATGCTGGCTGAACAGAACGTGGAGCAGCGCTACCGCGTCGACCCCGCGCTTTTTGAACCGGCTGCCGACTACCTGCTTCGCGTGCGCGGGATGAGCATGCGCGACGCCGGAATTCTCGAGGGTGATTTGCTGGCCGTCCATCGCACTCCGAATTTCCGCTCCGGGCAGATAGTCGTTGCACGACTGCACGACGAAGTCACCGTCAAGCGCATTCAGCGCAACCGGAATATCGTGGAACTGCTGCCGGAAAACCCGGAATTCCAGCCCATCATCGTTGATCTGAAGCGTGACCCCCTGGAAATCGAAGGCATTGCGGTTGGCGTGATCCGCAACGGCAAATGGTCTTAAGGCAGTGCAGCGCCACCCGTCACCGCTGGATGAAATCCTGCGTCGCCCCGATACCTGGCGCGGTCGCAATTGCGCAACAGTCAATTCGGACAGCATCCCTACGGGCCATGCGGAACTCGATGCGGTGCTGCCGGGCGGCGGTTGGCCTGCAGGCGCACTGACCGAGATCTTCGTCGAACGACCGGGGATTGGTGAACTTCAACTGCTGATATCAGCAGCTTCCCGACTTACGCGCAGCGGACGCTGCCTGGCCCTGCTAGCCCCTCCTTACGTGCCTTACGCGCCGGCACTGGCTGCCTGCGGAGTTGATTTGCAGCATGTATTACTGATCTCCGCCACCGGCAATGAACAGTTGTGGGCCTGCGAACAGCTTCTGGAGTCCCGTCAATGCGGCATTGTACTGATGTGGCCCGGAGCGATTGAACAACACGCGCTGCGCCGACTTCAGCACAAGGCGGAGAACGGCGCTGCGGTGACAGTGCTATATCGTCCACAAAGGGCACAGCCTTGTCCCACCGCGGCTTTGCGGCTGCATGTCAGCAAGAGCGAAAACCATACGGTCTTGCAAGTGCTCAAACGCCGTGGCAGCAGCGTCGCGCATCCCCTGCGCCTGGATCTCCAGGCAGCACTGATCCGCCGAACGCCTGAGCTGTCGGGACCACCTGCAACGATCGCGCCAGCGCACGCATCGCTGCAGGCCGCGCACTGATCTGACAGCATAGTCGCACCGCCTCTTCCGCTGTTCGCCAGCTGCCAGATGTTGTGGCTTGCCCTACACTTCCCCTGCCTTGCGCTGGAAATCCGCGCCCGGTCCTGCCCGACGTCGCAGCCACTGGCGCTTGCCGGACATGCAGGCGCACACGGAAAGGTGCTGCTGTGCAATGCCTCCGCACAGGATTGCGGTGTGCACCCCGGAATGAGCGCAGCATCCGCTTTTGCCCTGTGCAGAAACCTGAGGCTGATCGTCAGCAACCCGGAAGCCGAACGCCGCGCGCTGGAGCGGATTGCCACCTGCCTGCTCCAGTTCACGCCGCAGGTCAGCCTTGCGGGCGCTGCAGAGCTGGTGCTGGAAATCGGCGCTTCAATCGGACTGTTTGGCGGCATCCGCCGCCTGCGCCAGTCAATCGGCAGCAGTCTCCGCAAGCTGGGATATTCCTGCAGCATGGCCTGCGCCCCGACACCGCAGGCTGCGCTGTGGTTCGCGCGCGCAGGCATCACGGCGTGCATCGAGCAAACCGGAGAATTGCCGGAAGCCCTGAATCGCGTGCCGGTAACCGTCATCGATATTCCGGAATCGGCAGCCACCCTGCACCGCTTCGGAATCCGCAGCATCGGCGCCTGCCTGGACTTCCCGCGCGACGGACTTGCGCGACGCCTGGGGACGCAGCTGCTGGACGCAATTGACCGTGCGCTGGGCCGCCTGCCGGATCCCCGGCCGCCCTTTACGCTGCCCGATCGCTTCAACAGCCGCCTTGACCTGCCTGCCCCGGCAGCACAAAGCGGGATGCTTCTGATCGCCGGAAAACGCCTGTGCAGCGAACTGTGCGGCTATCTGGCCGCATGCAGCCAGGGCGCACAGCAACTGCAATGGAAACTGCACCATGAACGCCGGGAACCGACCTGCCTGACAATGGATCTGGCCAGTCTTAGCCGTGACGCAGAACACCTGCTCGTCCTGTTGCGCGAACGACTAACCGGCACTGAATTGCAACAGCCAGTGATTGCGCTTGAACTCGCCTGCATCCGCCAGCAGCCTCTGCTGCATGCCACCCAGACCCTTCTCCCCGAACAGGCCATTCAGCCTGTCGCCACGGCCCGCCTGCTGGACAGGCTGCGTACAAGGCTGGGTCCGGAAGCGGTCAAGGGACTCGATCAACGCATGGATCATCGCCCGGAGCGCGCCTGGCATGCCTGCAGTCCCGAACCGGGGAAGCGGACGCAGGCGGTCATCCCGGCTGTGGGCCGCCGGCCATTGTGGCTGTTGGAAAAGCCCGGAATGCTGCAGGAACATCATTCAGCGCCCTGGCACAAGGGACCCCTGACTCTTATTGCAGGTCCGGAACGCATCGAATACGGCTGGTGGGACCCTCAACCGGCGATCCGCGACTATTTCATAGCCCGCGATGCGAAGAATGCCCTGTTATGGATTTACCGGGAGCGCATTGCTGAAGGTCGATGGTTCCTGCACGGCTATTTTTCCTGAACCAGGATCATGAGCGCCGAACTGCCCGGATACGCGGAGCTGCACTGCATCTCGAACTTCACGTTCCTGCGCGGCGCCTCGCATCCCGAAGAACTGGTCAGACGCGCGCACGCACTGGGATATGCTGCACTGGCCATCACTGACGAGTGTTCACTGGCCGGGATCGTTCGCGCCCATGTCGCTGCCAGGGACTGCGGGCTCAAGCTGCTGATCGGCACCGAAATCATCGTCGACGGACACATGCGGCTGGTGCTGCTCGCCACCAATCGCGAGAGTTACGGCCACATCTCGATGCTGATCAGCCGAGGCAGGCAACGTTCTGCCAAAGGCAGTTACTGTCTGACACGGGAGGACCTCAAACTCAATCTCGATCACTGCCTGGCATTGCTGTTGCCGGGAGACCCGCCCAGCGAGGCAGACGCCCGCTTCGTGGCGCACCGGTTTGCGGACCGCGCCTGGGTGGCGGTCGAACTGATGCATGGCGCGAACGATCCGGACCGCCTGCAGTCCCTGCAGGCACTGGGTCTGCGCTGCGGCCTGCCGCTGATTGCAGCGGGCGACGTGCACATGCATGCGCGCTCGCGCAAACCGCTGCAGGACACGCTGACGGCGATACGCCTGCGCACCCCGCTGCATGCCGCAGGATATGCGCTTCAACCCAATGCGGAACGGCACCTGCGCTCGCGGCTGCGGCTGTCGCAGATCTATCCTGCGCAGCTGCTCGCAGAAACCCTGCGCGTGGCCGATCGCTGCAATTTCTCCCTCGACAGCCTGCGTTACGAATATCCGGGCGAACTGATTCCCCAGGGTCTGACTGCCGGCGCCCACCTGCGCGAGCTGACCATGGCTGGTCTCCAGCAGCGTCTGAAGGAGCAGGATCGCGAGAAAGTGCTGCGCATGATCGAGCGCGAACTGGCGCTGATTGCCGAGCTCGGCTATGAACACTTCTTCCTGACAGTGCACGACATCGTCGCCTTCGCACGCGCGCGCGGCATACTCTGCCAGGGACGCGGGTCGGCGGCGAACTCCGCAGTGTGCTACTGCCTCGGCATCACCGAAGTCGACCCTTCGCGCATGGACGTCCTGTTCGAACGCTTCATTTCGAGGGAGCGCGATGAGCCGCCGGACATAGACGTCGACTTCGAGCATCAGCGGCGCGAGGAAGTCATTCAGTACATTTATGGCAAGTACGGGCGGGATCGTGCGGCATTGGCTGCCACCCTGATCACCTACCGGCCGCGCAGCGCGCTGCGCGATGTCGGACGTGCGCTGGGTCTCGACAGCACGCTGATCGAACGCATGTCGCGATCGGTGATGTGGTGGGATCGGGGTCCTGCGATGGTGCAGCAACTGCGCGATGCCGGCATCGACACCGGCAGTCCGGTCACCCGCAGGGTACTGCAGCTCGCCCGGGAACTGGCCGGATTTCCACGGCATCTTTCACAGCATGTCGGCGGCTTCGTGATTTCCGCAGGTCCGCTGGCACGTCTGGTGCCGATTGAAAATGCAGCGATGCCGAAACGATCAGTAATCCAGTGGGACAAGGACGACCTGGAATCCCTGGGATTGCTAAAGGTCGACGTGCTGGCCCTGGGCATGCTGTCCGCGATACGCCACACCCTGAATGCCGTCAATCAAATGCGCGGAACCGCGCTGACGATGAAAGCCGTCATGGATCGGGGCGACGATCCGGCGGTCTACCGCATGCTGCAGAAGGCCGACACCATTGGCGTCTTCCAGGTCGAATCCCGCGCCCAGATGTCCATGCTGCCGCGGCTGCGGCCCGAAGTGTTCTACGACCTTGTCGTGCAGATCGCGATTGTCCGGCCCGGCCCGATACAGGGCGGCATGGTGCATCCCTATCTGCGCCGGCGCAGCGGCGCTGAAAAAGTCGAATACCCTTCCGATGAAGTCAGGGCCGTGCTTGAGCGCACGCTGGGCGTGCCCATATTCCAGGAACAGGTCATGCAGCTCGCCGTCGTGGCCGCCGGCTTTACCCCCGGAGAGGCCGACCGGCTGCGCCGCTCGATGGCGGCCTGGAAACGCAAAGGTGGCCTCGGACATTTCCGGGAACGCCTGATCGAAGGCATGCGTTTGCGCGGTTACAAACCCGGGTTCGCGGAACAGATCTACCAGCAAATCTGCGGTTTCGGTGAATACGGCTTCCCGGAGTCCCATTCAGCCAGTTTCGCGCTGCTCGCCTATGTCTCGGCCTGGCTCAAGCACCACGAACCGGCAGCCTTTCTCGCCGGCATGCTCAATGCGCAGCCACTGGGTTTTTATGCGCCCTCGCAGCTGGTGCAGGACGCACGCCGCCACGGCGTCACCGTGCAGCCGGTCGATGTCGTCCGCAGCAGCCTGGACTGCCGTCTCGAGGACGATGCCGGAACGCCAGGAGTGCGTCTGGGACTGGCCATGATCAAGGGACTGGGCGCCGAGGCGGCACAACGCATCGTTTCGGTACGACAGCAACGGCCTTTCACTGACATCGCCGACCTCGCTGCGCGTACCGGACTGGACGCAGCATTGCTGCGGCGGCTGGCTGATGCCGGCGCGCTGGCCAGCCTTGCCGGCCACCGGCGGCAGGCGCATTGGGCCGCTGCCGGCGCGCAGCCGCTTGCAGGCCTGTTCGCAGCCACATCTGTAAATGAACCGCAGCTTCAGCTGTTTCCACCCAGTGAAGGCGAAAACATCGTTGCCGATTACGCCAGCCTCGGCTTGACGCTGGAGCGGCATCCGCTGGCACTGCTGAGACCGCGCCTGGCGCGCCTGCGGCTGGTCACCGCCGAAACCCTGCGCGCGCTGGAGCACGGCAGGCCGGCGCGGACCGCCGGGATCGTCACCTGCCGCCAGCGACCGGGAACGGCGCACGGCACGATGTTCGTCACGCTGGAAGATGAAACGGGGTACGTCAACGTGATCGTGTGGCCACAGTTGATCGAGGCGCAGCGCCGCGAACTCCTGCAGTCACGGCTGCTCGGCGTCACTGGCATCGTGCAGAGAGCGGGAGACGTCGTGCACCTGGTCGCCCGGCAGCTGCAGGATCACAGCACCATGCTTGGCCAGATTGCCACTACAACGAGAGACTTTCACTGAAGCTGCTGTAGCCCGCAGCCCCACCTCAAAGGGAGTAATCGAGCCCCATTACCTCACGCACGTCGCGCAGGGTTTCCTGTGCCAGCTTGCGTGCCTTTTCGCAGCCATCAGCGATGATGTTGCGCACCAGGGTCGGATCGTCGAGAAAGCGTTCGGCGCGTTCGCGCATCGGCTTCTGCTCGGCAACGATCGCATCGATCACCGGCTGCTTGCATTCCAGGCAGCCAATGCCGGCGCTGCGGCAGCCCTCCTGGACCCATTTTTGCCTTTCGGCGTCGGAATACACCAGGTGCAGTTGCCACACCGGGCACTTTTCGGGATCACCCGGGTCCGTGCGCTTCACGCGCGCCGGGTCGGTTGGCATGGTCTTGACCTTCCGCGCCACTTCCTCCGGACTTTCACGAAGCGAGATGGTGTTGTTGTAGGACTTGGACATCTTCTGGCCGTCGAGGCCGGGCATTTTCGCCGATTCCGTCAGCAAAGCCTGTGGTTCGGTCAGGATGACCTTGCCGCCGCCCTCGATGTAACCGAACAGGCGCTCGCGGTCGCCCAGAGGCAGGTTCTGGGTTTCCTCTAACAGCGCACGCGCGGCAGCCAGCGCCTCGTCATTGCCTTTTTCCAGGTAATCGGTGCGCAGTTTGCGATACAGCTTGCCGCGCTTGGCGCCGAGTTTCCTGATCGCGGCTTCCGCTTTTTCCTCGAACCCGGGTTCACGCCCGAACACGTGGTTGAAACGCCGCGCGATCTCGCGGGTAATCTCGACATGCGGCACCTGGTCTTCGCCAACCGGCACCAGATTCGCGCGATAGATCAGGATGTCCGCGCTCTGCAGCAGCGGATAACCCAGAAAGCCGTAGGTGGCCAGATCCTTTTCAGCCAGCTTTTCCTGCTGATCCTTGTACGTCGGCACCCGTTCCAGCCAGGACAGCGGCGTGATCATCGACAGCAGCAGGTGCAGTTCGGCGTGTTCAGGCACCTTCGACTGGATGAACAGCGTGGCTTGCGCCGGATCGACGCCCGCGGCCAGCCAGTCCACCACCATGTCCCAGGCGTGGTCCTCGATCGTCGCCGGATCGTCGTAATGCGTGGTCAGCGCATGCCAGTCCGCCACGAAAAAAAGGCACTGGTGCTCATGCTGGAGCTTGATCCAGTTCTTGAGCACGCCGTGGTAATGGCCGAAGTGCAGTGCCCCCGTGGGGCGCATGCCGGAAAGAACGCGGTTTTCAAACATGAAGGAATCCGGAAATTGCGGGAGTGGTGCTGCCGTGCCTGCGGGGTAATGAAAAATAACTCAATAAAAACAAATACTTACAATAACCTATTTGGAGAGCAATATCACCGCCCATGTTCTGATTTTAGCCGATGCGCCATGCCGGCAATCCAAGAGTCTGATTTTCCGGGGCTTTTACAGTCCCAGCAGAGCCAGCGGCCCCTTGCCGGCACGGACCAGCACCGGCTCGGCGCCGCTCAGGTCAACCACGGTGGAAGGCTCGATGCCGCAGGATCCGCCATCGAGCACCAGATCGACCTGGTGTTCCAGGCGGTCGCGGATTTCTGCTGCGTCGGTATGCGGCAATTCGTCACCCGGCAACAGCAAGGTGGACGACAGGATCGGCTCCCCGAGTTCTGCGAGCAGTGCATCCACCACCGGGTGATCGGGAATCCGCAAACCGATGGTCCGTCGCTTCGGATGCTGAAGGCGTTTCGGCAGTTCACGGGTCGCCTCGAGAATGAAGACATAGCTGCCGGGCGTCGCCGCCCTGAGCAGGCGGAACTGTCTGTTGTCCACCCGTGCATAGGTCGACAGTTCCGACAGGTCGCGACAAACCAGCGTCAAGTGATGCCTGTCGTCAACCCCGCGAATCTCGCGTATCCGCTCCATCGCCCTCTTGTCGCCGATATGACAGCCCAGCGCATAGCAGGAATCCGTGGGATAGACGATGATGCCTCCCGCGCGAATGATGTCCGCAGCGCGCCGGATCAGCCGCAGCTGCGGGTTTTCCGGATGGATGGCAAAGAACTGCGACATGCGGTGTAACGCGCTCCGGTACGCCGGATTTCAGAACCCGGACCAGACCGGCGTGCAGCCTGCCGGCAGTACCGGCACGTTGCCGATGTCGCGATAGCTCTCCCCGGGGCCGTGAAAATCCGAACCTGCCGATGCCTGCAGGCCGAAACGCCGGGCATATCGCGCCCAGGTCACGAACTCGTCCGGCGCATGGGAGCCGGTGACCACTTCGACAGCGGTTCCGCCAAGCGCAACGAATTCCCCAAGCAGGCGCTCGCACTGCTGCTGGTTCAAGGGATAACGGCCCGGGTGCGCCAGCACCGCCACGCCGCCGCTGCCGGTGATCCACGACAGTGCCTCGTCGAGTCCGGCCCACTGGTGCGGCACATAGCCGGGTTTGCCGGGAGTCAAATAGCTGCGGAATACCGCATTGGTATCCCGCGCATGCCCCGCCTCGACCAGATAGCGCGCGAAATGCGCGCGGCTCACCAGCTCGGGATTCTTGGCATAGCGGCGCGCTCCTTCGAGAGTATCGGCAATGCCGGCGTCGGCCAGGCTGGCAGCGATGCGCTGTGCACGCTGCTCCCTGCCGCTGCGAATGCCGGCAAGGCCTTCGACCAGCGGCGCATGAACAGGATCAATGCACAGGCCGACGATGTGCAGGGTCACCGACTCCCACTGCACCGAGATTTCCACGCCGTTGATCAGCCGCAGGCCCCAGGCCTCTGCTGCCTGATGTGCTGCAGGGAGCCCGCCGACCTCGTCATGATCGGTCAGCGCCAGCATGTCCACGCCCCGTTGCAGGGCGCGCTCCACCAATGCCTCCGGACTCAACATGCCGTCGGAATACGTCGAATGGCTGTGCAGATCGACTTTCATTAAAACTTTAATAAAATCAACAAATTAGAATATGCGACGCGCATCATACCAAAGTCGCCCCGGTCGGCAAGCCGCAAACCGTCCTGCCGTCTCCATGTAATCTCGCGCCGCAGGCAAAGTGGCCGGTAGTGCATCAAGGGCAGCGTAGCCCCGGGTACGGATCGAATGCATCCGGCGTGAACATCGGTGAGCACGTGGAGGCGGCACTTGCGTCAGCCCGGCACGGTCGTTCCCCTCGCCGCCTCTTTCCGGAACGGCGCGGTGCGCGGCGAAATCCTTCGGTTATACTGAACCACGATCGATTCCGCATTCGCATTCACTGCCGAAATGAACAGGGGCCAGCGCATCGCGTTGATTATCGCAGCAGCCAATCTGCTGCTGATCGCCTTGTTTCCACCGATCGACCAGTATTCCATCGCTTCGGCCGCAGTGCCCATCTTCGCCGGCTTCCATTTTGCCTTCAGCATTCCGCCGCTGGCGCAGGTCAATGGCGACCTGCTCGCCATCGCTGCTCTGGTGGTGCTCGCGAACCTGGCCATTGCCTGGCTGCTGCTGCGGGATCGCCCGGCAACGGCACGGCCGCAAAAACTCGGGCTGCAGAATGCGGCGCTGCTGTTCACCGGCGCCAACCTGGTGTTGATGCTGCTGTTCCCGCCGATGGAATCGGTGTTCGCTTTGACCCGCGCCGCAATCCCGACATTCGAGGGCTTCTATTTCATTTTTTCGCGCAAACCAGCGCACGTGATTGTCGAGACGCTGCTGTACCTCGAAGTCACGTTCATCCTGGTCAACGGCGCCCTGATGTGGCTGCTGTTCCGCGAAAGGCGTCCGCCCAGCGCCGAGGAAGTGCGCGCCGCGATGCGGCAGTTCACGCCGCGGTAAACGCGGGAGCCTGGTGCAGGCGGCTTTGCGCCGGCACATGCTGGGACAGGAACTCCATCTGGTCGGCCAGAATGCGGCGATTTGTCAGGATCAGGTATTCCGCGCGGTTGGGGACATACGGCAGGTAAACCAGCTCCATACCGGCGCCTTCCGGCGTGCGGTCGCTCTTGCGCTCATTGCAGGCGCGACAGGCCGTCACCACGTTCATCCAGGTATCGCGCCCGCCTTTGGAAAAGGGAACAATATGGTCACGGGTGAGACGCGCGCTGGAAAAACCCTGGGCGCAATAGGCGCAGATCTGGCGGTCGCGATGGAACAGCTCGCGATTGCTCAGCGGCGGCACCTGGTTGAACGAGCGCATCGCCATCGCCTTGCCCTTGATGGCGATGATGCTCGCGCCGCTGATCACCGACCGCTCGCCGGTCACGCGATTCAGTCCGCCATGCACGGTGAAGGCATGCCGCCCGATGCTCCAGGCCACACGGTTCTTGGCATAGTAATAACAGGCGTGCTGCCAGCTGATCCACCGGTGCGGAATGCCATGGGTATCCAGCGTCAGGATCAGCGGAAACAGGCTGACGGAAGCAGCGTCACTCGTTGTCAGGTAATCGCCATCCATTGCGCAGAGGAATTCTCCAGTAATGAAGCATGGCAGGACACGCGGCAAAATTTACCAGATTTTTGAATTCTTGGAAGTTTTTGCCCCCCGGCTGGCCGGGGAGCGGCGTCCGCGGTATACTCCGCCCGCGTGATTTTCACAGTCCCTTTTCCCGTTTCCCCGATTGCCGCCGGCCCTGTCCGGCAGCCTGCAATGTGCGGTTCCCGCACCATGACCCGGGGATTATCGTTGTTTTAATGCGACCAGCCGTAGTGCCATGTCATTTGCCGATCTCAATCTGATCCCGGAAATCCAGCGCGCAGTCGCTGACGAGGGTTATACCGAACCAACGCCGATCCAGGCCAAGGCCATTCCGGCGGTGCTCGAACGCCGCGACATCATGGGTTGTGCGCAGACCGGCACCGGCAAGACCGCCGGTTTCACCCTGCCCCTGCTGCAGCTGCTCTCGCCCTATGCCAATTCCAGTCCCTCACCCGCCCGCCACCCTGTCCGTGCACTGATACTCACGCCGACCCGGGAACTGGCGGCTCAGGTCAGCGACAGCGTAAAAACCTATGGCAAGCACCTGAAACTGCGATCCACCGTGGTCTACGGCGGCGTCGACATGCCGCCGCAGACGAAAGCCCTGCGCGAAGGCGTCGAAATCCTGGTGGCCACGCCCGGCCGGTTGCTCGACCATGTGCAGCAGAAAAGCGTATCCCTGGGACAGGTCGAGATTCTGGTGCTCGACGAAGCCGACCGCATGCTGGACATGGGCTTCCTGCCCGACATCCGCCGCATCCTCGCCCTGCTCCCAACCCAGCGCCAGAGCCTGCTGTTCTCCGCCACTTTCTCCGACGACATCAAGAAGCTGGCCAACCAGATGCTGCGCAGCCCGACGCTGATCGAAGTCGCGCGGCGCAACGCACCGGCTGATCTCGTAGACCACCAGGTGTACGAGGTGGAAACGGCCCGGAAACGCTCTCTGCTCGCCCATCTGATCCGCTCGCGCGACATGAAGCAGGTGCTGGTATTCGTGCGCATGAAGCGCGACTGCAACAAGCTGGCACGCGAACTGGTCCGCGACGGCATCAATGCCACCGCGATACACAGTGACCGCACGCAGGCCGAGCGCGAGCAGGCCCTGTCGGATTTCAAGGAAGGCCGCGCCACAGTACTGGTCGCGACGGATATCGCTGCGCGGGGCATCGACATCGCGGAACTGCCCTTCGTCATCAATTATGAGCTTCCGTATACGCCGGAAGACTATGTCCATCGCATCGGACGCACCGGACGCGCCGGCTTGACCGGCGAGGCCATTTCGCTGGTCAGTGCCGACGAGAACCGGTTGCTGGTCGAGATCGAGAAACTGCTCAAGCGCGCCATACCGCGGAAGGCTGCCGAGGGCGGCGATTCCGAGCGTGCCAGGGAACGGCGGCCGCGTCGCGAATCGCAGGAAGAACCCGCAAGGGAGGCGAGGCCGCGCCAGTCGTCCCGCCCCGCAGCATCGCCCAAGGTTGCCAGCGACGGCTTTGATTTCAGCAAGCCTTACCAGCCTTCGTCTTCAAGCGCAGCGAAACCTGATGCTGAAAAGCCTGCATCGATACGGTCGCGCGGCAACAGGCCGACCGCCGCCCTCCTCGGCGGCCTCGCGGTGAAAGACCGGAAGTGACCGGCAGTCGCGAGTCCATGACCCGCTGAACCCGTGGAGTCGCTGTCCGCCGCAGAACTCCTGTATTTCTGCTTCATCATTTTCATTTCCTACGCCATTCGTGGCAGCGCCGGCTTTGGCGGCGTTACGGTGCCCCTGCTCGCCTGGATACTCTCGCTGAAGACAGTGGTGCCGATGGTGACTTTCCTCGGCCTGGTGTCCTCGGCCGCGATCCTGCGCACCGACCTCCGCCACGTCGCCTGGCGCGACCTGTGGCGCATACTGCCCTCGACAATCGCCGGCGTGATCATCGGCGCCTATTTCTTCAAGATCCTCGATGCCGAGACGCTCGCCCGCATCCTGGGCGGCGTGGTGCTGGCCTATGGCTGTCATGCCATGATCTCCACCTGGCGGCCTCCGGGAAAACTGCGCATTCCCATGGCTGCGATCACGCCCGTGGCCGGTTCGGTCGCGGGCTTCGTCGGCACGATGTTCGGATCCATGGCGGGAATGTTTTTCGCGATCTATCTCGACATGCTGCGCCACAGCCGTGACGTGTTCCGTGCCACCGTTGCCGCAATCCTGTTCGCGCTGGGCATCCTCCGCGGCGGCGCCTATGTGGTGGCCGGGGAATTTACCCGCGATGTGATGTTTGCCTGTGCTGCGGCACTGCCGGTGATGGCACTGGGCGTCTTCGCCGGGGGGCGCATACACGCCAACCTGAACGACACCGCCTTCAAGCGCCTGGTCGCGCTGATCCTGATCATCAGCGGCCTGCCGCTGCTTCTGCGCTGAACACCGGTCGGCCAGCCTGCACGCCATGCTGGCTATAATCCGCTTTTCATTTTTCCTGACAGAGACTGGCACATGAAAATTCGTCTGCTCGCCCCCGCCGAACTCCAGCATGCACTGCATGACGGCAAGGAAATCGCCCTGCTCGACGTGCGCGAGGACGGCGAGTTCGGAGAGGATCACCTGCTGTTCGCAACACCGTTGCCGTACAGCAGGCTGGAACTCGGGATCGCCCCCCTGGTGCCGAGGAAGAATGTGCGCATCGTGCTCTGCGACGACGGTGCGTCAGGCGTCGCGCAACGCGCCGCTGCGCGGCTTGCCGCCGCCGGCTACAGCGACCTTGCGGTGCTCGACGGCGGCACGCGCGGCTGGAAAGCCGCAGGCTACCCCCTGTTCAAGGGCGTCAATGTGCCGAGCAAGCTGTTCGGCGAACTCGTCGAGCATGCCTACAACACCCCGCGCATCACCGCTGCGGATCTGGTGAAAATGCGCGAGTCCGGAGAGGATTTCGCGCTGTTCGACGGCCGCCCGGTGCACGAACACCACAAGATGACCATTCCCGGAAGCACCTGCTGCCCCAATGCCGAACTGCCTTACCGCGTTGCCAGCATGGTGAAAAACCCGAAGACCAAGATCATCGTCAATTGCGCGGGCCGCACGCGCTCGATCCTCGGCGCCCAGACCCTGATCAATTTCGGCGTGCCCAACCCGGTCTACGCCCTGGAAAACGGTACCCAGGGCTGGTTCCTGTCCGACCTGCAGCTGGAATACGGCTCGGCCCGCCAGTATCCGGAACAGGTAGACGCGGCGGCACTGCCCGCACAACAGCAGGCGGCCCGGGCGCTGATGCAGCGCTTCGGCGTGCGCACCGCTGCAGCAGACGAAGTCGCGGGCTGGCTGAATGACGGCTCGCGCACGACTTATCTCTGCGACGTGCGCACTCCCGAAGAATTCGCCGCCGGCTCCCTTCCCGGTGCGCAGCACACCCCCGGCGGACAGCTGATCCAGGCGACCGACCAATGGGTCGGGGTACGCAACGCGCGCATCGTCCTGATCGACGGCGGCGACATGGTCCGCGCGCCGGTGGTGGCCAGCTGGCTGCTGCAGCTCGGCTGCGACGCCTGCGTGCTTGAAGGCGGGATCAATGCAAAACTTGCTGCAAGACCACCCGAAGCACCGGTGCTGCCCGACCTGCCGTCCATCAGTGCCGTGGAACTCCGGTCGATGCTGGAAAGGCGCTCATGCACGGCCTTCGATGTCGGACCGAGCATGGCGTACCGCAAGGCGCATGTGCCGGGCAGCCGCTGGAGCATACGCACCCGGATTGCAAAGGATGCGGAAGGCGCGCAAACGCCCGTCGTACTGATCGGAGACGCGGATGTCGCGCGCCTTGCAGCCACCGAACTGCTGGATTCGGGGATCAGCGACCTGCGCCTTTTTGAAGGCGGTGTTGCCGCGTGGGAGCGCGCCAGATTAGCCGCCGAGTCCACCCCGGACACGCCCGCCGACTGCGAGTGCATCGATTACCTGTTTTTCGTCCACGACCGCCATGCCGGAAACCGCGAAGCCATGAAACAGTACCTGGCCTGGGAAACCGGCCTGATGGCCCAGCTCGGCGAGCAGGACAAAGCGGTTTTCCGCCTGCCTGCGCACTGATGCGGATCGCGACACATTGAAAATCTGGGTGGACGCGGACGCCTGTCCCGGCGTGATCAAGGACATCCTGTACCGCGCTGCCGAGCGGGCGGGCCTCCCGCTCATCCTGGTTGCCAATCGCGCTTTGCAGGTGCCCCGATCCCCCTGGATAAGCATGGTCCAGGTGCCTCGCGGATTTGATGTCGCCGACAATCACATCGTCGCCGAATCGCAGGCAGGCGAACTCGTGATCACGGCCGACATTCCGCTGGCGGCTGCCGTGGTCGCCAAGGCGGTGTCCGCGCTGAATCCGCGCGGTGAGCTCTATACCCGGGACAATGTCCAGGGCCTGCTCGACATGCGCAACTTCATGGACAGCCTGCGCAGCAGCGGCGTGGAAACCGGCGGCCCTCGCGCCCTCAACAGCAGCGATCGCCAGCGCTTTGCCGGCGCCCTCGATCGCTGGATTGCCCAATGCCCAAATATCAATAAATATCAATAAAAACAAATACTTACAACAAATTAGCCCGACCACTGCCCGAATCCCCATTCTGGAACCACCATGACCCGTAAAACCCGAATCGACGAACATGCCGCACGCGCCGCCTTTGAGCAGGCACTCGCCAGCTATGAACAGGATTTCGGCAAGTTCTTTCTGGCCCGCCTGTTCGGCCTCGAGCTGACTTACGGCATCGATGAGTGCCGCATTGATTTCGAGCTCAAGGATTTCATGTTCAACCCGCAGGGCGGGCTCCACGGCGGCGTCATCGCCTTCGTGCTCGATATTTCAATGGGCCACCTGCTGCACCGAAGCAGCGGCGCAGGCACGACCATTGAGATGAAGGTGCAGTACCTCAAGGCGGCACGCGCCGGCCGCCTCAGCTGCAGCGCACGCTTCATACGCCAGGGACGCAGCATTTCCTTCCTGCGTTCAGAGCTGGTCGACGAGCAGGGCGAGCTGATTGCCTACGCAACCTCGACCTGGAAATCGCTGCGAACGACAGCTGCCGGCTGATCCATGGCGCAACGCCTGGTGCTCGACACCAACGTCTGGCTGGACTGGCTGGTATTCGATGACCCCTGCATACAGCCCTTGCGCCACGCGGTGGAGCAAGGCGCGGCGACGATCTTCATCGACGAAGCCTGCCTCGAGGAACTGGCCCGGGTATTGGCCTATCCCCTGCGCAGGCAGCCGCTGGACCCGACGGAGCAAGCCGCTTGCATCGCCATATGCCGCACACATGCTCGGATCGTCGGGCCGGGCCCGGCACCATCGTCACTGCCCGCATGCGTCGATCCCGATGACCAGAAATTTCTCGAACTGGCCGATCGCGCGAGTGCCGATTACCTGCTCAGCAAGGACCGCGCGCTGCTCGTCCTCACGCGAAAATCCACCATCAAATTCCACATCATGACCCCTGACAAGTTTTCAGCCTTGAACAGCTTAGAATCTGCCGGATAGGTCATCAAAACGCAGGAGGAGCATCATGGAAGTCATACCACTGGGACCGGGATTCGCCGCAGAAATCCGCGGCATGAGTCTGGCCGAAGCGGCTGCAAGCGACAGCGCCTATCGTGCGGTGCGCGCTGCCTTCGATGAACACTCCGTTCTGGTTTTCCGTGGCCAGCCGGTAACCGATGACCTGCAGGTCGCCTTTTCCCGCCGTTTCGGACCGCTTGAAATCGCAAAGGCTGCCTCCCGCGGTGAAGGCACGCCCTTCAGCATTCTCACCAATGTCGAGCCCGATGGCAGCCTGGTTCCCCCGGGCCACAAGGAAGAATTGCGCGCCCGCGCCAACCAGCTGTGGCATACCGACAGCTGCTTCAAGATTCCACCGGCGCTCGCCTCCGTGCTGTCCGCGCGCACCGTCGCCAGGACCGGCGGTGAAACCGAATTCGTCTCGATGAGGCTCGCCTGGGAGCGCCTGCCTGCGGACCTGCGCAAGCGCCTCGACAACTCCTACGCCTGGCATGACTACGCCCATTCCCGGGGCAAGATAGCACCGCACCTCGCCTCGGAACGCGAACGCGCCACCATGCCCGCGGTGAGTTGGCGCATGCGCTGGCGCAACCCGGTCAATGGCCGTGACGCGCTGTACATCGCTTCGCACACCTGTGGCATCGAAGGCATGGACAGCACGGAAGCGCTGCGGCTGATCGATGAACTGACCGATCTGGCAACGCGCCCAGAGCACGTCTATCAGCATCGCTGGCGCGACGGCGACGTCGTGATGTGGGATAACCGCGCAACCCTGCACCGCGGCCGTCCCTGGCCGCTGGACGAGCCGCGCTACATGATCCGCACGACCATCTCCGCCACCGACGCCGATGGTCTCGCCGAAATGTGGCCGCAGCGCAGCGCGGCATGAAAAAAACCCCCGGGAACCCCCCGGGGTTTTTTCTGTTGCCTGCGTATCCGTTCAGTTGCCCTTGATACCCACGGCACGCACGACCTTGCCCCATTTCGCGTATTCGGAATTGAGGAACTTGCCGAATTGCTCGGGCGTCGATGGTGCCGCATCGGTACCCGCGCGCCTGAACCCTTCCACCAGGTCCGGTGATTTCAGCAGTGCCGTCGTCTCGCGGTTCAGCAGGTCGATGACCTGTCTCGGCGTGCCTTTGGGCACCGTCATGCCCATCCAGAAGGTCGCCTCGTAACCCGGCACACCCGCCTCCGCAATGCTCGGCACGTCAGGCATCTGGCTGGAACGCTGCGCGGTGGTCACCGCCAGCGGCAGCAAGCGCCCCGTCTTGTGATGCTGCAGGGCAATCGCGATCCCCGGGAATCCGATCTTGACCTGCCCCCCGATCAAATCAGCCGTCGCGGCACCGCTGCCCT
This sequence comes from uncultured Bordetella sp., assembly GCA_964433345.1. Lineage (GTDB taxonomy): Bacteria > Pseudomonadota > Gammaproteobacteria > Burkholderiales > SG8-41. The sequence continues at coordinate 75,044 of CAYSQJ010000006.1, forward strand.
TGTAGGAAATGTGCGTGATCTTGATGCCGGCCATGGACATGAACAGTTCGCCGAACAGGTGCTGGCCGCCGCCGGTGCCGGATGATGCCCAGTCGAGCTTGCCGGGCTGGCTTTTCGCCAGCGCGATCAGTTCCTTCACCGATTTTGCCGGCAGCGACGGATGCACAACCAGCACGTTTGGCGCAGAGCCAAACTGGGTCACCGGAACAAAATCCTTCAGCGGGTCATAGGACAGCCTGCTGTAGACATGCGGGCTGACCACGAAGGGCGTCGCCACCTGCAGGATGGTATAGCCATCAGGCTCGGCCTTGGCAGCCACCGCAGCGCCGAGGGCGCCGCCCTGGCCGGGGCGGTTGTCGACGACGAATTGCTGTCCGAGGCGTTCCGCGAGCTTGGCGGAGACGAGGCGCGTCGGCACGTCTGTCGCGCCACCCGCCGCAAACGGCACCAGCATGCGCACGGGACGCTGCGGGTAGTTTTGCGCGACTGCGGGTGCGGCCAACGCGGCCGCCAATGCCGCGATGCTTCCATGACTCAGGATCTTTTTCATGCACTCTCCCCCATGGCTCATTATTGATGGTCTGCAAACGACGATCATAGTAGCAATGCACCCGTCATACGCCAAAAGAAAAACGCCGCTGATTGCGGCGTTTTTCATCATCGCTGATGCTGCGATGCAATAGTCAATCAATGGCCGCGCCACTGGCCTTGACCACCCTGGCCCACTTCGCCGATTCCACCTTCAGAAAGTCGAAAAACTTCTCCGGGCTGTCCTGCCACGCAGGTTCCTGACCTACGGCCTGCAGACTGCGGCCCATCTCCGGCGTCTTCAGCACGCCGACGAGCTCAGCATGCAGCTTCATCTGGATGTCACGGGGCAGCCCCTTGGGACCTGACACGCCAAACCAGGCGACCATTTCATAGCCCTTGATGCCCGCCTCGGCGATCGTCGGCACGTCCGGCAGTTCGGGCGAACGTTTGCTGCCGGTCACACCAAGTGGCCGGAGCCTGCCGCTGCGGATATGCGGCAACATGCCGGCAATGCCCGGGAAGGCGACTTGCACCTGGCCGCCGAGCAGGTCAGCGGTGACCGGCCCGCTGCCGCGGTACGGTATGTGGGTCATCCTGATGCCTGCCATGTTGGCAAACAGCGCGCCTGTCAGGTGCTGGGTGCTGCCATTGCCCGACGACGCGTAGTCGATCTGGCCGGGGCGCGCCTTGGCCAGCGCGACCAGATCCCTGATCGACTTCACCGGCAGGGAAGGATGCACTACAAGCACATTGGGTGCGCTGGTGATCTGTGTCACCGGCGTAAAGTCATTCAGTGAGTCGTAGGCCAGCTTCCGGTGCAGGGCCGCGCTGACGAAATGGGTGTTGCTGATCATGAATACCGTATAGCCATCCGGCGCCGACTTCGCCGCAAGATCCGCACCGATGGAGGATCCCGCCCCCGGACGATTCTCGACGATCACCTGCTGGCGCAGTGCCTCTCCCAGCTTCTGGGTCACGATGCGCCCCGGCACATCGGCGGCACCGCCCGCCGAGAACGGGATGATCATGCGTACCGGCTTGGCCGGATAACCCTGGGCCGATACCCCGGCGGTAAACCCGCCGGCCATTGCAACCGCGATCAGTATGGTCATGCATCTATTTGATTTCATTTGAATTTTCCCCATACGGACATCATTGAATTCCGCGGCGCGATGATACCACTGCATACTCGCATTGATCTGCCTGCATCATCCGCCTTCGCGCTTATGGAGATCCGCTCATGACTGCACGAACCCGCCCGGTCCATTTCCCCGGGTCTTTCGGCTCGCCCCTCGCCGCCCGCCTCGACCTGCCTGCCGGCACGCCCGTGGCCTACGCCCTCTTCGCGCATTGTTTTACCTGCTCGAAAAATTCTCTCGCGGCGGCGCGCATCAGCGCCGCACTGGTCGAACACGGCTTCGGGGTACTGCGCTTCGATTTCACCGGCCTTGGAGACAGCAAGGGGGACTTCGCGAACACCAATTTCTCCTCGAACGTCGCCGACCTCGTCGCCGCTGCCGACTGGCTGCGCGCCCATCACGGACCACCACGCGTGCTGATCGGACACAGTCTTGGAGGCGCCGCCGTGCTCGCCGCCGCACGCGAAATCGGCGACGCCGCTGCCGTCGCAACCATGGGCGCGCCCTTTCATCCCGCACACGTACAGCGCCTGCTAGGCGACATCAACCCCGAAATCGAGGCTCGCGGAGAAGCGGAAATCACCCTGCATGACCGCAAGTTCCGAGTCCGCAGACAGTTCCTCGAAGACCTCGCGAAACAGGACAATGCCGAACACATCGGCAAGTTGCGCAAGGCCCTGCTGATATTCCACTCCCCCCGCGACACTGTGGTCGACATCGACAATGCCGCACACATCTTTGCCGCGGCAAAACATCCGAAAAGTTTCGTGTCCCTGGATACCGCAGACCATTTGCTGACGGACAGGGCCGATGCCCAGTACGTGGCCGCCGTACTGGCCGCCTGGGCAAGTCGCTACATCGGACAGGCACGGGACACGGCTCGGCCAAACCCGCAGGGCAGCGTGATCGTGCGTGAGACCGGGGAAGGCCGCTACACCCAGGACATCTTCGCAGGATCCCACCATCTGCGCGCCGACGAACCCGCCGCCGTCGGCGGCAACGATTCCGGATTCACGCCCTATGAATTGCTGCTGTCGGGACTCGGTGCCTGCACGTCGATGACGCTGCGCATGTATGCCGAGCAGAAGCAGTGGCCGCTGGAGCGCGTCACGGTCGAGCTCAATCACAGGAAAATCGATGCGGCGGATTGCACCGACTGCAAGACCCGCGAAGGCAAGGTCGACCGGATAGAGCGAAAGATCACATTGCAGGGAGACCTCGATGCCGCACAGCGCGAACGACTGATCGAAATCGCCAACAGGTGTCCGGTACATCGCACACTGCATTCCGAGGTTCTGGTCAGTACATCCTTGTCCGGCCGGTAGCTGGGAAGGCAGCAGCAGCCGTGAAATAATCAGCCTGCCATGCTCAGCCTCAAACACCTGCACAAGGCCTATCGCGATCCCGGAGAACGGACTGTTCTGCACGACGTCTGCCTGGAACTGCAGCCCGGCGACTACGTCGCGATCGTCGGCGAATCCGGTTCCGGCAAGTCGACACTGCTCAATCTGATCGCCGGACTTGAACTGCCCGATTCGGGCGACATCATGTTCGAGGGCCGGAAACTCGCCGAGCTGTCCGATAACGCGCGCACGCGGCTGCGCCGCGGGCGCATGGGCTTCGTATTCCAGGCCTTCCTGCTGCTGCCCCATCTGACGGTGCTCGACAACGCGGCGCTGTCGCTGAAACTGAATGGCGTCGGCCATCGTGAGTCCCAGCAGCGGGCTGCCGCCCTGCTCGACGCCATGGGACTTGCGGCACATATGCACCGCTTTCCCGGCACACTCTCCGGCGGAGAATCGCAGCGCGTCGCCATCGCACGCGCGCTGGCACATCAGCCCGGCCTCGTGCTCGCCGACGAACCCACCGGAAATCTTGATGCCGGCAGCGCCGGTCAGGTACTTGGGCTGTTGCGCGAACACATCAAGTCGCGCGGCAGCATCGGCATCCTGGTCACCCACTCCAGCGCAGCTGCTGCAACGGCAGATCGCGTGTTCCGGTTGAGCGACGGCATCCTCCGTCCGGAATGATCCGAGCCGTCTGGCAAGCTCTGGTTGGCGGCCCCTTGCGGGCCGCACCCGGGCGCACGCTGCTGGCGACCCTGGCTATCGCTGCCGGCATCGCGCTGGGGTATTCGGTGCATCTGCTCAACGCCAGTGCGGATGCGGAATTCCGCCGGGCCGCGCTGCAGCTGTCGGGTGAAGCCGAATTGCTGATCCGCGGGCCGCGCCAGGGCTTCGACGAAGCGCTTTACCCGCAAATCGCGCGGCTCGAAGGCATCGCCATCGCCAGCCCCGTTGTCGAATTACAGGCCTCCCGCGATCGTGGCGAACCCTCGCTCAAAATCATCGGTGTCGATGCACTGCGCGCACGTGAGCTGCAGCCGGCACTGCTGGCCGGACAGGCACTTCCGACAGCCGGCCTGTTTGATCCTGACAGCATAATCCTGTCCGCAGCTGCGGCGCGCATCCACGGCGTAGCTGTCGGTGAGCGGCTGGATTTTCGCGCCGGCACTGGCACTGTGAGGCTGCGTGTCGCCGGGATCCTGGCGGACGGCAGCCACCGCCAGCCCCTGGGCATCATGGACATCGCCGCGGCACAGTGGCGCTTCGGCATGATAGGCATGCTCCATCGCATCGACCTCCGCCTCGACAGCGACGCCAGTCCGGCAGCCATGCGGAAATCGATCTCAGACCTGTTGCCCGCAGGCGTCCAGCTGCTGACTCCGGAGGCGGAAAGCCTGCGCAGCGCCGCCCTGACCCGTGCATACCGGACGAATCTCGACATGCTGGCGCTGATCGCCCTGTTCACCGGTGCCTTCCTGGTCTACTCCACCCAGACCCTGGCAATGCTGCACCGGCGCAGCCAGGTTGCGCTGCTGCGCGCCCTGGGTGCACCGCGGGGCACCGTATTGGGCGTGCTGCTTGCCGAGGGCGCCCTGATCGGTGGCGCGGGCGCAGTGATCGGCGTTGGCGGCGGCCTCCTGCTCGCACAGCAACTGCTCGCCGCCATCGGCATGGACCTCGGCGCCGGATATTTCAGGAACCTGCAGGCCGGGCTGCAAATTGATCCAGCCACCGCGCTGTCTTTTCTGTTGCTGGGCACTCTGTTTGCGCTTGCCGGAACCCTGGCGCCGGCCATCGAAATTGCGGGCATGCCGCCGGCCCGCGGCCTGCATGCCGGAGATCCGGACGAACGAGTCAACGCTTTTCCGGTAGTGGCCGGAATCATCGCCATCAGCGCGGCCGCGCTGCTGTTGTGGATAGCGCCGTCCACCGGACTGCCCTATCACGGCTACGCCGCCATAGCCCTGCTGCTGGCCGGCGCCATGCTGGCCCTTCCACCCGCAGCCATCAGCCTTCTGAAACGAACTCGTCTGCGTCTGCCGCTGCCGCATGCCCTGGGGCTTGCGCGACTGCTCGCTGCGCCCCGTCTTGCAGCCATAGGCATGTCGTCGATCCTGGTGAGTTTCAGCCTGGTGGTGTCGATGCTGCTGATGATCCATTCGTTCCGGACCTCGCTCGACACCTGGCTCGGACAGGTACTGCCGGCGGACATTTACGTACGTGCCGCGGCCGGCGGCGACACCGCCTACCTGTCCGCAGCAGAGCAGCAGCGCATCGCAAACATTCCGGATCTGGCACGCGTCGAGTTCCTGCGTTCCCGCAACCTGCTGCTCCTGCCCGGACGTCCACCCGTCACGCTGATCGCCCGCGATCCCGGGATCGGCGGTTTTACCCGATCGCTGCCGCTGGTCGGTGCACCGGCACCACTGCCTGCGGATGGACCGCCGGCCGTGTGGATCAGCGAACTGGTCGCGGACGTGCTGGCCCTGCGCCCCGGCGATCCGATCCGCCTGCCCCTGGGCGCGCAGCCGCAGACGCGCATAGTGGGCGGCATCTGGCGCGACTACGCGCGGCAGAACGGCGCGGTAGTGATGGATCTCGCGGATTACCGGCGGATCACTGGCGACCCCAGGGTCAACGACCTGGCCGCCTGGCTGACACCCGGCGCCGCCGTGACCGGGGCCGGCGGCCGCATCCGCGCTGCAGCCGACGACGGCAGCGCGCTGGAAATCTCGACCACGGCCGAATTGCGCAAACTGTCACTGGAAATCTTCGACCGCAGCTTTGCGATCACCTGGGCTTTGCAGGCGGCCGCGCTTTGCATCGGACTGCTCGGCGTCTGGCTCGCCTTCAATGCCCAGGCGCTGACGCGGCGGCGCGAATTCGGCATGCTGCGCCATCTCGGGCTCACCCGGCGCGAGATCTCGGCAATGCTTGCCGGAGAGGGCGCCATAGGCGCAACCATAGGCGCAGCCTGCGGCATGCTCTCCGGCTTCATCATCGGCCTGATCCTGATCCGCGTGATCAATCGCCAGTCCTTCCACTGGAGCATGGACCTCGCGATACCCTGGCTGCCGCTGACGGCGCTGTTTGCCGGCATCGTCATCTGCGCAGCGATGGCTGCAAGCGCAGGTGCCACCCTGGCAACTCGCCAGGAAATGACGCGTGCCGTCCGTGAAGACTGGTAAGCCGCAATGAATATACCCTTACGGAACCGCAGGAGATTGCTCGGCATGATGGCCGCGCTCGGCTTGCCTGCACAGGCCTCGACCACCGCGCCGGCGGTGTCATTCGCCGCAGCCAGTCCCGCCTACCGGATGCGTTTTCCCCGGGACCATGGCAGCCACCCTGAATTCCGTGTCGAGTGGTGGTATATCACCGGATGGTTGCGCGGACAGGACCGGCAGGACTGCGGATTCCAGGTCACTTTTTTCCGCGTTCGTCCGCGCCCGCCGGCGGCCAATCCCAGCCGTTTCAATCCCGAACACATCATCATTGCCCATGCCGCCATTGCCGACCGTCGCCTCGGAAAACTGCGCCATGTGCAGCGGGCTGCCCGGCAGGGCTTCGGACTCGCCGGCAGCGACACCGGCACTACCCGTGTCTGGATCGACCGCTGGCAGCTGATGCGCGACGACGCGCAGTATCGTTGCGAGATCAGCAGCCGCGACATGGCGCTCGAACTGGTTCTCGGGACCACGCAGCCCCCGCTGTTGCAGGGCTCAGAGGGCTACAGCCGCAAGGGACCGCAGGCCGCATCTGCCAGTCATTACTACAGCCTGCCGCATTTGCGGGCATCCGGCCGGATCCGTATCGACCAGAATGTCCGCACGGTTGAAGGTGAAGCCTGGCTCGACCACGAATGGTCCTCGTCACTGCTGGCAGACGATGCAGAAGGCTGGGACTGGATCGGCATCAATCTCGCGGATGGTGGCGCATTGATGGCTTTCCGCATCCGAGACCGCGGAGGCAGCACACTCTGGGCGGGCGGATCCTGGCGCGATGCCGGCGGCAAGGTAACCAATTTCAGGCCGGATGAAATACGCTTCACACCCCTGCGTCACTGGCGATCACCACTCACCGGCGCGGAATATCCGGTCAGCTTTGAAATTCTTGCAGGACCGTTCAGCCTGCGCCTTGAACCGCTGATGGACAACCAGGAGAACGACACCCGCGCCACCACCGGCGCGGTGTACTGGGAAGGCGCTGTGCGCGCCCACAGCAAAGGCCGGGACATAGGACGCGGTTATCTCGAACTCACCGGCTACCTGCAGCCGCTGCAGATCTGAAGTCCTGCCCGCAGGCAGAGCCATTTTGCGAACCCGCGGTCGCAGTCATTAAAATGAAAAGCCCCGCATATGCGGGGCTTTGGTGCAACCGGTCACCCGGTGCGGCGCCACCATAGAGCGGCGTCATTTGATGAATGGCATTTCACCAGTCCGGATCTGCGCGGGTCGCGGCATACGGCCGCTGCCTTGGCAGGCGATATCCGGACGGTCGCCCGGAATTTCGCACTCTGCATTCCCGGTACCGGGTCGGCAGTGCTGCGCATCTCTGGCTCCTTTTTACGCCCCGATCAGCAGTCCGTCAACGCTGTTTTTTTGCAACATCCGGCATGTTCACGGACTCGCGAAAAAACAGGCGCTTAGCTCCGAAAGTTAGATCCGGCCTCAGGCAGCAACGGCTTCGGCAACCCCCTTCTCGAACACCATGCCCCCTTTCCCGGCACCGACGCGGATCACGTCCTTCGGTCCGAAGCGCCCTTCGAGGATCAGCCTGGCCAGCGGATTCTCTAGCTGTGCCTGGATCGCGCGCTTCAGCGGCCGCGCGCCGTAGAGCGGATCGAAGCCGACCGCGGCAATCTCGCCCAGCGCAGCATCGCTGACCTCGAGCTTCATCTCCATCTGCGCAAGGCGCTTCTCGAGATACTCGAGCTGGATGCGGGCAATCGACTTGATGTGCTTCTCGTCAAGCCCGTGGAACACCACGATCTCGTCGATGCGGTTGATGAACTCGGGCCGGAACCGGGTTTTCACCTCACCCATCACCGCGAGCTTCACCACCTGGTAGTCATCACCCTGCATGCCCTGGATCATCTGTGAGCCGAGATTGGAGGTCATCACGATCACGGTGTTCTTGAAGTCCACCGTCCGCCCCTGACCATCGGTCATGCGGCCGTCGTCGAGCACCTGCAGCAGCACGTTGAATACGTCGGGATGCGCCTTCTCGACCTCGTCGAGCAGGATCACCGAGTAGGGTTTGCGTCGCACCGCCTCCGTCAGGTAGCCGCCTTCCTCGTAACCGACATAGCCGGGGGGCGCGCCGATCAGCCGGGCAACCGAATGCTTCTCCATGAATTCCGACATGTCGATGCGGATCAGGTGATCCTCGGAATCGAAGAGGAACCCGGCCAGTGCCTTGCACAGCTCCGTCTTGCCGACCCCCGTCGGGCCGAGGAACAGGAAGGACCCGTAAGGCCGCTTCGGATCGCCGAGGCCGGCACGCGAGCGGCGGATCGCGTCCGACACCAGGCGCACCGCCTCGTCCTGGCCAACCACGCGGGCATGCAGGCTGTCTTCCATCTTCAGCAGCTTCTCGCGCTCGCCCTGCATCATTTTCGAAACCGGGATGCCCGTGGCACGCGACACCACCTCGGCGATTTCCTCGGTACCGACATGCGTGCGCAGCAGCTTGTGTTTCGCCTGGTGATTGCCCGCGCTTTCGGCCTGCTTCAGCTGTGTCTCGAGCTGCGGCAGCTTGCCGTACTGCAGCTCGGCCACCTTGTCGAGCTTGCCGGCGCGTTGCAGTTTCGCGATATCGGCGCGCACGCGCTCGATTTCCTCCTTGATGTGCGCGCTGCCCTGCACCTGGGCTTTCTCGGCCTTCCAGATTTCCTCGAGGTCGGCATACTCGCGGCCCAGAGACTCGATTTCGCTCTCGAGCAGCGCCAGCCGCTTCTGCGAAGCCTCGTCCTTCTCCTTCTTGATGGCTTCGCGCTCGATCTTGAGCTGGATCAGGCGCCGGTCGAGCTTGTCCATCGACTCCGGCTTGGAATCGATTTCCATCTTGATGCGCGAAGCCGCCTCGTCGATGAGGTCGATCGCCTTGTCCGGCAGGAAGCGGTCGGTGATGTAGCGGTGGGACAGTTCGGCCGCCGCGACAATCGCCGGATCGGTGATCTCGACGCCGTGGTGCAGCTCGTATTTTTCCTGCAACCCGCGCAGGATGGCGATGGTTGCCTCCACCGACGGCTCGTCGACCAGTACCTTCTGGAAGCGGCGCTCGAGCGCGGCATCCTTCTCGATGTACTTGCGGTATTCATCGAGCGTGGTCGCGCCGACGCAATGCAGCTCGCCTCGCGCCAATGCCGGCTTCAGCATGTTGCCGGCATCCATTGCACCCTCGGCCTTGCCTGCGCCAACCATGGTATGGATCTCGTCGATGAAGACTATGGTCTGGCCGGCATCCTGCGAAATTTCCTTGAGCACCGATTTCAGCCGCTCCTCGAATTCGCCGCGGTACTTGGCGCCGGCCAGCAGCGCCGCCATGTCCAGCGACAGCACGCGCTTGTTCTTCAGCGTTTCCGGAACTTCGCCGTTGACGATGCGCTGTGCCAGACCTTCGACGATCGCGGTCTTGCCCACGCCCGGCTCACCGATCAGCACCGGGTTGTTCTTGGTGCGCCGCTGCAGGATCTGGATCACGCGGCGGATCTCGTCGTCGCGGCCGATCACCGGATCGAGTTTGCCCGAGCGCGCGCGTTCGGTCAGGTCCAGCGTGTATTTTTTCAGCGCTTCGCGGCTGCCTTCGGCTTCCGGGCTGCCCACCGTTTCCCCGCCGCGCAGCGATTCGACCGCTTTCTCGACATGCGCACGATCACCGCCGTGCTGCTTCAGCAGCCGGCCGGTGTCGCCCTTGTCCTGGGTCAGCGCCAGCAGGAACATCTCGGAGGCGATGTACTGGTCGCCGCGCTTCTGGGCTTCCTTGTCCGTCAGGTTGAGCAGGTTGCCGAGGTCGCGCGAGATCGTGACTTCGCCACCGGTGCCCTCGACCTTCGGCAGACGCTCAATCGAGTTCTTCAGTGCGGTTTTCAGTCCGCCGACGTTGACGCCGGCGCGCTGCAGCAGCGATGCAGTGCCGCCGTCCTGCTGGTTGAGCAGAGCCAGCAGCAGGTGTTGTGGCTCGATGTACGCGTGGTCGCTGCCCACTGCCGCGCTTTGCGCGTCTGCGAAGGCCTGCTGGAATTTCGTGGTGAACTTGTCGAAGCGCATGTTTGCCCCAATGCCGATAATCGGATATCCCTGACATGGGGCGTGCGTCGGCTGTTTTCAATGCGCGCCGGGCATACGCCAGGAGTTATATAAAAAATATCAATAAAAACAAATAGTTATGAAGATATCTTGATATATCGCCTACTTCGCCATGGCTGCGGCCCGTGCCACGTAATGAGCCACCGCCTCGATCTGCTCGGCACTGAGGGTACCCGCATACGCCGGCATCACGCCGAGGCCCTTGCGCACCGCTTCCGCAACCCTCGCTGCATCCGGCTTCAGTTCCTCGAGCTTTGCGCCAATCTGCCCGCTGGTGCCGGCATCCTGAAGGCTATGGCATATGCCGCACTGCGGGTTCGCCAGCCTGGTGAACACCTCGCGCCCGAGTTTCATTTTTGCAGCGTCCTCGCTCGCCGCCCCCATTGATGGCCACAGTCCCATCAGGCAGAAAGCCAGCCCCAGGGCCTGGAAATATCGGTTCATGCGCGTCATCCCAAAATCCGTTCATGGTCAGTCATGGCAAAAAAAACCCACGGCCGGCAGGCCGCGGGTTTCAGATCAGGCGAGTCAAACCGCGGTCACGGTGACCGCGTGGTCCCTCCAGCCGCTATGGCCATAACCGCGTTCGTTCTCGATGCGATCGGCCTCCTGCACATTGCCCTTGTCATCCGTCGCGCGGCTCGTCAGCACATGCTTTCCGGCCGACAAATTGACCGGCAGGACAAACTGCCGCCAGGCATTGGGTCCGAGATCCGGACCGATGAACCGGGCTTCCTTCCAGCTGCGGCCGCCATCGGGAGACACCTCGACCTTCACGACCCGGTTCACCCCGCCAAAGGCCACCCCGTGCACCTGGACCGTGCCCGCCTTGACCTGCCCGCCTTCTCCCGCCGGATGATTGATCCACGACTTGACAGTCATTTCCCACATTGATGGCTGATCCGGCGTTCCCTTCTTGCCGATATCGCGCATCCGGTAACCGGAGGACTGGATGCTCGCGGAGGTCTCCGTGTCGGTGAAACTCAGCGTGCCGATGTACTTGACGTTGTTGACACCGTAATAACCCGGAATGACCAGGCGCAGCGGACCGCCATGAGCGAGGGACAGCGGTTCGCCATTGAGCTCCCAGGCAAGCAGCGCGGTGTTCATCGCTTTCAGCGGCACCGAACGTTCGACCATCACTTTCTTGGCATCCAGCCCGGGCGGAATTTTCTCGCCGCCGGTTCCGGTCATGAACTTCTTGCCGCCGGCCACCCCGCCCGCGGCAGCAACCAGCGCCGCAACCGGGACGCCGCTGAATATCACGCAGCCGGCCGCGCCGACTTTCCACTGCGTGCCAGACGCCTTGTGCTTGAAGAAGCCGCGGCCGTTGCCCGAGCACTGAAGCACCGTCGCGACGCTGTCGACGCCCATGGTTTTCAGTTCGGCGAGGGTGAATTTACGCGGATTCTTCACGCCCTGAAGCGACACCTCCCAGGCATCGGGATCATAGGTGATCGATTCCTCCGGCGGCGGCAGGTTGTTGCGCACAAACAGGATGTCGTTAGGAACGATCACGCTGGTTCCGAATGCCGAGCGGCGCGTCTCAATGGTGTTGCCACTGTGAACGATCAGGCTGTCTATGTACTTCCACTCCACATACTTCGGCAGGGGCTTGGGTTTCGCCGCCTGTGCCAGCGCGATGCCCGGGAATGCCGAACCTGCAGCGGCAACTGCCCCTGCGCCGCTGACATGCGTCAGAAAATCACGGCGCGTCAATGAACTCTGGCCTTTTGTTTTTCCGATTGCTGTTTTTTCGATGTTATTGGACACGGGATCCCTCCTCTGGGTTGTGCTCTGGCGGAGCGATTTGAAGCATGTAGTGCAGGAGTGCCGTTGTAAAGGCATCCGTCATCAGTTGTTTTTCTGGATTGATCGAAAATCCGGTTCGCCCAGATGCTGCATTGCAAAAATACGGGCCGCTCAGGCCACCAGACCAGCGGTGGCCTGCTGCGACGCAGCAGGCCGCGCCCGAAACCCTGTTTCCGGATAGGGATACAGCATGTTCAGCGCGATGCTCTGGTTGGCGGTCTGCACGATGCGCACATGCTCGCGCTTCAACTCCCGCGCATGGCGACAACCGCAGGCATGGGCAATCATGTCGATTTCCTTGTTCATGTTGTTGCAGTAGTTCGCAACCCTCAGGTACTTCTCGGCCACCACCAGGCCGCGCTGCAGGCGCTTGTTGTGGGTGGTGATTCCGGTCGGGCAGGTATTCTGGTGGCAGCGCAGCGCCTGGATGCAGCCCAGCGCGAACATGAAGCCGCGGGCACTGTTGACGAAATCCGCGCCCACGCACAAGGCCCAGGCCGCCTTGGCCGAGGTCACCAGCTTGCCGGCTGCGATGATTCTCACCCGGTCGCGCAGGTCGGCCTGGATCAGCGCATCGACCACCCGCGGCAGGGCCTCGGCAATCGGCAGCGACATGTGGTCCATCAGCGTCTGCGGCGCAGCGCCGGTACCGCCCTCGCCGCCGTCGATGGCAATGAAATCGGGGGCGAACTCGCGTCCGCGGCGCAGGATGCCCTCGCACAGATCATTCATGAACGCCCAGCCGCCGATCGCCGTCTTGATGCCGACCGGGCGTCCGGTCAGGTTGCGGATATAGGCGATCCTGTCGAGCAGGTCGTCGACGTTGGCGATGTCATGGTGGCGGTTGGGGCTGATCGAGTCCTGTCCTTCGGGTATGCCGCGGATGCGGGCAATCTCCGCAGTGACTTTCTCGCCGGGCAGCACGCCACCCTTGCCGGGCTTGGCGCCCTGCGACAGCTTGATCTCGAAGGCCTTGACGTGCTTCGCCAGCTCCTTCGCCTTTGTCGGCGAAAAGCTGCCGTCGAGTTCGCGGATGCCGTACTTGGCGGTGCCGACCTGCATGATGATGTCACAGCCGCCGCTCAGGTGATAGGGCGACAGCCCGCCCTCCCCGGTATCCATCCAGCAGCCGGCCAGGGCCGCGCCGCGCGACAGGGCCTCCACGGCCGGCTGTGAAATGGCGCCGAAACTCATGCCGCTGATATTGACTATGGATTTGGCCTCGAAAGGCTGTTCGCAATAGCCGTCGCCGATCAGCACCGAGGGGGTCGGCAACCGGTCCTCCTCGAGCACCGGATAGGGATGGTTCACGAACAGTATGGATCCGGGCGTGCCGAGGTCATTGGTTGAGCCGAAACCGATGATGCCGCCTTCGTTCTTTGCGCTCTTGTAGACCCAGCCGCGGGTGGCGCGGTTGAAGGGCATTTCCTCGCGGTCGTTGGCGAAGAAATACTGGCGGAAATATTCGCCGAGATCCTCGAAAAAGAAACGCAGCCGGCCGATCACAGGATAGTTGCGCAGGACCGTATGCTTCTTCTGCGTCACATCGTGGATGATCAGGAAAATCAGCCCGCCGATGATCAGGAATCCGAGCACCGTGCCGATGCCGTATGACAACACACTCATGATGTCGCCCATGCGCTCCCCCCTGCTGCTCGGTTAGAATCCCTGCCGCACTATATAGCCATAGCCGTTTTCAGGAAACCACCCGCCACGTCATGGATCTCTCACCCGCAATCGAGCAAAACGTCTCCGCAGCGCTGGCCGAAGACGTCGGCAGCGGAGACCTCACCGCGCTGCTGGCACCTGACCGGGCGGGCGCTCGCGCCCACGTCCTCTGCAGGCGTGAATCCATCCTTTGCGGGACTCCCTGGTTCGATGCCTGCATCCGCAGGCTGGATCCGGCTGCCGCAATACGCTGGCTCGCCCGTGAAGGCGATCCTGTCGCCGCCGGCACCCGGCTGTGCGAGATCAGCGCTTCCTCGCGGGCGCTGCTGACCGCCGAGCGCACGGCGCTGAATTTCCTGCAGCTGTTGTCGGCGGTCGCCACCGTCACACGGCAATATGTCGACCACGTGGCCGGTACCCGCGCCGCCATCCTCGACACCCGCAAGACACTGCCGGGGCTGCGCGTCGCCCAGAAATATGCGGTCGGTATCGGCGGAGGCATGAACCATCGCATGGGCCTGTGGGATGCCATCCTGATCAAGGAGAATCACATCGCTGCGGCCGGCGGTATTCGCCCGGCACTGGCAGCCGCTGCCCGTTACGCTGATCGTGCAAGCTGGGTGCAGGTGGAAGTCGAAAACCTCACCCAACTGCGGGAAGCGGTCGATGCCGGCGCCAGCATGATCCTGCTCGACAACATGAACCTGGAGCAGATGCGCGAAGCGGTGCGCTGGACCGCAGGCCGCGCCAAGCTTGAAGCTTCAGGCGGCATCACTCTCGACAACGTGCGGGCGATCGCCGAAACCGGCGTCGACCGCATTTCAATCGGTACGCTGACCAAGGATGTGACTGCTGCCGATCTGTCGATGCGCTTCGATGCCGACTGAGTCCTGCGGCACCATATAACTACTTGTTTTTAAAAGTTTTTATTTCGTACGCGCGGCAATGAAGGTCTTCACCGCCTCGACGTCGGGATCCATCACCGCAACCCGCTGCAGCCGGCTTTCCAGCCCTTCGTAACCGGGCGGCACTTCCGGGTCGCGGCCCAGAGCCTCGCGGATGGTGTCGGCAAATTTCGCCGGCAGCGCCGTTTCAAGGCAGATCAGCGGCACATCCTTCTCGCGCTGCCGCAGGCCGACATTGACACCGTCAGCGGTATGCGGATCGATGGTCACGCCGTAGCGCTCTGAAATGCGACGGATGCAGGCCACGCGGTCGCCGTGAGTGCTGCTGCCGGAGACAAAGCCGTATTTCGCTATGCCCTGCCAGTAAGACGTCTCGCCGAGGTTGAAACCGCCGGCATCCTCGACCTCGCGCCACAGGCGCGCGACCATCGCCGGATCGCGCTCGACCAGATCAAACACGAAACGCTCGAAATTCGATGCCTTCGATATGTCCATCGAGGGACTCGAGGTCTGCGCCGTCTCCCGGCTGGAGCGCACACGGTAGCGGCCGCTGCGGAAAAACTCGTCAAGCACATCGTTCTCGTTCGAGGCGAGTATCAGCCGGCGGATCGGCAGCCCCATCATCCGCGCGATATGGCCGGCGAAAATGTTGCCGAAATTGCCGGAAGGCACGGCGAAGGAAACCTGCTCGTCGTTGCTCCGCGTCGCGGCGAAATAGCCCTTGAAGTAATACACGACCTGGGCAACCACGCGCGCCCAGTTGATCGAATTGACGGCGCCGATGCGATGCGCGTTCTTGAATGCCGCATCCCCGCTGACCGCCTTGACGATGTCCTGGCAGTCATCGAAAACGCCACGGATCGCGATGTTGAAAATATTGGCATCCTGCAGCGAGTACATCTGCGCGCGCTGGAAGGGACTCATCTTGCCGTGCGGCGACAGCATGAACACGCGGATGCCCTCGCGGCCGCGCATCGCGTATTCGGCGGCCGAACCGGTGTCACCCGAGGTTGCACCGAGGATGTTCAACGTGCGTCCCTCGCGACGCAGCACGTATTCAAACAACTCACCCAGCAGTTGCATCGCCACGTCCTTGAACGCGAGCGTGGGGCCGTTCGACAGCTTCAGCAGGTGCAGGCCCGGCTCCAGCGTCTGCAGCGGCGTGATGTCCGGCGAACCGAAGGTCTCGGCCCGGTAGGCACGCCCCACCAGGCGCTGCAGGTCTGCCGCCGGAATGTCGTCGACGAAGCGGTTGATGATGCTGAAAGCCAGGTCCGGATAGGACATGGGGCGCATCGCAGCCAGTTCCTCCCCGGACAGTCGCGGATAGGCCTGGGGCACCACCAGGCCGCCATCCGGCGCCAGTCCGCCCAGCAGCACATCACAGAAGCGTGCTGCCGGCATGCGGCCACGGGTGCTGACATAACGGGTGGCGGATGCAGCGGCCTGTCTGGGAGACGGCGAGCTCATTTCAGCGCTTCCATGCGGATGCGTGTGATTTTCCCGAACACCACCGGCAGCGCCTCGATGCGCGCGATCGCGGCATCGATCTTCTTCTCCTGCGC
Source organism: uncultured Bordetella sp. (assembly GCA_964433345.1). Classification (GTDB taxonomy): domain Bacteria; phylum Pseudomonadota; class Gammaproteobacteria; order Burkholderiales; family SG8-41. Next base: position 91,320 of record CAYSQJ010000006.1, read on the forward strand.
GAGGTGGGTCAGCAGGATGATATCCACCTGCTTCTCGCCGGCAGAGGGTTCCTTCTGCACCAGCGCCTCGATCGAGATGCCCTCGTCGGCAAGAATGCGCGTGATGTCGGCCAGCACGCCGGCCTTGTCCTCCACCCGCAGCCTCAGGTAGTTCGAAGTTTCCACCTCGCCCATGGGCAGGATCGGCGCATCCGACAGCCGGTCGGGCTGGAAGGCGAGATGCGGCACATGGTGTTCCGGGTCGGCGGTCAGCATCCGCGCGACATCAACCAGATCGGCGACCACGGCTGAAGCCGTCGGTTCCGCGCCGGCGCCTGCGCCGTAATAAAGGGTCTGGCCCACCGCATCGCCCTTGACCAGGATCGCGTTCATGACACCCTCGACGTTGGCAATCAGCTGCCGCGCCGGGATCAGTGTCGGGTGCACGCGCAGTTCGAAACCGGCCGGCTTGCGCTTGGCAATGCCGAGCAGCTTGATGCGGTAGCCCAGTTCCTCGGCATAACGGATGTCCTGCTGGGTCAGCCTCGAAATGCCTTCCACATGTGCCTTGCCGAACTGCACCGGGATGCCGAAACCGATCGCCGCCATGATCGACAGCTTGTGCGCCGCATCGACGCCCTCGATGTCGAAGGTCGGGTCCGTCTCCGCATAACCCATGCGCTGCGCTTCCTTCAGCACGTCGGCAAAGGCCGCGCCCTTGTCGCGCATCTCGGACAGGATGAAATTGCTGGTGCCGTTGATGATGCCGGCGATCCATTCAATACGGTTGGCAGTCAGCCCCTCGCGCAGCGACTTGATGATCGGGATGCCGCCACCGACTGCTGCCTCGAAACATACGGTGACACCTTTTGCCCGTGCCGCAGCAAAGATCTCGTTGCCATGCAATGCCAGCAGGGCCTTGTTCGCCGTGACCACATGCTTGCCCGCAGCGATCGCCTTCAGCACCAGGTCCTTCGCCACGCCATAGCCGCCGATCAGTTCGACAACGATGTCGATGTCCGGATTGTTGATCACGTCGAGCGCGTCGCCGGTCACCCGTGCAGCGTCGCCGACGACGGACTTCGCGCGCGCGACATCCTTGTCCGCGACCATGGTCATGCGGATCTCGCAGCCGGCACGGCGTGAAATTTCCTCACTGTTGCGCTGGAGCACGCGGAAAGTGCCGCCGCCGACGGTGCCGATGCCCAGCAGACCTACATTGATCGGTTTCATTGTCTCGGTGTTCTTCCTGTCCTGTTGCGGCCGCCGCTTACTTCAGCAGACCGTCCTTGCGGAACATTTCCTTGATGGTACGGATGGCCTGGCGGGTCCGCGCCTCGTTTTCGATCAGCGCAAAGCGCACATGGCTGTCGCCGTAGTGGCCGAAGCCGGTGCCCGGAGCCACGGCGACCTTGCCCTCGAGCAGCAGCTTTTTCGAAAACTCGAGGGAACCCATTGCCCTGTAGGGCTCGGGGATCGGCGCCCAGATGTACATCGTTGCCTGCGGCTTGTCGACCTGCCAGCCCATCGCATTCAGCCCGGACCACAGCACGTCGCGCCGGCCCTGGTAGACCAGGCGCACGTTTTCGACGCAATCCTGCGGCCCCTCGAGGGCGATGATCGAGGCCACCTGGATCGGCGTGAAAGTGCCATAGTCGTGGTAACTCTTCATCCGCGCCAGCGCGTTGACCAGATCACGGTTGCCGACCATGTAGCCGACCCTCCAGCCGGCCATGTTGTAGCTCTTCGACATCGTGAAGAACTCCACCGCGATGTCGCGCGCGCCCGGCACCTGCAGGATGGACGGCGCCTTGTAGCCGTCGAAAACGATATCGGCGTAGGCAAGGTCATGCACCACCCAGATGTCGTGTTCCCTGGCGATTGCGATCAACCGCTCGAAGAACGCGAGATCCACGCATTGCGTCGTCGGGTTGCTGGGAAAGTTGACGATCAGCATTTTCGGCTTCGGATAGGTATCCTTGATCGACTGTTCCAGCGCCTCGAAAAAATCGACGCCGGCGTGCATCGGCACATGACGGATGTCAGCGCCGGCGATCACCGGGCCGTAAATATGGATCGGATAACTCGGATTGGGCACCAGCACGATGTCGCCGCGCTCTAGCGTCGCCAGCGCAAGGTGTGCGATGCCCTCCTTCGAGCCGATGGTGACAATGGCTTCCGAGTCGGGATCGAGTTCGACACCATAGCGCGTCTGGTACCAGTTGCAGATCGCCTTGCGCAGTCGGGTGATGCCCTTGGACACGGAGTAGCCGTGGGTGTCCTGCCGCTGCACCGTCTCCACCAGCTTGTCGACGATGTGCCGCGGCGTCGGCTGGTCCGGATTGCCCATGCTGAAGTCGATGATGTCCTCGCCGCGACGGCGGGCTGCGAGCTTCAGTTCGCCGGTGACGTTGAACACGTACGGCGGCAGGCGTTTGATGCGCGGAAAATCTTCCATTTATCGATATCTCGGAGGAATGCGTGCAGGGCGCGGTGTAGTACAGCCGCAAGCTCGCGGCACCGGGCGCCCTGCAAATCGGTGTCCGGCGGGCGGAAAACGTATAATTGTAGCCAAGCAGATTATCTACGGCAAATCATGGGCTTATGAAACTGCATCTGGCCGACACCCGGAACAGCCATGCGTTCACCGCATATGGCACAGGTTACCTCGCTGTCAACGGCATCCGCTACGAACACCCGCTGCTGGTTTTCCCGGACCAGCCCCCGCTGCCCTGGCCAGTGGGAGATTTCACCGCCCTGTCGGCGGAGGATGCCGGCAGGCTGCTCGAAAACCGCCCTGAAATCATTGTCTTTGGTACCGGGCCGGGGCAATTGTTGCCGGGAAAAAACCTGCTGCGCGCGCTCGCCGGAACGGGAATCGGCTTCGAAATCATGGGCTCAGCGGCTGGCTGCCGCACCTTCAACATCCTTGCCGGCGAGGGACGCCGGGTGCTGGGCGCTATGTGCCTGCCCTGAACCCTTCACCCGGGCCGTCCGCCGGACCTCCGGCGTGTGCAGGCGGCAAAGTGAAGTAAAAACAGGCTCCGGCACCGGGTTGCGCTTCCGCCCAGACTCTGCCGCCGTGGCGGCGAATGACTCGCTGCACCAGCGCCAGCCCGATCCCTGTGCCCTCGAATTCCGACTCGCTGTGCAGGCGCTGGAAAGCCCCGAACAGCTTGTTCGCGTATGCCATGTCGAAACCCACCCCGTTGTCCCTGACGAAATAGGCTTGCGTCCCGTCCTCGCCGGAACAACCCACCTCGATGACCGCATCCGGCCTGCGCCCGGTGAATTTCCAGGCATTGCGCAGCAGGTTTTCCAGCGCGATGCGCAGCAAGCCACCGTCCGCGGCAACCACCATGCCCTCGGCGATCTCGACTTTGACCTTGCGCGCCGGTTCGGCCTGTGACAGGTCTGTCAGGATGTCCCGCGCCAGCGTGCTCAGATCGCAGTCGCGGACTTGCAGGTCGCGACGTGTCACCCGCGCCAGTTCCAGCAGGTCGTCGATCAGTTCGGCCATGCGCCGGCTGCCCGCACGCACCCGCTCCAGGTAGCGGCGACCGGTCTCATCCAGCTTCGCCGCGTATTCATCAAGCAGGATCCGGCTGAAGCCATCCACGGTGCGCAGGGGAGCGCGCAGGTCGTGCGATACCGAATAGGAGAAAGACTCCAGTTCCCGGTTGGCATCTGCCAGCGCCCGTGTGCGCTGTTCGACCCGCTGCTCAAGCTCGGCGTTGAGCTGCCTTACCTCGGCCTCCGCGCGCCGGAAATCGGTCAGGTCATAGCCCATCAGATGCACGCCTTGCACCTGCCCGTCCTCCGCATGGTGGGGGATCAGCGTGATCCGCACCACCCGCTTTCCGTCCCGAGTGGCGAGGGGACACTCCTCCACCACGTCCCGTCCCAGCAGCGCCCTGTCCAGCAGCGGATTCACGGTTGCGGCAAAACCGGACTCACCATGAACCTCCGTTCCGAACCAGCGGTCGAACGCCCGATTCGAATACTGGCACTGCCGCTGCCCGTCAAAGTAGGCAATGACCGCAGGCACATTGTCGGCGATCGCCCGCAACCGGGCCTCGTTGTCGCGCAACAGCTGCTCCATGCGCAGCTGGTCGCTCATGTCACGCACCAGCACCAGCCTCACCTTGCGTCCTGCGAGGGTTGTCGGGTACGAATAGATCTCGACGTCAACTGCTTCGCCGTTCTTGCGGAGATGCCGTTTCTGGAGATGTTCGACGATACCGGCGGAACGCGCCGGTGCCGTCCTGTAGTTCTCGCGATTTTCCGGCGTCTGGATGTCGATCAGTGTCAGGGCAAGCATTTCTTCACGGGAATAGCCGTAAAGCGCAAGACAGGCATCATTCGCATCCAGGAATTCAAGGCTCTCTTCGTCGCGCAGGTACATCGGCAGCGGCGTCAGCGCGAAAATCTGCCGGTACCGTGCCTCGCTCTCGAGCACCCGCGACTCGCTCTCCACCTGCTCCGAAATATCCTCGATGACCGAAATCAGGTAACTCGCCCCCTCCTTGCCGTCCTTTCCTTTCTCGAACACCCGCGAAACCGCCAGGTTGACCCAGATCGGCTTGCCGTCCCTGCGCCGGTAGCGCTTGCGGCGAGAATAACTGGACACGGTTCCCGCCATCAGCTGCCGATTCATCTGTTGCGTGGCGTCGAGATCATCCTCAACCGTCAGCTCGGTGGTGGATTTCTGCAGCAACTCGCTTTCCGAATAGCCGAGAATCTCGCACAGCTTGCGATTGACGCGCAGGAAGCGCGGTCGCTCCGTGAGATCACGGATGGCGATGCCCACCGAGGCCTGTTCGAACACCGCCCTGAAGCGGGCCTCGCTTTCCTCCAGCGCCGCCTGCGCCAGGCGGCGGTCGGTCACGTCCAGCGCCACCACCAACCGCGCCGGCCGGCCGTCGAAGACAAAGGGATGCGCGGTGATCTCCACGTACAGCAGCCGGCCGTCCCGCGTCCGGTGCCGCCGTTCAAAAAAAGCGGTCTCCGCCGGATTGCGCTCGCGCAGCTGCCGGTCCACATAAGCCCTGTCCTCGGGAAACTGCAGGTCGATCGCACTCATGCGCAGCAGCTCCTCTCGGGAATAGCCATATTTGGCCACCATCGCGTCATTGACGGCGAGGAATTTCGGAACGCCCGTTTCCGCGACCCACATTGGCAATGGTGCGGACTCGAAAATCTGGCGATAGCGCCGCTCCCCCTCCTCCAGGTCAGCCACCATCCGCGTGCGTTCGGTGACATCCTGCGCGGTCGCCAGCACGCCGACAAAACGGCCGGATTCGTCGGTCAGGGGCGTGTTGCGCCATTCGCAAATGATGCGTTCGCCGCTCTTGCGCAAGTTTTCGTTGGTGCCCGACACCCCGATGTCCCCGGCCTGCAGGCGCGCCCGGCGCCCCCACACCAGGGGGCGCACTTCTTCCGGCGCAATGCGCTCAGCAATGTCCCGCCCCTGCAGCTCCTGCATCGAATAGCCGAAGAGGCGCTCCGCGGCCGGGTTGCAATAAACCACCCTGAAATGCTCGTCCTGCATCAGGCAGGCGATCGGCATGTGCTGCAGCTGCCACTCCAGCCGGTCCAGCAGACGCTGGCGTTCGAGCTGCAGCGAACGGCTTGCCTTCTGCGCCTCGGTGCGGTCAAGGTACTGCCCGATATCCCGGCCGATCGAATCCAGAGTGTCGAGCGTGACCTGGTCGGGCGCCTCCACCCGGTCGCTGAAAAACTCGATGGCATCCTCGATGCCCCTGCCGCGCGGGACGGGTATCGCAATCGCGCCGCGCAGCCCTGCGGCCGCGGCCATCGCGCTGCGCCTGAGACTGATCGGGTCATGGTCGGTGAACCAGATGATCTTGCCCTCGACGATCGCGCGGCTGACAGTGCCCTTTTGCGGATCCCCCGTCTTCGGCTTTCTGGCGAATTCCACGAAATCATTGGCCTGGACACCCGGCGCCAACCAGTATTCATGGCAGGTCAGCAGCAGCGTGCCGGGCTCGAGATGACGGTGCGCCCCCCATTTCCATTCCATGGTCTGGCAGATTGTCGCCAGCACCTCGCGCAGTGCCAGGGCGGGATCCTGCTCCTGGCCGAGAATGCGAGTGACGTCGTGCTGCATGCGCAGGCGCTGGCGCAGCGTAACCTCGGAGGTGATGTCGTTGCCAATGCCGTGATAGCCCTTAAGCTCGCCATTGGCCCCGAAAACCGGCTCACCGCTGATGCTGCCGTAGACCGTGGCTGCCTGCGGACCGATGAAGCGCAATGCAAGATCACGAAACGGCAGGCGGCGCGCAATGCCGGACTGGTGCGCCGACCAGTCGCCGCCGACCGGGGTGATCGCCCCGACATCCCACAGTGCCCTGCCCATCAGCATTTCCCGGGGCAGGCCGCATATCCGGTAAAAACCTTCCGATACATCCTTCAGCCGGTAGCGCTCGTCGGTCTCCCAATACCAATCCGACCCCAGCGCATTGAGCGCCTTGAAACGCGCTTCGCTGCTGCGCAGGGCATTCTGCATACCCTCCCGGCGATTCATCAGGAGCAGCAGGATTGCAATGCCGCCGCCAAGCATGAACAGCAGGAAGGCGACGCCGATCCGGTAACGCGCCGCGTTAACGACGGGAACCGACTCGACATCAGCTGTACGCAGGCCCACTCCGACGACCAGGGCACGCCCGTCGATGCCGCAGCTGCTGCCGATGCGGCTGACGCCGTCGACCGGGTCATTCGTGATCCCCGTGACGCACTCCTTCCCGGCCTGCTGCAGACGCTGCGCCCTTGCACCGTCCGCAATGTCCTGCCCCCCGCCAAGGCTGCCGTCAGACACCCGTGCGATCAGCGCGCCATTGCGGTCGATCAACTGCAACACGGCACCCGGGCCAAGGTTCATTTCGCCGTAGCCGCGCTGCAGCCATGCCGCATCGAGGGCCACCATCACGATGCCGCCAATGTTCCCGTCCCCGTCGCGCATTGGATAGCTCAGGTGCATCGCCCAGGTATCGGCCCCTGCGCCGCGGGCAAGCGGCGTTAAATGCATGTCCATTGCCTGGCGCCGATGGGACTGCAGGTGACGTTCGACCAGTACCACAGGCAGCGTCGCCTCCCGGCTGCCCCAAACCTGTTTTCCCGCGGCATCCAGCAGGAAAAAATCCGCCGCCTTGCCGCTTCTCGCCGCAACCATTCGCGACAGGCGCAAGGCTGCAACCTCGAGACCGTCGCGTTGCGCCTCAATGGCGGTCACCCGCATCAGGCTTTCGGTTGCGGCGAGTTCTGCATCAAACTGGTCGCGCAGCGAACGGGCCAGGGTTTCGACATGCCGCTCCGAAAAACGGAGCGCATCCGCGCGTTCCTTGCGAATCAGTATCTCGGTGGCGACGAGCGTCGCCAGGCCCAGCAGCAGCGCGCCACTTAGCAGCAGCATCCGCAGCACGCGCGGCTTCTGCAACATGCCAGCGACGGCTGGCACTGCGCGGCCTTTGTCCTGAACGGCGGGAAAATTCACGATCTGCGGAGCACTATATGGCTGCGGCGGGCCGGATTGCAGGGCTTCATCTTATAATCGCAGTGAAACATTGTCTAACTGCGCTGTCCAATCGGAACTGCCCCACCTGCACGGAAGGCCTCACCCCAATGTCGTCACAGCTCAACGCGGTTGCAGAACAGATCAATGGCATCATTCTCGGCAAGGCACACCAGATCAGACTCGCCATCGCCTGCCTGCTGGCACGCGGCCATCTGCTGATAGAAGATGTTCCGGGTGTCGGCAAAACCACGCTCGCACACGCCATCGCGACCTCGCTGGGACTGCGTTTCCAGCGCATCCAGTTCACCAGCGACCTGCTGCCCGCGGACATACTCGGAATATCCGTGTACAACAGGGACACCGGCGGTTTCGAATTTCACCCCGGCCCCGTGTTCACCAATGTCGTACTGGCCGACGAAGTCAATCGCGCGACGCCGCGCGCACAGAGCGCACTGCTCGAGGCGATGGAAGAGAACCAGGTCACCATCGAGGGCGAAACCCGGCAACTGCCGGTGCCCTTCTTCGTCATCGCGACGCAAAACCCTTCCTACCAGATCGGCACTTTTCCGCTGCCCGAATCACAGCTCGACCGCTTCCTGATGCGCATCGAACTCGGATATCCCGACGCCGAAGCCGAACGCGCGCTGCTCAACGGTGACAACCGGCGCGACATGCTGCTGCGTCTGCAGCCGCGGCTCGACGCCGACGGCCTCGCCCGCCTGCAACTGGAAGTCCAGAAGGTGCATGCCTCGCCCGCGCTGCTCGATTACCTCCAGGCGCTTGTCAATACCACGCGCCGCTCGCCGGCCTTTGCACACGGACTGTCGCCGCGCGCATCACTGGCCCTGCTCCAGGGTGCACGTGCCTGGGCCTTCATGGACGACCGCAGGCACGTACTGCCCGAGGATATCCAGGCCGTCCTGCCCGCCGTGGTGACGCACCGCCTGAGCCCCTCCGGCGAGACCGCCGGTTCCGGCAGCAACGCGCTCGTGGCCCAGCTGCTCGAGGAGGTCGCGATTCCCTGATGCCGCCCCTGAACGGCACATTTTCAGCGGCAGCGGCGCTCAAAGACCGGATTCTCGACTGGATCTTCCAGTGGCGCGGTCCCGAGCGCGGCACCATCGTGCTGGTGCAGCGCCGCGTGTTCATATTGCCAACGCGGCAGGGCCTGCTGTTCGCGGGCGTCATCCTGCTGATGCTGCTGGGGTCGGTCAATTACGACTTGTCCCTGGGCTTCATCCTGTCCTTCCTGCTCGGTGCCAGCGGCATTCAGTCGATGCTGCACACCTTCCGCAACCTCGCCAACCTGCGCATTTCCGCCGGGCGCGTGGCGCCGGTGTTTGCCGGAGAAACCGCGGAGTTCCGGATCAATATCGTCAACACCGCGCGCATGCCCCGCTACAGCGTCGCCGTGACCCGGGACCGGAAGACCGCTGACTACGTCGATGTGCCCGCCGACGGCGAAGCAGTCGCCACGGTGCCGGCCCACGCAAGCCGCCGCGGCTGGCTGCGCCCCGGCCGGGTGACGCTGTTCACCTTTTTCCCGGTCGGACTGTTTCGCGCATGGTCCTATGCCGAGCTCGACATGCACTGCCTGGTCTATCCGGCCCCCGCGACCCCGGGCCTGCCGCTGCCGCGCCTGCAGGCCGGTGACGGCAAGGGCGGAACCCAGGGACAGGGACAGGACGAATTCGCCGGTTTGCGTCCCTACCGCCCGGGCGACTCGCCGCGCCACGTGGCCTGGAAGGCCGTTGCCCGCAACGACCTGCTGATGACCAAGCAATTCGCCGGACGCGTCGCCGCGGAACTGTGGCTGTCCTGGCACCAGCTGCCGCCGGACATGGATACCGAGCGCAAACTGGAGCATCTCGCGCGCTGGGTCATCGACGCCGACGCCGAGGGGCTTGCCTACGGACTGCGGCTGCCCGGATCAGTCATCCCGATCGACTCGGGCGCCGCGCATCGCGCGGAGTGCCTGCGCGCCCTCGCACTGCATGAAACTGCTGCCGACCGTCCTTAATTCCCATCCGCTCGGCGCCCGCGACATCCACTGGCTGACCGCGGCCTTCCTGTGTGCTGCCGCGCCACACCTGCTGCGCATGCCCCTGTGGATATCGGCGCTGGTGGCAGGCATCGCGGCCATCCGCATTCTGCAGGTCCGCCTGCATTTCGCACTGCCCCGGAAATGGCTGCTGGCACTGATCGCGGTGGCTGCCGCGGGCGGCATCCTTCTGCAGTACCGCACGCTGTTCGGCCGCGATGCCGGCGTATCGATGCTGGTCATCATGCTGGCGCTGAAACTGCTGGAAACAAATACCCGCCGCGACGGCATGCTGCTCGGCTTCCTCGGCTGCTTCCTGCTGGTCACCAATTTCCTGCACTCACAGACCATACCCACCGCGCTCTACATGCTGATCTGCGCCTGGCTGCTGCTCGCCACGCTGATCGGCATGCAATACACCGGCGCCTGGCCCGGATGGCGTCATCAGCTGCAACGCTCCGGCGTCCTGCTGGTGCAGGCAGTGCCGCTGATGGCGGTGCTGTTCCTGCTGTTTCCGCGGGTGCAGGGCCCCCTGTGGGGACTTCCGCAGGATGCCTATGCCGGCCTGACCGGGCTTTCAGACAACATGAGCCCGGGCAGCCTGAATAACCTGATCCTGTCCTATGACGTCGCCTTCCGGGCGGAATTCAAGGATGGCAGGACGCCCGACGCCAAGGACCTGTACTGGCGCGGGCCCGTGCTGTGGGACTACGACGGGCGCACCTGGACCGCGCCGCGGCTGACCCAGAGCACCGAGGATCTGCCGGCCAGCGGCGATGTCGAATACACGGTTACCCTCGAACCGCACAACAAGCGCTGGCTGTTCGCACTCGAGTTTCCCGGCCAGAAACCGCCGCGCTCGATCGCGACGCGTGACATGCAGTTGCTCAGCTTCACACCGGTGCGCAGCCGTATGCGCTACGACATGAGCTCGGCCATCGGCGTGGCCTATGGCGCCGATGATGACCGCATGGTGCTCGCCCGGTCATTGCGCCTGCCCGCGGCCAGCAATCCGCGCGCGGCCGCCTTCGCCGCCGAACTGCGCAGCCGGCACCGCGAGGACCGCGACCTGGTCGCGGCAGTGCTGACCCTGTTCCGCAACGAGAACTTCGTCTACACGCTGACGCCGCCGCTGCTCGGCGAACACCCGGTGGACGAGTTCCTCTTCGACACCCGCCGCGGATTCTGCGAGCACTATGCATCGGCATTCACGGTGCTGATGCGTGCCGCGGGAATTCCGGCGCGGGTGGTCACCGGCTATCAGGGCGGTGAAGTCAATCCCGTCGGCGGCTACATCCTCGTGCGCCAGGCCGATGCCCATGCCTGGGTGGAAGTCTGGCTGGAGAACACCGGCTGGGTGCGCGTCGATCCGACCGCCGCGGTGTCACCGGCGCGGGTGGAACGCGGCATCGCGTCGGCCCTCCCGCGCAGCGATCCGCTGCCGATGTTCGTCCGCGGCGACTTTGCCATGCTGCAGCGAATGCGGCTGACCTGGGATTCGATCACCTACAGCTGGAACCAGTGGGTGCTGGGCTACAGCCCGGAGCGGCAGCGGCTTTTCCTGAGTAACCTCGGCTTCAGCGAAGCCAGCTGGCAGACCATGTCGGTGATGCTGATGGTGTTTGCCGGCATCGCGGTACTGATCGGTGCCAGCCTTGCGCTGCGCGACCTGCGCGGCGTTCGCCCGGATCCGGCGAAACTCGCGTATGACCGCTTCTGCCGCAAGCTCGCCAAACGCGGCGTGCCGCGCGGTGCCGCCGAGGGCCCGCGGGTGTTCGCCCGCCGCGCCGCGCAGCAGCGCCCTGACCTTGCCACCGCGATCGACGAGATCACCGCGCTGTATGTCGGCCTGCGTTATGCGGGGGATACCGGTGGGCCGGAGATGCTGCACCGGCTGGAACAGCAAATACGCGCGTTAAAACCTTAAATATTCAATAAAATCAAATACTTAAAATATCATCCAGCAGGTGGCAGAAGGCCCGCCGGATCCACCGGCTTGCCCATCAGCCGGATTTCAAAATGCAGCTTGACCCGATCGCTGTCGGTATCGCCCATTTCAGCGATTTTCTGGCCACGCGCCACTGATTGTCCCTCCTTCACCAGCAGTTCGCGATTGTGGGCATAGACACTCAGGTACTTCTCGTTGTGCTTGATCACGATCAGCTTGCCAAGCCCGCGGATGCCGGTCCCGCTGAAAATGACTCGCCCCGCACCGGCCGCGACCACGGGCTGGCCCATTTTTCCGGCAATGCCGAGGCCCTTGTTGGACGCGTCGTTGAAATTGCTGATCACTTTGCCGTTGACCGGCCAGATCCAGCCGATGTCATTGTCACCCTGGGGACGGTCCTGCGGAAACGGCTTGGCGGTGACCACGGGTTCCGGCTTGGCACCGGACATCTGCGCATAGGCCTGATCACTGTACGGCACACGCACGCCGCGCGGATCCGTCCTTGGTCCACCGGCCACCGCACCGCGTTCTGCCCCGCCCAGCGGACGGCCTTCAACGCTGCCAGCCGGTGTACGCAAGGGCGCTGCGACCACGCCCTGCGGCGGAGACAGGCGCAACTGCTGCCCGACACGGATGCGTGAAGGCTCTATGTTGTTCCAGGCCGCAAGCTCGCGATAATCCAGACCGAACTCGAGGGCGATGCTGTAGAGCGTGTCACCCGCCCTGACGGTGTAGAAATCCGGCCGCGGCCGGTCCGGTAGCTGTGCTGACCGGGTCGGCGGCTTGGGTGTCGTTTTGGCCTGCGGCGGCAAACGTTCGGCCACCGGTGCCGGCCGTGTAGCCACGCAACCGGCAAGCGTCAGCATCAAGGCCATAGACAGCAGGGAACGACTTGCGGGGCCGGAACGCACCGGAATTTGCACGGACTGCTCAGCCCAGGCCGGGAAGCAACGGAACGAACCGGGCATCCTCCACCTTGCGGTCGACATAACCTTGCGGTGTTCTCTCAATGACGTGCAGCGCCTGTTTGTCACGGTTTGTCAGCGGAATGACCAGTTTACCACCCACCGCCAGCTGCTCGCGCAGCGCCTGCGGCACGTGGGTCGCTGCTGCTGCGACAACGATTCCGTCAAAAGGTGCCTGTTCCGGCATGCCAAATTGCCCGTCGGCGTTGCGCACCCGCACGTTATGCGCGCGCGCATCGCGCAGATGGCGGCGCGCCTTGGTCAGCAGCGGCGCCAGGCGCTCGATCGAATAGACTTCCCGCGCCAGGCGCGACAGCACCGCAGCCTGATAGCCGCAGCCGGTGCCGATCTCGAGAACCTTGCCCAATGCAGCGCCGCCGCTGCGCAGCAGTTCCAGCATGCGCGCCACGGTGTACGGACTGGAAATGGTCTGACCGAATCCCAGCGGCAGCGCCATGTCCTCGTAGGCCCGGCTCGCCAGCGCCTCGTCGACAAAAATATGCCGCGGCACTTCCCCCATCGCACCAAGGATCACCTCGTCGCGTATGCCCAGGGTTCGCAAGCGCTCGACCATGCGCATCCGCGTGCGCTGCGAGGTCATGCCGATGCCCGAGTTTGCCGCGTTCATGCGCCCACTCGCAGGCCCAGCCACTGCTTCACGGTTTCCATCTGCGTGAAGCGTGTCAGATCCATTTGCAGCGGCGTCACAGACACCCGGTTCGACGCCGCAGCGTGGAAATCGGTGCCCTCGCCGGCATCCTGTGCACCACCCGCGGCGCCCACCCAGTAGACCGTCTCGCCGCGCGGCGTGCTCGCCTTCATCACGGGCTCCGCCTTGTGGCGCTTGCCGAGCCGGGTGACCTGCATGCCCTGCAGCAACTCGTAGGGCACGTCCGGCACGTTGACATTGAGCAGCACCGACCCTTCCACGCGCTGTTTCCGGAAGCGCTCGACCAGCTCCGCGGCGACACGCCCCGCAGTGTCGAAGTGGTCATGCCCCGCGGCTACAAGGGAAACGGCGATGGAGGGAATGCCCAGCAGGAAGCCCTCGGTAGCAGCCGCCACGGTGCCCGAATAAATGGTGTCATCGCCCATGTTGGCGCCGTGATTGATGCCCGAGACCACGACGTCAGGCAGTTCCGGCAAAAGGCCGGTCACCGCGAGATGTACGCAATCCGTCGGCGTGCCGTTGACATGGTAGTAACCGTTGCCCGCGCGGCGCACCGACAGCGGCCGATCGAGGGTCAGCGAATTGCTGGCACCGCTGCGATCGCGCTCGGGCGCCACGACGGTGACGGTACCGAGCGGGGACAGCGCACGCTCCAGGGCGGCAAGTCCCGGCGCAAAATAACCGTCATCGTTGCTGAGCAGGATGCGCACGCTGGTGTTTCGTTCTGCTTATCGTGGGGGCCCGGAAAACCGCGTCAGGCCATTATTCTGTTCTGTGTTCTGCTGTCCCTTGACTGCAGCCCGGATTTTAGCACGCACTGCTGTCCGGACCCGGGACCGGTGCTAGGATATGCGCTCTCATCAACCAAGAGATCAACATCATGGCGCCCATTGGCTTCCGCATCCTGCCCTTTGCCCCCCAGCCCTCGAAAAAAATCATCGCCACGCTGCGCAAGACCGCGACCGCGCACCTCAGCGACAACATGCATCGCCTGCACGCGATCGGCCCCGACCTCTTTCCCTGCCACAGCGGCGGGCGTATGGTTGGTACCGCGCTGACGGTCAAGGTCGGCCCCGGCGACAACCTGATGGTGCACAAGGCGATCGACATCTGCCGCCCAGGCGATGTCATCGTCGTCGATGCCGGCGGTGTCTGCACCCAGGCCATCATCGGCGAAATCATGTCGGCAATCGCCGAGCGTAACGGCGCTGCGGGCATGGTCATCGACGGCGCAATCCGGGATGCCGATGCCCTGGCACAGTCGAAATTCCCGGTCTATGCTCGCGGCATCACCCACCGCGGCCCCTACAAGAACGGACCCGGCGAGATGAACGTGCCGGTGGTGATCGGCGAAGCCGTGGTCAATCCCGGCGACATCATCGTCGGCGATGACGACGGCCTGGTCGCGATTCCGCAGGACATGATCGAGGAAACGCTCAGGCTCGCGAAGCTGCAGGAAAAAAAGGAGTCCGACCTGCTCAAGGCGATCCGCGGCGGCAAGAAGCTGGACCGCGCCTGGGTCAATGACGCCCTGAAAAGCAAGGGCTGCGTCATCCCGCCGAAGATGCGCTGATGGCAGGACCGCTCGCCGGGGTCACCGTGGTCGACATGACCACGGTGGTCATGGGCCCCTACGCGACGCAGATCCTCGGCGATCTCGGCGCTGAGGTCATCAAGGTCGAAGCGCCCGGCGGCGACAACGTGCGCCATGTCGGCCCCATGCGCAACCGCGGAATGGGGCACATGTTCCTGCACCTCAACCGCAACAAGAAGAGCATCGTGCTCGACCTGAAGCAGCCGGCAGGCCGCGACGCCCTGCTGAGAATCGCCGCCAAGGCCGATGTGATGATCTACAACATCCGCCCCCAGGCCATGCAGCGCCTGCGCCTCGGCTACGCCGACGTTGCCGCAGTCAATCCGCGCATCCTCTATGTCGGCGCCTACGGCTACGGCCAGCAGGGTCCCTATGCCGCAAAGCCGGCCTACGACGACCTGATCCAGGGCATGACCGGCCTGCCCTGGCTTGCCCAGCAGGCAGGCTCCGGGGATCCGCGCTACATCCCGGCGACGCTCGCCGACCGTATCGTCGGTCTGCATGCCGCCTACGCGGTCACCACCGCGCTCTATGAGCGCGAGCGCAGTGGCAAGGGCCAGGCGGTCGAGGTGCCGATGTTCGAGTGCATGAGCCAGATGGTTCTCGGCGACCATTTCGGCGGCCGCAGCTTCGATCCGCCGCTCGGCGCCTCGGGTTATGCACGCGTGCTGGCCCCTGAACGCCGTCCCTTCAAGACCCGCGACGGCCATGTCTGCGTGCTGATGTACAACGACAAGCAATGGCAGGAATTCTTCCGCCTGATCGGCCGCGAGGACCTGTTTCGCGACGACCCACGGTTCAACAGTCACGAGAACCGTTCCGCCCGCATTGCCGAGGCCAATGCCTTCGTCGCCGGCGAAATGCGCAAGCGCAGCACCGCCGAATGGCTGCGTGCGCTCGACGAGGCCGACATACCCTGCGCACCGATGAACTCCATCGACGACGTGATCGATGATGTGCACCTGAACGGCAGCGGTTTCATCCGCGAGGAGATGCATCCCAGCGAAGGCCGGCTGCGCACCACCGCTGCCGCGACGCAGTGGTCGCGCACCGTGCCCGCCGCCCAGCGCGGCGCACCGCGCCTGGGCGAGCATGGTGCCGAGGTGCTGCGCGCCGCCGGTTACGACGAAAGCGACATCCGCGCCCTTGCCGCCGCCGGCGTCACCCGTCTGCCCGATTGAGAGAGCCCGCCATGGATTTCGAGTTTTCCGATGATCAGCGCGCGATACGCAATGCCATCGAACGGGTCTGCGCCCGCTTCGACGCGGACTACTGGCTGAAAAAAGACCGTGACGGCGGTTTTCCCCATGAATTCCATGCTGCCATCGCCGCCGACGGCTGGCTCGGCATCGCGATGCCCGAGCAGTACGGTGGCAGTGGGCTGGGCATCACCGAAGCCGCGCTGATGATGGAAACCATCGCCGCCTCCGGCGCCGGCTTCTCCGGAGCCTCCGCGGTGCACATGAACATCTTCGGCCTGCATCCCGTGGTGGTCTTTGCCTCCGAAGAACAGAAGACGCGCTGGCTGCCGCCGCTGATCGCGGGCCGCGACAAGGCCTGCTTCGGCGTCACCGAACCCGGTGCAGGTCTCAATACCACCCGGCTCAGCACCAAGGCGGTCCGCGACGGTGACGACTACCTGATCTCGGGCCAGAAGGTCTGGATCTCGACCGCCCAGGTGGCCAACAAGATCCTTCTGCTGACACGCACGACGCCGCTGGAGGAAACCGCAAACCCGATCGATGGCCTGACCCTGTTCTACGCCGACATCGACCGCAGCAACTTCGAGGCGCGCGAGATCGACAAGATGGGACGCAAGGCGGTCGACTCCAACCAGGTATTCATCGACGGCATGCGGGTGCCGGCAGCCGATCGCATCGGCGAGGAAGGCAAGGGCTTCCGCTACATCCTCGACGGACTCAATCCCGAACGCATCCTCGTCGCCGCGGAGGCTGCCGGGCTCGGTCGCGCCGCCCTCGAACGTGCGGTACGTTATGCCGGCGAGCGTATCGTCTTCGACCGTCCAATCGGACAGAACCAGGCGATCCAGCATCCGCTGGCGCAACGCTGGATCGAACTGGAGGCCGCACGACTGCTGACCTACCGGGCGGCTAGCCTCTACGATGCCGGTAAGCCCTGCGGCGCAGAAGCCAATGCCGCCAAGTACTTCGCCGGCGAAGCCGGCTTCAAGGCCTGCGAAACCGCGGTGCTGACCCACGGCGGCATGGGTTATGCGAAGGAGTTCCACGTCGAACGCTATCTGCGTGAATCAATGATCGCGCGCATCGCGCCGGTCAGCCCGCAGCTGATCCTCTGCTTCATCGCCGAACGCGTGCTCGGCCTGCCGAAATCCTACTGATCAGCCACCGCGACGTGCACCGTGCTGCAACAGCTGCCGGCGCACCGCCTCGACACCCGTGGCCACATCCTCACTGGCTTCCACCAGCGGCAGAAACCCGGTCACACGACGACGGTAATTGAAATACACCGGCAGCACCGGCACACCGGCCGCCTTCGCGATGCGGTAAAAACCCGATTTGAAACGCACGCCCGGAGTGCGCGTGCCCTCAGGCGTGATCGCAAGCCAAAGCTGCCCGCGGCTGCCGAATTCCGCCGCCATGGCATCGGCCAGATCCTCGGGCCGGGCGCGATCGACCGGTATGCCGCCCAGCCAGCGCAGAAACGGACCCAGCGGCCAGAAGAACAGCGTGTGCTTGGCGATGAACGACACGCGCAGCCCGAGAGTGAACAGGAAGGCTGCACCGATGACAAAATCCCAGCCAGAAGAATGCGGCGCAATGGCGACGACCAGACGCAGACTGTCCGGGAAGCTGCCCTCCGCGCGCCAGCGCATTGTGCGCAACACCAGGCGCCCGATCAGGGCCAGCGGACCGTAAGCCCGGCGCGGCACCGCAGGCCCGACGAGCAGTTCGGTGACCGGTATCGACTCCCCAGGATCGTCAGAAACATTCACGCGGGCAAGCCCTCCTCAGCCATGACGCGACCAGCGTCGGGATTCACCGCCAATATATATTATAAGTATTTGTTTTTAAACGTTTTTTAAGAATTTTCTGGGGCATCGAGCACATATGGCCGATCATGCTCCAGCGACGGCATCATGCCGCGAATCTTCTCCACTCGTGCCGGATCAACATCAGCATAAACAATGCCCGGCTCTTCACCGGCGTCGGCCAGCACCTCGCCCCAGGGATCGACAATCAGGGCATGACCGTAGGTCTGGCGATTTCCGGCATGTTCACCGCACATCGCCGGCGCAAAAACATAGGCCGCGTTTTCAATCGCGCGCGCCCTGAGCAGCGCATGCCAGTGCGCCTTGCCGGTCTGACGCTGAAAGGACGAAGGCACCGCAATGAACTGCGCACCCTGCTGCGCCAGCGCGCGGAAGAGATGCGGGAACCGCAGGTCATAACACACCGTCATGCCGAGCCTGCCCCAGGGCGTGCGCCCGATCACTGCACGCCCGCCCGGCCTGTAGGTCGACGATTCGCGGATAACCTTGCCGTCGGGCAAGGTCACGTCGAACATGTGTATCTTGTCGTAGTGCGCGACGACGCGGCCATCGGCTGCGATCAGGAAGGAACGGTTGGCAATCCGCCCGTCATCGGTGTTGAGCGTCAGCGAGCCGGCAAGAAACCACACTCCGTTGTCGCGGGCCAGCGCCTGCAGATCAGCAAGCACAGTACCACCGTCCGGCGGCAAGGCCTTCTCGCGCATCACGCGGCCGCTGCCGTCCATCATCAGGAAATATTCAGGCGCAAGGACAAAATTCGCGCCGCCTCCGGCCGCTTCAGCCGTCATCCGGCGCACCACAGCCATGTTCGCCTCGAGATCGTTGCCGCTGTTGATCTGCAGGCAGGCGGCACGGAAAGAGGTATTCATGTCAGCAAGATTCCGGGAGAAGTCAAACCGGCAGGCCCAAGCGGCCGCCACACGTCACTGGGTCTGACCCGTGACGCAGCGTTTGAAGTCTATCAATTTTTATCGCTCCCCGTAGCAAGCAACAAACGCCGCGCAGGTCTGACCAAACACGTCACCGTAGCGTGCAATAAGCGCAGCGCATTGCACCGGTCGTGGTCCCAGGCCGGCACCCGTCATGATGAGTTACGCCGTATGCGCCTAACCCAACCTGCGCCCTCACAAGCTGATCGGGGACAGGAGGATTACATTCCGGCTACGGTCGCAGAAATAAAAAAGGGTCCCTTACGGAACCCTTTGATTTATCTGGTCGGGGCGAGAGGATTTGAACCTCCGACCACCTGCACCCCATGAAGCACAGTCTAAATTAAGTATTGATTTTTAACAACTAATGCACGGCGCTCGCTGCCAACTGTGCATAACAATGAATTACGAAGCATTACTGTATTACGCAAAACTCCCGCACATCTTGGGGCTATCTTGTAGCAGCATTAAAAATCCTCATCATAGGAAAATGCCGTCCATGCCCATCCCGCGCTTATGATGTTTCCTCCGAAGCCGCCAGCCTTGAAACAGGCATTCTCATGGAGTAAAGTTTTTCAGCAAAGCTCTGAAATTCAGTGAAAACAACCACTTTTTGGACCCAAACACTACCCGAAGGTCTATACAGTAGACTGCCCCTATAACCGTCACACCTCTATATACCGCAGAGAGCAAAGCATTTTCTTGCGAAATATTGAACCTTAATCGCGTTCCAGTATCGGATAAAACGGTTCATTAAATTTCAAGCGACTACGTGTTTAGCAGCCCATTCAAATCGCGACGCATCCTGGCCATGCTGCTGGTGGCTGTACTGGCACTGGTGCAGGTCAAAATCGCCTTTGCAGGATGTATGGCCTCGGATTCCGGCGATCCAATGGTCACGGCCATGGAAGATTGCGAAGGGTGCGACACCGGCAACGCCAAAGATTCCTACGACAGCCTGTCAAAAATCTGCAGCAATCATTGCCTGCAAAGCGCAGTCTCCGTTGAAAAAATTTCCATACAGCCAGTCCTGCCCGCCGCTACGGTCGCACCGGTCCCCGTCACGACCAGGGCGCCGCCTCCGGCACCCTTGCATGCTTCCCCCCCTGCTCCCGGTAAAACCCTCCTCATCTACCGCCTCCAGCGGTTGCTGATTTAACCCTCTGCTCTCTCTCCGGCGATTACGGGTTGCCGTTTTCGCCGCAGACCGGATCATGCGTTTTGCCATGCGAAGCGTCCGGGTCCGGATATCGCGCCCGGCGCACAGGCCTTCACCCGTGCAACGGCCACTCGTTCCACCCCATTGGGGAGAGGCAGCATGCAATTTCAGGCTACATCCGCGACATTTTCACTGGTCCGGCGCAGAATTCTGTCAGCCGCGGCATTCGGCGCACTGGCCGCTGCGGCCGGACAAAGTGCATTCGCCGCGCAGGCAGCAGTTCCGCCGCGGCTGCTGACCGCCAGGCGAGGGGCCGTGCAACTGGTTCCGCTCCCCCACCCGCCAACCACGATCTGGGGCTATGACGCCGGCGTTCCGGGTCCGGAACTGCGGCTGCGCCAGGGCGAACGCCTGCGCGTCATGGTCGAGAATCTGCTGGACGAGGAAACCACCGTGCACTGGCACGGCATCCGCCTGCCCAACGCCATGGACGGCGTACCGCACCTGACGCAAAAACCGATCACCGCCAATGGCGGAAAATTTCTTTACGAATTCGATGTGCCGGACGCCGGTACCTACTGGTATCACCCGCACCAGCGCAGCTTCGAACAGGTTGCACGCGGCCTGTACGGTGCACTGATCGTCGAGGAGCATGAACCGCCGGTGGTGGACCGCGACATCACCTGGATACTCGACGACTGGCGACTGGATCGCGATGCATCCATACGTGGCGGCTTCGGCAACTACATGGATCTCAGTCACGCCGGCCGCATCGGCAACACGGTCACGGTCAACGGGAAAATTGCCGAAGCCTTCGCAGTACGGGCCGGCGAACGCATACGCCTGCGCCTGATCAATGCCGCCAATGCCCGCATCTTCGCGCTGGAATTTTCCGGGCACAGTCCGCGCATCATTGCCCTCGACGGCCAGCCGGTGGCCCCGCATGAACCCGAGAGCGGTCGCATCGTACTGGGTCCGGCGATGCGCGCCGACATCATTCTCGACATGACCGGCGAGCCAGGTCAGCGTTATGGCGTCACCGACCCGTTCTACCGCCGCCTCGCATACCGTTTGCTCGACCTGGTTTATGCCGCAGAGCCGCTGCGCGCCAAACCGCCGGAGACTGAAATACGCCTGCCCGCCAACAAGCTGCCCGAACCCGATCTTGCCGCCGCCAGACACCACGAAGTGCTGTTCTCCGGCGGCATGATGGGCAATATGCGCGGCATGAGCCGCGGCATGGCCTGGGCCATCAACGGCGTTTCACAGTCCGAACATGTGCATGAGCCACTGCTGGTACTGCAACGCAACAGCAGCAACGTACTGCGCCTGGTCAACGACACGGCCTGGCACCACCCGATACACCTGCACGGCCATTCCTTCCGCGTGATCTCGCGCAACGGCAAACCGGCCCGTCACCGCGAATGGCTGGACACGGTGCTGGTGGCGCCGCGCGAAACCACCGAGATCGCTTTTGTCGCCGATAACCCGGGCGACTGGATGTTTCACTGCCACATCCTCGAGCATCAGGCAGCCGGCATGATGAGTGCCATACGGGTTGCCTGACTTTTTCTCGAACAAGGAGACTTCAATGAACAGACAACTGTCCGTCCTGATCGCAACCCTGGCGGCCCTCGCCACCAGCATTACCACGTGGGCTGCGGACGACATGAAGCAGGCCACTCTTTACAAAAATCCAAGCTGCGGTTGCTGCGAGGAATACGCCGGTTATCTGCGGAAGGGCGGTTTCGATGTCACGGTGGTTCCGACGCACGACCTCGATAAAATCAAACGCAAACACCAGGTGCCGGAAGCGCTGGACGGCTGTCACACAACGCTGGTCGGCGGCTACGTCGTGGAAGGCCATGTGCCGCTGAAAACCTTGAATCGCCTGCTGGCCGAGAAACCGAGAATCACCGGCATTTCGCTGCCCGGCATGCCGCAGGGTTCACCCGGCATGAGCGGGCAAAAAACCGGGCCATTCACGATTTACGCGATCAGCGTGCGCAGACAACAAGTTTATGCGACCGAATAATCGCCCCCCTCGGAGAAACCAATGAATCCGTCTTCCCATAAACAAACCGGTCACCGTCGCGAAAATACTGCAATTCATCCCGGACGCCGCAAAAGCCTGACCGCCATGCTCGGACTCGCAACGGGCTTGCTCAGCCCCGACATTGCCATCCGCGGAGTCGACGCTGCGACAGGCAGCAGCATATGCGCGGGAGGAAGCTGCCGACTGGCACTGGTGTTGGGCGGCGGATGCCACCGCGCTCTGGCCCATGTCGGCGTGATCAAGGTACTCGAGGCCAACGGCATCACGCCTGATCTTGTTGTAGGCACCAGTGCCGGCAGCATGGTGGGAGCACTCTATGCGTCCGGGCTGCGCGCGGCAGCCCTGGAAAAAGCCGCCGCGGAACTGACTTGGGATGCGATCCAGAAGTTTGACCTCTCCCGATTCGGCTTCTATACCGCCGACCCGTTGCGGGCCTATATCAACCGGGCGGTCAAGGGGAAAAAAATCGAAGAATTTCCCGTGCGTTATGCCGCCGTGGCGGCCGATCTGCAAACCGGCACTCCACGGATGTTCATCCGCGGCGAAGCCGGGCTGGCAGTACAGGCTTCAGCCAGCACCCCGGGTGTATTCCAGCCAACCATGGTGGACGGACGGCAACTTGTGGACGGCGGGGTCATCAGCCCCGTCCCCGTCATGACGGCAAGAAATCTCGGGGCCGACACCGTCATCGCGGTAAATGTATCGTTCCCTCCTGCCGAAGCACGCCTGCGTGATGTGGTCGACGTTGTCATGCAGGCATTCACCATTTCCACGCATCAGCTGGTCATGCGTGAACTTGCTGCTGCAAATGTCGTGGTAGCCCCTGCAATACCCCAGGTGGATGACATGGGATTTGAAAACCACCCCTTGTTCATTACCGCAGGGGAACGCGCGGCAGCGGCAGCGCTGCCGGCCATACGCAAAGCCCTGTCCCGCAACAGAAGAGAGGCGCGACAAGGAGAACGGACGTGATCACGAAAATCTGGATTATCGCGGCAATATCGATCATCACAACCGCAGCCGCCGCACAACCGTTGACCCTCGCCGAAGCGCTGGCCATCGCCGACCGCGATTCTTCCCTGCTCGCGGCGCAGCGCTCGGTCATATCCGCTGCCGGTGAAATGACGGCATCGGCGCGTGAACTGCCCGACCCCAAACTGAAACTGGGCATCGAAAATCTGCCGGTCTATGGCGCGGACCGCTACAGCCTGACGCGCGACTTCATGACCATGCGCAGGATCGGCGTGATGCAGGAATTCGTGCGCGGCGAAAAACGCGAAATCAAGGGCCGCCGCGCCGAGCAGGAACTGGCGCGGGAACAGGCCATGCTCGGAGCTGCGCGGGCTGAACTGCGGCGCGATGTCGCGCAGGCGTGGATCGAGCGTTATTTCGCAGAACGCATGGCCGCCGTGGTCGACGAACAATATGCAGAAACCGAACTGCAGCGACAGTCCATGGAAGCCGGCCTGCGATCCGGCCGGACGCAACCGGCAGACCTGCTTGCACTGCAGGTCGGCCTGCAATCCCTGCTCGACCGCCGCGCCGAATACCGCAGGCAGGCCGCGCGGGCTACTGCGGTGCTGTCACGCTGGCTGGGTGCGGACAGCGCACGCCCGCTGGCGGCACTGGGCGATCGGCTGGTTCCCGCAGCGCGCGGCGACCTCACCGCACATGCCGATAACCACCCGCACCTGCAATCACTCGAACGGCAGATCGCTGTCGCGCGCAACGATGCCGATCTTGCCAGGGCGGCAAGCAAACCGGACTGGGGGCTTGAACTGGCTTACGCACAGCGCGGCCCGCAGTACTCCAACATGCTGTCTGTACAGGTCTCCATCGATCTGCCGCTGTTCCAGGCCAACCGCCAGGACCGCGGTGTCGCAGCCAAAATGGCGCAGGTGGAACAGATGCGCGCGCTGCGCGAAGACGCGCTGCGCCAGCATGTGGCAGACGCAAAGGCAAGCTGGGCGGACTGGGAGGCCGCAAGCGAACGCCTGCAACGCTTCGACAGCGCGCTGCTGCCGCTGGCGCGCGAACGTGCGCAACTGGCACTTGCCGCCTACCGCGGCGGCCAGGGGCAGCTGAGCGCAGTGCTCGAAGCCCGCCGCACCGAAATCGATCTGCGACTGCAGCAACTGCAACTCGCCGCCGAACAGGGGCGCGCCTATGCGCAACTGCTCTACTTCCTGCCCAAGGAGAACCAATAATGAAACGCAACACAACCTTGCTGCTCCTGGCCGGGCTGCTGCTCGCCGGCGCCGGCATCGGCGGCGGTTACTGGTACGCGATGCAGGGCATGAACAGCATGACGGCGCCGCAATCCCCGGCGGGCAGTGAGACGCCGTCTGCTGCGCCCGGTGAAGCCGGCAAATCCGCGGTGACGGAAGAACGCAAACCGCTCTACTGGCATGACCCGATGGTACCCGGGCCCAAGTTCGACAAACCAGGCAAATCACCGTTCATGGACATGCAACTGGTACCGGTCTACGCCGACGCCGGCAGCGACGCAGGCAGCGTGAAGATCAGTCCGCGCACCGTGCAGAACCTCGGCATCCGCACCGTCGAGGTCCGCGAGGGCCGCATGGATACGGGACTGAGCACGGTGGGTACCGTCGGCATCGACGAGCGTTCGATTTACACCGTGCAGTCGCGCGTCAGCGGCTACATCGAAAAACTGCATGTGCGCGCCCAGTACGACCCGGTCGCGCGCGGCCAGCCGCTGGTGGAAATCTACGCTCCGGAATGGCTCGCGGCGCAGGAGGAATTTCTCGCGCTTAAACGCAGCGGCCAGCCTGCCGCGCGCGATCTGGCGCAGGCTGCGCGGACCAGGCTTTCGCTGCTGGGGATCACGGAAACACAGATCAAACGCATCGAACAAAGCCGTAAAGCCGATGCACGCGTCACGCTGTCCGCACCCGTCGGCGGCCTGGTCTGGGAACTCGGCGCCCGCGACGGCATGGCGGTCAGCCCTGGGGTGACGCTGTTCCGGCTGGTGAGCCTCGATTCGATGTGGATCAACGCCGAAATCCCGGAAACCGATACGGCGCTGGTCAAACCCGGCGCGCCGGTAGAAGCCCGCACCGCCGCATATCCGGAACAAACCTTCAAGGGCAAGGTCGCCGTGCTGCTGCCGGATGTCAATGCCACCACGCGCACCATCAAGGCGCGCATCGTGCTCGCCAACCCCGGTGGCCGTTTGAAACCGGGCATGTACGCCACGCTGAATTTCGCCAGCACAGACAAACCCGCGCTGATGGTGCCATCGGAAGCGGTGATTCACACCGGCACGCGTGCCGTCGCCATCGTCGCCGAAGGCAAGGGCAAGTTCCGCCCGGTCGACATCGAGACCGGACGCGACAGCGGCGGCATGACCGAAATCCGCAAAGGCCTGACTGCGGGACAACGCGTTGTTGCCTCCGGGCAATTCCTGATCGATTCCGAAGCCAGCCTGAAAAGCACGCTGTCGCGGCTGGAAAGCGCCGAGGAAGCTCCTGCCAACGATCCGCCTGGTGGCGGTCATGTCGGTAACGCGCGGGTGAACAGCATAGATGCCGCCGCCGGAAAACTCGACATCACCCACGGACCGATTCCGTCGCTGCAATGGCCGGAGATGACCATGGGTTTCCGCGTCGAAGACAAAACGCTGCTGCAGGGCCTGAAAGCCGGCGACCGGATCAATTTTGAAATGCGCGGCGAACCGGACAAGGACGGCGATTACATCATCACCCGCATCCAGCCTGATTTCAGCGGAGGCAAAAAATGATCGCGCGCCTGATCCGCTGGTCCATTGCCAACCGTTTTCTGGTGCTGCTGGCGACCCTGATAGTCGCTGCCTGGGGCCTGTGGTCGATGCTGAAGACACCGCTGGATGCGATCCCCGACCTGTCCGATGTGCAGGTCATCATCCGCACCACTTACCCGGGGCAGGCGCCGCAGATCGTCGAGGACCAGGTCACCTATCCGCTGACCACCACCATGCTGTCGGTGCCTGGCGCAAAAACCGTGCGTGGCTACTCCTTCTTCGGCGACTCCTTCGTCTATGTCTTGTTCGAGGACGGCACCGATCTCTACTGGGCGCGCTCGCGGGTGCTCGAATACCTAAACCAGGTGCAGGGCCGGCTGCCGGCGCAGGCCAAACCGGCCCTGGGCCCGGACGCCACGGGTGTGGGCTGGATTTATGAATACGCCGTGGTCGATCGCAGCGGACGCAACGACATCGCGCAATTGCGCGCGCTGCAGGACTGGTTCCTCAAGTACGAATTAAAATCGGTGCCCAACGTCGCCGAAGTGGCCTCGGTGGGCGGCATGGTGCGCCAGTACCAGATCGTCCCCGACCCCGACCGGCTGCGCGCCTACAACATTCCGCTGTCGCGGGTGATTGCTGCCGTGCGTGCCGCCAACCGCGAGGCCGGCGGCGCCGTGCTCGAACTCGGTGAAGCCGAATACATGGTGCGCGTGCGCGGCTACCTGAAAACGCTGGATGACTTTCGCGCGATACCGATATCAACCGGCGATGGCGGCACCCCCGTGCTGCTGAAAGACGTGGCACGCATCCAGGTCGGCCCCGAACTGCGCCGCGGCATCGCCGAACTCGATGGCGAAGGTGAAACCGTCGGCGGCATCATCATCATGCGCCAGGGCAAAAACGCACTGGAAACGATAGCGGCGGTGAAAGCCAAAATCGAAGCATTAAAACCCGGCCTGCCGCCGGGCGTCGAAATCGTGCCCACCTATGACCGCTCGGGCCTGATCGAGCGCGCCGTCAGCCACCTCCGCGACAAACTGGTCGAGGAATTCATCGTGGTGGCGCTGGTGTGTTTCGTTTTCCTGTTCCATCTGCGCTCCAGCCTCGTTGCCATCATCACGCTGCCGCTCGGCATCCTGATCGCCTTCATCGTCATGCGTTACCAGGGCGTCAACGCCAACATCATGTCGCTGGGCGGCATCGCCATCGCCATCGGCGCGATGGTGGATGCAGCGGTGGTGATGATCGAAAACGCGCATAAACATCTGGAGACCTGGCGGCATGCGCATCCCCAGGCCACACTGTCCGAATCCGAACGCTGGCGTTTGATCGGTGACGCCGCAGCGGAAGTCGGTCCGGCGCTGTTCTTCTGCCTTCTGATCATCACACTGTCATTCATCCCGGTGTTTGCGCTCGAAGCGCAGGAAGGACGCCTGTTTTCACCACTCGCGTTCACCAAGACCTACGCCATGGCAGCCGCGGCTGGCTTGTCGGTGACACTGGTGCCGGTGCTGATGGGTTACTGGATACGCGGCCGGATACCTGACGAAAATAGTAATATAATCAATAGGTTACTTATATCGCTCTATCGGCCGCTACTGGCCGTGGTGTTGCGTTTTCCGCGCAGCACCCTGCTTGCTTCGGTTGTTGTGCTGGCGATCAGCGTGATTCCCGCAACACGCCTCGGCGGTGAATTCATGCCGCCGCTGGACGAGGGCGACGTGTTGTACATGCCCACCGCACTGCCCGGCCTGTCTGCGGGCAAGGCCGCGGAAATCCTGCAACTGACCGATCGCCTGATCAAGAGCGTGCCGGAAGTCGCGCGCGTCTTCGGCAAGATCGGCCGTGCCGAAACCGCCACCGATCCGGCGCCGCTGGAAATGGTCGAAACCACGATCCAGTTCAAACCGAAAAGCGAATGGCGTCCGGGCATGACCCGGGACCAACTGATCGAGGAACTCGACCGCGCAGTGCAGGTCCCGGGCCTGACCAACATCTGGGTGCCGCCGATCCGCAACCGCATCGACATGCTCGCCACCGGCATCAAGAGCCCGCTGGGCATCAAGGTCTCCGGCCCTGATCTTGCGCAGATCGAACGCGTCACGCAGGACATCGAGCGCGTCGTGAAAGTTGTGCCCGGCGTCACCTCGGCGCTGGCGGAACGGCTGACCGGCGGGCGCTACATCGATGTCACCATCGACCGCCTGACCGCGGCGCGTTACGGCATGAACATTGCCGACGTGCAGGACATTGTGTCGGCCGCGGTCGGCGGTGAAAACATCGCCGAAACCGTCGAAGGCCTGCAGCGTTTCCCGATCAGCGTGCGTTATCCGCGCGAACTGCGCGATTCCATCGAAAAACTGCGCAACCTGCCCATCGTCACCGAACGCGGCGCGCAGATCACGCTGGGCACGCTGGCAAAACTGGCTGTCGTCGACGGCCCGCCCATGCTGAAAAGCGAAAACGCGCGGCTGTCGGGCTGGGTCTATGTCGACCTGCGCGGTCGCGACCTGCAGTCGGTGGTCGACGATGCGCAGCGCGCGGTGCGGGAACAGGTCGAGCTGCCCGCCGGTTATTCGGTGGCATGGTCCGGCCAGTTTGAATATCTGGAACGCGCCAAAAAACGCCTCGCGCTGGTGATCCCCTTCACGCTGGTGATCATTTTTGTGCTGCTCTACCTGACGTTCCGCCGTATCGGTGAAGCGCTGCTGATCATGGCAACGGTGCCGTTCGCGCTCTGCGGCGGACTGTGGCTGATGTGGCTGCTCGGCTACAACATGTCGGTGGCCTCGGCAATCGGTTTCATCGCGCTGGCGGGCGTGGCGGCTGAATTCGGCGTGATCATGCTGCTCTACCTGCGGCAGGCGCTCGACCAGCGCATCGCCGCCGGCGCAACACCGGATCTGCAACTGGTCATGGCAGCCATCACCGAAGGCGCGGTGCTGCGGGTGCGGCCGAAAGCGATGACCGTTGCAGTCATCGTCGCCGGCCTGCTGCCGATCATGTGGTCCAGCGGCACCGGCGCCGAAGTGATGCAGCGCATTGCTGCACCGATGATCGGCGGCATGATCACCGCCCCGCTTCTATCGATGCTGGTGATTCCGGCGGCGTGGTTCCTGATGCGGCGGCGCCAGGCGATGCTCCCATCCACGGCGGCATGAATTTATTAATAAAAACAATTACTTAAAATAAATTCGAGCAGGGAACACCATCGTTGTTGACCCTGCACCCGGGTTCAGGGTTTAAATTGCGTTCGACGATCAGGAGAATTTCATGAGCGCACCCGAACAGTTGACCCGCGGCAAACTGGCCGGGCGCAGCGGCGTCAACATCGCGACCATTCGTTATTACGAAAACCGCGGGCTGCTGCCGCGGGCGCCCCGCACCCGCTCCGGCTACCGGGTTTACGACGGCGACGCGCTGCGCCGCCTGCAATTCATCCGGCAGGCGCAGGCTCTCGGTTTTACGCTGGAGGAAATCGGAGATCTGCTGTCGCTGCGCATGCAACCGGGAACCACCTGTTCCGACATCCGGATGCGCGCGAAAGAAAAAATCGCTGCAATAGAAAATCGAATCCGGGATCTGCAGCGGATCAGGAAGGCGCTGAGCGGGCTGGCTGCCGCTTGCCACGGCGATGGGCCGACCAGCGAATGCCCGATACTCGAAGCACTGGAGATGGAGCGTCAGCAATGAAAGTCGAATTGATCTACGACGCTGATTGCCCCAATGTCACGCTGGCCCGCAGCCTGCTGATCAAGGCATTTTCCCGCAGCGGCGTTTCAGCACGATGGCTGGAATGGGATCGCGCCTCACCCGAAAGCCCGGGCTACGTGCAGGCCTACGGCTCGCCGACCATACTCGTCGACGGCAAGGATGTTGCCGAAACCGGCGCCGTGTCGGGATCAGGCGCCTGCCGCGTCTACAGCGACAGCGCGGGCCGGCTGAGCGGCATCCCGCCGCTGGACACAGTTTCTTCGGCCTTGCTGGCCAAGGCCGCTCCAGTCAAACCTTCAACCCCCGGTCGCTGGCGAACACTGGCCGCCGCTTCCCCGGCGCTCGGCGTGGCATTACTGCCCAAACTGGTCTGCCCGCTGTGCTTTCCTGCTTACGCCGCCATACTCAGTGCGCTGGGCATTGAGTTCATTGATTACACGCCGTACCTGCTGCCACTGACGGCATTTTTTCTGGCCGTAGCGCTGGGCGTGCTGGCGCTGCAGATGCGGCGCACGGGCAATGTCACCGCGCTGCTGCTCGGCCTGGCCGCGGCAATGATCGTGCTGCTCGGAAAATTTCATTTCGAACACGACTGGCTGACGACCGGCGGTGTCATCCTGCTGATCGTTGCCATTCTGCTCGGCAACCGCAACCGAACCAGCACCACGCCAGCCTGCCCGGCATGCGTCTCCGGCGGCAGCGATCAGCCAGTCAAGGCGCATTAAGGAGAACCTCATGGCCACAACCCGCAAAATCGAAGTATTCAGCGCCGGATGCAGCGTATGCGACGACACCGTCGCGCTGATCAACCGCATCGCCTGCCCGTCATGCGAGGTGCTGATTCTCGACATGCATAAACCCGAAACCGCGGAAAAAGCGCGGCGTTACGGCATCCGCAACGTTCCAGCAGTCGTAATTGACGGCAAACTTGCCGATTGCTGTGCTGGCGGCGGCCCCAATGAGCAGCAGTTACGCGCCGCAGGAATCGGCACGGCACTGTAGATCAATCGGAAGAAACCATCTTCGATTTGTTCAGTCATCATGACACGATCATCAACTAATCATGAACTGATCAACGCGCTGGGCTACGCTTCATCTGTCCGCCCGAGTTTCGGCATCAAACGCATGTAGATAACCGAGGCGACCAGTTCGACCAGCGTTTGCGTCACGATGATGGCCGGCAGCACCGGAATGGCCCCCGGCACGGCCAAGGCCAGCGGCAGCACGACCAAGGAATTGCGCGTAGCCGAGCTGAACGCGACAGCGCGGGCGGCCCCAACTTCAAGCCGGGCAATGCGGGCGACCGTCCAGCCAATGAGCGGCGCGACCAATGCGAAGGCCACATAGAGCGGGACAACGCGCAAAGCAGCCTCAATGGCTGTCCCGAGCTGCGGCATGACGGCGGCCACAACGACGAGCAGCACCAAGGCGGTTGCTGGCACGGGTAACAGGCCCAAGCTGGCCGCAACACGCGCACCGGACTTACTTCGCGCCGCCCACGCCTGCACCACAGCCGCCGAAGCCAGAGGAACGGCGATCAGCCACACGAAGGCATGAATGAACGGGCCGAGTTGTACCAAATCGGCCGAAGCATCGCCTAGGAACACGCCGAGATAGACCGGCAGCAGCAGCATTTGCGCGATGAGCAGGGCCGGAGTGGAAGCCAACAGCAAACGGGCGTCAGCTCGGCCGATGTGTGAGAACGTCACCACGTAGTCGATGCAGGGCGTCAGCAGCACCAGAAACAAGCCGAGCCGCACCATAGGGTCGGCCGGCAGGAACTGCACCAAGAGGGCGACAAGCAGCGGCACGACCACAAAATTGGACACCATTAGCGCACCCAAGAAGCGAATGCGCGTAAAGGCGCGGCCTAAGTCAGCAAGCGGCACCTGTAAGAAGGTAACGAACAGCATCAGGGCCAGCGCCGGGTTAATCGCACCTTCCAGCGCGTCGATGCCCGGCACCAAGGCGGCGACGGCAGCGACCACCACGGCCGAGAAATAAATGAGGACTTGGTGGTGTTCGAGCCGATCTCGAAGGCTCGACATGCACACAGATGGTTTCTTGGTTATTTTGGGTATACGCTTGCCGTGGAGAATGGCTTTCCGCCCAATCAATATTTTCTGATTTGTTGCCCCGGATAATAAAAGGGCAATAGGCCAAAACCTAGGGCATGAACTGCTGCAGCATCGCAACCAGCGCAACACCTCCGCCCACCATCACCGCAATTGCCGCCAATCGCAGTCCCAGTTTGCGGTTAGCCGATGCAAGGGAAGCTTGTGACATGGCCACCTGTCCGGAGGATGTACGCGAGTCTAGCTGCTGCTCCCGCTTGCCCCATAAGCGAATGACCACCAATATCAAGACTGCAAACATCATGCTGCCCGGACTCCATATCACCATGCCGCCGATTTGCTCGTCGACCAACGCACCCAGACCCCACAGTCTGCCTTTTACGTCATACGCCGGATACAACACCACTGACTTGACC
The DNA here is from genome assembly GCA_964433345.1 of uncultured Bordetella sp. GTDB lineage: Bacteria > Pseudomonadota > Gammaproteobacteria > Burkholderiales > SG8-41. The sequence goes on from CAYSQJ010000006.1 coordinate 123,176, forward strand.
GTAATATAGGCGCCCAGCGGGATATTGCCGGCGATAGCCGCCCAGCTCATGACGATGCGCGTGCCATAACTCGCACCCTGCGGCGCCGGACGTGGATCAAGCACACGCCAGAAGAAAAACATACCGGACAACAACATGGTGATGTGCATCACGTAGTGCACAGGCACATTCATGACCGACAGATTATGGTATTCCGGGATGTGCCAGAACACCGGCACCGCCAGCAGAAAAAAAGTCGCCACGAACGGATGGGCAAAAAAACCGAACAATGCCCCCGCCAAGCGGCTCGTCAGCAACGGAGCCAGCACGCGCGCGCGGAGCCAATCCGGCATGCCCGCAATCAGCAGCACCTGCGGGGCGGCAAGCATCAGCAGCATGGGGCCGATGGCGCGCAGGAACATGTGCTGGAACTGATGCATGGTGAAGGAATGTTCGGCCAGCACATCCAGCGGTGATTGCAATGCGATCAGCAGCGCAGCGAGTCCGGCGAAAAAACCCGCATGGCGCCATGCGGATATCGCGCCGGCGCGATCGCGCCGCTGCATCCACCCCCTGATGTAAAACGCCGCGGCAATAACCACACCGATCAGCAATTCGGGGGCGAATGGCCAGCTGGCCCAGGGTTGTGCGTTTTCAACGACGGCACCGCCGTGCGACCATGCCGCACGGGATGTCAGCAGCAGCAACAACAATACGACGCACCGGTATATTCGACAGCGATATGACATCTTTGTTAAAATATTTTTTATAATCAATTAGTTATATAATATGGTCAAGCTGTGGCAACCAGCCGCGCACGATGGCGCTTGATCCTGCCGGCCATATCATTTCGTCGGACGCCAATTTTTTGCAGCATCACCATGACATGCACAGGCTTCGCCGTGCGCAGCGGCAACCAGTTCCTGCAGGATGCCGCACTGCGCAACAGCTTGATGCGCATCGCAACGCTTGCGCAATTCACAAAGCTGCAGTTCAAGTGCGCGCATCGACTGCAGGCGCACACGAACCCTCTCCAACTGCGCCTCGATCAACTGATCAATATCCCCGCAATCACTGCCTGATGCTTCCAGGAAACCCAGCAATCGCCGGATATCCGCAAGCGGAATGTCCAGGGCACGGCAATGCCGGACAAATGACAACTGCTCCAGATGGGCCTGCCCGTAGGCTCTATACCCGTTTGCCTGCCGTGTCGCGGGCACCAGCAGGCCTTCCCGCTCGTAATAGCGGATCGTTTCAACATCCACACCGGTGGCCGCAGCCAATTCCCCTATACGCATAAACGCCTCCCGTGCATACGATGATAAAGTGCTTGACCCCGTAGCGGCTACAGAGTTTCAAATAAGCGAAAATTTTCTGAATTGTAGGACTTGATGAGCGCCAATTGCTGTACCCCGCCTCCGGTTGCGGCTGTAGACCCGGTATACCGTCGTATCCTGTGGATTGCGCTGGTCGCAAACGCGGCCATGTTTTTTGTCGAAATCGGCGCCAGCGCGTTCGCGGATTCGACCGCATTACTGGCCGATGCCGTGGATTTTTTTGGTGATGCGGCGAACTACGGAATTTCGCTTGCCGTATTGGCGCTCGCCCCGGTCTGGCGTTCCCGCGCGGCACTCATCAAGGGCTGCACGATGGGATTGTTCGGCATTTTCGTAATCGGGAAAGTAATTTGGAGTGCCGCCGCCGGATCATCTCCGGAGCCATTGGCGATGGGTGCCGTCGCAATACTGGCGCTGCTTACGAATGTCGGCGTCGCCATGATGTTGTATCGCTACCGCGGTGGCGATGCCAACATGCGCTCCGTGTGGCTGTGCAGTCGCAACGACGCAATCGGCAATGTTGCGGTCATGTTTGCCGCTCTCGGCGTGTTCGGCACCGGCAGTGGCTGGCCCGACCTCGCGGTTGCGGCAGCACTGGGCATACTTGCACTTTCTGCAGCCCAGTCCGTCGTCAGGCAGTCGCTGCACGAATTAAAGAGTCCCGCCGGAAATTTGCGCCATGATTCACCGGATTGATCCGGGGCTTTGCCGGGCCGCGTCAACACTGCTGCTCCTGCTTACACAGGCAGGTACTGCTTTTGCACACACCATCATCGACAAGCCGCCCCCGCAACAGGAATCCCACGACACCAATCACCCATTGGTGCTGGCAACGGAAAGCGATTTTCTGGCTCCTTTACTGGCCCTGCACAAGGAGGCCCTTTCCATTTCCATCATCACGGCATCGCAGGCAAAACAGGAAAAAATCAGGGAATATGCGAAGCAGGCGATCACCAGACATCGCGGGCAAATTGCCAGGCTGAATGCCCTGCTGAAGCAGCACAGCCACGGCGACAAACCCGACTTTCATGTGTTGCCCGCAGAGCCCGAACTCAAACAGTCGTCCGGCGCAGCAGTTGACCGACAATACCTGCGCTTAATGATACGCCTGACCTCCGAAAAAATAGAACTTGCCGAGTTCGCCAGTGGCACAGCCAAGGCAAAATCGGTGCGTCAATTCGCGGAAGCAACCATCGATAAAAGCTTCAGTGAACTTCTGCTGCTGAGCCGCTGGCTCGATCACTCCTCGCCACAGTAACAGGCTCCGGCCCCAATAACGGGAAAGAACCAGCATGGTGCACGGACGAACCTGGTGGCAGTGGATGCTGGTGTCCGCATTGATCATTGCCGCAGACCAGGCCGCCAAATATGCGATCGTCACATTGACGCCGCATGGCGCAAGTTACCCCGTCACCTCCTATTTCAATCTGGTCCACGTCTGGAACCTGGGGGCGGCATTCAGCTTTCTTGCCGATGCCGGGGGATGGCAGCGTTATGTCTTTATTGCACTGGGCATCGGCATTTCAACGGCGCTGGCCGTTCTGCTGTACCGGGGCCTCGTGAACCGGCTAGAGGCTCCGGCGTTTGCGTTGATCATCGGAGGCGCGCTTGGCAACGTAACCGATCGCATTGCTCGCGGTTATGTCGTCGACTACCTCGACTTCCACTGGCAGGGCTGGCATTGGCCCGCGTTCAATATCGCGGACATTGCGATAACCACAGGAGCAGTCCTGCTGGTTGCCGCAAGCCGGCGCGAATCCAGTGTCTCCGCGAATCAGGAAATCACCCATTCAAAAAATGATTAAAAAACTTGCCGCCAAAATCTGACAGCGCCATCATGGCCGAAAATTCCCGGAAAGTCCGGCATATTCCATCATGAATATCGACACAAGCTACACCACGAAAAATCCGGACAACGTCCAGATTCGACGCTACCTGTACCTGATGTTCGCAGCCTGGCTGATTGCAACCGTTGCGACAGCCGGCAGTCTTTTCATGAGTGAAGTCATGGAACGGACTCCATGCGTGTTGTGCTGGTATCAGCGCATTGCAATGTTTCCTTTGGTAATCATCCTTGCCGCAGGCATGTTGCCGCCTGACAGGAACAGCGTGCGTTATGCGCTGCCGTTGGCGGTGGCCGGTGGATTGATTGCCTTGTATCACTGCATGATTTACCTTGACGTCATACCGGAAAGCCTGCAGCCCTGTACGCAGGGCATTTCGTGCAGGGATGCCGACATCCACCTGATTGGTTTTGTCACCATCCCCCTGTTATCGCTACTGGCATTCATATTATTGACAGCGCTGCTGCTTGCGGCGTGGAAGGTGGGGAAAAAATGAAACTGCAGATCATCATCGCCGGTACCGTAATTCTCATTGTCGGCACATTTCTGGTCGCAACGAAACTCTACAAGGAACAACAGCAAGAAGTCATGCAGCAAACCGTCGAGAAAGTCGCGACAAAAACAAACTCTCCCGTCAAGCGCCCCGATGCCCCGATGATCGGCACCATCATGGCGAAAGTGGAGATTGTCGAATTTTTTGATCCTGCGTGTGAGGGATGCCGTGCATTTCATCCCTACGTCAAATCAGTACTTGAAAACAACAAGCACCGGGTACGTCTCAGCCTTCGCTACGCCACGTTTCACGCCGGATCGGACTACGTTGCCCAGGTGCTGGAAGCAGCACGCCTCCAGGGCCAGGATTTGTATCTCAAGGTACTGGAAAAGGTACTGGAAACCCAACCTGTATGGGCCAACCACGCGAACCCACGGCCGGAACTGATCTGGGACCTGGTCGCAGACACGGGCCTGGATATCCAGCGCGCCAAAAAAGAGATGAATGATCCGTCAATTATCGCGCGCCTGAAGCGGGATGCGAGTGACATCGCCGAACTCGGCATACGTCGAACACCAACCTTTTTTGTCAATGGAAAACTGCTGCGTGAATTCAGCCCCGCAGGTCTTGCGCAGCAGGTCGCCGAAGAAGTCAGCGCCAGTTACAGGTGAACTCGGAATCATCCGATTTCCAGCCAGGCCGTTTTAATAACTTAAAGTCAGAATCCAGGAGCACGGATTGAAACTCAAACCGGCGAAGTCCGTTCAGTGCCGCGAACCAAGTGCCCCGGCACCGGTCTTCAGAATCCCGATTCTGGTTTTAACCTTATGCAGGCAAACATTGCATTTGAAACGCCCATGGGCTGTGGTAGAGTGCCGCGCATCGTGAACCCGTTGCCTCGCCGAATTTTTCAAATAAGAAAACAGATCGTCAGACTGCTGCTGGCATTTTTTATGGCCAACACGCTGATGGCAGGCACGGGGCTTGCGGCTCCCGCGGCATGGCTGGAACACGAGAAAAGCCATTTCGTTGCATGGAACGACACGGGATCTCCCGACAGCCCGCAATCGTCTCCGGACCAGCCGGCCGGCAAAACACAAAACAAGCACGACTGTCATGCCAGCCACTACTTCCAGTGTCATGTGGCTGGGATCTCACTGACATTTTCAAAGGGCACCTCGTCCCCGCCACCGGATTTATTTCTGGTGTTCGCCCCCCAAGGGGCAACTGGCGCCCCTTTCAGACCTCCTCGCTAAACGCTGATCCCGCTTTGCTGCGCGCGTCACACCGGTAATCCGGCGTTTGACGCAAGACGGCCTTCGGCCGCCTGTCGCAGCCTTTCCGTTCTTGAACGTCCTACGCATCCGGCGCTTGCCGTCGGAGCTTTTGGAAGGGATTAGCATGGTTTGTCGTAACACATGGTCGCGTATCGCGATCACTGCGTCGGCTGTCTTTCTGCCCATGTCGGGCAGTCCGGCAATCGCAGCAGACGCGGTCATCACTGCAAAGCCGGACACGGTGCATGTTTATGCCGGCAATACAAAAAACCGGCCAATTGCGTCGCTCACTCTGGTGCAGGCGCTTGAGCGGGCATTCAAGAAAAACCTTGAACTGTCCGCGTTTACCCACGAATTGCGCGCAAACGAGGCCACCGTTGCGCAGGCCGGCGCGATACCCAACCCCGTTCTGGATCTGATCAGCGACAACCGCGGCAACACGCGCGTGAAGAACGACGGCGATCAGACGACGTCGATCCAGGTCGGGCAACTGATCGAACTCGGCGGCAAGCGCTCCGCCCGAGTCCGGATCGCCGAAGCCGGACGGGACCTGGCGAACTGGGACTACGAGGCGAAACGCATCGACGTGCTGATGCAGACATCGCGCTACTTCATCGACACGCTGGCGGCACAGCAAGCGGTACAGCTCGCGGAAGAGACGCTGAAGCTGGCACAGGATGCCGCAAGTGCCGTCGGCAAGCGCGTTCTCGCAGGAAAAGTTTCTCCTCTCGAAGAAACCAAGGCCCGCCTTTCCCTCTCCGCCGCGCAAATCGAATCGGATCAGGTCCGGCGCCAGTTGCTCACCGCACGCAAAAACCTCGCATCCATGTGGGGCGAACAGGAGCCGTCGTTCGAACTCGTCACCGGCAATATCGAGACCTTGCCGGCGTTGCCTGCTTACTCCGAGCTGACCGCACGTATCCGCAACAACCCCGATCTGGCGCGCTGGAACACCGAAATCGCGCGCCGCCAGGCGAATATAGATGCCGAAAAAGCCAAAGCGATACCCGACGTCACTCTCAGTGTGGGCAGGACACGCTTCAGTCAGTTCGAAGACCACGCCTACATGGTCGGCATTTCAATTCCGATCCCGCTTTTCGACCGGAATCGCGGCGGCATCCTCGAAGCGAATCGCCGGCTCGACAAGGCCGGCGACGAGCAGCGTGCCGCGGAAATCCGGTTGGTCAACGCCCTCTCGGAGAGCTTTCAGCGGCTGAGCGCAATTCGCAACGAGATCGAATTGCTGCGCAGCGACATCCTGCCCGGTGCGACCAGCGCCTACGCGGGCGCAACCAAAGGCTATCAGCTGGGCAAATTCGGCATTCTCGACGTGCTGGATGGACAGCGGACGCTGTTCCAGGCACGCACCCAGTATCTGAAGGCGCTGGCGGACTACCACCGCAGCTACAACGAAATCGAACGCCTGATCGGCGGCACGCTGACCGCAACACCGCCGGTCACCGGCAAACCATAGCCAGGAGCTTGAACCGTGAACAGAAAATCCACCGTATTAACACTGGGCATCATCGCTGCAGGCGCATTGATCGGCCTGCTCATCATGTTCGGCGGTCCGTCTTTAAAGGGAGCGGACGAACACGGCCATGATGAAAAAACAGCAGCACATTCCGACACTGAAAAAAAACCAGAACCCGGTAAAGGCCCGCATGGCGGCCGGCTGCTCGCCAGCGGCAATTTTTCGGTCGAGGTAGCCATTTACGAACAGGGAGTGCCGCCGGAATTCCGGGTATACCCGTTCGAAAACGGCAAACCCGTCAATCCGGAAAACGTTAAATTAACAATAATAATCAACAGGTTAGGATCGACTCCGGAAACCATCGATTTTGCCGGCCGGCAGGACTACCTGCGTGGCGGCAAGGAAATCGTCGAGCCGCACTCCTTCGCAGTACAGGTGGTCGCCGAATACCAGGGCCAGCGCCACAACTGGAGCTACGAACAGTTCGAGGGCCGGATCACCATGGATGATGTCACCGCGAAAACTGCCGGCATCCGGATTGAAACCGCAGCACCGGCGCCCATCCGCTCGATGCTGCAGCTTCAGGGCGAAATCCAGTTCAACCAGGATCGCGTCGTCCGCATCGTACCCCGACTCGGCGGCGTCATCACCCGCGCGGGCACCAGTCTCGGTGACCGCGTCAAACGCGGCGACGTGCTGGCCGTTCTCGAAAGTCAGGACCTCGGCAATCTGAAAGGTGAATATCTGGCCGCGCATCAGCGCCTGGGTCTGGCCCGCACCACGTTCGATCGCGAGAAAAAACTCTGGGAGGAAAAAATCTCCGCAGAACAGGATTATCTCGCCAGCCGCCAGGCACTGAGCGAGGCCGAGATCGCGCAACGCAATGCGGAACAGAAGCTGCTCGGTCTGGGCTTATCGCTGAATGCGATTCAGCGCCAGGATCCCGATGGCCTGACCCGGCTGGAGATCCGCGCACCGATCGATGGCGTGGTCATCGAGAAAAAAATCTCCGCGGGCGAAGCCGTCAGCGCGGATGCCGCCATGTACGTCATCGCCGATCTGGCCACTGTCTGGGCCGACATGACGATCTATCCCGCTGATCTGAACCGCGTGAAAGTCGGCCAGAAGGTCAAGGTCAAGGCGGCCGCGCTCGGAACCGAAGCCGATGGCGTTATTTCCCATGTCGGCGCGTTGATCGGCGAGCAGTCCCGTACGGCGAAAGCGCGGGTAACGCTGCGCAATCCGGATCAACGCTGGCGCCCGGGGCTGTTCGTCAGTATCGAGGTGGTTCAGGACGAGACCGTAGTGCCGGTTGCCGTTCCGCTGAGTGCCATCCAGACGCTGCGCGACTGGAAAGTCGTGTTTGCGCGTTTTGGCGATGTGTTCGAAGCGCGGCCGGTCGAACTCGGCCGCAGTGACGGCAGTCTCGTCGAAATCGTCAAGGGCCTGGCTCCCGGAACGCTGTACGCCGCAAGCAACAGTTTTGTACTGAAAGCGGATATCGGCAAAGCCGGTGCCAGCCATGACCACTGAGGGGGAATGACATGAAACAGATCATCGCCATCATCAGACCGTCCGCCATCGAGCGGGTCGAGCATGCACTGCACGAGCTCGAACATTTTCCGGGCTTCACCCTGCTTCGCGTCCAGGGCGAAAGCCGCGGACGCGCACCCGGTCATGCATACAAGCCCGTCGCATGGGACATCGAGGAACACGACAATTTCATGTTGCTTATCTTCTGCGCCGATGCACTTGCGCCGATGGTTACAGAGGCCATACGCCAGGCTGCACACACCGGCCGCCCCGGTGACGGCGTCATCGCGATCAGTGAAGTTTCCAATGTGGTGCGTATACGCACCGACGAGAGCGGCGCCGCCGCTGTATGACAAGGAATCGACATGCTTGAAAAGCTTCTCAAGTCCGTTATCGGACAGCGCTGGGTTGTACTGCTCGTAGTGCTGGGTATGGCCGCACTGGGCATCTACAACTACCAGCGCCTGCCGATCGATGCCGTGCCGGACATCACCAATGTGCAGGTGCAGATCAATACCGAAGCCGCGGGTTATTCCCCGCTCGAAGTCGAGCAACGCATAACCTTCCCGATCGAGACTGCGATGGCCGGACTGCCGGACCTGGAACAGACCCGGTCATTGTCACGCTACGGGCTGTCGCAGGTCACCGTGGTGTTCAAGGACGGCACCAACATCTATTTCGCGCGCCAGCTGGTCAACGAGCGAGTACAGGAGGCACGCAGCAGGCTGCCGCCCGGGCTCGAACCGTCGATGGGGCCGATCTCCACCGGTCTGGGCGAGATTTTCATGTGGACCGTGGAGCCCGAAGGCAAAGGCACAAAACCCGACGGCAGCGAATACACGTCCACTGATTTGCGCACCATACAGGACTGGATCGTGCGGCCCCAGTTGCGCAATCTCCCCGGCGTCACCGAGATCAACACCATCGGCGGCTACCTGAAACAGTTCCATGTTGCGCCCGATCCCGCAAAACTGGTCGCCTATGGCATCGGCTTTCAGGACCTGATGGAGGCACTGGCAAAAAACAATGCCAATGTCGGCGCGGGTTATATCGAAAAAAGCGGCGAACAGTACCTGATCCGCGCACCGGGACAGGTAACCACGCTCGAGGAAATCCGTGACATCGTGATCCGCGGTGATGACGGCGTACCGTTGCGCATCCGCGACGTAGCGGAAGTGCTGGAAGGCAAGGAGCTGCGCACGGGGGCCGCCACCGAAAACGGCAGGGAAGTGGTGCTCGGCACGGTCTTCATGCTGCTGGGCGAAAACAGCCGCACGGTCTCGCAGCGTGTCGCCGCCAAACTCGAAGAAGTGAACCGCACGCTACCGGAAGGCGTCGTCGCGAAAACCGTCTACGACCGCACCACACTGGTTGACCGCACGATCAAAACCGTCGCCACCAACCTTGTGGAAGGCGCGCTGCTGGTCGTCGTCGTACTGCTGGCACTGCTGGGCAACTGGCGCGCCGCCCTGCTCACTGCCGCGGTCATCCCGCTGTCGATGCTGTTGCTGATCACCGGCATGGTTGAAAACAGGGTCAGCGCCAACCTGATGAGCCTGGGCGCGCTCGACTTCGGCCTGATTGTCGACGGTGCCGTCATCATCGTCGAAAACTGCCTGCGACGGCTGGCGATTGCGCAACACAAGACGGGCCGGTTGCTGGATCGTGGTGAACGCTTCGAGGCGGTATTCGAAGCCACCCGCGAAGTGTTCACACCCAGCCTAGTCAGCGTCATCGTCGTGATACTGGTCAACCTGCCGATTTTCGCGTTGACCGGTGTCGAAGGAAAAATGTTCCACCCGATGGCATTCACCGTCGTGGTTGCCCTGCTCGCCGCGCTGGTGCTGTCGGTGACCTTCGTGCCTGCCGCAGTTGCGATTTTCGTCACCGGGCGCGTAGAAGAAAAGGAAAGCCGGTTGATGCAATGGGCCGGTGGCGCATACCGTCCCGCCTTGCGCATGGCCATGGCCAACCGTATTCCTGTGGTTGCCGCTGCTGCTGTCATCGTCGTGCTGAGCGGGCTGCTGGCTACGCGCATGGGCAGCGAGTTTGTGCCCAGTCTTGACGAAGGCGATGTGGCGCTGCACGCCCTGCGCATTCCGGGAACCAGCCTCACGCAGGCCATCGAAATGCAAACCGCCCTGGAAAAACGCCTGCAGGAGTTCCCCGAGGTCGAACGGGTGTTCGCCAAAATCGGCACCGCGGAAATCGCCTCCGATCCGATGCCCCCCAATGTCGCCGACAACTTCGTGATGCTCAAACCACGGTCGGCCTGGCCGGATCCCGGTCGCACCAAGGCCGATCTGGTGCGTGCCATGCAGGAAGCCGTCGAAAAGATCCCTGGCAACAACTATGAATTTACGCAACCTATCCAGATGCGCTTCAATGAACTGATTTCCGGTGTGCGCAGCGACGTCGCAGTAAAGGTATTCGGCGACGATCTTGACCAGTTGCTCGAAACCGGAGAGCGCATTGCCGCCACGCTGGAAGGCATCACCGGCGCAGCCGATGTCAAAGTCGAACAGGTCAGCGGTCTGCCGGTCCTGACCATCAAACTGAACCGGCCGCAGATTGCCCGCTATGGCCTCAACACCTCCGACGTGCAGCAAGCGGTCGAAATCGCGGTTGGCGGCAAAGACGCCGGTGAAATCTTCGAAGGTGATCGCCGGTTCGACCTGATCGTCCGGCTGCCGGAGCGCCTGCGCATTGATCTGGAGGCATTGAAGCAGCTGCCCGTTCCGCTGCCGGGCGGCGCAAACACCCGGGCGCGTTATGTAACGCTGGGCGAAGTTGCGAATTTTGACCTGGCGCCCGGACCGAACCAGATCAGCCGCGAAAACGGCAAGCGTCGCGTTGTAGTTACCGCCAATGTACGCGGGCGTGATCTGGGTTCTTTCGTCACCGAAGCGCGGGAGCGCATTGCGACCCAGGTCAAGCTGCCGGCGGGTTACTGGATCAGTTACGGCGGCACGTTCGAGCAGCTGGCCTCTGCGGCACAACGGCTGCAGGTGGTGGTTCCGCTGTCGCTGCTGCTGATCTTCGGGTTGTTGTTCCTGACATTCAACTCGACAAAGGACGCGTTGCTGGTATTCAGCGGCGTGCCGCTGGCGCTGACCGGCGGCATCGCAGCCTTGTGGCTGCGGGACATTCCGCTGTCGATTTCCGCGGGTGTCGGATTCATCACGCTGTCCGGCGTGGCGGTACTTACCGGTGTGGTCATGGTGAGTTGCATTCGCGACCTGCGCGCCCAAGGCATGGCGATTGATGAGGCCATTGAAACCGGCGCCCTGACCCGTTTAAGGCCGATCCTGATGGTCGCCCTGGTGGCCAGCCTGGGATTCCTGCCGATGGCGCTCAACACCGGTACCGGTGCGGAAGTGCAACGGCCGCTGGCTACAGTGGTAATCGGCGGCATTATCTCTGCGACCATCCTGACGCTGCTGGTGCTCCCGGTACTGTATCGAATTTTTAACCGCAATCATCCAACAACGGAAGCAAGGGCTTAATCTGCTCAGAACCATTGGACCATAGCGCATGAACAACAGGACCAAGCCCGGACTGCACAGCCTTTGGGCAAACCGGGACTTTGTACTGCTGTTTTCCGCGCAGATCGTCTCGTTGTTGGGTAGCGGGGTCACGACAATCTGTCTCGCACTGTACGTCCATCAACTGGTTGGGGGAACCTCCGCTGCGATGGTCATCGGCAATGCGCTCATGCTGCGCATCCTTGCCTTTCTGCTGTTCTCCCAACCGGCAGGTATTCTCGCCGACCGCATAAACCGCAGAAAGATCCTGATTACGGCAGATGTAACCAGATTCGCGCTTCTTGCGCTGTTTCCATTCACCGACAATGTATGGCAGATTTATGCCCTGATCTTCGCAATTAACGCGGTCACCGCATTCTTCACCCCGACCTTCGAAGCCATGCTTCCCGAAGTGGCTGGTCGTGAGAATTACGTCAAGGCGTTGTCATTTTCCCGTATCGCCGTCGATGTCGAAGCTGTCGCCGCCCCGGCACTGGCCGGTCTGCTAATCCTGTTAATGGAGCTTCGTTGGGTATTCTGGTTCGATGCGCTGACCTACCTCGTTTCAGCCGGACTTGTCTATATATGCAAACTCAGAAAGTCCACATCTGGCAGCGGCAAAACGTTGGCGTCACAGCCATTTCTCTCTGAATTGGCAACAGGCACACGGATCCTGTTTTGCGAACCCGCTTTGCGGCAGGCGCTTTTGTTGAGCCTCGCCGAAGCAACAGCAGGTGCAGCCGCCATCGTCTCCACGGTGATTTACGTGCGGGAAGTATTACTGGTAGGCGAAACCGGTTTTGCCCTGACCATGACTGCGCTGGGCCTGGGTTCGGCTGCAACGGCCCTTCTGCTGGGCCGTTTCTCCGGAAGATATGAAGCGGGATCATTTGATCCCGCTGCGCTCCATGGCAAACGACATCGATGGACGGGGTGCGCATTGTTGTCCGGCGGCGTTTTACTGGGATTGCTGTTGCTGCCCGGGATACTCCAGCCACCGATCTTCTTGTTTGCATTGCTGTGGTTTCTTAACGGTGCCGGCCAGGCATTGATCGCCATTTCCTCATCAACACTGCTCGCCGAGCATACCCGTGAGTCCGAGCGCGGCCGGGCATACGCCGCCCATTTTGCGTGGACGCACGCATTCTGGCTCATCACCTATCCGGCCATCGGATACGGAACTTCCACCGTCGGAGCGCCCCTGACTTTCAGCATCGCTGGAGCAGTTTGCCTCGGCATTACTGCCTTATCACTGTTACTGCTTCAGGCGAACAATCGCGCAGATCATGTGCATTAAGTGACATATTTTAATTGCCAAGGCACAAACTGGATTTACCTTGAATGTTGTTTTTCGCAACTTAATTCTGAAGGAGAATTCCCATGAAAATCACTTTCCCTACGCTGGCCCTGGTCGCCATGACCGGAGTGCTGACGGGTTGCCAGACTTTCTTGCTCAAACCCGAATCAGGAAACATGGCCTTCGCCACCATAGAGCACCCCGTATTTTGGGGAAACACGCGTATCACGGTGTCGCTTGATGGCAAGTCTTACGCCGGCATTGCAGGCGAACTAAAGAACGAGACTACTGGTGAACAGGCGAAAAGGTTCGGATGGAAGCTCGACCACAAACACCCGAACATCAAACAAGAAGTGAATTTTCTTTTTGGCTCCACTACTCTCGCTGCGGGCGATGGCATGTTACTCGCCTGCGATCATCTGAATCATGGTGATGACTGGCGTTTGCGTTGCCTGACCGCTCAGGGCAATGAACTCGCCCTATATCCATTCAGGCAGTAATTCCGCTCAGACTCAATCAGCCGCCTTAGTCGCGGCGACAACAACAATGGTCAAACGTCGGCTCGACGTTTGACCAACCACAAGCTCAGGACTGACACACGATTTCAGTCTGCGTTGTAGGTATAAGGGTTGCTGACATAAACCATTATCTTACCGGCCTCGAAGCCACTTGGAGCAATTGCCGTCAAGGGGAAGCTACGCTCTCCCAGTGTGTCGAATCTCCAGGTAAAACTTTGCCCCGCCAAGTTCGAGATCTTGATTGTTTCGTTGTGTTCGACATTGAGATAGCGCTGTCCGGCATCGACCCGCACGACTCTTTGCGCAACCTCGGGCAGGGACAGAGATCCCAAATCACCCCTTTTCATCAGCGCCGTATAATCATATTGATCTTTTGCAAGCACCGAAGTGCTGAAAAATGTCATGACCACAATGACCATGGTATTGAATGCCAGCTTTAATTTCATGATCAGACTCCTTTTCCGTTTATGAGCAGCAAACAAGCTGCCGTACGAGAATCATGCGGGACAAGAACCGACCGGATGATGGCCTGACGATTACGAAGCAGCAATGCAAGGGCCAAGTACTGCGGAATTTCCAGGATGCGCAAAAACCTAGGACAACTTTTCGACATATCCGGTAGTTTTTGGCAACTCGAGATAAAAAGTCGTCAATCCACCTTGAGCACTCTCAACACGGACATCACCGTCATGAAGACTGGCGATGGATTTGACAATCGCCAACCCCAGGCCTGAGGACGAGCGCGATCCAGTTCTTGCGCTGTCAACGCGATAAAACCGGTCGAAAATCCTGGGCAACAGGTCACCGGGGATACCGACACCGGAATTAGTGACAGAAATGACAACTTTTCCAAAAATCTGCTCGGAACTGCGCAGCGTTATTTCTCCGCCGCGAGGTGAATGCTGGATTGCATTCATCACCAGATTGCTGATGGCCCGCCTGAGCAAGACCGGGTCAGCCATCAAGGTTCCCTCTCCTGCAGCATCAATATGCAGTTGTCTCTCTTCAGCCATTCCTGAAAAATACTCGGCTATGCGCCTGAGTTCCTGATTCAGGGATATTGCCTCGCGGGACAGGGAAATCTGGGCATTATCGGCGCGCGCAAGAAACAGCATGCTCTCGATCATGCGGTTGAGCCGTTCGTACTCCTCGATATTTGAAGCCAGAAGGGCTTCATACTCGCTCGCCTGGCGGGGATTTCTGAGGGTTACCTGGGTTTCGATCATCAGATTATTGATCGGGGTGCGAAGATCATGTGCAATATCTGATGAAAATTGCGTAAGCCTTTCAAACCATTCTTCCAGCCGGCCCAGCATTTCGTTGAAAGCGAGAACCATCTCGGAAAGTTCTGCCGGCGCGTCCTCTACCCGCAAGCGCCCACCAAGGCGGGAAGCCGTAATCTGGCCCGCGGCTTGTGCAGCAGCACGCAATGGCTGCAATCCGCCGCGAACCATGAAATATCCCAATATGAGTGTGGCCAATACGCCTGCAGCCGTGGCCCACAGCACATGCCGCAAATGTTCTTCGAGCACTGCCGCACTTTCAGACCCGTCGTATGCGACAGCAAGTTGCACACGCTCGCCACCAGTCTTACCGACACTCCCCCACGCACTGAGCATGCGGCCCCGCAAAGTATCGCTTGACCGCCACTCCCTGATCTCATCCAGTCCGGGACGAAAATCCTCGGATATTGGAGGATTTGAGGGGAGCAGAATATCGCCGCCGGCATTAGCCACAATAAATGACCCGCCCGCATCGTACACCGCCAGCAACATGCCTTGACGGCCGAGAAACACGTCAAGCAATCTGTGAGGATCGTTCCTCAATGCATCGACATTCTCGTATAACTCCAGCTGATGTCTCAGCAAGTTTACGGTATTGACAAGAGCGGCATCATCCTGTGATCTCAGCTGCTCAGACAAGGAGTGATACAAATGTATGCCAGCTACAACATAAATTGAAACCGTTGCAACAGAAAACAGCAGCGTCAGCCTTGATGCCAACGACATGCGGCGTGACAAATCTACCCCCTGTCCTCAAGCACGTATCCCATTCCGCGGACGGTCTGAATAAGTTTCCTGGGGAAAGGTCCGTCAATCTTGGCTCGCAATCTGCGAATGGCCACATCGACCACATTCGTATCGCTATCAAAATTCATGTCCCACACCAGAGATGCAATGCGTGACCGTGACAGGACTTCCCCTTGATGCGTAGCAAGCAAATGCAACAAGGAAAACTCCTTTGCCGTCAGATCAATGCGCTCGCCTGATCTTCTCGCGCGATGCTTCAATACATCAACCTCCAGATCCGCGACTTGTATCAAGTCATCACCTCGAATCGGCCCTCGCCTGAGCAACGTTCTGACGCGAGCCAGCAGTTCGGCAAACGCAAACGGCTTCGTCAAATAATCATCCGCCCCAAACTCGAGTCCCTTGACCCTTTCCTCGACAGCATCCCGGGCTGTAAGACACAGCACCGGCGTATCTTTTTCTGATCTGACGTCACGCAAAACCTGCCAGCCATCGATGCCCGGCAGCATGATATCCAGAATGATCAACTCATAATCCTCTGAAATGGCCATATGCTTACCGTCGAAGCCCGTCCTGGCTAAATCCACGATATAGCCGGATTCACCCAAACCCTTCCTCAGGTATTCCCCCGTCTTGGCCTCATCTTCCACCACCAGAATTCGCACTTTTTTTCCTTTTTTTAGCAGGCTCGTACAAGCGCAGACCCTTATGTCACGTTCGTAATTGGCATGTCATCCCGGTGACATCGACTGGATACCCTGAAAGACTAATCCACAAGAACAAGGCAAAGCTTAATGATTTCTTAAGCCTGCAAATGGCATGACTTCACATGATTACGGAAATGTAATGATCAAGTCATAACGAAGTTAGGGATGCAGGCGTATAAATCGCACAAGCGTCAAGACCGACCCTGCTTCTCCGAGAGCGGGCATCCCGGCTTGATGTGAATAAGGCCTGGTTGAGTGGGCAGGCTGATCGCCGTAACCGGCGATTGCGAACGACTCATTCTGCGTAGAATTTCCTCTTGATAGCCGGCCGCAAGGCCGGTTTTTTTCATATTCACGCATCACTTGATCAAACATCGTCGATCAACGTTGCGTTTTCACAACAAATTCAATCCGGGAAAGAAATCACAAATTTCCATTTCGCTCCTTATCTTTGGGTCGAAAAATTTCTGATCACAATCAATGACATGAACATCATTGAATCGTCGTTTCCGGTCGCATTTAGAGCATTTTGATTTCAATAATGTAATCCCCAAGACCATCTGTCGTCAGAAACGCATCTCTATAACTCTACTCACGGGAACAGATAAATCCCGGAATTTGTTGGGCAACTTTCATATCCACAAGGAGAAGAGCGTGCAGAGAAAAATGATGGCCATAGCAGTCATAGGAGCCTTGGGCATACCGGCCACGGCATGGGCACAAGCGAGTTCCGTACAGATGTACGGGCGGATCTACTACGAGTACGGCTACGCGGATCAGGGCACTGGAACCAACGGTCCAAGGGTCAATGTGGACATCATGCAAGCGCCTGGCTCAAACATCGGCTTCAAAGGCGAAGAGAAACTCGGCGGCGGCATGTCTGCCTGGTTTCAGTGTGAAAGCACTGCAGATGTCCGCGGTGTGAGTCAAGAGGGATTCTGCGGTCGCAACAGCGCCATTGGTCTCAAAGGTTCTCTGGGTAACGTTTTTATGGGTCGATGGGACACACCATTCAAGCGCACCATACTTGACGGCGCCGGCCTCGGCACATCAAGAATTACCGGATTGTGGGGCAGTTCGTTCCTGTTGACCGGTGGATCCACCAGCACTCTCGACGGATCAGCCAGGGCAACTTGGATTCGCCGTCAGGCAAACACTGTCAATTATCACTCTCCGATATTCAACGGCTTTCAGGTCATGGCAGCCGTGAGTTCCGCCAACGGTGCAACATCAGCAACCACAGCAGCCGTAGCCGCAAAACCGAGGGTCTGGTCCGTTGGCGCCAATTACAAGACGGGGCCGTTGAATCTTGCAGGCGCCTATGAACGTCACGTACAGTTTGGCGCGGCTGGTGGCGCCAACGACGACAGCGCGTGGCATCTGAGTGCCGTATATGCGTTGCGGCCGAATGTGAAGATCGGAGGCGTTTATACCGAACAAACACTGGAGACTTCTTCAACGACAGAATCCAAAATTAACGCCTGGCATCTCGGCGTGGATTGGAGAATCTCTGGGCCACACAGTCTGCTTGCAGCTTACACCGCAGCTGGAGACGTCAAAGGTAACAGCACGGTCACCGTCGCCGGCTCCGGTGCGACCCGTCCTGCCGCACTGAATCTCGTGGGTGGAGCGCTGGCATCCGGCAACACAGGTGCCAGTCTCTGGTCTGTGCACTACCGCCACACATTCTCCAAGCGCACTACGGCCCTCTTGGGCTATGGCCGACTCAAGAATGACAGCCAAGCCCAATACACGCTGGGAGGTCTCTCAGGTTCCGCCCGAGGCAATGCCCAAAATGCTTACGGCGTTGTCGTCGACCACCGTTTCTAAGCATTGCAAGAACCCCCGGCAGTGCCGGGGGTTTACCGAAATAACCAAGCTCAGGAGAAAAACATGAAAATCAAGCTGATTGCGACGGCAGTGGCAGGGATTTTTGGTTTTCAGGCTGGAGCTTCTTTCGCACAAAGCACCGTACAGCTTTACGGCACGATCGATCTGGAATACGGCTACCTCGACCAAGGACTCGGCACAACCGGTCCACGACCGAGTGTCGACATGATGCAGGTCCCACTGAGCAATATCGGTTTTCGAGGGGAGGAGAAACTCGCCGGAAACATGTCGGCATGGTTCCAGTGCGAAAGCACCGCAGATATCCGGGGGGTCAGTCAAGCCGGCTTCTGTAGCCGCAACAGTGCGGTTGGTCTCAAAGGAGGGCTCGGTAACATTTTCATGGGCCGCTGGGATACGCCGTTCAAACGCACTATGCTCCCAACTTCGTTCGTCGGCGCCAATGTTGTCGGTTTATGGGGATCGACATTCCTGCTTACGGCCGGCTCCACAAGCACGCTGGACGGTTCCAGCCGGGCGCTGTTTCAGCGCCGTCAGTCCAACACCATCAACTACGACAGCCCGATATGGAACGGCCTTCAGGTCATGGCCGCAGTCAGTTCCACGAATGGAGCGACTTCTGCCACCGTCGCTGCGACAGCAGCCAAACCGAGATTGTGGTCCTTGGGGGCGCAATATATGGCGGGGCCACTGTACATCTCCGGGGCCTACGAGAAGCACAATCAATTCGGCGCAATCGGCGGTGCCAATGACGACAGCGGCTGGCACCTGGGAGCAGCCTACACGTTCATGAACAAGATGAAACTGGCTGCTTTTTATACCCAGCAAAAGTTCGAAACCTCGGCAACCACGGAATCCAAAATCAATGCATGGCAACTCGGCATGGACTGGAACATCGCGGGTCCACACGGGCTGCTGGCTTCGTACACCGCAACCGGTGATGTCAAGGGAAACAGCACGACGACCATTGCCGGCAGCGGCGCCACACGGCCCGCGGCACTGAACCTGGTCAGCGGTGTTCTGGTATCAGGCGATACCGGTGCAGAACTGTGGACGCTCCGTTATCGATATCAGTTTTCAAAGCGAACGCAGACCTTTGGTGGCTACGCAAGACTGAACAATGATGCGCGAGCCGCGTATACCCTTGGGGGACTTTCCGGAGCATCCAACGGTAACAAACAGGATGGTTGGGGGGTAGGGTTACGGCATACCTTTTGATCGACTGGATACTTATCTGAACGGGCGCCACGGCGCCCGTTTTTGCTTGCGGAGTTCCACCGCTCAACCCTTCAGAAATCCTTCAGATTGGGTGTTGATAATGAACTCGTGGCCTCGATAATCGATGCCTCAATTATTCAACCACGAAAGGAAAGACACCATGAAAACCACCTCCCTGAAACTGTTTGTGGCAGCTGTGCTGGGCATCACCGCCGTTTCCGCGGCCAATGCCGCTCCGGTAGCTTTGAAGGCACCTTCGATAATCGCTTACGACCAGGGTGGCAACGACCCGTTTCCCCCTTCCATCGACCGCAGTGGTGCTACCGGAGCAATCGGCAGCAGCACGCTTCTGGGTTCCCATGAGGGCGGAAACGATCCGTTTCCTTCCTCCAACGGTGACTGATTTTCAGTAAGACTGCCGGCAACCCGCCGCATCCAAGCCGAGTTAGAAGCGCATGGATGCGGCGATTCTTTGTGTCTATCGAATATCTGTAAAATATCTCCTCTTTTTTCCCTTCGCTGATTCTGATTCTGATTCTGATTCTTAAATGCGATTACTGCTTATCGAAGATGATGCGATGATCGGCAAGAGCATCCGCGAAGGCTTGCGTCGCGAAAACTATGGCGTCGACTGGGTTCGTGACGGCTGGGCCGCCGAGCAGTCTTTGACCGCTACCGACTACGATTTGCTCATCCTGGACCTGGGATTGCCGCGGGTGCATGGTCTTCAGGTCTTAAAGAACGCCCGCCAAAAAGGCAAAAAGGTGCCGGTGTTGATCATCACCGCACGTGATGGCGTGGAAGACAGGGTCAACGGACTCGATGCCGGTGCCGACGATTATCTGGTCAAGCCTTTCAGCATGTCCGAACTCGGCGCCAGGGTGCGCGCCCTGCTCAGACGCAGCGCTGGCCAAGCCGCTCTGGTGTTCCGGAATGGCGGAGTGGAGCTCAACCCACTTACCCGGGAAGTGCTGTTCAACGGAAAAGAGGTTGCCTTGTCTCAAAGGGAATTCGCGATTCTGGAAAGCCTGATACGCCACCCCGGGACAGTGATATCCAGGGCCAGCCTCGAACAGAGCGTTTACGCCTGGGGACAGGAGGTCGAAAGCAATGCTGTCGAAGTGCACATATCAAATCTGCGCAAAAAACTGGCCCCGAAGCTGATCAAGACCATCCGTGGTGTCGGCTACAAACTTTTCGAGCAATGAGTTTTTCCATTAGAAAACGCTTGCTGTGGACGATGCTGTCCACCTTGCTGATTCTTGCTGTGGGTGCCAGCAGCGTGACCTACATGCGCGCCCGATCGGATATCAACAAACTGTTCGATTACGAAATGGAGCAAATGGTCTATGCCCTGGCAATGCACATTGCGTCGCACCCGGAACTGACCGAAGAGCCTCTGCTCCGCATCGAGCACGACTTCGTTACCCAAGTCTGGAACAAAGGCGGCAAACTACTGTTCTCCTCCAAGCCGGGCACGGGCCCCGTCACCATTCTGGAAAACGGTTTCTCAGATTACGGCGGATCGACCGGCTGGCGTACATTTACGACCGGAGGCGGCAACTATATTTTGCAGGTCGCGCATCCGCAAACGCTGCGCCGCAAGCTGGCCACCGACATAGCCCTGAATGCCATGCTGCCCATCGTGGCCATCGTCCCGATCGGCGGCGCACTCATCTGGCTCCTTCTGGGATACGGACTCGCGCCGCTGTGTTCGGTTGCGCGGGAAGTGGAGTCCAGGGATCCCAAGGTGCTGCTGCCACTGGGTCTGTCCGGCCGCCCCACGGAAATTGCGCCGCTGATCCGCTCACTGAATGACCTCCTCGGCAGGCTGGATCGGGCACTCAAGGTCGAACGCGAATTCATCGCCGATGCCTCACATGAATTGCGCTCCCCTGTCACCGCCCTGCAACTGCAGCTTGAACTGCTGGAATCCACCAGCAGTGAGTCTGAGCGGGCAGAACTGATAGCTGACATCAGGCAGGGCGTGAACCGCGTCAGCCGGCTGATTGAACAAATTCTCACGCTCGCCCGGCTGGACCCGGATTACGGGGCGCAAACCGAAACGATCCGGCTTCAGGAATTCATCACAGGAATATACGAGGATCTGCAGCCACAGGCAGCAGCCAAATCAATCAGATTCACCCTGAATGCCGATTCGCCTGCATCCATCACAGGGGATACGACCAGCTTGCGTGCATTGCTGCGTAACCTGGTTGATAACGCGATCCGGTATACACCGGCAAATGGCGCGATAACCATTGAGCTGAGCACATCGGACAAGGGTGCGGAAATTACAATTACAGATACTGGCCCCGGGATGTCCGAGGACGTGCGCCGCAAGGCCTTTGCCCGTTTTTACAGGGGCGACAACGTCCCAGAAACCACTGGGACCGGTCTGGGACTTGCCATCGCCCGCCGCGCAGCAGACCGTCTGGGCGCTCGGCTGACCCTAGAAGATGGCCGGACCAGATCTGGATTGACCGCCGTGGTGGGTTTTCCCGAAGCCGTTATCGAGAAAGAAACGATGTAAAGCCGATTTTTACCAGAAAAGAAATTGCACTTTTAGTCAAACTGACGGTCTTAATTGCCGTTTCCGAGTGTTTTCTTATAAACTTGCGCCATATGCACAATCGACTCAAACATATCGTGTTTGCTGTGCTGCTGCTGATCCTGCCCCTGCAGGGTCTGGCTGCGGCACTGACGCCGATCCTGTGCCACTCCGACGAACAACAGCAAACCGCTGTTTCCGTGCAAACGCACGGATCGGATGCTTCGTCCCACGAAGAGCCGACATCAAATCACGATGGCAAGGGGGAAACCGGCTATTTCGGCCATCTCTGTTGCCATCATCCGGTCGGCGCGATGCCGGCCACTTTCGCAGCTTTCGCCGATTCCGGTCCTTCTACTTACGTTTCGCCTCCTCAAGTCTGGCCCTCACTGTTCTCCCCCGAACAGCAACTGCGCCCTCCGCGCGGCTGATCCCGTTCTGACCCGGTAGTCAAGGCTTGTGCCTGTCATTGGCACGAGCGTTTGGAAATGCGCGTCTGCGACGCGTCACGGAACGAGGACACACATGCCTTCCCTTTTTGCAGCATTGCTGTTTGGCGCAGCCATGGCCCCGCTGTCGGTTCTGGCCGCGCAGCCCAGCCCGGCGTCAAATCCGGCTTCCCCGGAGGCGCCCTTACGCCAGTCAACTTATGAATCCGTCTTCGCCGGTTATCAATCTTACAAAGACGAAAAGCCTGCGTCATGGCGTGAAGTCAATGACGAAGTCGGACGCGTAGGTGGCCAGGCTGGCATCTTCGGCGGCGCGGGCCATGCAGGTCACGGCTCGGCCAAATCTTCCACCAATTCACCCCCTGCCGCCTCGAAGCCGCAACAGGTGCCGCAACCGATGCACGGCAAGGGCCATCAAGGAATGATGAAATGAATGCAACCATTCAACGCATCCGGAGACGCCCGCAGCGGGTCTTTGCCGCCCTGCTGACGCTGGCCTTTCTTGGCGGCTGCGCGACATTCTCCACCGACGGCGGCCTGGAAAGTGTTCAGACCGCGGGCAAGGAACGCGGCCTGACCCAGAACGTGGCGTGGTTAAAAACCGACAAGGACGCCGAAACCGCCCGTGCCACGGTGAAAGAACTGCTGGCCGCCCCGTTGACTGCGGACAATGCCGTGCAGATTGCATTGCTGAACAACCGCGGCTTGCAGGCCACCTATGCCGAGCTTGGCATCGCCGAAGCCGATGTCGTTCAGGCCGGCCGGTTGCGCAACCCCGGATTTTCATTTGGCAGGCTGACGCGGGCCGACGAAGTGGAAATCGAACGTACTTTCCTGTTCGACGTGCTGGGCCTCATCACGATGCCGATACGCACGGATCTCGAGAAGCGCCGCTTCGAACTCACCAAAGGCCGCGTGGCCATGGAGACCCTCCAGGTTGCAGCGGATACCCGGCGTGCGTTCTTCAGCGCCGTGGCCGCACAGGAATCGGTGAAATACATGGAGCAGGTCAAACAGAGCGCCGAAACCAGTGCCGAACTGGCACGCCGCATGGCTACAGTCGGCAACTTCAGTAAACTCGACCGCGCCCGGGAACAGGCGTTCTATGCCGAAACAACCGCACAATTTGCGCGCGTCAAGCAGCAGGCAGTGTCCGAGCGGGAGCGTCTGACGAGGTTGATGGGACTCTGGGGCGAGGATACCGGCTTCAGACTTCCGGAACGTCTGCCCGATCTCCCGAAAGCCCCGCGCGACATCGCTGACCTAGAAGCCACTGCCCTCAAGAAACGTCTCGATGTCCAAGGTGCGATGCAGGAAGCCGAAAACATCGCGGCTGCGATGGGACTCACCCAAGCCACCGGCTTTGTCAGTGTTCTTGAGGTCGGTTACATGCGAAACAGCGAGTCAGGACAGCCGCGGCAGACCGGTTATGAGATCGAATTGAGGCTGCCGATATTTGACTGGGGCAACGCCCGGGTCAACCGCGCCGAATACACCTATATGCAGGCCGTCAACCGGGCAGCAGACACTGCGGTCAAGGCACGTTCCGAAGTGCGCGAGGCCTATTCAGCCTACCGCACCACTTACGATTTGGCGAAACATTACCGCGACGAAATCGTGCCGCTGAGAAAACGCATCTCGGAAGAGAACCTTCTCCGCTACAACGGGATGCTGATCAGCGTATTCGAATTGCTGGCTGATGCCCGCCAGCAGGTCGCCGGAGTCAATGCCTACATCGAAGCCTTGCGCGATCACTGGCTGAGCGAAACCAGTTTGAATCTCGCACTTACCGGAAAATCACCCGGTGCCATCAGCGTCGGCGGCGGCGCATCGGCTGTCGCAGGCGATGCGCAGCCCGGCCACTAACCCATATCTGGAGACATCATGACTTCACGCCGCAATTTTCTGCGCACCGCCGGAGGCGCCCTGCTGGGTGCCGCCGCAGTCAGCAAGGCTGCGCAGGGCGCCGTACCGGAAGCACCGATTCAGACAAAACCCGACATGCAACCGCCGCTGTCTCCGCCCAACGGCCGCCCCTACAACCCGGTCGCCACGCTGAACGGCTGGACCCTGCCCTGGCGCATGAACAAGGGCTGGAAAGAGTTCCACCTGATTGCCGAACCGGTACGCAGGCAGCTCGCGCCCGGCATGACTGCCAACCTTTGGGGCTACAACGGTCAATCGCCAGGCCCGACCATTGAATGCGTCGAAGGCGACAAGGTGCGCATTTTCGTCACCAACAAGCTGCCGGAACACACCACCATCCACTGGCACGGCATCCTGCTGCCCAACGGCATGGACGGCGTCGGCGGCCTGAACCAGCCGCAGATCCCGGTCGGCAAAACCTTCGTCTACGAATTCGAGATGAAGAAGTCCGGCACGTTCATGTACCACCCACATGCCGACGAGATGGTACAGATGGCGATGGGCATGATGGGTTTCTTCGTCGTGCATCCAAAGAACCCGAACTTCATGAAGGTCGACCGCGACTTCGTGTTCCTGATAAATGCCTACGACATCGAACCTGGTGCCGCGACACCCAAGATCGCCACGATGACTGATTTCAACCTGTGGTCGTGGAACAGCCGGGTGTTTCCCGGAATTGATCCGTTCGTGGTCCGGAAAGGCGACCGGGTGCGCATCCGCTTCGGCAACCTGACGATGACCAATCACCCGATCCACATGCACGGTTACGACTTCGAGGTCACTTGCACCGATGGCGGCTGGGTGCCGAAAAGCGCGCGCTGGCCCGAAGTCACCGTTGATGTCGCAGTCGGCCAGATGCGCGCCTTCGAGTTCGTGGCCGATGCACCGGGCGACTGGGCCATCCATTGCCACAAGTCGCATCACACGATGAACGCCATGGGCCATGACGTGCCAACGATGATCGGCGTCGATCATCGTGGCGTCGCCCAGAAAATCATCAATCTGGTGCCCGACTACATGGTGATGGGTGAGCGCGGCATGGCCGACATGGGCGAGATGGAAATGCCGATCCCGGACAATACTTTGCCAATGATGACTGGCACCGGACCGTTCGGCCCCATCGAAATGGGCGGCATGCTCAGCGTGGTCAAGGTGCGCGAAGGACTTGCGCGCAACGACTACAAGGATCCGGGCTGGTACAAGCATCCGCCGGGCACGGTCTCCTATGAATGGAAAGGCGAAGCACCGGTTGTTGCCCAGGCCAAACCGCAGCCGGCATCACGGCCCGCACAGCCCGATCGTGAATTTCGTGTACGCAAACCGTCAGGCGGCCATTCCGGCCATTAAATTCAATTAAATCAAGGAGTTATAATGAAATATCTTATCGCTGCCGTTACCGCGCTGCTGATCACCGCCGCACCGCTCACCTGGGCACATGGCGATGCCAAACACGCGCCTGCCAAGAAGAAAACCATTTCAAAGGAAGAAAAAGCTTTCGGGCGAGAAGGCGACCCGCAAAAAGCAGTGCGCACCATCAATGTCGACATGAGCGACAAGATGCGGTTTTCCCCTGACACCATCACGGTGAAACAGGGCGAAACCGTCAAATTCGTCGTCAAGAACTCGGGAAAAATCATGCATGAGTTCGTGCTCGGCACCATGGGCGAACTCAAGGAGCATTCTGCGCTCATGCAAAAGTTTCCGGGCATGGAACACGCCGAACCGTACATGGCGCACGTCGCGCCCGGCAAGACGGAAACCATCGCCTGGCAATTCACCAAGTCCGGCAACTTCAACTTCGGCTGCCTGATCCCGGGTCATTTCGAAGCCGGCATGATCGGCAAAGTCACCGTGAACTGAGCCACGATCCCGGTCCGCAGCGCATGATTTTTCGATGTACTGCGACCGGATTATCCAGAAGCACACTGTTTACAAATCTCTCAACCTTACCTAAGGATTCCATCATGAAACACACCGCCCTTCTGTATATGGCAGCCCTGGTCTTCTCGGCGACAACACCAGTCGCTGCGCAAACTACTGATCACAACGCCCACCACCCCGCTGACGCCCAGGCGACCAAAGCCGCCGGACAGGAACTGACCGACGGAGAAGTCCGCAAGGTCGATATGGAAACCAAAAAAATCACGATTCGCCACGGCCCCATCCAGAATCTCGGGATGCCTCCGATGACGATGGTATTCCAGACATCCGACCCGGCATTGCTGGGCAAGGTCAAATCCGGCGACAAGATCCGGTTCGCAGCCGAGAAGGCTGGTGGCGCCTTCGTGGTGACTCACATCGAGTCTGCCAAATAAAAGGCATGAACCCGCTGCCACGCCCCTTTCCGGATCGTTTGCGTTCGGTGATTGATTACCGGCGACTGGCGCCCACCTACGACGCCAGTTGCCGAAGGATCGGGTACATTCGTGATGCCGCAATAGAAGCACTCGATCTGCAGCCGGGACAAACGGTGCTGGACATCGCCTGCGGTACAGGCGCCACGCTGCTGGAATTGTCCAGGCGGGTCGGCTCCCGGGGAAGAGTCATCGGCATCGACCATAGCCCGGACATGGCTGCCGTTGCCAGGCAGCGCATAGCCGAATCCGGCGCACAGAATATCGAGCTTCTGGTCGAACCCATCGAGTCGGCGCGGGTCAGCCACGAGGCAGAGGCGATCCTGTTTTGTTTTGCTCATGACGTACTGCAGTCAAGGAATGCGCTTCGCAATGTATTTTCGCTGGCCCGTCGCAGCGCCCGGGTGGTCACGGTCGGCGCAAAACTGGCCGACTCGTGGTGGGCGGGGCCGCTGAATGCCTGGATTCATTGGCGCGGCAGGCAGTATCGAACCACCGAGCTGGGGCTTGAGCACCCCTGGCATCCTCTGCGGGAATATTGCCCGGATATCAGGGTCACCAAAACCTTTCACTTGGGCACCAGCTATCTGGCAGCAGGAATCTTTTCCGGGAACATCACTGGCCACTCAGGAGTGCGGTGCATACCGTGAAGTCCAGCACGGCAAGGAAGACCGGAATCGTGGCAGCCAGCTCCGCCCTGCTGCTTCTCGTCGGGGCGATCATAGCCATGAAAATGGACGGCCCGCCGTCGCGCGCGGACCCCGACAACCTGTCCCAAGTGTCCGTCGGCAAGCGCCTGTACGACGCTCATTGCGCATCCTGTCACGGTACAGGGCTTGAAGGCCAGCCGGACTGGCGCAAAAAACTGTCCAATGGCCGCATGCCGGCTCCACCTCACGACGCTACCGGACATACCTGGCATCACACGGATTCCATGCTGTTCGGCATCACGAAGTACGGACTGCTTCCGGGTAAATACGCGCCACCCGATTACCGAAGTGACATGCCCGCCTTCATCGGCACTCTATCCGATGAGGAAATCTGGGCTGTTCTGGCCTACATCAAATCCTTCTGGCCACAGGAACTCCGAAAGGCACAACGCGACCTGACTTTGCACAAGCACTGAAATCTGCCCTTATGGCGCCTTGAGGGATCATTGCCAAAACCATGAAGCCTGAATTTACTTTCCGGAAATTACTGCCGTCTTCAGAAATCCTTCAGAATCTCAAAGAGCGCTATGCGCGGGGCGATATCGGACAAGACGAGTTCGAGCAAAAGAAACGCAATATCAGCGATGCGGTGTAGCTGAAATAGCGACACAAACATGGATAAAACGTTCGATAAATTGGAAGGCACTGAATCCGGAGCGGAGCAACCGGCCTTTGATCCGGAGCGCAGAACAATTATCGTGGCGGCAACCAGCGCCGCTGGCGGTGCCATGCTTGCCGCCGCATCCATTCCATTCATCGCTTCGATGAATCCGAGCGAACGGGCACGCGCGGCAGGTGCACCTCTAACAGTCGATTTCTCGCAGCTCGCGCCAGGTACGCAAACCACAGTGGAGTGGCGCGGAAAACCGGTATGGATACTGCACCGGACTGACGCAATGCTGCAGACGCTTCGGGACCCCCGTCACCTGGCAAAACTAGCTGATCCGGCTTCTGATGTAAAAAGCCAGCAACCTGCCTACGCTCAAAACGCCCATCGTTCGGTCAAACCAGAGCATCTTATTGTCGTGTCACTTTGCACCCACTTGGGCTGCATACCAACGTTTCGTCCGGGAGTTTCCGATAAGGATCTGGGCGCCGAATGGGGCGGCGGCTATTTCTGTCCGTGCCACGGGTCCAAGTTCGACTTGGCCGGACGCGTGTATCGCAATGTGCCAGCGCCGACGAATCTTGTCATTCCGCCCCACCATTATGTGAATGCAACTACGGTAACCATCGGCGAAGACCCGGGGGACTCAAAAGCATGACTGCAGCCACGATGCCGCGTGTCTCCGGGCTCCCTCATAGCCGTTACCCATGGTACGTACGGTTGATTCTGAAGCTGCAGCAACGCAAATATGGCCACGAGCTGGAGCCGACACTGCTGTGGGGGCGCATGCCACAGTCGTTTCTCATGCTGACCCTCCTCTATCGATCGATTGATCGTGCCAAATCTCCGCTGAAACCCGAACTTCGGTCCTTGGTTCAGGTGCGCATCTCGCAAATCAATTGGTGCAATTTTTGCATCGATTTGAATTCTGCCGCCGCAATCGAACGACACAGCACCCCTGAAAAACTTGCGGCACTGCCACAACACGAAACCTCTCCGATCTTCAGCCATCACGAGCGAGCAGCCCTGGCCTATGCGGAAGCCGTGACCGACCCGGCACAGCAAGTTGACGACAGACTGTTCACGCGATTACGCCAGTGTTTCAACGACCAGGAAATCGTGGAACTCACTGCGTTAATCGCCTTCCAGAACATGTCGAGCAAATTCAATGCGGCCCTCGGTATACCCGCTCAAGGATTCTGTGCCGCGCCTCTGTCTGGCGTATTGCGGCCTGTCCCTGATACTTCTCCAACGATCACTCATGGACAGCGATAAGAGCATGACTATGGAAACTAAAAACGTGATTGGTGCGGGGCCAGCTGGGCTCGCAGCAGCGATTACCTTTGCACGAGCCGGATGCAGGGTGATCGTACACGAGGCGCAGAAGGAGGTAGGACATCGTTTTCGGCGCGATCTGCAAGGAATTGATAACTGGACCACGCGCGAGGATGTGCTTTTGGATCTGGAAGGGATGGGGATTACGACAGCCTTCGACAAAATCCCCTGTTTCAACGGTATTGCATTCGACGATCGGAAGCGGGCCTACCCGGTCAGCAGCCGCTTGCCGATTTTCTACATGATCGAGCGCGGGCCAGGGCCGGGCACGCTGGACACTGCACTGCTGGCGCAAGCGCGTGATTTGGGCGTCGAAGTGCGTTTCAACGATCGAAGCAGATCGTTGCCAGGACATGGCGTTCTCGCGGCAGGTCCCAGAGCTGCCGATGCCATTGGGGTCGGCTACCATTTTGAAACCGACATGCCAGACGGCTTCTGGCTCATTTGCGACAACAATCTGGCGCCGCAAGGCTACAGCTACCTCCTCGTGATGCAGGGACATGGAACAGTGAAGAGCTGCATGTTTTCCGGATTCAAGCAGGAGCACGTCTACGTGGAACGCACAGTCGCGACGTTTCGCGAGCTCGTCGGACTCGAGATGAAAAACCCGCGGCCGCACGGAGGCGTAGGGAATTTCCGTATTCCAGTATCAGCCCGTTCCGGGATGCATCCCATGGCAGGCGAACAAGCCGGATTCCAGGATGCGTTCTGGGGCTTTGGAATCCGGCTTGCTATCCGTTCAGGCGTGCTCGGTGCGCGTAGCGTCATTGAGGAAACCGACTACGACACGCTGTGGCGCCAAGAACTGGAGCCATGGGTACAGACATCCATTGTCAATCGCGCACTCTACTGTCTGGTCGGAAATCCAGGCTACCGGTGGCTGCTGCGCGTGCAGGCCGGCAGCGATGCACGCATGTTCTTTCACCGGGTATACCGGCCCTCATGGGTCTGGCGCTTGCTGCAACCCTGGGCGCATACGCGATACCAAAGCCAGCGTCATGACGTGACCTGCAATCATGTGGATTGCGAGTGCGTCTGGTGTCGCTGTGGAGGTGAATATGCGTGACCTGTTACAGCAGAAGCTCCTACGATGGACTACGCGACCCAGCATGGTTAAATATGCCTCTCGCCCGGATCTGCGATCTGCTGCTTGGCGACGACAAGTCATGATGTTCCCCACCCTATCCTCATCGCGCCGAATTCGCCTCACTCTCTGTCGCGATCGCGCCGATAATCGGGCAGCGAAGCGCCTTGCGGTCGGTCTCGCAATCATGAAGCAAGTGGGTGAGCGCGTGCTCAATGCGTCTCAGGTCCGCAATGCGTCGCCGCGTCTCGCCCAACCGAGCAGTGGCAATGCGACGGATGCTGCGACGATCAGTGCCGTCCTCAAGCTCAAGCAAAGTCGCGATCTCCTCCAGGCTGAAGCCCAGAGCTTGGCCACGCTTGATGAAACGGATGCGGTCTACGTGTCCGGCCTCATAGCGGCGGTATGTGCCCGCCCCGCGGCCGGGTTGGGCTACCAGTCCACGCCGCTCGTAATAACGCACTGTCTCGACCCCAACGCCCGCGGCTTCAGCGACATTCCCGATGGTCATGCTGATGTCCTGCATAAATACCCCTTGACTCCGTACCGAAGTACGGACTTTACGCTGCTGCCATGAAGATCTCAATAGCACGGAGCGAACCATGAACCACGGACAACACGAACACAAAAATCACGGCCATCAAGCGCACACCGGTTGCAGTGAAACCAACAAGGGTACCGCAACAGACGCGACCGACCCGGTCTGCGGCATGAAAGTGGACCCGAAATCAGCGTCCGATTCGCATGAGCACTCTGGCGTGACGTACTATTTCTGCAGCGAGCGTTGCCTGAAGCAGTTCCAGTCCGATCCGACGAAATACCTCGCCAAGTCCGCGCCGGCTGCGGCCGTTGTTCCGGCCAAGGGCGCCCAGTACACCTGCCCCATGCACCCGGAAATCGTGCAGGACGGGCCGGGTTCGTGTCCCAAGTGCGGCATGGCACTGGTGCCGATCGCCGGCACCGGCGAAACAGACGACTCCGAGCTGCGCGACCTCACGAAACGGCTATGGGTCGGGGTTGTGCTATCAATCCCGCTGGTGGTGCTCGCGATGTCGCCGATGATCGGCATTCATGATCTGTTCGGCATTCAGCCCCGGCAACGCGGCTGGATCGAGTTTGTGCTGGGCACGCCGGTGGTGCTGTGGGTAGGTTGGCCAATACTTCACAAATTCTGGCTGTCTCTCGCACACCGGGCGCTCAATATGTATTCGCTGATCGGGTTGGGCGTGGGACTGGCCTATCTGTTCAGTCTGGCAGCGATTTTCATGCCTGATTTGTTCCCGCAAATCTTCCGTGAACATGACGGCGCAGTCGGCACCTATTTCGAAGCAGCCGCCGTCATTGTCACTCTGGTGATCCTTGGCGACGTGTTGCAGATGCGTGCCATGGGTCAAACCAGCCAGGCGATCCGGCAATTGCTGCAGCTCGCACCCAATCTGGCATGGCGCCTGCGTGACGACGACACCGAAGAGCAGGTTGCAATGGACTCCGTAGTAGTCGGCGACCGGCTACGCGTGAAGCCCGGTGACAAGATACCCGTTGACGGTGTCGTGCTCGAAGGTGAAAGCCGGGTCGACGAATCGATGATTTCGGGTGAACCGGTTCCCGTCGCCAAGGCCATCGACGACAAAGTGACCGGAGCGACTGTCAATGGCACCGGCTCGCTGATCATCCGTGCCGAGCGTGTCGGCTCGGATACGCTGCTCGCCAAGATCGTACATATGGTGGCCGAAGCGCAGCGTACGCGTGCACCGATACAGCGGCTCGCCGATTTGATCGCCGCATACTTTGTACAGGTCGTTGTGGTCATCGCTGTCGTGACCGCGCTGGTTTGGTGGTTCGTGGGGCCAGAACCCCGGCTCACCTATGCGCTGATCAACGCCATCGCCGTATTGATCATCGCCTGCCCCTGTGCCGTTGGTCTCGCCACACCGATTTCAATGACCGTCGCCATGGGTGAAGGTGCCCGCGCGGGCATCCTGTTCCGCAGCGCCGAAGCCATCGAGCGTATGCGCGACATCGACACCCTCGTCGTGGACAAAACCGGAACACTGACACTGGGCAAGCCGGCACTCACGGATTTTGCTGCCGCTGACTTAGCGGAGGACGAAGCGCTCGCGCTGATGGCCGCTGTTGAGCAGTTGTCCGAGCACCCCATCGCCCACGCCATTGTCGAGGGTGCGAAAGCGCGTGAGCTTGCCTTGAAAAAAGCATCCTCATTCGAGGCCGTCAACGGCCTGGGGGTTCAGGCCATAATCGATGAGCGAAAAGTCCTTGTCGGCAGCCGAGATTTCCTGAAGCAGCACAGCATCGATACCCAACGCTGGGAAGACCAGGCCGAGAAGCTGCGCGCCGAAGCCAAGACGGTAGTATTTCTGGGCGTGGATGGAGTCGCCGCGGGAATAGCCGCAGTCGCCGACCCGATCAAGGAAAACACGCCCGATGCCATTGCTACTCTCAAGCAATCCGGCGTCCGCATCGTCATGTTAACGGGCGACTCGCAGCGCACTGCCATCGCAGTCGCTAATAAGCTCGACATTGACGAGGTACTCGCTCAAGTATTGCCCGAGGACAAAGCCGGACATGTGAAGCGCCTGCAGGTCGAGGGACGGAAGGTGGCCATGGCAGGCGACGGCATCAACGATGCGCCTGCGCTGGCACAAGCCAATGTCGGCATCGCCATGGGCACCGGCACCGATGTCGCTATGGAAAGCGCAGGCGTGACTCTGGTGAAAGGCGATCTGCGCGGCATCGCCCGTGCCGCAACATTGTCACGCGCCACGATGCGCAATATCCGGCAGAACCTGGTATTCGCTTTCGGTTACAACGCGCTCGGCATCCCGATCGCCGCGGGCGCACTCTACCCGACCTTTGGTCTATTGCTATCGCCGATTGTTGCAGGTGCGGCGATGGCTTTGAGTTCGGTGTCAGTTGTCACCAACGCCCTGCGGTTGCGGCGAATAAAGCTTTAACGATACCGGGAAGCAACCCCATCATGCCCAACGAACAATACATCTGGCTAATCTGGTCCTCGGCATTTCTCATCCCGTGGCTAACACTATATGCACTGGCTCCCGTGCACCGCGGCGCGATGTGGAAGACGAGCCTGTTCATGATGCCTTTCGGACTGACCGAACCACTGTTCGTTCCCGAATATTGGAACCCACCCAGCCTCTTTGATCTAGCGCAGCGCACCGGCTTCGACATCGAAAGCCTGATTTTCAGTTTTGCCATCGGTGGCATCGGCGCAGTGCTCTATAACCTGATCACCCGTCAGCAGCTGCGGAAAATTGCAGGTCACGAACGTCATGATCCACGTCACCGCTTTCACAAGTTTGCACTGGTATTGCCATTTGCACTATTCCCAATGCTCTACTTTCTGCCTTGGAATCCGATCTACGCCGGAATAACGGCGATGGCTGCTGGAGCGGCAGCTACCGTGCTCTGCAGACCCGATCTCGCACGCAATACGTTCATCGGCGGCCTACTGTTCCTCGGGATCTACACCGTTTTTCTGCTCGGCCTGGAGTGGACTGCGTCCGGCTATATAAGGCGGGTGTGGAATCTGGACGCATTAAGCGGTGTAAGCATATACGGGCTGCCCCTGGAAGAACTGCTTTTCGGCTTCAGCTTTGGCCTGTTCTGGAGCGGACTGTACGAGCACGCAGCCTGGATGAAACCACTGGCACATGAATCAAATGAGACTTGACTAAACATCACCTAAGAGAGAGATCCAATATGCGTCATGATCACAACAACGAATCCGGACAGGATAAACACAGGAATTCCAGAAACAAATGGGTTTTCATCGGATTTCTTGTCATCGCAGGTTATTTTCTGTTCGCCGAGCACAGGGCCCATCTGTCGGGATGGCTATCTTCCTACGGAATTTGGTTGCTGCTGCTCGCCTGCCCGCTGCTGCATATCTTTATGCATGGCGGACACGGTGGGCATGGCAACAGCAGTGAGCATACGAGCCACCACAATACTGACATTGGTAAGCGGCCAGAATCACCGGAAAAAAAGGAAAGCAAATGAGTCACGCGCAGGATTCAGCATACGGTCTTTGGTCGCTCGTTATCATTAATTCGCTGATTTTTATAATCTTTGCTTTCAGCTTTGCCAAGCCGCAAAGCTCGCGCGACTGGCGTTCGTTTGGCGCGTTTTCCGCTTTTCTCGTCGCGCTGTTTACCGAGATGTACGGCTTTCCGCTCACCATCTACCTGCTGTCCGGATGGCTAGCGAGCAATTTTCCAGGTATAGATTTTCTGGCGCATGACTCAGGGCACTTGCTGGAAGTGATGTTCGGCTGGCGCTCAAACCCGCATTTCGGACCGTTTCACCTGCTCAGCAGCCTTTTTATCGGCGGCGGATTCTGGTTGCTCGCTGCCGCGTGGAAGGTGCTTTATCAGGCTCAACGAGAACACAAACTCGCAAAAACCGGGGCATATGCCCGTATACGTCATCCGCAATACGTCGGCTTCATGCTGATCATGTTCGGGTTTCTTCTGCAATGGCCAACGCTGGTAACACTCGTCATGTTCCCGATCCTGGTGTTCATGTACGCACAATTGGCGAGATCGGAAGAGCGCACGGCAATCTCCGAGTTCGGCGACGAATACGTTCGGTACGCCAGCGAAACACCGGCTTTTATTCCTAGAGTTAAGTCGTGAGCAGCAACGCTCATCGAGGCTTTCGAGTCCTCACCATCAATGCCGGCAGCTCCTCGGTCAAGTTTGGTGTTTTCGATGTTTCCAAAAATCAGCAATTATTCAAATCCGAATTTGAAAATGTAATTTCCATCGAAGAAGCTATCAAAAAGATCCCCGAGACTCTCCGGGAAAATAAAATATCTGCTCTCAACGCCGTAGGCCACCGCGTCGCTCATGGCGGTGAGCAATTCCGGGATGCACATGTAATTGATCTCTCCGTAATCAAAAGTATCGAGCAATGCGTACCCCTGGCCCCACTACACAATCCACCGGCACTGGCAGGTATCCAGATCGCAGGAGCGGCTTGGCCGGGTGTGCCGCAAGTCGCAGTATTTGATACGGCCTTCCACCAAACGATCCCGGATCGCGCCACGACTTATGCCGTTCCGCAGTCCTGGCGTGAAACCGGCCTAAGACGCTATGGTTTTCACGGAACATCCCACAAATACGTGATGCTGCGGGTAGCCGAAGAATTAGGCATCTCCGTCACACAGCTTCGCATCATCAGTTGTCACCTTGGCAACGGCGCCAGTGTCTGCGCCATCGAACGTGGCGCGTCAGTCGATACCTCCATGGGGATGACTGCACTTGAAGGACTGGTAATGGGCACACGCTCCGGCGACATTGATCCCGGACTATTTGCCCATCTCAAGCGCACTCTTGGGCTTTCCGTGGACAAGATCGAGCATGCGCTTTACCAGCATAGCGGACTGGCGGCGCTCTCCGGTTCGGGAAATGATATGCGCGATATCGAGAAACGCGCAGCAGAAGGTGATAAAAGCGCGCAACTTGCCATTCAGGTCTACGCTTATCGTGTACGAAAATATATCGGTGCCTATGCCGCGACGATGGCCGGCTTCGACGTCCTCGCATTTACCGGTGGCATCGGCGAGAACTCGGCTTCAATGCGTCGCCGCATATGCACTGGATTCGAATTTTTGGGGCTCGCGTTGGATGAAGACCGAAACGCCAACATTCGTCTGAGCGAATCCGAGGCGCCGCAGATCCAGAGCACCACTTCCCGCGTGCGGGTTATCGTCACACAAACTCGTGAGCAATGGATGATCGCGCAGGAGGTGGCCCGTGTTCTGAAGGTCAAGCAGGAACCTGTCCATTCGCTGCCGCCCATTCCGGTTGCCGTGTCCGCACATCATGTACATCTTACGGAAGCAGCAGTCGAGAAGTTGTTCGGTGCAGGATACCGGCTCACGATTCGTAACCACCTCAGCCAGCCGGGTTATTGGGCGGCTGGGGAGACCGTGGATTTGATCGGCCCTCGGAGCGAGATCCGTCATTTGCGGGTTCTGGGTCCGTGCCGGACAGCCAATCAGATCGAAATAACTGAAACCGAGGCGTACAAGCTTGGCATCGATGTGCCTTTACGCCTGTCGGGCGATACCAAGGGCACGCCGATCGCAACACTTCGTGGACCCAAGGGCAGCGTTCAGACCGAGGGCTTAATCGTAGCCAAGAGACACATCCACATGAACGCTAAGGATGCAGAAGCGCAAGGCTTGAAGCAAGGTGACGTAGTCGAGGTTGCCGTCGACACCAACGGAAGGGATTTGGTATTCCGCGATGTACTGATACGCACTGGAAATCAATTCGTGACAGAAATGCATATCGATACCGACGAGGCTAATGCCGCGCACTTCAAACATGACCGCACAGGCGAATTGGCGCGGATTAAACACTGCATTGCTCGAATTACTCAGCGCCATGCCTCCCCCGGAAGCGACGAGCAATCGGTTTGTCTTGAAGAAACACAAACCACGAACGTCAGCTATTCGCCGATTACCGGAAAATATGAACCATAGACATCGTGCAAGGAATTTTGTGATGCCCCATTGGCAGATCAGCTGCGCCCTTCCTCGAAGAAATTTGATCGCATTCGAGAACGCTATCCGGGCAAATGAACCCACGCATTCCGGTCAAATTGGATTCTCGGTCGAAGGTGATTATGACCGCCTCTCGGCACGCTCTCTTATGTCAGCACATTGTGAGGAATGCACAGTGATCACGACAAGACGGACATGTGATTCTCGAAACGCTAGCAGATGCCTTCACCCTTGACTTGTGAGCAACACATATCTTTAACGTATGAATATCGATTGGACACGGCAAATCTGCGTTGGTGGGTGATTGCGAAACTTCACCCGAATCGACTGTAGCAAGCACACGAGGCTGTCGCCATGAAAGTCAATGAAATCGCGAAAAAAGCTGGTGTCTCACCGGAGGTTGTTCGCTATTACTCACGAATCGGGCTGCTTCGTCCGACCTTCAATCGCGACAACAACTACCGGCAATTCTCGGATGCTGATCTATCACATCTGCAATTCATCCTTCGAGCAAAAGGTCTAGGTTTCAAGTTGTCGGAGATTTCAACAATTATTAAGACGACGTATCACCGAAAATCACCCTGCCCCTTAGTGCGCGATATTGTTTCGAAGCGCGTCATAGACAACCGCGTCGATTTAGAGGCATTAACGCTCCTTCAAAAACGAATGGAGCGCGCACTTTCAAAATGGAAGCGGATGCCGGACGGTGTTCCTGACGGTGATGCAATTTGCCACTTGATCGAATCGATTGAGTTTTCCTCATGAACAACAAATGCGAACGGGGTGTGACCTACGGACTATCCGTTATTACTGCGCGGAATGATATTGCGAAAATTGCCGTGATTCTCCGCATCGACGCCCCGGCTTTTTCTGGACCGCACCTTAATGGTTCCACGGCCCGGTTTCGCACTAAAAAAAGCGCACGGCCATGAAACTGACCTTTCTCGGCGCAACAGGAACGGTGACCGGATCCAAGTATCTGATCACCACTGATTCAAAGTCCGTGCTCGTCGACTGCGGGCTGTTTCAGGGCCTTAAGCAACTCCGGCTCAGGAATTGGAATGCATTACCCATCGATCCAAAGACGATTGATGCAGTAATACTGACCCACGCACATATCGATCACAGCGGCTATCTCCCCGTACTGGTGAAAAATGGCTTTTCCGGGAGAATCTATTGCAGCCAAGCCACCCATGATCTGTGTCAAATACTACTTATCGATGCCGGTCATTTGCAAGAAGAAGAAGCCCGCTTCGCGAACAAACATGGCTTCTCCAGACATCGCCCCGCCCTTCCACTGTACACGATCAATGATGCCAAGCGGGCACTTGAATTATTTGAGCCTGTCGTGTTCGCAGCAAACGTCAGATCTGACAATGGCTTCACGTTTTCCTTGTCCCCCGCGGGACATATCCTCGGTGCGGCTATTGTCACTATCGAGATGGAAGGAAAAAGGCTCGTTTTTTCCGGAGACCTGGGACGGCAGAACGATCCGGTCATGCGTCCCCCCACTACCATAAATGAGGCTGATTTTCTGGTAGTTGAGTCCACATATGGCAACCGGAAACACACCTCTGATGATCCAGAACAGGATCTGGCCAAACATCTAAAGCGAGCCCTCGGACGCGATGGAGTAGTCGTAATCCCCGCATTCGCAGTTGGTCGTGCACAGACGCTTCTGCATTTTATCGCCAGATTAAAACGCGCCGGGGAAATACCCGACGTCCCGGTTTATCTGAACAGCCCGATGGCGATCAACGCTACCCGGATCTATCACAACCACCGCTCGGAACATCGACTGACTCCAGATGAATGCAAAGCCGCGTGCGCTGTCGCGACAATGATCAACAGCGCTGACGAATCGCGAGCACTGAACGAACGTAACGGCCCTATGATCATCATCTCCGCGAGTGGTATGGCAACTGGTGGACGCATTCTGCACCACCTGAAGGCGTTCGCTCCTGACCCGCGCAACATGGTGCTCTTCACAGGTTTTCAGGCTGCCGGAACCCGGGGAGCGGCAATGATCAATGGCGCGGAATCCGTGAAGATTCATGGCGCTTATGTTCCGGTACGAGCTGAAGTGGTGAGTATAAGTGGTTTATCCGCACATGCCGACTATACGGAGATTATTACCTGGTTGCGCGCGTTCAAGCGTGCGCCAAAACAAACTTTTATTACTCATGGCGAACCCGCTGCGGCGGATGAGCTTCGCAGGCGCATCCAGGAAGAGCTTTCATGGACTTGCACGATCCCGGACTATCTCTCCGAGGAAATGTTGTGATGAACAAGAAACCCAACACCGCGGCGCCCTCCGCCAAGCCCGATGAGTTGACACTGCGCAGACTAGGCATCGATACCTATCATGAACCGGTTATTTTTATGCGAAGTGACTGTCACATTTGTCGCTCCGAAGGATTTGAGTCGCGTTCAAGAGTATTGGTACAGCACGGAAACAAAAGCATTATTGCGACATTGTATGTCGTCACCTCCGATCTGCTCGCAGACAACGAAGCCGCATTGTCCGAGATTGCGTGGAAACTTCTGGATGCCCGGGAGGAATCCAGGATAGCTGTGTCACATGCGGATTCTCTAGACTCGCTCAGTCATGTGCGTAAAAAGATTTACGGACAGCGGTTAAGCGACGCAGAAATCAACGCGATCATCAGCGACATCGCAAAAAGGAAATATCCGGATATCCATCTGGCGGCATTTATTACAGCTTGCTCGGGCGATCGTCTGGATCGGGCAGAAACTGCCGGGCTTACGCAGGCAATGATTGCTGCGGGTGAAAAGCTCGATTGGGGTCGTACGCCGATCGTAGACAAACATTGCGTAGGCGGATTGCCTGGAAATCGAACCACACCCTTGGTCGTGTCCATCATCGCAGCACTCGGCCTGACAATGCCAAAGACATCGTCTCGCGCAATTACCTCCCCCGCCGGAACGGCTGACACGATGGAAACACTCGCGCCAGTCAATCTCGATATGGCCGCAATACGGCGGGTCGTAGAGCGCGAGGGCGGATGCGTTGTATGGGGTGGAGCGGCACAGCTGAGTCCCGCGGATGACATTCTTATAGGCGTCGAGAGGCCGCTTGACCTGGATAGCGAAGGACAAATGGTTGCGTCGATCCTCTCCAAGAAAGCCGCCGCCGGATCCACGCATGTCGTCATCGATATGCCCGTTGGGGTGACCGCAAAGGTCCGCACCACTGCGGCCGCCAATTTGCTGTCGTCACGACTGACTGAAGTTGGACGCCTTGTCGGTCTGGACGTTCGTGTCGTTATGACAGACGGGGCACAGCCCATCGGTCGTGGCATTGGGCCTGCACTGGAGGCACGAGACGTG
This sequence comes from uncultured Bordetella sp., assembly GCA_964433345.1. Classification (GTDB taxonomy): domain Bacteria; phylum Pseudomonadota; class Gammaproteobacteria; order Burkholderiales; family SG8-41. The sequence continues at coordinate 163,172 of CAYSQJ010000006.1, forward strand.
CTCGCAGTCCTGCAGAACGCCAAGAATGCCCCCGATGATCTACGCATTAGAGCGGCACAACTTGCCGGACAGATTCTTGAACTTGTCAGACATGCCGCTCCAGGGACGGGCTATGAAATAGCACTCGCCATGCTGTTAAATGGCCACGCATGGCGAAAATTTCAAGCAATTTGCGAGGCCCAGGGAGGCATGCGCGTCCCGCCCTATGCACCTCTGACTTACTCGGTCACTGCTCCGCGCGCCGGACGCGTGCTCAGTATTGATAACCGGAGGTTGGCTCGATCGGCAAAATTGGCCGGTGCGCCCAAAGCCCCCGCTGCAGGACTTGAGTTTCACGCCCCGCTAGGCACCAACGTCGCGCGAGGTGACCCTTTGTTCACCGTACACGCCGAAGCCCCAGGAGAACTTGACTACGCGCTTACCTACATCAAGGCCAACTCTGACATGATCGAGATCGGGGAATGAAAGTGACGTCCAATACCGTTTTCCTCGCACTGCCGGACAATGAATCGCTCTCGAAGAACTTGGCCAATCAACTTGGAGCAGAAACCGATGCAGTCGTGGTTCGTCATTTTCCTGACGGGGAAACGTATGTACGTATAGATACACCCGTATCCGGAAAAAACGTTATTTTTGTTTGCGGACTGCACAATCCGGATAAAAAGGTAATGTCACTATTGTTTGCCGCTGCAACTGCGCGCGAGCTTGGCGCAAGGCGAGTCGGACTCATTGCGCCATATCTCGCCTATATGCGCCAGGACAAACGATTCAAGTTTGGCGAGAGCCTATCGTCGCTCCAGTTCGCACAGTTACTGTACCGATATGTCGATTGGATCGCAACGGTCGATCCGCATCTACATCGCTGGACTTCCCTTTCAGAAGTTTATCCGATTCCCGGCGCCGTATTGCATTCTGCACCGTTGCTCTCGGCATGGATAAAGACCAACGTGAAGAACCCCATTCTCATTGGCCCGGACAGTGAGAGCCAGCAATGGGTGTCTGAAGTGGCTCGAATTGCTGACGCACCCAGCCTAGTACTTGAAAAAACGCGTCATGGAGATCGTGATGTCGTAGTAAGTGTCCCTGATGCGTCAATGCTTCGCGACCGCACCCCTGTTCTGGTAGACGACATCATATCCACGGCGCGAACTATGATCATGGCGATTAAACATCTGGGCGATCAACGCACGGCACCGCCCGTTTGCGTCGGTGTGCATGGAATATTTTCCGGGAATGCTTATGCAGAACTGGTTTCCGCCGGGGCACATCGTATAGCCACAACAAATACCGTTCCACACGAATCCAACGTCATCGATATTTCAAAGATGATTGGTGACGCATTGGCCATTTTTCTCCAGCAGTCGAATAACGTTCAAGGAGAAGATCATGTGTAGATCTCGATATGGATTTTTTTGTTCTATGAAGATTTTCGCCATAGGGGCCGCATTTCTATGCTCGGCAGTACTAGCAGCAGAAGTTGCCAGCGGCGCTTCACCCTCAGCCAAAGAAATGTCCGGCAGGGTAATGCAGGGATCGGCAATGCAGGTCGAAATGACTCGCATTGAGCACGAAACCAGACAATTACAGGCTCAAATGCAAAAGATACGCAACGCCTCCGATAAGGCCGAGCGCTATCGGTTGCTGTTGGCTCACCTGAAAAGCACGCGCAAAACGCTGAATGACATGAGCAGCATGGATCTGAAGATGACTGATGATGTAAATCGCGGTCGAATAGTTTCCGATCCGACATTGAAACGGCGGCAAGCGATTATGAGCAACATCATGGAGATGATGCAGAGCATGGTCGAGCAGATGGCTCTTTTCCAAGAGCCCTCCCTTCAGTAACAGGCACAAATATAATGACCAAAACATTTCAACACGAACTGCCTGACACGCATTCCCGATTCCCGTACAGCGTTTCGGATGAGTCAATTAATGCCCCTCCACATCAACAATACCGGATTACGCAACGGGCCTCGCAGTACCGAGAATATGACCCTATCTTTTCGGAATGGGCTGACGGTTACGGCGTAATACATCACTCCGATCAAACTCAGGTCCGGATATACGAACTCGTCGATGCGCTGCTCATCAAAGGTGCAATTTCGAAACGGGACGATGCCTTTCGCATTCTGTTTGCAGCCGACAAAATTTCGAACGCGGCCATGTGGCTGGTCGCACATATGGCCTATGCACGCAACGTGTACCCGGATGGCCGTGACATGGAAGCAGAAGACTTCAAGCGGAACCCTGAAGGTCATATGGGCGGGTCACTCAATATCGTGCTGGCTTACACCGGTTATCTCGCAGCCAACGCGCTGAGCAGCGTTACCCGCTCATGGATGATGGGACAAGGACACTGCGTTGCAGGAATTGATGCCACCAACGTTCTCGTGAACAACATGACTTCTGCACACGCCGAGCGCTACAACCTCACTTCCGATGGGCTTACTCGATTAGCGCGCGACTTCTATTCTTACGAAGTTCGACCGGACGGCAGCCCTGCTTCGCCGCTTGGAAGTCACGTCAATACCCATACGGCGGGTGGAGTGATGGAAGGCGGTTACCTCGGATTTGCCGAATTACAATACATGCACATGCCATTGCCGGGCGATCGACTGGTTGCATTCCTGAGCGATGGCGCGTTCGAGGAACAGAGAGGTGCCGATTGGGCGCCACGTTGGTGGCGCGCGGGGGACTGCGGGCTGATCGCCCCTATCATGATCGCCAACGGACGCCGTATAGAACAGCGCAGCAATATGATGCAGGACGGCGGGATTGCCTGGTTTCGTAATCACCTGAAGTTGAATGGGTTTGACCCTATAGAAATCGACGGGAGTGATCCGGCTGCCTATGCCTGGGCAATCATCGAGATGGAAGAGCGGTTGACGGCATGCGCTTCGGCAGTTGATGTTGGACACGCACAGTACCCGGTTTCACTTCACTATGCGATCGCGGAAGTCGACAAAGGTTTCGGGTTTCCTGGTGCAGGCACAAATCTGGCACACAACCTGCCTTTGGGTGGAAATCCGGCTGTTGACATTGAGGCGCGCAAATGCTTCAACGAAGGCGCACATCGCCTATGGGTGCCGCCATCAGCGCTAGCGCAGGCAGCCACTTGCTTGAACAAGCACCAGGAGCAGGACCGTCCGAAAGAAAAGGATCACCCAATTGCATCTCGTCAGACACCAGCGCTCCAGATACCAACGCCCCCGTGGAAATCGCCAGATGACACGTCTTCGCATTCACCAATGGATGGCATCGACCAGTATTTTTCTGCAATAGTATTGAACAATACGGGCTTGAGAGTTCGGCTGGGAAACCCGGACGAACTGCGCAGCAACCGAATGACGGCCACACTTGATTTACTTAAGCACCGCGTCACGCACCCTGAACCCGGCATTGCTGAAGCAGTAGATGGCAAGGTCATCACCGCTCTGAATGAGGAAGCTGTCGCATGCGCGGCATTGGCCAACAAAGGAGGACTTAATCTCATAATTTCATACGAAGCATTTGCAGTGAAAATGCTGGGAGCCATTCGTCAAGAGTTGATTTTTGCACGACACCAACACGAAAACGGGCGTTCGCCCAAATGGCTTACTGTCCCAGTGATATTGACCTCTCACACTTGGGAAAACGGCAAGAACGAGCAGTCACACCAGGACCCTACCCTGTGCGAAGCACTGTTGGGAGAGGCTTCAGACGTATCTCATGTCCTTTTCCCCGCCGATTGGAACACAGCACTTGAAGCACTCCGCGCCAGTTATCTTTCGACCGGTGAAATCTGGACGCTGGTAGTGCCCAAACGGCCATTGCCTGTCGTGTTCAATGCGGCACAAGCCGCTGAGCTTGTCGCTACCGGTGCGCTGCGACTACGTGGCAGCGGAACCGATGATGAAAAGGTACTGCTCGTCGCGATTGGTGCTTACCAGTTGCAGGAAATCCTCAAGGCCTCGGAACGTCTCACCGCCCGTGGCTTGGCACACTCCGTTGTCTACTTGATAGAACCAGCCCGCTTCCGAAGCCCACGCGATCCCATGGAAGCCCAGCACATGGCCTCGCGGGATGACCGGGAACGACTGTTTCAATCGGCAGCGCAAGTTCGTATTGTACTTACCCACACTCGTCCAGAGCCAATGCTGGGCATATTGCGTCCGCAAGATACAGGCAGTCATCGCACCCGTGCTCTCGGCTACATCAATCGCGGCGGAACACTCAGCACCCCCGGAATGTTGTTCACCAATCGCTGCACCTGGGCACATGTAGTCTCCGCAGTCGCGGAAAGTTTGGGGTGGGATCCAGAAAAGTTACTGACTGCCGGAGAATGGTCCGCTACCCAGGGCACAGGCGACCCTTCAGTCATTATTGACACGGCCATTTAGCCGCCCCATATCCATGCCGTCATCATTCACTTCCGTTCCGACCCGCATACAATCCCGTGCTGCGCGGATCGTGCAATCCCTGCTTGATGGATACCAGGGAGACATCGAAATAAGGTTGTGGGACGGCACAAGCTTGCACTTCGGAGATTCAACTGTAAGAACCACGCTTGTATTTCGAGACCCAAACCCACTGACGCGCACCATTATTTTACGTGACCCTTTGCAACTAATCGAAGGCTACATTCGTGGATACATTGATATTGAAGGGGACCTGTACGCCGCGCTGGAGATCAGGCACTTCCTCTCCTCGGTAAAGCTTACCTGGCACGCCACGGCATCATTACTTACCAACGTCCTGGCGCAACGCAACCCACCCCTCACGACGACGTCAGAATCGAGATTGCAATCCAGATCCGTGCGACGCCAGTTTCTTGGACGAAATACGAAAGATGACAATCGTGATGCCATTGCATTTCATTACGATGTATCCAATGATTTTTACCGCCTCTGGCTCGATGAAAGCATGGTGTATTCGTGCGCATATTTCGAGAACCCCGGGGATACGTTGGAGCATGCGCAGCGGAACAAGCTGGACCTTATCTGCCGCAAGTTGCGCCTGAAGCAAGGTGAGAAACTTCTCGACATCGGTTGTGGCTGGGGGGCCCTCATAATCTGGGCAGCACGTCACTATGGCGTTACGGCACGAGGGGTCACCATAAGCCGCAGGCAGTACGAGTTCGTGCGCCACAAGATTGCCGAAGAAAAACTCGAACATATGGTCAGCGTCGAACTGCAGGATTATCGCGACCTTGAAGGCGAATTGCGTTATGACAAGATCGTCAGTGTTGGCATGTTTGAGCACGTGGGACTCAAAAATCTGAGTCTTTATTTTCAGACTGCACATCGACTTCTAAAGCCGGGGGGGCTGTTTCTTAATCACGGCATTACTCATGACCAAGAAGGATGGCGCAAGACATTATCGACACGATTCATCAATCGTTACGTATTTCCAGATGGTGAACTTGATACGGTAAGCAATGTTCAAAAAGCAATGGAACGCTGCGGTTTCGAGATTCACGATGTCGAAGCGTTGCGCCCCCATTACGCGCTCACTTTACGTCATTGGGTCGAACGACTGGAAAAAAACCGAGCGGAGGCGTTGGAATACGTTCCGGAAAACGTCTATCGAGTCTGGCGACTGTACATGGCTGCGAGTGCATTGCATTTCGAGAATGGCGATATCGGCGTGTATCAGATACTGACATCACGACGCACGAAAGGATTAAGCGTCATACCGCTGACACGACGCGATCTTTACGAAAAATCCCGGAGAGATCCTAGGGATACGGATCTTCCGATGTCCGCTCAGGCAGCAAACAGCCCACACGAACAGTCCGGCACATTTCACGCACCACAAGGCAACTAATCATTAGCGATGCCGTCAATGGAATTCTCAATAGTTATCAGAATTCAATGGAAACTCTGACATTTGATTCGCTGCTCGGCCAGGAGTTTGGCCGATTGCCCGAATTCTTGACGGCGCTCGCCGTTGGCCTGCTTATTGGACTAGAGCGCGAACGTAACCAGACCGCAAAGGCGGGGTTACGAACATTCACCCTTGTCGCATTGGTCGGTGCTTTATCCGCGGTTCTCGCTGAGAAATTCACTGCCCCATCCATCATCGGTGTTGGATTAGGCGCAATTTCGATCGCCATCATTGCCGCCTATTATCATCACCATGAGAAGTTTCACGAGAAAGATCCAGGCACGACCACCATAGTGGCGGTAATTGTGTGCTACCTGCTTGCGGTAATGGTAATGACAGGGTTCGTGCGGCTTGCAGTAATACTCGCTATCCTGGTTACCGCCCTCCTCTACTTCAAAGCGGAATTAAGTGGCGTTGCTCATGGTTTGGAGCGACGCGATCTCATTTCCATACTGCAGTTTGCGGTTGTTACCTTCGTTGTACTACCGCTGCTTCCTGATCAGGGATTCGGACCTTATGCTGTACTCAACCCACGTCACATCTGGCTCATGGTGGTCCTCATCAGCGGTGTATCGCTCTTCGGGTACGTTGCCCTTCGGGTTCTCGGACAGGCACATAGCGCATTGCTCCTAGGATTGTCTGGCGGATTGGTTTCGAGCACAGCGACGACCCTGTCATTTTCCCGATACGCTCGGGAGAACAAGGGCATTACCGACCTTTCGGTAACGGTAATTATTGCAGCTAACCTCGTGCTGCTCCTGAGACTGGCGGTACTCGCCGCAGTCGTAAGCCCAGTCGTCCTGTCAGTAGTCGCCCCGATATTGGGAATTGCTCTGATTGCGGGTCTTGTCGTTTTCGCATTCACTAAACGACACAAAACGGATGCCACAGAGATATCGGCACCCAAAATCACGAACCCCTCTGAGCTGAGCACGGCCCTTGGATTTGCAGCACTTTACGCAGCAGTTTTGCTTCTTTCTGCGTGGCTCGTGGATATAGCTGATAGCAAGGGAATCTACGCTGTCGCACTGGTTTCCGGGCTAACCGATGTGGATGCAATCACGTTATCCGGGCTACGCCTGTACGGACTTGGTACGGTATCAATTGGCCAAGTCGCCACGATCATCGTGTTGGCCATCGCTGCCAACGTTACTTTTAAGCTGGGAATATCACTCGCGGTCGGAGGCATCGGCCTTTTCCGACGTTGCCTTCCCGCCATGGTGGCCGTTGTCGTTGGCGCTGGCACCGGTCTGGCGATATTCACATGAAATCCTGCTATTACTTTTCATGGAAATCATCTGTTTTACAACTCGACCGATGCTTGCAGCCCATGGTGATTACCATCGCAACAAACGGAGAACGCAATGTCAGATAAGAGAATCGTAATTTGCAGCCCGGTACGCACTGCAATCGGTACCTACGGGGGTTCACTAAAATCAGTCAGTGCGCCTCAGCTCGCTAGCACTGCAATTCGCGAGACATTGAAACGCTCCGGCATTGCGCCAAATACTGTGGAAACCGTGGTAATTGGACAGGTTGTCCAAGCAGGCGCCAAGATGAATCCGGCGCGACAGGCAGCAATCGTAGCAGGAGTTCCGGTGAACGTGCCGGCAATGACTGTCAATCGCGTATGCGGGTCAGGAGCGCAAGCCATCGTTACAGCCGCCCTGGAAGTGCTTTCCGGAAATATACATTGTGCAGTGGCGGGTGGAATGGAAAACATGGACATGGCTCCCTATCTGATGACGGATGGTCGATGGGGTTATCGCATGGGAAATTCCCAGATTTACGACAGCATGCTGCATGACGGGCTGAATGACGCATTCAGCGGCGAGCATTCAGGTTGGGTTACCGAAGACCTGGTCAAAGCTTATGCGATCAGCCGTGATGACCAGGATCAGTGGGCATTGCGCTCACAGCAACGATTTTCCGCTGCTCAGTCTGCCGGGAAGTTCAATTCCGAGATTGTTCCTGTGGAAATTCCAGGACGGAAAGGCACCGTTTCTTTTGACGTCGATGAGCACAATCGCCCTAACACAACGATTGATGCTTTAAAAAAGCTCAGACCAGCGTTTCGTAAAGATGGCAGCATCACCGCCGGCAATTCACCGGGGCTGAACAGCGGCGCCAGCACCATGATTGTTACGGATATGGACTGGGCTGAAAAAAACAATTTAAAACCGAGCGCGTGTTTAGTTGCATATGCCGTGGCGGCAGTCGAGCCCGGCATGTTCGGAATTGCGCCGGTAACGGCTGTGCGACATGCGTTATCGCGGGCTGATTGGCAACTCAAGGATATTGAACGCATAGAAATCAACGAGGCGTTCGCAGCAGTAAGTCTCGCCTGCCTGCGGGAACTGGGGCTTCCGGAGGACATCGTCAATGCCGAGGGTGGTGCGATTGCTCACGGCCATCCCATTGGTGCGACCGGGGCCGTATTAACCACTCGACTATTGCACTCCATGGAGCGCGACGGATTGACGCGCGGTGTCGTTACATTGTGTATAGGCGGTGGTCAGGCGATTGCGCTCTGCCTGGAATTGCTTCGGTAAACCTCCAATTAACTAACGCCATGAACATGAAGAATTTCAATGAGTGCCCAGAGGAACACGCAAGGATCCGTCGGGGCCATGGGAGCACATCAATCAACGATAAAAGTAAGGCGATCGCCGACGTCATGTGGCGGGACCTAAACTCGACTGGTGAACGATCCCTTGGGGGCAATGCAGCTTAATGATCCAGGGGCATGGCAAAGAAATCAGGCTGGAAACTGGGACTGGTCACCGACCAGACCGGTTTCGACTGACAACGAATCGACGACATCACGCCATCGGTCGCAAGATTTCCAGATTTCACCCATTAGCAATATTCGAGAAACCTGATAGAGCTCACCTACTTGATCTGAATCAAGTATCAAAGCAGCGCAGGAGTTAGTATGGGCCACATGAAAAATCCGGAAAACTTGTCGGATTTATCCCGACAATCGAGGCCAAATATCTTTACTCATCGCCCGGTCGTGGCAATGGTACTGCTGTTTGCCTGGTTGTTATTCTGGATTACCGCAATCCTGCCGCCTTGCTCCGTGCCGCCAACGGAAGCAATCAATAATGACTCCGGCTCGACACAGATCGCGTCAAACGCCAGCGCTGGCTCTGAACTCCTACCTCCTAATTATACTGACCATAACGATGACGCCTGCTGCCATGTAACCTCGACGGCGCTAGCCGTGCTTGACCAACAACTTCTGCATTCTGCAAACGCTGATCAGTCCTCGCCGCTGATGTTTGCTGGCTACACCATATCGTCCCTTGCGTTCCCCGGAACCACCACAGCATTTGCATTTGAGCAGCCGCCCCCACCCTATCGCGTGTATCTAAGCACGCTGCGGCTTCGAATCTAGCCCCCCCCCCCTGCTGCAAAAAGCTGGTCCGTTGTTTTGGGCTGGCAACTCCAATTGTATTTACCGTCACCACAGGAAGAGATTGTGGTGCGTTCTAATCTCGTAAACGAGGAGCATTCATGTTCAACCACATTCTGATTCCCACTGATGGGTCGCCGATTTCCAATAAAGCAGCCAAAGCCGGCGTTGCGCTCGCGAGCAGACTAAAGGCAAGAGTTACGGTCTATTTCGCCATCGAAGAATTGCAGATGATCTACGCGGAAGGTTACGCAATGGATCAAATCACGATAGACAGAATAGAAGAATACGGTCGAGAGAGAGGGCAGAAGCATATCGATGCAGTCAGCAAGGTGGCAAAGCGCGCCCGGGTTCCGTTTCAAATGGCAATCACGAAAGCCCTTACGCCGAGTATTGGAATTATTGCTGCGGCGAAAAAATACAAATGTGACGCAATTTTCATGGCATCTCACGGACGCGGTGGCTTGTCACGACTCATCATGGGCAGCGTCACGAATAAAGTACTTTCTCACAGCAAGTTACCGGTGGTGGTTTACCGCTGAGTTGAGATGGTTAAGTAATCCGCTTTCTTCGAGAAAATTGAACTATACCCCCATGGGGTATGTCATAAGAACGGAAGAAACCTGTTTTTCCGTTCTTAAATTACCAAAAAGGAACCTTACACATGCAAACCGAACTATTGAAAGTGACAGGAATGACCTGCGGCGGATGCACCAGCAACGTTGCAACCGCGTTGAAGAAAATTGACGGGGTCATCGACGTCAAAGTGTCGCTCAGTGATGGCGAAGCGAAGGTTAGATTCGATGAGGAAAGGACGTCGTCAGAGCATTTGAAATCGGCCGTACAACACGCTGGATATGGCATTGGCACCAACAACGCCCCTCACAGCAATCGAAGCAGGGGCGGTTGCTGCGGCGGCCATTAACGAAGGAGAACAATATGAACTGGATTCTGGAAAACTGGGTTTGGGTGGCTTTTTTCGCTGGCTTCGTTGCCCTGCATCTGTTCGGCCACGGCGGACATGGCCGCCATGGCGCTCCGACCGGACATGAATATAACAAACGAATTGGTGAAAAATCCGTAATCAATAGCGACAACTCCGGGATACCGACCCGGAGATCCGGGCGCCATCATTGAACGGTTTTTGTCCCTTTGCAGAAAGGAGGTTACGACAGTATGAGTAAGAAAAAAGATACGACTGGATCGGTCACGCACACAAACGCGATCTCCAAGAAAACCTACAAGAACACCTTGCATAAGCTCCAGATTGAACTGGTCAAGCTGCAAAGGCACTTCATCGACTGCGATGACAAGATCCTGATTATTATGGAAGGCCGCGACGCCGCGGGAAAAGACGGAACGATCAAGCGCATAGTTCAGCATTTGAGCCCACGTGAAACACGTGTCGTCGCACTCGGCAAGCCTTCAGATCGAGACCGCACCTCATGGTATTTCCAGCGCTATGTCCCGCATCTGCCGGCCGCTCAGGAGCTCGTCGTTTTTAACCGCAGTTGGTACAACCGGGCCGGGGTTGAGCGTGTCATGGGCTTCTGCAGCGAAGCTGAACATGAAGAGTTTATGGGATCGGTATCAAATTTTGAGAGCATGCTTGCCCGATCTGGTATCAAGCTCCTCAAATACTATCTCGATATCACCAAGGCAGAGCAGAAAAGGCGCCTTGATGACCGCAAATCTGACCCGCTCAAGCAATGGAAAATCAGTCCAATAGATGATCAGGCGATCAAATATTGGAAAGCTTACAGCTTGGCCCGCAATGAAATGCTGGCACGAACGCACAATCCGATAACACCGTGGACTCTTGTGCGAGCCAATGACAAGCGACTCGCGCGACTCAACATCATCAAAGATGTGCTCAATCGACTGCACTACGCAGACAAGGATGAGGAGCTGGTCCAGACAGATAAGCGAATCGTATTTGGCTACGACACGTCAAATCTTGAAAACGGCCAGCTCGCGAAGTAATCACCGGGAAAAGACAGTCATGTTGAACGCCACGAAAGCCAAAGGATCAGTCATGAAAACGAGCACTATTGAAGTGGGCGGAATGCTTTCCGCATTAAGTGGCCGGGGCGTGGAAAAGCGACTGAAGCTGCTAGCTGGCGTGAATCGTGCCGATGTCAATTACGTCAATGGCAGCGCGACCGTGGCCTATGACGAGGCCGTGACGAACCTTGAGACAATCAAATCCAAGGTGCGCGAGTGCGGCTACCATTGCAGCGGAGAACTCGCGCCCAAGCATGTATGTGAGCCAGTGGATTCACCGATGCCCGCGACATCAACCTCTGCTACTACGCATACGGGGCATGGCGGGCACGCGCATCCGGTGTCTGCGCCGTCGATCCAGGTGAGCACGCACAAAGAACGCGAAAAACATTCCGAACACAGCGACATGGCGGCGCACGAAATGGGGCACGGCGCGGGCATGGATATGAACGAAATGGCACGCGACATGCGCAATCGCTTCTTAATCTGCCTTGCTTTCACCATACCGATTTTCATCTATTCGCCCATGGGCGGAATTTTCGTTCCACCCGCCCCCCCCTTCAATTTGGATCTGAATCTGTGGCTGTTCATTCTTGCGACCATTGCCGTGATCTATCCAAGCTGGCCATTCTTTGTGGCTGCCTGGCGCGCGCTCAGGAACGGCGTCCTGAACATGGCAGTGTTGGTCGTACTCTCGGTTGGCACTGGTTATCTATTCAGCCTGGGCGCCACGTTCTTGTTCAAGGGTGTACAGTTTTTCGAGGCGGTAGCAGTGCTGCTGGTGTTCATCCTGCTGGGCCACTGGCTGGAAATGCGCGCCCGTGCGGGCGCCTCGGACGCTATCCGTTCTCTTATGGATCTCGCACCGCCAAAGGCGATGGTACTGCGCAATGGCGCCGAGCTGGAAATCCCCACCGCCGAGGTGCTGAAAGATGACGTGGTAGTGATCCGCCCGGGCAACAAGATCCCGGTGGACGGTGAGGTGCTCGAAGGCGATTCACAAGTCGACGAATCCATGCTCACTGGAGAGTCCATGCCGGTCGCGAAAAAACCTGGCGACAAGGTGATCGGCGCCACCATCAACAAAAGCGGGAGCTTCAAATACCGCGCAACCAAGGTCGGCGCCGATACTGCGCTTGCTCAGATTGTGAAACTGGTCCAGGAAGCGCAGAACTCGAAAGCGCCGGCGCAGTTGCTGGCTGATAAGGCATCACAGTGGTTGGTGGTTATCGCCATCATCATTGGGCTTGCTACCTTCGGGGTATGGTTCTGGGGGCTGGGATCGACGCTGCTATTTGCAGTAACCCTCACCATTACCGTATTCGTCATCGCCTGTCCGGATGCCCTCGGCCTTGCTACTCCCATGGCTGTCATGGTGGGCACAGGTCTGGGTGCAAAAAATGGAATCCTCTTCAAGAATGCCTCAGCGCTTGAGGACGCAACCAGGCTGGACATAGTGGTATTCGACAAAACTGGCACCCTGACCATGGGTGAGCCACAAGTAGTAGAAGTTGTTGTCGCGAAAAACTCGAATCAGGATGCCGTGCTCAGCTTGGCCGCAACGGTAGAGCAAGGCTCCGATCATCCACTGGCACAGGCGATCCAACGTCGTGCGGAGGGGTTGAAACTCGCATCACTCGCGAATTTCACCAACATCGAGGGCAAGGGTGCGAAAGCCGAGGTAAATGGAGAAACCGTCTTTCTCGGTAACCGCCGCTTGATGGATGAAGAGCAGATCGACATGCTTGAACTGAAGGACGATGCCACTCGCCTTCAAGCTGCTGGTCAGACCGTCGTGCATATCGCACATGGCAATAAACTGTTAGGGCTGATCGCAATCGCCGATGCGCCGCGCCCCACTGCTGCCGCGATGGTGAAAGCGATGCGCTCCCGTGGCGTTGAAGTCGCGATGCTGACCGGGGACAACGCCGGCACTGCCAAGCGTATCGCTCAGGAACTGGGCATTGAAATCGTTCTTGCTGATGTGTTACCCGGCCAGAAGGCTGCCAAGATCAAAGAACTGCAGACACAAGGAAAAAAAGTTGGCATGGTCGGCGATGGTGTGAACGATGCGCCCGCGCTGACGCAGGCAAACGTAGGTTTTGCCATTGGCGCCGGCACGGATGTCGCAATCGAAAGTGCGGACGTGGTACTCATGAAGAGCGATCCTTATGACGTACTCGGAGCCATCGAACTTTCTCGCGCCACACTGCGAAAGATGCACCAGAATCTGTTCTGGGCCGTGGCCTACAACGTGATTGCCTTTCCCTTGGCCGCGGGTGTGTTCTATCCGTTTGTCATCAGCCCGGAAGTGGCAGCGCTTGCCATGTCCGGAAGCTCGGCACTGGTGGCCATCAATGCCCTGTTATTGAAACGAACCAACCTGTCTGGTATCCGCTCACCAATACAACCAACGATTTCCCCTGAGGCCGCTCATGCCCATTAAAAACCATAGCCTTGGCGTTGGTGCACTCATGGTAAGGAGCTACCCCTCCTTTCTTAAGAACGGTGCCCGCGAAATGCGTTCAGGACGAAGGCCCACCATGCATCGCCCACTCCGAGATTCTCTGCATTATGCAGTCCACACTCATCGCAGAAGCGTAGGGGGATGATATGGCACGTAGCAAAACCAAATCCACAAAGAAAAAAACGCTTCCGGGACATGCACCAGACAATGCTGCGCATGAGCCGATAATCTCCCTGAGTCATGAAACCCAGCCGATTGCAAAACAGGCTGATTTCGCGCGGGCTTACCAAGTCGATCTGTGGCAACGCAGTACACTGTTTCTCGACATCCTCCGTGAGCGAGCCAATAACATGCTGGCACACGAGCAAGCCGGCCTGCCCCCGCTGCTTGATTTCGAGTACGAAACCATACTCGACGCACGTCAATTCGAACATCCGGTCAATTACGCGCTACTGCGGATTACCGGCTCAGGAAACGATAAATTCGAAGATTGTGTCGATGAAAACAAGCGTCCGGTAATTGTCATTGATCCACGTGCCGGGCACGGCCCAGGGATCGGTGGCTTCAAGCGTGACTCCGAAGTCGGCATGGCACTGCATGAGGGTCACGCTGTTTATTTCGTAATATTTTTCCCCGAGCCCTGCCCGGGCCAAACGCTGGCCGACGTGCACCACGCGCTGAGGCACTTCGTCGAGGAAGTCGGCCGCAGACATAATGGAACAGCACCCGTGCTCTATGGCAACTGCCAGGCCGGCTGGGCGGTCATTCTGCTCTCCGCGGACTGTGAAGGCACGGTGGGGCCCGCAGTGCTCAACGGCTCCCCCCTCTCCTACTGGGCGGGAGAAAGTGATGCCAACCCGATGCGCCTCGCCGGCGGGCTGACAGGCGGCGCCTGGATCGCACACTACCTGGCGGACCTTGGCAATGGCCGCTTCGATGGCGCATGGCTGGCGCAAAACTTCGAGAAACTCAATCCTGCCAATACACTGTGGGACAAGAACTACAAGGTATTTGCCAACGTGGACTCGGAACGAGAACGGTTTCTGGAATTCGAACGCTGGTGGACCGGCTTTTACTTCCTGTCCCGCGAAGAGATCACTTCCATCGTGGAGAACCTGTTCATCGGCAACAAGCTGGAACAGGGACAGATGCGCATCTGTGAAGGCTGCGTGGTCGATCTCAAACGTATTCTAAACCCGATCGTCATTTTCGCGTCTCATGGAGACAACATCACTCCCCCACATCAGGCATTGAACTGGGTGCCTGCGGTGTATCCCACTACGGAAGCATTAAAAACCGCAGGTCAGCGTATTGTTTATCTTATTAACTCACACGTCGGTCATCTCGGCATTTTTGTGTCCGCGAGCGTCGCCAAGCTCGAGCACCGGGCGATTCTCGAGAGCCTGGAGGAACTGGAAGCGCTGAAGCCCGGACTGTACGAGATGAAGATCAGCAACCCGACCAACGATCCCGACTGCCGCAAGCCGCAATATTCGGTGACTTTCGAGGAACGAAAAGTGGAGGACATCCGCTTCGATTATCCGCGCGCGGAGTTCGAAAAAGTGCGCAAAGTCTCCGAGTTCAACGAGAATCTATACAACACTTTCATCAGCCCGTGGGTGCGCGCGAGCGCGAATCCGATGACCGCAGAGTGGCTCAAATGGAGCCACCCCATGCGTACAAGCCGTTACCTGTTCTCTGAGAAGTTCAATCCCTGGATGGCCGGAATCGCGGCACTAGCGCCATGGGTCCGTGAACACCGCCACAGCGTTGCCGAAGACAATCCGTTGCTCGTCCGCGAGCGGGAATTTAGCCAGCAGATCTCGACCGGGCTGGACAGCTACCGCAAACACAGGGACGAAGTGACCGAGGCAGTCTTCAAGTGGCTATACGGTTGATGCTGGCTGCTCTTAATCATCTAGGACATAAATGCAGTTTTACCGAGCTTCGTCAAAACCCTTACGCATAGGAAACGAACCATCACTACTTACGACTCCGAACCCGATGCATCCGACCACACTCAGGCGTTTTCAAGGCCATCTGCTGACGCGCTGCGGTACCAAACAGATTGGCGATTTCATTGAACGCACCGCGTCAATCAGCGTAGCGTCGTGAGCCAGGAAATATTTTTGATTGTGATAACAGGCAATTTACGATAAAGGCGAAAAACATGGATACCACCCTCATAGTCATACTGGTTGTCGTCGCGTTGCTAGTTTTTTACGTGATAGCGATTTTTAACCAATTGGTCGCTCTTAAAAATAGATACCAGAATGCCTTTGCGCAAATCGAGGTACAGCTCAAACGCCGCTACGATCTGATTCCAAACCTTGTCGAGACCGCCAAGGGTTACATCAAGCACGAGCGCGAAACCTTGGAATCTGTGGTCGCGGCACGCAATGAGGCATCCAGCATGTTGTCTAATGCTGCCGCGGCGCCAGGCGACGCCGCGGCGATGAAGGGGCTGATCGGCGCCGAAGGCAAGCTGTCCGGCGCCATGATGAATTTTAGAATGGTGATGGAGGCCTACCCGGATCTCAAGGCCAGTCAGAATATGCTGCAGTTAAGCGAGCAACTGACCAGCACTGAAAATAAGGTGTCCTTCGCCCGGCAGGCCTTCAATGATCAGGTGATGGCCTATAACATCTATAAACAGTCATTCCCGCCGGTTTTCTTTGCCCCAATGTTTGGCCACGCGCAGGATGCGGTGTTATTGGAATTTGAAGACAGCGCAGCCATACAGGCTGCGCCGAAAGTCTCGTTTTGACCATGGCTGACCGCCTGGCGGTTAAACGATGAATTTCTTTGAGTCGCAAGACCGTGTACGTAAGAACACGACGCTTCTCGTCGTCCTGTTTGCTCTTGCCGTGATCGCCTTGATCATCATGGCCAATGTATTGATCATGATCGTGTTTGGTTTTATAGATAGTCAGCAATTGCGTGATGGCGAGACATTGATCCGGCAAATGGATTGGCAATCCTTTGCCGCTGTAGGCGCCGGCGTCAGTGTTGTTGTCCTCGCGGGCAGTCTCTACAAGATCATGGCTCTATCCGCGGGTGGCAAGATTGTTGCGGAATCGCTCGGTGGGCAATTGATTCCACGCAATACCCAAGATCTCAAGCAACGCAAACTGTTAAATGTGGTGGAGGAAATGGCCATTGCTTCCGGCACGCCCGCGCCGCCGGTTTATCTGCTTGCGAATGAACAAGGTATTAACGCCTTTGCCGCGGGATTGACGCCGCGCGATGCGGTCATCGGTGTTACCCAGGGGGCCATCGACCGTTTGAGCCGCGATCAGCTGCAAGGCGTTATTGCTCATGAGTTCAGTCATATTTTCAACGGTGACATGCGGCTCAACATCCGCTTGATGGGCGCGCTGAACGGCATCCTGATCCTGGGCATTCTTGGCTATTACCTGCTGTACTCATCGTCATTTTCGGGGCGCCGACGCGGCAATGACAAAGGCGGAGCTGCGATATTGGCACTCGCCGTCGGATTGATGGTCATTGGTTATGCAGGCACTTTTTTCGGCGCCCTGATAAAGGCCTCGGTGAACCGGCAACGGGAATACCTGGCAGACGCCTCCGCTGTTCAGTTTACGCGCAACCCTGACGGGCTTGCTGGCGCATTGAAAAGAATCGGAGGGTGGGAGTCTGGTTCAAAAGTGGAGAACCCCGGCGCGCCCGAAATAAGCCATGCCTTTTTTGCCGAGGGAATATCGGGTGCCATGCAGTGGTTGTCCGCCACGCACCCCCCCCTGACAAAACGCATTCTTCGAATTGATCCTCGTTGGGACGGCAAGTTCGATTACTCCGACCCGCCAGCTGCAGTTCCGGATGCGAAACATAGCAGTGCATCGGAGACCATTACGCGCCCGACCATTGCCAAAGAGGCCTTGGCGGTGGCCGCTGGCGCAGCGATTGCCGATGTCATGACTGCGATGGATCAAATCGGCAATCCTAAACAGGAAGCAGTCGATTACGCCCGCTCGCTGCTGTCAGAGTTGCCCACGGTCATCAAGGAGGCCGCGCGAGAGCCCTACGGCGCCCGAGCTGTCGCCTATTCCATGGCGCTTGACAAGGGACAAGAGGTCCGCGCCAGACAATTGAAGCAACTACAAGCTCATGCTGATCCGCATGTGTACGCATTGACACTCACGTTAATGCCACAGACGGATGAGCTGGATAGCAAGTTTCGTCTGCCGATCATTGATATCGCCATCCCGGCGCTAAAGCAATTGGCGCTCAGTCAGTACCAATTGTTCCGGGGAAATCTGATCGCGTTGATCGAAATGGACTCCAGGGTTGACCTGCTGGAGTGGTCATTGCAGAAGATCCTGTTCAACCATCTCGACGGGCATTTTTTCAAACTGGAGCCCATGAAAGCGCGCTACTCCGAGCCAAGACAACTGGAGAAAGAAATTGCCCTGGTACTTTCGATGATGGCTCATGTTGGCGCTCAGGATCAAAGCGGCACGGAAAAAGCATTTGCTGCGGCCGTCGAAACCCTGGGGGCAGGCGAACTTGCGATGCTGGCGAAAGATCAAATAAGGATTTCCGATCTGGATGCGGCCTTGGAGAAACTGGATCAATTAAAACCGTTGGCGAAATCCAGATTGCTCAAAGCGTGTGTCGCAAGCATCTGGCGGGATCAGAAAGTAACGGCGGTCGAATTAGAGGTATTCCGCGCCTTTGCAAGCGTTCTGGATTGCCCTATCCCGTTGGGGATGGTGTGACAAGAATATGACTTTTGTCTGCCCAATCGCCGTTCTCCCGCCGAGTAACTACGACGCCGTCTTCTTCGACTGGGCCAATATGCTGGCAGGGGGCATCCGAGCGCCGCATCGACGGTCGGACCAGCGCTGTCCATTTGTTGCTTGAGACCATGGACATCCAAATTCCCCGTCAATTCGTGCCCAATGCTGCCACTGCGAGCGGTTGTCGCGTCACCCCTGTGAGCGATGCTACGGAGCAGCCGTCCGCGCCGACAAAGGTCGAGCTGTTCACGGAAGGCGATGCACTTTACGCGGCAATGCTCGCGTCAATTCGTACAGCCCGCCACGCGGTGCGCATGGAAAGCTACATTTTCGCCAGCGATGAGATTGGATGGCAATTCGCTGAGGCGCTGGCCGAGCGCGCCGAAGCGGGCCTTGATGTGCGGCTGCACCTGGACGCTGCCGGCGCATGGCGCAGCTCGTCGTTTGCGCTGCAGCGCCACCTGCGCGAACGGGGCGTACGCGTGCGATGGTTCCATCGCTGGAGCTGGCGCCAACCGCTGCGTTACAACCGCCGCAATCACCGCAAGCTGCTGGTGGTCGATGAGCGCGTCGCCTACGTCGGCGGATTCAATATCCACCGGGAAAGTTCACACCGACTTTACGGCACGGCGCGATGGCGGGATACCCACGCCGAACTCTCGGGCCCGCTGGTGGACGACGCTGCGAAGTTATTTGACGCGTTCTGGCGAGGACATCGACGCTGGACACCGGCGCAGCACGGGGAACACGCAATCAGCCTGGTCTCGAACCACACGCGCAGTTGCCGGCGCCGCATCCGCTGCCTGTATTCGGATGCGTTCGCGGACGCGCGCGAACGCATCTATCTGACGACACCGTACTTTGTTCCGGACATGCTCATGCAGCAGCGCCTGATGAAGGCGGCGCGCCGTGGCGTCGATGTACGGCTGCTGGTGCCTTCCAGAAGCGACGTGCCGATCACGCGCTGGGCAGCGCGCGCCTTTTACGCGGCGCTGATGGCGGCCGGTGTCCGCGTCTACGAGTACCTGCCGCGCATGCTGCACGCTAAAACAGTTCTGATCGACGGGCAATGGGCGGCGCTCGGAACCGCGAATTTCGACTACCGCAGCTTCTTTGTGAATTACGAACTGGTTCTTAGCGTGTACGAGCCGGGCTTCTGTGCATTGCTAGAGCGGCAGTTTCATGCCGATCTGACCGAGTCATCCCCGGTTTCGGCTGGACGCTGGGCCGGGCGGCGCTGGTGGCAGCGGTTGCTAGAAGGTATTGGCTGGACGATGCGGCGCTGGCTATGACCGGGCAGATCCTCGCCGTACCCAATATCGGCCTTCTTTACCCGCCGTCTGGAGGAACTCCCATGCTTGACATCATTATCGTGTCCGTACTCGCTGTCGTTGCGACGTCGTTATTTCACTTTTCGGTGCTGAAATGGCTTTCCGGAGGCATGGCTCGCATCCGGATGTCGGCGAGGATCCGGACCCTAGTGATCGTATTGGCGGCAATGGCCGCGCACATCCCCGAGGTTGTGCTCTATGCCGTGGCCTACTGGATCTCGATCGACGTCTTCGCGCTCGGACGCTTCGGCGGTCTGGCAGTGGAGCGCCCTCTCGATTATTTGTACTTCTCCTCCGTCACCTACACCTCTCTGGGCCTCGGGGACGTGTTTCCGCTGGGTCACGTGCGCTTTCTGGCCGGCGTGGAGGCGCTCAACGGGCTACTTCTGATTGCCTGGTCTGGCTCGTTCATCTACTTGGCCATGGGCCGGCTCTGGCCGTGGCAGACATGCGCAGTTCCGGTTCGGAGTGCGCGTGGTTGACCTCGCGGCACCAGATGCAAAGCGAGCGCCGAATCGCGTTTCGCAACGGCCACACCTTCGCTTGTCTGGCGTTCGGTACGCCAAGCGGCGGCGCCACCTGTGTGATCGTGGTGTTCGCATGCGATGCGTTGCATCACTGGAGCTGGCGTCAACCGTTGCGTTGCAGCCGTCGCAACCACCGCACATTGCTGGAGAGCGTCGACTGGAGGATGGGCCGCGGGCTTTGAGGACCCAATTGGTTTTTGTGGAATATGAATGTAAGCGAAAGGCGAAACTTAAAGGAGTCAGAAATGAAACAACGAAACAACGAACGTAACTTCAAGGATCCAGTCTGCGGTATGGAAGTTAGCCGCCTTTCCGCAGTTGCGGATCTCATTTACCAAGGAAAGACCTACTACTTCTGCGCCGAGGACTGCCGGCAGGCGTTTGAGGCAGAGCCTGAGAAATTCATAAAACATCACCGCCAGCATGGAATGAAGCCAGATCATCTTGCTTAAGCGCATGTTGTCGCGAATGGACAAGTGCAGTGCAGAAATCCTTCATCGCGCCAAATGTCGTACGCCACTGTTCAATTTTTATCTTGATGGACGAACCGTTCTTGAGCGGAATTTATGACACATAGCCAGATTTCGCCTTTGAACACCAGGCCTTTTTTGTGGCTCATGGCTTCGGTGTTTGCGGTGGCGCTGGGCTATGGCGTCGCGCTGCCGGTATTGCCGTTCTTCCTGGAAAGCCTGCTTGGCGATTCAAGTCGGTTATCGCTGTCCTTGCACGTTGGAATAATAACCGGCGTCTACTCATTCGCGATGTTTCTGTTTGCTCCGCTGTGGGGCCAATTGTCCGATAAAGTTGGCAGGCGGCCTGTCATTCTGGTTGGCTTGGGCGGCTTTGTCGTGATGCTGGGAATGTTCGGACTTTCCCCCAACCTGTGGATTGCCTACGCTACGCGCATTCTGGCTGGATTATTTGCGTCGTCAATTCTGCCTGTCGCCTCTGCGTACATCGCTGACATGGGCGCTCCGGATTTGCGCGCTCGCCGGTTTGCCTGGATGGGCACGGCAGGCCTCTTCGGTTTCCTTGCGGGGCCGATGCTCGGCGGATGGTTGTCGGACACGAGCGGGCCATGGCTATCTTCTTTTTCCGGGCGTACAGGTATTGACCTGGTTTCAATGCCGTTCCTCGTAGCGGCAGCGCTGGGCGCGACGGTTTGGCTCCTCACCTACCTGGAGATGCCACGGCATTCGATGAATGCCGTCGTGCCCCCAGCTTACGACAAAGCCTTTAATGCGCATAACTCAAGAACAATCAAACTGCTCCTGCTGTTAACACTTCTCATGATGTTCGGACTGGGCGCCTTCGAAGTCGGGCTCACTTTGCATGGCCAACAGTTCCTCGGGTTCGGCCCGGACCGACTCAGCCAGATGTTCGTGGCATGTATGCTGGTGATGATTGCAGCACAGATGCTCGTCTTTCCATTTCTGATCAAGCGGCTGCCGATTCACTTCATCGCCCCCCCCGCCTTTGCGGTCATGGCAGGCGGGCTGCTTCTCCTTCCCGTGGCCTTGGACTTTGGCTGGCTCTTGGTCGCGGTTGGACTGGTTGCCGCAGGATCGGGACTGCTCGCGCCGATGATGAGTTACCGGATTTCCATGGCTGCCGGAACCACACAGGGCGCCGTCCTGGGCAGGCAGGCCGCAGCATCGAGCCTGGGCCAGGCAATCGGGTCAGTCGTCGCGGGTCTCGGATTCGGCCCGATGGGCGAAAATCTTTTCTGGGGTACCTCGGGGGCACTCCTGATTGGTGTGGTGCTTAGCACCGGGATTCCACTGCGCACGGGGAATCCGGTAAAGAAGAGCGGGGTTCGATCGTGAATGCGCCCGCCCGTAAACGTGACCTAGTGGGAAACCTCATATGACTGAACAGCAAAATCTCAAAGGCAAAAAAGGGCTGGTTGTCGGCATCGCAAATGCAGATAGCATTGCCTACGGATGCGCAAGAGCCATGCACTCGTCCGGGGCGAATCTCGCTATAACGTATTTGAACGAAAAAGCCGAACCGCACGTGCGCCCGCTCGCCTCCGAATTAAAAAGTGAAATCGTGATGCCTTGCAATGTTGAGAATCCGGGCGAACTGGAATCGGTGTTTCGAGAAATCGAGAGGCGTTGGGAAACGCTTGATTTTGTTGTGCACTCGATCGCCTTCGCGCCAAAACAAGATCTAACGAGCCGCGTCGTTGACTGCACTCAGGCTGGATTTTCCCGGGCGATGGATATTTCGTGCCATTCGTTCATCCGCATGGCGAAGCTTGCAGAGCCACTGATGCGCAATGGCGGATGCTTGTTGACCATGAGCTACTTCGGCGCAGAAGAGGTGGTGCCACATTACAGCATCATGGGGCCGGTCAAAGCGGCGCTCGAATGCACCGCACGATATCTTGCGGCTGAGCTTGGTCCTAAAGGCATCCGCGTACATCCGATTTCCGCAGGTCCCATGAAGACTCGCGCGGCCTCCGGAATACCGCAGTTCGATGAACTGCTGTCACAGGCCGTGTCACGGGCACCGATGCGCAGACTAGTCAACATCAATGATGTCGGCGCATTAGCCACTTTTCTTGTAAGCGACGCCGCGGCTGCGATCACGGGCTGCACCTTGTATGTGGACGCTGGATCTCACATCGTCCACTGAATACGGAGTTATCACGTGAGGTCTATTGTTTCCTGTGTTTTCACAAACCCAAAGGAGCACAACATGAAATACATCACCACAATTGTTACACCATTATCCATTGCGTTGGCATTGGCTGTCACTGGAACACCGGCTCTTGCGCAGGGCATGTCGGGAAAAATGGAATCCGGACGCACTACCGGTCCAGGCTACGAAGTAACTGCCGAAATGCAACGCTACCGTGAAATGGCGCCCCTCATGCGTGACATGTCGCAACAGATGAACAAGATGCAGGACGAAATGGGGAAAGGCGGAATGTCGTCAGAGCAACAAAAACGCATGCAAATGCAGCTGAGGGACATGTCAGACATGATGAAGCAAATGTCTGGACTTGCAGATCGCCCTTCAATGAATGATCCGGAAACAAGAAAACAGGTTGGAGAGATGCGCAAAAAAATGGATCGCATGATGCGATAGCAAACATAGCGGAAATTTTCAGCAACTCCGGCCCATCATTCGACGCATACCCTGCCCTGCGCACCCGTCCAATCGCGATGATGCATTGCTCGATCAAAAGGATGCGCCATAACCTGGAGAAAGCATATGAAAGCAAAAGACGTTATGACCAAGACCGTAGTCTCAGTGAGACAAACTACGAATGTTCGCGAAATCGCCCAGATTCTTCTTAAACATCGGATCAGTGCGGTCCCCGTCGTCAACGAACGCAATGGCGTAATTGGAATGGTAAGTGAAGGCGACCTCATTAGTCGCCCTGAATCCGGAACTGAACATCAGAACTCCGGATCCTGGTGGCTCAATTTAATCGAAGGTAATGAAGAGCGGTCTCGCAAGTATCTCAAGTCCCACGGTTTGGTTGCCCGTGACGTGATGACGCGAAAGATAATCACGGTAGACGAAAACGCCTCACTCGAAAAAGTCGCGACGCTGCTCGAGCACCATCACATAAAACGAGTACCGGTCATGCGGCGAGGCAAGATCGTGGGAATTGCAAGCCGGGCGAATCTTCTACACGGGCTTGCCGTGCACCGAGGAAAGCCGGTAAAAACCCCCAGTCAAAGTACCACAAAGATCAGGGCGAATGTGATGGCAGAATTCCGTCGCGCCGGCCTGCAGGCAAACTTCGTGAACGTGGTGATTTCCGGCAGCACCGTTCATCTTTGGGGTTTGGTCGGATCTCCATCACAGCGCAAAGCGCTCTCATTGGCCGCGAAAAGTGTGGCAGGCGTTAAAGACGTTGAAAATCATTTATCGATTCAATTGCTCCCGACATTAGGTTGGGAATAACTCAGCGCACATGCCACGAGCCACATCGTCAGAATGATATGAGCGAATCTCCTGTAGCACACATGCAAATCAAAATGAGAATAAATATCGTGCAACTCGAACATACCAACCAATTAAAAATTCGCTGTGACGGCACTGATTGAGTACGTAGTGCATGGAATTACATGAATTTTTCTGGTTGTTGGCGATTGTACTACTCAGTGCCCGCGTATTGTCCGAAGTAGCGAGCCGGTTTGGCATCCCTTCCGTGATCGGTGAACTCGCGGCCGGCCTGCTTTTGGGACCATCACTGCTCGGTTTGGTCTCGCCTACTCCGACGCTGGAAATCCTGGCGGAAATCGGGATTATTCTTTTATTGTTCGAAGTAGGCATGAATACGGATGTATACCGACTCGCCAAGGCCGGCGCAAAACCGCTAATCGTGGCGGGAGTCGGTTTTACGTTGCCATTCATGCTCGGGGCTGTTGTGAGCTGGTATGGCTTTGGCTTGTCGCTCATTGCCAGTCTGTTCATTGGCGGCACGCTCACAGCAACCAGTATTGGAATAACTGTACGCGTATTAAGTGATCTGAAACGGCAATCTTCCGACGAAGCGCAGATCGTGATCGGCGCTGCTGTCCTGGACGACATTCTGGGTGTAATTGCTCTTGCGTTTTTATACCAGTTTGCAATTGTCGGCCAAATCACACCTGCCTCTATCGGACGTGTAAGCCTTTACATATTGGCATTCGTCGTGCTGGCACCGATTGCCGCAAAAATTACTGCCAGGGTCATTGACCGCTATGATGGCAGCAGCAATGCCCCTGGGTTACTTGTAACCATGGTAACGAGCTTGATTATGCTGTTTAGCTATCTGGCTCATCTCGTAGGAGCACCTGTAATTTTAGGCGGCTTCGCAGCGGGCATCGCCATGGGACAGCATTTTAAAGTGAGCATGACAAAGCGGCTGCACTTCCCGTTCACCGCTACACTTAACCGCGTTCTGGCAGCGGCACCGGGCCTGACGGAACGACTCGAGCAACAATTTCGGCCGTTAATCCATGTTTTTACACCGATATTTTTCGTCATGGTTGGTGCATCTTTTAATCTTCGTGTCGTAGACTGGGGCTCCGCATTCGTCTGGCAGTTGGGGCTGGCTTTGATGCTGATTGCGATCTCGGGTAAATGGTTGGCGGGCTATAGCATCCGCGAAACGCGTCTGCGCCAAACGGTAATCGGGCTGAGCATGGTGCCTCGTGGCGAGGTGGGCTTGATCTTCACACAGGTAGGACTCTCCAACGGAATACTGAATACAGATTTATATGCGGCATTATTGATCGTAATTGCGCTAACTACAGCCCTTCCACCATTTGCCTTAAAGTGGATTTATGCAAAGTGGGGACGCGACTCAATTTAACGACATCACGCCTCGAACATACCGATACCGCGCGCGACCACAGAACGCCTTGTATCAACATGTTCGCTGCAGTCATTAGCGAGAGAGACGCGTCACACAACTCAGCTGTTCCATAAAGACCATGCTCTCGCAATCACAAATGTTTCTTGTAATAGGCCAACTGTAGTCGCGCGAATATGCCCGCGAGCACGGCGCATGGCATCCATATCAAGCGTGGATCAATTGACACAGGCTTGATCAGGCTTATCGCTCCCGCCATTACGACAAATACGATTTGCAAACGCTTGGCGCGGTGGTAAAGGCTCGCCGACTCCCGCCCGCCTGAGGCTCGGCGTATCGCACGCTGCGTAAGCCCATCGGCGCCAGCTACGAGGTAGATGAGCATAACTAGCGGCATAGCCTGGACCAGCGTCGCAAGTCGGACACCAAACAGCTGCGTACCAATCATCGCCACCTCGATAGCTACGATATTGACCAGATAAGTATTGCGCACGATCGTGTCCGGTATGGACAGCGCCGCGCCATCCGCGAATCGCATTCCCATGTCGTGGATGCCGGTGACCTGGAATATCAGTCCGTAGAGAAAATTTGCCGTTTTGGTCACCGCGCCCGGTACCCCGCCCTGCCACGCTGCGAGTTCGCTCGCGCGCGCAAGGTCTTCGGCCAAGATGCCCTTCAAGCGGTCGATGCCGTCCGGCCAGACCTTGAACACGAAAATCCAGTCCACAATCCAAACCACAACGAGGATTCCGACGAAGGCCATAGTCAGTGCAAAGACGAGCTTCAGCGGTGCAAACAAGGTTCCAGCGAATCCACCCTCGTGAAACGACGCATTCCTAGAGGCCAACTTTTGCCCCCGTCACCGTTTTGTCGTGACGTGCCCAGTGTGAACGACTATCCATCCGGCCCCTCACCTCGCTGCCGATCGCCTCGAGGCTGACCGGCATCAGCGGATCCTGGCTCGCATCCGGCAACGGCATCCTGATCTTGTGGAGCTGACCACCGTGGATCAGCGCGAAAGCCTGCCCCTTGGGTAGTTGAACCAGGTCGCTAGGGGAAAGAATCTGGGCGCTTTCCGTGGTGATGCGATCCTCGTTACGGCTGGCGAAGTCGGCGAAGTCACCGGGATCGTTGGTATCGGAGACCGAGGACGAGACCAGGGTCGAAACGACGCGAATTTCCGGGAGCTGACTCGTCAGCAGTTCCGCGGTGGCGACTTCCTTGACGCGCAGCATGATCAGCGTATTGAAGTTACCTGCAATCTGCCCCGCCTTGGCCCGAGACCCAATGCGTGCCTCCACGTCCGACCAGGTCTGAGTGTACGCGGTCACCTGGAAACCAGCGCCGCCCGCCTTGTTCAGCAGCGGTATGAATTCATCGCCGATCAGCTCGTTGAACTCGTCGGCGTGGATTGCGATGCGCCGTGGCACAGTCTCGCCCGGAAGTCCCCTGCCCGTGCCGAACTTGTAGAGGCTGCCGGCCACGCTCGTCAGATCAGCGAACATCGAGTTACCCACCGCCGCAGCCACCTCGTAATCGGACAGGGAATCCAGCCCGATATAGACGATACCGCCCAGATTGATCACCGAGGACCAGTCGAAAACGGGACGCCAATCGCCGGAATCTTCGAGATCCGGAGACAGCAGTGTTGATTTCCATCTAAAACTGAGCCACTTCCGGGGTTAATTTTCACTGAAATTTGAGCCACGCATGGACACTACCCTGCTCAAAACATGAGCAGGGGTTGCAGGAGTGATCAACGTGGCGATATTGAGTTCGATAAGGCGGTGGCATTTCCGGGATGGGGTATCGATCCGGGAGATCGGGCGACGCACGGGACTGTCGCGCAACACCATCAAGAAGTACCTCTCCAATGCGGTCGTCGAGCCGCGCTATCCGAAGCGACGTAATGCGAGCAAGCTCGATGCGTATGCGGCCAAGCTGGTCGGCTGGCTCAAGACGGAGGCTGGCAAGGGGCGCAAACAGCGGCGCAGCCTCAAGCAAATTCATACGGATCTGGTGCAGTTGGGGTTTACCGGTTCCTATGGCCGGGTGGCAGCGTTTGCCCGGGGCTGGCGCCAGGCGCAGCAGGAGGCCTCGCAGACAGTAGGCCGCGGCACGTTCGTGCCGCTGCTGTTTGGTCCGGGTGAGGCCTTCCAGTTTGACTGGAGCGAGGACTGGGCGGTGATTGGCCGGGTGCGCACCAAGTTGCAGGTCGCACAGTTCAAGTTGAGCCACAGCCGTGCATTTGTGCTGCTGGCCTATCCGTTGCAAACCCACGAGATGCTGTTTGATGCGCACAACCGGGCCTTTGCGGTGTTCGGTGGCGTGCCGCGCCGCGGCATCTACGACAATATGAAAACAGCCGTTGACCGGGTCGGCTCAGGCAAGGCGCGGGAGGTCAACGTGCGGTTTGCCGCCATGGTGAGCCACTACCTGTTTGAGGCCGAATTCTGCAACCCGGCGGCGGGCTGGGAGAAGGGGCAGATCGAGAAGAACGTGCGCGATTCGCGGCACCGGATGTGGCATACGGCGCCCGCGTTTGAGACCCTGGATGCGCTCAATGCCTGGCTGCAGGCGCGCTGCGTGGCGTTCTGGTCTGAGCTTCGGCATCCGGAGCGGCCCAACAGAACCATTGCTGAAGTCTGGGAAGAGGAGCGCGCGTACCTGATGCCGCTGCCGCGGCCCTTTGACGGGTTCGTGGAGTATGCCAAGCGGGTGTCGCCGACCTGCCTCGTCCATGTCGAACGCAATCGCTACAGCGTGCCGGCGTCCTATGCCAACCGTCCGGTCAGTGTGCGGGTCTACGCTGACCGGCTGGTGGTGGCTGCCGAAGGCCAGATCATTGCCGAGCATGTGCGGATCATTGAGCGCAGCCACCACGCAGGGCGGACCGTCTATGACTGGCGGCACTACCTGAGTGTGTTGCAGCGCAAGCCAGGGGCGCTGCGCAACGGCGCGCCCTTCGCGGAATTGCCGGAGGGGTTTCGGCGACTGCAGGCGATTCTGACCAAGCGGGTTGGCGGGGATCGGGAAATGGTTGAGATCCTGGGATTGGTGCTGCATCACGATGAGCAGGCGGTGCTGGCGGCCGTGGAACTGGCGCTCGAGTCAGGCGCGCCCTCCAAACAGCACGTGTTGAACCTGCTGGGGCGTTTGGTGGAAGTAGCACCACCGGCACCCGTCAATGCGCCGCAGGCGCTCAGGCTGACTGTGGAGCCGGAAGCCAACGTGGATCGTTACGACCAATTGAGAGGAAATCGACATGCAGCATGATGCGATGGTCACGAACCTGAAGTCACTCAAGCTCTTTGGAATGGCGCAGGCGGTGGATGAATTGGCCCAGCAAGGCGCGCCGGCCTATCAAGCCGCGCAGACTGTGCTGGGCGATCTGCTCAAAGCGGAGATGGCTGAGCGCGAGGTCCGATCAGTGGCCTACCAGATGAAGTCTGCCCGGTTCCCGACTTACCGGGATCTGGCCGGATTCGACTTCAGCCAGAGCCCGGTCAACGAGGCGCTAGTGCGCCAGTTGCACCGATGCGAGTTCCTTGAGCAGGCCTATAACATCGTACTGGTGGGTGGGCCGGGAACGGGCAAGACACACCTTGCCACAGCACTGGGCGTGCAGGCGATTGGGCATCACCGCCAGCGGGTTCGCTTCTTCCCGACCATCGAACTGGTCAATGCGTTGGAGCAGGAACAAGCCTGTGGTCGCCAAGGCCACATCGCGATGCGATTGATGCATGCTGATCTGGTGATTCTGGACGAGTTGGGCTATCTGCCGTTCAGCCAGGCGGGAGGCGCCTTGCTGTTCCATCTGATCAGCAAGCTCTACGAGCGGACCAGCCTGGTGATTACGACCAACCTGAACTTCGCCGAGTGGGCCAGCGTATTTGGGGATCCGAAGATGACTACGGCGCTGCTCGACCGGCTCACCCATCACTGCCACATCCTCGAAACCGGGAACGAGAGTTACCGCTTCAAGCACAGCTCGACTCAACCCCGAAAGGAACCCCGAACCAGAAAGATATCCACAACCTGAGGCATAATAAACATTGAAAAGGGGTGGCTCAAAATTCAATGAAAAACCCGGCTCAGCATTCAGTGGAAATCAACATTGAAGGACTCAAGACGCTGCCGGAATTGACCACGAGTATGCGCTGTGAGCGCATCGCAGAATTACGATGCTGTTTTGTGGCGACAAAGGAGGCCATGCAGCATTTCGTAGCAATGCGATCACGCACCTTGCCGCCCCACTCCACTGGCATTTCGCGTTGAATGCCTCTGTTTTTATATGCGCATTAGCGTATATTTGACATTTATACGTTAAGGCGTATATTAATACTTTATACGTCCTTGCGTATAATCATATATATACGTTTAAGTGTATAGACAAACAGGGATACCTATGATCCAAATCGCAAGAACTCCCAAGCAGATTGGCGAAATCGTACGCCGCCGCCGCCAAGCGCAAAAGCAGACACAGACACAGATGGGCAAACAGGTCAGGTTGCGGCAAGCCACGATCTCGAAACTGGAAACCGGCGAGCCTGGAACACGCCTGAGCACACTGTTTGACGTGTTAACGGCGCTTGACCTTGAGCTGGTGATTAGATCGCGCACGAAATCATCCCCGCGCGACATTGAAGAGAACTTCTGATGGCTCGGCGCAAAACAGGTATCGCGCTCAATATATTTCTAAACAGCCGTCTCGTTGGCCACTTGGATCGGGCTGCAAGTGGTGCGGTGAGCTTTCGCTACGAACCTTCCTGGCTTGCGTGGGAAAGCGCACTACCCGTCTCATTATCACTCCCCTTGCGAGAAAACAGACTGACGGGAGCCGCTGTTACAGCGTATTTCGACAATCTCTTACCCGATAACGAGCCTATCCGGCGGCAAATCGCTGAGCGCGTACACGCAGATGGTTATGACGCAGCCAGTCTGCTGGCAGCGATTGGTCGCGATTGTGTGGGTGCACTTCAGTTTTTGCCAGAAGGACAAGACCCTGGCCCGGCCGGCGCACTATCCAGCCGCCCCATTAACAACGACGAGATTGCGCGCAGGCTGGTGAATCTGGCGCGCGCGCCGCTGGGCCTTGGCGAAGACGACGACTTCCGTATCTCTATCGCAGGCGCACAGGAAAAAACCGCGCTCCTGCGACTTAACGGACAGTGGCACCTGCCTCATGGCACTACGGCAACTACGCATATTCTCAAGCCGCAGTTGGGCCTGCTGCCCAACGGGATAGATATGAGTCAAAGCGTCGAGAATGAGCATTTCTGCATGCAATTTCTCGCCATGCTCAACATGCCTGCCGCCAAGACCGAAATCATCGATTTCGATGACCAGCGCGCACTTAGCGTCGAGCGTTTTGACCGACTGTGGACCAAGGATGAACGCCTGCTGCGATTGCCGCAGGAAGACTGCTGCCAAGCGCTGGCAACGCATCCGTCAACGAAATATGAAACCGACGGGGGACCCGGTATCGCGCAGATTCTCGATATTCTGAAAGGAAGCGACGATGCGATGATGGACCGCATACGTTTCCTGAAAGCCCAAATCGTTTACTGGTTATTGGGTGCAACGGACGGCCACGCTAAAAATTTCAGTCTGAGTCTGATGCCCGGCACCCGGTTCCACCTCACACCCCTTTATGACGTTATGTCCGCACAGCCTGCTGTGGATGCCGGACAACTCCGCCATAATAAAATGAAATTTGCCATGGCAGTCGGATCGCGTCGCCATTATGTCGTCGGCGACATTCTGCCACGTCATTTCCACCAAATCGCCAATGGCAGCGGACTGCCCGCTTCATCGGTGGAAACCATCTTTGCAGAACTGGGACGCGACGTGCCCGGCGCACTGGAAAAAACAGCGAACCAAATGCCACCGGGGTTTCCTCAAGCATTGCTCGATTCGATTACGCGGGGAACGCTGAATCGGCTGAGACTGCTCGAACAGGCCGCACAGAAAGTCTGAAGTCAAAATTCTGTTGATGTGATTTCCCCGGATCGTTTCGAAATCGGTTATTCAGTCCAGGTAGTTAACCTCACAACAGTGCCTAGATTTGGCATCATCATGGGAGCCAAGAGGGGAAAATCTAGACACTGTTGTGAGAATATGGCCGTGCCCCGCACGATCAGTACTGATCTAAAGACGAACGCGACACTGCACGCAGCACTTGCCTAGAACTTGCCAGCACGGACGCGGCCATGCGCCCCAAGCACATGTCCAACTCCTTTCGTTATTCTGTCGCTCGGAGTCTGTGACAACTCGTTCAGAATGCCGCAGTGCGCAGCGTCCTGAACTTCGCGGCATCGTTCACGCAAGATCTTGAGGTGTTTCTCCAGCGCGCGAAGTTCACGGACGCGTGCAGCCACATGACCAATGTGTGCGTCCAGCAATGTATTTACATTCCCGCAGTTCTCGGTGGGTTCCTCCTTGTGGCGCACCAGCGTCCGAATCTCGTCGAGCGTCATGTCCAGTGACCGGCAGTGACGGATGAACGACAACCGTTCGGCGTGCGCATCCAAGTAGATGCGAAAGTTACCTTCGGTACGCGCGGGCGCAGCCAGCAGCCCTTTTCGTTCGTAATAGCGGATGGTCTCTATCGCTGTGCCGGTAATTCTGGACAGTTCGCCAATTTTCATGTTCTCGCCTTCGGGAATGAGCAGGTGTCGTAGGTATGATTTTAGCCGCTTGACTCTGTAGTCGCTACAGGTTGTTAAATCGCCGGAAAAGGTAACTTAAGGAATCGAATATGAGTGAATGTAAAGCCAGTGGGGGCGGTTGTTCATCTGTGCCACTAGCACCGATGGCGTCATCTCCCGTGGACGCAAACAAGGTGCTGTACCGGATCGACAACATGGACTGCCCCACCGAAGAGACGCTGATCCGCAACAAACTTGGGGCCCTTGACGGCGTGACGGAACTGGACTTCAACTTGATGCAGCGCACGCTGGCAGTGAGTCATCGGCTCGATTCGCTTGCACCGGTCGAAGATGCCTTGCGCACCATCGGCATGCAGGCGCAACGGATAGACACACCGATCGACTGGACGCGAACGGTACTGATCATTGCCAACATGGACTGCCCGACCGAGGAGAGGTTGATCCGTGACAAGCTCACCGGCATGGCTGGTGTGGCAACGCTAGAGTTCAACTTGATGCAGCGTAGTCTGGCATTGACGCACAGCCCTAAGGCGTTAGACGCGGTCTTGTCTGCTCTGCAAGCCATCGGCTTTGAGACAAAGGTCCAGTCGGACGGCGCAGCGGCTGCGGTCGCACCAGCAGAACCAGTGCCCCAAACCAACTGGTGGCCGATGGCAATTGCCGGGACTACCGCGACGCTGGCCGAGGTCGTGTACTGGATCAACGACGGCAATCACTGGGCTGTCGTGGTACTCGCTCTGGTGGCGATTTTCACGGGCGGCTTGTCGACCTACAAGAAAGGCTGGATCGCTCTCAAGAACCGCAATCTGAACATGAATGCACTCATGTCGATTGCCGTGACGGGGGCGATGGTCATCGGACACTGGCCGGAAGCAGCTATGGTGATGTTCCTCTTCGCGCTTGCCGAAATAATTGAAGCGAAGTCACTCGACCGGGCGCGCAATGCTATTCGTGGTTTGATGGATCTCGCGCCCGAGACCGCCACTGTACGCCAGAACGATGGAAGCT
This sequence comes from uncultured Bordetella sp., assembly GCA_964433345.1. Taxonomy (GTDB): domain Bacteria; phylum Pseudomonadota; class Gammaproteobacteria; order Burkholderiales; family SG8-41. The sequence continues at coordinate 196,543 of CAYSQJ010000006.1, forward strand.
GGATGGAAATGCCGGCCAAGGCTGTGCCGCTGGGGGCTGTGGCACGCCTGCGGCCCGGTGAGCGGATCGCCCTCGACGGCGTAGTGACCAGCGGAAGTTCAACGGTGAATCAGGCTCCCATCACTGGCGAGAGTCTGCCTGTGGACAAAACCGAGGGCGACAGCGTGTTTGCCGGCACGGTCAACGAAGCAGGTTCTTTCGAATACCGGGTGACGGCGGCGGCAAGTCATTCAACGCTGGCCCGAATTATTCATGCCGTCGAATCGGCGCAGGGCAGCCGCGCGCCGACCCAGCGCTTTGTTGACCAGTTCGCCCGGATTTACACACCGGTCGTGTTCGCGGTTGCGCTACTGGTGGCCATCGTGCCGCCACTGGTCTTTGATGGGATATGGATGGATTGGCTCTACAAGGCCTTGGTACTGTTGGTAATTGCCTGTCCATGCGCATTGGTGATCTCAACCCCAGTCACCATTGTCAGCGGTCTCGCCGCGGCGGCTCGCAAAGGCATTTTAGTTAAAGGCGGCGTGTATCTCGAAGAAGGACGCAAGCTTGTGGCACTGGCGCTCGACAAAACGGGCACGATTACACACGGAAAGCCGGCACAGACCGACTTTATTGCGTTAAGCGGTGACGTCAATCAAACCCGCAGACTGGCCGCAAGTCTCGCGGCGCGCTCCGACCATCCGGTCTCACTGGCTATCGCGCGTGCAGCCACGGAGGGAGGAGTGGTGCTGCACGAAGTTGCTGATTTTTCCGCGCTTCCTGGTCGAGGGGTGCGAGGCAGCATTGACAAGCAAATTTATAAACTAGGCAACCATCGGCTGATTGAAGAGTTGGGGCTGTGTTCATCAGAAACCGAGGGCCAGATCATTGCGCTGGAGCGCCAAGGCAAGACAGCAGTGCTGCTGACGAATCAGACCGAGTTGCTCGCCATTTTCGCGGTCGCCGATACGGTGCGGGAAACGAGCCGCCAGGCTGTCGCTGAGCTGAAATCTTTGAATGTGAAAACAGTGATGCTTACTGGCGATAACGTTCATACGGCTGAGGCCATCGCCCGCGAGGTGGGCCTCGATGAGGCAACGGGAAACTTGCTGCCCGAAGACAAGCTCAAGATTATCGAAGAGCTTTTGAAGAGCGGGAATGGGGGAAAGGTTGGTATGGTCGGCGACGGCATCAACGACGCTCCCGCGTTGGCCCGTGCTGACATTGGCTTTGCCATGGGTGCCGCTGGCACGGACACCGCGATCGAGACTGCGGACGTGGCGCTGATGGACGACGATCTGCGCAAAATCCCCGCCTTCGTGCGCTTGTCTCGGGCCACGGCCGCGATACTGATGCAGAACATCGCGCTCGCACTTGGCATCAAGGCGGTTTTTCTCGTTCTGACCTTCACAGGACAAGCAACGATGTGGATGGCGGTGTTTGCCGACATGGGTGCAAGTTTGTTGGTAGTGTTCAACGGACTGAGATTGCTGCGTCGATGACGCTCAAGCAGTTCTTCTACGATTGGAACGGCCTGAACTTCGCGTTGTTCGAAGCGATTAACCAAGCCACCCCCGAGTGGCTTACTCCTCTTGCCCGCATCGGAAGCACGCTGGGTAGCTACTGGACCGGACCATTCTTGCTGATAGTGCTGTTACTGTGGTCTAGGCTTCTGAATTCAAGCACCAAACCGCAATTCACAGCATCAGCTGTACGAACTCAGGCACAGCGCTTTGCGCTAGGGTTTGCGTTGTCGGCGCTCGGAGTCGTCCTTCTAAAATTAGCCATGGATTTCCCTCGACCATTTGCCGCACTGATCGATATGGTGCGGATCATCGGCGAGCCGGAACTGCAGTACAGTTTTCCGAGTGGGCATGCAGCCTACGCCATGCTGGTAGCCGTAACCCTATGGCCGCTTGTAACGCGCCCCCTTCGCGTCCTTTTGGTAGCTTGGCTGGTATGGGTGGGATGGTCACGTATCGCAGTCGGCGCGCACTTCCCAGCGGACGTATTTGGCGGCTACTTGCTCGGCGGGCTATCGTCGGGAATCGCGCGCTTTGCCACGACGAGGCGGTTCGCTTGGTGGAACGCGGCGATGGGTATCGCCCTGCTCGATCAAATCTCCAAACAACTCGTCCACACTCAGTTGGAGTACGCCCAGGTCATTCCGATAACGCCCTTCTTCAACCTTGTACATGTATGGAATACCGGCGCGGCGTTCAGCTTCCTCGCTGATGCTGGCGGTTGGCAGCGTTGGCTCTTCATTTCGCTTGCGATAGGAGTCTCAACGTGGCTCGCCTGGGCATTGCTTAAGCCGCGAGTACAACTGGAGGCAACTGCGTTTTTCTTGATTTTAGGTGGCGCATTGGGAAACTTAGCCGACCGCGTGTTTCGCGGTTACGTCGTGGATTCACTCGACTTCCACTGGAGGGGCTGGCACTGGCCCGCCTTTAATGTGGCCGATGTTGCAATCACATGTGGGGTGGTTCTGCTAATTCTTGCTTCGATTCAAGCCAAGCAGTCGCAACGACTAATAGCAAAAATTCACTGACGATCCGCAGTGAAACAAAATGAAAATTGCCATGACAGTCGGCTCGAAACGCCATTGTGTCGTCACTGACATTTTGCCGCGTCATTCCCGCCAAATCCGCAATAGCAGCGGAGTTCCTGATGCATCGGTGGAAAACATCTTTGCAGAGCTGGGACGCGATGTGCCCGGCGCACTGGAAAAAACAGCGAACCAAATGCCACCGGGTTTTCCTCAAGCATTAATCGATTCGATTACGCGGGGAACGCTGAATCGGCTGAGACTGCTCGAACAGGCCGCACAGAAAGCCTGAAGTCAAAATTCTGTTGATGTGATTTCCCCGGATCGTTTCGAAACTTCGCTTTTTGATCTTCTTGGTGTCTTGGCGACTTAATAGTCTTTGAATTGGCTGGCTCTCTTGGCGGACAAAAGGGGCAACCTGACCACATAGCGTGTATGCCACCGCGTGTATGATTGGTATCTCTGCGTGCAATATAGCAAGATGAAGATTAAGCTACGTACCCGCAGTTTCTATTCAGAACTTCCATTCTAGAATGCTCTGAACTGCCACTCATCACTCCATAATTGCAAGTGCATGGGGAAAGCAATGTTGATAAAAATAATATAGGGAAATTGAATCGTGAACCCAACAATGCGTAACGCGGCAATCGTAATCGGATTCTCGCTCATGACACTTGCAATGTCGTTTCCAACCATTCAAGAAACAAGCGCCGCCGGAATGAATCATGGCCCTGCTGGGCCCAGCCCGATCACCGGATTGCTAAAAAATCCCAGAGTACCGTTTCGGTTGGGGCTTGGGGTGCAGAAATTTCAGAAAAATTGTTCCGCGTGCCATGGCCAGTGGGCGGAGGGTACGGTAGATAAAGGGCCTCCCTTGATTCACACATTCTACAAACCATCCCACCATGATGACGGTTCATTTCTCGGGGCTGTACGCTCAGGTGTGACAGCTCATCACTGGAATTTCGGAAACATGCCTCCTGTGGAGGGAATTACCGATACAGACATTGGACAGATAGTTCAGTTTATTCGCTGGTGGCAAAAAGAGAATGGTATCCGTTGAAGGTTACGACTGGATGTCCGCATTTACACAGACCCAGACCCTGCTGCGGCGGAGTTTTTCTTGTTTGAGCTATGTCCGCTTTGGAAGCAGTCATTCAGGCTAAATAATTAACCTCGCACCAGTGCCCAGAATTACCCGGCTTGGGGAGGCATTCAAGTCGAATCTTCAGCGCCCAGACTTTCCTCCAAAACCCGCTACAGCTTCTGCATCGCAAGCGCGACACGCCCGAGCACCACAACATCCGTCTCTCGCACAGCGTCATCTCGGAATGAACCAAGCCGATCGATCGCTTCAGCAGCCATCAACGGGTTGTCGCACGCGATCAGATAATCGCCTTGCAGCCGACGCTGCACACGCCGCACCATCACGCGGTCACCCAAGAGTAGTGCGTAGACGCCATTGTCATCGGCAATTCGCGTGTCGTTGGTGTCAACCAGCAACGGTGTACCGTCCTGGATGCGCTCCACCATGGCATCACCCCGCATGCGCAGCAGAACAAATCCGGCAAGGCCACGCCCTAGCACCTGGCTCCAGATGCTGTTCGGTAGCGCCGTATGGTCCCACTCGCCGTTCTCGGTCTTCAGTTGAGTGAGCGGCGTGACCTGATTATCCCGGATCAGCTTGGCAAGCCGCGCGGGCAGTTTGCCCGCAGGAAGCGTCGCTGTGGTACTCGATTTAGCGGGTTCCGCAGAATCGTCAAATAACCGTGCCGGATCCACCCCCAGTTGACGCCCCATGCGTCCGAGTTCCTCAAAACTCGGATAAGTCTCACCCCGCAACCAGTTGGCCGCAGTCGTGCCACTCACCCCAACCCGTTCCTTGATCACCCGAGCACGGCCGCGTGGCGGTAGCCCCAGTTCGCCCAGCATCACGTTGAGTCGCTGAGCAAAAGCCTTCATCCGCTCCGGATCATTGCGTGGCTTCTTTCCCGGCTCAGACTCATCTGTGGGTAGCGCTTGTTTTCGTTCGATGGCAGCCATCAGACAGATTCCTTGTGATCCCCAGGAGGCTCTAATTCCTCCATGTCGTTGACCACTATGAATAATTCTAAATTAACTACGGTTATATAAAAAATAATTACAGAAGTCTGTTGAAATTTTAAAGACAAATAATAATAATGTCCATGATTTCACATTTTTCTTGATGTATCTACAATCCAAGCCGTCGTGAAAAGCCATAACGCGAGTTATCCAAGATTCAATTAGAAACAGAAATAATAATTAATAATCAATTAGTTATATTAAATTCATGGATGACCTTGAGAATCTCAATCGCCAGATCGCCGCACACTGGCTGGGACGCCTCGATGCCGATCAGGAGGCGTACCTCGACTACACCTCCGTATGTCTCGGCCAACTGACCCACAGTGCCCCCGAAATGACTCGCCTGCTCGACTGCCTGAAACAGGAGGATCTGAGCGCACTGCTCGTCGCAAAACTCAATCGTCGCTACCTCAAATTCGCCCGTCTGGCCGCCAACGAGGCGCTCGCCGGCAAACTCGACATGCTCGTGCGACTCGGCATCACGCTGGAGCAAGCGGAACTGCTGCGCAATCTCACCGACGAAGAAATCGACAGGCTCGCCTTCGGCTGGGGTGGGCCGATTGTGCAGTTCGCAGCTCAGGCTTTTCGGCGAGGCGTAGCACTGCACGCCCAGGCCGGCAAACACCACGCAACGGCTTTCGTTGCAGCACGCGTTGCAGGAACGCGCGGAGAGCGTGCGTGATCGTGATCCCGGAGGATGCCGACCCCAAAGATCCCTGTTGGGAAGTCGCCTACCTTCAACTTGCACACGGGCTGGTCATGGCAGGCACGAGAGCCAAGATCATCGCGCGCTTCACTGATCTGCCCACAAAAAAGATCCAGCGCCTCTACAGGGCACTGCGGGGCACGAATCCGCCGGCGGGACCCATCATGCAAGGCAATGCTCGCTTTTTCGCGATACCAGGCAAGCACACCTCCGAAGCCTGGAGCGTGCAATGCGCGGTTTTTCTGGCGTGCTTTGAGCGCATGGGCAAGATCACTACAGCCCCGGCGCATCGCGGCTGGCAGATGCTCGCCGCGTTTACCGTCTACCAGAGCCTCACCGAAAAGCTCTACCGCGAGACTGCGATCAAGCGGTTGGACATCAATCAGGCCTATGCACTGCTCGCCCACTGCGGATTCCTGGCGCACCCCGGCGCCGCCGAACTGCAGCGCAAGGAATGCCCAGTGTGCCTCATTAGTTATCCGGTGGTCACCACCGAGCGCCCCGATATCCAGAGTTGCCCCATCTGCGCGATCAATGCCAACAACATTCGGCTCTCCCGGCAAAGCCGCCGCCCGGCATCAGAAAGCCCTCCTGCCACCGCCTGAGTGGAGCATTTTCTCGCCAACCCCTCAAGTTTATTGAGGGATTAGGCCGAGCAACAAGGTTCGCGGCACGCAACTATCGTTGCATGCGCGAACCTTCCAGATATTCTTCAAGCACATACACGTCGCGAATACCAAAGACGCGCCGGTGTTCACGCCATTCTGGAAGATGCCAACACCGGCGGCCGTTCCAGGGCAAGCGCCGCCTGCGGTCAAACCCCGCCGTCAGTGATTCCGGTTATGGCCGACGTTGAGCCGCGTTTTCTCAGATTCCGCGATGCGCCGGATTACCTCGGCATGGACCGCAACCGCTTCAACACCGAGGTCCGTCCACAGGTCACGAATATTCCAATCGGCAAACAGGGCATTGCGTTCGACAGGCATGAACTCGACCAATGGGCTGACCAGTACATGGCACGGCACGGGCGGCGCGTTATTGACAAGGGCAAGGCACTGGGTGAGGATTCCAAACGCAGCGAGCGCCCCGTGCGGAAAGGAAGGATACAAAAATGGGGCGTAACACCAGTCCGGGGCTTTGCAGAAGAACCGGGATCTGGCACATCGACAAACGCATCAAAGGATACGGTCGCCTTTGCGAAAGCACTGGCACTGGTGACAAAGAGGAAGCAGAACGCTACCTCCGACTCAAACTGACCGAGATTCGAGAAGCCACTGTCTATGGCGTCAGACCCAAGCGTCTCTTTCGCGAAGCCGCAACAAAGTATCTGCTTGATAACCAGGATATGCCTTCAATCAGTGACACCGCGATGCACTTAAAGCAACTCGATCCATTCATCGGTGATCTGCCGCTCGGCCGCGTGCATGACGAAACTGTCAGGCCGTTTATCAAGGCGCGGCAGAAACAGGGCGTATCGAACCGCACGATCAACATTGCCTTACAACGAGTCGTGCGGATTTTGCGGCTTGCAGCAACAGTCTGGCGTGACGAACACGAGATGACATGGCTTGAGCAAGCACCACACATCTCGACGTTGCCTGAAACAAACCGGCGTCTGCCCTACCCGCTTGCATGGGAAGAGCAAGCTTATTTGTTAAAGGCGCTGCCCGATCACCTTGCCAAGATGGCCTTGTACAAGGTGAATACCGGGTGTCGCGAGCAGGAGGTATGCAGACTGCGCTGGGATTGGGAAATACAGGTGCCGGAGTTATCGACAAGCGTTTTTCTGATACCACTGGACTTTGGCGGCAGGCGACCCCACTCGGGAGTCAAAAACCGCATGGATCGCCTGGTCGTATTAAACGATGTTGCCAAGTCCATCATCGAGGCACAGCGCGGTTTACATCCGTTGTGGGTATTTCCCTACAAAGGACGCGTGCTGACTCACATGAATGGCAGTGCATGGAAAAGAGCGCGCGTCGACGCCGCAGCACAGTGGAAGAAGGACAAGAATGAACCCGCGCATTCAGGCTTTGCGCACTTGCGTGTGCATGATCTCAAGCACACGTTTGGGCGCAGGCTGCGGGTCGCAGGCGTGTCTTTCGAGGATCGGCAAGCGCTACTCGGCCACAAGTCGGAGAGCGTCACCACCGATTATTCTGCGGCGGAAATCGAGCATCTAATCGCGCAGGCAGGAAAGGTAACAATGGGCAGTCAGCGCAGCTCACCTACGCTTACAGTATTGCGCAGGAGAGCGGCATGATTCGGGAACTCCCGCATAACTCCCGCAAATACGTTATGGGAGTGAGGGGGAAATTCCTAAGTGCTTGAATTATTTGGTCGGGGCGAGAGGATTTGAACCTCCGACCACCTGCACCCCATGCAGGTACGCTACCAGGCTGCGCTACGCCCCGAGGAGGCGGATTATACATCAGCAGGGGCGGTTTTCGCGCCGCCTGCTCAGGCCCGGAGCTGGTCGATGACGCTTTTGAGTTCGTGGCGCAGCTTGATCAGGGCGGGCTTGGCTGCAGCCGCCGCCGCGTCTCCTGAGCGGCGTGAATTGCGCGCAGGTTCGCTGGACATTTCCTCAAGGCGGTTGCGTGCGCCGCTGATGGTAAAGCCCTGGTCGTAGAGCAGTTCGCGGATGCGCCGGATCAGCAGCACTTCATGATGCTGGTAGTAGCGCCGGTTGCCGCGACGCTTGACCGGCCGCAACTGGGTAAACTCCTGCTCCCAGTAACGCAGAACATGCGGCTTCACGCCGCATAGTTCGCTGACTTCACCGATCGTGAAATAACGCTTTGCCGGGATCGGCGGGAGCTGCGACTTAGGGCTGCCGCTGGTTTCCATGGAAATGTTGCTCCACCATCGACTTCAATTTTTGTGATGCGTGGAACGTGACGACGCGGCGTGCGGAAATGGGAATTTCTTCGCCGGTCTTGGGATTGCGGCCGGGACGCTGCGGCTTGTCGCGCAACTGGAAGTTGCCGAATCCGGACAGCTTGACTCCCCTGCCATTTTCCAGCGCGAGGCGAACTTCGTCGAAAAAGGACTCCACCATGTCCTTGGCTTCGCGCTTGTTGAAACCCACCTTCTCGAACAGCAAGTCGGCCAGCTCTGCTTTAGTTAACGTCATCTTGTCCCCTCTCAACGAAGCTTCGCGTTGAACTTTTCCTGCAGAATCTGGCGCAGCTCAGACATCGCTTTTTCAGCTTCTGCGTCCGTCAAGGTTTTTTGAGTATCCTGCAATAACACACTGAATGCAAGACTTTTTTTCCCTTTTTGGACCCCCTCGCCACGGTATAAATCGAACACCGTGACGTCCCGCAAAATCGCCGGTCCGGCCCGTCTCAGCTCGGCGCTGATATCGCCAAACCGGACATTTTCTTCGAACTCTGCGGCCAGATCGCGCCGCATGGCCGGAAACTTCGGCACTTCCTCGCTGGCCGGCAACGGGCGCTTTTCGATGGCGCCCAGTTCAAGCTCGAACACAACCGGCACTGCCGTCAGATCATACTTCCGCTTCCAGCGCGGATGCAATTCCCCGATCCAGCCGATCTCCCGCCCCTCCAGGACAATCTGCGCCGACTTGCCCGGGTGCAGGGCCGGATGTGCTGCCGGCACGAAGGTCGCGACGGCCGGTGCCAGCAATGCCTCCAGATCCGCCTTGAGGTCGAAAAAATCCACCGCACGCGCTGCCGCCCCCCACTGCTGGGGATGCGCATCGCCATAGGCCACGGCACCCACGCGCCAGGGCTGCGGATGATTCTCCGCATTGATAAAGCAGCGGCCAATTTCAAACAGGCGCACGCGCGGCTGCTTGCGGCTTGAATTGAATGCAACAGCGTGCATCAGACCGCCGATCAGGCTCGAGCGCATGACGCTCATCTGGCTGGCGATCGGATTGGCCAGCGCGACCGGATCGGCATTGGCGCAGAAGTCCTCTTCCCAGGCGCGATCGACGAAGCTGTAGGTGACGATTTCCTGGAAATCCAGGGCGGCCAGCGTGCGCCGGACGCCTGCCGCACCGCGTTGCGCCTCGGCAGCAGGCAGCATGGCGGCACGCGCCAGCGGTGCTTGCGCGGGGATACGGTCATAACCGGTCACCCGTGCCAGCTCCTCGACCAGATCTTCCTCGATGGCGATGTCAAAGCGGTGGCTCGGTGGCAGCGCTTCCACCGTGTCGCCGGTCAGCACCGGCTTGCAACCCAGTCGCTCAAGGATCGCGACTGCGGCATTTGCCTCGATGGGGAAACCCAGTATCCGTTGCGCACGCGCCAGACGCAGCTTCACGGACTGGCGCGCCGGAAGTCTGTTCGTAACCTCGACCACCGGCCCCGCCTGTCCGCCGCAAATCTGCAGGATCAGCTGGGTCGCGCGCTCCATCGCGTCGCGCGTTGCCGCGAAATCGACGCCACGTTCGAAGCGATAGGCCGAATCCGAGCCGAAGCCCAGCTCTCGCGTCTTGCCGGCGATGATTTCCGGCATGAAAAAAGCGCTTTCGAGGATGACATCCCGGGTTGCGGCCGTAACGCCGCTGTCCTCGCCGCCCATGATGCCGGCAAGCGCCAACGGCCGCTTGGCATCGGCAATCACCAGGTAGCCGGTGTTGAGCGGCAACAGGGTGCCGTTGAGCAGCTTCAGTTCTTCGCCGTCACGTGCCCGCCGCACGCAGATGCCACCCGTCACCTTTGCAGCGTCAAAGGCATGCAGCGGCTGCCCCATTTCCAGCAGCACGTAGTTGGTCACGTCGACCACCGCGCTGATCGCGCGGATGCCGCCGCGAGCCAGGCGGCGCAGCATCCACTCCGGCGTCGTCGCCAGCGCATCCACGCCGCGAATGACGCGCGCGCCATAGCGCGGGCAGTCCGCCGGCGCTTCGACCGTTATCCCGATCCGGTCTTCGATCTGCGGCTGCAATGCTGCCGGTGTCGTCCATTTCAGCCTGGCGCCGCTCAGCGCAGCCACTTCCCGCGCCATGCCCAGAACGCTCAGGCAATCGCCGCGGTTGGGCGTGGGCTTGGTGACTAGCAACTGGTCATCGAGATCCAGCAGATCGCGCACCGACATGCCGATGGTGGCGGTTGCAGGCAGCTCGAGCAGCCCGTCCGCACTGTCGCTGAGCCCAAGCTCGCGCGCCGAACAGAGCATGCCCTGCGACTCGATGCCGCGCACCTTGGCCAGCTTGATCTCGACTCCCGGCAGGCGTGCGCCGACCAGCGCCGCAGGCACCCGCATGCCGGCACGCACGTTCGGCGCGCCGCAGACGATATTGAGCGGCGCTGTGCCGGCATTGACCTGGCAGACGTTCAGGCGGTCGGCCTGGGGATGCTTCTCCAACGAGAGCACCTCGGCCACCACCACCCGGTCAAAGGGCGGCGCCGCAGGCTCCACTGCCTCCACTTCCACACCGCCGAAAGTCAGCAGATCCGCGAGCTGCGCGGTGGTGAGCTCCGGGTCAACCAGCTCGCGCAGCCAATGTTCCGAAATTCTCATGGCAGCGGCAACCTATACGAACTGCTTCAGGAAACGCAGGTCGTTCTCGTAGAACAACCGCAGGTCATTGACGCCGTAACGCAGCATCGTCAGGCGATCCGGCCCCAGACCAAAAGCGAAGCCCTGGTAGCGTTCGCTGTCGATGCCGACGTTGCGCAGCACGTTGGGATGCACCATGCCACAGCCACCGACCTCGAGCCAGCCATCGCCGAAACTCATGTCGATTTCCGCCGACGGCTCGGTGAACGGAAAAAATGACGGACGGAACCGGATCTGCAAGTCCGGATCCTCGAAAAAGCGCTGGAAAAAATCCACCAGCACGCCCTTCAGATTGGCGAAGCTGACGCTGTCATCGATCCACAGCCCCTCGACCTGGTGAAACATAGGCGAGTGCGTCGCATCCGAATCCACGCGATAGACACGCCCCGGCGCGATGATGCGTATGGGCGGCTGGCGCTGTTCCATGTAGCGGATCTGGATCGGCGAGGTATGCGTACGCAGCAGGTGCTTGCCGTCGGCAAGGTAAAAAGTATCGTGCATCGAGCGGGCCGGATGATTCTCCGGCTGGTTCAATGCCGTGAAATTGTAGAAATCGGTCTCGATTTCGGGGCCATCAGCGACTTCGAAGCCGATCGACCGGAACAGCTGCTCGATGCGCTCCATCGTGCGGCTGACCGGGTGCAGCCCGCCCATGCCCCTGCCCCGGCCCGGCAGCGTGACGTCAATGGACTCGCCGGCGAGCTTGGCCTCCATCGCCTGCGTCGCTATGAATTCGCGACGGGCATGGAGCGCCTCTTCCAGCTGCTGCTTTGCCTGGTTGATGCGCGCGCCCGCCGCAGGACGTTCGGCAGCCGGCAGCTTGCCCAGCCCCTTCAGCAGCTCGGTAAGCGCTCCGGATTTGCCGACGTAACGCGCCTTGGCCTGCTCCAGCGTATCGGCGTTGTCGATGCCGCCAAACAGCGCCATCGCTTCTGCCACCAGCTTGTCGAGTTCCTGCATGAGTGAATGTTAGCGGGATCCAGTGAAAAAAAAGGAGGCTCTGCGAGCCTCCTTTTCCGGGTGCGACTGCTTACGCGCCGAGGCTCGTCCTGGCCTGTTCCACAAACCGCTGGAATGCCGGCTTGTCGAACACGGCGATGTCGGCGAGAACCTTGCGATCGACCTCGATCGCAGCCTTCTTCAGGCCGTTCATGAACACGCTGTAGGTCATGCCGTGCTCGCGGGCTGCGGCATTGATGCGGGTGATCCACAGGGCGCGGAACTCGCGCTTCTTGGTGCGGCGATCGCGATAGGCATACTGCCCGGCGCGCATCACCGCTTCGTTGGCAATGCGGAATACGTTGCCGCGGCGGCCGCGGAAACCCTTGGCGGCCTTCAGGACCTTCTTGTGCGCCTTGCGGGCGATGACTCCACGTTTGACTCTTGGCATGGCTGTTCTCCCCGATCAGTAAGGCAGCATCGCGCGTACGGCGCGCTGGTCGGAATCGTGCACCATGGTCGTGCCGCGCAGCTGGCGCTTGCGCTTGGTGCTCTTCTTGGTGAGGATATGGCGCATGTTCGAGGAACTGCGCTTGAACGCGCCGCTGCCCAGCTTCTTGAATCGCTTGGCCGCGCCGCTCTTGCTCTTCATCTTCGGCATGGTGACTCCTGTTTTAGCCTAGCGTCGGGCGCCTGCGTTGCCGCGGGACTTGAGGCCCGATCACTACTTCTTTTCAACGGTTGCAACTGCCTGCGCCGGAGCGCCTGCCGCCTCAACCACCTTGGCCGGCGTTGCCGCCGGTTTTTCACCCGGGGCCTTGTCAGCGGCCTTCGGGGAATTCTTTGCTGCTGCAGGCTTGGCCTGCACCTGCACTTTCTTCGGCCCCAGCACCATCACCAGCTGGCGGCCCTCCATTTTCGGGAACTGCTCGACAACAGCCAGCTCCATCAAATCCGTCTTCACGCGCTCCAGCAGGCGGAAGCCGAATTCCTGGTGCGCCATCTCGCGCCCCCTGAAACGCAGCGTAATCTTCGCCTTGTCGCCCTCTTCGAGGAAGCGGGTCAGGTTGCGCAGCTTGATCTTGTAGTCGCCTTCATCCGTTCCCGGACGGAATTTCACTTCCTTGACGACAATCTGCTTCTGTTTGAGCCTTGCCTCGTGCTGCTTCTTGCTCTCACGGTACTTGAATTTCCCGTAATCCATGACGCGGCACACCGGCGGTTTTGCCGTAGGCGCGATCTCGACCAGATCCAGCTCAGCTTCCTCCGCCAGCTTGTTGGCTGCGGCGATGCTGATCACGCCAACCTGCGAACCATCTGCTCCGATGACCCGCACTTCCGGGGCGGTGATTTCACCGTTGATCCGGGCTTCCTTTTCCTGAGCTATGCGAAAACTCCCAAAATTTGTTGCTCTCAGGCCGAACGACCCTTTCTCGCGATATCGCTTTTCAGAAGCGACATAAAGGCATCCAGGGACATCTGTCCCAGATCCTCGCCTTTACGGGAACGTACGGCCACCAATTGTGCTGCCACTTCCTTGTCACCGACAACCAGCTGGAATGGCAGCTTTTGCAGACTATGTTCGCGGATTTTATAGGAAATTTTCTCATTTCTCAAGTCAGCCTCGACCCGGAAACCGGCCTTTTTCAGGGCTTCCGCCACTGCCGCCACCGGACCGGCCTGGCCTTCCGAGATGTTCATGACCACCGCCTGCACCGGCGCCAGCCAGGCCGGCATGGCACCGGCGTAGTGCTCGATCAGGATGCCGATAAAGCGCTCCAGCGACCCGAGTATTGCCCGGTGCAGCATCACCGGCGTGCGCCGGCTGTTGTCTTCGGCCACGTATTCCGCGCCCAGACGCTGGGGCAATGCGAAATCGAGCTGCAGGGTGCCGCATTGCCAGATCCGGCCCAGCGAGTCTTTCAGTGAAAACTCGATTTTCGGGCCGTAAAACGCGCCCTCACCGGGATTAAGCTCCCATTCGAGGCCTTTTTCGTCCAGCGTCGCCTTGAGTGCCGCCTCGGCACGGTCCCAGACTGCATCATCCCCGATGCGCTTTTCCGGGCGCGTGGAGAGTTTGACCAGGATGTGGTCGAAGCCGAAATCGGCATAAACCCGGCGCAACAGGTCGACGAAATCGCCGGCTTCGCGCTGCACCTGCTCTTCCGTGCAGAAGATATGCGCGTCGTCCTGCACAAAGCCGCGCACCCGCATCAGGCCATGCAGTGCGCCGGACGGCTCATTGCGGTGGCAGGAACCAAACTCGGCGATGCGCAGCGGCAGGTCGCGGTAGCTTTTCACGCCCTGGTTGAAGATTTGCACATGCCCCGGACAGTTCATCGGCTTCACCGCATAGTCGCGCTTCTCCGATTCCGTGGTGAACATGTATTCGCGGTAGTTTTCCCAGTGTCCGGAGCGCTCCCACAGCACGCGGTCCATCACCTGCGGCGTGCGCACCTCGCGGTATCCGGCTTCGGTCAGCAAGCCGCGCATGTACTGCTCGATGGCCTGCCAGATCACCCAGCCGTTGGCATGCCAGAACACCATGCCCGGCGCCTCGTCCTGCATGTGAAACAGGTCGAGCTGGCGGCCCAGCTTGCGGTGGTCGCGCTTTTCCGCCTCCTCGAGGCGGTGCAGGTACTGGTCCTGATCCTCTTTACGCGCCCAGGCCGTGCCATAGATTCGCTGCAGCATCTCGTTCTTCGAATCTCCGCGCCAGTAGGCGCCCGCCACCTTCATCAGCTTGAAGATCTTCAGCTTGCCGGTGGACGGCACATGCGGTCCGCGACAGAGATCAATGAAGTTGCCCTGGCGGTAAAGTGAAATCGGCTCGTCGGAAGGGATCGACGCGATGATCTGCGACTTGTACTTCTCTCCCATGTCGGAGAAAAACTGCACGGCCTCGTCGCGAGGCATCACTTCGCGCTCGACGCGGATGTCGCGCTTGCTGATTTCCAGCATGCGCTTTTCGATCGCCGAGAGATCCTCGGGCGTGAAGGGCCGCTTGTAGGAAAAATCGTAGTAGAAACCGTCCTCGATCACCGGTCCGATCGTCACTTGCGCATCGGGAAACAGCTCCTTAACCGCATGGGCCAGCAGGTGCGCCGTCGAGTGACGCAGCATGTCCAGGCCCTCGGGATTGCGGTCGGTGATCACGGCCAGCTCGGCATCCGAATCGATGCGGTGCGAAGTGTCGACCAGCCTGCCGTTGACCCTCCCGGCGAGTGCCGCCTTGGCGAGTCCGGCACCGATGGAGGCCGCCACTTCGGCCACCGTCACCGGTTGTTCGTAGGATCTGACCGATCCGTCGGGCAATGTGATGTTGATCATGTCGGGTTCCGTGACTGGAAATAAAAAAAGTGCGGCAAGCCGCACTTTTTTCCGCTACCAGAAAATTGACGCAACTATCGCCGGGCTCCAGGGAAGTTACAAGTTCGCGGTGTCATAACGCTCGCTTCCTGCATTCCGGCGGTTTAGTTTGCGCAATTCCAAATTGGTAGGCGCGATTGGACTCGAACCAACGACCCCCACCATGTCAAGGTGGTGCTCTAACCAGCTGAGCTACGCGCCTGAAAGGGGCGGATTCTATCCCAATCGGGCAGGAACGATCAAATGAAATCAGTGGCTTGCGGGCGCCTACCGCCGGCGTCAGCGTCGTGCCGCCGACACCACCCCGCGCACCTCCTGCACCAGCCCCAGCACCCGTCCCAGCTGCCCGAGGTCCGAAACCTCCAGCGTGAAGCGCATCCGCGCCGTCAGGTCGGTCGAGGTCGAGCGCGTGGCCGTGACATTGATGCGCTCCCGCGACAGCACCTCGGAAATGTCGCGCAGCAGTCCGGTGCGGTCGACAGCGTCGACCACGATCTCCACCGGGAAGGTCGCGTTGCCCGGAGCACCCCACTCCGCCGCGACCCGCCGCTGCGGATCGAGGCGCGCCAGATTGGCACAGTCGGCGCGGTGCACGCTGACGCCACGTCCCCGAGTCACGAATCCGACGATCGGCTCCGGTGGCGCCGGCCGGCAGCACCTCGCCGGCATCGTCAGCAGCTTGTCGACACCGACCACCAGAATCCCGCCGCCCGCGCCCTTTGCCTTGCGCGCGACAATGGCTGGCAACGGCACCTCTGCCTGGGACCCGGCAGTGTCCGGATCGAGCGCCTCCTGCAGCGCCTTGGGGCCGACCTCGCCGCGTCCGATGCCGGCGAGCAGGTCATTGAGCCGTTCGAAGCCCATGGCCGCCGCCAGCTGATCGAGATTGGTGCGGGTCATGCCGCGACGCTGCAATTCCTTGTCGAGCAGCGCGCGGCCCTGGGCGATGTCCGCCTCGAGGTTGAGCTTGTTGAACCACTGCCGCACCTTCGAGCGCGCGCCGGGGCTGCGCAGGAAACCGAGTTGCGGATTGAGCCAGTCGCGGCTGGGCCCGCCCTGCTTCGCCGCGAGAACCTCCACCTGCTGGCCGTTCGACAGCGGCGTATTGAGGGGCACCATCGCGCCATCGACCTTGGCGCCGCGGCAGCGGTGACCGAGTTCGGTGTGCACGTGATAGGCAAAGTCCACCGGCGTCGCGCCCTTCGGCAGGTCCACCACCCGCCCCTGCGGCGTCAGCACATAAACAGTGTCCTCGAACAATCCCGTGCGGAACTGCTCCCCCAGTTCGCCCGTATCGCTGACCTCGTCCTTCCACTCCAGCACCTGGCGCAGCCAGGCGATCTTTTCCTCGTAGCCGCGATCCTGGCGGCCGCCCTCCTTGTAGCGCCAGTGCGCCGCCACGCCCAGCTCAGAATGCTGATGCATCTCGTGGGTGCGGATCTGCACCTCCACCGACTTGCCTTCGGGGCCGATCACCGCCGTGTGCAGCGAACGGTAGTTGTTGGCCTTCGGCTTGGCGATGTAGTCGTCAAATTCCTTGGGCAGCGGTGACCACAGGCTGTGCACGATGCCGAGCACCGTGTAGCAGTCCTTGACGTCGCGAACCAGCACGCGCACCGCGCGCACATCGTAGAGCCCCTCGAAATCGAGACGCTTTTTCTCCATCTTGCGGTGGATGCTCGCGATGTGCTTCGGGCGCCCGTAAATCTCGGCCGCGATGCCCGCGCGCGCAAGTTCGCCCTTGAGTATCGCCACCACGTTCTCGATGTAACGCTCGCGGCTCTGGCGCTTCTCGTCAAGCAACCGCGCGATGCGCTTGTAGCTTTCCGGGTCACGCACGCGCAGTGCGAGGTCCTCCAGTTCCCACTTGATCTGCCAGACCCCCAGGCGGTTGGCGAGCGGTGCGAAAAGGTCCTGTGTCAAATCCGCCATTTCGGCCATTTTCCCCGCATCCCCGGACTTGATCGCCTCGCGCAGGTCCTGCAGGTGATCGGCCAGCTTCACCAGCACCACGCGCACATCCTGCACCATCGCCAGCAGCATCTTGCGCAGTGCCTCGAGCTGTGTTGCCTGCCCCTCGGGACGCAGCGGCGCCGGTGCATGGCTCGACAGTGCACCGATCTCCCCCATCCGCAGAACCCCTTCGGCGAGCTCGGCAATGACATCGCCATGGCGCGCACGCAGATCTGCACTGCCGGCCAGTTGCAGACGCAGCAACGGCACCAGCAACGTCGCGGTCACCGCCTCATGATCGAGGTCCAGCTGCAGCACCGTGTCGGCTACGGCACAGGCGCGTTCCAGCAGGCCATCATGGCGCCCGGATGCTGACAGCAGATCGTCAAAGGCACGGCGGAGCGCGGCACCGGCGGGCGCATCAAAACGCGCCGCCGCCGCCGCGATCCACGTCTGTGGCCCGGCGTCCGCGGATTTCACCAACTGCAGTTGTACGTTGCTGACCATATGCCTACCTTGAACCGAAGAATCTGCTGACTGTCACAAAAAATGCCCCATTCCGGTGCATCCATACCCGAATGTAGCGCTCCGCCTTGGCATGGCCTCAGGCTGCACCGGGATTGCACACCATAGACCCCGGAATGGTACAAGGGTTGCTTGGGTGCATAAACCCGGTAATACAAAATCCGATGACTTCTTCTGAATTGCAGCAAGGGGCACGCCGTTGTGCGGCTGACCCCACCACACAAAACCTCCCGGGGACATGGGGAATAACAAGCTCAGCTCATTGCACCGAGTCAATCAACACGGAGAAACATGGTAGGTTGTTGCATACACAGTGGATTTCGCCGTTGCACGGTCAATCCACCCCACGCGCGGGAAAAGGATCACAATGAGTAGCAGGCTCCCTTTTGATGAAATGCGCGCTCCGGACGGTCAAATTCGGCCGCATTACCGCGAGTACAACGAATGGTTATCCGGGAAACCGGCAGACTTCCTGCCGCAGAAACAGCGTGAGGCCGACGCGCTGTATACCCGGCTGGGCATCACCTTCGCCGTCTACGGTGATGAATCCGGCACCGAACGCTCGATTCCCTTTGACATCATCCCGCGCATCATCCGTCCCAATGCGTGGAAAATCATCAGCGACGGCGCCTGCCAGCGCGTGCGTGCACTCAACGCCTTTCTGAAGGACATCTACCACGGCCAGGAAATCCTCAAGGCCGGCATCATTCCTGCAGCCCAGGTCACCGGCAATCCGGCCTTCCGCCCCGAAATGCAGGGCATACAGGTGCCAGGCGACGTTTATGTGCACATTGCCGGCGTGGACATCGTCAAGACCGATGCCGGCGAATTCCATGTCCTCGAAGACAACCTGCGCACGCCTTCCGGCGTCTCCTACATGCTCGAAAACCGCAAGATGATGATGCGGCTCTTTCCCGAGCTCTTCGGACGCATCCCGGTCGCGCCCATCGACCACTACACCGACGTGCTGCTCGACAACCTGCGCGCGGTCGCGCCCGAGCACGTCAGCCAGCCCACCGTCGTGGTGATGACACCCGGCGCCTACAACAGCGCATATTTCGAACACGCCTTCCTCGCCCAGCAGATGGGCATCGAACTGGTCGAGGGCCAGGATCTCTTCGTCTCCAACAACTACGTCTACATGCGGACCACCGCCGGACCGCAGCGCGTCGATGTCATCTACCGCCGCATCGACGACGATTTCCTCGACCCGCTCGCCTTCCGCCCCGACTCCGTGCTCGGCGTGCCCGGCATATTCGAGGCCTATCGCGCCGGCAACGTCACGCTTGCCAACGCCATCGGCACCGGCGTTGCCGATGACAAATCGACCTATCTCTACGTGCCGCAGATGATCGAGTTCTATCTCGGCGAAAAGCCGATCATCTCCAACGTGCCGACCCACCGACTCGGTCTGGCCGAGGATCTCGCCTACGCCCTGGCACACCTGCCCGAACTGGTGGTCAAGGAAGTGCAGGGCTCCGGCGGCTACGGCATGCTGGTCGGGCCAACCTCGACCAAAGAGCAGATTGCCGAATTCCGCAAACGCATCGAAGCCAACCCGGCCAACTACATCGCGCAGCCGACGCTGGCGCTCTCGACCTGCCCGACCTTCCGCGATTCCGACGTCGTGCCGCGCCACGTCGACCTGCGGCCCTATGTGCTGTCGGGTCGCGGCGTCACGCTGGTCCCGGGGGCACTGACCCGCGTCGCGCTGCGCGAGGGTTCACTGATTGTCAACTCCTCGCAGGGCGGCGGCACCAAGGACACCTGGGTACTGGAGGACCTGCAATGCTGAGCCGCCACGCCAACAACCTCTACTGGATGTCGCGCCAGATCGAGCGCGCCGAAAACACCGCACGTCTGCTCGACATCACCTATCAAATGTCGCTGCTGCCGTACCGGGTGACCGACGTGGCGCAGTCCTGGGCGGAACCCTGGGCGCTGCCGCTGGTCATCAACGGCCTTGCCAGCAATTACTACGCGAAAAATCCGGGGCCGCTGACCTCTGACAAGGTGCTGCGTTTCATGGTAACCGACAGCAGCAACCCGTCGAGCATCTGCTCGCTGATCCACTCTGCGCGCGAGAACGGCCGCAGCATGCGCGGCGTGATGACCTCCGAAATGTACGAGGATCTCAACGCCATCTGGCTGGAGCTGCGCGGCCGCAGCGAAACCGCGCTGAACCACGGCGGCATCAACGAGCTCTTCGAGTGGATCAAGACCCAGTCCCACCAGTTCCGCGGCGTGACTTTCGGCACCATGCTGCGCGACGAGGCCTACCAGTTCATCCGCCTGGGCACCTTCATGGAACGCGCCGACAACACGGTGCGCCTGCTCGACGTCAAGTACCACACGCTGCTGCCGAGCGCCGCGGAAGTCGGCGGCGCGGTCGACTACTACCAGTGGAGCGCCCTGCTGCGCTCGGTAAGCGCCCTCAGTTCCTACCGCCGCATCTACCGCGACGTCATCACGCCGAAGCGCGTCGCCGAACTGCTGATCCTGCGCAATGACCTGCCGCGTTCGCTGCATGCCTGCATGAACGAGATCTACGAAATCCTGCGCGAGCTGTGCAGGCGCGACTCGATGGAACCCGAGCGCCTGGCCGGAGAACTTCATGCACAGCTGCATTATGGTCGTGTCGAACAGATCATGGAGACCGGGCTCCACGAATACCTGATGGAATTCCTCGAAAGGCTGCACCTGCTGAACGACGAACTGAACCGCCACTTCCTCGCGCCGGTGTACGACGCTCCCGATATGCTGCCGTCCAGTTCCCGGCAAAGCGCATGAATCAGGCTTGCAGGCCGGAAATCCAGCGACCGCACAAGCCGATGGCTTGCTTGTCAGCCCTGCCGGCTTACCCTATGCTTCGCACCATCCTTTTTCCAGCTGCAATCCCCGATGACTTATTGCGTTGCCGTCACCCTCAAGGCCGGCATGGTGTTCGCGTCCGACTCGCGCACCAATGCCGGTGTCGACCATGTCTCCAGTTACCGCAAGATGCGCGTGTTCAGCAAGGACGGCGACCGCGTGATCGTCATCCTCAGCTCGGGCAACCTGTCGATCACCCAGAGCGCCGTCAACCTGCTGGTCGAGGACCAACGCGAGCCCGGATCGCGCAAGACGCTGTTCGATGCGCGTTCAATGTTCGAGGTCGCGGAAATGGTCGGCCAGGCATTGCGCGAGGTCCGGCTGCGCGACGGCCCCTACCTGCAGCAGGCCAATGTTGACGCCAGCGCATCCTTCATCGTCGGCGGCCAGATTGCCGGCGGCCGTCAGCGGCTGTTTCATGTCTACAGCGAAGGCAACTTCATTGAATCCACCGCTGAGACCACCTATTTCCAGATCGGCGAAAGCAAGTACGGCAAACCAGTCATCGACCGTGTCATCAAGCCAGAAACCACGCTGCTCGAAGCAACCAAGTGCCTGCTCGTCTCCTTCGACTCGACGATGCGCAGCAACATCTCGGTCGGCCTGCCGATCGACCTGCTCATCTACCGCGCCGACACGCTGCGCGTGGCTTTCCAGCACCGCATCGAGGAGAACGACAGCTACTTCAACATGGTCCACCAGCGCTGGGGCGAAGGCCTGCGCAAGGTCTTCGGCGAACTGCCCAACCCCGACTGGAATGTCGGTTTCGAACAATAACGATAACGCCGCGCGTTTTCCGGCGGGAGATCTCCGCCGATGAGCATCCAGGTAGCACTGCATCACCTGACCCGATACCGCTATGACCGAGAGGTCGTGCTGTCACCGCATGAAATCCGCCTGCGCCCGGCTCCGCACTGCCGCACGCCGATCCTGTCGTACTCGCTGAACGTCTCGCCGGCCAGCCATTTCATCAACTGGCAGCAGGACATCTTCGGCAACTACATCGCGCGTTTCGTGTTCCCGGAGAAAACACGCGAACTCGAAATCACCGTCGACGTCGTTGCCGACATGACGGTGATCAATCCCTTTGATTTTTTCATGGAGGGCTACGCCGAACGCTTTCCCTTCGATTACCGGCAGGACCTGCTGCGCGACCTGACACCGTACCTTGCCATTGAGGAACAAGGGCAGTTGCTGCAGGAATGGCTTGCCGCGTTCCGGGCATCCAACACCGGCGAAATCGCCACCATCGACTTTCTGGTCGCCATCAACCGCCAGCTACAGCAGGACATCGCCTACCTCGTGCGCATGGAGCCAGGCGTGCAGAGTTGCGAGCAGACCCTGCACAATCGCAGCGGTTCCTGCCGCGACAGCGGCTGGCTGCTGGTGCAGCTGTTGCGCCACTGCGGGCTCGCCGCGCGTTTTGTCTCCGGCTACCTGATCCAGCTCAAGGCCGACCAGAAGCCGCTCGACGGTCCCGCCGGTCCCGAGCAGGACTTCACCGACCTGCATGCCTGGGCCGAAGCCTATATTCCCGGAGCCGGCTGGGTGGGCCTCGACCCGACCTCGGGTTTGCTCGCCGGTGAAGGCCACATTCCGCTCGCCTGCACGCCCTCGCCGGCCAGCGCGGCCGCGGTCAGCGGCGCCGTAGATCCCTGCGATACCCAATTTGATTTCGCGATGTCGGTCACCCGCATCCACGAGGATCCGCGCGTCACCAAACCCTACGACACCGCACAGTGGCAGGCCATAAATACGCTCGGCCGTCAGATCGACGGTGAGTTGCTCGAACGCGACGTGCGGCTGACCCAGGGTGGCGAGCCGACCTTCGTCTCCGTCGACGACATGGACGGGCCGGAATGGAATACCACGGCGCTCTCCGACAAGAAATGGGCGCTGGCCGAACAGCTCGCCTGGCGGCTGCACCAACGTTTTGCACCGGGTGGCCTGGTGTTCTACGGACAGGGCAAGTGGTACCCGGGTGAACCGCTGCCGCGCTGGGCGCTGGGCATCCAGTGGCGGAACGACGGCCTGCCGCTGTGGCGCAATCCGGAGCTGATTTCCGCAGCCAGCGCACCGGCCGCTGCCGCGGCGGCCGACGCAGCCCGTTATGCCGGAGCGCTGACTGCGGCGCTGAAATTGCCTGCGAGCCGGCTGATGCCGGCCTGGGAAGATCCGCTGACCCACCTCTCCGCGGAAAAGGCCGCGCGCACGCCGGGCAACCCCCATCCCGCCGGATACGTCCTGCCTCTCGGCGCGACCGCTTCCGGCTGGGCCAGCTCGTCCTGGCCACTCCCCGATGACCAAATCATCCTGATCAACGGCGACTCGCCTGTCGGCTACCGTCTGCCGCTCGATGCCCTGCCCAAGACCCTGCCCGATGGCGAAAAGCTGGTGCGCACGGCTCTCTGCGTCGAAGTGCGCAACGGCCGGCTTTACGTTTTCCTGCCACCCTTCGAAACACTGGAGCCGTATGTCGAACTGCTGGCATGCATCGAAGACACCGCTTCAGCTCTCGGGCTGCGCGTCCGCCTCGAAGGCTATGAACCGCCGGCCGACCCGCGCATCACGGTGCTTGGCGTGACACCGGATCCCGGCGTCATCGAAGTCAACATCCATCCGGCCGCGAACTGGGAAGGTCTGGTCAACAACACCACCGCCCTCTACGAGGAAGCGCGCGCGACCCGGCTCGGCACCGAGAAATTCATGCTCGACGGCCGCCACACCGGCAGCGGCGGCGGCAACCACATCGCACTCGGCGGCCCCACGGTTGCCGACAGCCCGCTGCTGCGCCGGCCTGACCTGCTGCGCAGCCTGATCACCTACTGGCAGAACCATCCATCGCTGTCCTACTTGTTCTCGGGCATGTTCATCGGCCCGACCAGCCAGGCCCCGCGGGTCGACGAGGCGCGTGACGACAACCTCTACGAACTCGAAATCGCCTTCCAGGAAATGGCGCGGCTGCAGGTGGAAAAAGGCAAGGCCCTGCCGCCGGAAATGACCGACCGCCTGCTGCGCAATTTCCTTGTCGATCTCACCGGCAACACCCATCGGGCCGAGTTCTGCATCGACAAGCTCTACACTCCCGCCGGCGGTCGCGGCCGGCTCGGCCTGCTCGAGTTCCGCGGTTTCGAAATGCCGCCCCATCCACAGATGAGCCTCGCGCAGATGCTGCTGCTGCGCGCGCTGGTCGCCTGGTTCTGGCAGACGCCCTATGAGTCGAAGCTGGTGCGCTGGGGCACGCAGCTGCACGACCGCTTCATGCTGCCTTATTTCGTCGCCGCCGACTTTCACGACGTGCTCGAAGACCTGCGCCGTGCCGGCTACGCCTTCGATGACAGCTGGTATGCACCCTTCCACGAGTTCCGCTTCCCGCGCTACGGCACCGTCACCTACAGCGGCATCGAAATCGAACTGCGCCAGGCCATCGAACCCTGGCATGTGCTCGGCGAGGAGATGGGGCTCAATGCCACCGCGCGCTACGTCGACTCCTCGGTCGAACGCCTGCAGGTGCGCGCCCGCGGCCTCATTGAGTCACGGCACATCATCGCCTGCAACGGACGCGCGGTGCCGATGACTCCAACCGGCACACCCGGCGAATTCGTCGCCGGCGTGCGCTACTGCGCCTGGGCCCCGCCCTCCGCATTGCATCCAACCATCGGCGTGCACGCACCGCTGGTATTCGATGTCGTGGATACCTGGAGCAAACGCTCCGTCGGGGGCTGCACCTACCATGTGTCGCATCCCGGCGGACGCAACTACAGCACGCTGCCCGTCAACGCCAACGAAGCCGATGCCCGCCGCATCGCGCGCTTCTGGGACCACGGCCACACCCCCGGCCCGATGACCATCACCCCTGAAACCACCAACCCGGCATTTCCGATGACTCTCGATCTGCGCTGGCAACCGGTGCGATAGATATCTTATAAGTATTTGTTTTTATTTATATTTTTATTTTTCGGCCGCAACAAGCGCAGCACATTGCAGCGGTCGCACAGGCAGTTCCTACTCCGGCCCGACGAATCCGATGTACGCACCGCAGGCTTCGGCGGGCGTCGCAAGCATTGCGTGCTCGCCGGTGTTGCGCACGCCGCGCTCGAGCGGCGGCATGCCTTGTTCAGCCATCCAGCGCGCGGCAGCGCCCATGCTCGTGGTGCGGTACAAGGCCTGAAAGGCACCGGGACCTCGCTCATTCAGGGCGCGCGATGCGGGGCCATCGGCATAGGGCTGGACGATGCCAAGGCCGGTGGAGCCGAGCTGGAATATGGCCATATGCGACATGATCACGGTGCCTTTCTGCAGTGGCGGTGTGTCCATGCCCAGGATCCGGGCCAGTGCCTGTGCACTTGCCGCCGCATCTTCGACGACGATATAGGCCCTCTCCAGCGCAAACACGGCATTGGGATGCGCCATGACATCCGGGCAACGTGAGGTGAGCGGAATGCCGTGTTCGATGAACGCGAGCGGCAGTCCATGCACGGCTCCCAGAGCGGCGAAACGCCAGTGCAGTGTCCTGCCGTCGGGTGTAGTCCGCTTGCCGTCGACCGGATCGCCGATCACTGCACCGCGCGCGCGCATGGCCGCGACATCGGCGACCAGATCATCGCTCGCCAGGACAACGGCATGGATGCCGCCGCCGGCCGCGATGAACCGGGCAAAGGCGCCACCGGAGGTGCTGGCAGCCTGGTATTCGGCTTCGTCGCGGATCGCCAGCAGTTCGAGGTAATCCGCCTTGTTCCAGGCAAGCGCATTGTGCGTGCCGCGGCCGGCATGCATGCCGCCCGGCCGGACATTGAAACCGAGACGCCGGAAACGTGCGGTGGCGTCGTCGAGGTCGGACACGCCGATGGTGATGTGGTCTATGCCGGTGATCATCGCTGCCTCCAATGAAAAACCGGGGCCACGCGCCTGCGCCGCCCCGGTTCGGGTACTGCCAGACTGAAAATTACAGCTTGGCGAGAATGGCTTCAGCCGACGACACTTCGAACTTGCCCGGCCCTTCGACTGCGACATGTTTGACCACGCCGTTGTCGACGATCATCGCAAAGCGGTTGGTGCGCACACCCATGCCGCGCGCGATGAGGTCGAGTTCCAGGCCCAGTGCCTTGGTGTAGTTGACGCTGCCGTCGGCAAGCATGCGCACCTTGTTGCCGACGTTCTGGTCACGGCCCCAGGCTGCCATCACGAAGGCGTCATTCGTCGCAAGACACCAGATCTCGTTGACGCCCTTGGCCTTCAGCGCATCGTAATTCTGCACATAGCCCGGCACATGCTTGGCCGAACAGGTCGGGGTGTAGGCGCCGGGCAGACCGAAAATGACGATCTTCTTGCCCTTGGCGGCCTCCAGCACGTCGACCTCCTTCGGCGGCATCGCACAGCCGTTGCCGGCGTCGAACTCGGTGGACTCCATCAGCTTGCCCGCGGGAAGGTTCTGTCCTGCTGCGATCATGGGTGCGTCTCCTGCCAGTTAAAAAGAGCCCGAATTGTAATCCGAACAGTTGTGTTGCCGGTGAAAGAACCGACAAAAGAAAAACCCCGCTCGGGAGCAGGGTTTAGGTAGTTCTGGCGGAGAGAGGGATTCGAAAGAAACCGCTAACCCCTTCCTGCATATACTTTTTTTGATTTTAGCACTTTACTAATGCCCCCAAGGATGCCCCCAACGCCGCCGCTCGTTTACGTTGACTCAAAAAAATTCAACAATTCCTTCGTAGTGGCGAAAAAGGGGGCTCTCGGTACGTCGACAAAAAATTACCGATTTATGCTTTTTACTGCACCGGAGGCGATTAATTGACTGATCTCTACCCGCAGACATTTTTGCATCAATTACGATGGATCTCTTACCACGATTAATGTTTAAAAACTGCGAGGTCATTTTTGGATTTCTACTTGGCCCTATGGTTCGACGACCGTCGCCCTCTGGCGGCTCAACTTTTATGACATTGGCACCAAGATCCGCGAGAGTCAGCGTTGCAAGTGGCCCTATCGGCGACTGACTCACGCGCCCCGCTGGGGCAAAGCAGTAAATCATCACCTCGCAACAAACAAAAAATATCACCCGACATGTAGTTCTTTTGCGCAGGCGGAGGAAACGCAGTGGTTTTATCTTTCTTTATCGCCCTTGAAGGAAAAGGAACCAAAGATGTTGCCTGATGCGGAATGTATTCAGCGACCTGAAACAGCATCCCCCCCTTACTTCCGGGCGATCTGCTCCAGCTAATGCCTAGAATTTCACCCTCGCCATGGGAAAATGTGCGGCTCGCCGTTGTATCAAGGTTGTTATGCGCGTCCAACAAAAATTGCTCCAATGGCTTATGTTTTGCACCCCAAGCTACTCTGCGATAGTAGATCGTGCGCTCTTTTATATTTTTCACCTTTACTCCCCCGTTTAATATTGTTGGGGGGAGTATCGCACGGAGCGGTATACACCATAAAAAACGCAAAAATAGCTGGTTTTAAGCCGGCGCAGAACTCCGAAAAGTACGCCTCCAATTGAGCCTGCGCCTCTTCATGAATACCGGCGCATAGATTCGTTTTAACGACACATGACAGCTAATCAATGCGTTCTGTGTAAATCCGCTACCTCAGCAACTCTGGCCCTTCGTTGCGTGAATTGTTCACACGGGTGCTAACAACACGTTCCTGCATCTCATCCGCCGGATAAGGCACCAGCAGTGTCTGTAAGCCGTTGCCGTCCACGTTGGACGGATCTATCCAGGTATCAATACCATCGGCCGACAGGATTACGGGCATGCGGTCGTGCACGGGCGCCATGATCTCGTTGGCTTCCGTAGTGATGATCGCAAAACTCTCGATCACCTTGTCGTCGGGTCCCCGCCAATGCTCCCAAATGCCCGCCGCGGCAAACTGCTCAGCATTTAGCATGCTGAAGTAGTGCGGGATTTTCCCTTCTGGTGTGGTCTTCCATTCGTAGAATCCCGCCATTGGGATGATGCAGCGCCTTCGCTTGAAGGCAGCACGGAATGAGGGTTTTTCAGCCACGGTCTCGCCGCGGGCATTGTTCATTCGGACGCCCTCCTTTGGATCCTTTGCCCAGGGTGGTATCAACCCCCACTTCATACCGACCAATTCACGATTTCCCCCGCCCCGGATTACTGGCATGACCAGCGTAGGCGCTGCGTTATAACGCGCCCGGAACGGCTCGGCGATGTCCCGTCCCTTCACCTTCCAAAAGCGTTCGATCTCGGCCTGATCCTTGGTGACGTAGCGGCCGCACATGTTCAGGCTGCCCGGACGACTGCTATTTCGTCCCACGATGTCGTATAACGGGGCGTCCTGCGGTCGGTAAGCATGCGCCAAGGCTTGCGGATGCCGGCGCCGGCGAAGGTGATGGCGTTCATTCCGTATGTCCTGTTGATTTTGTCCAGGGTGCCCATCAGGCGTGCTGAACGCGCCCGGTCATAACCAGAGAATAAATCATCCTGAACCGCTGCGGCAGGCTGCAGGCCGGTCAGGATCACCCCGGCTTTCTTGTATTCGTAGCCTGGCTTGTAGATGCGCTGCAGGATATGCATTGCAGC
Source organism: uncultured Bordetella sp. (assembly GCA_964433345.1). Taxonomy (GTDB): domain Bacteria; phylum Pseudomonadota; class Gammaproteobacteria; order Burkholderiales; family SG8-41. Next base: position 224,615 of record CAYSQJ010000006.1, read on the forward strand.
TGCTGCCAGGCGCCGGGTATCGTCGCTGGCGACTGTCAGCGGCACCTGCGCCGTCCTTGAATACTGACGGGCTCCCTCCTTGAAGAAATTGGTGTTGATGAATACCGAAACCCTGCTGCAGGCCGATCCCTGAGTGCGCATGCGCTCTGCAGCGCGGGTCACGTAGCTGAGGACGGCCTCTTTGAGTTCCGGCAGCGTGGTCACCGGCCGGCCAAAGCTGCGGCTGCAGAGAATCTGCTCCTTGCGCGGGGCGGCGTCTTCCAGATCGAGGCAGGACAACCCGTTCAGTTCGGCAACCGTGCGCTCCATCACCACACCGAACCGCTGCCGGATCATTGCCTTGTCGGCCTGACGCAATCCTTGCACGGTGGTGATACCCATGGTGGCCAGGTGAGCGTTGAGTTTCCGGCCGACGCCCCACACTTCCCCCACCTCAATCCCTTGCATCTTGGCGGTGGTGTCCGCCGCCGACAGCCCAGACCAGTCGAACACTCCTTCGTATTGCTTCTGCTTTTTGGCGACGTGGTTGGCCAGCTTGGCTAATGTCTTCGAGGCGCCGATACCGACGCAGGTGGTAATCCCGGTTAGCTTGCGAACCCGGTTACGTATCACTCGGCCATGTGCGACGCTATCGACCACCATGCCGGTGAAGTCCAGAAAACACTCATCAATCGAATAAATCTCTTGCTCCGGTGCGAACCCGCCCAAGATCGTCATCATGCGTGCGCTCATGTCGCCGTAAAGGGTGTAGTTGCTGCTGAGCCATACCAGGCCATGCGACTTGACCAAGTGCCTCACCTCGAAAAACGGCACGCCCATCTTGATGCCGAGCGCCTTGGCCTCGTCGCTTCGTGACACCACGCAGCCGTCATTATTCGACAGCACCACCACTGGCCGCCCGACGAGCCGCGGATCGAATACGCGCTCGCAGGACACATAGAAGTTATTGCCATCCACCAGCGCTATCGAGCGGGTCATGGCTTGTGGATCACATACGTCACCACGCCCCAAACCTGCAACTCCTGAGCATCGCCGACGACAATGCTTGCATAAGCTGGGTTCTCAGGCTGCAGGATCGCCCGCCCGCCTATCAGCCGCAGCCGCTTGACAGTGAGGTCGCCGTCAATGGCTGCGACAACTACGCAACCGCTGACTGACTCCGCAGCCCGGTCAACCACCAGCAGATCGCTGTTGTGGATACCGGCGCCAGTCATTGAGTCGCCTTTGACGCGAAAATAGAACGTGGATTCAGGGTGTAGAGACAGGTATTCGACGATATCGAGCCTGTCGTCCATGTGGTCAGTCGCCGGGGACGGAAAACCCGCTCTGACCGGCGCAGCGAACAAGGGGAGTGCCTGCCGGACTGGTGCTAATGCAGGAGGAATCGGGGCGCTAGCTGGAATGTTGGCAGGGTTCATACTGTAATTATATACAGCATTCTTCTGCCCACATGACCTAGCGCCGCCGCGGCCATGACACAAACAGTGTCAGGCACGCAAAAAACTATTTCAATCAACGATTTATTAGAAATAAGTAAAAGAGGCGATTACAAAGGGTCAATCGTAGATCGTCTTTTCAACTTGACTTGCCCAAAGATTATGGACAATTCATAACTTACGCCGCCAAAAGAGGTGAGCCTTCGAGGGAAACTGACTCGCGTCCGTCGACGCCAACCGGAACGTTGCCAACAAGCGTTGTCCGGTATAGTTCGCGCGCGAAATCACTTTCATTGATGTCTCGCGGCGCGAGGTGGGCCGTTGCCCTGTTGTCCCACATGGCAACGGTGTTCGGTTCCCATTTAACGCGGACGGTGAACTCCGGCCGGATGGCATGGGTTTTCAGCATTGCCATTAGCGCGGTGCTCTCGGTTGAGGTCAGGCCGACGATTTCTCGCAGGAACTTAGGACTGACGAACAGAATGCGTTCACCAGATTCCGGGTGCACTCGAACGATCGGGTGTTCGCTCGTCTTCTGGTTCTGGGCGATCCGGTCGAGGAAATCCTGATTCGCCCTGACGCCGGGATAAGTGAGGTAGGTGTGAACGCCGCGCAGTCCGTCAACAAATGCGCGCAACGTCGGCGACAAAGCCCGGTAGGCCGCACCGAGATCAGTCCACTGTGTGTCGCCCCCATAGGGGGGAACGTTGACACCCCACAGAATCGACCCGGTCGGCGGGTTGATTGCCGGCGTCAGATCGGTATGCCATCCGGTCCATGGTTCGAAGATCGGTTGGCCAGTCTGGCGCGCTTTGTGACGGTTTTTTATGACTCCATACACTTCCGGGAAATCCTCGTCGACGGCGTGAATATGGTGGCCGCGCGACAATGGTCCGAATTGTTTCGAAACGACGACGAAACTTGCCTTGTCGAGATTTTGATTGCGAAACACCAGCACCTTCCACTTGACGAAGGCCGCCCAGATTTCGTCGCGCTGCTGCTGCGACAACATCTGTGATAGATCGGCTCCGACGATTTCGGCGCCAATGGTCATAGCGAGAGGTTTGATTTCAATTAATTCAGGCATTTGTGCAGAACGACAAGATCGACGTCCCCTTGAGGGTCCAACGTCCAATCCACAATCGTTAGAATCATCGAAGGCTTTGGTTGCCCATTGAGCCTAGTTTGAGATTCCTGCGTCTCTTTGGGTTTTAGTCCATTTAGTTACTTCGCTCAGAATAAATTTCGAGAATTGGTCAGTTGAACTGGGGGCCGTCTCGCCACCGAGACTCGTGTAGAAATTCTTAATATCCTGACTATTCAGGATCTTCACAATTTCCTCGTTGAGTCGCTTAAGGATAGCGTCTGGCGTTTTTGCCGGCGCAAGTATCCCCCACCATTGACCTACTTCATAGCCTGAAACGCCGGATTCGCTGATGGTTGGCAGATCAGGAAAAACTGAAAACCGCTTCTGAGTCCCTACCGCAATTGGCCTTAGTTTTCCTGCCTTTATGTGAACAAGGGTCGGAGCCACCGGTGCAAACATGAGGTCGAGGCGACCGGCAATCAAGTCCACAACCGCTGGGCCGCTTCCTTTGTAGGGAACATGAACCATCTTAACTTTAGCTAGGATGTTAAATAACTCGCCCGCTAGGTGATTCATACTACCCGTGCCTGGCGAACCAAAATTGAGTTGTTTAGGCATCGCTTTCGCCAACTTAACCAAATCATTAACTGACTTTGCGGGCACGACAGGATTAACCAGAAGAATAATTGGGCTTGTCATGAGCAATGAGATTGGCGCGAGATCTTTTACAGGGTCGTAGGAAAGATTTTTATAATATCCCGGAGCCGTGCCAAGTGGACCTGCGCTTCCGATGAGCAAGGTGTAACCATCTGGCGTTGACGTCGCTACTCGAGCAGTTCCTATAGTGCCACCTGCGCCGCCACGATTATCTATGATGATAGGTTTTCCAAAAGCTTCTGAGAGTTTCTGCGCTAGCGGGCGACCAACGAGATCATTGGTTCCACCTGGCGCAAATGGAACAACAATCGTAACGGGTTTAGAAGGGTATGACTGAGCAACAGCAAGGTTAGACACGCAAGCTATGGCGATCATGAAATATAAACATGTCCGATACATCATGTCTCCTTTTCTGAGTTGACTAGTCAGCAGCCCGGCGAACTTCGCCACCATTAATCAAAAAAACATCTCCGCTAATCCAACGCGAGTGTGGCCCGCAAAGGTAGCGTGCGAGTTCAGCAACCTCTTCGACAGTTCCTGGTCGCTTTATCGGTATTGTAGACAGCCGCTTATCCCATTTGACGGGGTCTCGCAGAACATCTATTCGAGCAGTATCCAGAAAACCTGGAGCAATTACATTAGCTGTTATTCCGTGCGGCCCAAGCTCATCGGCAAGCGAAGAATTCAGCGCATGAATGCCAGCCTTTGAGGCTGCATATGCAGCAAACGTGGCCGGAGCTTTAAGTGCTGCTCCCGAGGAAATGTTGACGATACTTCCCCCATCACCTTGAGCGACCATTTGCTTTGCAACATATTTTGAGCAGAGCATCGTTCCAGTAAGATTTACGTCGATTATCGTCCGCCACAAATCGTCATCTAGCTCAAGCAATGGGACTCGATCGCCTGCACGGGGATAAGTAGCGTTATTTACGAGAATATCGATGCGCCCCATTTTCTGCACAGTCTCGTGCACTAAACGCTGTGCATCTTGGGGTTTGCACACATTCATGAATACCGCATGAGAACGAACGCCAAGCGCCAGTATTTCTTTAGCAACATCCACTAATCCCCTCCACCCTTCGTCTCGCTCTTCAGGGGTAAGATTAGGCGGCTGCCGATCACTTCCAGTTACAACGATATCCGCACCCGCTCGAGCGAGCGCCAAAGCAATTGCCCGTCCAAGTCCGCGCTTACGTGTCGCCCCACTGATGATGGCTACTTTCTGCGACAGCTCTTTCACGTATAGAGCTCCTCCTCATTGACAATCAACCATGGGTTGCAATCTTGATCTTGACGACCAATGTGCAAACCGTACCTGACTGTGCATCCACTCTTGTAGTTTTTATTTGAGTGTTTGTGGATTGCTTTTTGCTAGATTTGAGTCATCAGATTACCTTGGAACATGTCACCATGACAATGCATAAGCTATGATAAATAAGAATAAAACGACACATCGTGGAATCAATGTGCGCAGCAACATTACAGCACCTACCCTACTCTTTTCACTTCAATCAGGAGGAAACAATGTCATTTGATGATTTGATCCGCGAGTATCAGCAGCGGAGAGAAAAGGCACTTGCCATGGGTGGTGCAGAAAAACTTGCGAAGCGTAGAGCACAGGGGCATCTCAACGCACGCGAACGTCTGGATTACCTTCTCGATCCAGGAAGCATGCAAGAAATGGGACTATTCGCCACTTCATCTCGACCAGAATTACGCGAGAAAACCCCTGCCGACGCGAAAATAACGGTATTCGGCAAGATTAATCAACGAAACGTGGCAGTAGTTTCCAATGATCTGACGGTCTTGGGCGCATCCAGTGCAGTTACAAACGGAAAGAAAATTAAATTTCTTAAATCTGTCTCCAGTCGTCGTGGCCTACCTCTCATTTTTCTAGGTGAATCTTCAGGCGCGCGAATGCCGGACCGAATGGGAGCTTTAGGTCGGACCATTGCTGGTTTGGATCCAAATGAGTTTTTACGTTTGCGGGAAACGCCATGGGTTTCTGCTCTTTTAGGACCTTGTTACGGCTCTTCGACGTGGTATGCGTGCATGTCGGATTTCGTAGTGATGCGGAAAGGGGCCGCGATGGCTGTCTCCAGCAACAAAGTGACTTCTGGAGCCATCGGACAACCAATCGATTCCGAGGAATTAGGAGGATGGCGTCTTCATACCGAAAAGAGCGGGCTAGTAGATGCAGTAGTTGATACTGACGAAGAGGCGCTCGATACAGTTAAACGATTTCTGGGTTACATGCCAAGTCATCACAACGAATCGCCCCCAGAGTGGCCAGTACCCGAGAATTCTGAAGTTGCGTGCAAAGAAATTCTCAAGCTGCTACCAGAGTCACGGACGGCGGTTTACGATGTCCGTAAGATTATTACGGCAATTGCAGATATTGGGAGTGTATTTGAATTAAAAGCACGATTTGGAAAATCCATTACCACCGCTCTTGCAAGATTGGATGGTAGAACTGTTGGATTTATCGCAAATAATCCGCTTTTCAAAGGCGGCGCCATGGATGTCGATTCATGCAACAAGGCAATCAATTTTATTGTCTTATGTGACTCATATAATATTCCAATAGTCTTCCTAGTCGATCAACCAGGGTTCTTGATAGGCTTGGAAGGTGAGATGCGTGCAGCACCTGGCCGCATCATAAATTGGATGAATGCATTACCACTTTGCACAGTTCCGCGGCTGTCGATCATCATGCGAAAGAGCTACGGCCAAGGCTATCTCAATATGGGAGGTAGCCAGAACTCAGACCAGAACGCATGCTGGGTTACGGCGGACCTCGGCTTCATGGATCCAGTCTTGAGTGTCAAAGTTGTCCACGGAATCACTGAGCAAGATGATCCCGCTCGCTTTAAGGAAGCTCTAGTGGAGATGAATAGAAATAGTGCTCCGTGGGAACTAGCGGCACTTTTCGAAACACACGACATCATCGATCCGCGCGACACAAGGAGTTGGCTGATCAAATCGTTGGATGTGCATCGGATGCGCCTAACCCATGGCGTCGGACAGCACAGGCTAAGCAGCTGGCCGACAACTTTCTAGTTTGCGTAAACCCCTGTTCCACCATTGGGAATGGCGGCGACAGAAGCGTAAGTGACTCAGTTTAGGTGCTGCTATTCTTGGGTATCAAGTCGGACTTTTTGCATACTTACCTGATATCTGAGGAGTCTGCCCCTCAAGCCCTTTCTGCTGTCTTTGCAAACGGGTTTCACGTGCCCATTTGCGTTGCAATGGATCACTTACGTTAATTCTAAGACGGCCCATTGTCTCGGTCTCTAGTTCTACCAAGTCTCCGTCCTGAAAGGGATTAAGGCCTCGGTGATTTGTCCCCAGAGCAAGGATGTCTCCTGGATGCAATGTATGTATCGAAGTTACCCACTCAATACAGCGCGGTATTTTATGTGCCATATCGCTTGTATTGTAGTCTTGCATCAATACCCCGTTTACCCAAAGCTTAACCTGTAGCTTGTGAGGATCTGCTACCTCGTCAGCCGTAACAATGTATGGCCCAATTGGCGCGAATGTATCGCGAGATTTCATTTGGTAAAAGGTATTCCCGGTCGGCAAAAGTCCACGGGCAGATCCATCAATAAAATTCATATAACCGAATATATATTTCATTGCGTCTTCGGCTTTTACATTTGCTGCACGCTTACCAATAACCAGTGCTAATTCCGCCTCCCCTTCAAAAATCGTCGACGGCACGTCTGGCAAGACCATCGTGTCTCCATATCCGATAATTGCACTTGGCGACTTATGAAATGCATTAATTGGCGCAGGCTCTTTGCGCGTCCCATCCTCCATGTAATTTACGGCCATGCAGACAATATTACGGGGGCCGGGTAAGGGTGGTCGCACTTTAATGTTAGCTATAGGCACCCCAGCGGCACTCTTTAATATTGAATGTATTTGATCTTTGAATTGATCAAAATTTTCCACCAAGCCATTTATCAAATCCTGAGGGACAACATGTGGGATACCACTAACTACATTGGTAATGTCAACTACGTTGTCGCCCTTCAATACCCCGAGCTTGTAATCATCAAAGAACAAGATTTTCATAATTATTCCGTTGTTAAAAAGCTTATTTCTTCAGACCAACATCGGTTAGCAGCGTACCAAGCACCTCGTATTGCTCATCCAGATATTTACTGGTCTCTGAGCTACGCATAAATGTTTCATTCCAAAGATTAACTTCTAACTCTTTTTGCCACTGTTTCGATTTACTAACCTTAAGTAACAAATCCTCCCAAAAGGCTATTTGCTCATTAGTTAGGCCCTTTGGTGCCACCAAGTTTCTCCAAAGAGCCATTACCGCATCCACCCCCTCTTCGCGCCAAGTAGGGACTCCAGTGAGGATGCCTCCAAGTTGTTTAGGCGCCGCCACGGCAACAACTTTCATTTTTTTGTCCATTATCGGACCGAGTGCATTGGAAGCTGCGTTGGACGCCACAGTAACGTGCCCACCCATTACCGCAGTGGTAGTTTCACCCGCCCCCTTAAATACAACTGTCCTCATGCTCCTGGGATCCTTACCAACAGCCTTAACGATCATTGCCGCAGCCAAGTGATTCCCTCCCCCTAACGCACAACAAAATCCGAACGTCATGGATTCCGGCGCTTTCTTCAACTCGCTAATAAACACTTTTGGATCTTGTAAAGGAGAGGTCCCTAGAACGATAGTAGAAATGTAATCGCTGAACATTGTGGCAATGGGAGTCAGATCGCGATGCGAGAGATTGCTCCGACCCACAATATTATTTACCAGCAATGCAGTTGAAGTCACCATCAAGGCGTGTCCATCTGCAGGACGCCCAGCAAGATAAGTAAGAGCTACATTTCCACCGCCTCCGGGACGGTTAACAATAACTACCGGGACATCCAACAGCTTCTCTTCGCGCGAAATTTTCTCTATAAGTCTCATTGTTTTATCAAAACCACCACCAGGCGACGAAGGAACAATTAACTCGATCGTGCGATCGGGTTTCCATGCCTGCGCTGACCCAGCACAAATCAAAAGTCCCGTGGTCACAACACTTAACAGAGTAAGATACTTAATGCTGTTATTTTTTAATGTATTCATGGCGCCCTCCTCCTAAAACCAAAAACTAACAAATTATTAATTATTTTTTTACCATTCCTAGCTCAGAAAGAACATCATGAAAATCTTTGTATTGCTTATTCAAAAACAAAGCGCTTTCTTTTGCGCCCATAAAATTATCTTCCCATGAGTTCTTTGCTAAATAGTCCTTCCATTCTTTCGAATTCGCGACATTCCGAAGCAATTCCTCCCAATAAGTAATAGTCTCACTGGACATTCCCTTAGGGCCTAATGCGCTTCGATAAGCACCAATTACGACATCCGAACCTAGTTCTTTAAGAGTTGGCACATTAGAAAATTCTCCACCAAGCCTTTTCTCTGCTGAAACAGCGATAACTCGAAGAGTGCCCGATTTCATAAATGGAATTGTATTGGCGGCAGGTGCAGCTACGAGTTCAATGTGGCCACCTAAAACAGCAGTAATGCCCGCTGCAGACGAATTAAAAACAACCGTCTTGAGCAACTTAGGATCGACACCTAAACTCTTCAGAATAAGTGCGCTCGCAATATGATTTGTGCTTGCAATACTAGGCAAACCCACGCGAATACTTCCCGGGTCAGCTTTCAGGCGATTGAGTAAATCACGCCCTGTTTTAATAGGTGAGTCCGCCCCCACCGAAAAAGAAATAGACTCTGTGAACAGTTGTGCAATTGGAGAAAAGTCGGCTAATTGCAAGCTACTACGTCCAGTAATATGATTTGTAAGTAAGGCGCCAGAACCCATCGCAATGTGGTGCCCGTCTGCAGGTAAACGGGACAAATATGTCAGGCCAATTGAGGCACTACCGCCCGGCTTGTTTACAATTGTGAACGGTTGATTAATTAACTTCTTCTCTTGTAAGACGGATTGAATTGCACGAGCAACACTATCAATCCCACCACCCGAACCTCCTGGCACCACAACCTCAATTCCCTTAGTTGGCAACCATTGATCTGCGGCCAAACAGGTCAATGACCAACTTTGAATAAAAAAGATAGGTAATAGTATTCGCGAAAACGCGGTAGTTAACATACCCTTAATTACTTGACAGGATTTCATATTTTCCTCGAATGAAGCGTGGTCTTATTTGCCACTATTTGGAGACTCAGGGCCAAAATTGGATTACTAAGTACTTCCTAGTATTTGAAAAGATTTTTTCAAATATAATCAGAAACCGCTACGAGTAATTTGCTTGATGAATTGCAAACTTTGAAAGCGCATCTGATCTTAGGCGCGGGGAATTTCCTGCAGGTATAACCATACTTGCCCCGACCATCTGAATTGGCTCCTCAAGAATTGGAGCAATAAGCTTTAGGAATCCGTTCATTTCACCTGCTGTAGTTACGCCTGATCTGCTGCAACATAATGCTTCTCGATAACATGCAAAATCTGTAGCCACTCCATTTCCCACAACAACGTCTAAGCCAAGCTTCCGCGCGAATTCGATTTGTTCTTTAAGCACAGTTGGGCCACCAACTTTTGACATTTTAAGTTTTACCGCTTTCGCACAGCCCGTTTTAGCCGCTCTTTCAATATCTTTCGGCCCGTATATAGACTCATCGAGCATTAGTGGTATTGGCGATCGCTTTGCTAGCGCTTCAATTGCCTCCCAGTTTGAAGACTCATATGGCTGCTCAAAATACTCAATAGCCTCAACTGGAACATTTGTCGCAAACTCGTATGCCGCATCAATTCCAAATCTTCTATTTGCATCTACGCGCAACTTGGCTTTACCCTTTACCGCTTCAAATATTTTTGTGGCGCGAATAGCATCTGTCTTTGCTTCAATGCCAACCTTAACTTTCAAGGTTTTGTAGCCGTCTTCAACGTATTTCTTTGCCATATCCACAGCTTCAGCCACATCAAGTGTATTAACCGTGGCGGCAAGCTCAAATCCAAAAGATTTTGTCGGAGCAGTAAGCAACGGATCGCTCCCGATTTCAATCACACATTCATTAATTGCAGATAACACGAACGGAAAGTCCTCAAATTTCTGTTTAATCATTCGTGATCGCATTACTCCTTCAACTCCGATCAATGAAGGCAAAAAGCTTTGAAGGAATTGCCATCCACTTTCAGGTGTTTCAGGTGAATAACCACCCCAGGAGGGACATGCCTCTCCCCACCCAATGTTCCCTTGATCGTCTGTCATGCGAATTAACAAGACGTCAAGAGATGCGCGTCCCTTGGGGTTATTCGAAGTAATGTAGGGGCGTATTAAAGGGATGGATAACCAGCTAGCTTCGCACTTGCGAATCACCACATTTAAGTAATCTGGCTTCTGATACGCCTCATACATTGAGGGAGTCCTAAATTGAAAAAGCTATCCGTTAATTATGGAAATTTCAATTTTTTACAAAACGACTCAACACATTAAAAGGGTTTCGTCCCTTTTACCTGGAGCCGATTAAGTAGTCGCCGCGTATTGTTATCAAATGACTCCCGATAATGAAGCGTGCAACGATTATCCCAAACGATAAGATCGCCTACTTTCCAATTTTGAGTCCACGAAAAATCTGGCTTAGTACAGTGCTCCCAAAGCTCGTCTAACAAAGCTTCGCTTTCAGCAAGTTCGAGTCCTGGCACGTAACCATTTAAGCGTCGCCCCAAGAAAAGACATTTACGACCTGTTTCTGGGTGAGTACGAATCATTGGATGTACAGCCCCAGGCGATGTGCGGGGATCAGTTACCTCAGAAAAGCCTTTACGTAACTCGCCAGTACTGTTGTATGAATAATCATGCTTACAGGTAAGTCCTTGTATTCTTTGTTTTAGCTTTGTTGGTAGTTGCTCATAAGCTAGGTATTGGTTTGCAAACCACGTATTGCCACCAGCGGGAGGAATTTCTATCGCGTATAGAATGCTTGCAGAAGGTGGAATATCCATGTACGACATGTCGGTATGCCATGCCGCTTCGAAATTACCTAACCCCCCGATAGCCTTTCCGTTCTCAACAATATTGGACATTACGGCCATCTCTGGATATTCGGGGCGCCTTGGATTACCTCTCGCACTTGTAAAGGGAAGATCCAACTCTCCAAACATACGACCAAAGTTTACGTACTGCCCGTCGCTCAGATTCTGCCCCCTGAAACGAATCACTAAATTCTCATGCCACGCATTTCGAATTGCTTTAATTGTGGGCTCACTAAGCGGACTTGAGAGATCCACATCTTCAATATCCGCAGCTAAAGCGCCTCCAGATGGAACTACGCGAATGCCATCAATTACTGCGTTGCTCATGTTCAATCCTCCTCATCGCCGCTTTGTATAGCACGTCGAAACCTGCCGCAGAAGCGACAGAACTCTTAAGCTTTACGAGCTTAAATGTATCATTCGAATGATTCGAATAATAGGCCACTAGTTACATCCATGTCAACAATAGTTATATTTTTTACAGACAGAGAAAAACTCGGATGGCAATCCAGCGATGGCACGATGAATACAACACCGTCCATTACATATTTCGCGCAACTATCGACCACCGACACCTGCGGCGCCCCCTATCCACCTCGCTTTGAATCATGCAGTGGCTATGCAGTAAGGTTTGCGGATGAAATTGAAAATAATATTCAGTCTGACCAATGTTCGTTCGCTGCAAGCAATATAAGAAGCTTAAAATGCGACAAAATTTCCGTTAACTATAAATAAAACAAATAGCTATGAAGTCCTTACCGCTATACAAAAACATTCGTCGAAAACTTCTGGAATCACTAGCTCAAGGCAAATGGATGCCAGGGGACCACTTACCCACCGAACCCGAACTAGCCAAACAATACGAAGTTTCTATTTCCACGGTAAGGGCAGCAATAAGCGAACTTGTAGCAGCGGGGATCGTTACGCGTCATCAAGGAAAGGGCACGATCGTCGCTTTTCACGATATAAACAGATCCCGCTATCACTTTTCACATCTACATGACAGATCAGGCAATAAAGCTCTGACAACTCGAAAGTTATTACATATCAAAAAGGCAATCCCAGATGCCGAAACGATAAAAGAGCTTCAATTGCTGGAGCGCGAACCAAATGATATCTATGAAGTATCAGCAATTTTGAACGTAAACGAGAAATCGATTGCAGCTATGACTGTTCTATTACCTGCCTGGCTTTTTCCAAAATTTAACAATTCAGGACTCAAACAGACAAAAGAGAATCTGTATGCAATCTTTCAGCGGCTATATGGAGTTACGGTTGTCCGAATGGATGAAAAAGTTTATGCAGCCAAAGCGACCTGGAATCAAGCTAAGCTATTTGGCATAAATATCAATGACCCTGTATTACAAGTGGATCGTGTTTCATACACCTACGATGATATTCCGGTTGAAATCCGCAAAAGAACTTTTCACAGCTCATACCAGTATTTATACAAGCAGGAACGAGTTGAGTGAACACACTGTCAGGGAATCCCTGAACCCTATTTCAGTTTGCGGTGGCGCCTGTAATCTTTACGACTTCTGCCCATCGACTCATTTCTTTGTTTATAAAACCAGCGAATTCTTTTGAGCTTGAGGCAATTACCTCACCGCCTTGGCCAACTAAAAGCTCTTGTGTATCTGGTTGCCTCAGAACCTCCGTCGTTTTTGCTGTCAGCTCCCTAGAAATATCTTCCGGTATTGCGATAGGCGCAAAAAAACCATACCAAGTAATAACCTCATAATCTGGTAATCCAGATTCTGAAACTGTTGGAATTTCAGGTGCAGAAGCCGATCTTTTAATTGAAGTGACAGCAATGGCTCTCACTTTCCCAGCCTTGATTTGCGGCATTGCGATAGGAAGATTTGAAATCATGAGGGTAATATTTCCCGCCATAGTGTCAATAAGGCCGGCTGCAGTCCCTTTGTATGGGATGTGGACAATCTTGACGCCAGCTCTCATGTTGAAAATTTCACCCGCTAGATGCTGTGGAAAACCAATTCCTGATGTCCCATAAGACAACTCACCAGGATTTGCTTTTGCCAGAGCAATTAATTGTTTAATTGAGCGAACCGGGAGTGATGGATGCGCGATATAAACATTCGGGAACTTTGCAGCTAAGGTGATGGGTACAAAATCAGCCACAGGATCATATGTAAGGTTTTTTCTGATATTAGAATTAATTGCATGCGTTCCATTATGGCCAATCATAAATGTATAGCCATCCGGAGCAGATTTGGCGACAAGTTCCGAACCAATGATTCCACTGGCTCCAGCACGATTTTCAACAATTACTTGCCTTTTCCAAATGGCAGTAAGTTTGCTTGCCATAAGCCGCGCGAGTGCATCAGAGTTTCCTCCTGGAGGTCCAGGAACCACTATTCGAACAACACGATTTGGGTATGCCTGTGCCAAAACCAATGACGGGGCCAACAATACAGAAATCAAACAAGCAACAATCAGTCGGTGGTTCAATTGCATATGACCCTTTTCCCAGCCAACACGACAAAGTCGCTAGCTGCTGCTTTATAAAAAGTAGCGAAAAATACAAAACCACGCTTTATGAGAGCGTGGGTTTGTTATGAATATGTGACTAGACAGAGGCTGAAAGACGTCTGCATCTGGGATGAGGTGTCGAGAGAACTAGGTCTGACAATTTCGGTACGGTTCCGATGGTTTGCGTCCGATGCATCAAGCGACGCGCACTTTCATCGAAACTATTGCGATGATGGATTACGCATCGGTTATCCCATACCAAAGTATCCCCGACCCGCCAATCATGGTGCCACGCCGGCTGGGCGGCTGTATGCGCCCACAATGCGTCCAACAATCTATCGGACTCATCTATCGGCAAATCGTCTATTCGCGAGTCTCTGCGACGACCGAGATACAAGGCATTTATGCCTGTTTCGGGGTGTGTCCGAATAATCGGATGGCTAGTCGAAATAGAGTGTCGTCGCTGTACACCAGCGCTATTGCGTCCCCCATCGTGATAAATCGTTTTTCCTTGAATTTGTGACTTCAGGTGAGCCGGGAGTGTTTCTAGCGCCCAATACATATTAATGAATCCCGTTTCCCCGCCCCCACCTGCCGGAATCTCATGCGAAGTGAGAATGCTTGCAGAGGGTGGAACCGGACGGTTAGACATGTCGGTATGCCAGATGGCCTCATCGTTTCCAAGACTACCAATTGATTTTCCATTTTCTTTTATATTCGAGATGATGCTGATATGGGGATTGGGACGCTCAGCTCCTTGCGCAATATCTGGTGGTGGAGACTGCTCAAGTTCGCCAAAATATTTGCCAATGCGCATTAACTCATCATCATTGAGAATGCGATTGCGGAATAGCAGCACCAGATGGTCAAGCCATGCTTTTTTAACCTCAGCGACGGCTTGTTTATCAAGCTTCGTGAAGTCACCACATTCAATTTCGGCGCCGATGGTTTCAGATGTTGGCGTCACTTTAATTTTTGAATACTTATTAAATTGCGCCGTATCGTAATTATTTTCATTTGCCAGAACTTCCATAGTCTCCTCCAAATCTTAGTTAATTCTTAATATTGAATGCAATTTGAATACAATTATAATGATAATGCCTTCGACTCATGAGGGTCAACATTAATATGACATGTTAGAATTTATTCAAATTAATATTGAAATCAAGAAATTATATGACTCGAACTCAACAAGAAAATAGTCAAGACAAGGCATATCAATACATTAAGGAAAGAATTCTTCATCATGTCGCGAAGCCCGGATCCCCACTTCGGGCGCAAGAAATTGCCAAATCGCTCGATCTCAGTCGCACTCCGGTGCGCGAAGCATTGAGCAGGCTGGAACAGGAAGGATTTGTTATACGCCAAGACGGCTGGGGTTATATTGTGCGTCCAATACCCACGCAAGATATCCTCAGCCTCTTTACGATTCGTGAATTGCTCGAAGTTCAAGCTACGCTGGAAGCGATTCCGAATTTGAACTCAGAAAAACTGAATAAACTAAAGCGAATACTGCAAAAATGCTCCACACACCTGAAACAAAGGCGTTACACATCGTTTAGGCTGGCCAGTCGGGAATTTCATCTCGCTATTGCTGAGATAAGTGAAAATGAACTGTTATATCGCCTTCTCATAATAGTACGAGATCGCATTCTATTGGTAGGCACATTACTTCAAGACATGCTCCCCAGTAGAGCAGAAGCGGCCCTTGCCGAAAACCTCAATATCCTGAAAAAACTACAGTCTGGAAAAGCAGAAGAAGTGAAGGAAGCTGTCATCCGCCATATTCGAGCCTCTCGAGAAAGCTTGTTTCACGAGTCAATAAACGTCCAACATCATAGAATTGGAAAAGCTGAGCCCTTATAAAAAAATAGAAAAAAAGGAACGTCGATTAAGAATGTTAATAACTAAATAAAATTCAGTTAATCTGAGCGCAACAAATTATTTTCACCTCGTCAACAGCCATTAGCCGACAGACCGAGGATGTCTACCGTTCAACAATGCACGAGGATCGTAATACGGCCTGGTTCCAGCAAACTGTAGTCGATGCATGATACGTCTCGCATTCGGATCAAAAGGATTCCTGCGATGCATCAGGCATCGGTTATCCCAAATCAGCAAATCCCCAATGTTCCATGAATGGTGCCAGGAAAACCGTTCCTGAGTCGCGTGCTCCCAAAGCATATTCAGTAATTCCTCTGATTCTTCAAACGACAATCCACATATATAGGCATTTGGTCGACGCCCTAAATACAGTGCGTTGTAGCCCGTGACTGGATGAGTCCTGACAATGGGATGATAAGGCCCAGGTGCGGTAATAGGATCTGAAGAATGCTCAAACCCCCGCCGTAGGTCTCCCGCACTGTTGTAGGTAATATCGTGCTTTATGACCAAATTCTGAATCTTAGATTTGATATCTTTCGGTAACGACTCATAGGCAAGATACATATTTGTAAAGCCGGTTTCACCTCCGCTCTCTGGAAGCTCTACTGAATACAGTAGACTGAAACTCAACGGATTCTCGCGATAGGAATTGTCTGAATGCCAAACGACTTCAGCATCACCCAGAACTCCGATCGGTAGCCCCTCTTCCTTTACGTTGGAAATAATCACCATTTCTTCGTACTCGCGCTCTTTTTGGTTGTTGGTATAACCATAAGGAGCAATGTCCAACTCGCCCAGTCGCTTTCCGAACTGAATCAATTCAGGATCCGATAGCGTCTGGTTCCGAAACAGCAAAAGCATGTTTTCGTGCAGACCGTCTCGTATTGCATCGACCTGAGCATCACTTAGATTTGCAATATTTCCACAATCAACCTCAGCTCCGAGAATTGGTGAAACCATCTTAAAATTGACATTGGTTTCCATCGACTTTTCATTGCCCATAATGTTTCCCATGGTCGGCTCTCTTTCCATTTTAGAGTCTGGTATTCACCAGTGGATTCAGCAATCTGGAATTTAATACGCTAACGTGGTTTGAGACCGGCGAAAGCAGCTATTTTTCCCATGCGTATTGTTTCCATCTTGATTCGGCTCGCAAGTTCCTCAGGAGTAGATGGAATCACTTCCGCGCCGCCCGCATCGATCCGGCTAATTACTGCTGGGGACTGCAAGATCTTCACGACTTCTGAATTCAATCGATTTATTATCCCACTTGGAGTCCCAGCTCGAGTTAATAATCCATTCCACGTTGTGCTCTCATATTCCGGAATTCCTGCCTCTGAAACCGATGGCACGTCGGGAAGTGCAGGTGAGCGTTTTTTTGTTGTCACTGCTAGGGCACGTACCCTGCCCGCCTGTACCATGGGTATGGTAGTGACCAAGTTGTTGAAGATCAGCGCGATATTCCCTGCAGCCAAATCAGTCAATGCAGGAGCACTACTCTTATATGGGACGTGAATCATTTTTGTATTAGTCAGCATTTTGAAAATTTCACCGCTGATATGTCCAAATCCGCCAATTCCAGAGGATCCAAACGTAAGTTCGCCGGGTCGCTTACGGGCTAATGCGATCAACTCTGTGACGTTTTTTACTGGTAGCGTTGGTGTTACGGCCAATAACGCTGCCGAAGAAACTAATTGTGTGATCGGCGCAAAGTCGCGCTCCACATTAAAAGAAAGCTGATAAACGTGCGGATTAAGCGTCAGGGTAAATCCAGTTGCAAAAATAATCGTATGACCGTCTGGATCAGATTTTGCAGCCAATTCCATCCCGATATTCCCATTGGCCCCACCTCTATTATCGACAATCACTTGCTTACCAAATACCTCAGTCAACCGTTCACCAATCATGCGTCCAACCACATCACTCGGTCCACCTGCTGTATAAGGCACAATGAAACGAATCGGTTTTTGTGGAAAAGTTTGTGCATTGACAGATTGAATGGCACCGAGAAAGGCAAAAGCCGAAAGTACTTTGCACACTGAGCGCAGACCTTCCATGGAAAACTCCTCCTAAATATTCTGAAGTGCTTAAATTTTTTGTTATTATGAATTCATTTTGCATTCACATTTGCCTTGTGTCAATGTTACATCAATATTAATAAAGGAGCGCACGTGCAGACCGACCAGCAAAACCGCGCCACCCTTTGGCCGGACCAGATTTTTGATGTGCTGAAAGAAACCGGCGTGACCCAGGTGGCCTATGTGCCCGACGCCGGCCACAGCAAACTGATCAACCGCTGCCATGCCGAAAAAAGCATGCACACGGTATCGCTGACCAGCGAGGAAGAAGGTGTAGCCATGCTCGCCGGCTCGTGGATGGGCGGTGCAAAAGGCGTACTGCTGATGCAATCCAGCGGCGTCGGCAACTGCATCAACATGTTATCGATGTTCCAGGAATGCCGCCTGCCGCTGCTGATGCTGGTCACCATGCGCGGTGTCTGGGGTGAATTCAATCCCTGGCAGGTGCCGATGGGCGGCAGCACCGCATCTGCGCTGACCGGTGCCGGTGTCATCGTGCATTCCGCCGAACGCGCCGAACATATTCGCGAGACGGTGCGCGCCTCTGCCCTTCTCGCGTTTCAAACATCTCGTCCGGTTGCGGTGCTAATTCAGCAGCGGGTCATAGGCTTCAAGAACTGGAGCAAATAGCATGGCAATGAAAAAATCCTCCGGACTTGATCGCCGTAAAGTCGTCGCGGCACTGCTCGCCGACCGTGTTGATGCATTGGTCGTCACCGGACTCGGCTCGCCGACCTATGACACCTATGCCGCCGGTGACCACGATCTCAATTTTTACCTTTGGGGTGGCATGGGTGGCGCGGCAATGGTAGGTCTCGGCCTCGCACGGGCGCAACCGAAACGCCGCGTGCTGGTGATCACCGGCGACGGTGAAATGCTGATGGGCCTGGGCTCTCTGGCAACCATCGCTGTCGATGCACCGAAGAATCTCGCCATTGCCGTGATCGACAACGGTCACTACGGCGAAACCGGCATGCAGCTCGCGCACACCGGGCTCGGCGTCGATATCACCGGCATGGCGAAGGCTGCCGGTTTCAAATCAGCGGCAACCATTACCACTGAGGCCGCTCTGAAACTGTGGATCAAAAATTTCCATCAGCAGCCCGGCCCGGTTTTCGGAGATATCAAGGTGTCGGCCGTGGCGGCGCCGATGGCCTTGCCGGTACGCGACGGGACCGCGATCAAACATCGTTTCCGCACTGCGCTGCTAGGTGCGGAATCATTAAACTAATAAATAAGATCACACGCTTATAAATTATGGTCGACGACACCCTACCCCGGGCTGGCTATGACTACGCAAGAATTAGGTCTGCGACTTGAAAACTACTTCAGAACCGATTTATGCAGGAAACCAAGACATTGCGTCTTGATTCAATCTATTCCATAAATTATGTGGGGTAAAATGTGGGGTCAAAACGATAGCTAGTTATTTAATATATATAAATCAACTAGTTATATACAATTGGAGAGAGGATTCCAATCCTTCTCGCAACCCCGCATAAAGCCTAGATTTTCAAGAATTAGAATGTTTCACATGCCCCCAAAAATGCCCCCTGACAGCATTTTGAACGTGTGGCCTCTAGATCGCATTCTACTCCACGAGTCCAGCTATGACTTCAAGGCTGCGTCTTTTCAGTGGAGAGTACTTCGATAGATCAGTGTCGCTTTTGTCTTGCGCACGCGTGAGTGCCTAGCGTCCTGGCCGCGCCTAGTTAATCCAGCCTTGAGATCGAACCGCGGTGGCACACCTTCGAAGCGCTTACTATCCAGACCGATCACATCGTCGATAACGCCGAACGCCGCTTTGCGGCGGCCGGCTTCATTCCTAGTTAAATTCCAGATAATTCCATGCAGCGTCGGAAAACGCATGGACGTCCTCCTTCGACCACGGTTGAGTGGGATGAAAGAGAAACTTGATACCGTTGACTTCCGTCCACTTCGCGCAATCATCCCTCGGTCGAGTGTTATTGAAGATATGCGCTAGGACATTCTGCACGTCGTCACGATAGGTCAACATCCCGAACTGGTCGTCCGGCACGTTATAAACGAGGCTTTCGAGCAAGAATGATGGAAGTGCCTTGGACAAAATTTTTTGATCGATCATTTCTAACTGGAGGCTCTTGATTATCCGCGCCATGCGCTTAAAGCGTTTCTTGGTTTGCGCGTTTTTCTCTATTCCACGTTCAATATGCTGCTTCGGATAACTCGTAATGGATTTTCCGTCACCAGAATAGAATCTGACTCCAGCCCTGAACACGGAGGGATTATTGACATCGTAATACTCATGAAACTCCCATGTCGGAACGACGTCCGCATCAACCCTGTAGGAATTGGAATGAATCCGAACCGCCTTGTTGCCGGGCGTCACGTTATCTGAGCCAAAATATTCCTCCATTGCCCCAATGACGTTTTGCTTATACGTATCGTAATTGTGCTCTGTGGGGCTTATGTTGAAGTCGCCGGCTTTGGCGCCCTCTGGAATCTCGTAGTACCAAGCCTCCCTAAGGCATACGGAGACATCTACGTCACTTTCTTGGGGAATGTTGGTGATGTTTCTGAAAGATCCTTGAGCAAAGATTTCAATATCCAAGGCCTTGAGAGATGGGCTTGCCACGATCGCTTTCCGAATCATCCGCTCTGCGTTGTCGCAGCGTTCAAGCTCGGTGTCACCTGGACCACCGGCCCACGCACGAAATCGGGTCTCCCACTCCACTGCGGTTCGAACCGTCATATTTCGCCCCCTCTATCGTGGGCACACGCAGACAAAAGTATGCCGCCAGCGCCTAGAGGCGCTCCGCGAAACTCGCAAACGGCATCACGTAACGCTTCTCCGCAAGTACGCGCTTGTAACCATCCGCTTGCGCCACTGTAATGTGGCCGCACCGGATGGCTTCGAGGAGCAAGTCCTCTGTTCCAAGTATCCGCGCCTCGCCGATCAGTTCTATAGCTTTTCGGCGAAACCTCTTTTTCTCGTCCGAGGCAAGATGGAATCCTCCAGTCGCAGCTAACGCCAAACAGGCTGCCTCGCAGCGCCCCATTAGATCCCGCAACTCGCCGAACATCGTCAGTGCATCCAGTGCGTCGATGTCTAGCAGATCAAGCTGACCCGCGGCAATGACTTCATCGACCGCTGTTCGCTGCGCGAGATCGGTCAGCTCATGCAACACTTCGGCCGGCAGTTGAAACCTGTACGCTGGCAGTACGCTGAGCAACGCCAGCTGACCTATGTGCAGAAAGTTGATAAGCACATTGGTATCGGTGATAACTACGGTTATCACTGCCGGAGCTGGCATGGGATGGACCAACCGTCATGCCTGGTTGAGACCGACAGATGAAAGTACCCGTTCAACGTCCTGCTGCTTCATACCTACCATTGCGGCCAGCTCAGTTAGCTTGCTTTGAGTAATCTCCTCGCGCCGATTGGCTTCGAGTGCCAACCCCAGAAAACGACGCCGAAACTCGTCCCGCGTTCCCGGCTCCTCTACGGGATCATCTGCTGCCAGGAAATCTGCAATTGCCCTTCCCGCTCCATCGTCTTCTTCCGTCTTCAAACGCTGCAACTCACGCTCATCAATCAGGCGCAGATTCTTCAGGCGATATAACGCCGAAATGCGGCTCACGCCAAAATGATGAGCCAATAGCGTGACATCGTAGAGCTGGATGTCTTGGCTGCCCGGCGTCGCGCGCTGTTCCACCTGAACTACGTCGGACTCGTCAAAAACAGCAACCTGCGCGCGACTCGCGCTGCCCTTACCCAGTGCATGGATGAATTGCGCCACCCCTTCGGAAGGCATCAGGAATTCAGCCGCGAAGGCATTCGCGCGGACCTCCAACAGCTCCGTTCTGTTCTCAGCCCGGCTTATGGCACCAAACCGGTCACGATCAACCAACACGTGTGCGTACTCATGCGCGAGCGAGAAACGACGCCGCACAGGAGAGTGATCACGATTGATAACCACGAAGATGCCGATCTTGTCATCCCACAACGTGAGGCCTGAAATATTGTCGGTCAGCGTAACCAAACCAATACGTACGCCCTGCGACTCGAAAAGTTCGATCAAGTCTCCGGCCGGGGATATGCCGAGCCCAAGCCGTTGCCGCTCATCAGTGGCAATTCGCTGTCCTTGCTGAATGGCGTCCCAGCGCGCTTTGGGCGCAGGAAGTTCATAAGTGGCTGCGCGCAGCTGCGCACGATCGATCTCGAGCAATCGCTCCAGATTGGTCATTTCCCGACCGAGCGCCAAGCACTCTTGCAAAGCGGGCCGCAACTCTGCTTGCTCAGCAAGTTGCGCCTCAGTACGAAACAATGCGGCCAACGCATCCTGCTCTACAAAGGCGTCGGCAAAAAAAGCCTTGATATCGCGTCCAACGGCGTAGGCAATACGGTCCAGCTCAAGACTGGACACCGACCGAGTGCCCGCTTCGATCTGGCCTATGGCAATACGCGATAAATCAACCGCTTCGCCGAGTTGCTCCTGAGTGAGACCGCAACTCTCACGCGCGGAACGGATGCGTTGTCCGAGTTCTTCTCTGGTAAGTGGCATGACGTCTCCTAGCATTAAACCCAAGTTGCAATGATATATAAATAGACTATAATTGGCAATAAATGGGTTGATAGTTTGATTTACTGACAAGCAGATATATATCTTATATCTAATTGATTTAACAGTATAAAAACGTGATTCCTGTATGAGTGACGATAGCGCCATATCCCCAGTGAAACCGTTCCGCGTGCTATGCCTAGACGGGGGTGGGATGCGCGGGGTCTATCAAGCCAGTTTTCTGGACACGTTTGCCGCGCGTGTGGGCGGCAACCTCAAGCGCTCGGGCGTAATTGACATTGGAAAGGCCTTTGACTTGGTGGTGGGCACCAGTACCGGCGGAATTGTCGCCTGCGCCTTAGCTGCAGGCATACCGCTTGAGCAGGTAAAGACGCTTTACCGTGAGCATGGCAGCAGAATCTTTCCTTATCAGTGGCTACGATCCACTTGGATGCTGGAAAAAGTGGTCCGTGGTTTCGGCTTGGGACTGCGCCGCGGGGATGCCGCCTTGCGCGGTGTCCTGACGCAAACCTTCGGAACGCGCACCGTTCGCGAAGTTTATGAAGCTCGTGGGATCGCGCTCGCGATTCCGACAGTAGATATGAATCGTCATGCTGCGGTCGTGTTCAAGACACCTCATTTATCACGGCTCAACGGTCGAGACAATGAGCGGACGTTGGTCGATATTTGTATGGCAACTACCGCAGCCCCCATTCTGCGCTCCATGTCAGAACTCGTTGAGCCGGGCAGCGCCGGTACAACGGCGGTCTACGCAGATGGCGGCTTGTGGGCGAACAATCCCGGCGTCGTAGGCATGATGGAAGCGGCGGAAATACTTCATGACCGAAAGGAGCAACGCCCGATTCATCTGTTCATGTTGGGTACACTACCTTCCCAGGGAGGAGAGGAACTGTCCGGATGCGCTTTGCATCGCGGTGCCTTGGGATGGCATGGTGGCCTTCGAGCCATAGCCGCCAGTTTGAATGCACAAGCAGTGGGCTACGACTATCTTGCACAAAAGACCGCTGAACTCCGAGGCAATGAAAGTTTTGCATTTCGCATGCCTGCACAGTGCCCATCAAATGAATTGCGGGACTACCTCGTGAACATGGATGACGCACGCCCCAAGGTGCTAAATGCTCTGTCGCGCCAAGCCGTTTCGGATGTCGACTTCGCTTGGGCGAAAAGCGGATCTGCTCAGATACAGGCTTTCCGAGCCGCTCTCGAAGGCGCGCCAGCGCTAGCACCCCTACCACTCCCCGTAAGCAAAGGAACAGATCATGACCGCCGTTGATTGCAGCTCAGAAATGAGCAAGTACCATAGTGACAAGGTCACGCTACAAAAATCCGACCAAGACAACATGCGCAGCCGTCGCGACGCTGGACGTACGCGATTGAAGAAAGGGTTGGAACGCGATGGGCACCCGGCTCCCACCGAAACCGCATCGCAAGGATCCTATGCGATGCGCACGATGGTGCAGGATGCGGACAACGATTACGACATCGATGATGGCGCATATTTCAAGAATGGTGATATGAAGGATGCCAATGGCAACGCATTGACACCCTACGCTGCTCGTCATCGCGTCTGCAATGCGCTAAAGCAGGACGATCGTCTGAAACACGACGCAGAGGTTCATAAGAATTGCGTGCGCCAGAAATATCCGGAGGGCTACCACATCGATATTCCCGTGTACCGGATCGTCACATCGACTGACAAGGACGGCAAAACCGTTACCGACTATGAGCTTGCGAGCGAGGATATCTGGACGAAATCCGACGCACGCGGTGTCACGCGCTGGTTCAACGGCATTGTTGGCGAGCTTAACGCGGGCGAAAACGACGGCAGCCAACTGCGCCGCGTTACGCGTCTCACCAAGAAGTTTGCGCGCAGCCGCGCGAAGTGGAAAGAAGATATCCCCAGCGGCATCTCCCTCACCAAGCTGGTCGTGGAGTGCTTCGTCGCTCAATCTGATCGTGATGATGCGGCATTGCATGAAACCTGGAAGGCGATCAGCAATCGTCTGACCGACTCGTTAGAAATAGAACACCCAGTGCAAAAAGGGACATTGCTTGCTGCCGAGGGCGATGCCAAGGTGGCGTTTTTTAGGGACCGCCTTGACGACGCCTTGGACGACCTGAGCGTTCTCGATGACGAGAACTGCACCAAGAAGAAAGCACTGTCCGCATGGGACAAGGTGTTCGACACCACATTCTTTAGCGACCAATACGTCGAGGAAAGCCAACCGAAGCGCGCCGCTGCTGCTGCAGGCTCGCTGTTGAGTCCAGCGGCCGCTGCTAGCGGCCTCACCTTCCCTGATCGCCCTGTTGTTCCGAACAAGCCGGCCGGATTTGCGTGATGCAGTGGGTGCTGCGTGATCTGCCCCTCTTCCTTCAAGAGCACAAGGCACTTGAACAACTTCATGAGGAAGCGGATTGGTTGGTCGCGTGTGCTTGGCGGCTTGGCGACACCGTGGAAGTGGACATGGATCTCGAAATTCATGGAAAGTCCTACGCGGTCACTCTAACCTACCCTGACTTATTTCCCGAGACACCTGCCTATATCCGGCCACGAGACACTTCCGAGCAATGGTCGATTCACCAGTACGGCGCGGGAGGATCGTTCTGCCTTGAATGGCGCGCGGATAATTGGGATCGTAGCGTTACCGGTGCCGCGTTGGCGAAAAGCCTGCATCGACTGCTCTCTGCCGAAACGCATCCAGAAGAGCCAGTACGTGTCCCGTCCGCGCACCGTATTTCCGAAGGTCAGAAGCTGCGGAGCAGCGAACACCGCTTAGTTTGTACTCCCGGACTTCTGACGGCACTGGCGGTCATCCCGAATAATACCCACAGGAATCTGCGCACGACTTCGCTGTTACATATTCCTGCAACGGTGGCATTCATCTCGAAGATCGAGGGCTCGGGCGGTGAAATGGTGAAGATTGCCGATCTCCCATCGGGTGTTTCCACGTATTTCCCCCTCTTTGCCTGGCCCGAGGATGGCAAAGTTCTCAGAAGCAGCTTGTTTGACGAGACGTCACTGCCTTCTTCCGTCGATGAGCTGACTACACTGCTTGAGAAAAGCGGCTTCTCTGCGGACACCATACTGATTCGCGATGCCGAAACCTCCGGCATCAAGAGCCAGTTCCTTGTTCTTATCGGCGATGCTCCACGAGCGATGCGGGCCATCGAAATCAAGGCTGGTGACAAAATCACCATTCAAAAATACGACGTGATCCTGCCTCAGGAGCAGCGTCGCTTGCCCGCGGAATCAGATCAACTCGCCGCCATTCGCTTCGGCATCGTTGGCTTGGGCTCACTCGGCAGCAAGGTTGCCGTATCGCTGGCGCGATCGGGAGCGCGGCGTTTCCTGCTTGTCGACGACGACTATCTTTCTGCCCAGAATATCTGCCGCCACGAGCTATCGTGGGCCGCGGTGGGATGCGACAAGGTCCACGCGATCCGGGAAGCATTGTCACTGATTGCTCCCGATCTGGATATCCAAACATTGTCCCACCGCGTAGCCGGGCAAGAATCGGCATTGGTAGCCGCCGCTACCTTAAAGGATCTCGGTGCCTGCGATGTGTTAATTGACGCGACGGCAGAGCCCGAGGTCTTTCTCAGGCTAGCCGCGATTGCGAGGATTGGAAAGAAGCCACTGTGCTGGGCGGAAGTTTTCGCTGGCAGCATTGGTGGTCTGATAGCCAGGGCACGTCCCGATCTTGATTCAAATCCGATTGCCATGCGGGATGCATTTATTGCTCATCTCGCCACCTTGGAGCCTGCACCGTTTCAGCGAGCACCGGGTTACGACGTGGAATCTCCAGAGCCGCTCACAGCGTACGACAGCGATGTCACCCACATTGCCTCGGCATTCACACGACTGATTATTGATACGGCACTGTGCAGAAACCCCAGTATGTTCCCCTATTCCGTTTATATGATCGGGTTGCGGAAAGCGTGGATATTTTCGCAACCCTTCGATACACGCCCAATTGATGTGCAAGGCGGCGGCTGGGATTCCCACATCGAGATAGGTACCGAGGATGAGCGCCAGAAGGCCGTGCAGCTCCTGCTCGATATGATTGTCAAGGATGCGCATGCTGACGCTAGTTCTGCCAAATAGCATTCAGGACCAGTTGATCATCGCGCTGAAGAGAGCAGGAAAACGCGAGATAGGCGGCGTGCTCATGGCAGCGCATGTTGGTCACAATCAATTTGAAGTCATGGAGATCACGGTACACCGGCGTGGAGCAATCGCCTCATTCATTCGGCGCATTGAAGACGCCTTGGGGAAACTCCACGCGTTCTTCGCGAGCACCGGCAATCGATATTCCCAGTTCAACTATATCGGGGAATGGCACTCGCATCCCTTGTTCGCCCCTGAGCCGAGCCAAACGGACGACACTTCGATGCACCAAATCGTGAATGATCCATCCGTAGGCGCCAACTTCGTGGCATTACTGATCGTAAAACTCGATTCATCGGGCGCCTTGCTGGGAGTCGTTCATACTTACCTTCCCGACGGCATCAAGCACCGATCTTCAGTTCTTCTTTCAGCGTAATAGGTCACTCGTATTCACAAATCTGCACAAATGAGCTCGCACGACGCAATCATTCGAAACGCAGAGGAATGGCTTAAGGGCGTCTTTTGTGCTTTAGGTACTCCCTGCACCAAAAGCTTCTCTGGTTTGGGTTTAATCCTCTACCACTCGACACATGCGTTGCCGGTACTGCCATTAACGCACTCTGAATCAGAGTTACCGCTTCCCACAATGGGTCTTGAAGACAGCGTCCGCCTTTTACATACGTTATGCCAATTCGATTCTCCGTTCCATGACGGCTTTCACTTGGTCGAAGCCGAGAGCCTCAGCATCACGCATGTAAGCCAGTTCTTCTCGCCGCCTATACCCGAAATCGTTCCTCAATCGCCAACCAATCATGCGGTTGGTGCACGCTTCATGTCAGCTTGGCTTGGCTCATACCTTCCAGCGGTGTGCATGGCCGCGACCCTGAGCCGGGTCGAAGGGGGCCTAGTTTTTGAGCGAGGCGTGATACGCACCTTGTTTACGGCTAAGCAATAACATGTCGAGTCTTGGACTAAGCGCTGACGGGCTCAAGAAGTTTGTCTACGTCACTGCGCTATTGCTCGTGTTTTTTCTGGCTTTGTTGTCCGCCGTGATGGATGGCTTCGAGATCGGATGGCATACGGTCGGCCGGTTACCGGGAGCGATCGTGCTAACGGTGGTAGCCTGGGCTGCAATCGTAGAATGGGGTTGGAAGCTATGGCCATTCACCTGGCTGCTGCGTGTCCCGAATCTGTCAGGAACATGGACGGGCCACCTTGAATCAGACTGGGTCCGTGGTACGGGAAATCCTCAGCGGCAGATTCCGATCGTGTTTGTCATTCGCCAGAATCTGCTGTCGTTGACTGTTCTGAGTTTCACTGAAGATCGTCATGGGGTTTCCTATGTTGCGCAATTGCTCAAGAACGACTCGGCAAATTCAGTCAAACTAGCCTATGTTTATTCACTACGCGAAGAATTTCGAGCGGGAGAAGGTGTTCAGCAAGGGGCGGCGGAGGTCATGGTCGTTGGACGTCCAGGCGAGGAACTACGGGGGGAGTATTGGACCAATACCAAGACACGCGGGCGATTGATCCTAACTCGCCGATCTCCAGAAGGGATTAGCTCGTTCAAAGATGCCAAGTCCAAGTGGAATAGAACGCCATGGCGCGATTTTCACGACTAACCGCTCCCATGCCGGATTCACCCCACGACCCACTGCCGAAAGGCGCCAACGGACTCAACCTTGGCGAGCCGGTTCTCGCTTTTGCCAGGGATAAGCTCGTATTCACGCCGAAGGGCAGCCTTGCTGCCATACTCACCGTGCCGCGTTGTTCTCGCCGTCAAGGTCTGCGCGTGCTTTCGCGCGCTTGCATCTGACGGCCGTCTCGCGAAGCCTAAGCGACGCTACCACGTGAGGGTGTTAGCAGTGCTGATATGTATTGACCCGTCAATCTCCGTCTTAAATGCGACCTCATTTCTT
>CAYSQJ010000007.1:0-154177 GCA_964433345.1 uncultured Bordetella sp.
TGCGGGCCGATGTCGGCGATGGTGTTGCAGCCGAGCAGCGCCATGTTGCGGTGGATTTCGTCGCGGTAGATCTGCAGCGCGCGTGCGGCACCGGCTTCGCCGCCGGCGGCCACGCCATAAAGCGTTGAGCGGCCGACCATCACTGCGTTGGCGCCGAGTGCGAGAGCTTTCACCACGTCGCTGCCGCGGCGGATGCCGCTGTCCATGAAGATGGTCGCGCGCTTGCCCACGGCATCGACGATTTCCGGCAGCACTTCGATCGGCGACACGATGCCGTCGAGGTTGCGCCCGCCGTGGTTGGAGACGTCGATGCCGTCTGCCCCGTGGTCCACCGCGCTGATCGCGTCCTGCGGGTCGAGGATGCCCTTGACGATCAGCTTGTGCGGCCAGATCTTGCGGATGGCATCGAGGTCGGCCCAGCTGATCGAGTCGGTGCGCAGGCTGGAGCGTCCGGGCGGGCCCTTGGTCATTTTGGCCTTGGCGGCGGCCGGGTAGTTGGCATACATCGGCATGCCGGTGGTCGCCAGGTAGCGGCCCATCACGCCGAACAGCCAGCGCGGGTGGGTGGCCATGTCCCACATGTTGCGCATGTTGAAGCTGAAGGGCAGGGTGAAGCCGTTGCGCAGGTTGTATTCGCGGTTGCCCGAGGACACGCCGTCGACGGTGACCACCAGTGTCTTGTAGCCGGCGGCCTTGGCGCGGTTGACCAGTTCATGCGACATCGAGCGGTCCGGCCACAGGTAGAGCTGGAACCAGAGGTCGCCGCCGGCCTCGTCGGCGACGCGTTCCATCGCGGTGATCGAGCCGGTGGCGAGCGTGAAGGGGATGCCCGCGGCGCGCGCGGCCTTGGCGAGCTTGATCTCGCCTTCATGCCACAGCAGGCCGGCGACGCCGGTGGGGGCGATTACCAGCGGCATCTTGTACTTGGTGCCGAAGATCTCGGTTTCCTGCGAGCGCTTGGAGACGTCGACGAAGGTGCGGGTGCGGAAGCGGATGCGGTCGAAGACCTCGCGGTTGTTGCGCAGCGCGACTTCGTCTTCGGTGCCGCGGTCGACGAATTCGAAAAAGCCGCGCGGCACGCGTTTCATCGCGATGTTGCGCAGGTCGAAAATGTTGTAGGCCTTCAGGTCATTGCTCATGGGTGTTTTCCTGGTCTCGGGTCTGGTCTTGCGGGCGCGGCGCGCCATTGTTGCAATGTGGACTTGCGGCGGCTCAAGGGCTGCAGCCGATGCCGGAAAATACCGCGAACCGGCCCTGCATGGCTAGTGCCGGCGCGGCCGCGGCGGGCGAGTCCGCCATCCGGGCCGGGGCGACGGATTGCTGGCATACTCGCCGGGGTCCATTGTCCTGATCAAGGGAGCAGCAGCCACATGAAAGTCCTGGTCATCCACGGCGCCGGCCTCAACATGCGCGGCAAGGTTCAAATCGAAGTGTTCGGGCCGCTGACGCTGGCACAGTACGAGGAGCACATCCGCGCTTATGCGAAGGAACTCGGCATCGAGGTCGAGTTTTTCCATTCCAACATCGAGGGCGAGGTGGTCAACCGGCTCTACGCGGCCTTCGACAGCGACATCGCCGGCTGCGTGATCAATCCCGGCGGTTACACCATGGTCACCGGCCCGCTGCGCGCGGCCGTGGCGCAGATGAAATTCCCGGTGATCGAAGTGCACCTCAGCAACCCCACCGCGCGCGGCACGGTGTCGGTGTTCCAGCCGGTGTGCAAGGCCTCGGTCTATGGCCTCGGCATCGAGAGCTACAAACACGCGCTGGCGGGTTTGAAGGCGCTGCTGAACAAGAAGTAGTCCAACCAGGGCCGTCATTCCGGACGCAGGCAGTACGCCCCGCAGGAATGACGGCAATACCACCTCGTCATTCCGGACGTGCAAGGCACGATCCGGAATCCATGCAGCACTGCGATAAACCCCTGGATTCCGCCTCATCCTCCAAGAGGATTTCCTTAGGGAATGCCGCAATGACATCAACACCCCGTCGTCATTCCGGACGTGCACCGCACGATCCGGAATCCAGGCAGTGCTGCGGCAAGCCACCCTGGATTCCGGCTTGTCCCCCAAGGGGACTTCCTTCGGGGCGCCCCCCAAGGGGACTTCCTTCGGGGCGCGCGTGAATGACGGCAACACCACCTCGTCATTCCGGACGCGCAGCGCGCGATCCGGAATCCAGGGCTGTTCGACAGTGCTGCCCCCAATAAAAAACGCCCCGCCCGGTCACCCGGTGCGGGGCGTTTTGCAGTTACCCGCGCTCAGTTCAGCGGGATGTAGATGTTCGGCAGCACCACGTGGATGCCTGCCGCCGGCCGATGGTAGTACACCGGGGCCGGCTGGTAGTAGTGGTGCACCACGCGCGGCGGGCGATGGCGATACACGTGTTTCACCACATGCCGCGGCGGGCCGTAGTGGTGGTAGACGTGTTTCTGGGTTTTCCAGTGGTGCTTGGGCCCGTGGCCATGACCGTGGCCGCGGTCCGCAAATGCCGGGCCCGCACCGAGCAGCACTGCCGACAAAATGGCGCCTGTCAGGAATTTCATGATGGTCTCCTTGGTTCAGGAAAGCCTTTCGGCCCTCCGGGTTGCCCCTGCATCTCTGGTGTCGTGATTCTTGTTGTCGTGACGCATGACTGCCGGTCACGGAACAGAGTCTAGGGACGGAATATCGACGCGACTGTGAGCATTTGTAAGCAGTTGTAACGGCCGTGCCGGCCGTACACAAATGCTTGCAGATCAGGCGTTTGCGGTGCCTGTGCCCCAATCGCCGAGAGTATGGATGCTCTGCTCGGCGCCGAGCGCGGGCCGGCCTGCGGGGGCGGCGGGCAGGGCGCCGCGCTGCAGCGCCTCGGGCATCACCGTGGCGATGCCGGCGCGGGTTTCCGGATCCTTGAGGGCCTGTGCCAGCCCTTCAGCGTCGGCCCATACCGGCCGTCCGTCTTCGCAGCGCAGCCAGATGCGGCCGCTCTTGCGATCGGCGAAGTTCACCACCGGCAGGCGGTTGAGGCAGGCGGCGAGGAACCGGGTGTTGCATTCGGGCGCCATGTCGCGGGCGCCGGGATAGACCTCGGCCGGCGCATGCGCCTCGACATTGATCCTGTGGTAACGCTCGACGTCGAGCAGCCCGCCGACATCGAGCACCTGCATCTCGCCGTTCCAGCCGAAGGCGACGGTGCGCGGCTGTTCGCCGAGCGCGACGCTGTTGTCGAGGAATTCATAGTGCACCTTCTTGTCGGCGGCGAGCGCCCAGGTGAAGAACACCTCGGGCATGCCGTTGTAGGCCTCGATGTTGTGAGCGAGCAGGTCGTCCACCGCCTTGTAGCGGCCGACCTCGAGGCCGCGCTGCCAGGCGCGCTCGACGGTGGCATCCGGCGGCGTGATCATGAAGAAAAGGTAGACCAAGCTGCCGAAGCGTGTCAGCAGGTTGCTGCCGGCGACATCGGAGGCCGGCGCGAAGGTGTCGAAGCGGAAGCGGTCGATCAGCAGGTGGGTCATGCCGCCGCGCGCCGCCTTTTGCGCGATGTAACGGTCGAGCTTGTGGTCGACGATCTGCAGTTCATGGCCGGACAGCGAGCCTGCGTATTTGTACGATTCGCCGAGCGAGGCGTAGTCAAGCAGGAACTTGCGGAAGATGTCGGGACTCACCAGTGCGAAATCCGCCCAGTTGACGCCGATGCGCGCGGCGAGTGCGCGCTGCAGCGGGCGCAGCGAGCTCTTGCCGGCGGCGGAAGCGCCCTTGGTGTTCATCACCACCGGCAGCTCCTGCACCGGCAGCCGGCGGAAGCCCTCGGCGGCGGCGGCGCGCTGCACATGCGGATCGATCAGGCGGCCGATTTCCTCGCTGCCGTAGTCGTTGCAGGCGAGGTCGGTGGCGACTGCGGCGAGCAGGCCGCGGTCGCCCCAGATGCGGCCGTGGCGTGCGTGCATCGCGCCGGCGGTGCGCGCCAGTGCCGCGCAGGCGGCGCGGTGCAGCGGGTCGCTGTGATCCAGTGCGCCGGCCTCCCAGAGGCGGATCGCGCGCAGGTCGCGCGACTCGGCCTCTTCCGCCGGCGGCGCGGGTTTGCCGGTGATGCGCGCCCAGAAGCTGCCGCGCGCGGGCGCAGCAGGCGCATCCTGCATGCCGGTTTCGATCAGCTGCATGACAGCGTTGAACAATGAGGTGCGCAGCGCCTCGTGCGCGGTGCGGATTTCGCCCATGTGCTGGGCGATGTGGCGGCTGAGGATGGCGTCGGTGGTGCGGCGGAAGTTGATGCCGAGGTCTTCGGTCTTGCTGCCGTCCTCGATGCTGAAGTCGGCGGTGACCCGCGCCAGCAGTTCGTGCACCACCAGCCGCTCGGGCTTGAACACCACCAGTTCATCCATCGGCAGGCCCGTGAGGTCGGCCAGTTCGCGTACCTCGCGCAGCGAAGTGTTGACGTTCTCCGGGCGGTAGATGGTGGCGAGGTGCAGCAGCGCTTCCGGGATCTGCGATTGCAGTCCGGGATTCCAGGGCCCTTCGGGCAGGGCTGCGCTGCGGTGCGGCAGTTCGTGCATGCCCTCAGTCTACGCCCGGCCGCAGCAGGCCGTGGCGGGTGCCCGTTTCGGTGATCCGTGTGCACTGCGCCGCGTTGAGCCGGGTGTTCTCCGGCGCCGTGTCTTCCGCCATCAGGTTGCCGGGGGTGTTGTCGTGTTCGCCGCTGTTCATCAGCACATGGACGAGTTCGTGGGCGATGACCAGGCCGAGGTCGCGCGCGCCGCGGGCGATCCATACCGTGTCGGCGAGCTCGGGGCGGCTGCGGCTGTTGCCGCGGCCGATGGCTTCGGCATCGAAGGCGGGGACCTGGCGGGTGCCGGCGGCGAAATAGACGGTCGGCTTGCGCAGGCCCAGCGCGTTCGCCAGCTCGCGCGAGCGCGGCGTGTGGAAATCGCGGTGGCTGGCGGGCACGCTGATGCGCAGCAGCTCGGATTCGGCGATGAGCAGGCCGCATTGGGCAAGGATTTTCGCGGCGGTGGCGGCTGCGGCACTGATCTCGGCTTCGTTCCAGCCGCCGATATTGGCGAGCGTCAGCGTCAGTGTGTGGCTGCGCGGGCTGTCTGTTGGTGCAGGCCGGATCACGCTGCGCGCTTCAATGCGGACTGGCAGCTCGGCGGCGACTGCGATGCAACAAAAGCCGGACAAGGACGCCGCGAGCACCGCGGCAGGGCCGACTGCCGAAAAAATAGGCAATCTAACCTTGTCCCGGGCGTGGCGTATTTTCGATAACGCTTTTTTGGCCTTGTTCACAGAGATATCCACAGAAATTGTGAATGATTTTTGACGTCATGCACCGGAATGGTGGCCTCTCGGGCGGTTTGCGGCGGCCTGCCAGCCGGGACAATGCAGAAAATTTTTTTCCGGTCCCGACACCGCACTGGGAAAATGCCGAAATAATCAATAAAAACAAATGGTTATGAAGGTGTCATTTGGGGTCTCAAAAGCCTATGTCTGTCAACGACTTAGGCGTCGTTTCCCCCTGCCATGGAAGGCCGCCAACAGGCTGTTGACAAGGCTTGCCATCATTTTGTAATGCGCGTCGTCGCTGTCTCGTCGATGGAGATATCAACACGCGGAAATTCCAGCCTGTCAAGGGTTCTGCGGGCCCATTCCGGGTCCGTTTCCGGGTCAGAGGCTGTGCACGAAGCTCTCGATGCCCTTCATCAGCATTTCCACGGCGATCGCGGTCAGGATCAGGCCCATCAGGCGGTCGATGGCGGCCAGTCCGCGCGGGCCGAGCACGCGCGAGATGCGTGCCGAGGCGAGCAGCAGCACCAGGGTCACCGCGCTGGCGATGGCGAGCGCGATGATCCACTCCGTCATGCGCTCGGGTGCCCGGGAAACCAGCAGGATCACCGTGGCGATGGCCGAGGGCCCGGCAATCGAGGGTATGGCCAGCGGCACGATGAAGGGTTCGGCATCCAGCGGGTCAACGCCGAACACACCCTCCGGATGCTTGAACACCAGGCGCAGCGCGATCAGGAACAGGATCACGCCGCCGGCGATGTTGAGCGAGGCGTCGGAGAGCCCGAGCAGGTCGAGGATCCAGCGCCCGAAGAACACGAAAAACAGCAGCAGCAGGAAGGCGATCGCGCATTCGCGCAGGATCACCCGGTTGCGGCGCTCCGGGGCGACGTTCTTCAGCAGCGAGACGAACAGCGGGATGTTGCCCAGCGGATCCATCACCAGCAGCAGGATGACGACGGCGGAGGCGAGGGAGACGTCCATGGCGGAAGTCTACTGCAGGGCAGTCCCTTGCGGGTTGCGCCGGGTCTGCGTCATTTTTGCGCTGTTAGAATCCGCGCATGGCAAAGCGGAAGAACAACAACGCAGCCGCAAGCGCGCGCTGCGACATTGCGCTGCTGGTCGATGCCGAGGCGGGGGAGCGCAGGCGCGACGGTCGTTTCGTGCCCGAGCGCAGCAGCGTTGAGGCCTATCTGCATGACGAGCTGCGTGCGCAGCGGCTGCGGGTCAGCGTGGTGCCTTTCGATGCGGCGGTGGACCCGGTGATCGCCGAGCTGCGCGCCTTGAAGCCGCGGCTGGTGTTCAACCTGACGGAATGCGTCGACGGCGACCGCCGCCAGGACGCGGCGATCGCGGGCCTGCTCGACCTGCTGAAAATCCCCTATACCGGCACCGGGCTGAGCGGTCTCAGGCTCGCCCGCGACAAGGCGCTGTCCAAGCACATCGTTGCCGACCTCGGCGTCGGAGTGCCGCGGCATTTCGTGATTGCGTCTAAGGGGCCGATACGCAATCCGCGCGTGCCCTACCCGCTGATCGTCAAACCGCAGTTCGGCGACGGCTCCGACGAGGTGCGCGGCAACTCGCTGGTGAAAAACGAGCGCGAACTCGTGCAGCGCGTGCGCGTGCTGCGCCGGCGCGTCGCCGCGCCGCTGATCTGCGAGGAGTTCATCGAGGGGCGCGACCTTTATGTGGCATTGCTCGGCAACGAGCCCGAGGTGATGCCGGCGGTGGAGCTGGTGATCGGCCGCCGCGGCCGCGGCGCGCCGACATTCGCCTCGTACAAGCTGAAGAACGACGGCGCTTACCGCAGCCGCTGGCGTGTGCGCTGGCGGGTGGCGAAGATGTCACGCAACCTGCAACGCGATGTCGAGACCGCGAGCCGCGCGATTTTCCATGCGCTGAAGCTGCGCGATTACGGTCGTGTCGATTACCGTTTGACGCCGGATGGCCGCATCGTTTTTCTCGAGGCGAACGCCAATCCCGACCTGCATCCGCATGCGATGGGCAACCACCTGTGTTTTGCCGGCGTCGAATACGGCACGGCGCTGAAGCGCATCATCGCTGCCGCGCAGGCGCGGGCGGTGCTTAAAAATATCAATAAAAACAAATAGTTATTTAATATGTCATTCCGGCCAAGCGCAGCGCGAGCCGGAATCCAGCAAACACAGTCGGCATAACTCCTGGATTCCGGCGTGCGCCGGAATGACGGCAGGGGTTTAGTCTTGCGCCCGCAGCAGCGGGGCAGTCAATGACGACAGGCTGACTTTCTGCCTGCCTTCGGCATCGAAATTCTCCGGTGCCAGCCATTGTTCATGCGCGGCGCGGATTGCGGGCCACTCGCGGTCGGTGATCGAGAACCAGGCGGTGTCGCGGTTGCGGCCTTTGTAGACGATCGCCTGGCGGAAGATGCCCTCGTGCGAAAAGCCGTAACGCCGTGCGGCCGCACGCGAGGGCGCATTCAGCGAGTCGCATTTCCATTCGTAGCGGCGGTAACCGAGATCGAAGGCGTTTTTCATCATCAGGTACATCGCCTCGGTCATCGCCGGCTTGCGCGACACCAGCGGCGTGAGCTTGATGCCGCCGACCTCGATGCAGCCGTTGGCCGGATCGATGCGCATGTAGGAGGCGACGCCGCCGGCCTTGCCGCTGGCGAGGTCGATGATCGCGTAGAAGCGCGGGTCTTCGCGTCCGGCCTGCGCTACGACCCAGGCGCGGTAGTCGGCTGGTGCCGCGAAGGGGCCGTAACCCATGTAGGTCCAGCCGCGGCCGTCCGGCTCCAGGCTGTTGGCCTCGTGCAGCTGCGCGGCATGGCGTTCGACATCCAGCGGTTCGAGCCGGCAGTAGCGGCCTTCGAGCACGATGCGCGGAGGCATCGGCGGTGCTGTCCAGCCTTCGACCTGAAATCCGACGGGCTGACCGTATTCGTTGAGCCGCTCGCTCATGCGGGCTGTCCGGCGCCGCGGGTCTCCTGCCAGCGCTTGAGCCAGCCGGCGTTGCCGCCCAGCTCGACGATCTCCATCAGCGCGTCGGGGATCGGCGGGTACTCGCGGCGGATGTCCTTTGTGTGATTGATGAAATAGCCGTCGCGGAAATTGACTTCAAGCTCGTCGCCGGTTTCGCACATTTCGAGTACGTTGACGCAGTCGGTCATCACCCGCAGCCCGCAGCCTATCGCCGCGCGGTAGGCGAGGAAGGGCATCGATTCGCAGACCAGTCCCAGGCCCAGCGCCTGCATCGCGATGTAACCGTTCATTTTCGGGCCCATGCCGAAGTTGCGGCCGGTGACGATGATGTCTCCGGGCTTGCAGCGGGTGTGAAAGCCGGGGTCGGTTTCCTCGAACAGGTGGGGGATGATGTCCTTGGGATCGAAATGCCGGCCGACGATGATGCGGTTGGGCACCACGCCGCCGGCATGCCAGACGTCATGACCGAGCTTGTAGCAGCGGCCCTTGAGGATCCATTGGAATTCAGAAGACATGGTGCACCTTGGGTACGTATATAAAAACAAAGACAAAAGCAGCCACAGAGGTCACAGAGGTCACAGAGAGCTACCGGGTGAAGCGAGTCCTACGGCAATAGTTTGCCTCAGGTTTTTCTCTGTGTTCTCTGTGTCCTCTGTGGCTAAGGGTTTTAATCTTAAAGTTTCCGCGCATCGGCGATTTTCCCCGCCACTGCAGAGGCCGCGACCGTCGCCGGACTGCCGAGGTAGAGCTTGGCATCCCTTGCACCGAAGCGGCCGGCGTTGTTGTTGGTGGCCGTGGAAATCGACACCTCGCCGGAGTGCACCGGGCCGATCACTGCGTCGTTGCAGGGGCCGCAGCCCGGCGGCAGCATCACCGCGCCGGCCTCGATGAACGTGCTCAGTAGGCCTTCGGCGGCGAGCCGGCGGTTGGTCGCTTCCGAGCCCGGTGCGACGAACAGGCGCACGTTCGGTGCGAGGCGGCGGCCCTTGAGGATGTTCGCCGCGGTGACCATGTCTTCCCACATGCCGGAGCCGCAGGAGCCGATGAAGGCGTGGTCTATGGCGGTGCCTTCGACGCGGGAGACGTCGACGGCGTTCTCGACGCTGCCCGGCAACGACACCTGGGGCTCCAGCCGCGAGATGTCGAGCACGAGGTCGGCGTCGTAATGTGCGTCCGCATCGGCATACACCGGCGCGAAGGGCCGCTGTGCTTTCGAGCGCGCGTGTTCGAGGATGGCTTCCGAGGGCGGCACGAACACGCCATAGGCGCGGATCTCGGTGGGCGTCGAGCACAGCGCCGCGCGCGAGGCGAGGTCGAACTGTTCGAGGTCGCCGGCGTATTCGAGCACGCGGTAATCGAGGTCGGCGGAGAGCCCGCCCTGCTTGAGCATCGCGGCGAAGTGGAAGCCGATGTCGCGCGCGTGCACGCCCGGCTGCAGCCTGCCTTTGAGCGTCAGGCGCACGGTCTTCGGCACCATCACCCAGTTGGTGCCGGTGGCCAGCACGCGGGTGATCTCGGTGCCGATGCGGAAACCGAAGGCGCCGATCGCGCCGGCATTGGTGGCGTGGCGGTCATTGTCGAAATAGAACATGCCCGGCAGCAGGATGCCCGATTCCATCGGGAAGATGTGACCGTGGCCGCCGCGGCCGACATCAAAGAAGTTCTTCACGCCCCAGGCTTTTGCCGCCTGGCGGTTGAAGGCGCCGCGCTCGGCCGCGCGCGCGCTGCCGTAGATCACGTCGTGGTCGGTGACCATCAGCACCTTGTCCGGCGTCGCCAGCCGGGTGATGCCCAGCCCGTCGAGTTCGCGCTTGGCGCCCATCACCACGCCGTCGTGGATCATGATGAAGTCGGGGTCCGGGGAGACGACGTCCCCGGGTTTCACGCTGCTGCGTCCGCTTTTTGCGGCGAGCACTTTTTCGACTGCGGTCTGGGGCATGACGGTGATCTTGGCTGTTGCTGAAGGAGGCCCGAGGCTAAGTATCCCGGGGGACGCTGTCAAGGCGATGGACAGTGCGCGGTTGCCGGCGCACACTGCTTGCCGGATGACCACCGCCGCGACGATCCGGAACCGTTTCCGCGCCGGCCTTTGGCTGGTGTTGTCCGCGGCTGTGCCGGTTGCCGCCCAGCAGCCCGAAGTCGCGCAGTTCGAGAACCTTGCCACCAGCCCTTATATCCACTGTGCGTTCTACCGCCAGTATGAAATCGATCCGCGCACCGGCGACCGGTTGCTGGTCGAGGGCGCATCGGACTCGCTGACCCACTACCAGCGCCAGCACGGACGCCTGCGTTCGATTGACACCCGGCGCGCCGGCGCGCGCGATGCGCAGATGATCCGCGGCAGGAAATACCTGCATTTCATCGAGCGCAGTGCCGGGCTTTACGTGGTGACGACCATCTATGCCTGCCTGGAGCGCGACGTGCGGAGCGACATGTGCATCAACTACGGCGCGGTGAATGCGCGGCACTTTGATTCGCGCGTGCTGCGCGATCCGGATGCGGTGTTCGAGGAGCTGCAGGCGCATGCCGAGCCGGGGTTCTGCGACCACAGCTTCATCCATTTGCGGGAAGCGGCGCGGACGCCGCTGCAGCGTTAGCGGCGTTCAGGCGGCCTGCAGCCGTCCCGCGCGGCAATCCTCGATTTTTTTGCGCAGGTAATCCGCCGCCCGGTCGATTTCCTCGACGGTGTTGAAGCGTCCGACGGTGATGCGGATGGAGTTGCCGGCGACGCCGGCGTCCGAGCCCAGCGCCTGCAGCACGTGCGAGACGCCGCCGGTGGAGCAGGCGGAGGTCGAGGATACGGCGATGTCGGTCAGCGTGGTGACCAGCGAATCGCAGTTGGGGATGTCGATGCTGATGTTGAGGTTGTTGGCGATGCGTTTGTCCATGTCGCCGTTGAGGATCACGCCCGGCAGGTCCTTCAGTTTCGCCCAGAAGCGGTCGCGCAGTGCGCGCAGTTGCGGCACTTCCGTCGCCATCAGTTCTCCGGCGATGCGGAAGGCGGCGCCCATGCCGACGATCTGGTGGGTGGCCAGCGTGCCCGAGCGCAGGCCGCGCTCGTGGCCGCCGCCGTGCATCTGGCATTCGAGGCGGATCTGCGGCGAGCGCCGCACATAGAGCGCACCTATGCCCTTGGGGCCGTAGGTCTTGTGCGCGGTCAGTGACATGATGTCCACCGGCCACTGTGCGAGATCGATCATCACCTTGCCGGTGGCCTGGGCGGCGTCGACGTGAAACAGCGTGCCGTTGCTGCGGCAGATCGCGCCGAGTGCCGCGATGTCCTGGATCACGCCGATCTCGTTGTTGACCAGCATCACCGAGGCGAGCACGGTGTCCGGTCGCAGCGCGGCGCGGAAGGCCTCGATGTCGAGCAGGCCGTTTTTCTGCGGCGCGAGGTAGGTCACCTCGAAACCCTGCTTTTCCAGCCAGGCCATGGTGTCGAGCACGGCCTTGTGTTCGGTCTGTACGGTGACGAGGTGTTTGCCGCGTTTCTGTCCGGCGAGAGCTGCGCCCTTGATCGCGAGGTTGTTGGATTCGGTGGCGCCGGAGGTCCAGACGATGTCGCGCGGTTCGGCGCCGACCAGCTTCGCGACTTCGGCGCGCGCCTGTTCGACGGCGCGGCTGGCGTTGCGGCCGTAGGCATGGGTGCCGCTCGCCGGGTTGCCGAATTCGCCGCGCAGGAAGGGCAGCATCGTGTCGAGCACGGCGGGATCGACCGGGGTGGTCGCGGAATTGTCGAGGTAGATCGGGGTGTTCATCGGCGCCTCAGTGTTTCTGTTCCGGCTGTTTCTGCTGTTCCTGCTGCTCTTTCATCAGCGCGGCGATCACGCGCTGGCGCTTGACTTCAACTTCCTTGGCGAAGCCGGGGTGGCGCTGCTCGACGAGGCCGGTGGCCATGCCGAGTTTGAGGAATGCCGCCGCGAACACCGCGGACAGGTCGTCGAGGTCGGGGCTGACCGTGGCGAGGCGCATCGCCTCGGCGGTCTCATCGTAGAGCTGCTGCATCGCGGCCTGCAGCTCGTCGTCGAACAGTTTGGATTTTTCCATGGCGGATATGCGGGATATGCGGAATAGACGGAGGGTGTCACGGGGATGTTGCACCGATTGTACGCGATCCGCCCGCCCGGCGATTACAATGTTCCGATGAATCCGGCAGTGCATGCGCTTGTCCTGGGGCTGGCCGCTGCCGCGCTGGCCGGCGGCATCACGGCCGGAGCGGCCCTGGCGCAGAATTATCCGAACCGCACGATCCGCATCATCGTGCCGGTCAGTGCCGGCGGGGCCACTGACGTGTTCGCGCGTGTGCTGGCGCAGGGACTTGCCGAGACCTGGAGTCAGCAGGTGATTGTCGACAACCGTCCGGGCGCCGGCGGCATGATCGGCAGCGAACTGGTGGCGAAGGCCGCGCCCGACGGTTACACCCTGCTGATGGCCTATACCGCGCATGTCACCAATCCCTCGCTGTGGACGCGGCTGCCTTACGACACGCTGAATGACTTCGCGCCGGTGGCGATGGTGGCCACGGTGCCCAATGTGCTGATCGTGCATCCCTCGCTGCCGGTGCGATCGGTCAGCGAGCTGGTGGCTTTTGCCCGGCGGCGTCCGCACGAGCTCGATTTCGCGTCTTCCGGCATCGGCACGGCGGCGCATCTCGCCGCAGTGCTGTTCGCGCAGCGTGCCGGCCTGTTCCTGACTCATGTGCCGTACAAGGGCGGCATGCCCGCGCTGTACGAGCTTGCGGGCGGGCAGGTGTCGATCATGTTCGGCAGTCTCGTCACCGCACAGCAGCCGATTCGCAGCGGCCGGGTGCGCGCGCTGGCGGTGACCGGCGCGCGAAGGGCGGCCATTGCGCCGGAGCTGC
Source organism: uncultured Bordetella sp. (assembly GCA_964433345.1). GTDB lineage: Bacteria > Pseudomonadota > Gammaproteobacteria > Burkholderiales > SG8-41. Next base: position 13,083 of record CAYSQJ010000007.1, read on the forward strand.
CGACGATGCGGGAGTCGGGCGTCGCCGACTACGAGGCGCTGTCGTGGTTCGCGCTGTTCGCTCCGGCACAGACGCCGGGCACGGTGATCAACAAGGTGAATTCCGAGGTCGTCGCGATGCTGACCCGAGGCGACATCCGCAGGCGCTTCCTTGGTCAGGGCGCCGAGGTGTCATCATCAACTCCCGGGGAACTCGGCGACCGCGTGCGCGCGGAAATCGTCAAATGGGCGGAAGTGATCCGCGCGGCCGGCATCGAGCCGATGAAAAACTAGGACCTGCGAACGGCGGGGTCCCGGCTACTTCCGGTTGATCGCGAACTTGCCCGGCCCGATCATCGCGACCACCAGCGCGGTGAACAGGAAGAAGCCCTGCAGCTCCAGTGCCCAGCCGCCGGTCTTGCCGAGGTCGAAGAGTTGCGAGCCGTGGGCCAGCGCGATCGCCACCACCATGTTGAAGGCCATGATCACGCCGCCGATGCGCGCGTAGTAGCCGAAGATCACCAGCAGCGGTGCGAATACCTCGCCGACGAACACGCCGTAGGCGAAAAACCAGGGCAGGCCATGGTTTTCCAGCATGTTCTCGATGCCGCTGACACCGTAGCGCATCTTGGCGATGCCGTGCAGCAGCATGAAAATGCCCAGCGTCAGGCGCAGGACCAGCTTGCCGATGTCGTCATTCATGGCGTTTTCCTTTCTTCGGGTTCAGGCCGCGGGGTGGCTGATGCTTTCGATCGCGCGTTTGACCGCCATCGGGTCGGTGACGCTGCGCAGCACCACGTCGCTGATGCCGCGGCCGCTGACCTTGATGTTGCCGTAGCCGAGGATGCGGCCGAGGATGCCCTGGTCGATTTCGACGGTCTCGATCGAGCCGAGCTTCATTTCCTCGGATTTGCGGCTGATGATGCCGGTCTTCAGGATCACGCGCTTGTTGGTGACGCCCTGCTCGGTGTGGCGCAGCCGCAGGTGTTCATATATCGCGAGCAGCAGCGTGATGCCGAAGGTCGGGATTGCGAGCAGCAGCCACAGCACCATCGGAATCCGCGTCACCCAGTGCAGGCGGAACAGCGCGGCGATTTCCTCGCCGGTGGACAGGGATTCTTCGATGTAGGCCATGGGGTTATCGCGACAAAGGTTTTCCCGAAACTGCATTCATGCCACTTGCGTCATTCCGGCGCGCCCCGAAGGAAGTCCCCTTGGGGGGGGCAAGCCGGAATCCAGTGTTGTTGCAAGTGGCTCCTGGATTCCGGAGCGCGCTTTGCGCGTCCGGAATGACGGTTTGGAGGAGGGGTATGAACGGCCCCCGCGTTCAATGATCCCAGCCTGTGGTCTTCGCGCCTTCGGTGGCGAGCAGCACATAGGCCATGATGCAGGGCTCCTTGCCGCGGTTTTCCCAGTTGTGCATGGTCTGGCGCTGGATGATCACGGTGCCCGGCGTCAGGTGCACTTCCTCGCCGCCGTCGAGCTGCATCCACAGTTCGCCGGCTAGGCAGATCGCGTAGTCGACCGAGTCGGTGACATGCCAGCGCTTGGCGACACCCGGATCGTACTTGGCCAGCCGGAACACGCTGCCGCCGGCGAGGCTGGTGCCGAGCTCCCAGGTGTTCGGATCCTCGTTGGTCATCTCCGCCGGCAGTTTTTTGGTTGCCCACATCGGAATGTTATGGAAGCCGGGGCGCATCGGGATCGGATCGATGATGGTGTCCGATTTGACGTAGGCCTTGCCTTCCTTGTTGGTGTCGGTGACGACTCTGCGGAATTTCATGATTGCTGCGCTCTCCAGTAAAACGGCTGTGCTGCCGCATCAAAAAAAGCCGGAATCCCGGCGAAATCAATAACCGCCTGATTTTATTTGAAAACAAAACCTGAAAATAAAAACAGGGGCGGGCCGGCAGTGCGGCCCGCCCCCCGTTTGTACCACAATCAGCTGGATGTCCTGATGTTGGCGGCCTTGACCACCTTTTTCCATTTCTCGACGTCGCGGGCGATGGCCTTTTGGAACTGCTCGGGCGGCCCCCCGGCCGGCTCGACGCCGTCGCCGGCGAGACGCTTCTGCATTTCCGGCGTTTTGAGGATGCGCGCGACACCCTCGTTCCAGCGTGCAATCACCGGCTTCTGCAGGCCTTTGGGACCCCAGAGGCCGTACCAGAGCACGGCTTCGTAATCCTTGACGAATTCGCCGATCGCCGGCACCTCCGGCAGCGGTCCGGCACGTTTTGCCGTGGTGACGCCGATGCCGCGCAGCTTGCCCGTACGCGCGTGCGGAATCGTCGCCGGCATCGAGCCGAAAATCAGCTGCACCTGGCCGCCGAGCAGGTCGGACAGCGCGGGGCCGGTGCCCTTGTACGGAATGTGGGTCATTTTGGTGCCGGCCATCAGGTCGAACAGCTCGGAGGTCAGGTGGGTGATGCCGCCGGTGCCGGTGGACGCGTAGTTGAGCTTGCCCGGATTGGCCTTCGCATGCGCGATCAGTTCGGGCACCGTTTTCGCAGGCACCGAGGGATGCAGTGCCAGCACGAAACCGCTCTCGCCGATCATGACGATGGTCTGGATGTCCTTGACCGGATCGTAGGGCAGCTTGTAAAGCGCGGCGTTGGTGCCGTAGCTGCCGGAGACCATGATGATGGTGTAGCCGTCGGGAGTGGCGCGCACCGCGGTTTCGGCGCCGATCGTGCCGCCGCCACCGGCGCGGTTGTCGACGATCACCTGCTGCCCGAGGGCGGCCGACATGTTCGCGGCGATCAGCCGCGCCATGATGTCGGTGCCGCCGCCGGGAGCGAAGGGCACCAGCATGCGTATGGGCTTGTTGGGATAGGCGTCAGCAGCCGTTGCCTGCAGGGGCAGCAGGCCGGCGGCCGTTGCGACGAGCAAAACGACGAGTTTCCTTTTCATGCGATGCTCCTCCGTAGGGTGGTGTTCACATGCGCTGTGCTGCGGTTTGCTCCGTTTCGTAATTGCCCGGTCTGCAGCTCAGTCAGTCCCTCAGTCAGCCCGTCAGTCAGCCGAAATCCCGGCTTCGCGGATGACCTTCGCCCATTTGTTCATCTCGGAACGCAGGTACTGGCCGGATTCGTCGAGTCCGCCGCCGATGAGGTCGATGCCGGCGGCGGCGAAACGTTTCGCAGTTTCGGGTTCGCGCAGCGCGGCGTTGGCGTCGGCATTGATTTTCAGCAGTGTCGCGCGCTGCGTCTTCGATGGCGCGAACACGCCGTACCAGACGTCGAAGGCATAGCCGGGTAGGCCGTTCTCGGCCACTGTCGGCAGTTCCGGTGCGGCGGGGCTGCGCTTGGCGCCGGTCACCGCCAGTGCGCGCAGCTTGCCCGACTTCGCGTGTGGCAGGATGGTGCCGACGCCGGCAATCGCCATCTGCACCTCGCCGGAGAGCAGTGCCGTGGTGCCGGGACCGGTGCCCTTGTACGGTACGTGCACCATGTTCACGCCGGCGATGACGCGGAACAGTTCCGAACCGAGGTGGGACGCGCCGCTGACGCCACCGGAGGCGAAGCGGATGTCTCCCGGCTTCGATTTCGCAAGCCGCACCAGATCGGCCACCGACTTCACCGGCATCGAGGGATGCACCGCGACGACGAAAGGCTGGGTGCCGACTATGGTTACCGCGGCGATGTCGCGCCGGACGTCGAAAGGCAATTTCCTGTAGAGCGCCGGAGCATAGGAAATGCCGACGCTTTGCAGCAGCAGCGTGTGGCCGTCCGGCGTTGCCTTGGCGGTGATGTCGGTTGCGATCACGCCGCCGCCACCGGGACGGTTGTCAACGATCACCTGCTGGCCCCAGATCGCGGTGAGCCCCTGGGCGAACAGGCGCGCGATGATGTCGGTGCCGCCGCCGGCGGCCGAGGCCGCGACCATGCGCACCGGGCGCTCGGGGAAGTCTGCTGCCGCTGCGTTGCCCGCCACGCAACAGGCGGCGAGGGTGATGCCGACAAGTGCTCGTTGCATGCCGTTCTCCTCCGTCCGGCCTTGTTTGGCCGCAGTGTATACGCTCAGGTGGCGCCTGCGCTCACCTGCTGCTTTAGCAACGCATAATTGTCGGGTGACATCTCGAGTTCGCCGCGGTTGATGCGGCGGTCGAGCGCGGTTACGGCATCGTTGGCCGGCGTGGCAATGCCCAGCTCGCGGCCTTTGCGCGCCACCAGGCCGCTGATGAATTCGATTTCGCTGGTGCGACCCTTCAGATGGTCGTGGATCGGTGCGGTGCGGCCACCACCGACATGCGACATCAGGGTTTTCATCGTGGTGACCAGGTTCTCGTCGCTGGAACCGGCAAACTCGTCGGCACGCAGGCCGAACACCGGTTCCATGCGGTAGCCGAGCGCCGCGCCCACGGCCAGCGATTCGCGTCCGAGCTTCACCGAGATGTCGAACATGCCGGGCAGGGCGCAGGCCTCGAAGTTGCGCAGCCCGAGCAGGCTGAACGGCCCCATGGTCATCGTGTTGGCAATCAGCTTGGTCCACTTCGCGCCGTAGATGTTGTTGGTGACGTCGCAGCGGCCGACCTTGCCCATGATCGCGGCGATTTCCTTGACCCGCGGCGTGTGGCTGCCGTCGAGTTCACCGACAGTGAACCAGGTCACTTTGCGGTTGGTGTTGCGCTGGATCTGTCCCGGGGTGAACAGCTCCGCCTGCAGTTCGACGACGCAGCCAATCACCCGCTCGCGGCCGACGATGGAGGCGATGGCGTCGTCGTTCATGCCGTTCTGGGTGCCGACGACGATGCCGTCGGCCTTCAGCCAGGGCTTGATGAATTCGGCGAGCCAGCGCGTGTCGTTGGACTTGGCAGCGAGAAACACGATGTCGAATTCGAGCCGCGCCGAGGACAGCGCGCAGAGATGCAGCGCCTTCACCGGCACCTGGAACTGCGATTCCTTGAACTGCACGTGCAGGCCGTTGTTCTTCATGGCCCTGACATGGGCCGGCCACTGGTCGATCAGCGTCACGTCGAGGCCTGCATGGGTCAGGTCGGCGCCGATGCTGCTGCCGATGGCGCCGCTGCCGAGGACTGCGATTTTCTTGGTTTTCATGTCTTGGCCGGTTTTGTGGTTTGACGAGTACTACAGTACGGTTTTCCGCCGTTATTCCCGAGGACGCCGCAATCCAGGATGTGCCTGCAGCCCTTGCCTGGATTCCGGCTCGCCCCCAAGGGGACTTCCTTCGGGGCGCGCGGAGCGCGGCCGGAATGACGATTATCGTTTTTGCGCTGCCAGTGCCAGCAACTCCTGCACCGAATGGTTTTCGATGTCGAGCGCGATCTTCGCAATGGCGTCGACCGGTGCGTCGGGCAGGATGCCGCGGATTTTTGCGGTGACACCCGCGGCATCGACCGGATTGTCGATGGAGCCGGTGGGGTTGAGGATGTCTTCGCGCACCCACTGCCCGTCTTTTTCCGCGGCGACCCAGCCGGCAAAGTGCTTCGGGTACAGCTTGTCGAGTTCGGGATCGTGTTCGCATTCGAGCTGCGCCGCCAGTTTGACCAGCGCCGGATCCGACATGCGCTCCGAGGTGAACTGCGGCGGCAGCACCTGGCCGTCCATCAGTGCCGCGGCGATCACGTAGCGCAGGCTCATCTGCGCGTTGAGCGCGCTGCCTGGCGCATAGGCGAATCCGCACTGCACGTCGACGACGTTGGACAGGCCGACCTTGACGCGGCGTTTCGCATCCCAAGGCGCGCCGATCTTCTTGCGCACCGCCAACGCGGCGTCGATGTAGGCGTGGGTGCTGCCGCAGCAGGAATAGGGCTTGATCGAGTTTTTTTCAGTGTGCCAGACGCGGCCGAGATCGCGGGTCAGCAGCGTTGCGTCGCTGTCGTCGGAATGCGCTCTCAGCACGCCGCCGTCCTCGTATTCGTAGATCTGCATCGGCCCGGTGTAACCCATCGCCGCGAGTTCGGCGGCGAGCACGCCGGAGTGCACCGCCTTGCCGGCATGGAAACGTTTGCTCATGGTACCGTCGGCGTTGAAGGCCCAGGTGCCGGCGCCCTGGGTGCCGGCAAGGCCCAGCGCCCAGGCCGTCCGCTCGGCATCGAGTTTAAGCAGCGAGGCGCAGGTCGCCGCCGCCGCGAATGGACCGTAGATGCCGGTGATGTGCCAGCCGCGCAGCCGCGTTGCCGAAGGGTTAGAGGCGAGGCTGGAGCGGATCATGGTTTCGTAGCCCGCCGCGATTGCGGTGACTACTGCCTTGCCGTCAGAGCCCAGTTTTTCCGCCATTGCCAGTGCCGTCGGTACCGCGATCGCGCCGGCGTGCAGCTTGGCGTTGTGGTAATCGTCGAGTTCGAAGGCGTGCGCCGCCGAGCCGTTGACCATTGCCGCATCGGCAACGCGCAGCGACGGGCCCTTGTCGCCCCAGACCGTGGCATCACCCTTGCCGGAACTGCCGGCGCGCGCCCATTGCAGTAGCATCTGCGCCCACGGCGTGCCGTAGCCATAGATGCCGCAGCCGAAGGTGTCGAGGATGGCGATGCGCACCACTTCACGGGTGCGCGCCGGAATGTCTTCATATTTCAGCCCGCTGATCCAGGCAGCGAGTTCGCGGGTCGGTGCGCCGATGGCGCGGCGGTCGTCATTCATGGCTTTTCTCTCCTCTGTGCGACATGCATTGGCGACCAGCGTAACCCGATCGCGCCGGCCGGGCATCAGCAAGTCCACATCAAGGAATGCCCTGTGCCGCTTTCTTGACACATTTTCCGCGGCCGCTCCATACTCGAAACGCCCATGCGGCAAGACTGCGCGGCAATGCAGCGGTCAGCGGCGGAGCACCGGCGCGCAGTGCGCCGGCCGCGGTGAACCGCGATCCGGATCATTCGAGAGGAGTCCAATAAATGGATTACGACGTCATCGTCGTCGGCGGCGGCAACGCGGCCTGCGCCGCGGCCGTGTCGGCCCGTGAACACGGCGCGAAAAAAGTGCTGCTGCTGGAGAAGGCGCCGAAAGGCCAGCGCGGCGGCAACACCCATTTCAGCGGCGCGATTTTCCGCTTCGTGTTCAACCATGTCGACGAGCTCGACCGTTTCGTGCCCACGGCCGAGGATGAATATCCCGGCTTCCGCAGCGGAGTCCCGGTCTATCCCAAAGAGGCCTTTACCGAAGACCTGATGAAGGTCACCGACGGCCGCAGCGATCCCGAACTCGCGGAATTGCTGATCGACGAGTCCTACGACACCACCTGCTGGCTGCAGGACACCGGCAAGCACCATTTCGAGCTGGCGAAATCGGTGATGGGCATCAAGGTCGGCGACAAGATCAAGTGGCCGCGCGGCGCGATCGTGCGCACCGTGCACGAAGGCGTCGGCCTGTCCCAGCAGTGGTTCAAGACCTGTGAGGCGATGGGCGTCGAAATCCGTTACGAGGCGCATGTGCTCGACCTCGCGATGAACGGACAGGGCGCGGTGAAGGGCGTGGTGGTGCGCGGTGAGAAGGGCCTGCAGACGCTGAAGGCCGGCGCGGTGATCCTCGCCTGCGGCGGCTTCGAGACCAATCCGGCCTGGCGCACCCACTACCTCGGCCAGGAGTGGGGGCACGCCAAGGTGCGCGGATCCAACTTCAATTACGGCGACGGCCTGCGCATGGCGATCGAGGCCGGTGCGATGCCCTGGGGCCACTGGGGCGGCTGCCACGCGACACCGATCGTTGCCAGCGCCCCCGACTACGGCAAGAAGGAGCTCACCGACAAGACCAACCGCCTGTCCTATCCCTACGGCGTGATGATCAACGTCGAGGGCAAGCGCTGGATCGACGAGGCGGTGGATTTCCAGGCCTTCACCTACGCCAAGTACGGCGGCCTGATCCTGAAGCAGCCGAAGAGCCTCGTTTACCAGATCTTCGACGCCAAGACGATGCATCTGCTCGAGCCTCGCTACTCGACCAGCGAGCCCTACAAGTCCGACACGCTGGAAGGACTGGTGAAGCAGCTCAATGTGAACCAAGAAGAAGCGATGAGAACGCTGCGCGAATACAACGAGGCCTGCGGCCGCGGCGGTCCTTTCAATGCTGCCGTGCTCGACGGCATGCACACCGAGGGCATCGATCCGCCGAAGTCGAACTGGGCGCAGAAACTCGACACGCCGCCCTATGTGTCCTGGCCGGTCACCGGCGGCATCACCTTCACCTTCGGCGGCCTCAAGATCAACAAGCGGGCGCAGGTGATCTCCACCGGCTGGAAACCCATTCCCGGCCTTTACACCGCCGGCGAAATGGTCGGCGGCCTGTTCCATTACAACTACCCGCTGGGCACCGGCCTGATGTCGGGGGCGGTGTTCGGGCGGATCGCAGGGCGCGAGGCGGCGAAGGAGGCGGCGGGGGGGAAGGCCAAGGGCAGGCCGGTGAAGAAGGTTGCTGCGAAAAAGGCTGCGGCCAAAAAGCCTGCGGTGAAAAAGGCGGTGAAGAAAAAATAAAGCACCTTCAGGCCGTGCCGACCGGCGATTTCCGTAAGTACTTCCAGGAACCGCCGGCTACGCGCTGAGCAGGTCATGGCAGACGCACTGCGTTCCCGCAGGAAAGTCCACGTGCTTGCCGCCCTCTGCGGCTGCCTGATTGCGGCTGTCTGGGTGCTCCACGCCGTGTTCACCTCGACCAGTTCCACCGCGGCGATCGGCCTCATCTTTGTGCCCTTCTACGGCCTCGGCGGAGCGCTACTCGGCTGCGCGGTGACGTATGTCGGGTTTGCACTGTCCGATGTGTTTGCTGGGCGCAAGGCCTGGCACAACGCCCCGGTGCTGGTTTCCGGTTTGCTGCTGGCGGCCGCTGTGTTGTTCGGCAGTGCAATGCTGCAGCAGCGCCATGCGCTGGCAGTGGCTTCGGATCCGCGGGCGACGCCGGAGATGCTGACGGAGATCAGTGGGGCGTGGATTCCGCTGGGACGCCGCAATGTCGATATCGCGCTGATGAAAAATCCGGCCACGCCGGCTGCGTTGCTGGCGGCGGTGGTGGAGGAGGGGCGCGATGCTTACCTCGTCTCGCTTGCCGGCGCGCATGCCAGTACGCCATTGCCGGTGCTGGAGAAAATCGCTGCAGGTCCGCTGGGTTATGAACGCATGGCCGGGCTGGCGACCCATCCGCGCTTGACGCCAGCGATGGCTGAGCGGCTGGCGGCCGCGGTGCGCGCGGATTTTCGGTCCGATGTTGAGTACAGGCTGTACCAGACCTATGTACTTGCAGCGCTGGTGCGCAATCCGGCAAGTCCCCAGGCGGTGTTTGACCGTCTCGCCGCGCGCGAAGCACCGGAACATTTTCTTGCGCTGGCCGTGATCCGCTCGCCGCGGGCGGACTGCCGCCAGGTGGCGCGGGCGGGCTCCACCGGCGGCGAGATGCTGCACACGACTGCGCTCGCCGAACTGAAACGCCGCGGCTGCTGAGGCCGCGGACTAACGGAACGGTTTCGGCAGGCTGGCGCACACCGGGTGCGCCTGGTTTGCCGGTACGAGGCAGGTCAGGTATTCGCAGAAACGCCGCGACAGGGCATTGCCCCGGGTCTGGCAGCTGTCGGGTCCCGGCAGGTTGCTGAGGGCGGGGAAGCTGCTGGCGATCCCGCTGCCGAGCTGGAAGGAATCAAAAAAGTCGCGCGCTGCCTGCAGCGTCACCGCGTCCTGCGAGTCCGATCTGATGGCCAGCTCGTAGTAACGGCCGGACTCGGTGATGACGCGGTGTATCGACCACACGCTCGCGACCATGAAATGGAATTCGTTGGGCTTCAGTTCGCCTTCATCGTCGCCGAAGCTGCGTGCGTTCTGGTCGCTGCCGGTGATGCGGGTGATGACATTTTCGCGGATGCTGGCGCCCGCAAGACGCTTCGGATCGTGGCGGAACACGGAATATTCAAGCGAGCCTGCCTTGGCGCGGAACTCGACGCTGCCCTGGGCCGCCGGCAGGCGTTCCGGCGGTGCCGGCAGCAGCACGCGGAAATCGCCCTCCGGGGGCACGTAGTGTGTCCATTGCGGCTGCTGGGCGCCGGCAGCCAGCGACAGCAGGGTCGCCAGTGCGGCGGCGATCGTCAGCATTGTTTTCATGTTGTGGTCTCCTTGCGAAGTCCCAGTGTAAACCGATCCTTTCTTGCGCATGCTGTGCGGTGCGGCAGGCCTATGCATGCGGGTTGCCTGCATGCGCGATCTGTTGCACCCTTCGACAGGCAGTCCGCAAACTGTGCTGCAGCCGGCTTCCGGCCTCGCACCGGGTTCCGCTCCATCCGCTGACAGAATAATGATTCCAGAAACCGGCCACGTCGCCCCCTTTGCAGAAATCGCGCTGCTGCTGTGCATTGCCGCCGGCGCGGGTCTCGTTGCGGTGCGCCTGCACCAGCCGGTACTGATTGCCTACATCGTCGTCGGCATCGTCGCCGGACCGGCGGTGCTGGGTCTTGTCGAGGCGCATGACCAGATCAACCTGCTGGCGCAGACCGGGGTCGCGGTGTTGCTGTTCCTGGTTGGCCTGCGCCTGGACCTGCATCACCTGCGCCACATCGGCCCGGTCGCGCTCGCCACCGGGCTGGGACAGCTCGCGTTCACCATCTTTTTCGGCTTCCTGATCATCTTCGGCATGGGGCGCGAGGTGATGGAGGCGCTCTATGTGGCGGTGGCACTGACGTTCTCCAGCACCATCATCATCGTCAAGCTGTTGTCGGACAAGCGCGAGCTCGATTCGCTGCACGGCCGCATCGCGGTGGGTTTCCTGATCGTGCAGGACATCGCGGTGGTGCTGGCGATGATGGTGATGAGCACGCTGCGCGGCGCCGGCGAATCGGCGGTGGCAGAGCTGGGACTGTCGATCCTCGGCCGGGTTTCGGTGGCGGCCTTGCTGATGTACGTGCTGATGCGTTACGTGCTGCCGGCGGTGGTGCGCGCGATGGCGCGCTCGCAGGAGTTGCTGCTGGTCTTCGCCATCGCGTGGGGCACGGGGCTCGCGGCACTGGGCGAATGGGCGGGGTTTTCAAAGGAGGCAGGCGCCTTCCTCGCCGGTTTTTCGCTGGCCTCGACCGCGTACCGCGACGCGATCGGCGCCCGGCTGTCGAGCATCCGCGATTTCCTGCTGCTGTTCTTTTTCATCGACCTCGGCGCGAAGCTCGATTTTTCGACGCTGGGCGAAGAACTGTGGCCGGCGGCGATCCTGTCGGCTTTCGTGCTGGTCGGCAATCCGCTGATCGTGATGGCGATCATGGGCTATATGGGTTACCGCAGGCGCACCGGTTTTCTCGCCGGACTGACGGTGGCGCAGATCAGCGAGTTTTCCATCGTCTTTGTCGCGATGGGCATCAGCCTCGGCCATGTCGGCGTGCAGGCGCTGGGGCTCACCACGCTGGTCGGCGTGGTGACCATCACCCTGTCCACCTACATGATCATGTATTCACAGCAGCTGTATGCGCGCCTGGGGCCGTGGCTTGCTGTGTTCGAGCGGAAGCGGCCGCATCGCGAACTCGCGGCGGAGCAGCAGGCCGGCGGTGCGTCCGCGCCCGACGTGGTGGTGTTCGGCATGGGGCGTTATGGCGAGCGGTTTGCCGTGAAGCTGATGGAGGCGGACTTCAACGTGCTCGGCATCGAACACGATCCGGAGCGCGCTGATGCGCTGCATGCGCGCGGCATCCGCGTCAGCTTTGGCGATGCCCAGGACCCCGATTACCTCGAAAGCCTGCCGCTTGAAGGCGTGTCCTGGGTCGTCAGCTCGCTGCCGGACCTTGAATCCAATGGCGCGCTGCTGCAGGGACTGCGCCAGCGCCGCTATCAGGGTGATATCGCGGTCGTGGCCCGCGACGAGGCCCAGGGTGCTGCGCTCAAGCGGATCGGTGTGCCGACCGTGCTCTATCCCTTCCGCGACGCTGTGGATTTCGCGGTCGAACACCTGGGAGCCCTGATTCGCTCGGAGAAGACGCCATGAACGGATGTCCGGTGGATGGATGTTGCGGCTTGCCGCTGCGATTGTGCTTGACGCGCGTGGTACGCTGGGCGAGGGTAGGCAGGATGCCGGCGCCTGACCGGTCAATTGAGGGGGTAGAAAAATGATGCAGAAACTCGCCGTAACCGTTTTTTCGATGCTTTGCGCAGTGCTGGCCTTGCCGGTTACCGCTGCACAGGGCTGGGCGCCGTCGCGGCCGGTGGCCTTCATTGCCGGCTCGGCGGCCGGCGGCAGCCTCGATCTCACGGCGCGTACGCTGCAGCGGATCTGGGAACAGAACCAGACCGTGAAGCCGCCGGTGATCGTCATCAACAAGCCCGGTGCAGGCAACAGCGTGGCCTGGAATTACCTCAACGAACGCGGCGGCGACGGCCATGCGGTGGCCATAGGCACCACCAACCTGGTGTCGAATCCGGTGATGGGCGGCAATCTCGCCGGCTACCGTGACGTGACGCCGCTGGCTCTGCTGTTCGATGATTATTTCATCCTGATGGTGCGTGCCGATTCGCCGCTGAAATCGCTGGCCGACGTGCGGCAGCGGCTGCAGCAGGATCCCGGCGCGCTGTCGATCGGTTTCGGCCCGGGCATCGGCGCCGGCTCGCATTCGGCGGCGGCTGTGGTGGTGAAGGGCATGGGTGTCGACGTGAAAAAGAGCCGGATGATTCCCTACCGCTCGGCGGGCGAGGCGGTGTCGGCGATGCTGGGCGGGCAGATCGACATCGTCAGCGGCACCGCGGTCAATGCGCCGCCCTTCATCGCGGCGGGGCGTGTGCGCGCGATTGCGATCATCGCGCCGCAGCGGCTGGGTGGTTCACTGGCGCATGTGCCGACCGCGAAGGAGCAGGGCGTGTCGGCGAGCTTCACCAACTGGCGCGGCGTGGTCGGGCCCAAGGGCATGCGTCGCGAACAGGTCGATTTCTGGGTGAAGGCGCTGAAATCCGCCAGTGACAGCGATGCCTGGCAGAAGGATCTCGAGCGCAATTTCTGGAAAGCGAATTTCCTCAGCGGTGCGCAGTTCGACAATTTTCTGCGCGCGCAGATCGAAACCTTCCGCGGCATCTGGGCCGATATCGGCGCCAAGTGATCTCGCCAAGCCTGTTTTTATAAGTATTTGATTATAAACATATTTTTTGAAATTTGGCATGAGATCAGACATCGACTCTGGTGTTGCCGCAGAGACGCTCTCCACGACATTTGCAGAGGCGGATGTTGAACTGTCGGCGCGGGAGGCGGCGATCACGCGCGGCGATGCGCTGCCGCTGACCGAAACCGTCGAGGCCATGATCGCGCTGACACAGGGACTGGTTGCCGCCTATGTTGCGGCTGCCGGCGTCAAGGCGCCGCCTGCCGCGGATGCCGACATTCTCGAGGCCTTCAAGGTCTTGGTGAAAGGCGAGCCGACCTGGAATGCGATTCGCGACAACTGCCGGGAACTTGTGTACTACCGCAACTGTATTAATATGGGGCGCAGGGACGCGTTGCCGAAAGTCCCGGAGAAAATGGCCGTGCGCACGGCACGGCATGTTTACCTCTACATCAAGACCCGTTGCATCCGTGAAGGGCGCCTGGCGGATTAGGTTTGGCCGGGTGGCCGCGTTTTTTGTTTGCAGACTTGAACTGACTCTGGAGCGTTGATGAAGACAGCAGCAAGCCGCGCGCGCGGCGTGGAACACGATATCGTTCAGGCGCCGCAGGTCGGCGAGGTGTCGCCTTATTACGAACCGCAGGGCAACGAGGTGGCGATTTTCGAGGCGGCCTACAAGCGCCGCCTGCCGGTGATGCTGAAAGGCCCGACCGGCTGCGGCAAGACGCGTTTTCTCGAATTCATGGCCTTCCAGCTGAAGCGTCCGCTGGTCACCGTCTCCTGCCACGAGGATCTGACCAGTTCCGACCTCGTCGGCCGTTTCCTGCTCGAAGGCTCCGAAACCGTGTGGCACGACGGCCCGCTGACCCGCGCGGTGAAGGCAGGCGCGGTCTGTTATCTCGACGAGATCGTCGAGGCGCGCACCGATTCCACGGTGGTGATCCATTCGCTGACCGACCACCGGCGCAAGCTGGCGATCGAGAAGAAGGGTGTCGAGATCGACGCGCACGAGGATTTCATGCTGGTGATCTCCTACAACCCCGGTTACCAGACGGTGCTGAAGGACCTCAAGCCCTCGACCAAGCAGCGTTTCATCGCGATCAATTTCGATTTTCCGTCGGAAGAGGTCGAGCGCAAGATCCTGGTCAAGGAAGTGCCGGGCACCAAGCCCGAGATCGCGCAGCAGCTGGTGGCGATCGGCCGCAAGGCGCGGCTGCTGAAGGACCACGGCCTCGAGGAATCGACTTCGACCCGGGCACTGGTCTACGCGGCGAGCATGATCTCCGCCGGCCTTGATCCGGTCACCGCCTGCCAGGTGGCGATGGTCAATCCGATTACCGACGATGCCGAGCTGGCGGACGCGCTCATGGAGATCGTCAACGCGCACTTCGCCTGACAGACTGACGCCCAGGCCGTCATTCCGGCCAAGCGCAGCGTGCGCCGGAATCCAGGACACATTTCAAAAAACCCTGGATTCCGGCTTTCGCCGGAATGACGGCTGGGTGGTGAATGGTTTGTCGCCACGATTTATTTTCCAATCATCGCCAGTCACGAATCATCTGCACAAACCCCGATGAAATACTCACCCGCCGTCAGCCAGGCCTTCGCCAGAATCCAGGATCTCAGTGCCGTCGCGTACCGCGAGGTCGATCAGGTGCTGCCGGCGATCGCGCGGCACGGCGACGAGGTCGCACTGCAGTGGCTGGCCGCCTGCACCGCGCTGTTCAGTTTCGAGCGCGATGCCGGCAAGGCCTTCATCCGCGGTAGCCTCGAGGCGGAGAAGGTGTCGGAGGAAGTGCTGCCCTGGACCGGGCAGGCGATGGCCTTCATGCAGTGGCGGGCTTCGTGGCGCGCGCTGGAAGGCTTCATGGCCAATGTCGCGCGGGCCTACGGCTCCCTTGGTCATGCCGGCGAGCAGCGCTGGGCGGAGATCGGTTTTGGCTGGTGCGGGCGGCAGATCGAGAGCGGCGCGGCCTATTTTTCGACGCCGGTGCTGGATCTTGCCGGACGCCACGGCGGCATTGCCGCGATCGAGCAGATTGCGGCACCCGCCGACGAGCTCTACGAATCGCGCAAGCTGATGCTTGCGACTTATCTGCCGGGCGCGATCCGCGTGCGCAACCTGCTCGGCGCGCAGGCGATCCTGCCCTGGGCTTCGCGCGGCGCCGACATCCTGCAGTCGGGGCGCGCCCGCGGCGAGGCCTATTTCCGGCTCGAATCCGAGGAAAGCCTGTCGCTGCTGCTGGAGCACCTGCCGGGTTACCGGCTGACCGACCGCAACCGCCTGCTGGGCATGTTGCTTGATGTCTGGTTCGGCGGAGAGTTTGATCTCAAGGAAAGCACCTGGTCGCCGGAGAAGGGCAGGCCCTTCATCGAAACCGACGGCCGCAGCATCTATTTTCCGGCGGTGATGGCCGACCGCGAGGAAGCGATCCTCGCGCTGCTGCACACCGCCGGCCACCTGCGCGGGCGCACCTTCGACCGCGGCGCGATGCAGGAAATGTTCGCCGAGGCGAAGATCGATTTCCCGAAAACCGGCGTGGTGTCCTGGGCGCCGCTGTTCCTGCGCTTCGGCGAGGATGCCTTGCGTTTTCAGCTGCTGTTCGACATCTGCGAGGACCTGCGCGTGGACTTCGGCGTGCAGCGCAGCGTGCCGAACTACCTCAGGCGCCTGCAAAGGGCCGCGCAGGGCATCGGCGTGCGCCATCCGGAAACGGCGGCTTATTACGACCTTGCACTGGAGAGCATCGAGTCGGCGCTCGCGCATCTCGGCGGCGCCGCAGCCGATCCGCGCTTTGCCGAACTGCTGCAGCCGGGGGCGACGGTGGCCGATGCCTTCCGCGTGGCGATCAGGCTCCATGCGGGCTCGACACTGCCGCCGGTGACCGAGCTGGAGGCTTTTCTCGCGGCGTATCTCCCGGGACGCAGCCCCAATGCCGCACGCATGGCGCATCCCCAGGAAAGCGACGACCAGTCGCAGCAGACCCAGGCCGGCTCGGAACAGCAGAGCGAGCAGCAGGAGGAGGGTGGAGAGGAGACCGAGGCGCCGCAGAACGCGGAGTCCGGCGACCAGCGCGACGACGGCGAGAAAAAGGAAATGCCCAGCTACGGCGATTCCTCGGGCCAGTCGGCGCGCGCATCCGGCGACAGCGACAAGCAGGGCCCCAACCAGGGCAGCAGCGACAAGGGCATACCCTATCCCGAATGGGATTACCGTGAGTCGCGCTACAAGCGCAACTGGAGCTGGGTGCAGGAGAAGCGCCTCGCCGAATCGAACATGGGCGAGACCACACGCCTGATGAAGCAGTATGAACTCGCGCTGAAGCGCCTGAAGAAGGCGATCCAGTCGCAGAAGCCGACGCGCATGGCGCCGTTGACCCAGCAGCTCGACGGCGATGACATGGACCTCAATGCGGTGGTGAGCTTTGTCGCCGAGAAGCGCGCCGGCCAGTCGCCGCGGCCGGCGATCTACAAGCGCCGCGAGATCCGCCAGCGCGAGGTCGCGGTGACGCTGCTTGCCGACATGTCAACATCGATCATGCAGCACCTGCCCGAGGGCGGCGGCCGCCTGGTCGACCGCATCCGCGCCGGAGTGCTGCTGTTCGCCGAGAGCATGGAGGAGGTCGGTGATGCCTACTCGATCGCCGGTTTCTGTTCCAAGTACCGCGACAACGTCAGCTATTACACGCTGAAGGGTTTCGACGAGAGCCTGACCGATGATGTGCGCGCGCAGATCGGCGGCATGTCGGGGCGGCTGGCGACGCGCATGGGCGCGGCGATCCGCCACGCCACCGCGCGCTTTGACGGCGTCGAGAGCAGGCGCCGCCTGCTGCTGCTGCTGTCTGACGGCCGGCCCGAGGATTACGACGACGGCGGCGACCGGCGCTACCTGCACGAAGACACGCGGATGGCGGTGAAGGAAGCAGTGGCAAAGGGCGTGCATCCCTTCTGCGTCACTGTCGACACCATGGCCAACCAGTACCTGCCGCAGATTTTCGGCCCCGGGCACTACCTGGTGCTCGACCACATCAACAGCCTGCCCAACAAGCTGCCGGAAATCTACCTGCGGCTGCGGCGCTAGGGCCTTGTGATGATTCCGGGCAGCGCGACCCGGGCTGGCACCGAGGCACTGGCGGGAAATGCCGCCTGCGCCCCCGGCCACTACAGCGATTTCCTCAACCAGCATCTGAAGCTGTCCTCGCTGGGGGTCGGCACTTTCCCCGGTGCGGCTACGGATGCGGTGGATGCAGCGTATGCGGATATCGTCGAACGCGCACTCCAGTCCGGCATCAATGTCCTCGATACCGCGGCGCATTACCGCTATGGACGTTCGATGCATGCGGTCGGCGAGGGTCTGCGCCGCGCCTTCGCTGCGGGTGTCAGCCGCGAGCAGGTCTACGTGGTGGCCAAGGGTGGTTTCCTGCGCTTCGATGACGGTCCTCCGGCGGATCTCGCGGCCTGGTTCGAGGCGCGCATCGCGCGCAAGGGCCTCGGCACGCGCGATGACCTGACCGGCGTACACTGCCTGGCGCCCGGGCATATCGCGGCGCAGATCGACGAGTTGCGCGAGGCGCTCGGGCTGGAAACCCTGGATGCCTTCCTGATTGATCAGCCCGAGGTGCACATCCCGCGGCTGGGCAAGGAAGAATTGAACCGCCGGCTGCAGACCGCGTTCGCCGTCTGCGAGCAGGCAGTGCGCCAGCACAAGATCCGCAGCTACGGCGTCTCGACTTTCGATGCGCTGCGGGTCGAGACCGATCATGCGCTGTTCCAGTCGCTGCCCTCGCTGCTCGGCCTTGCGGAGCGAGCGGCAGCCCTGGTGCAGCGCGATGAACAGGCGCGTCATCATTTCCGCGTGCTGCAGTTGCCCTTCAACCAGGCGATGAACGAAGGCTTTACCCGCTTCAGCCAGGCCACCGGGCAGGGCAATGTGGCCTCGACGTTGCAGGCGGCGCACCAGCTGAAGCTGTTTGTGATCGGCAGTCACGGCCTTGCCAAAGGCGCGCTGGCGGTGCAGTGTGCAGACGCAGTGCGCGAGGCGATGTCCGATTTCGCCAATGATGCGCAGCGTGCGCTGCAATTCAATCGCTCGACGCCCGGACTGGGTGTGAGCCTGGCCGGGATCAGCACTCCGCGACACCTTGAGGATCTGCTGACTGTTGCCAATCGCGTGCCGCTGGCCCGGGAGGCTTATCTGAAAATGTACCGCCGCGCGCAATAGAATGGGGGCATCCTGCCGGAAGCTGGCGGCAGGCATTGCAATCAGACGAGAAGGGAATCCGCATCATGTCCGGCAAAACGGGATTGCGGCGGCAGACCGAATGGGTGCCGTTGACCAGGGAGCAGTTTCGCGAGCGCTTCTACCAGAAGTTCAGCGACCCGGCGTTTGGCCGGGTTGCCGCCGAACTCGACAAGGTGTTCGAGGTGGCCTGGGACGGCTATATCCGCTATCGCAAGTCGCCGCACCAGCAGGCGGCGGGCGCCCTTTTCGCGGATCCGGACATGCGACTGCCGGCCGAATGGCTGCAGACGCGGGCGGCAATCGATGCCGCGGACAGGCGCCGGAAGGATCCCGGGTCTCCGACGCGCATCCTGATCATCAATGGCTCGACGCGCAGCGAACACAGCTGTCCGGGGGAAATTTCCAAGACACGGCGGCTCGCGCAGCATGCGCAGGCGGCCATCGAGGCCCTGCCCGGACACGAGCTTGATTTTCTTGACCTGTCGACGCTGGCCGACGAACCATGGAAGGTCATCCACCCCTGCAAGGCCTGCGTGTCCACCGCCATGCCGCTGTGCCACTGGCCATGCTCCTGCTATCCGAACCATGCGATGGGCCAGACCAACGACTGGATGAATGAAATTTATCCGCGCTGGGCGGCGGCGCATGGTGTGTTCCTGCTGTGTCCCGTGCATTGGTACCAGGCGCCGGCGAGCCTGAAGCTGATGATCGACCGGCTGGTCTGTGCCGACGGCGGCAATCCCGATCCGACGACCACCCGCGGCAAGGATCCGGCCGTGGCCAAGGCGCTGGAACTGCAGGGCTGGGACTATCCGAAGCATCTTGCCGGCCGTGCCTTTGCGGTCGTCGCGCACGGCGACGCAGCCGGACCGGAAAATTTGCGGCGCATGCTTGCCGACTGGCTGACCGATATCGGCATGATCCAGGCCGGGCCGCAGGCCGCGCTCGACACCTGGATCGGCTGGTACCGGCCTTATGCCACCAGCCATCAGGATCTCGATGCGGATCCGCAGCTGTTTTCGCAAGTCCACAATGCGGCAATGAGCCTCGCAGCGCTGGTGAAACAGTTGCGCAGCGGCGAGTATCGCGCGCCGGATGCGGGCCTGCGTGACCCGCGGCGGAAATAGAGGCAGGCGGCCTTTTCAGATATGCCGCGGTTGTTGCACAATGAATGAATGCTGAAGTTTTCATTTGAGAGGAGTCCAAAATGAGTCACACGCTGGAACAATTCGCCGCCCAGTGCCATGACGCGATCAAGGCCGAGCCCGGCCCGGCCGGGCGCAAAAAAATCGCCGCGCTGCTGCAGGAAGTGCTGAAGGACAAGGCCTTCATTGACAAGCATGTCGACGCCAGCGTCGGCGAGCGCAAGATACTTTACGAAGATCCCGAGTTCGGTTTCTGCATCCTCGCGCATGACTACAAGGATGCCAAGACCAGCGCGCCTCACGACCACGCCCATTCCTGGGCGATCTACGGCCAGGCCCGCGGCGAGACCCAGATGCGGGACTACCAGCTGGTCGAAGCCGCGACCGCGGAAAAGCCGGGCAAGGTCAGGGAGACGCGTTCCTACAAACTGACGCCGGGCGTCGCCCATGTCTACAACGAGGGCGACCTGCATTCGCCGAAGCGCGAAGGGCCGACCAGCCTGATCCGCATCGAGGGTACCAACATGGCAAAGGTCAAACGTTTCAAGTTCGAAGTCGTTTGATCAAGCTTCAATCAAAAAAGCGGCCTGCGGGCCGCTTTTTTTTCGGGATGCATCCGCTACCAGGCGTAACCGAGGCCGACCAGCAGCCGCGAGTCGGTGGTCTTGCGTCCCGGGGCCGGGTTTTCCTCCCAGTCGAGATTCAGCTGCAGCGAGGCGTTGAGCCTGCCGGCCACCGGTGCGCGCAGTCCCGTGCGGGAACGCAGGATCACGCCGCTGTCGCCGCTGAGCTGCAGAAAGCCGTCCTGGTCGTGGAACAGTTCGATGTCCGATTGCCCGAGGCGATGGGATGCGCGCAGGCCCCAGCCCAGTGCGGGATAGTCCTCGCTGCTGCCGGCGATGCGCTCGACGGTGATGTAGTCGAGGCCACCGCGCAGCGACAGGCTGCTGCGCTCGTTCTCGACCAGCTGCAGGCCGTAGCCGCCGCCGAGGGTGCTGCGCAGATCGACGTCTTTCGGCCGGTCGTGCTCGAAGGAGCCGCGCAGGTAACGGAACAGCCGCGGGCTGACGAACCAGTCGTAGTTGCCGTCGGCGCGCCAGTTCGACGCAGTCTCGATGCCGGCATCGCGCTGGCGTTCGGTTTTTCCGGAAAGGGTGTAGCGATAGTCCTTCGCGCGCGCGGTGAATTCCGCTTCGGCATAGAGGCGCTGGCCGCTGCTGTTGCCGCGCACATCGGCCGCCGACAGGCTGGCGCGGCCGCTGTAGGCGACGCCGATGCCCGACTGCTCGGGTCCGGGGTTCAGATGCGCGATGTCGGCGAGTTTGACATCGCGGCCTGCGTCTGCCAGCCGCACGCCGCCTGCCGCGGGCTGCAGCCGGTCGCTGAACACGGCCGTGCCGTCGCGCAGCATCAGTTCTACCGGTTCAAGGGTTTCGATGGTGGCGATGTCCGGCCAGGCGATGCGCACGGTGCCGGCATGCGCGGATTCGAACACCAGTGTGTCGCCGTGTTTGTGCAGGACGCGGCCGGACAGGCGGTCGCCGTTGTGGAAAGTCAGCAAATCTGCGGCTGACGGATAAGCGAGGAAAAGGAGGGCTGCGGCAATGAGTTTGCGAAACATCATCTCTGTTCTGGGTTGATTGCGTGAAATCTGCAGAGACGGATGCAGCCAGCTTGCTGCAGGCCGTCATGCATTTGCGACACCCTGCAGCGGCGCAAGTTCCGGAGACGCGCCGCAGTTGCGCGGCGCAGGCGGTGTCAGTTGTGCGGCAGGCGCAGCTGCGCGCGCTCGAAGGCGACGACGATGGGCAGCGAGAGGGCGAGCGGGATCAGCAGGTACATCAGGCGCCACACCAGCAGCGCGGCGATGACGTCGGAGGGCGGCATGGTATTGACGATCGCGAGAAAGACCGCTTCCATGACGCCGATGCCGCCGGGAGTCTGCGACAGAAGCCCCGCGGAGAACGACAGCAGGAAGGCGCCGAGCACGACCATGAAGCCGGGATTGCCGGCCTCGGGCAGCGCAAAATAGATGATGCCCGCTGCGGCGATGATTTCGAGCGGCGCGGCGATCAGTTGGCGTGCGACGATGGGCAGCTTCGGGTAGAACACGTGCAGTGAGCGGATGCGCAGGGGCTTGAATCCGCGCCAGGATCCGACAACGTAAAGACCGCAAAGCAGCAGCAGCACCGCACCGATCAGCTGCACCAGCGGCGCCGGCAGGTTCAGGCGCGGGATGACGTCGATCAGGGATTGCACGATTTGCGGTTCGATAATGAACACGATGCCCATCAGCAGCATCATGCCGTAGCCGAAGGTGAAGGAGCAGAGCCCGACCAGCACCGCGACCTCACCCGGGCTCAGTCCCTTGGCGCAGTAGGCGCGCAGGCGCACCAGTCCGCCGGAGAGCACCGAGGCACCGAGATTGTGGCCGAGGGCGTAGGTGACGAAGGAACAGGTGGCGATATAGGGCCAGGAAATGCCGCGATGGCGGTTCAGGTAGATCAGCGCGATGCGGTCGTACCAGGCGAGCGCGAAATAGGCGGTCAGTGCGGACAGGCCGGCGAGAGCATAGGCCTTTGCCGACACCGCGACGATGCTGCGCGCGATCATGTCGAAAATGACCGCGATGTCGGTCTGCAGCGATCCGGAATCGATCAGTGCCTTGGCCGCCGGATCAGTGGCGACTTCCGCCAGCAGCTTCGAATACAGCAGCCACAGCGACCAGATCAGGACAAGGCCGACACTGAGCAGCCAGAGTGTTTTCTTGGCGTGCCTGATCCAGTTTGGGCGGGACGGCTGGGCTGTCATTCGGGCGGGGCGGCGCGCGACAGGCGCAAGGGCGGGGCTGATGGCCGGGGCTGTGGGAGGGTGCGGTTGGAACCGCGGCTTTATACCACAGTTCCCCGCGGCTATTGCCCTTTCCGGCCCCCGGCATTCCCCGATTTTTCCGCAAGCGCGCGCAGCAGCCTTTCCTGTTCGGCAAAACCCGGCACCCGGGGCGACACCGGCGGATCATCACCGGTCCTGCCGCGGAAGCCGGCGGGGGCGCCGGCACCCGGCGACAGGTAGCTCGCCATCCGCAGCCGCCGGTTGAATGCTGCAATGCGGTTTTCGAGGCTGGCGATGTCAGTGGCCAGCAGCACTGCCAGCACCGCAAGCGCGGTGAACTGCAGCCAGGGCAGCCCTGCGGCCCAGCCGGCAAGGGCGCCGAGGGTCAGGGCCGGGTAGGCGATCGCCGCGGCAGCCTCGCGCAGATACCAGCGGTGCGCGCCGGCCGGAAACAGCAGCAACAGCAGCCAGGCGGTGCGCCGCCGGCGCAGCGAACGTGACAGGCGCAGGTTCATCGCCTGCAGCCCGCCGCCCTCCAGATCCAGTGCCTGCCATTTCCGGTTCATGTCGCAATCCTGCCTTCGCGGGCGACGATACCATGCCCCATGCGCCGGACGACCGGTGCTTTGTCGTCGTGGCATGAACAGGTAGTATCGCCTTTTCCGATTGCCCTAAACATATCCGCAATGGCCGACCGCCGCCTCCAGGTATTCCATGCCGTCGCCCGCCAGCTTTCGTTCACGAAGGCCGCGGAGCAGCTGTTCATGACCCAGCCCGCGGTGACGTTCCAGATCAAGCAGCTGGAGGAGCACCTCAATACGCGTCTGTTCGAGCGCAGCCATGGCCGCATCGCGCTGACTCCTGCGGGCGAACTGGTGTTCGGTTATGCCGAGAAAATCCTGACCCTGACCGAGGAGCTCGAGACCCGTGTCAGCGAGCTGACCGGCGAGATCAGCGGGCCGCTGCTGCTCGGCGCGAGCACGACCGTTGCCGAGTTTTTCCTGCCGCAGATCCTCGGCGAATTCAAGGCGCGGCATCCGCTGGTGCGGGCGCGCATGACCGTGGGTAATTCGGAGACCATCGTCGCCCGCGTCGCCGAGCATGCACTCGACCTCGGGTTGATCGAGTCGCCGTCACAGAACCACGGCGTGCAGACCGAGGTCTGCTGCGACGACATGATGGTGATGATCTGCGCACCGCGCTACAAGCTGGCGAAAGCGAAGAAGGTCTCGGCGGCGGAGATTGCGGCGGAACCCTTCATCAGCCGCGAGCCCGGTTCCGGCACCCGCGAGGTTGCCGACCAGTACTTCCAGCAGAACGGCGTGTCGCAGGATGCGATCAACGTGGTGATGGAGCTGGGCAGCCCCGAAGCGATCAAGGGCGTGGTCGAAACCGGGCTCGGCGTGTCGATCCTGTCGCGCGCGACGGTGGCGAAGGAGCTGAAACTCGGTGTGCTGGTTGCGGTGCCGCTGAATCCGCCGCTGACCCGCGGGCTGTCGGTGGTGACGCCGAAAGACCGTTTCCGCTCGCGCCTGCTCGCGACCTTCGTCGAATTCGCGAAAGGGCGCATGAAGGATCTGGCCGCCGCGCAATGAAGCGCTTCATCGCGGTCCAGCACAGCTACTCCGAATTTCTCGGCACGGTCGAGAAGCAGCTGGAGAACCGGGGTATCGGCTTCAGCTATTTCCGACCCTTCACCGGACAGGCGCTGCCGGCAAGCGCGCTGCAGTTCGACGCATTATGGCTGCTCGGCGGTGCGCATGCGCCGGCGGAGCGCGAACAGCTGCCCTGGCTAGACGAGGAGCTGCGGCTGTTGCGGGCATTCCTGAAAGCGCGCCGCCCGGTGATCGGCCTCGGCTTCGGCGCACTGCTGCTGGCGCAGGCCGCTGGCGGCGCGCCCGGGCCGGACCATGAACCTTATGCCTACTGGACGACCGCGCACCTGACCGGTGCCGGCGCTGATGATCCGGTGGCGCGGGCGGTAGATGGCCGTCGCGTGCTGGTCGCGGCCAGCGGTCGCGTCGACCTGCCTGAAGGTGTGGCACCGCTGGCGACCGATGACCAGGGCCGCTGGATACTGCTGCGCCAGGACGTGGCCTATGGACTGCTGTTCCGTCCGGAAATGACGCCGGGGATGATCGAGGACATCATCATGGAGGAGGGACGTCCGCTGCCCGGGGATATCGGCGAGGTGCTGGCGCAGGCCCGCGAACTGTGGCCGGAGTTCCGCGAGACCACTGATCGGGTGATTGCCGCGCTGGTGTCGGGGCTGGACCTGATGCAGGAGCGGCGCAAGCCGCCGGTGTTTCACATCCAGCCGGTGTCCGGAGACCAATGACCATGGTTGTCGAAGGCGAGAATGAACTGCTGGGCCTTTATCGCGGGCTCGATGCCAGGCGCCGGCGCGAGTTGCTGCGCCTGGCGCAGGATCTGGCTGCGTCCGCTGCCGAACCGTGCCGGGAGCCGCGTCCGGAGGGAGAGTCGGTGGTGCTTGCACTGCGCCGCCTGACCCGCAGTTATCCGATGCTCGACCGGCGGCGGCTGATGGGCACCGCCTCCGCCCTGATGGCGCAGCATGCGCTGCAGGGGCGTGCCGCCTCCGAGGTCATCGACGAACTGGAGCTGGTGTTCGAGCGCCATTACCTTGAATCCAGGAACGGTTGACGTTCCGCGACTGCCGACCCGCTTTCATGCCGAGACCGATTGCCGCAACCATTGACCTGTCCGCACTGGCGCACAACCTCGAGGTGGTGCGCGCGCATGCGCCGCATGCGAAGCTGTTCGCGGTGATCAAGGCCAATGCCTATGGCCACGGGCTGCTGCGCGCGGCGCAGGCACTGCGCGCAGCGGACGGGTTTGCCGTGGTCGAGTTCGACGCCGCGGTGCGCCTGCGCGAGGCCGGATTCGCGCAGCGCATCCTGCTGCTGGAGGGTTTTTTCGACGAACGCGAGATGGTCGAGGGAGCCGCCCGGAAAATCGCGACGGTGGTGCACCGGCCCGGACAGATCGCAATGCTCGGCGGCCTGCCCCCGGGGTCGCGCCTCGACGTGCTGCTTAAAATCAACAGCGGCATGAACCGGCTCGGTTTCACGCCGGAAGCGGCGGGCAGGGCTTACGCCGAGCTTCAGGAATGCACGGCGGTAGGCAAGGTCACGCTGATGACCCATTTTGCCGATGCTGATGATGCGCGCGGCGTGGACTGGCAGATGGAAATCTTCGAGCGCGCGGCTGCCGGGATCGCCGCGCCGCGCAGCCTCGCCAATTCGGCGGCGACGCTGCGTTATCCCCACACCCATTTTGACTGGGTGCGTCCGGGCATCATGCTCTACGGCTCCTCGCCCTTTGCTGAACTGTCGGCGGCAAGGCTGGGACTGAGGCCAGCGATGACCCTGCGTTCTGAAATCATCGGTATCTGCGAACTGAAGCCCGGCGACACGGTGGGTTACGGCGGAATGTTCCGCGCCGAACGGCCCATGCGCATCGGCATCGTTGCCTGCGGTTATGCCGACGGTTATCCGCGTCATGCGCCCAACGGCACGCCGCTGCTTGTCGGAGACCGGCTCAGCGGCACCGTCGGCCGGGTATCGATGGACAAGCTCTGTGTCGACATTACGGCAATTCCGGGTGCCGGTGTCGGCACCCCGGTGGTGCTGTGGGGCGAGGGCAATCCGGTGGATGATGTGGCCCAGGCCGCCGGCACCGTCGGTTATGAACTGCTGTGTGCGCTGGCGACGCGGGTTCCCGTGGTCGAGCGGCCCTGAATTTTTCCCGGTAATCTCGAGCCCATGGCAAAAGCAAAAACCGTTTATGTCTGCACCGAATGCGGTGGCCAGGCGCTGAAGTGGCAGGGCCAGTGTCCGCACTGCCAGGCCTGGAACACGCTGGTCGAGTCGGTGGCGGAAAGCACGCCGCCAGCCACCAACCGTTTTTCGCTGATCGCGGAGACCGGAAAACTGCAGAAGCTGTCGGAGGTCGAGGCGCGCGAGGAATCGCGGGTGTCCAGCGGCATTCCCGAGTTTGACCGCGTGCTCGGCGGCGGACTGGTGCCCGGCGCGGTGATCCTGATCGGCGGCGATCCGGGCATAGGCAAGTCGACGCTGCTGCTGCAGTCGCTGGCCACCATCGGCGCCGGACGCAGGGTCATCTATGTCTCGGGCGAGGAATCCCCGCAGCAGATCGCGCTGCGCGCGAAGCGGCTCAATGTCGAGGCCGAGCATGTGCAGGTGCTGCCGGAAACCGGGCTTGCGAAAATCCAGGCGGTGATCCAGTCGGAAAAGCCGGAGATCGCGGTCATCGATTCGATCCAGACGCTGTACTCCGATGCGCTGACCTCGGCGCCGGGCTCGGTGGCGCAGGTGCGCGAATGCGCGGCGCAGCTGACGCGGCTGGCCAAGGCCGGCGGCACCACTATCATTTTTGTCGGCCATGTCACCAAGGAGGGTACTCTGGCCGGGCCGCGGGTGCTCGAGCACATGGTCGATACCGTGCTGTATTTCGAGGGCGACACGCATTCGAGTTTCCGCCTGATCCGCGCCTTCAAGAACCGCTATGGTGCGGTCAACGAACTCGGCGTGTTCGCGATGACCGACAAGGGGCTGAAGGGCGTGGCCAATCCGTCGGCGCTGTTCCTGTCGCAGCACGACACCGAGGTCGCGGGGTCCTGCGTGCTGGTGACCCAGGAAGGCACGCGGCCGCTGCTGGTCGAGGTGCAGGCGCTGGTCGACGAGGCGCATGCGCCGAATCCGCGGCGGCTTTCGGTCGGCCTCGAGCAGAATCGCCTGGCCCTGTTGCTGGCCGTATTGCATCGTCATTCCGGCATCGCCTGTTTTGACCAGGATGTATTCGTCAATGCCGTGGGTGGCGTGCGCATCACCGAACCGGCAGCCGATCTTGCGGTGCTGATGGCGGTGGTGAGCTCACTGAAGGACAAGCCCCTGCCGAAGAAGCTGGTGGTGTTCGGTGAGGTGGGTCTTGCCGGCGAGGTGCGTCCGGTGCAGCGCGGCCAGGAGCGGCTGAAGGAGGCGGCCAAGCTGGGTTTCACCCATGCGCTGGTGCCCCATGCCAACCAGCCGCGGCAGCCGATCGCCGGGATCAAGGTTATTGCCGTGCGCCGGATCGAGGATGCTGTCGTGCATTTTCGCGATGGCTTCTGAAATATAAAATAAAATCAATAACTTATAGTAATTCCCCGGGTTCATCGCAATGTTCAGGCTGATGCGCGGGATGGCCGCACTGCTGTTCGCATTTTTTGCGTTGCCGGCCGCAGCCATCGAAATCGACGAACACATCCTGGCGGTGCCGGTCCGTGTGCAGGGGCCGGATGGCAAGACGCTGGCGCAGGACATCGTGGTCACGGTGTTCGAGGCGCGCGGCCGTTCGTCCTATCCATTGCTGGTGCTGAATCACGGCCGGCCTTCCGGCGGCGACCGTGCCAGCCTGCGCCGGGTGCGTTATGCGCAGGCTGCACGCTTCTTCGCCGAATCCGGTTTTTCCGTGTGGGTGCCTACCCGCATCGGTTATGGCGCCAGCGGCACGGCGATCGATGCGGAATACGCGGGTCCCTGCGGCAACCGCAACTTCGCGCGATCCTTCGGCGTTGCCGCCGACCAGGTCGAGCAGGTCATCGATGCGGCACGGCGCGAGCCGCGAATCGATGCGCGGCGCATCGTGGTCGCAGGCCAATCCTATGGCGGCGCAACCAGCATTGCAGTGGCTGCGCGCAAACTGCCGGGTGTGGTGGCGGCGATCAACTTCGCCGGTGGTGGCGGGGGCAATCCCGAAACCCGGCCCGGCGAGCCCTGTTCCGCCTCGATCTCCACGGCCACATTCGGCGGTTACGGCCGCAACACCCGCGTGCCCACGCTGTGGGTCTATACCGTGAACGATCTGTATTTCAGTCCGCGCCACAGCGAAGCCTGGTTTGCCGCGTTTCGCGCCAACGGCGGCAACGGCGAGTTCATGCTGTTGCCGCCCTTCGGCGACAACGGCCACCGCCTTTTCACACGCGGTTTCGAAATATGGTCGCCGCTGGTGCGACAGTTCCTGAGGGAACAGGGTTTCAGCGGCTAATCCGCAGCCGCGGGATGACCACATTACGGTCATCCGAGGTTTCGCCGGCAGGTCGCTTGCGTTAAAATCCGGCCTCTTCCGGGCCCTCGCGGCTGGTGTGGTCCGGCAGTCGCATCCGTCCTTTTCATCTCCGGAGTACCCATGAAGGTTCTAGTGACAGTCAAACGCGTCATCGACCCGTACGTGAAGGTGCGCGTGAAGTCCGATGGTTCGGGCGTCGAGACCGCCAACGTCAAGATGGCGATGAACCCGTTCTGCGAAATTGCCGTCGAGCAGGCGGTGCGCATGAAGGAAGCCGGCATCGTGACCGAAATCGTCGCCGTGTCTGTCGGAGTGCCGCAATCCCAGGAAACCCTGCGTACCGCGATGGCGATGGGCGCCGACCGCGGCATCCTGGTCGAGACCGCGGCGGAAGTGCAGCCGCTGGGCGTGGCCAAGCTGGTGAAGGCGATCATCGACAAGGAACAGCCGAAGCTGGTGATCATGGGCAAGCAGGCGATCGACGACGACTCCAACCAGGCCGGCCAGATGGTGTCGGCGCTGCTTGGCTGGCCGCAGTCTGCTTTTACCTCGGCGATCGCCGTCAACGGCGACAGCGCCGACGTGACCCGCGAGATCGACGGCGGCCTGGAGAAGCTGACGATCAAGCTGCCGGCGGTGGTGACCACCGACCTGCGCCTCAACGAGCCGCGTTACGTGACGCTGCCCAACATCATGAAGGCGAAGAAAAAGCCGCTGGAAGTGCTGAAGCCCGAGGCGCTGGGCGTCGATGTCGCGCCGCGTCTGAAGACGCTGAAAGTCGAGGAGCCGCCGAAGCGCAGTGCCGGCGTCAAGGTGGCCGACGTCGCCGAGCTGGTCGCAAAACTCAAGAATGAAGCGAGGGTGATCTGATGTCCGTACTGGTAATCGCCGAACACGACGGCAAACAACTCAAGCCCGGCACCACCAACACCGTAACCGCCGCGGCCGGGATCGGCGGCGACATTACCGTGCTGGTTGCCGGCCACCAGTGTGCCGATGCGGCTCAGGCCGCGGCGAAGATCGCCGGCGTCAAAAAGGTGCTGCTGGCCGATGCGCCGCAGTATGCCGGCGCGGTTGCCGAGAACATGGCGGCGCTGGTGCAGACCATTGCCGGGCAGTACGGGCACATCCTTGCGCCGGCCACCGGTTTCGGCAAGAACTTCATGCCGCGCCTGGCCGCGCTGCTCGATGTGCAGCAGATTTCGGACATCAGCGCCGTCGTTTCGGCCGATACCTTCGTGCGGCCGATCTACGCCGGCAACGTGCTGGCCACGGTGCAGTCCGCTGACAAGATCAAGATCATCACCGTGCGCGCCACCGGTTTCGACGCCGCGGGTGAAGGCGGCGGCGCCACGGTCGAAAACCTCGCTGCCGGCCCCGACACCGGGCTGTCGAAGTTCAACGGCCAGGAACTGTCGAAGTCGGACCGCCCGGAACTGACAGCGGCGCGCATCATTGTCTCCGGTGGCCGCGGCATGGGCAGCGGCGAGAACTTCAAGATTCTGGAGGCACTCGCCGACAAGCTCGGCGCCGCCGTCGGCGCATCGCGCGCGGCAGTCGACTCCGGCTTCGTGCCCAACGACTACCAGGTCGGCCAGACCGGCAAGATTGTCGCGCCGGAGCTCTACATCGCGGTCGGCATATCGGGCGCGATCCAGCATCTTGCCGGCATGAAGGACAGCAAGGTCATCGTCGCCATCAACAAGGATGCGGAGGCGCCGATTTTTGCCGTCGCCGATTACTGGCTGGTCGAGGACCTGTTCAAGGCGGTGCCGGAGCTGACACAGCAGCTTTGATGAGCGCCGGTCTGGAGTAACATCGAAGGGCGCCGTTGCGGCGCCCTTTGTTTTTGTGGAGTCCGCCATGTCGAGCTATGCCGCGCCGCTGAAGGACATGCAGTTTGCAATTGCCGAGTTTGCCGGGCTCGAGGGCATTGCCGCGCTGCCGGCTTTCGGCGAGGTCAATGCCGAGCTGGTCGGGACGGTGCTGGCCGAGGCCGGCAAATTCGCCCAGGGCGTGCTCGACCCGCTCAATTGCAGCGGCGACAGGCAGGGCGCGCAATGGCGCGACGGCACGGTAACCGCGCCCGAGGGTTTCGCGGAGGCCTACCGGCAATTCACCGCCGCCGGCTGGAACGGGCTCGCGGCTTCGCCCGATTACGGAGGCCAGGGGTTGCCGCACTGCATTGCGCTGCCGCTGCAGGAAATGTGGAACAGCGCGAACATGGCCTTCTGCCTGTGTCCGATGCTCACCACCGGCGTGCAGGAAGCGCTGACCCATCACGGTTCACAGGCGCTGCTGGACACCTATATGCCGAAGCTGGTGTCCGGCGAGTGGACCGGCACCATGAACTTGACCGAGCCGCAGGCCGGCTCCGATCTCTCGGCGGTGCGCACGCGCGCGGTTCCTGATGGCAGGCATTACCGCATCCGGGGCACCAAGATATTCATCACCTGGGGTGAGCACGACATGGCGGAGAACATCGTGCACCTGGTGCTGGCGCGCCTGCCCGATGCACCGGAGGGCGTCAAAGGCATCTCGATGTTCGTGGTGCCGAAATACCTGGTGAATGCCGATGGCAGCCGCGGCGCCCGCAACGACATCCGCTGCGTGTCGATCGAACACAAGCTGGGGATACACGGCAGCCCGACCTGCGTGCTCGCATACGGTGACAGGGATGGTGCGATCGGCGACCTCGTCGGCGAGCCGAACCGCGGGCTCGAATACATGTTCACGATGATGAACCATGCGCGCCTCGGCGTCGGCATGGAGGGTGTGGCGCTCGCCGAACGTGCCTACCAGCACGCGCTGGAATACGCGAGAACAAGGGTGCAGGGGCGCGCGATCGGGCAAAAGGGGGGTGATCGCGTGACCATCATCCATCACCCCGACGTGCGGCGCATGCTGATGACCATGCGTGCACGCACCGAGGCGATGCGTGCTCTGGGCTATCTCGCCGCCGGCGAACTGGACCGCGCAAAGCGCCACCCCGATGCGGCTGTCCGCGCCCGCCACCAGGCACGGCTCGACCTGCTGACCCCGGTGGTCAAGGGCTGGTGCACCGAGCTTGCCGTGGAAATGGCCTCGCTGGGCGTGCAGGTCCACGGCGGCATGGGTTTCATCGAGGAGACCGGTGCGGCGCAGTACCTGCGCGATGCGCGCATCACCACCATCTACGAAGGCACCACCGGCATCCAGGCCAACGACCTGATCGGGCGCAAGGTCGGTGCGGAGCAGGGTGCGACCGCGCTGGCACTGGTGGCCGAGATGCGGGAACTGGATGCGGCACTGGCGGCGGCCGGCTCATCCTTCGCCGGGATGCGTGTCAGCCTGTCGCAGGCGATCGACGCGATGGAGGCGGCCACGCGCTGGCTGGTCGACCATTATCGTGCCGAACCCGAAGCGGCTGCCGCGGTGGCGGTGCCCTATCTGAAGCTGTTCGGCGCGGTGGCCGGCGGCTGGCTGATGGCACGCGCGGCGCTGGCGGCAGCGGCGCGCCGCGATGCGCCCGGCGCCGACCGTGCATTCCTCGATGCCAAGCTGGCCACGGCCCGGTTCTATCTCGAGCACCTGCTGCCGGAGGCCGCCGCGCTGTCGCATACCGTGACCCGGGGCGCGACGAGCACGCTGGCGCTGGAACCGGAGGCATTCTGAATGAGGCACTTGGCGCCCGTGGCGATCCTGCTGCTCGGCCTGGCGCCGGAGCTGCCGGCGGCAGGGCAGCTGAACTGCGAGCAACTGGTGGCGAGTGCCCAGGCCGGTCTCAAGCTGCGCGACCGCGGTGCCAGCCTCGGGCAGGTGCTGGCCGAGATCGACAATAGCGGGTTGCGCGAGCGTTTCGGGCCCGAAGAGCTGGCACTGATCCGGCGCGCGGTCCAGCTGACCTACACCGGTGAAGTCTCGGTCCATGAGCTGGCAGAGAGTTGCGACGACGGCAAGGGCAGGGCGCGCCGCTGAGGGGCGAGAATACGTTATATTGTCGCGCGCAAACCCGGCCGACTTGGCCGGCACCGGAGAGAGACAACATGAAGTTGAGCGGACAATGGCTGGCCTGTGCGCTGGCGGCGATGTTCCTGGCGCCGGGCGCTGTACTGGCGCTGAAACAGCCCAAGGTACCCCCGGAATACGAACGCGAAGGCGGGCCTTATGTGCCGACGCCCAATATCGTGGTGGACCAGATGCTGAGGAAGGCCAACGTCACTGAACGCGACCATGTCATAGATCTCGGCTCCGGCGACGGTGTCATCGTGCTGACCGCCGGCCACCAGCTGAGGGCGAGCGGTTACGGCGTCGACATCGACGAGGAACTGGTACGCAAGAGCAACGAGCGCGCGAAAAACCTCGGTATCGACGGGCGGGTGCGTTTCGAGGCGCGCGATATTTTCAAGGCCGACGTCAGCAAGGCCACCGTGGTCACGCTGTACCTGCTGCCGGAGTTCATGCAGCGGTTGCGGCCCAAGCTGTTCAGCGAACTGCGGCCGGGTACGCGCATCGTTTCGCACGACTATCATTTCGAGCAGTGGCAGCACGATTCCGAGACCACTTTTGACGTGCCGGAGAAGGAGTTCATCTCCGGCGTGCCGCAGGCCACGCTGTTCCTGTGGATTGTGCCGGCGAAGGTCGCGGGCAACTGGACGCTGCGGGTCGAGGGTGATGGCGAATATGGACTTGCCCTGAAGCAGCACTACCAGAATGTCGAGGGCTCGGTGGACGGGCGCGGACGCAAGGACGGTCTTGCGCTGCTCGATCCGCGGATCAGCGGAACCGACATCAGTTTCGTGATCCTGCAGGGCAACGACAGGGTGCGTTTCAACGGGCGCATCGACGGCGATCGCATGGAAGGCTCCGCCGTTCTCGGCAACGGCAAGTCGCTGCGCTGGCAGGCGGTGCGCGGTTAGCGCCGGCGGCGCCCCGATCAGTTCATCAGCAGCGCCGGCGGCGCGTTCTCGAGCACGCCTTTGCGGAATGCGGCCTGGCTGCCGGCCATGTCCAGTGTCGCCGCATTCCAGGCATCACGGATGATTTTCCCGCCCGCCATGAGTTCGGCGTCGACGATGCGCGGCCGGGCCAGCATGTCCCACAGCGTTGCGGCATGGCGTTCCGGCACCCCGCCCAGCGTGATCCGCTGTGTCTGCGGCAGTGCTGCCGGCGCCGCGACCAGGAAGCTGTTGATATAGCGAGCGCCGGGCCAGTCCGGACGGTAGAGGGTGGCGTGCGGCAGCTCGCTGGCCAGTGTCGCCAGCAGGTGGGCATAGGCCCGCGGATCCTCGAGATTGGCGAAGGTGTTGAATATCGCGACACCGTCCGGCTTCAGGCAACGCTTCAGGTCGCGGAAGAATTCACGGGTGATCAGGTAGTCCGGGGTGCCGTCGCCGTGGAACAGGTCGACCAGTACCACGTCGTGGCGCGGTTCGCAGGCGGCGACGAAGGTGCGGGCATCGGCCTGGTGGGTGGTGATGCGGGCGGAGTCGAAACCGAAGTAACGTTCGGCGACGGCCAGCGAGGAGGGATCGATCTCGACCACCTCGACGCGCGCGCCGTCGCGGGCAAGGCGCGTGGGCACGATGCCGGCGCCGAGGCCCAGCATCAGCACGTCCTGCAGCTGCGGCCGATAGGCACGCGACAGCGCTTCCAGGGCCCAGGTATAGAAGGAGGTCGACTGCTGGTTCGAGTCGACGGTGTTCTGGATCAGCCCGTCGTGGAAATACATGCGCAGGAACCTGCCGTCCGCATCGGCGTCGCTGCGCAGGATCTTGACTGTCCCGAACAGCGAGTTGTGGGTACCCTCGACCTGCCATTTTGCACCGCTGAAGGCCACCGGACCGTTGCGCCCGGTGTAGCGATCCGCCTGCCAGGCCAGCAGGGCGGCGCCGAGCATCGCCGCCAGGGCGCAGGCAGTGACGCCGCCGCGACCCGACATCGGCAGTTTCGGTGTGGCGGCTGCGACCAATGACAGTGCGCCGAGGATGCCCGCGACCAGCAGCGTGCCGCTGTAGTTGCTGATGTAGGGAATCAGCAGGAAGGCCGTGATCAGCACGCCGGCGACGGAGCCGAGGGTGCTGACGAAGAACACCAGGCCGGCGCCGGCGTCGCCCTTGTGTCCCGCCTGCCTGCGCAGCAGCAGGGCGACCAGCAGCGGATTCATGGCCGAGGTGGTCACCAGCGGCAACAGCAGCAGGATCAGGCAGGCGACAAAGGCGCCGCCGCCAAGGCTCCAGCGTGCCAGCGGATGGAAGGCCAGTGGATAAACGAGACAGGCGACGATGATGGCGATGCCGGCAAGCCCCGGCATGATGCCGAACAGCAGGCCGATCCTGCGGTCTGACGGAGCAGGAGTGCCGCCGGCAAGCCGGCCGCCCCACCAGTAGCCCAGGGCCAGAGAGACCAGGGTGATCGACAGGATGCCGGTCCAGATGTAAAGGCTGACGCCGAAATAGGGCGTCATGATGCGCGAGGCCAGCAGTTCGAGCGCGAGTATGGCGCCGCCGGAAATGAAAATCAGGGCGAAGGGCATGGGCGGAAAGGGTGGCAGAGAAGGGGCGTCGGTTATAATGCGCCGCCAATCTACCACAGGCATTGTCAACACCATTTGACTTGGTCGTGGCGCGGCACTCAGTGTCAAATCCAACCGGCAGGAGCGGGCGCTGCAGCGGCAGCGCAGGTGCTGCTGGCGTACTGCGGAGGCGTTCATGCAGCTTGCAATGCGGATGTTGAAGGGAATCGCCGGCGCAGCACTGCTGGCACTCATGCCGGCGCACGCGGCCGGCGACCAGCCGAGCGTACCTTATGTGCCGACCCCGCAGGCAGTGGTCGATCGGATGCTGGCGATGGCGAATGTGACGGCGGCCGATTACCTGATCGACCTCGGTTCCGGCGACGGCCGCATCGTGGTGACGGCTGCGAAAAAGTACGGCACCCGCGGCTTTGGCGTCGATCTCAATCCGGTACGCATCGACGAGGCCAACGAGAATGCGCGCAGGAACCGCGTCGCCGACAAGGTGGCGTTCTACCAGCGCAATCTGTTCGAGACCGACCTGTCGCAGGCGACGGTGATCACCATGTACCTGCTGCCGCGGGTCAATCTGCAGCTGCGGCCGACACTGCTCGAACTGAAGCCCGGCACCCGCCTGGTGTCGCATGATTTCGACATGGGCGACTGGCAGCCGGACGAGCACGTGCGCATGGACGCGACAGACAAATTTTCGGGCGCCGGCGGCGACAGCGACATTTACCTGTGGATCGTGCCGGCAAAGGTCGCCGGAAGCTGGAGCACCCGGCTCACGGCCGGCGGCAAGCCGCAGTCCTACGACATCAGGCTGGAGCAGAAATACCAGTCTGTCGGCGGCACCGTGCACGTCAACGGACGGCCGGCGCAAATCCAGGGGGCGACGCTGCGTGGGGCCGCGCTGTCGATTGCGTTTACCGCCGAAGTCAACGGTGCGCCGGTGAAGCACCGCTTCAGCGGCCGTGTCGACGGCGGCCGCATCGCGGGCGAGGCGATGCTGTCCGGCGACAGGCTGGCTTCGCGTGTGGAGTGGATCGCTGAACGGACGGAGGCTGCACGCTGATGCACAAAATGATCAAGGCCGGCGTCCTGCTGCTGGCGCTGGCGGGTGCCGTGCAGGCCCAGGAGTTCGGCGACACCCCGTATGTGCAGACACCGCAGAACGTCGTCGATGCGATGCTCGAGACCGCGAAGGTGACCGCGAAGGATTTCGTGATCGACCTCGGCTCGGGTGACGGCAGGATGGTGATCACCGCGGCGAAGAAGCGCGGCGCCCGCGGCTTCGGCGTCGACCTCGACAAGCGACTGGTGAGGCTAGCCAACGACAACGCGCGCAAGGCGGGTGTTGCCGACCGCGCGAAGTTCTACGACCGCGACCTGTTCCTGACCGATCTGTCTCCGGCCTCGGTGATCACGATTTACCTGCTGCCCGAGGTGAACCTGATGGCACGCGGCAAGTTGCTGGCGCTGGAGCCGGGCACGCGCATCGTGTCGCATGATTACGGCATCGGCGACTGGCCACCGGACATCGAGTACGAGATGGATGCACCGGGCAAGCCGGTCGGCCGCTCGCAGAAGAGCAAAGTGCTTTACTGGGTGGTTCCGGACATTGTCGCGGGACGCTGGCAATGGACGGTCGAGGATGGCGGCAAACCGCGGCGCGTCGAGTTGTCGCTGAAGCAGAATTACCAGAAGCTGGAGGCAGCCGCGACGCTCGACGGCAGGCCGCTGCCGGTGGAGCGGGCGACGCTGACCGGTCGCGACCTCGAAATCGTACTGGCGCTGCCCGGACGCGGCCGCACTGTCTTCAGCGGCACGCGCATCAACCAGGCGATCGAGGGCAGACTGCGCGACGCCGCCGGCAAGAGCGCGCCCTGGAGCGCGGTGCGCGTGGAAATCCGCGATGCGGCCCACGTGATTGCGCCGACACCCGTGGTGCGAGAGTTCAACGTCGACTGACGGTAATGCGTAAGTATTTGTTTTTAAAGTATATTATTTTGACTCTTGCGCTGCTGCCAGCGTCAGCGGCGCGCGCGCAGACGCATTGGCAGTTCGATGTGCCCTTTGTGCCGACGCCGTACGTGGTGATCGAGGAAATGCTGCGGCTGGCCGAAGTCACGCCGCGTGATTTCGTGATGGATCTCGGTTCCGGTGACGGTCGCGTGCTGATCACCGCAGCGAAGATTTTCGGTGCGCGCGGCATCGGCGTAGACCTCGACGGCGACCTTGTCGCCGAGAGCATCGAGGCGGCGAAGGCTGCCGGCGTTGCCGACCGCGTGCAGTTCCTGCAGCAGGATCTGTTCAAGACCGACCTCAATCAGGCAACGGTGATCACGATGTACCTGTTGCCCGGCGTGATGGCGCGCCTGCAGCCGTGGCTGCTCGAACTGAAGCCCGGCACGCGCCTGGTCTCCCATGACTTCCGTCTCGGTGACTGGAAACCCGATTTCACAACGCAGATCCGCAAGAACACTTTCCTGTGGATCGTGCCGGCACGGGTCGCCGGCCGCTGGCAGCTGACGATGGATCTCCCCGGGGGCGGGCACCGGATGAGCCTCGAGCTGCGCCAGAAATACCAGGAGGTCGACGGCTTCGGCCAGTTCAGCGACCGTCATTCGCAGATCTGGGAGCCGCGACTGTCCGGAGACCGGCTGAGCTTCGTGATCGTCGATGACCGCGACCGCGACAATGAAGCCGCGCTTTATTTCGAAGGACAGATCAAGGGGGATGTCATCGAGGGGCAGCTGAGCCGCGGCACGGGGCAGGCCCGTACCCGCCATGCCTGGCGCGCCGAACGGGTGAAGACGCCGTGATCCCGGGCGCCGCGAAACGCATCCTGCGGCTGTTGCCGGTCGCGGTGTTCTGCTTTCAGGCTGCTTCCGCCCGGGGCTCGGATGTGCCCTATGTTCCGACGCCGATGAACGTTGTGGACGCGATGCTCAGCCTCGGCGGTGTCGGCCCCGGCGACTTCCTGATCGACCTCGGTTCCGGCGATGGCCGCATCTCGATCCGCGCGGCTACGCGCTTCGGCGTGCGCGGATTCGGCGTCGACCTCGACGACAGCCTGGTCGCGATGGCGCGCGCCGCGGCGGAAAAGGCGGGTGTCGGCGACAAGGTGAAATTCGAGGCGCGCAACCTTTTCGACACCGATCTCGGGCAGGCGACGGTGATCACGGCCTACCTGCTCAACTCGGTGAACCTGCGACTGCGCCCGCAGCTGTTTGCCCAGCTGAAGCCGGGCACCCGCATCGTCACCCATGATTTCGATTTCGGTACCTGGGAGCCCGACCAGAAAATCACCATCGACGTGCCGGACAAGGCCTACGGCCCGCCGCGCAGCGATATCATGCTGTGGGTGATTCCCGCGGATTTCTCCGGGGTCTGGCAGTGGACCCTGCCCGGCGGCGATGTCCGCCACGAGGCCAGTCTGTCGCAGAAATTCCAGGTGCTCTACGGTCGTGCCGTGGCCGGGCGACAGCCGGCGCTGCTCGCCGATGCGCGCATCCGCGGCGACACGGTCATCTTCACGCTGGGTTCTGCGGGCGGCGTGCAGCGTTACAGCGGACGCATCAGCGGCAACACGATCAGCGGAGAGGTGTCGCTGCCCGGGGGCGGGCCGGCCCTGCCGTGGCAGGCGACGCGGATCAAGGCGGGCAGGATGACTATCAGTGCCGCGGGCCAGGATGTGATGAGTGTCGTGGCCGACGGCGGTTCAAGTTCAATCAAGGAGCGGTGATGAAATTCACGAGCATGATGGGTGGTATCGCAATGCTGGCCGGCAGCCTGTTCGTCCTGCCGGCCTGGTCCCAGGACGGCCGCGGCGACGTGGTGTATGTACCCACGCCGCAGATCGTGGTCGACACCATGCTGGAAATGGCCAAGGTCGGGGCCAACGATTACCTGATCGACCTCGGCTCCGGCGACGGCCGCATCGTGATTACCGCGGCGAGCCGTTTTGGCGCCCGCGGATTCGGCGTCGACCTTGATACCTACCTGCTGAAGCTCGCCAACCAGAACGCAAAGCAGGCCGGCGTCACCGACAAGGTGCATTTTGTCGAAGAAAACCTGTTCAGGACCGATCTGTCGCGGGCGACGGTGATCACCTCCTACCTGCTGCCGGAAATGAATCTCAAGCTGCGGCCGAAACTGATGGCGCTGAAGCCGGGCACCCGCATCGTTGCCCACGATTATCATTTCGGCGAGTGGGACCCGGAGGAGCAGCGCGAACTGGTGGTGCCGGAGAAAAAAGTGGGCACGCCGGGCATCAGCTACGTGTTCTCGTACGTGGTGCCGGCACGGGTGCCCGGCAAGTGGCAGTCGGTGGTCAGCATCAGCGGCCGCGAGATGCCGATGGAGTTCAGCCTGCAGCAGGAATTCCAGGAAATCGAAGGCAAGGTGGAGATCCGCGACCGCAGCGTAGATCTCCGCGGCCGCATCCTCGGCGAGCGCATCCGCATGGTCGCCGGCGGGCGGAGCGGAGTTCCGCGGCACGAATTCACCGGCCAGATCGGCGACGGCGTCATCACCGGCAGCGTGGTCATCGGCGAGGGTGCATCGCGGCAGCAGGCGGCATGGACTGCGAGGCAGATCCAGCGCGGCGAACTGAAGCGGTCCTCGGACGAACCGCAGTCCTGATCACCCAAGGGCGCCAGCCGCCCGACCCGGAGGAGACATCATGAGCAAGCAGAATGCGGCTGCACCGCGCCAGACCCTGTCGGTAACCGACGCCTGCGCGATGATCGTCGGCCTGATCGTCGGTGCAGGCATTTTCGGCACACCGTCGATCGTTGCCGGCGCGGTCGGCGGCGAGGCCACGCTGTACGCGGTGTGGATCGCCGGCGGCGTGTTTTCGATCATCGGCGCACTGTGTTACGCGGAACTGGCGACGGCCTTTCCCTCGGCCGGCGGCGAATACCATTTCATCCAGCGCGCCTTCGGCCGGTCACTGGCCTTCCTCTACGGCTGGGCGCGGATGACGGTGATCGTTGCCGGCTCGATTGCCGTTTTTGCCTATCTCTTCGGCGACTACATGTCTCGCGTGGTGAACCTCGGTGCGCATTCCTCCGCGATCTGGGCTGCGCTGGTGGTGGTGGTGCTGACTTACGTGAACTATCGCGGCATCCGCGAGGGCAAGGCCACGCAGAACCTGTTCACGGTGCTGGAGGTGGGCGGACTGGTGCTGATCGTGGTTGCCGGTCTGTTCCTCGCCGCGCCGCCGCAGGCGGCCGCGCCTGCAGCGGTCGCGGACCAACCCTGGTACATGGGCGCCGGCATCGGTTCGGCGATGATTTTCGTGCTCTTCACCTATGGCGGCTGGAACGATGCCGCCTACATCTCCGCCGAAGTGCGTAACCGTGAGCGCAACATGGCGCGCGCGCTGCTGATTGCGATCAGCCTGGTTGCGCTGCTCTATGTGCTGGTCAATGCAGCCTATCTGAAGGGTCTTGGTTACGATGCGATGGCGCGCTCCAACGCGGTGGCCGCCGACCTGCTGAAGGCGGTCTGGGGAACCACGGGCGAAAAACTGATCGCGGTGATGATCGCGATTGCCGCGCTGACCTCGGTCAACGGCTCGATGATCGTCGGTGCGCGCTCCAACTACGCGCTGGGCCGTGACTGGCCGATGCTGTCCTGGATCGGGCGCTGGGACGATGCCAGCGGCTCGCCGCG
This sequence comes from uncultured Bordetella sp., assembly GCA_964433345.1. GTDB lineage: Bacteria > Pseudomonadota > Gammaproteobacteria > Burkholderiales > SG8-41. The sequence continues at coordinate 53,538 of CAYSQJ010000007.1, forward strand.
CAACGCGATGCTGGCGCAGGGCGCGGTGGCGCTGGCGCTGGTCGGGCTGGGCGCGATCCAGAATGCGGGATTCAAGGCACTGATCGAATACTCGCTGCCGGTGTTCTGGGGATTTTTCCTGCTCACCGGGGTCGCGCTGTTCGTGCTGCGGGCGAAGGAGCCCGATGCGCCGCGGCCGTTCCGGGTGCCGCTGTATCCGCTGCTGCCGGCAGTGTTCGTGCTGGTGTGCGGCTATCTGCTGTATTCGAGCCTGACCTATCACGGCAGCAATGCGCTGGTCGGGCTGGCGGTGCTGGCCATCGGCGGTGTTGTGCTGCTGGTCGCGCCGATTAAAAAAAGTAATTAATAATCAATAGCTTATATTGATTCTGCGCGTGACGCGGGAGCGTCGCGCGCGCTGCCGCTTGAAAAATGCGGCCGCCGGCCCCAAATCCGGGGCACCGCGATTTTCATGCTTTTTCGCTTTTTCAATTTCAATTCTTTTTCCGTCATTTCCGGAGAGGCCATGTCCGAGACCACCCAAAAAGAGACGCTGGGCTTCCAGGCCGAGGTCAAGCAACTGCTGCAGCTGATGATCCACTCGCTGTACAGCAACAAGGAAATTTTCCTGCGTGAACTGGTATCCAATGCATCGGATGCCTGCGACAAGCTGCGCTTCGAGGCGCTGACCGACAAGGCGCTGCTGGAGAGCGACAGCGAGCTGAAAATCCGCGTGGCCTTCGATCCGAAGGCGCGCACGGTGACGGTGTCCGACAACGGCATCGGCATGTCGCGGCAGGAAGTCATCGACAACGTCGGCACCATTGCCCGCTCGGGCACCCGCGAATTCCTGTCGAAGCTGACCGGCGACGCGGCGAAGGACGCCAACCTGATCGGCCAGTTCGGCGTCGGATTTTATTCCGCTTTCGTCGTTGCCGACCGGGTTACGCTGGAGACCCGGCGTGCCGGGCTTACCGCGGAACACGGCGTGCGCTGGTCCTCGGACGGCGGCGGCGAATACACGCTGGAAGTCGTCGAGCGCGCCGAGCGCGGCACCACGGTGACGCTGCAGCTGCGTGAAGGCGAGGACGAGTTCGCCGACGGCACGCGCCTGCGCACGATCCTGCGCAAGTATTCCGATCACATCACGCTGCCGATCGTGATGAAGGAGGAGGAGTGGGACAAGGATTCAGGCAAGTACCGCACGACCGGCAAGGACGAGACCGTCAACCAGGCGAGCGCGCTGTGGGCGCGCCCCAAATCCGAAATCAGCGAGGAGCAGTACGCCGAGTTCTACAAGCATGTCGCGCATGACTTCGAGGCGCCGCTGGCCTGGTCGCACAACAAGGTCGAGGGCCGCAAGGAATACACCCAGCTGCTTTATCTTCCGGCGCGCGCGCCCTTCGACCTGTGGGACCGCGAACAGCGCCGCGGCATCAAGCTCTACGTGCGGCGAGTGTTCATCATGGACGATGCCGAGCACCTGATGCCGCATTACCTGCGCTTCGTGCGCGGCGTCATCGACTCGGCGGATCTGCCGCTGAACGTTTCGCGGGAGATCCTGCAGGAATCGAAGGACATCGAGGCGATCCGCGCGGGATCGGTCAAGCGCGTGCTGTCGATGATCGAGGACCTGGCGGAGAACCAGAAGGAGAAGTTCGCGACCTTCTGGAAGGAGTTCGGCAGGGTATTCAAGGAAGGCGTCGGCGAGGATCATGCCAACCGCGAGCGCATTGCCAAACTGCTGCGTTTCGCATCCACGCACAAGGACAGCGCCGACGAGGAGGTGTCGCTGGTGGAGTACGTCGCGCGCATGAAGCCGGAGCAGGAGAAGATTTACTACGTCACCGCCGAATCCTTCTCTGCGGCGAAGGCCAGTCCGCACCTCGAGGTGTTCCGCAGGAAGGGCGTTGAGGTGCTGCTGCTGTCGGAACGCGTCGACGAGTGGATGATGTCCTTCCTCACCGAGTTCGAGGGCAAAAAGCTGCAGTCGGTGGCGAAGGGTGTGCTTGATCTCGGCAAGCTCGAGGACGAGGCCGAGAAAAAGGCGCAGGAGGCCGCTGCCGCCGAGCACAAGGCGCTGGTCGAGCGGATCAGGACGGCGCTGGAAGAGCGGGTGAAGGACGTCCGGGTGACCCTGCGCCTGACCGAATCGCCTGCCTGCCTGGTTGCCGACGAGCACGACATGAGTGCGAGCCTGCAGCGCATGCTTAAGGCCGCGGGGCAGAAGGTGCCGCTGTCGAAGCCGATCCTCGAGATCAACGCGGGCCATCCGCTGGTGCAGCGGTTGCAGGCGGAAACCGACGAGGGGCGTTTCGGCGACTTCGCCTCGGTGCTGTTCGACCAGTCGCTGCTCGCCGAGGGCGGCCAGCTCGAGGATCCTGCCGGATTCGTCCGGCGGCTCAACCAGCTGATGCTGGCGAGCTAGCCTTTCCGTCTCAACGGTCAGGCAGCCGGTCGGCGAGGTCGCGGAATTCCGTGGCCCGCACCGGCCGGCCGTAGAAATAGCCCTGCGCCTCGTCGCAGCCGGCCTTGACCAGAAAATCGCGCTGTTCCCGCGTTTCGACGCCTTCGGCGACCACGGTGATGCCGAGATTGTGGGCGAGGGCGATGATGGCACGCGTCAGCGCGGCGTCGCTGGGATCGGTGGTGACTTCATGGATGAAGGATTGGTCGATCTTCAGGCGATCGATCGGGAAGCGTTTCAGGTAGGACAGGCTCGAGTAGCCGGTGCCGAAATCGTCCATTGCGATCCGCACGCCGAGCTTCTTGATGCGGCCGAGGATTTCCGCCGACTTCTCGACGTCGCTCATCACCATGCTCTCGGTGATTTCGAGTTCCAGCGAGGCGGGCGGCAGGCCGCTTTCCATCAGCGCGCTGCGGATGAGCTGGATCAGGTTGTCGTCGCGCAGCTGACGGGCCGACAGGTTGACCGACATCACCAGCGGTGCAAAGCCTGATGCGGCGAAATCGGCCGCCTGCCTGCAGGCAGTCCGCAGCACCCATTCGCCGACCTGCACGATCTGCCCCGACTGCTCCGCCAGCGGAATGAATTGCGCGGGCGATACCAGGCCGTACTGGGGGTGCTGCCAGCGGATCAGCGCCTCCGCGCCCACCAGCGCGCCGGAGCCGAGGTCGGCCTGGGGCTGGTAGTGCAGCTGGAACTCCTCGCGCTCGAGCGCGCGCCGCAGGTTGTTGGTCAGCGTCACCTTGCGCACGATGGCGTCGTTCATGCCGCGGGTATAGAAGCGAGAGGTGTTTTTGCCTTCCTCCTTCGCCTTGTACATCGCGACATCGGCGAACTTGAGCAGCTCGTCCGGATCGTCGCCGTCATCGGGGCAGACGCTGATGCCGATGCTGCAGGTCAGGGTGATTTCCTGCTGCTGTATCGGGATCGGGCGCAGCACGGCGTCGATGATCCGTTGCACTGCATCAGAAATGTCCTCGACGCGCTCCTGGTCGTTGAGCACGATCACGAATTCGTCGCCGCCGAGTCGTGCCGCGGTGTCGCCCTGGCGGATGTTGGCGGCGAGGCGGTTGCCGGTCAGCTTCAGCACCTGGTCACCGGTGCCGTGTCCGAATCCATCGTTGATCATCTTGAAGCCGTCCAGATCGATGAACAGCACCGCCACCTTGGTGCTGCGCCGCCTGGCCTGCATTGCCGCAAGCTGGATACGGTCCATCAGCAGGCTGCGGTTGGCGAGTCCGGTCAGCAGGTCGTGGGTGGCGCGGCGCTCGAGTTCGAGCAGGTATTTCTTGCTGTCGGTGATGTCGTTCTGCACGCCGACGTAATGGGTGATCCGCCCCTGGTCATCGCGCACCGGCGCGACGTAGAGTTCATTCCAGAACAGGTCGCCGCTCTTGTGGTAATTGCGCAGCACGACCCGCCCCTCGTCGCCGTCGCGGATCAGTGACCGCAGTTTCTCGAGGTCGGCCTGGTTGCGGTCGCTGCCCTGCAGGAAGCGGCAGTTGCGGCCGATGGCCTCGTCGGCGCGGTATCCGGTGATGCGCTCGAACGCCGGATTGACATAGATGATCGGCTGGTCAGGCTGCTGCTGGTCGGTGATGACGATCGCGTTGGCGCTGGCCTCAAGCGCGCGTTCCCGCAGCCGCAACGCCTCCTCGTGCGCCCGGCGCAGGTTGATATTGCGGAAGAACACCGACAGGCCGGAGGGTTGGGGATAGGCATGCACCTCGAACCAGGTCTGCAGCGGCGGGTAGTACTCGATGAAGTTGACCGATTTCTGCTGTTCCCGCGCCAGTTGGTACTGGCGGTGGAATTCGCTGCCGACCGCCTGCGGGAATTCATCCCAGATGCTCCGGCTGAGGAGTTCGGAGGCGCGGCGATGCAGCAGCTTTTCGGCCTGGGGATTGAGGTAGGTGAAACGCCATTCACCGTCCAGCGCGAAGAAGGCGTCATCGATGCTTTCGAGGATGCGCTGGGTTTCGCTGCGCGCGGCTGACAGCGCGCTGCTGCGCTCCCGGCTGATCGACGAGGCCAGCGCAGCAATCGTTGCGAGCAGCGTCACCAGCAGTCCGCCCCACAGCACGGCCGCCGGTGTGCGGGTGCCGACCTGCTGTTCGATGCCGGACCGCGAAGCGGCGCGCAGGGTCCAGGTCTGGCCGTAGAGTGTCGCGCTGACCGTGCGCCGGAACAGCGGCTGATGCGGTTTTTCGGAGCCCGCCTGCACCGGGCTGCGGTAGAGCAGCGCTTCCGCAACCGGCTGGAGGCCGTCATAGATTTCCAGCTCGAAATTCCCGGCATGATCCTGCAGTGTCGCGGTGATGAATTCCCGGACCCTGATCGGGGCATAGATGTAGCCGCGCAGCGCCGCACGCCGGTTTTCCACGCTGTCCACGGGCAGTCCTTTCCCGTAGTGCGGCAGGTACATCAGCAGTCCGGGCTGCGCTTCGGCTCCGTTGTCGCGCAGCAGGGTCACCTTCGGCGAGATCACCGTTTTTCCACGGTCCCGTGCCTCGCTCATCGCCTGCCGGCGCACGGGATCGGCAAACATGTCGTAACCGAGGGCGCCCCGGGTGCGGGCGTTGTCGGGTTCCAGGTAGACGATCGCGGTGTATTCCTCGCGCGGGCCGGGTGGCCATATCCTGTAACTGGCAATGTCTTCCCGGCGCACGGCTTCGACATGGCCCTGCAGTTCGGAAGGCTGCAGGCGCTGCGCGTAGCCCAGCCCCTGTATCCCGGGGTAACGTTCAAGCAGCTGCAGCCCGCCGGCATATGTCCGCCACTCTTCGCGGGACACGACATCCGAGGCCTGCATCAGGGCGGCGGCACTGAGCAGTGCCTCCTCGTAGTCGGCGAGCCGGGACTTGATGCGGAGTTCAACCTCCGAGACCTGTCCGCTGAAGCGTTCCTCCACCGCATCTTTCTCGAGGTTGCTGACCAGCTGCCATCCGAGCAGCGTCAGTCCGAGGAAAAATCCCGCGGTCAGCAGCACGCCTGGCCGGAGCCTGAGGATCCGCGTGGCGATTGGCGGGGAGTCGGTGCGGGGCATGCGGGTGGGCGTCCTCGATCGCTGTCCTGTGCTAGAGCTGCATGCCGATGCTGAAGGCCGCGGCATAGTCCCCTGCTTTGGCGTCGCGCGCGACCGGTGTCGTGGTCAGCAGCTTTCCGCCATCACGGTAGAGGTGGTCGCGTTCGTTGACCACCCGGCGCGAGTCGGGGCGGGAGGCATAGGGTGGACGCGACATGACCCTGGCATTGACGGCTTCGTCAAAGTACAGCTGCGATGTGAATTCGACCCTGTGTCCGGCAGAATTGCGGGTGATGACCTTGAAGTGGATGTGGATGGCTCGCCCCGGATACCAGCCGGGGTAGATGGTCAGGAAACGGGCTTCGCCCGTGGAGTCCGTGGACTGGTATCCGCGCAGAAAGCGCCTGCCGATTGCGGCGCTGGTGCCCGAATAGATGCCTGCAGCATCGCAATGCCAGACTTCAACCAGCGCGCCGGCCAAGGGGGTGCAGGCGCCCGCCTTTACAGCGGAAACCCGCAGCGAAAGTGCCAGCGTAACCCCGGGGGACCGGGGGGCTTCGGCGGCGTCGCCGCGAATATCGCTGCGCTTCAAACCGGTGTCGATGAAAAAGGGCCCTTCGGTCTGTGCCGGGGTGACGATGCACGCAGGTCGAGCCGCTGCCGGCCATCCGAACATGCCCGTGCCGGCGGCGCCCAGCAGGGCCAGCGTCCGTCGGCGTAGCATCAAAGGGTCATTCATGGGATTCAAGCAATGGTACGGGACGTGGCAGGGCGGTGAAACGTTCCGGAATCATAACGGGGTTTAATTTATCAAGCCAACCCGTTGAAGTTATGCTTTAATTCGCGACGACAAACGGGCGCGACCTGATACTGAAGCAATTCCGGCCGGCTCGCATCGGGAGAACCTCTTGGGGGAGCAGTGACACGCAGGACAGAGCCTGCCGGTAGTCTTGACCTGCCGGACAGCGATGCCGATGCCGATGCCGGAACCGGGCGGCGCACCCCGCATCGCCTCAATGCGCGTTTCCGCGAGCTGGAAGAACTGATCCGCATCCTCGAGGAGCGGTCGGTGACACCGGTCTTCCAGCCGATCTTTGCGTTTGGCACCGGTGAAATTCTTGCCTATGAAGGCCTGATCCGCGGCCCCGAGAACAGCCCGCTGCATACGCCGACCCGGCTGTTCGATGCCGCGAACCACGCCGGATTCCTGACCGAACTGAACATGCTATGCGCGCGCAAGGTGGTCCGCCAGTTCGCGCGGCTGGGGCTGAACCGCCAGCTATTCCTGAACATCACCCCGCAGACCGTGCTTGAGGTCAAGGACGACGTGCAGCGCATCGCACGCTTCATCCGCGACTGCGGCCTCGACCTCGCGCAGGTCACCATCGAAGTCACCGAGAACCAGTTCATCGCCGACCGCTCGATTTTCCGCCAGGCGCTGATGCTGTTCCGCGGCGCGGGCTTCCGTGTCGCGCTCGACGACCTGGGCGAGGGTTTCTCGAGCCTGCGCCTGTGGTCGGAACTGCAGCCCGACTTCGTCAAGATCGACATGCATTTCGTGCAGGGTGTCAGCGAGGATTCGGTGAAATACCATTTCCTGCGCTCGCTGCAGCACATCGCCGAGGGTTGCGGCTCCTCACTGGTGGCGGAGGGCGTCGAGACCGCCGCCGACTTCTGCATCCTGCGCGATCTCGGCATCAACAACGCCCAGGGATTTTTCATCGGCCGCGCCGCCAGGGCGCCCAGCGAGCTGGTTCCGGAGCAGGTCTCGGAACTGATGAGATCGAGCGCGCCGCTGTTCGCGGGCGGGCATCCGGCCTCACGCTGAGCTGGCCGGCAGTTCAGCTGCGTTTGTTTTTTGCTTCGAGCTTCGCCTTGAGGTCGGCGAAGGGATTGTGCGTCGCCGCCGGCAATTCCTTTGCGGTGTCGCTGCGGCCCGCCATGTCCCTGAGCTTCGAGTGTTCGTGCTCATGGCAGTAGGTGCATAACAGTTCCCAGTTGCTGCCGTCCGGCGGATTGTCGTCGTGATTGCCGTTCTTGTGATGGACTTCGAGCAGTTGCAGATTGGCATGCGTGAAGGTCTGCGCGCAGCGCCCGCACACCCAGGGATACAGCTTGAGTGCCCGCTCGCGGTAACCCGCGGCGCGCCGGTCGGCGTTGCGCCGTGCCTCGAGGATCACCTTGTCCAGACGGTCATTGCCGGAGTTCATGGGCGGGATGATAACGCCGGCCGACGGGAAGCCATGCAAGGCAGGAAGTTGTCATTTGCATTCCGTGCCGGCGGGCTGGGTGGCGGAGGGGATAAGTATCAGGCCCAAGCAGGCATTGAGGCGTGAACGGTAATGCCGTGACCTGCGTCATCAGGGGGGGGGGGCGGCGGTTTGCGGACTTTCGCAACCTTTTGCGTGTCCCGATCTGTGGCTGCTTGATGTTGAATTTATCCTATTGATTTTAAATATAAAACTCTACGAAGCGCAGCCGATAAGCTAACTGCGAATTGGTCAAATCTATCATTTTGGTAGATTTGACGGCCCCTAGGTTCGCTTACATCATCAAACAACAATAAATGGTCGGCAGCGCAATGCTGCGGCCTTGCACGGGGGTGTGTGCATGCGGCAGGAGGGGTATTACTGCGGCAAGAGCAAAGCCGTGCCGTTCTGGCGCAGGCGGGCGGGTTTTCTTTTTCTTTTTGTTCATTATTTTTTGGATTTGATCGCTAATTCTATAAGCGTGTTGTCGGCGACCGTGCGCGGCTCCGTGATCAATACGTTTTTGTTTATGAGAAGTATATGAATGGAAGATCTGATCCTAATGTGTTCTGTTTCCTTGGTTGAGCTGGCGGAAAAAATGCGACGAAAAGAAATTTACTTCGGCACCTTTGGCGTTGCCCAGGCTGACAGCGCAGATCCGGCGGATCAACTGGTGCTGGATTTATAGAGAACGGGAGGGTGCAATGGGAAAGATATCGACCCCGGTACCTTTGGTCGTTATATCGCTTGCTGTGTCCCTTGCGGGGTGCATGGGCTATGTGCCGGGACAGCAATCGTACTGGGATGCGCAAGTGCGAGAGATGTGTGAGAGGGATGGAGGAGTGGAAATTTTAGAGAAAGTAATTTTAACGAAACAGGAAGCTCAACTATTGCCGAGAGTCGATGGAAAAATAGCAACTAGATCAAATTCTAGTGGTTCAGCAAACGATCCCGTTTACTCGGAACGGAAGATTAGTAATCTTAGGGAGTCTAATCCAAGAGTATCTCGTGAAGATGTAGTAGTGATACGACGGTCAGACCGAAAAATGGTGGCCCGCTGGGTGGAGTACGTGCGAATCGGGGGAGACGTACCGACGGGGTTGGAGCATCACTCTTCATTTCGTTGCCCTGACTCAAAAAAACGTCTCGAAGAATTACAGCACTTGTTTGTTATACAAGGGGGCTAAGCCGTGAGTCAATCTGAGCTTATTTTGAATGCTGCCGAGCTGGCGTTGGCGTCGTATGCGACTCTGTTGAGGGGTGACACGGGTGCGGATGAGAATAAACGGTTGCTTACAGACGCTGGTCTTGTTTCTACCCAAGCCGCCGCCTTTGCCATCAGATATCCCACAATAGTCACCCAATTTAACGACCTCACTGCCCCCGACGGCATGGGCACAGGTTTCAACGCGACGGTGTTCATGGATACTGCGGGCCAATTAACCGTAGCGATCCGTGGGACGGATGATTTATTCGGCAATGACCGTGCGTCAGATTCTGACATCGCGCTTTCGGGCGCGGGCTACGACCAGATCGTCGCAATGGTGAACTGGTGGGCGCGAGCGTCTGCCCCGACAGACCAGATGGTCAATCAGTATCGTTTGACCGAATTAGCTAATCATCTTGTTCCCGAAGGGGCCGTGGTCCTGCGTGCCGGTACGGCCGAAGATACATCGTATGTGCTGGATGTGGCGCCACAGGCAGCAGGGCTTGAATTGGTTGCAGCGGATGCAACGGTGAACGTAACCGGCCACAGCTTGGGCGGGCACTTGGCGCTGGCGTTCAAGACGATATTTGCCGGCCAATCCGGGCAAGTGGTGGTATTCAACACGCCTGGGTTCTTGAGCGGCACCGAGAACCAAGCGTTTTTCGCGAAGCTAGGTGGGTCGATCCCGCCCGATGGCCTGATGGATGACGTGATCAATGTCATTGCGGACGAAGTACAGGTCGGTGATTCTCCCTGGAATGCGGTTGCGGGGCTGCGTACCCGGCCTGGCGAACAGGTAAACATTGCCATTGAAAACCAATGGCAGTCTGACGAGACTGATCCCCCGGGCTCTCTGAATCACAGCATGGTAGTGCTGACGGATTCGCTGACTGTGTACAAATTGCTCGTAGAGCTTGCTCCGGAAACGGGAGGGGATAAATTCACGGCCGACGATTACAAACGCATCCTCAATCAGGTTGTTCAGGGTGCTGCGGCAGGGTATGAGCGAATTATCGATGCTCTCGAAAAACTTTTTTTGAATGACGCTCAATTATTAAGTGTTGGGAACAGCGCCGCTCAAAGGGAGGGGCTTTACCAGGCAATTAAAAAATTGGTAATTAGGGCGTTTCGTAACCATAGGTATAAGGTAAGTGCCTATGGCAATTGGGAAAAACAGTCATTTCAGCTGTGCGGCCAACTTTTTGAGGGGCCGCAAGTGCATTTTCTGCGGTTCGTTCAAGGTGTTGCGCACGGCCCGCGGGTATGTGAAATGCCGCAACTGCGGCAAGTCGAAAAGTGTCTCGCGGTTGCGTCGCGAGATCGCAATCTTGCAAGGGTTCTACCAGTTGCAGCCGGCCTATCGGCTGGCCAGTGACCTGGGGCTGGACATCAAAGTGGTGAGCCGGGTCTACCAGCGTTTGCGCGAAGCCCTGTTCCATTTGTGCGAATTGGAGGGCGGCAAACTCAAGGGAGAGATCGAACTGGACGAGGCCTATTTCGGCGGCCGGCGTAAAGGCAGACGCGGTCGAGGTGCCGCCGGCAAGAGCGTCGTTTTCGGTCTTCTCGAGAGGGAAGGACGGGTCTACACCAAGGTCGTCGAATCGGTCTCCGCCGAGGTCTTGATGAATCACATCAAGGCGCGCACCCGCAAGGGCTCGGTCTACTACACCGATGCCTTCCGGGGTTATCGCTCCTTGCGCCGATTCGGCAAGCACCATACGGTCAGTCATCACAAAACGTTAGTCGACAAACGCACCAAAAATCACATCAACGGCATCGAGGGCTTCTGGAGTTATGCTAAGCACATCCTCTACAACTATCGCGGCGTCTCGAAGTATCACTTCCCGATGTATTTGAAAGAAATCGAATACCGTTTTAACCACCGAAAAGAGAACATCTTTAAGCAGTTCCTGAAAATCTATTTTGGTTACGTTTCGCCCTAATTACCAAAAATGAAAATGGCCATGCAAACTGTTTTCAAACGACCACTTTGCGGAGTTTGACCGACCAACATCAATATGGTCACATGAAAGCTGAAGTTGCAGCCGTCGTTTTCTGTACAGAAACCTGGAGGAGGTTGGTATGGGATTAATGCGAGTCGCGGCCTGTTTGCTTTCGCCAATAGTGGATCGATCTCCATGATCCGGGGCGGCCGCTACGCACTGTATTGCCTGGTAACGTGTGAACCGAAGTGCCGTCGTACACGGGGCAGGGGCAGGACGCCGATCCCCATGATTTTCGGGAGCACAAGATGATTTCTACACGTCAGCATATTACCAGTCCCGACGCCTGGGTCGGGTCGCAAATGCAGCGGGATCCCGCATGGATCTGCCAACTAGATTGTGGTGATATCGCCGAAATCGATGCAGCACTGAATCGAGTGAAGCGCGATGGCCTGCGCATTCCCTTTGAGTCAGCCGGTTTTCCGTTGCCAGGACTGCAGGCGAAGCTCGACGGCATCCTCGACGAAATCGAGCATGGTCGCGGCTTCCAGCTGATTCGCGGGATTCCCCGCCAGCGCTACAGCGACGAGGATTGCGAGTTGATCTACTGGGGCGTCACCAGTTATTTCGGCACGCCGGTGTCGCAGAACGCGCGCGGTCACCTGCTGGGGCATGTCCGGGATGAAGGCCGTCAGATCGAGGATCCGAACGCGCGCGCCTATCAGACAAACGTCCGCATGGATTTCCATACTGACATGCTGCCGATCGATGTGCTTGGGCTGTTCTGCCTGCGTACCGCAAAGTCCGGAGGTGCGAGCAAGCTGACCAGTGCGCTGACCATTCATAATGTGCTGCGTGAGGAGAGGCCGGACTTGCTGGAGGCGCTCTACGGCCCGTTTCATCTCGACTGGCGCGGCGAAGAGCCTGTTGGCGAGCAGCCATGGTTCAGCATTCCGATGTTCAGCGAGTCAAAGGGAAAAATCACCACTCGCATCTGCAGCCTGGTTTATTACGAGTCGGCAGCGCGTTTCGGCGAACAATATCGACCGACGGCACTGCAGCGCGAAGCCCTGCTCGCTGTGCAGGAAATCGCCAATCGACCGGAACTGATGCTGACCATGGATTTTCAGGAGGGCGACATCCAACTCATCAACAACCACACCATGCTGCACGCGCGCGAGGCTTACGAGGATTACCCGGAGCCCGGGCGCCAGCGCCACCTGCTGCGGATGTGGATTGCAGTGCCGGATGAGAAACGCCGCCCGCTGGCCGAGGGGCTGGCCAACCGCTATCGCTGGGTGCAAAGCGGCGGCATTCCGGCGAAGTCCCGGGCCGCCGCCTGAAGTTGCTTGGACTCACTTGACTGGAGGAACCATGAAGCTGCGCGCAACACTGTACTGCCTGCTCACGGCCGCGATGGCACCCTTTGTCGACACCATACAGGCACAGCCTTATCCGGCAAAACCGATCCGCATCGTGGTGCCATTCCCGGCCGGTGGCAACGCCGACATATTCGCGCGCGCCTACGCGCAGAAACTGGGCGATGCGTGGAAACAGACGCCGATTGTTGATAATCGCGCTGGAGCGGCCGGCATCATCGGCACCCAGTTTGTCGCGAGATCTCCTGCGGACGGCTATACGCTGCTTTTCGGGACCACCGGCACCCACACCACCAACCCGGCAGTTTACGCAAGACTGCCGTATGATCCGGTTAAGGATTTTTCTCCGGTAAGCAACTTCGCGGATTCACCTTTCCTGCTGGTGGTGCACCCCACCGTACCGGCAAACACGCTGCAGGGCCTTGTTGCGCTGGCGAAATCCCGGCCTGGGCAACTCGACTACGCGTCTTTCGGTGCCGGCAGTTCGGCACATCTCGCGGGTGAGATGCTGCGCACGATGGCGGGCATCAATATCGTGCACGTCGCCTACAAAGGTGGCCCGCCCGCAGTTACCGATCTGGTCGGTGGCCATGTGTCGCTGATGTTCAACTCGCTGCCGGCAGTGCTGCCGCTGGTCAAGGCCGAGAGGCTGCGTGCGCTGGCGGTGGCTTCCGCCAAGCGCGTACCGACGCTGCCCGAGCTGCCGACCTTTACCGAGGCTGGGTTGGCCGGCTTTGAGGCGGGCTCCTGGTACGGGGTGCTTGCGCCAGCCGGCACGCCGCGCGAAGCCATCACCAAACTGCATGCCGAGACCGTGCGCATGCTGGCGCTGCCAGACATCAGGCAGAAGCTTGCAACGGAGGGCGCCGAGGCCATCGGCAATACGCCGGAAGAATTCGCGGCCCAGATACAGCGCGACATGACGCGCTGGGCCAAGGTGGCGCGGGACGCGAAGATTCCGAAGCAGTAATGCACGCAGCTCAGTGACCATGAAAAAGCCGCCCGCAGGCGGCTTTTTCATGGCGGGGGACCATCAGGCCTTTTTGCGGTTCTTTTCCAGCCAGCCGTCGACCAGGGCAACGGTCTGGTCGACCACATCAAGCTGCATGCCCTTCTGCGCGGCGATGGTCTTTACCAGGCGGTCGACACGCTCGATATTGGGCGCGCCAGCGGCCAGGGCGCGTGCGGCTGAGGACGGACTTCCGAGCGACAGTGCGGCATTGGCGTATTTCTCGAAAGGCACCATGTCCTTCTCGCTGGATCCCAGCGAGACGCAAAGCCTGACCACCCACTCGTAGACCGCGCGCGAGGCGGCGATGTCGGAGTGAACGGCTTCCTTGATCGGGCGCATCGCATCCTTCTGCACGCAGCGGTAATTGCCGGCGATCAGCATCGCCCACTTCGCCAGGGGCACGAATACCGAGTCATGTACCTTGAGCTTGACCGGCAGTTCGATTTTGCTGCCGTCGCTCGGGTCGAAGCGCACGGCCTCGATGTCAGCCTCGAGTTGGCGCAGGATCGCGGTGTGCGCGTCGGAGTCGAAACGTGCGGACTTGAAGTTGGTCGGCAGGCGCACCTGAAGCACATTGACCTTTTCCTCCGGTGGCCGGAAGGCCTGGGGATCGGGGCTGCACAGCGTCAGGGTCTTCGGGTCGAAACTGTCCCAGACCGAAGCGTCGGTGTAGCAGTCGCGGCAGGCATTGGCATCGAGGCCGGGTATGCGCTTGAGATAGGGCAGCGGCGGCATGTTCATGATCGACATGCAGGGCACACGCGACTTTGCCACGCGATCCAGCAGCTCGCGCACGCCCGGCGAACGGTACTGGGGCTCCTGCATTGCCAGCACGATCAGGTCGTAGTCCGCGGGGTCGGCTGACTCGGGGCCACCGGCCGAAAGCTTTCCGGGCAATTTCCGCGAGCTGATTTCGATCAGGCCCTCGCGACCCTTGACCGGCATGCGCACGATGGCGCCTTCCGCGTTGAAAAGCTCGGCTTCGGCGGGCAGGCAGATCATTTTCACGGTATGGCCGGCGAGCAGCAGCTTGGTGGCGAGCAGGGAGCCGTACGAGGCGCCGAGGATCAGAATCTTGTAAGTACGCATCAATACTTTCCTTATCGTGGAATCGCGAAACTGCGGAAGGGCAGGCTGCACGGGGGCAAAACACTGAGCCTGCGGCAGCCGCAATGTTAGTCAGTTAGTCAGGCGCGTGCAATGACGCACCACCAGATGAAACGCCGGTTTGCGCCGCAGCGCAGCAATGACGCCATCGTGGAAGGCAAACTTCAGTGCGGGATTCGGGACCGGATTTGTATGTTGTTATCATTGCCTGTCCCGACTGTCGCCTGCCCATGATGACCTGGAATCGTCGCCGAATGCTCAAAACCGCCCTCGCCGGGGGTGGGCTGTTGCTGTCGGGGTTTCAGGTTGGCGCGCAGGAGGGCATTGCACTGCTGCGCGTGCCACGTCGGACGCTGGCGGCACACTGAGGCTGCTGGCGAGACGGACACATTGCGCGGCAGGGAATACGACGGGAGGTCAGCATGACGGGGATGTCGGTTGGAATACTGATTGCGGTTGCCGCGGTGCTGCTGCTCGCGGCAACGGCACTGATGCTGGTCATGGTCCTGCAATTGCGCGCGATGCGCCGCGAGGTCGAATCAACGCGGCTGCAGCTCGCGAAAATGGACTGGGGCGTGATGTTGCTGAACGGCGTGCAGCAACTGAAGCAGGCGACCGTCGCACTGGAGCAGATCGACAAGCGCCTGCAGAAGCTTGAGGCTATCGAGAAGGTGCAGCTGTCGCACATCAATCTGCGGCAGGGGCAGTGAACCGGGAGGGATAAAAAAAGCGGCCACCGGGCCGCTTTTTTTGCATGACATCAGGCTCAGGGGGCGACGATCCGGTTGCGCAGCACCATTTCCGGCTGCTCAAACGCGCATTCGACGACGTCGCCCGGTTTCAGGTACAGCGCCTCCGCATCGGCCTTGCCCACCGCGACACCGCCCGGTGCGCCGGTGGCGAACATGTCGCCCGGTTGCAGGTCGAGCAGGCGCGAGAAATGCGGAATGATGTCCGCCAGCTTCCAGATCTGGTCACTGGTGTTGACGCGCATGCGCTGCACGCCGTTGACGCTGCAGGTGACCCAGATGTTGTAGGGATCGGGCACTTCGTCCATGGTGATGATGTAGGGGCCCAGCGGACCGAATGACGGCGCGTTTTTCGAGGTCCAGAAGCGCGAACCGGACGCGACCTCGGCCTTCTGGGTGTCGCGGCAGGTCAGGTCGTTGAGGATGGTGATGCCGGCGATGTAACTTGCCGCATCCTCCTTTTTTGCATGGCGCGCAGCCTTGCCCAGCACGAACACCATTTCCGGCTCGTAGTCGAGGCGGTTCACCGTTTCGCGCCGCGGCACGTCTGCGCCGTGGCCGGTCAGGCAGGAATTGAGCTTGATGAAGCCGGTGGGTTCTCCCGGCATTTCCTTGATCAGGTCGTTCTTGCGCAGTTCCTCGAGATGGGTGCGGTAGTTCTTGCCGACGCAGAGAAACTTGTCAGCGTCGGGAATCGGGGGCAGGAAACGTACCGCGGACTCCGGAGCCAGCGTCGTCGCATCGAGCTTGCCGGCATTCTTGCTGGCGAATGCCAGCACGGCGCGGGCGCGGGCGAGCCCGGCTTCGCCCAGGGCCAGCAGGCCTTTCATGGAGGCGGGTATCAGGGCCTTGCCGTCGCCGAGAGCGGCTTCACCGGCGACGAGGTCAAGCAGCTTGCCTTCGAGCAGTGCGCCGATACGGACGGTGCCAGGGTCGGATAGAAGGGTGTAAGTAGCCAGTCGCATTGCGGGTTCCTCAAATGAAAAGCGGCGCCTGCGCGCCGCCGGATTCGGTTACGGTCGAGGCCGGTATTTTACGGCCTCGACCGGGATGCATGCCAGTTTCCCGGCAGGATCAGGGTTGCGACAGGTGTTCGAACACCAGTTTCCGCGATTCCGCCAGCATGAAATCGAGGAAGGCCCGGGCTGCAAGCGACAGCTGCTTGGCTGCGGGATGAACGATCACCCAGGGCCGGTCGACGGGAAATCCCTCAACGTCGAGCACGGCGACCTGTTCGTGCGGCACGTCGAGGCCCAGCGTGTAGCGTGACATGAGTGACACGCCGAGGCCGGCGATGATCGCCTGCTTGATGGCTTCGTTGCTCGACAGTTCCATGCGTATCCGCGGCTCGCAGCCTCGGGATTCGAAAATCTCGCGAACCATGCTGCGTGCGCCGGAGCCGGGTTCGCGGATCAGGAAGGGTTCCGCGGCGAAGCGCGAAAACGGGATGTTTTTCTCCTTTGCCAGGGGGTGGTCGGCGTGTGCAAAAGGCACCACGGGATTGGGCAGCAGGGGATGGACGACGATGTCGCGGCCCTCGGGCGCGCAGGCGAAGATGTACAGGTCATCGAGGTTTCTCGACATCCGTTCAAGCAGCGTGCTGCGGTTCTGGATCTGCAGGGATACTTCCAGCCCGGGGTGCCGGCTGACGAATTCGGCCAGCATTCGCGGCGCGAAGTATTCTCCCGTGGTGCTGACCGCGAGCTGCAGCCGCCCGGCCTCGAGTCCGCGCAGGTCACCGAGGCGCCGCTCGACTCCCGCCAGGGTGCCGAACATTTCCATGCATCCGGCATGGAGGACGCGGCCTGCGTCGGTCAGCTGGATGCGTTTGCCGACCTGTTCGATCAGCGGCAGGCCCACGGTTTCGGTGAGCTTTTTCATCTGCACCGACACCGTGGGCTGGGCCATGAAAAGTTCCTCTGCGGCCTTGGTGAAGCTGCCCAGGCGGACCACGGCTTCAAAAACGCTGAGTTGGGGCAGCATCCCGTGCTTCAGGTAGCGCCGGATCGCGGATTGCGGCATGTCGTTCCTCTCGCTGCAGAACCAATCGTCAACTGCCGCGCCCCGTCACTGCAGGAGCGGCCCGGGCCTGCACGGGTAAAGACGGCCTGGGGGAGACGGACCGACCTTGCCTGCACAGGCAAAGGTCTCGCCCGCAGTCAGCCGGTCTGGGTTTGCCGGTGCCTGCCGGCGCCGCCGGGATCCCTGACGGGATCCGAATTGACGACTGCGCCACCACGGCCTGATCGCAAGGCCGCTCGAGCTACTCCCCTTTGAGGGATCGCGCGTCACCGCGCGAGCGGGCCGGATTACAGCACATGATGATCACCATTACAAGATTGCCGGCCTGTTGTTGCCATGCCTTGGACAAAAGCTGGCAGGCCGGGAGAGGCGCGGCAATATTGCGCTTAAGAATTTGGCAAATTACGCAAAATCATGGGCTTGTGCCGGGGCTTTCATGGCTGGCTGTGCCAGAATCCGCCCCCGAAGGGGAGTAGCTCAGCAACCAGGTTCCGTCATTCCGGGGAATTCACGCCTCCGGAGCCTGGGGATCAATCCGGTCCGAGCAAGACCTTCGCCAGGAGCTGGCGAAGGCGCTCGTTTGCGTCCTGCGTCCGGCATGTACGCAAACTGCATCGTAGGGGACCGGAAATGGAAAGCATAGGTACGTGGTGGATGTGGGCCGCATTCGCGGCCTTTGTTGTAGTCGCAATCATCGTTGACCTGCTGGTGCTGGAGTCCAAGGGCGCCGGCAAGGTGTCGTTCCGAGAGGCATTGAACTGGTCGATCGTCTGGGTCGTCCTGTCCTTCGTGTTCAACGGCCTGCTGTGGTGGTATCTCGACAACAATTTCGGGCGCGAGCTGGCCAACGAGAAGTCGATGGAGTTCTTCACCGGCTATCTGATCGAGAAGTCGCTGGCCGTCGACAACATCTTCGTTTTCCTGATGTTGTTCACCTTCTTTGGCGTGCCGGCAGCCTACCAGCGCCGCGTACTCGTGCTCGGAATCATCGGCGCGATCGTACTTCGCGCAGTGATGATCCTGATCGGCGCCTGGCTGATCACCAAGTTCCACTGGATACTCTACCTGTTCGGCCTGTTCCTGCTGGTGACCGGCGTGAAAATGCTGATGATGGCCGAGGCCGAGGCCGACCTCGAGAAAAATCCGATTCTCACCTGGATGCGCCGGCACATCCGGATCACGCCCGACTTCCACGGCGAGCGCTTTACCGTGATGAAGGACGGCGTGCGCTGGTTCACGCCGCTGTTCGTGGTGATGGTGATGATCGGAATCACCGATGTGATCTTCGCGGTGGACAGCATTCCCGCGATTTTCGCGATCACGCTCGATCCCTTCATCGTGCTGACCTCTAACGTGTTCGCGATCCTCGGCCTGCGCGCGATGTATTTCATGCTCGCTGACCTCGCCGACCGTTTCCATCTGCTGAAGTACGGGTTGGCCTTCATCCTGGTGTTCATCGGCATCAAGATGCTGCTGATCGACATCTACAAGATACCGGTCGGCTTCGCGCTCTCGGTGGTGGGCATCGTGCTGGTGACTTCGATGCTGGCGAGCCTGTGGGTGACCCGCAAGCCCAAGGGCTGAGGGCGGACGCAGTCTTCGGGCATGTGACCGGCGCACAGGCGCCGGTCACTCAGAGCGCCTGACAGAGTGAAGCACGAGTGCGCTTCATTCTGTCAGGCGCTCTTTCCTAAAACTTCGGCTTGCGCTCCGCCTGCTGGTAGCCGCGCACGCCGTCGAGGATCTCGTTCTCCGCCTCCGCGGCACCGACCCAGCCGAGGACCTTGACCCACTTGCCGGGTTCGAGGTCCTTGTAGTGCTCGAAGAAGTGCGCGATCTGCGCAAGGGTGCCCTGCGGCAGATCGTCGGGCGACCGGACGTCAGCATAGAGCGGCGTCAGCTTGTCGATGGGCACGGCGAGGATCTTGGTGTCCCTGCCGGCTTCGTCCTCCATGTTGAGCATGCCCACGGGGCGGCAGCGCACCACGACGCCGGTGATCAGCGGCACCGGAGACAGCACCAGCACGTCCACCGGATCGCCGTCGCCTGACAGCGTGTGCGGAACATAACCGTAATTGCAGGGATAGCGCATTGCCGTCGACATGAAACGGTCGACGAACATCGCGCCGGTGGTTTTTTCCATTTCGTACTTGATGGGCTCGGCGTGCATCGGGATTTCAATGATTACGTTGAAATCGCGGGGCACGTCGTAGCCGGAGCTGACCCGGTCCAGATTCACGTCTTTGCTTCCCGTCTTGGAATGGCCGGATTATAGCCGTGCCGCCTTGGCGGGCGGCTGTTTTTGCATGCTAGGATGGCGGCTCAATTCAATCCGGAGTCGTCCATGAAACTGTACATCACCCCTACCTCAGGCAATGCCTGGAAAGTGCGCCTGCTGCTGTCAATGCTGAAGCTGCCCTTCGAGACTGTCGTGCTCGACACCGACAAGAAGGAGCACAAGGCGCCGGAATTCCTCAGGCTGAACCCGCGAGGCCAGGTGCCGGTGCTGGTCGATGGTGACCGGGTGTTCTGGGATTCGACGGCCTGCCTGGTCTATCTCGCACGCAAGTACGGGGGCGAGCAGTGGCTGCCGACGGATGCAGAAGGCCTGGCTGAAGTTCAGCAGTGGCTGGCCCTCTCGAACAACGAGCTTCACTATGGCCTGCAGTGGGCGCGCGGCAAGAAGATCGGTATCCGTGCCATCGGCGATTACGAGGAATATGCAGCGTATGGCCGCAACGGCCTGGCGGTCCTCGAGGCACGTCTCAAGGACAACCAGTGGCTGGCCTGTGGCCGGCCGACCATCGCCGACCTTGCCTGCTACTGCTATACCTCGGTGTCTCCCGAAGGCGGTTTCGACCTCGCAGCGCATCCTGCAGTTGCGGCCTGGGTGAAGCGCATCGAGGCTCTGCCGGGATGGATCAAGCGCGTCTGACCGGCGCGGCACGATGAAGCGATTCCGTTACGGCCATGCCGCCGCCGCCGACTGGCGTGTGGCGGCGGCGTCCTGCCTGGCGCAGCTTGATGGTGGCGAGGATGCGGGCACGGACAAACTCGGCTTCATCTACGTCACGGATTTTTTCGCGGAATCCCTGCAGGAAATCGCGCGCCATTTTGCGCGGGAGACCGGTGTCGGGCACTGGGTGGGCACGGTGGGCATCGGAATCTGCGCCACCGGTAAGGAGTACCTCGACGAGCCGGCGATGGCAGTGATGATCGGCGATTTCCCGGAAGGAAGTTTTCGCGTTTTCGGCGCGGTGTCAGACACTGTCCGCCTGCAGACGCTAGACCTCCGCTGTGGTTCCGCGGCAGCGAGCATTGCCGTGGTCCATGCCGATCCGCTGGATGGCGACATTGCCCGGCAGATCCGCATGCTGGCCAAGCGCACCGAAAGCGGCTTTCTGGTGGGCGGTCTTGCCAGTTCCCGCAACGGGAACGTGCTGCTCGCAGACGTTGCCGGGCGCGGCGGGCTCTCGGGAGTGGCATTTTCCGATGCGGTGACGGTCGCCACGCGGCTGACCCAGGGCTGTTCCCCGGTCGGCGCTGGGCACGAAATCACGGGCGCGCAGAACAACATTGTCGTCGAGCTCGATGGCCGTCCGGCGCTTGACGTGCTGCGCGAAGACGTCGGCGTCGATGCCGGCGAGGACCTCGCGCAGCTCGGCGGACAGATTTTTGCAGGCCTTGCCGTGTCCGGCAGCGATACCGGCGACTACGTGGTACGCAATCTGATCGGCATCGATCCCGGCAACCGGCTGATTGCGATCGGCGACATCGCCCGCAAGGGCCAGCGCCTGCAGTTCTGCCGTCGTGACCGCGATACCGCGCGCGCCGACATGGCGCGCATGCTCGACAGCATTCGCGAGGGACTTTATACCGCGCCCCGTGGAGCGCTCTATTACTCCTGTCTCGGGCGCGGCGGTGCCCTGTTCGGGAGCGAGTCTGCCGAGCTCGGCATGATCCGCGATGCGCTCGGCGACGTGCCGCTCGTCGGCTTTTTCTGCAATGGCGAGATTTCGCACGACCGGCTGTATGGCTATACTGGCGTGCTGACGCTTTTTGTCTGACGTTTTCATCCTGGAACCGGGGATTACATGGCTGGCGCACGCATCTTCACCGAGCTGAGCCTGACCTGGCCCGACATCGCGGCCGTCCTGTTTTTCGTGCTGTCGTGGACGGGTTACGCACTGTTTGCCGAGTGGCGTGCAAGATCGGTGCCCTCGCTGCACAACACGATGGACCGCTACCGGCGAGACTGGATGGTGCGCATGATCGAGCGCGACAACCGGATGGTCGATGTCAACATCATGCGCAACCTGACGCGCAGCTCGCAGTTTTTTGCGTCGACCACGATGCTGGTGCTGGGAGCGCTGATCGCTCTGCTCGGCTACGTGCAGCAGGCGATGGAGGTTGTTTCCGGTCTTCCTTTCACGGTGAAGGCCTCGCAGCGTCTGCTCGAGATCAAGATCGTGCTGCTGGTGCTGATATTCGTTTACGCGTTTTTCAAGTTTTCCTGGGCAATCCGCCAGCTCGGTTTCTGTTCAACCCTGGTCGGTGCCGCGCCGAAGCCGCCCAAGGAAAATCCGGAGCAGTATTCTGCGGACATCGAGCGCATTGCCGCGGTCACTTCTTACGCGGGTACCAACTTCAACGACGGCCTGCGCTCCTACTATTTCGCACTGGCCGCGATGACCTGGTTCCTGCATCCCTACCTGATGATCGTGGCCACGGCATGGGTGGTGTACGTGCTGCACCACCGCGAGTTCGAGTCCCGCACGCTGCATGCGCTGATTCGTTGACGCATCTGCTGTTCGCGAAACGCATGGGCAACGACTGTTTGCGGATGCGGGCCATCAAGGCCGGACCCCGAATGGTGACGGAGAATCCGCCTGATGACTGAAGACCTGCTGCTGCTCGACAACGACGACATTGCGAGCGTATTCGACCTCGGAGCCTGCATGGCGGCACTGGAGCAGGCATACCTGGCGGCAGCGGATGGCCGTGCCGTCGAGCGCGCGCGCAGCCAGACCCGGGTGCCGCTCGATGAGCCCGGGGTCACCTACTGCTTAAAGAGCATGGAGGGGGCGCTCGTCGGTGATGGCTACATGACGTTGCGCCTGACCTCCGATGCCGTGTTCGAAGGCAGGGTGGACGGCAGGGCGCGCCGTGAGAAGCTGGCGCGCGGTCCCGGCGGAACCTACTGCGGGCTGATCCTGCTGTTCAGCACCCGCGATGTGGTTCCGCTGGCGATACTCCATGACGGCCTGATCCAGCTCGCGCGCGTGGCTTGTACCAGCGCGCTCAGCGTGCGCCTGCTCGCGCGCGAGGAGGCCTCCGACCTGGCCCTGCTCGGTGCCGGCGAGCAGGCATGGTGGCATCTCAGGGCCGCTGCGAGCGTGCGCAGGCTGAAGCGGGTGCGCATTTTCAGCCCCACGGCGGAGCGCTGCGAATCCTTTGCCGCCAAGGCAAGGGAGGAGCTCGGGATTTCGGCTGAAGCGGTGACCTCGGCGCGTGATGCAGTCAGTGGCGCCGACATCGTCATTGCCGCGACCAATGCCAGCGAGCCGGTCATCGACGGGCGCTGGCTCGCGCCCGGTGCACATGTCGTGTCCATCGTCAGCGGCGACAAGGGCAGCAGCCGGCGCGAGCTCGATGACGAGACGATGCGTCGCGCGGCACTGGTGGTGGCACATTCGAAATCGGGCGCGATCGAGCACCGCAACGGCGACCTGGCGGGGCCGGTGGACTCAGGGATACTCAGCTGGGAGAAGATCATCGACCTGCCCGATCTCGTGGCCGGCAAATCCCCGCGGCGCAAGGACCGGGACGACATCACGGTATTCAAGAACAACGGCGGCACGGGACTGCAGTTCGCGGCGGTGGGGCCGGTGGTCTACGAGCGGGCGCGCGCAGCGGGCATCGGCCGGAAACTGCCGGTCGGATGGTTCATGGAAAGCATGAAATCATGAGCGTCGGGCACGCCGAATGAAAAACGGCCGGGAAATTCCCGGCCGTTTTTGCTGGAGCGCGCTTCGCTTAGAGCAGCGGCACGATCAGCAGTGCGACGATGTTGATGATCTTGATCAGCGGATTGATCGCGGGGCCCGCGGTGTCCTTGTAGGGATCACCCACGGTGTCGCCGGTGACCGCCGCCTTGTGGGCTTCGGAACCCTTGCCGCCGTGGTTGCCATCCTCGATGTATTTCTTGGCGTTGTCCCAGGCGCCGCCGCCGGTGCACATGGAAATGGCGACGAAGAGGCCGGTGACGATGGTGCCCATCAGCATGCCGCCAAGGGCCTGGATTCCGGCTTCCTTGCCCATCAGCGCGCCGACGATGAAAGCAACGGCGACCGGAGCCAGCACCGGCAGCAGCGAGGGCACGATCATTTCCTTGATCGCGGAACGGGTCAGCATGTCCACCGCGCGCGAGTAGTCCGGCTTGGCGGTGCCTTCCATGATGCCCTTGATTTCCTTGAACTGGCGGCGCACTTCCACCACCACCGAGCCCGCCGCGCGGCCGACGGCTTCCATCGCCATCGCACCGAACAGGTAGGGGATCATGCCGCCGACAAAGAGGCCGATGATCACCGCCGGGTTCGACAGGTCGAAGCTGACGACGCGGCCTGTTTCCTCGATCTTGTGGGTGTAGTCGGCGAACAGCACCAGGGCGGCCAGGCCGGCGGAACCGATGGCGTAACCCTTGGTCACCGCCTTGGTGGTGTTGCCCACGGCGTCCAGCGGGTCGGTCACGTCGCGCACCGACTTCGGCATTTCCGACATCTCGGCGATGCCGCCGGCGTTGTCGGTGATCGGGCCATAGGCGTCGAGGGCGACGATGATGCCGGCCATCGACAGCATCGAGGTCGCGGCGATCGCGATGCCGTAGAGGCCGCCCAGCGTGTAGGAGACGTAGATTGCCACGCACACCGCCAGCACCGGCCAGGCGGTGGAACGCATCGACACGCCGAGGCCGGCAATGATGTTGGTGCCATGGCCGGTCGTCGAGGCTGCAGCGACATGGCGCACCGGCGCGAACTGGGTGCCGGTGTAGTACTCGGTGATCCACACCATGAATGCGGTCAGCACCAGGCCGACGACTGCGGCGCCGTAGAGTTTCATGACCGACAGGTCGGGGTAATGCTCGCTGATGTTGCCGAGCATCCAGCTGGTGATGGGGTAGAAGGCGATCAACGCCAGCACGCCGGCGACGATCAGGCCGCGGTACAGTGCGCCCATGATGTTCTTGCCGTCGGACGTCTTGACGAAAAAGGCGCCGATGATCGAGGCGATGATGGCGAAACCGCCGAGCACCAGCGGATACATCACCGCACCCTGCACGACCTCAGGCTTCGGCAGCATCAGTGCCGCCAGCACCATGGTCGCGATGATGGTCACTGCGTAGGTTTCGAACAGGTCGGCAGCCATGCCGGCACAGTCGCCGACGTTGTCGCCGACGTTGTCTGCGATCACGGCAGGGTTGCGCGGATCGTCTTCCGGAATGCCGGCTTCAACCTTGCCCACCAGGTCGGCACCGACGTCGGCGCCCTTGGTGAAAATGCCGCCACCGAGACGCGCGAAGATCGAGATCAGCGAGGAACCGAAGGCAAGCCCGATCAGCGGCTTGATGACGTCGCTCATTTTCGCGTCGGCGCCGGCGGTCGAGGTCAGATACCAGAAGAACAGCACGGTACCTAGCAGGCCGAGACCGACGACCAGCATGCCGGTAATCGCGCCGCCGCGGAAGGCGACATCGAGCGCGGGGTTGATGCCGTTGCGCGCAGCTTCGGCGGTGCGCACATTCGCGCGCACCGACACGTTCATGCCGATGTAGCCGGCGGCTCCGGAGAGCACCGCGCCGACTGCGAATGCTGCAGCGGTGGCGCCACCCAGCGCGACCCAGATCAGCACGAACAGCACTGCGCCGACGAGGCCGATGGTGGTGTACTGGCGATTGAGGTAAGCCTGGGCGCCGGCCTGGATGGCTGCGGCAATTTCGCGCATGCGGTCATTGCCGTCCGGCTGGGCGATGATCCAGCGAATCGACGCGACGCCATAGGCGAGCGCGGCGATTGCGCAGACCAGCGCAAAAATCAAACCTTCCGTCATGATTACTCCTAAACTATTGTTTTAATTGAGAAAATTATCCGACCCTGGGTCGGGGCTTCCGGAATTGCCCGGAAAGCCGCAAATTCGCGGACGGCGCATTATAAAACCGGATGCCTCCGGCCTCCACCCAAACGCGGCGTTTCCCGCTGATTTGACGCTAGTTTTTGGCTGAAGCCGGAATCTGCCATCCGGACTGCAGGCGGCGGCGCACCGGCTGCAGGCGCAGCCGGGCATGCACCGGCAGCCCGGCGCTGAACGGCGGCCAGGCTTCACCACGGATCAGCGGTCCGAAATAGCGGCGCGCCTGCGCGCTCAGGCGATAGCCGTCCGCGGTGAGGAAGCGGCGGGGCAGGCGCTTCTCGCGGCTCATGATCCGTGCGAGCGGTGCTGCCATGATCCGCCAGCTGCAGGGCTGACCGACGTTGCGACGGAATACCGGCATCACGTCGCTGCGGCCCTGCAATGCGTATTCGACGGCACTGCGGCCGGCGGCATAGGCCAGGTCGACGTCGGTTTTCGAAGCGAGATGACGGGCTGCCCGCTGCACGTAGTCGAGTACGCTCCAGTGCACCTTGACGTCGAGCGCACCGCGCAGCATGGCGGCGATCAGCGGCGCGACGCCGCCGAGCTGTTCGTGGCCCGGAATGCCGTCACCGCCAGCCTGGGTCAGGCGGCGGCCGTCGCGCAGGCGGATGCCTTCGGCGACCGCAACGGCGCACCAGCCATGGCGCTCTACACGCGCCTTGACCGCGGCGATGAAACGCCGCCGGTCGAAGTGCACCTCGGGCACCAGCAGCAGCAAGGGGCCGTCCTCACCAGCCGACAGGGACATGCCGCAGGCTGCCGCGATCCATCCGGTGTAGCGGCCCATGACTTCCATGACGAATACCTTGGTCGAACTGTGCGCCATCGACGCCAGGTCGGCCATGGCCTCGCGCAGGCTGCTCGCCACATACTTGGCCACCGAGCCGAAGCCGGGGCTGAAGTCGGAGCCCACGATGTCGTTGTCGATCGTCTTCGGCACGGCGATGGAGATCACCGGCTGGCCGAGCTGCGGCAGTATCGTGGCGATCTGGTGCGCAGTTTCGGCGGAGCCGTTGCCGCCGTTGTAGAAAAAGTAGCCGATGTCGTGGGCGCGGAACACCGCAGCCAGCCGCTCGAAATGCGGCCTGCCCAGCGGCAGGGGCGGCAGGTCATAGCGGCAGGAGCCGAAAATGCCCCCCGGGGTATGCATCAGGGCGCGGATGGCGGCTGCCGGCTCAAAGCTCGTGTCGAGCAGATCCTCGTCGAGCGCGCCAAGGATGCCGTTGTGCGCGGCGTAGACCCTGCCGATGCGGCTGCGGTTGCGGCGCGCGGCCTCGATCACGCCGCAGGCGCTGGCATTGATGGTGGCGGTGACTCCGCCGGACTGGGCGTAGAGGACGTTTTTCGCTGGCACGGCGCGATCGGCGGCTTGCGCCTTATTTTTCGCTGCCCCGGGTGCGCGCGGTATGGGATTCGATTGCGGCGAATATCTTGTCGCGGATGTGCTCGACCGAGCCGCGGCCGTAAATGTTGATGTAATGCGGCGCGCGGGGATCGCCGCTGGCGGCCCAGCTGAGGTAGTAGTTGATCAGCGGCTTGGTCTGCTCATGGTAGGTCTGGATGCGGCGCTTCACCGTATCCTCGTTGTCATCGCTGCGCTGGACCAGGGGCTCGCCGGTGACGTCGTCCTTTCCGGGCACGCGCGGCGGCTTGAATTCGATGTGATAGGAACGGCCCGATGCCATGTGCACGCGCCGGCCGCTCATGCGGCGCAGGATTTCGCCGTCGCCCACTTCGATCTCGATGACGAAGTTGATGTCGATGCCGGCCTGGCGCAGTGCTTCGGCCTGGGGCAGCGTGCGCGGAAATCCGTCCATGATGAAGCCGTTGACGCAGTCAGGTGCCTTGATGCGTTCCTTGACCAGTTCGATGACCAGGTGGTCGGGCACCAGGGCGCCGCGATCCATGTGGCCACGGACTTCGTTGCCGAGCGGACTGTTCGCCTTCATTGCCGCACGCAGCATGTCGCCGGTCGATATCTGGGGAATCCTGTAGCGATCGATCAGGAATTGGGCCTGGGTGCCTTTGCCGGCACCGGGCAGGCCGAGCAGGAGTATGCGCATCGGGGTGCCGTATTCGGGTTGGGAGAGAGAGTATAGCCGCGTCGTTGCCCTGCTCAAAATGAGCGGCAGGTTTTCAGCGGCGCAGCAGGCGACGCAACCGCCGCAGGTCTTCCGGGGTGTCGACGCCCGGATGGGGCGCCGCGGCGGTGATGGCGACGCTGATGCGGTAGCCATGGGCCAGCGCGCGCAACTGCTCCAGTGCCTCGGCACGCTCGGCGGCTGCCGGTTTCAGCCGGCTGTAGGCGCGAAGAAAGCCGCAGCGGTAGGCATAAATGCCGAGGTGGCGCAGGGCGGACAGACCGGCCGGAAGGCTGCGGATGCCCCGCGCGAAGGCGTCGCGAGCCCAGGGAATCGGCGCCCGGCTGAAATAAAGGGCATAGCCCTCGTTATCGAGTACGACCTTCACCACGTTGGGATTGGCCATGTCGCGGGCGTCGCGGATGCGGCAGGCCGCGGTGGCAATGGCCGCCTTGCGGTGGACGGCAAGATTTTCGGCGACGCGCCGGATCAGCGCCGGCGCGATCAGGGGTTCGTCGCCCTGCACGTTGACGACGATGGCGTTCGCCGGAAGGCGCAGCTTCTGCGCCACTTCGGCGAGACGGTCGGTGCCGGTGGCATGGCCGGCACGCGTCATCAGCGCTTCGTGGCCGTGGTCGTTGACGGCATTGGCGATGCGCGTGTCATCAGTGGCCACGATCACGCGCTCGGCACCGCTGCGTGCGGCGCGTTCTGCAACACGGACAACCATAGGCCTGCCGCCGATGTCGACCAGCGGCTTTCCGGGAAAGCGCGAGGAGGCGTGGCGGGCAGGAATGATGACGGTGAATTTCATTGCCGAGTGAGGGGTGAGGGGTGAGGAGTGAGGGGCGGGTTTGCCCGATCCTCATTCCTCGATCCGCAATCCTAGACCTCTTCCTCCGGGGGCAGCTTGCGCGCGTCTTCCTCGAGCATCACCGGTATCCCGTCCTGTATAGGGTAGCCGAGCCGGCAGGGTTTGCAGATGAATTCGGCGGCTGCCTTGCGATAGAGCAGGGAGCCCTTGCAGATCGGGCACACGAGTATGTCGAGCAGTTTGTCATCCATGTCGGGCAGCCTGGGGGAGAAGGGCGGTGATGAGATCGCCGAGCCGGGCGTCGATGTCGGCATCGACGATCAGCGCCCATTGATTTTCATTCGCGAATGCCGCGCATTTTACCGCATCCTTCTCGGTCATCACGACTGGTGCTCCGTCGCCGAAGGCGAGATCCGAGGCGCAGTAAGGGTGATGATCGGGAAAGGGGTGTTCGATGCACTCCAGTCCGAGTTCTCGAAGGTGTCCGAAAAAACGCCGCGGGTTGCCGATGCCGGCGACTGCATGCACCACGGTGCCGCCAAGATCCGCAGCCGTCACCAGCTGTTGCGGACGGACGAGGTTGCGGAAGTGACTGCCGCGCAGGCGCATCGACAAGGCTCCTGGAACCGGAAGGGCCGTCGCGCCGTCGTTGATCACCACCGCATCGACCGTGGCCAGCCGGGACGGCGGCTCGCGCAGCGGGCCGGCCGGCAGTGGCCAGCCGTTGCCGAGACCGCGCATGCCGTCGATCACGGCGATTTCGAAGTCGCGGGCGAGCCGGTAATGCTGCAGGCCGTCATCGCTGACAATCACGTCCACTTCCGGGTGTGCCGCGCGCAGTGCTGCCGCGGTGGCGGCGCGATCCACGCCGACCCAGACCGGACAGGCGGCACGCAGCGCGAGCAGGCAGGGCTCGTCCCCGAAGTCGGCCGGCGCGCCGTCCGCCGGAACGGCGCGCGGCTCGCGACGCCTGCTGCCGTGACCGCGGCTGATGATGGCCGGATGCATGCCCTTGCTCTGCAGGAATTGCGCGAGCCACAGCACCAGCGGCGTTTTGCCGGTGCCGCCGGCGGTGATGTTGCCGACGACGATGACCGGCACGCCGGGATGCCGGCTGCTCAGCAAGCCGTGCCGCCAGGCGAGGCGACGCAGTGCAGCGATTACGGCAAACAGCGCGGCAAGCGGCAGCAGCAGCAGGCTTTTCAGGTTGCGGTGTTGCCAGTGTGCGGGTGCGGACATGACGGGCGAAGGTTAGCAGGCTGCTGGAATTCCCGGGACTGATGCCGTTCGTCGACTCAATGGGTTGTTCGACTCCCGTTAAATCAGGGACTTGCACGCTTGCGCGCGCGGCCAATGCGCCCCCAACGCATTTGCGCATCACTTTTTGAACGACCTGTCAGCCCGTTTGCGGCAGGCCGTCGACGGTGCCGCAGGGCAAAGGGTCTTACTTCGGCGCCTGGGTGGTGAAGGTGATCCTGGCGTAGCCCGTGCGCTGTGCGGCTTCCATGACCCGCACCACAGCCTGGTGAGCGGCGTTGGCGTCGGCGTTGATGACGACGACGGGATCCTTCATGTCGCCCGCAGCGGACTTCAGCGCGGCGCCCAGCGCTGCTGCGTTGCCGCCGGCCACCGCGACCTTGTTGATCGTGTAGTTGCCCTTGGCATCAACGCCGACGTCGATCTGTTCGGGCCGCTCCGGCGCCTTGCCGGCTTCGGCGGTGGGCAGGTTGATCTGCAGTTCCGCGAAACGCGAATAGGTGGTGGTGACCATCAGGAAAATCAGGATCACCAGCAGGACGTCGATCAGCGGAATGAAATTGATCTCCGGCTCTTCGCGAAAGGCGCGGGTGCGGAATTTCATGCCTGGACTCCGGGGCCTGTCATCTCAGGCGTCGCGTTCGCCGTGCACGATTTCCACCAGCTTCACGGCCTGGATCTGCATCTCGACCAGCAGTGCGTCGACGCGGGTGCGGAAGTAACGGTAGAACACCATGCTCGGCACCGCGACGACCAGGCCGAAGGCGGTGTTGTAGAGCGCGATCGAAATACCCTGCGCCAGCGCCAGCGGGTTGCTGCCCTGCGGGCCCTGGGAGCCGAAAATCTCGATCATGCCGATCACCGTGCCGAAGAGGCCCAGCAGCGGCGCGATCGCGGCAATGGTGCCGAGGCTGGTCAGGAAGCGTTCAAGGTCGATGGCCACCAGATGTCCGGCTTCCTCGATCGATTCCTTCATCACCGCGGGGCTGCGTTTTTCATTGCGCAGTCCGGCGGCAAGAATCTGGCCCAGCGGCGAGCTCGCGGCGAGCTGCGCCAGCAGCTGCGGGGTGACGCCGTTCTGGCGGTAGGCCTGCACTGCATGGGCAAGCGTGCTCTTCGGCAGCACGACGTTTTCGCGCAGTGACCACAGACGCTCGCCGATGATGGCGAGGGCGATGACGGAGCAGAGGATCAGGGGCCAGATCGGCCAGCCGGCAGCTTCAATGATGGATAACACGCGGTGCTTTCGGTGAATGTTGCGGGAGGTGCCGAAAAAATTCGCGTAACTGTAGCTGCCATGCGCGTAATGGGCAAGCCGGACCGCCGGTCCATCATCGCAAAACCGTTGAGCGGCAAGGCCTTTTTCGGCTTGTCCACAATTGCTGTGGATAAGCCTGTGTGCAGCATGTCGAATGCGTCGCTAAGTGGCCTGCGCCACAGCATTTTTGCCGGATTGCCTGTTTGTTAAACATGAAAATTTATACAATAAAAACAGATACTTGCAATTATGTCGCGATGATGACGGCATCCCCTCTCCGCCACAGGGCTGAAATGCGCTGCGCTGTGGATGGCGACTTGCCGGAAAACCGTTTTGCATCCGCGGTTTGCGTCATCGGCACGGCAGGTCTGCGGTGTGCGCCGGCTATACTCGACCCATGGCTTTACTGACGATAGACAATGCCGAACTTGTATTCGGCCTGCATCCGCTGCTCGACCGTGCCAACCTGACCGTCCAGGACGGCGAACGCATCGGACTGATCGGCCGCAATGGTACTGGCAAGTCCTCGCTGCTCAACATCATCGCCGGCCGCGGCGCGCTCGATGACGGCGCAATCCGCCTCCAAGACGGTCTGCGCGTGGTGATGGTCGAGCAGGAGCCGCTGCTGCCCGAAGCGGACAGCCTGCATGCCAGCCTCACCGCGCGCGGCGGGCTGGAGGACATGCATGACGAGCGCGAACGCTGGCGCGCCGATGCGCGGCTGTTCGAGTATCTGCACCGTTTCGGCCTCGATGAGTCGCGCCCGCCACAGACGGCTTCCGGCGGCGAACGCAAACGCGCCGCGCTGGCATTGGCACTGGCGATGCAGCCCGATCTGCTGCTGCTCGACGAGCCGACCAACCATCTCGACATCGCCGGCATCACGCTGCTCGAGGATCTGCTGCTCAGGGGGCAGGCCCGCTCGGCGATCATCATCACCCA
This sequence comes from uncultured Bordetella sp., assembly GCA_964433345.1. Classification (GTDB taxonomy): domain Bacteria; phylum Pseudomonadota; class Gammaproteobacteria; order Burkholderiales; family SG8-41. Next base: position 85,219 of record CAYSQJ010000007.1, read on the forward strand.
TGACCGTGCTTTCCTCGACCGCGTCTCCACGCGCATCGTCGAACTCGATCGCGGTCTGCTGCGCTCCTACCCGGGTAATTTCTCCGCCTATGAGGAGCGCAAGGCCGACCAGCTCGCCGAGGAAGAAAAAGCCAGCCGCCGTTTCGACAAATTCTGGGCCCAGGAAGAGGTGTGGATCCGCCAGGGCATCAAGGCGCGCCGCACCCGCAACGAAGGCCGTGTGCGGCGGCTGGAAGCGCTGCGTGTGGAGCGCGCGGCTCGCCGTGAGCGCATCGGCAACGTCAAACTGGCGCTGGACGCTGGTGAACGCTCCGGCAAACTGGTCGCCGAACTGACCGGTGTGAGCAAGAGTTTTGACGGCAGGCATCTGATCAGAAACCTTGATCTGCGCATTCTGCGCGGCGATCGCATCGGCCTGATCGGCGCCAATGGCGCGGGCAAATCGACGCTGATCAAGATCATCCTGGGGCAACTCGCGCCTGACGCCGGCGAAGTGCGGTTGGGTACAAAACTGGAGATTGCCTATTTCGACCAGTTGCGCGATCAGCTCGATCCCGACCAAACGCTGGTCGAAACCATCAGCCCCGGCTCGGAATGGGTGGAGACCGCGGACGGCCGAAAGCACGTGATGAGTTACCTGTCGGACTTTCTGTTTCCACCGCAGCGCGCCCAGGCCAAGGTGAGCATGCTGTCGGGCGGTGAACGCAACCGGCTGCTTCTGGCACGGCTGTTCGCACGACCGGCCAACGTGTTGGTGCTGGACGAACCGACCAATGATCTCGACATCGAGTCACTGGAACTGCTGGAAGACACGCTGCAGGGTTATCGGGGCACACTGCTGCTGGTGAGCCACGACCGGGCGTTCCTCGACAACGTGGTGACCCAGACCTTGGTGGCCGAGGGCGAAGGGCGGTGGAAGGAATACGTTGGCGGTTACAGCGACTGGCTGCAGCAGCGGCCGGCGGCGGCGCCTGCCGCCGGTCCGGCCGCGGCGGTGTCGGCCAAACCGGCTGCACGCACGACGGCCCCGGCGAAGAAGCTCGGGTTCAGGGAGCAGCGCGAGCTGGAGCAGTTACCGGGCGAACTGGAGGCGCTGGAAAAGGAACAGGCGGATCTCGCGCTGCGCATGAGCAGCCCCGAATACCACTGGCAAGGTCCGGCGCAGCTGAAGGCCGACCGTGAACGTGCGGCGGCCATCGAAGCACTGCTGGCGGAAAAATTTGAACGCTGGGCCGAGTTGGACCGGCGCGCGGCACCGGTTGCCGGTTAGGCGACCGTCCCGACCCTCAGTTCAGGAAATAGTCGACCGTCACCACCACACGGATACGTTTGTTCGGGCTGGACATGGCGGCCTGTCCTCCGCCATCACCTTCGCCCCCGGCCAGCTGATCCCTGTTGGCGATCGTGAACAGGCCCTGGCTGGCACGGCGCATGCTGCCGACCGCGCTGCCGCTGTCTGCGGCAAACTGCCGCGCGGCCTCGCGTGCCGCTTTTGTCGCGTCGGCCATCATTGCGGGTTTGACCGAATTCAGCTGTGTGAACAGGAACTGCGGGCTGTTGCCGTCCCAGTTGCCCTGCGATGACAGCACGATGCCGGCGGCAACCAGCTGGTCGGTCATCTGGCTGACTTTCCGCACCGTCTCCACATCCCTGCTGCGGATCAGGATGGTGTATTCAACGATGTAACGCAGCGCATTGTTGTTCTGGTTGTAATCGTTGGACTGCCGGTCCTGTACACGGACATTCTGGCTGGCCACTGCATCCGCCGGAATGCCGTTCTTCTCCAGGAATTCCATCACCTTGCCGCGCGCTTCGTCGGCGGAGTGGTTGACTTCGCCCAGGCTGTTGCCCGCGGAGCGGACCTTGATCGGCCAGATCGCAAGGTCCGCGACGACGTCCTTCTCGGCGAGTCCGCGCACGGTCACGTAGCGGTCGCCACTTTTCGCGTTTTCAACCGCGCGGGCAAGCAGGGCGCCACCGGTGATCAGGCCGATGGCGATGCCTGAGGCGAGAATGAGTGCGGACAGTCGGTCGCTGGTCACGGGTGCTCCTGGTTCGCCGGTACGGCGGGATTCGGACCACATGATATCGTAGCGATGGTTGCCGAAGATGCGGCTGCGCGTACAATGCCGCGATGCCCGACCTGATCGAACAGGCCACGCAGCAGGCCGTCATTTCCGTCGCCGAGCTCAACCGGCTCGCGCGCAGCGCGATCGAGCGCGGCGTGCCGCTGGTATGGGTGGCCGGCGAAATTTCCAATTTCAAGCGTTACGACAGCGGACACTGCTATTTCACGCTGAAGGACGAGGCGGCGCAGGTCGATGCAGTGATGTTCCGCCACAAGGCGCAATACCTGGACTGGGTTCCGCAAAACGGCATGCAGGTCGAGGTGCGGGCGACGGCGACGGTGTACGAGGCGCGCGGCAAGTTCCAACTGGTCGTCGACGCAATGCGCCGCGCCGGGCTGGGCGCGCTGTACGCCGCCTTCGAAAAGCTCAAGGCGAAACTCGAGGCCGAGGGGCTGTTTGATCCGGCGATCAAGCGCGCACTGCCGCCGTTTCCGCGCGTGGTCGGCGTTGTCACGTCCCCGCAGGCGGCCGCGCTGCGCGATGTGATCAGCGCGCTGCGCCGGCGCATGCCCGGCATAGGCGTGATCATTTACCCGACGCCGGTGCAGGGCGAGGGCGCGGGGGCGAAAATCGCCGAGGCCATCAGTCTCGCCGGGCAGCGCGCTGAGTGCGATGTGCTGATCGTCTGCCGCGGTGGCGGCAGCATCGAGGATCTCTGGGCCTATAACGAAGAGGCGGTGGCACGGGCGATCCGCGCCTGCCCTCTGCCGGTGGTATCGGGTGTCGGCCACGAGACCGATTTCACGATCGCTGATTTTGCCGCCGATCTGCGTGCGCCGACGCCGACTGCGGCGGCCGAGCTGGTCAGCCCCGATGGTGTGAAGCTCAGGCGTGATACCGCGCTGCTCGGCCAGCAGTTGTCGAGGGTGTTTGCGCGTCTGCTTGAGGACCGCATGCAGCGCCTCGATTACCTGTCGCGACGGCTGACTCACCCCGGTGAGCGCATCCGCAACCAGGAAGTTCACCTGCAGCACCTCGCCAGCCGGCTGCACGGCGGGTGGCGGCGCGCGACGGAGGAGCAGTCGTGGGCGCTGCGCGATGCGGCACAGCGGCTGCGTGCCGCAGCCCCCGACGTGTCGTTGATGGTGCAGCAGCAGCAGGAACTTGCGCGCCGGCTGCGCGGCATCGCGCGTGAGCGGATGGGCATCGCGGTCGAGCGCCTGGCTGGAATCCGCGCGCATCTGCTGCATCTGAACCCGCAGCGTGTGCTCGAGCGCGGTTACAGCATTACCGAGACGGCGGACGGGCGCATCGTGCGCGACGGTGCGCAGCTCTCGGCCGAAGAGGAACTCAGGCTGACACTGGCTAAAGGCTGGGCTGCGGTCCGCGTCAAGCGGGCCGGTTGACGCAGCACGGCGGGGCCGGCTTGACGCAGGCGCCGCGGCTGCATATAAGGGCTGTCGAGGAAGGTGCTGCTCCAGCCCGGGCAGCCCGCAACAACCGCCAGAACAAGACAGACAACCATGAGTGATCTCGATTTCACCCGCCCCGCACAGAGCGAGGTTTACAGCGCCGACGTGGCGCGCCTGTTTTTCGGGGAGAACGGCCGGCCGCAGACGATTGCAGCAGGCACTGCGTTGTTTGCCGAGAATACCGCCGGCAGCACGATGTATTTTCTGGCCTCGGGCGAGGTTGCGCTGACCCGCAACGGCAGGCCGCTGGATGTAATCAGGACCGGCGAGGTGTTCGGCGAGATGTCGGTGCTGACCGGAGAGCCGCGCAGCGCGACGGCCACTGCACGCAGTGCCTGCGAGGTGATCGGCCTTGATGGCGACGGCTTTCTCGGCGCCATCCAGAAAACGCCGGATTTCGCATTGATGCTGCTGGCGATACTGATCAAGCGCCTGCGCCTGGCGCTCGCGATGCAGATGCTCGGCAAGAACCAGAACCTGGCGCCGGAGACGGTGCCGGTGTCGGGCGAGGTGTTCGACAAGGACCTGCTGGCCGAACTGACCAGCAATTTCCCCGGGCGTCCGCCGGCCTATCAGCCGAAGAACGGCGTGATCATGCGCGAGGGCGAGGCCGGGATTTTCATGTATGTGGTTGTCGACGGCGCGGTGCGCATCACGGTCAAGGACAGTGTTGTCGAGGTGGTTCGGCCCGGCGGGGTGTTCGGCGAAATGGCGCTGGTCGACCAGTCGAAGCGTGCGGCTACGGCGTCCGCCGCCACTGACTGCAACCTGCTGTCGATCAACCGCAACGATTTTCTCGCGCTGATCAAGTCCAACCCGGCATTCGGCGTGTCGCTGCTGCGTGCGCTGGCCAACCGCCTGCGCAACACCGGGCGGCGTTAGGCGCCCTTAACTACCGGCCATAGAGCGCGGGTCTCGCGGACGCCAGCGTCCGCCGTCGACCAGCGTCAGGAAATCCAGCAGGTTGCGGTTGAACTGCTCCGGTTCCTCGGTGTTCACCGTGTGTCCGGTTCCGGGGCAGATCCAAAGCCGTGCATTGCGGCAGACCTTCTTGATGAACAGCGCGGGGCCGAGGCTGCCGTCGTCCTCGTCGCCGCAGACCACCAGCAGCGGCGGGCGGTAGTTCCGCAATCCCCGTTCCAGTGCGTAGACCGGCGGGCGTTTCGCCTGCACCCCGCGCAGCACGCCGGCGAGGCCGGTGCCCGAGTGTCCTTCGTGGATGCGGCGGAATTCGGCGAAGCCGCGCGGATCCTTGAGCATCTGCGGCATGCGGGCCGCGCTGACACCGCGCTGTTTCAGCGCGGCTGCGGTGCCCGCTGTCTCGAACAGGCGGGCATGGGCTTCGGTTGTGCGCAGGAAGGCTTCGCGTGTCGCCGGATCGGAGCCGGCGCCGGCGGCCAGCGCCGTCACCGACAGCGCCATCGCCGGGTAACGCAGGCCGAACTGCAGCGCGGAATAGGCGCCCATCGAGCAGCCGATGACATGCGCCTTGCGGATGCGCAGGTGACGCAGCACATCGGCGATGTCGTCGACGGCGATGCGCCAGGAATACTTCGAGCGCGCCCGCGGCACGTCCGAGGGCGGGTAACCGCGTGCGTTGAAGGCAATGCAGCGATAGCGCCTCGCGAAAAAGCGCAGCTGCGGCTCCCAGCTGCGCGAGTCGCCGGAAAATTCGTGCACGAAGACGAGGGGGAGGCCCTTGCCGGCCTCCTCGTAGTGGAGGCGGGTGCCGTCGCGGGCAGTGGCAAAGGGCATGTTCAGGATTCTCCGGCCATGATCTGCGCCTCGAGTTCGCGACGCACATATTCCAGCACCAGGTCGCCGACGTTGGCGGCGAGGCAGTCGAACTCCGTGTAATCGCTCATGCCGCGCAGCCAGGTCAGCTGGCGCTTGGCCAGTTGCCGCGTCGCGGCAATGCCCTGCTCGCGCAGCTCGGCGCGGCTGATGCGGTTGTCGAGGAAATCCCAGGCCTGGCGGTAGCCGACGCAGCGCATCGAGGGCATCTCCGGCTCCAGTCCGTAATCCTCACGCAAGCCGCGCAGTTCCTCGACCAGGCCGGCCTCGAGCATCGCGTCGAAGCGCTGTGCGATGCGTTCGTGCAGCGCGGCGCGGTCTCCCGGCAGCAGCGCGATGCGGATCGGGGTGTAGGGAAAATAGACGTACTTCGGCTTTTTCAGCAGGTCGGTCATCGACCGGCCGGTAATGTAGAAAATTTCCAGCGCGCGCTGGATGCGCTGGGCGTCGGCGGGTTCCAGCCGCGCCGCCGTTTCCGGGTCGACCTTGCGCAGTTTCTCGTGCAGCGCCGGCCAGCCTTCCTCATCGGCCATGGTCTCGATGATCAGGCGGATCGTCGAATCGGCCTCCGGCAGGTCGTTGAGACCTTCGACCAGCGCCTTGAAGTACAGCATGGTGCCGCCGACCAGCAGGGGGATGTTGCCGCGTTCGGTGATTTCCCGCATCAGCGCCAGCGCATCATCGCGGAAGCGCGCCGCCGAATAACTTTCGTGCGGCTCGATGACATCGATCAGATGATGTGGTGCACGCCTGAGGAGGTCCGCATCCGGTTTGGCGGTGCCGATGTTCATGCCCTTGTAGACCAGCGCCGAATCGACGCTGATGATTTCACAGGGCAGCGTCGTTGCCAGTTGCACCGCCACCGCGGTCTTGCCGCTGGCGGTGGGTCCCATCAGTAGTATGGCTGGCGGGTGCGCGACGGTGGGCATAAAAATATCAATAAAAACAAATACTTATGTTTATATGCTCAAATCACTCACCGCGACGGAACAGGCGGTCGAGTTCGCCAATGCCGATGGCATGCCAGGTCGGCCTGCCGTGGTTGCACTGGCCGGAGCGCTCGGTCGCTTCCATGTCGCGCAGCAGTGCGTTCATCTCGGGCAGCGTCAGCCTGCGGTTGGCGCGCACCGCGGCATGGCAGGCCATGGTACCCAGCAATTCGTTGCGGCGTTCAGTGGCGATGCGGCTGGCACCGTACTCGCGCACCTCGTGCAGCACGTCCAGCGTCAACGCCTGCACGTCGGCATCGGCGAGCAGCGCCGGCACGCCGCGCACGACCAGCGCGCCGGGTCCTGCCGGCGCCACGTCGAAGCCCAGGTCCTGCAGCGCCTCGCGCTCGTCCTCGGCGGTGGCGACGTCGAGGGCGTCGGCCGCGAAATGCACCGGCACCAGCAGCGGCTGCATCGGGATCGCGCGGCCGTCGAGTGCGGTTTTCAGTTTTTCATACATGATGCGCTCGTGCGCGGCATGCATGTCGACGATGATCAGTCCGCCGCGGTTTTCGGCGAGGATGTAGATGCCGGCGAGCTGTGCCAGCGCGTGACCCAGCGGGTGGTCGTCGCCGGAATCCGGCAACGCAGGGGGCTGTGGTTCCTGCGCAGCCTCTGCAAGCAGTGTCGATGATGCTGCGGGGCGTGGCGCGAACATCGTGTCGTAGGCGCCTGCCGGCTGGGCGATGCCCAGGGGCATCGTGCCCTGGCTGCGGTAGAAGGAGGGTGCGGCCGCCGGTACTGCGGCGGGCGACGGTGCGGCTGCTGCCGTGGCGTCTCCGGCGGAACGCGACAGCGTCTTGTGCAGCGCGTGGAAAATGAACTGGTGCGCGGCACGCGAATCGCGGAAGCGCACCTCGGCCTTCGCCGGATGCACGTTGACGTCGACCAGTTGCGGATCGATGTCGAGGAACAGCACGAAGGCCGGATGGCGGTCGTGGTGCAGCACGTCGGCATAAGCCTGGCGTATTGCGTGCGCGACCAGCTTGTCGCGGATGCAGCGGCCGTTGACGAAAAAATACTGTGCATCGCGGGTGCCTTTGGCATGGGCCGGGGAGCTGATCGCGCCGCGCAGCGCGATCTGGCCGCCCGACTCCTCCACCGGCAGCGCGCCCTCGGCGAAATCCCCGCCCAGCACGGCGGCGATGCGCGCGGCCAGCGGCTGCGGCTTCAGCTGGAAACGCATGCGGCCGTTATGGGTCAGCGAGAAGGCGACGTCGGGCCGTGACAGCGCAATGCGGCGGAAAGCTTCCTCGCAATGCGCGTATTCGGTCTGCTCGGACTTCAGGAATTTGCGTCTGGCCGGCGTGTTGTAATAAAGCTCACGCACATCGATGCGCGTGCCGCGCGCCAGCGTTGCCGGCTCGGGAGTGCCCAGCGCCGGGCCTTCGGCGGTGATGCGGTGGGCATGGCGATCCTCGCTGCGGCGGCTGGTCAGTTCCATGCGCGACACCGAGGCGATGCTCGCCAGCGCCTCGCCGCGGAAGCCGAGGCTGGCGACGTGCTCAAGGTCATCAAGGGAGGCGATCTTGCTGGTGGCATGACGGGCCAGCGCGAGTTGCAGCTGGTCGCGTGCAATGCCGGCACCGTCGTCGGTGACGCTGACCTGTTTGATGCCGCCGGCGGCAAGTTCGACGCTGATTGCCTGTGCGCCGGCGTCGAGGCTGTTCTCGAGCATTTCCTTCAATGCCGAGGCCGGGCGTTCGATGACTTCGCCCGCGGCGATCTGGTTGATCAGCAGCTCAGGCAGTAACTGGATGGCGGGCATGTCCTGATTATAAGCGCGGCCAATCGGGTGATAAGGCCCCGTGCTGCTGCGTCATTTCCGTTATCTGGCCGTATAATCACTGCGATCCGTTTGAATGCTCACGGAATCCATGAGGCAGTGCCTCTGGCGTGCTGCTGTCGGGACGCCATGCCAGTTCCAAACCAGGGGAAAGTGATGCCACAAATCATTGGGGTGCCGAAGGAAACGGCAGCCGGCGAGAAACGCGTCGCCACGGTGCCGGAAGTCGTCGAAAAGCTGATCAAGCTGGGCTTCAGTGTCAGAGTCCAGTCCGGCGCCGGCGAGGGCGCCAATACCAGCGACGAGGCCTACCGCGCCTCGGGTGCCGAGGTGGTCGCCACTGCTGCCGAGCTGTGGTCCGGCTCCGACATCGTGTTCAAGGTCGGCGTTCCGACTGCGGAAGAGGTCGGCCTGATGCGCGAGGGCGGCACCCTGATCGGCTTCATCTGGCCGGCGCAGAACCCGGAGCTGATGCAGCAGCTCGCCGCGAAAAAGGCCACCGTGCTGGCCATCGACTCGCTGCCGCGCACTCTGTCCCGTGCGCAGAAAATGGATGCGCTGACTTCCCAGGCGGGCGTCGCAGGCTATCGCGCCGTGATCGAGGCAGCCAACGCCTTCGGCCGCTTTTTCAACGGCCAGATCACCGCCGCGGGCAAGGTGCCGCCGGCCAAGGTTTTCATAGCCGGTGCCGGCGTTGCCGGTCTTGCCGCGATCGGCACTGCGGCCAACCTCGGTGCCATCGTGCGCGCCAATGACACGCGCGCCGAAGTCGCGGACCAGGTGGTGTCGCTGGGCGGCGAATTCGTCAAGGTCGATTACGAGGAAGAAGGCTCCGGCGGCGGCGGCTATGCCAAGGTCATGAGCGAGGGCTTCCAGCAGGCCCAGCGCGAGATGTACGCCAGACAGGCGCGGGAAGTGGACATCATCATCACCACCGCACTGATTCCCGGCAAGCCGGCGCCGAGGCTGATCACCGCTGAAATGGTGCAGAGCATGAAGCCGGGCAGCGTCATCGTCGACATGGCGGCGGAACGCGGCGGCAACTGCGAGCTGACCGAAGCCGGCAAGGCGGTGGTCAAGCACGGCGTGACCATCATCGGCTATACCGACCTGAATTCGCGCCTGGCCAGGCAGTCCTCGACACTCTACGCCACCAACCTGTTCCGGCTGACCGAGGAACTGTGCAAGACCAAGGACGGCGTCATCAACGTCAACATGGAAGACGACGCGATCCGCGGCCTGACGGTGGTCAAGGACGGCGGCATCACCTGGCCGCCACCCCCGGTCAAGCAGGCCGCTGCGCCCAAGCCTGCAGCGGCCGTGGCGAAGCCGGCCGAGAAAAAGGGTCATGGCCACGGCGGCGGGGAGCCGATGCCGGCCGGCGCGCTCGCCGCGCTGTTCGGTATCGGCGCACTGCTGTTCTGGCTCATCGGGGCCTACGCGCCGGCGTCTTTCCTCGGCCACTTCACGGTGTTCGTGCTGGCCTGCTTCGTCGGTTACATGGTGGTGTGGAACGTGACACCGGCGCTGCATACGCCGCTGATGAGCGTGACCAATGCGATCAGCAGCATCATCTGCATCGGGGCGCTGGTGCAGATTGCGCCGCCGATCGAGAGCACCGCCGACCGGCCGGGGATGTGGATCCTCGGCCTCGCGGTGGCCGGCATCGTGCTGACCACGATCAACATGTTCGGCGGCTTCGCGGTGACGCGTCGCATGCTCGACATGTTCCGCAAATAGGAGACCGCAGATGTCTTTCAGCCTCGTCACGGTCGCCTACATCGGCGCGATCATCCTCTTCATCCTGAGCCTTGGCGGACTGTCGCATCCCGAAACTTCGCGGCGCGGCAACCTCTACGGCATCATCGGCATGGCCATCGCCGTGCTGGCCACGGTGTTCGGGCCGCAGGTCACCGCCCAGGGCTACGCCTGGATTGTCGGCGCGATGGTCGTCGGCGGCTCGATCGGCCTTTACGCCGCTCGCACCGTCAAGATGACCCAGATGCCGGAGCTGGTTGCGCTGATGCACAGCCTGGTCGGCCTCGCTGCCGCGCTGGTCGGTTTTGCCACCTATATTGATCCGGCGGCGACCGGCAACCTGCAGGGTGCGGAAAAGGTCATCCACGAAGTCGAGATCTATCTCGGCATCCTGATCGGCCTGGTCACCTTCTCCGGCTCGGTGATCGCCTTCGGCAAGCTCTCGGGGAGGATCGGCGGCAAGCCGCTGCTGTTGCCGGCACGCCACTGGCTCAACCTGTCCGGCCTGCTGATCGTCATCTGGTTCGGTGCGAAATTCATACAGGCGGACTCGGTCGGCGCGGGCATGACGCCGCTGGTCGTTATGTCGGTGATCGCGCTGCTGTTCGGCATCCATATGGTCATGGCCATCGGCGGTGCCGACATGCCGGTGGTGGTGTCGATGTTGAACAGTTATTCCGGCTGGGCGGCGGCGGCCACCGGTTTCATGTTGTCGAACGATTTGCTGATCGTCACCGGTGCGCTGGTCGGGTCCAGTGGTGCGATCCTGTCCTACATCATGTGCAAGGCGATGAACCGTCACTTCATCAGCGTCATCGCCGGCGGCTTCGGTACCGGTGGCGGCGCTCCCGCGGCAGCCGGCGGCGCGGCGCAGCCGGCAGGCGAGGTGATATCTGTCAGCGCGCAGGAAACCGCGGAAATGCTGCGTGACGCGAAGAACGTCATCATCGTTCCCGGATACGGCATGGCGGTGGCCCAGGCCCAGCACACGGTCTACGAGATCACCAGGCTGCTGCGCGAGAAGGGCGTCAACGTGCGTTTCGGCATCCACCCGGTGGCGGGCCGCATGCCGGGCCACATGAATGTGCTGCTCGCCGAGGCGAAGGTGCCTTATGACATCGTGCTCGAGATGGATGAACTCAACGAGGACTTTCCCGACACCGATGTGGCAATCGTCATCGGTGCCAACGACATCGTCAATCCGGCGGCCCAGGAAGATCCCTCGAGCCCCATCGCCGGCATGCCGGTGCTCGAAGTGTGGAAGGCGAGGACCTCCATCGTCATGAAGCGGAGCATGGCCTCGGGTTATGCGGGTGTTGATAACCCATTGTTTTATAAAGAAAATAATCGCATGCTCTTCGGCGATGCGAAAAAAATGCTGGATGAGGTGCTGGGTGCGCTGAAAGCCTGAAACCGGCTGGAGGCGGGCAGGTGCAGGACGGGGTCGCAGTTGCGGCCCCTTTTTCTGTCGCGGCGGCTGCGGCGCGCGAATTGAGGTTTCAATCCGGAGGGGGTGACGTGAGCACGGTGAACTGGTCTAAGCTGCGTGAAGAATTTCCGGCGCTCTCGCGCTGGACCTATCTCGACACCGCACGCAAGTCGGTGCCCCCGCGCTGCCAGGAGCGGGCCATGCAGGACTACTGGCGCGACATTTCAGAGACCGCCGGCGCGGATGCCTGGTCCGCTGTCAATGTTGCGGAAACGCGCGAGATCATGGCGCGGCTGCTCGGCGCAAAGCCCGCCGAGATCGCTTTCACAAAAAACACCACCGAAGGGCTCAATATCGCAGCTCACGCCTTCGACCTGCGCAAGGGTGACAACATCGTGCTCACCGACATGGAGCATGTTGCAAACGTCTGGGTGTGGAAACACTGGGAAGCGCGCGGCGTCGAAATCCGTCGCGCGAAAAACCGCGAAGGCAGGCTGCCGCTCGAGGCTTTTCTGGAACAGATGGACGATCGCACGCGCGTGGTGTCCACCGCCTACATCACCTATGGCAACGGCTATCGCATCGACCTGCCGGCGCTAGGGGAAGCCTGCCATGCACGTGGCGTGAGGCTGGTGGTCGACGGCGTCCAGGCCGCAGGCGTTCTCGCCGCGCCGCTGTCCGGACTCGGTGCGGACCTGATTGCCATCGGCGGACACAAGAACCTGTTCGGCCTCACCGGTCTGGGTCTGCTCTATTGCCGCGAGGACCTGGTCGATGAAATCCGCACGCCATTTCTAAAGCCGCCGGTGGCCAGGGATTCGACGCAGGCGAGCGCGCACCTCAACAGCCAGTTTGATTACGTGCGTACCGCGCACCGCTTCGAGGGCGGCAATCCGAATTTCCTCGGGCTGCGGGTGCTGCGCGACAGTGCCCGCTTCATTGCCGCGGTCGGCCTCGACAGCATCGAGGCGCGTGTGCGCGGGCTGACGACACTGCTGATGAGCCGGCTGCGCGAAGCGGGTCTGCAGCTGCTCACGCCGGAGCCCTGGGCGGAGCGCGCGCAGATCGTCAGCTTTGCAGTGCCTGATGCCGGCGTGCTGATGGAGCGCCTGCGCGAAAAGCACCGGGTCATTGTCAACGTCAAGGATGGCGCGATCCGGATGTCCCTCGGTTTTGCCAACAACGAGGATGACATCGAGCGTGCTGTCGAGGCGATCCGCGCGGAGCTCGGCGGACGCTGATCCCGTGGTTCAACGCTCGGCGATGACGGGTTCTGCCGGCAGCTTGCCAAAGGCGATGTCTCCGTACCAGGCCTGTGCGCGTCCGCCGGTATTGTCGGTGTCGGTCATGATGCCGATGGCGGTGATCCGGCCGGGCTCCTCGCCGAAGGCCCGACGGTAGTCCTCAAGCAGGTTGCGCGAGATTTCCTGCCAGCTTCCAACCCGGTCACTGCCGGATGCGGCAACGATCATCCTGATGCGCGAGGTGTGACGGTTGTTGATCACGCTGTCCACGGGTGCGCGGTTTTCCCAGATGTACATCAGCATGGCATAGGGCAGCTGCTGGCCGGTGAGCAGGCGCACATTGTCGAAGAACATGCGGTCCTGCAGTGGCAGACGTTTCATGTCGCCGGCGAAGCTCACCACCAGCCGCACCGGGGAGTCTTCGAGGTGCCTCTGCGTGTTGTCGGCGCCGGCGATCAGCTTATCGACTTTCCAGCGCCAGCTGAGTTGCGGATGAGCCTGCGGGTCCAGTGCCAGCGGATGGACGAGCCCGGAAGCCGAGGCATCGGCGCGCGCCTGCACCACTGTGTGCCCCTGGTCATCGGTCAGTCGGTATTCGGTGGGCCGCTTGTGGCGTGACAGGATCCAGGGCTGCCAGCCCCCGGGCAACACTTCACCGGGCTGCCCGCCGGAGAAGGGCTGCACATGCACGGGCTGCGGCACGTCGACGGTTGGCACGGCGGCACAGGCTGCGGTCAGCGCCAGCACGGCCACGGCAGCGCAGCGATCGATTCTCATGCTTCTCCTCCTGCCCGTGCGCATGGGTGCGCATCTGCGGGCTTGTTACAGTGCGGATTCCAGTGCCGGGGCCGGGTGGCCGTGTTCAGGGTGTTACGGCAACCCGCTGCGGCGCGAGCGGCGGGTTCTGCGCGAAATAGCGCTTGATGCCGGTGAATATCGCATCGGCCATCTTGTTCTGGTACGCCGGGTTGCGCAGCTTCAGTTCCTCGTCGGGATTGCTGATGAAGGCGGTTTCGATCAGGATGGACGGTATGTCGGGTGCCTTCAGCACCGCGAATCCGGCCTGTTCGACATAGTTCTTGTGCAGGCGGTTGATGCCGCCCATTTCCTGCAGCACCGCCTTGCCGAGCTTCAGGCTGTCGTTGATCGAAGCCGTTTGCGACAGATCGAGCAGGGTTTGTTTCAGATAGGGGTCCTGGATGCCGAGGTTGACGCCACCGATCAGGTCGGCGTCGTTCTCCCGCTTGGCCAGCCAGCTTGCCGCGGCCGAGGTGGCGCCGCGCTCGGACAGCGCAAACACCGAGGAGCCATTGGCTGAGGGTTTGACGAAGGCGTCGGCATGGATCGACACGAAAAGGTCGGCGCGTACCCGCCGCGCCTTGGCGACGCGCATGTGCAGCGGGATGAAGAAGTCACCATCACGCGTGAGCACGGCGCGCATGTTGGGCTCGTTGTCGATGCGATCTTTCAGCTTTCGCGCGATCGCCAGAGTCACGTGTTTCTCCAGCGTGCCGCGGCGGCCGCGGGCGCCCGGATCCTCGCCGCCGTGCCCGGCATCGATGACGATGGTGACCAGCCGTTCCGAAGGCGGCCGCGTCTCTCGCGGCGGGGATCTGGGGGCGGCCGGCGGCTCAGCCCTGGCAACGGGTGGCGCTGCAGTGTCCGCGGCGGGAGGCGGAACGGCGGCATGCGGCTCGCCGTGTCCGTGTTCGCGGCTCCTGAGGAAGGCGAGCAGGGGATCCGGCGGTTCCAGCGGGTAGACGTCGAGTACCAGCCGGTGGCCGTAGTCGCCGATGGGAGCCAGCGAAAACACCTCCGGCTTCACCTTGGCCTTGAGGTCGAATACCAGGCGCACCGTGCCCGGCTTGAAGCGGCCGACGCGCACGCCCTTGATGTAGGGATCTTCGGTGCTGATCTTGCCGGCGATGTCGTTCAGCGTTGCGCTGAGCGAGACGTCTTCGAGGTCCAGTACCAGGCGGTTGGGGTTGTCGAGGCTGAACAGCGTGTGCTTGACCGGCTGCTGAGATTCGATGGTGACCCGGGTGTAATCCGGGGCCGGCCACACCCGTGTCGCGGTGACCAGAATCTCCGCGGCAAACGCGGGCGCACCGAGTGCGAAGGCTGCGGCCAGCAGCTTCAGCAACATGCGGAAAAAAAGAAGCGGAAGCGCGGACGGGCTTGACGCCGCGCGGCAGTGTGCGAGTCTCAGTTTGTCAGCTTGTCGAGACAACGCCTGCCAGCCTCCGTGTGCGCCGTGATCACAATCTCGCGTCCTTCGCCGTCGGAACGCATGCTGATGTCTAGGTCGGCGGCAGGCAGATCCGGCGCTTTCTCCGGCCACTCGACCAGACATACGGACTCCGCATTGAAGTAATCGCGGAAGCCGCTGTTTGCCAGTTCCTCGGGATCAAGGAACCGATAAAAATCAAAGTGATACAAGTATAACCTAGAAAATTGATAAGGTTCAACCAGCGTATAGGTCGGGCTTTTGACACGCCCCTCGTGGCCCAGCCCGCGCAGGATGCCCCGTGCCAGCGTGGTTTTCCCGGCGCCGAGGTCGCCGCGCAGATGCAGCACCATGCCCGGCTCGAGCAGCTGCGCCAGTGCCCGGCCCAGGACCAGCGTGTCCTCTTCGTTGGCGAGAAAGCGGTTAACCTTGTTCATGGGCGTGGAGAGAAAATCAAAGTCAAAGGCTTTAGCCACAGAGGACACAGAGAACACAGAGAACTTCAAAAGCGCGTCCATCACGCCGCAGGGCTTGCGGTTCCAGTCCAGGTCCATACACCTGTTTTTCTCTGTGAACTCTGTGTCCTCTGTGGCTGGGTTTTGAATCTGGGTTTGGAATCGGATCTGAATTGAATTCCGCAATGATCGACTACAAGGCACTGCGTGATGACATCCGCCGCTGGGGCGCCGAACTCGGATTCCAGCAGGTCGCGGTGGCCGATTGCGACCTGTCGCATGCGGAACCGGGGCTCGCGGAATGGCTGGCGCGCGGCTGCCACGGCGAGATGGATTATATGGCACGTCATGGTGCCAAACGCAGCCGTCCGGCCGAACTGGTGCCGGGCACGCTGCGGGTGATCGTCGCGCGGATCAACTACACGCCGCCGTCGGCCCGTGACAGCTGGGCCGTGATCGGCGACCGCAGGCGCGGCTTCGTCTCGCGCTATGCCACCGGCCGCGATTACCACAAGGTGCTGCGCAACAGGCTGCAGAAGCTCGCCTCGCGCATCGAATCCACCGTGGGTGCCCACCGTTACCGCGTGTTCACCGACAGTGCGCCGGTGATGGAGGTGGCGCTGGCCGAAAAGGCCGGCCTCGGCTGGCGCGGCAAGCACACGCTGCTGCTCAACCGCGAAGCCGGCTCGGCATTTTTCCTCGGCGAAATCTATACCGACCTGCCGCTGCCGGCGGATGCGCCGCAGGCCGAGCATTGCGGCAGCTGCCGCAAGTGCATCGACATCTGTCCGACGCAGGCCATTGTCGCGCCGTACCGGCTTGATGCGCGGCGATGCATCTCCTATCTGACCATCGAGCTGAAAGGCAGCATTCCCGAGGAATTCAGGCCGCTGATCGGCAACCGCATCTACGGCTGCGACGACTGCCAGCTGGCCTGTCCGTGGAACCGTTTCGCGCAGGTCACGGCCGAGGACGACTTCACGGTGCGCAACGGACTGGACGATGCCACTCTCGTCGAGCTGTTTGCCTGGGACGAGGCGGCCTTCGCATCGCGGCTTGCCGGCAGCGCGATCCACCGCATCGGCCACGAGCGCTGGCTGCGCAACATCGCGGTGGGTTTGGGCAATGCGGACAGTTCAGCGGAGATCATTGCCGCCTTGCAGGCGCGTGCCGGTCATCCGTCGGCGCTGGTGCGGGAGCATGTGGCCTGGGCGCTCGGGCGGCATGCGGGGAAAGTCTGATGTCAAAAACAAAAATCTTTAGCCGCCGATGAACGCCGATAGACGCGGATAAACCCGATTCAAAATAATCGGTCTGTCTTTACGATATCTTGAATTTCATCGGCGTTGATCTGCGTTCATCGGCGGTTAAAACGGGTGTTGTTTTCTCGTGCGGGTGGCGATCTCAGGCGCCCAACTTGTCTGCCAGTTCACCAAAGTCATTGGCGATGATGTCCCATTTTTCGCTGGCTTCGAGATTGGTTTTTTGTGCCGGCCCGTATTCGGTGGGGCGCAGCACGAAACCGGTGCGCATGCCGTGGCTCCTCGCGTGGCGGAGGTCGTCATTGTGCGCGGCGACCATCATCACTTCATGCGGCTTGCAGCCGAGCATCTCGATCGCGCCGAGGTAGATTTCGGGGTCGGGCTTGAAGTGGCGGAAGACCTGACCGCAGAGGATCACGTCCCAGGGCAGGCCGCCGTGCTTGGCCATGTTGGCGAGCATGTCGACATCGCCATTGGACAGCGTCGAAATCAGGAATTTTTTCTTCAGCCGCTGCAGGCCCGCGACCGAATCCGGCCAGGGCAGCAGGCGATGCCAGACGCGATTGATATGGTGCAGAGAGGCCTCATCCAGTTTGTCGAGGCCGTAACGCGGCGCCATCCCGTCCAGCGCCCTGCGGTAGATGCCGTCGATCGTGGTCCACGGCCATTCGCCCTTGCGCACCTTGTCCATGCCCGGCTTGTAGGCGGTTTTCCATTCGTCGACGAAGGTGGTCCAGTCGACGGCAAGTCCGCGCGCTTTACCCCAGGCGGAGAGGTCGTTGATGATGCTGCTGCGCCAGTCGACCACGGTGCCGAAGGTGTCGAAAGTCAGGGCCTTGATGTCGGAGATCATGTAAATACTTGATTTAAAGTGTTTATTCGGAAAGCGTGGCGAGGCGATGAAGGTCGCGGCGCATGCGGATCGCCGGCTCGATGTTCTGGTAATAACCGGTGATGTACTGCTGCTGCCGGAACCCGAGCGCTTCATAAAAACTGCGCGCCGCAAAATTATTGGCGCGCATCTCGACCGTGAAATGGCCGATGCCCGCGGTCAGCGCCGATTCGACCAGCCACTCGATCATCGCCACGCCGATGCCGCGGCGCTGGTGGGCGGGTTTGACCGCGAGCAGAGACAGGTGGGCGCGGCTGTCGCCGAATTCGCTGATCGCGAACCCTGCAAGCTGGCCGCCGATCTCCGTGACCAGCACGCAGGTTTCGCGGGCCTGCAATGCGCGCGTGACCCGCGCCGGATGCCAGGTCCAGCCGCGCAGCCCGACCTCGATCAGGCAGCGCGACATTTCGGCGATTTCCTGGACGTCGCCGCCATGGGCCAGTCGCAGCTGATGTGGATTCACGGGCACGGGTATCGGGTTCCTGTGATGCAGTGTAGCGCAATCACCGGATGCGAAGCCCCGGGTGTTCACGTCGCGGAGGAATCCGCCGTGACAGCGTCAGGCCTGTCTCGGGATGAACTTCAGCGCGACACCGTTGTTGCACCAGCGCTGCCGCGTCGGCAGCGGGCCGTCGTCGAATACGTGGCCGTGGTGTCCGCCGCAGCGGATGCAGTGGTATTCGGTGCGCGGCAGCACCAGCAGGTAGTCCTTCTTGGTGCCGAACACGCCGGGGATGGTCGTGAAGAAGCTCGGCCAGCCGGTGCCGGATTCGTATTTCATGTCGGAAGTGAACAGCGGCAGGTCGCAGCCTGCGCAGGCATAGATGCCGGGGCGCTTCTCGGCATTCAGCGGGCTGGTGCCGGCGCGCTCGGTGCCTTCCTCGCGCAATATCTTGTACTGGACGGGGTCGAGGCGCTTGCGCCACTGGTCGGCGGGCAGCTTCAGCGGCTCGGTGGGCAAGGGCGCCTTGAAGCTCGCCGCCAGCAGGGCGCGCCAGTTTTTCTGCATGGCTTCGATGTCCTTCATGGTCATGGCCTGCGCGGTCTCAACCCTGCCCAGCAGTGAAGGCCCGAGGATGGCCAGCGACAGTCCCTGCAAAAATCCGCGTCGTTTCATGGATGATCTCCTGTGTCCTTCAGACCGCCCGTGTCACGGAAGATTCCGCGTCAGGGCGCTTGCGCAGTCAGTCGCCGCCCTCCGGCATTCCTTACAGGGCACCGGAAGGACGCATCCGATGCGCGATAATCGCGGCTGGCCGTGCCCGGATTCCGTGATGAAAAGCATACAGATACACCGCTATGGCGGTCCCGAAGTCCTGCAGCGGGTCGATGCGCCCGTGCCCGAAGCGCTGCCCGGCACCCTGCTGATCCGCGTCCGTCATGCCGGCATCAATTTCATGGACATCCATACCCGGCAGGGCAAGTATGCGACATCGCGGACCTACCCGGTGCGACTGCCCTGCACGCTGGGCATGGAGGGCGCGGGCGAGGTGGTCGCTTTGGGCGAGGGCGTGACCACGCATCGCGTTGGCGATCGCGTCGCCTGGTGCATCGTCTGGGGCAGCTATGCCGAATATGCCGCGGTGCCGGCCTGGCAGGCGGTGAAACTGCCGGATGCGCTGGCGCTGGACCTTGGCGCGGTGTCGGTATTCCAGGGCTACACCGCGCATTACCTTGCCCATGACGTCGGCCGGCTGGCACCGGGCAAGACCTGCCTAGTGCATGCGGCTTCCGGCGGCATCGGCCAGATCCTGATCCAGATTGCCAGGCGCACCGGCGCACGCGTGCTCGCGACCACCAGTTCCGCCGGCAAGGCCGCGATCGCGCGCAGCCGCGGCGCCGAGCAGGTGTTTCTCTACGAGAACGGGCGCTTTGCCGAGGCGGTGCGCGAGGCCACCGGCGGACAGGGGGTCGACGTGGTGTACGACCCGATCGGCAAAGCGACGCTGCGCGACAGCTTCCGCGCGACGCGCAAGCGCGGGCTGGTCGTCAACTACGGCAATGTTTCCGGTTCGGTGACCGATCTCGATCCGCTGGAACTCGGCGAAGCGGGGTCCTTGCTGCTGACCCGGCCGCGGCTCGCCGATCATCTGCGTGATGGTGCGGAAAT
The DNA here is from genome assembly GCA_964433345.1 of uncultured Bordetella sp. GTDB lineage: Bacteria > Pseudomonadota > Gammaproteobacteria > Burkholderiales > SG8-41. Next base: position 104,706 of record CAYSQJ010000007.1, read on the forward strand.
CCGCCGCCGTGCCGATGACATTTTCGATGCGCTGCTCGATGGCTCGCTGCGCATCGACATTGCCGGGCGTTACACGCTCGAGAATGTCGGGGAGGCGCATGCGGCTTACGAAGAACGCCGGATGGTCGGCAAGCCGGTGCTGGATATCGCCTGATGCCGGGGCCTGAGGGCCCTCAGGCCTGCGCGCTCTTGGCGGCAGCCTGTTCCAGGAAGCGGATGGCTTCGTCCCGGGTTGCCATCGACAGCGCGGCGGCGATGCTTTCGGCACGCTCGCTGTCGCCGTCACGGATCGCTTCGTACAGCGCCTGCCATTGCCGGGATGAATGGCGCTGGTGCGCAGCGGAGGCCAGTGCAAGCCGGGTATAGCGGCTGGTCTGCAGCATCAGCGAGGCGAGTGTCGCGCGCAGCCAGCGGTTGCCGAGGCTTTCGGTGAATGCGCGGTTCACCTGCAGCGCGATGCGCGTATAGCCTTCAGTGTCCTTGCCGGCGAGCTTCTGCAGCTGCGCAATCGGATCCGCCACCTTCTCCAGCAGTTCATTGCGCTGCGGATCCTCGGCGATCCAGCGTGCGCGCAGTCCGACCAGCGCGGCACGGACCTGGTAGAGCTCGCGGATCTCGCGCACCGTGACGTCAGTGACCACTGCGCCGCGGTAGGGCAGGATGGTGACCAGCCCGGCACTCTGCAGCAGGCGCAGCGCGTCGCGCACCGGGCCGTGGCTGGAGCCGAATTCCTTTGACAGCACGGCCTCGACCAAGCGAGAACCCGGCGGATAACGGCCGTCAACGATACGTTCGGCGAGCCTGGCGGCGATTTTTTCGGGCAGGGTCTGGTTCAGCCCGGCATCGCTGGATTCGGTCATTTATTTTTGTATTCAATAAGATAGCGGCGATCCTGCCGCGTTGCGAGGAGTATAGCGCCACAAGCGCATGCAGGAAACGATTATCGATTATTAATAATCCGGGTATAATCCGGCTTCGCCTGCAATACCGTAAAACCGATTTCGAGGAGGAACATCCATGTCCGTGACCGCAACCGCCGCCACTGTCCGCACTGCCGCCAATCCCGGCGGCATTACCGTCGAAGCCATCACCCCGCAGATCGGCGCCGACATCGTCGGTGTCGACCTGACACTGCCGCTGACCGATGCACAGTTCAAGCAGATCAACGATGCGTGGATGAAGCATCTGGTGCTGCGTTTCCGCGGCCAGAACCTGAACAAGGACCAGCTGCATGAATTCAGCTGCCGTTTCGGCGAACTCGACAAGGCTCCGATCAACGTCAAGGGCAAGCCCTGGATCGAGGGTTATCCTTACATGGCCGTGATGTCGAACATCAAGGTCGAAGGCGAGTCGATCGGCAGCCTTGGCTACGGCGAGGCGGTGTGGCACACCGACATGTCCTACAACGAGGTCACTCCGACCGGCGCGCTGCTCTACGGGGTCGAGGTGACGAAGGAGGGCGGCAGGACCGGTTTCCTCAACATGTACCATGCCTACGAGACTCTGCCTGCCGACCTCAAGGCAGCAGTCGAAGGCAAGATGATCAAGCATGACTCCAGCCGCAACAGCGCCGGTGACCTGCGCGCAGGCTTCAAGGCAGTGACCGATCCGCGCGAGGCGCCGGGCGCGGTCCATCCTGCGGTGATCCGTCATCCGGTGACCGGCCGCAAGGCGCTGTTCCTCGGCCGCCGGCCTTTCGGTTACGTGATGGGCCTGAGCCTCGAGGACAGCGAGGCGCTGCTCGACCGGCTGTGGGCGCATGCCACGCGTGACGAATTCGCCTGGTACCAGAAATGGAGCGTCGGCGACCTGCTGATCTGGGACAACCGCTGCGTGATGCACAAGCGCACGGCCTTCGATCCCAACGAGCGCCGGCTGCTGTACCGCACCCAGATCAAGGGCGCGAAGCCGCAGGCCTGATGGCGCGGGGGCTGCCCCCGCATCAATCAGCGCAACAACACGGGCCGCCGGGGATAAAATCCGGCGGCCCGTGACTTTTTCCAAACCCCACACATCCGCAGCGGCGGGTCCGCATCGCCAGGTCTGGGCGATGGCCGGACCCATCATCCTTGCCAATATTTCCGTGCCCCTGCTGGGCGCGGTGCATACCGCCGTCGTCGGCCACCTGCCCGAGCCGTACTACCTCGGCGCCGTGGCCATCGGCGCGATGCTGTTCAATTTCATCTATCACCTGTTCAACTGCCTGCGCATGGGCACCACCGGACCCACCGCGCAGGCCCGCGGTGCGGGTGATTTCGGCGAAGTGCGGGCAATGCTGTCCCGCGCGCTGCTGCTGGCTGCCGCGATTGGCGGCCTGCTGGTGCTGCTGCAACTGCCGATCCTCTCCGCCGCGCTGGGGCTGATCAAGGCCAGCGCTGAGGTCGAACACCATGCCGCCGAATATTTCCGGATCCGTGTCTGGGCGATGCCGGCGGTGCTCGCCAGCTATGCCATCGTCGGCTGGCTCTACGGCATGCGTGACGCGCGCCTGCCGCTGCTGATCCTGTTCGTGACCAACGGCGTGAACATCGTGCTGAGCCTGTGGTTCGTGATCGGTCTCGGCTGGGGCGTGCCCGGCGTGGCGATAGCCTCATTGATCGCGGAATACACCGGCCTCGCAGCGGGACTGCTTTGCGTGTGGCGCGTGCTGCGCAGCCTGCCCGACGACGGCCGTCGCAGCCATGTGCTGGAGCCGGCACGTTTCGCGCGCATGCTCGCGATCAATGGCGACATCGTGCTGCGCACCTTCTGCGTGGTGTCGGTGCTCGCCATTTTCATGGCGAAGAGCGCGGAACTCGGCGACGTGCAGCTGGCGGCCAACCAGGTGCTGCATACCTTCCTGATGTTCACTTCGTTCGGGCTCGACGGCTTCGCCCATGCCGCCGAGGCGATCCTCGGCGAATCGGTGGGGCGCCGCGATCGCGGAGTTTTCCGCCGCAACATGCGCGTGGTGTTCCTGTGGGCCGGGCTGGTTGCAGCCCTCAATGCCGTCGTCTATGTCGTCGCCGGTCCGGCGATCATTGCGCTGCTGACGGGTATTGCGGAGGTGCGTGCCGCTGCGGAAACCTGGCTACTGTGGCCGGCCTTGTTGCCGCTGGTCGGCGTCTGGGCCTATACCTACGATGGCGTCTACCTCGCGGCGACGCGCACCCGCATCATGCGCAACACCGTGCTGCTGTCCTTCCTCGCCTTCCTGCTGGTGCTGCATGTCGCGATGCCGCTGTTCGGCAATGCGGGGCTGTGGGGCGCGCTGGCGGTGTTCCTGGGATTGCGCGGCGTGCTGCTGCACCTGCTCATGCCGCGGGTGCTGCAGTCAATCTGAAGTCGCTTTCAGGGCACCGCGGGGAAGGCGGTGCCGGGTTTTTCCTTGAGGAATTTTTCCTTCAGCTTTTTCATCGCCTCCAGGTAGTCCTCCATCGTGGACTGGTTGTTCTCGTACTTGCCGGCGATCTTCTGGTAGGCGGTGATGTATTCCTGGTCGGTCATGTCATGTCCTTAGAGTATGGACTGACTATACGCGCTTGCCCCGGCCGGCGCCGGACTATCGGTGCTGGGTATACTCGCGGCATGCCATTTTCTTTATCAGCCTGAGGAGCCGAAATGCCGGGTGCCGAACAACGCGTCAGGGATCTGGGACTGGTCCTGCCCGAGGGCAGTGCGCCTGCCGCGAACTACGCCAATGCCGTGCGCAGCGGCAATCTGCTGTTCATCGCGGGCAAGCCGCCACTGCCCGAGAACGGCAAAATGCCCAAGGGCCGGCTGGGCCGTGAATACTCGACCGAGGACGGGCATCGCTTTGCGCGCTCTGCCGCGCTTGAGCTGCTGGCGGTGATGCGTGCCGAACTGGGCTCGCTGGACCGGGTCGCGCGCGTGGTCGAGATCCAGGGGTTCCTTAACGCGGTTCCGGAGTTCGAGGCGCATCCCAAGGTTCTCGACGGCTGTTCCGATCTGCTGGTCGAGGTGTTCGGCAAGCGCGGCGTTCATGCCCGTTCCGTGCTCGGCGCCAGTTCCCTTCGGGGCGGTCTGCCGCTGGTGCTGAAAGGGGTGATCGAGATCAATGTTGATGAAGGAGCGGCAAATGCAGGTTCATGAACTGGTGGCGCGCTGCGCCGCGGCGGTGGACCGCCCGGATCCGATGGCGGCCGTCCGCGAGGAGCTCGAAGGGCTGCGCGGCGACATTGCGGCGATCGACAGCGCTCTGGCTTACATTTCCGGCACCGGCGGCAATGCCAACCAGGTGTTTTACCGGGCGCCGAACCTGACCCTGCTGAAAGTGCGTTTTCCCGCCGGGCGGCGCACACCGCCGCACGACCATGGCACCTGGGCGACCATCCTGCTGCTGTCCGGCGCGGAAAAGAACACGCTCTATCGCGCCGCGGACGGGGCATTGCGCAAGGCCAGCGAGGTAACCCTTGCGCCGGGATCCATCCTGTCGATGCGCGCGGACACTGCGCATGTCGCCGAGTGCGTGGGCGAGCAGGCGACCATCGGCCTGCATGTCTACGGCGGCGACATCTTCACGCTGCCGCGCCGGATGTGGCATCCGCAGACGCTGGAGGCGCATGCGCTGGACTGGACGCTGTACGAGAACTTCGCGCGCATTTCCTCCGCGGCGGCGGGCGCGCCGGAGACCTGAACACCGGCCGGACGCAACCGGCCTGCGTCACTGCGGATCGGCTGATCCGGTGTCGGTGCCGGGTGCGGGTCTCGCTGCCCGTGACGCAGGCGTTTCCAGGCTGATGCGTCCCAGCACGCCGCTGCGATAATCGTTGAGCAGCGTCACCGCCGCCTTTTCGAAATCCGTGCCGCCGCCTTTGACGCGGAAACCGCGTTTCGCCGCCACCGCCTCGATGACACCGACGCTGTCCAGCGCGCCGCCGTCGGCCGGCGTGGCATAGCGTGCCGCCAATAGCTTCGGGTAGCGATCCAGCAATACGCCCGCGAGGAATATCGCTACCTCGGACTCGATATAGGCATTGATGCCGATGCTGTGGCTGGCGGCGAGCATCAGGCCGTCGTCAGGGTGTTCGATCTTCGGCCACATCAGGCCCGGGGTGTCGGTGAGGCTGACAGTCGGCGACAGCTCGTAGCGGGCGAGCGCCTTGGTGATCGCCGGCTCGTCGCCGACTTTCGCGCGGCGCTGTTTGAGCAGTGCATTGACCAGCGTCGACTTGCCGACATTGGGCACACCCATGATCAGCATGCGCAGCGGCTTGAGGTTCTCGTTGCGGTGCGGCGCGAGTTTTTTTGCGGCGGCGATGATTTTCTGCGCGTCACCGGGTTTTTTCGCGGACAGCGCGATGGCCTGGGTGTTCTTCCGCGCGTTGAAATGGCTGATCCATTGCGGCGTGGCCCGGGCGTCGGCGACATCAGCCTTGTTCAGCACTTTCAGGCAGGCGCGCTGGCGCGCCATGCGCAACGATTCGACCAGCGGATTGCTGCTCGCCATCGGGCAGCGCGCATCCAGTACTTCGATCACCACGTCGTGGTCCGCCATCGCCTTCTTGATCTTGTCGACGGCTATGGCCATGTGGCCGGGAAACCAGTTGATGCCCATGTCAGAGCTTCTCGAAACGCGGCCGGCTGCGGCCGTCGATGATGACGTCCTCAGTGAACATCGCGGCGGGGCGCACCCACAGTCCGCCTTCACCATAAAGCGGGCGGTAGACCACCATCGCTTCCAGCGTTTCGGAATGGGTGGCGATACCGATCACTTCGTATTCATTGCCCTTGTAATGGCGGTAGCGGCCCGGTGTGATGTCCACGCTTTTCATGCGGCTGTCTCGGTTCATGCAGGCTGTGCTTTTACGTGACTCGCGCCGAAGTTGCCAGCGCGGATTCGCAGGCGCCTCGGCGATTGATTATAAGTATTTGATTATATTGAGTATTTCAAGAATCCCGGATCGGTTATAGTCGGTGACCATGGTGACCATCCCCGCACTGCGCATCGCTTTTGCCGGCATGGCCGCGCTCGCCGTCGCCATGGGCATCGGGCGTTTCGCCTTCACGCCGATCCTGCCGATGATGCAGGATGACGCCGGCCTCAGCGCGGTGTCCGGCGGTTATCTCGCTTCCGCGAATTATCTCGGTTATTTCCTCGGTTCGCTGCTGGCGACGCGACTGCCGGTGCGTGACGACATTGCGGTACTGGGCGGCATGCTGCTGATCGGCATTGCGACGCTGGCGATGGGCTTCACCGCACATTATCCGTCATGGCTGTTGCTGCGGCTGGTGGCCGGCATCGCCAATGCCTGGATCGCGATCTATGCATTTTCCTGGGTGCTCGACCGGCTCGCCGTCCTGCGCAGGCCCTTGCTGAACAGCCTGAGCTTCGTCGGTGTCGGCGCCGGAACGCTGATCGCCGGCCTCGCCTGCATCGTGCTGATGCGGATCGGCGCCTCGTCGGCACAGGCCTGGATCAGCTTCGGCCTGCTGGCGCTGGCCGTGACCGCCGCGGTGTGGACCACTTACGCCGGGCACGGCGCCGCGCATGCCGCCGCGCCGCGCGCGCACGGCGGCATACCCTGGAGTCGCGAGGCACTGCTGTTGGTGTTCTGCTTTGGCGCAGCCGGCTTCGGTTACATCATTCCCGCGACTTTCCTGCCGGCGATGGCGCGCGAAATCATCCCCGACCCGGCGCTGTTCGGCTGGGCCTGGCCGGTGTTCGGTCTGGCCGCAATGCTCTCGACTCTGGCGGCGGCCACCCTGTTGCGCGGCTTCGCGCCGCGCAGCGTGTGGGCGGCCTGCCATTTCCTGATGGCATTCGGCGTTGCCCTGCCGGTGTTCTGGAACGGGCTGACGGCGATACTCGTGGCTGCACTCTGTGTCGGCGGCACCTTCATGGTGGTGACGATGCTGAGCATCCAGGAGGCACGCGCGGTGGCCGGTGCGCAGGCGGTGCCGCTGACAGCGGCGATGACCGCGTCTTTTGCATCGGGACAGATCCTTGGTCCGCTCGCCGCGAGTGCGCTGCTCGCCGCGGATCTCGGTTTCGGCAGCGGCCTGCTTGCTGCCTGCGCCGCGCTGGTGATCACCGGGTTGATGCTGCTGCGCGGCGGACGGCGCGCATGAGCCACGCCGCGCATACGCTGAAAGGCATGTTGCTGATGGCGGCGGGAATCGTGCTGCTGACGGTCAACGATGCGGTGGCCAAGCATCTGGTGCTGACTCATCCGGTCGGGCAGGTGATCGGGCTGCGCCAGCTCGCGACGCTGCTGGTGATCGTGCCCTGGGTGATGTTCACGGGTGGCTGGAACAATCTGCGCATCGTCAACCGCGGCGGCCAGCTCGCCCGCGGCCTGCTGTTCATTGCCGGTTCCGCCTGCATCGTGCTGAGCCTCGGCCTGCTGCCGCTGGCGCTGGTGATCACCATCATGTTCACCAGTCCGATTTTTGTCGCGGCATTTTCGGCGCCGCTGCTCGGCGAGCGTGTCGGCCTGCATCGCTGGGTCGCCGTGCTCGGCGGCTTCGCCGGCGTGCTGATCGTCGTCCAGCCCGGCAGCGCCGATTTCCGCTGGGCGTTGCTGCTGCCGGTGGCGGCGGCCTTCATCAATGCCTTCCGCGACGTGCTGACGCGGCTGCTGTCGCGCACCGACTCGTCGATATCGATCCTGTTCTGGTCGAACATCATCCTGATGACCGGCGGCATGCTGACCGCGTTCTCCGGCTGGGTGCCGGTCAGCGGCACGGCCGCGTTCTGGTTCGTCGTGGCCGGCGTCAGCAACGGTGCTGCGCATTTCCTGATCATCGAGGCCCTGCGCGCGGGGGAAGCCTCGGCGCTGGCGCCCGTGCGTTATACCGCGCTGCTGTGGGCGGCATTGCTCGGCTGGCTGGTCTGGGGCGAGGTGCCCGGTTCCTGGTTGTGGGTGGGCGCCGCAGTCATCGTCGCCAGCAGTCTCTACATGATCAATGCCGAACGCCGGCGCTGATTGCCGGAGGGTCATTGCCCGGGGCGGGGGCTGCGGGTATTCTTGGCCGGCAGTCCCGCATCCCGTCACAACCAGGAGAACTTGCATGGAAATTCAAGCAGGCGCCACCGCACCGGATTTCGCGCTGGCTGCGCACAACTCCGATCAGAAGATCGCGCTGTCCTCGCTCAAGGGGCGGCCGGTCGTGGTCGCGTTCATGCCCTTTGCCTTCACCGGGGGATGAACCAATCAAGTCCGTGGGTTCCGTGAGAACTACGAAGAATTCAAGAAGCTGAACTGCGAAATCCTGCAGCTGAGCGCCGATCCGCTGCCGAGCCTGAAAGCCTGGGCGGAGCATCTGGGCGGCGTGCCTTTCCCGCTGATGTCCGACTACTGGCCGCATGGCGCGGTCGGTCAGGCTTTCGGCATTTTCAATGACGAGCGCGGCATGGACAAACGTGCGGCCTACGTCATCGACGCGAAAGGCATTGTCCGTTACGCGAAGGTCTATCCGCAGGGCACGATCCCGACCAGCGAGGAACTGCTCGCCGAGCTGCGCAAGCTCTGAGGGGTTCGTGGCAACACCGGGCCGGCAGGCCGTTCCCGCGAGGGGGCGACTGGCGGCCTTTTTGCGTTCACGGCACTTCCGGCCGGCCCGCGTTTTGGGCCATGATGGATGCCATCCCCGTCCGGAGTGCCCGTCATGCTCAAAGGAAAATGCGCCCTCGTCACCGGCTCCACCAGCGGCATCGGCCTCGCCGTGGCCGGCGCGCTGGCGGCACGCGGTGCCGACATCATGCTCAATGGCTTCGGCGATGCCGATGCCATCCGCGACCTCTGCAGGAATCTGGCGCAGCAGCATGGCGTGCGCGTCGAGCACCATGGCGCGGACATGGGCAAGCCGGCCGAGATCGCCGAAATGATGGAGCACACGGTCGCTGTGCTCGGCAGGATCGACATCCTGGTCAACAACGCCGGCATCCAGTTCGTCGCCCCGGTCGAGGAATTTCCACCTGAGAAGTGGGAGGCCATCATCGCCATCAACCTGGTCGCGCTGTTCCACACCATCCGCCATGCCGTGCCCGGAATGAAGCGGCGGCGCTGGGGGCGCATCATCAACATTGCCTCGGCCCATGCGCTGGTGGCCTCGCCCTACAAGTCGGCCTATGTCGCCGCCAAGCACGGCGTGGCGGGTCTGACCAAGACCATTGCCCTTGAGACCGCGACTCACGGCATCACCTGCAACGCGATCTGTCCGGGCTATGTGCGCACGCCGCTGGTCGAGAAACAGATACCGGCTACTGCGAAGGCGCGCGGCATCAGCGAGGAGCAGGTGGTGCGCGACGTGCTGCTCGCGGCGCAGCCGACCGGGCAGTTCGTTACCGTGGAGCAGGTGGCTGCGCTTGCCCTGTTCCTCGCCGGTGACGAGGCGGCGTCGATTACCGGCACGCTGCAGTCCATCGACGGCGGGTGGACGGCGCAATGAGACGGCCGTCCGGTCCGCGAGGCTGCGGCCCGCGGGCTCAGTGCAGGCTTGTGACCGTCGCCGGTGGACGCTGGCCGATATTGAGCACGACGACGCGGCGGCCCAGCATGACCACGCTGCCTTTTCTGCGGTTGTCGCCGGTGTCGCTGAACTCGAAGTCGTAAGCGCGCTGCAGCAGCAGCCGGCCGTTGCCGTTGCGTGCAGGCCGCAGTGCGGCGATGCCGACGGTGTCGTCGAGGAACTGCAGTCCCTCGGCATCACAGGCGCTGCGCGCGGCGGTCACTGCAGCCTCGCGCGCCTGCATGCTGTCCCACCACAGCCAGGCGAGGGCGGCGAACAGGCAGAGCAGGAGAATTTCAGTCATGGTGGCGCGGTCATCGCGGTGGTGCGGGTTGCGCGGCCGTCACGTTACCACCGGTTGTGCGTTCCGGCACGGGTCGCATCGCGGCCGGGTTGCATCACTATCTGGAACAGCCGCCGGTGTTGGTCCGGGATTGCGGTAGACTGGTTCTCATTCCCCGGCGCGAGACCGGGGCCATCCGGAGGAGCAGCATGATCGAACTCAAGTCCCGGCGGCATAGCGCCGACGATCTCGGCAGTGCCATCGAACTGTGTTACGCCAAGGGCTGGACCGACGGCCTGCCGGTGATTCCTCCCACCGCAGAAAGCATTGCAGCGATGCTCGAGGCCGGCGGGCTCAAGCCCGATCAGCAACTTGCCTTCATCGAAAACCGCCAGGTCTCGGTCACCGCGGAGAAGGTCGCGATCAATGCAGTGATGGCCGGCTGCAAGCCCGAATACATGCCGGTGATCACGGCCACCATCGACGCGCTGGCTGATCCGAAATATGGCTACCATGGCCCGGCGACCAGCACCGGCGGATCGGCGGTGTTCATGCTGGTCAACGGCCCGATCGCGAAAAAAATCGGCATGAACAGCAGCGACAACGTGTTCGGCCAGGGCTGGCGCGCCAATGCCACGATGGGCCGCGCGATCCGCCTGGTGATGCAGAACGTGATCGGCACCACGCCCGGCGTGCTGGACCGCTCGAGCCTCGGCCATCCCGGCAAGTACACCTTCTGCATTGCCGAGAACGAGGAAGACAGCCCCTGGCCGGCCTTTCACACCACGCGCGGTTTCAAGGCCGAGCAGAACGCGGTGACGATATTTGCGGCGCTCGGCGTGCACCAGTATTCCAACGGCCTGAGCGCAACGCCAGAAGGTGTGCTGACCACCGCCTGCGCGCAGATGCGCATGTCTGCCGGCACCAACCGCCAGCCGCAGTACGCGATGGTATTCGCCGGCGAGCACCAGCTGATCATGCAGAAGGCGGGCTGGTCGCGCGAGGATGTGCAGAACTACGTGTTCGAACACAGCCAGATGTCCCACGCCGAAATGCAGCGCGCCAACATCCGTCCCGGTCCGGTCACGCCCGAAACCGAGGCCACGATGCAGCCGCTGGTGCATACCCCGCAGGACCTGCTGGTGATCGCCGCCGGCGGCAAGGCCGGCGTGCAGTCCTGCTACATTCCCGGCTGGGGCGGCAAAAACGGCTCGCAGAGCGTTACGCGGGAAATCAGGGTGCCTTGAGTGAGCGCGTAAATCCAAAAAAACGTTTTAGCCACAGAGGGCACAGAGAGCACAGAGAAAAACCGAATACCCCGTCATTCCGGCGAACGCCGGAATCCAGCAACGGTTTCGGCAAGATCGCTGGATTCCGGATCGCACTGCGTGCGTCCGGAATGACGGATTTTGTAACCACTTGTTTTTATTGATGTTTTTTTTAAAGAGGAGATCGCCATGAGCATCCAGATCTACGATCCCACCACCGAAGTGAAGTCGCGCTCGATTAATTTCGTGCCGCGGCCGAAGTCGCTGAAGGGCCTGCGCATCGGCCTGGTCGACAACACCAAGCACAACTCCGATCAGCTGCTGATGCGCATCGCCGGCATCCTTGAGAAGGAGCACGGCGCCAAGTCGCACGTGATCCGCAAAAAGAAAAGCGCCGGTTCCGCACCCAGCCCGGAAATGATCGCCGAGTACAAGGAAAACTGCGACATCATCGTCGCCGGCGTCGGCGATTGAGGGTCATGCAGCTCGGGCAGTGTGCTCGACAGCATAGTGTTTGAACAGAACGGTGTTCCCTCGGCGTCCATCGTGACCCACGTGTTCACGGTCACCGGCAAGGCGATGGCGAAAACCTGGGGCGTACCGGACCTGAAATTCCTGGTGATGCCGCATCCGATCGCCAACCTGACGCCGGAGCAGATGGACCAGCGCGCGGCGGAGATTGCGCCGCAGGTGGTTGATTTGCTGCTCAAGGGGCAACAACAGGCAGCTTAGCCGTCTGCAAGTTGCGGGAAAGGAAAAGGGGCCAACAGGCCCCTTTTTTCATGTCAGCAAACCCGCAGTCCCAAGGGCCGAGGCGTGTTGTCATGTTTCATCATCGGGGAGCAACAACAGGCGCTCGCTTCGCCAGACACGAACAAGGCTTATTGATGCTGCATTGCGCAGGTAAACCACACGAAACGGCGGATAAATGATTTCCCGAATGCTGTCCTGATTGAATTCCGGGACTTTTCTGCCCGAATCAGGGTGGTCGCGCAGATTCTGCACACTTTTCAGAATGACATTGACAAACTTCTGGCCAATGTCAGGCGCACCCTGCGCCATGTAATATGCCTTGATCTCGTGCAGGTCGCTCAGGGCTGATTGAGCGATCGTGATCTTCATTTACTTTGCGCCCAGTATTCTCTTCGCTTCGGCCAGCGTGACTGTGTTGCCTTCCCGGATGTCAGCCAGACCACGGGCCACAGCCTTGACGAAGCGCAACTCATCGGCGCTTTTCTCGTAATCGTCGAGGCATTGCACCACGGCAACACCTCTACCCCGGCTGGTCAGCAGCACGGGCCGGTGGGTATCGTTCACCCGGCTGACCACTTTGCCCGGATTCACTTTCAGGTCGGAAAGCGGGATGACATCTTCTGAAAATTTGGTGTCCATGGAGGTGCTCCTGAATGGTTCGGTGCCATTATTAGCACCTGTTTACTGGTGCTGTCAATAAGTCACTAAACCTGCGGAAATGGTGCGTACCCGAGTGGGCTTGTACTGAAATTCCTGGTGATGCTGCATCCGATTACCAACCAGGCGCCGTTGAAGCTACATGCTGGTTGGCTTGCCAAGCCGGCGGTGCGCACTTAACCTGCCGCCTGCAGCGTTATCCGGCCGGCGGCATAGACTACATAGAACAGCTGCTGGACGCGGGCCGCAACATGATCGCCGGATTGCCGGGAGGACACGATTCATGACCGAAACACAACCACGCCCCGGGCCCACACCGGACGGCGAACACTTGCCCTTCGTCGCGCCCTGCCGCGATCTCCCCGCGGGCCGGCCTCTGCAGTGGGTGGCGCGCGGCTGGGCGGATTTCCGTCGCGCGCCGCAGCAGAGCCTGGGACTCGGCATCGCCATCGTCGTGCTGTCGTGGATTGTCACCGGCATCGGGCTGGCTGCCGGCAGTTACTGGGCGGCGCTGGTGCTGCTTTCGGGCTTTGTCTTTGTCGCGCCGCTGCTGGCGCTGGGCCTTTATTTGATCAGCCGCCAGCTCGAGCGTGGCATGGCGCCGACGCTGGTGCGCTGCATGGAAGAGCAGGGCCGCGCTCTGGGCAATGCAATGGTGTTTGCATTGGCACTGCTGGTGCTGTTTCTGATCTGGGCGCGCGCCGGCTCGATGGTGCACGTGTTTTTTCCGGCGGGCGGCAGCTCGGACTGGCGCGAGCTGGCGCTGTTCCTCGGCATCGGCTCGGCGGTGGGTTCGATTTTCGCGCTGCTGACTTTTACCTTCAGCGCGTTCTCGCTGCCGATGATCTGCGACCGCGAGACCGATGCAGTGACCGCCATCGTCACCAGCGTCAACGCGGTGCTGCGCAACAAGCCGGCTATGGCGGTGTGGGCGCTGCTGATTGTCCTGCTGACCGGCATCGGCTTTGCCACTGCGCTGCTCGGGCTCGCGGTGACCATCCCGGTACTGGGTCATGCGACCTGGCATGCCTACCGCGACACCATAGACGCCTCGGCCTGGCCGGAAAGTCGCCTGGAATAAGCAGCGCCTGTTGCCGGCGGCTTCTTGGCGTCGGGATGGCCCTGTTATGCTCGGGCTTGCGGCGCATTTGGCGTCCGCGTCGAGCCGGTGTCCGCCGGCGGAAAGCCTGTCCGTGACTGCACATCCCCTGATTCATTTCAACGACGGCACTGAAGATCGCTCTGCGCGTTGGCGCTCGGAAAGCAACGCTGCGCCGCCGAAACGCGTGGTGGTGGCCGATGACACGATGACCGCGGATACCGCCTATCGTCTCGCGGCCGAAGGCACGGCGCTGCTCTGGCGCAGCGATTTCCAGAATGCGCGCCAGATGCTGCAGGCGCTGATGCGCCGCATCGACCGGCCGCGCAAGCCCAAGCGCAAGCAGGGCGATGTCGCCGAAGTTCCGGGAGCTGCTTTCCACCGCCACCGCCAGGCGCAGGCGCAGCGCGCGCATACGCTGTCGATGCTGCTGATTCCGCTGGAGGGCGATTACGGCATTCCACTGCGCCGTGCGCCCGATGTGCGGCTCGCCTGCAGTGAGGCCTGGGGCGAGCCTGATGGCGAGGCCAGCGTGGTGTCGCTGCGTGAACTGCTGGGCCTGATCGGTGCGCATGAATGGCGTAAGAAGGGCGTGGACGTCCCGGCGCTGGGTGCGCATATCCATCCGCACTACGGCGTGTTCGCGCCGATCCGCAGCGAATACGTGAAGCTGGTGGCGCAGGCGACGCTGCCGGCACAGACTCTGGCTTTCGACATCGGCACCGGCACCGGGGTGCTGGCGGCGCTGCTGGCGAAACGCGGCGTGGCCAGGATCGTCGCCACCGAGAATGACGCGCGTGCGATTGCCTGCGCGCGCGACAACATCAAACGGCTGGGACTGGAGGCACAGGTGGAGGTGGTCGAGGCCGACCTGTTTCCCGAGGGCCGCGCGCCGCTGGTCGTTTGCAACCCGCCGTGGATTCCGTCGCAGCCCAGTGCGCCGATCGAACGCGCGGTCTACGATCCCGGCAGCAAAATGCTGCGCGGATTCATTGCCGGGCTCGCGGCGCACCTCCAGCCCGAAGGCGAGGGCTGGCTGATCCTGTCCGACATTGCCGAACATCTGGGGCTGCGCACCCGCGAGGAACTGCTGGCGCTGATCGATGCTGCAGGCCTCAAGGTCAAGAGCCGCAGCGAGGCACGGCCGCAGCATCCGAAGGCACAGGATGCCTCCGATCCGCTGCACGCGGCGCGGGCGGCGGAAGTGACGTCATTGTGGCGGCTGGTGCCGCGCTGAACCGGATGCTTAACCCAGAATCCCGGGATTGAGCTGCCAGGTGGCGTAAGTCAGGACAGATGCAAAACTGACCCAGGCCAGGTAGGGCAGCAGCAGGATGGCGGCAACAAGCTGCAGCTGCCGGAACGCGATGAGGGTTGCGGCAATCAATGCCCACAGCAGCAGGATCTCGGCGAATGCCAGCGCGCCCTGATGCCAGACAAAAAACAGCCAGGTCCAGAGCGCATTCGCGGCAAGCTGCAGCACAAACAGGGTCAGCGCGGCACCCCCGCGGCGGAAACCATGATCACGCCACACCAGCCATGCGGCAATGGCCATCATCAGGTACAGCACAGTCCAGACCGGCGCGAACAGCCAGCCCGGCGGCGCCCACTCCGGACGGACCAGCCGCAGGTAAAAAGTCCCGGCCTGCGCGGAAGCCACTGCACCCAAAGCCGCGGCTGCAAAGGTCAGGATCAGCCAGCCGGCGAGGCCGGCCAGCTGCCTGCATAGCGACAGTTTGTGGATGGTGTTTTGCATTGTTGATCGATGAGCGCCTGACAGCAGGAAACGCGGCTGCGTTTGCTGCCGACCCGGCGGTCAACGGCGCCGGCGCGCGGCCTCGTAGAGCGGCATCACCGCCGGCAACAGCGCCTCGATTTCCTGGATGCGCCGGTCTTCGGCGGGGTGGGTGCTGAGAAATTCCGGCGGGCGGCCGCCCTGGTTCGCGGCGAGCATCTTTTTCCACAGCGTGATGCCGGCGCGCGGATCGTAACCGGCGCGGGCAGAGAGCTCGAGGCCGATGCGGTCGGCTTCCGTCTCGTGGCTGCGGCTGAAACGGGTGGCAATCAGTGCCTGGTAGGCGGCGCCGGTCAGGTTGGCGGCGCCGTCACCCAGCCCCAGCAGCACCGCGCCGAGGCCGATCGCGGTTTCCGCGGCTACCGCCTGCGACACCTGCTCGCGCGAATGTTCGCGCAGCGCATGGGCGATCTCGTGGCCCATGATCACCGCGATCTCGTCATCGCTGAGCTTGAGCTGCTGGATGATGCCGGAATAGAACATGATCTTGCCGCCGGGCATGCAGAAGGCGTTGAGTTCCTTGCTGTTGATGACGTTGACTTCCCATTTCCAGCCCGGCGCGTCGGCGCGGAAGGCGCGGGTCTGAGGCGTGATGCGGGCGGCGATTGCGCGCACGCGGCGGGTCAGCGCGGCATCGGTGTTGAGCACGCCTTTCTTCGCCGACTCGGTCTGCAGCTGGGCGTAGGCCTTTACCGCCATCTGGTCCAGCTGCTCGGAGGACACCAGCAGCAGCTGCTTGCGTTCGGCGCCGACCACGCCGCCGGAGGTGGTCGACTGGCAGCTGGCGGTCGTGCCGAGGGTGACCGTGGTGAGTGCGGCGGCAATCA
Source organism: uncultured Bordetella sp. (assembly GCA_964433345.1). Taxonomy (GTDB): domain Bacteria; phylum Pseudomonadota; class Gammaproteobacteria; order Burkholderiales; family SG8-41. The sequence continues at coordinate 120,841 of CAYSQJ010000007.1, forward strand.
GTTTGTAGACGGGAACCATGGGCCTGCTCCGGTGGAAGTGCGCCGGATTTTACCGCGCCTGTGCCGGGAAACGCCCGCCGGCGGCGCAACCTGCGTAGAATGCGCCCCTTTGCTTGGGGGCGTTCCCGACCGCCTTCCGCGGCCGGCAGGACACGATGATACGTTTCACCCGCATTACGCTCAGGCGCGGCGCCAAGGTGCTGCTCGAGGACGCCGACCTCGTCCTCAATCCCGGCGACAAGATCGGCCTGATCGGCAACAACGGCGCCGGCAAGTCGAGCCTGTTCGCGCTGCTGCGCGGCGAACTTCAGGCCGACCAGGGCGAGGTCGATTATCCCCAGCGCTGGCGCGTCGCCCATGTCGCCCAGGAAACCCCGCCGCTGGAGCGTTCCGCGATCGACTACGCGATCGACGGCGACACCACGCTGCGCCGTCTCGAAGCGGAGCTGGCGGAGGCCGAAGCCGCCGACGACGGCGAGCGCATCGGGTCCATTTATGCGGACCTTACCGACGCCGATGCCTGGACCGTGCGTTCGCGCGCCGAACGCCTGCTCAACGGCCTCGGTTTCAGCCATGAGCAGATGGAACAGCCGGTGGCGACCTTCTCCGGTGGCTGGCGCATGCGGCTCAACCTCGCGCAGGCACTGATGTGTCCCTCCGACCTGCTGCTGCTCGATGAGCCGACCAACCACCTCGACCTCGATGCCATCCTGTGGGTCGAGGAGTGGCTGAAGAAATACCGCGGCACGCTGGTGATCGTGTCGCACGACCGTGATTTCCTCGACGGTGTGGTCAACGTCATCGTTCACATCGACAGCCAGAAGCTCAAGCGCTATGGCGGCCATTATTCCGATTTCGAGCGCCAGCGCGCCGCCGCGGTGGTGCTCGCCGCCGGCATGATCGAGAAGCAGCAGCGCGAGCGCGCCCACCTCGAATCCTTCATCAACCGCTTCAAGGCGCAGGCGAGCAAGGCGCGCCAGGCGCAGAGCCGCATGAAAATGCTGGCGAAGATGGAGGACCTCGCGCCCTTGCACGTCTCGGCGCCGTTCCAGTTCGAGTTCCGCGAGCCGCTGCGCGCGCCCGATCCGCTGCTGGTGATGGAGGATGTTGTTGCTGGCTACCGGCTGGAGGACGGCACGGAGAAGCCGGTGCTCCGCGACATCAAGTTTTCACTGCAGAGCGGCCAGCGTTACGGCCTGCTCGGCATCAACGGCGCCGGCAAGTCGACGCTGATCAAGACCATCGCCGGCGAACTGAAGCCGCTGGCGGGCACCGCGAACTTCAACAAGGGCCTGGCGATCGGCTATTTCGCGCAGCACCAGGTGGAGATGCTGCGTCATGACGAGTCGCCGCTGTGGAATCTTGCGCGGGTCGCGCCTCGGGTGCGCGAGCAGGAACTGCGCGGTTTTCTGGGCGGCTTCAACTTTCCGGGCGAGATGGCGCTGAGCCCGATCACCCATTTTTCGGGCGGCGAGAAGGCGCGGCTGGCGCTGGCGATGATCGTCTGGCAGCGCCCGAACCTGCTGCTGCTCGACGAGCCGACCAACCACCTCGACCTCGAAACCCGCGAGGCGCTGACCGTCGCGCTGGCGCAGTTCGAGGGCACGCTGGTGCTGGTGTCGCACGACCGCCACCTGCTGCGCGCGACCACCGACCAGTTCCTGATCGTCGCCGACGGCCAGCTGCAGCCCTTCGACGGCGACATGGACGATTACCGCGACTGGCTGTTCAAGACCAAGCTGGCGGCGGAAAAGGCGGCGGCCGCAGCGTGATTCCTGCGGTGCAATGGCGCGGCCATTGCACATCCTCCTGGTGTTTTATGTAATCATTTGATTTTTAATGATTATTTTTTGCTGTTGCTGATATATATCCAAATCAGTATATTCCGGTCATGAAGGTTGTTCGATTCCTCGGTGATTCCTTAAAGTGTCTGCGGAATTTTCCCGAAGACGCGAGACAGGATGCGGGTTACCAGATCGACAAAGTACAGCGCGGTGACCAACCGGATGACTTCAGGCCGATGTCGTCCATCGGCAATGGCGTTGAGGAAATTCGCATACGTGATGACTCGGGCATTTACCGGGTTGTTTATGTCGCCCGTTTTGTTGAGGCGGTTTATGTTCTGCACGTGTTTCAGAAAAAGTCGCAAGCCACTTCAAAGGGAGACCTTGAAATCGCCAGGGAGCGTTATGCTCAACTGATGAGAGGCCGAAAATGAGCAAAAGCAAGATCGAGAGTCATGCCAGCGTGTGGGACGCGATTGCCGACAGCCCGGAGCAGGCGGCAAACCTGAGAGCCAGGGCTGAACTCATGCAACAGATTGCGGAGATCGTGAAAGACAGTGGCTGGACCCAGGCCGAAGCGGCTGCGCACTGTGGTGTGACACAGCCCCGGATCAATGATCTGCTGCGTGGCCGGATCTCGCGCTTTTCATTGGATGCGCTGGTGAACATTGCTACCGCGATCGGGCGCCGCGTTCATGTCGAACTCGAGCCCGTCTGAACTGGAGGATCAACCGCGCTTGCGCGGTTTTTTCTTCTTCGCGCCGAGTTGTGCGCGGTAGGCCTCAAGTCCGGCGCGCCCGGCCCTGCCCATTTCCTCCAGTTTTTTGTCCCAGTGTTTGCGATGTTCGCGCAGCGTGTCGACGATGGATTCCGCGACCACCAGATTGCGGTACCACTTTGAATTCGCCGGCACGATGATCCACGGCGCATGCGGCGCCGCGGTTTTGGAGATCGCATCCTCGTAGGCCGCAGTGTATTCGTCCCAGTGGTCGCGTTCCTTCCAGTCGTTCGGGTTCAGCTTCCACGCGGTTTCCGGTTCCTTCTCGCGCTCGAGCAGGCGTTCCTCCTGCTCGTCCCGGGAGATGTGCAGGAAATACTTGAGCACGATGGTGCCGTGCTCGGCCAGCAGTTCCTCGAAATCACGGATATGTCCGTAACGCTGCTGCCAGAGTTTTTTCGGCGCCAGATCGTGCACCCGCACTACCAGCACATCCTCGTAATGCGAACGGTTGAACAGCGCGAACTCGCCGCGCCGTGGCGCGTGTTTGTGGACCCGCCACAGGAAATCATGTTCGCGTTCCTCTGTGGTCGGCACGCCGAAGGAGGTGACGCTGACGCCGCGCGGGTTGAGGCAGCCGGCGACATGCTTGATGGTGCCGTCCTTGCCCGCACTGTCGCGGCCCTGCAGTACCACCAGCACGCCGTTGACCCTGGCGCCCCACATTGCATCCTGCAATTCGAACAGTTCGCGACCCAGCGCGGCGAAGCGTTTTTCCGCCTTGGCCCTGGTCATGCCCTTGGGCGGTTCGGCGGAGATCCCGCTGAGCCGGACTTTGCTGCCGGGGGTATCGATCAGGGTGTCGGGCATGGCGGTCTTCCTGCAGGGAGTTGGTGACGTGGTGTGATGACAATGCTGCTTGCCGGCGAAAATATAAAAATATCAATAAAGACAAATACTTATACAAATATCGTGAAGGCGGATCGCTTCAGCGCTGTTCGGTCAGCTGGTAAGCCTTTTCCCGGAACAGGCGCAGGCAGGCCGCGGCGACCTGCGGGTCGTAGAGGCTGCCCGAACCGCGTTCGATTTCAGCCAGTGCCTTGTCCAGACCCAGCGCGGGACGGTAGGGGCGATGCGTCGCCATCGACTCGACGACGTCAGCGACCGCGGTGATGCGCGCCTCGAGGATGATGTCCTCGCCCTTGAGTCCCTTCGGATAGCCGCTGCCGTCGATGCGTTCATGGTGCTGCAGGGCGATCTGCGCCACCGGCCAGGGAAACTCGATGTCCTTCAGCACGTCATAGCCGGCCTGGGCATGTGTGCGGATGAGGTCCATCTCGACCGGCGACAGCCGTCCCGGCTTGGACAGGATCTCCGTCGGGATCGAAACTTTGCCGACATCGTGCAGGTAGCCGCCCACACGCAGGCCCTCGATCCGCTCCTCCGGCAATCCAAGCTCGCGGCCGATCGCAACGGCGATTTCGGCGACGCGTTTCTCGTGTCCGGCGGTGTAGGCATCACGCATCTCGCTCAGCGTGGTGGCCAGCGCGACCATCTGCATGAAGGCGTGTTCCAGCTGCGTCGAATAGCGGCGGATCTGGTCTTCCGCGACCTTCTTGTCGGAAATGTCCTGCATCAGGCCGATCAGTGCGGGTCGCTGCTGGTGCACCGCCTTGGATATGCTGACGCCGACTTCGACCGTGCTGCCGTCCCTGCGCAGGGCCGTGAACGACAGTGCCAGGCTGTGCGCATCGCTGTTGCCGAATTCGAGCATCCGGGCATCGGTCATTGCCTGGTCGCGCGCAGCGACGGTATCGCGGGGCGTCAGGCCGATCAACTGCTCGCCGCTGGCATAACCCAGTATCTGTGCCAGCCGCGGATTGGCGTAAACGAAGCGGTCATCCTGGATGATGAAGGCGCCGGCAATGGATTGCTCGACCAGGGTGCGGAAGCGTTGTTCCGATTCGGCCAGCACTCTGCGCGAGGTTTCGGCTTCCGCGGCAGCGGCGAATTTGTCCAGCGCGAGATTGACCGCCTCGGCAATTCTCTCGAGCAGGTTGCGGACCTGCTCGTCATGCCATCCGCCGGGTTTTTTCGAGTAAAAGGTCAGTGCGCCCACGGGCTTGCCTAGGCGCCGTACCGGCAGCGCCGCCGAGCACTGCCAGCCATGAGCCGCGGCGCGTTGCTGCCAGGGGGTGGTGATCGCCGATTTGCCGAATTCGTCGATCCATACCGCCCGGTTCTCGCGGGCCGCAGTGCCGGTGGGACCGCGACCATGCGGATCGTCGGCATGGATCGTGACCTCGATGCCGTCGAGGTAATCAAGCCCGCTGCCATGCGAGGCCGCGGGCCGGATGCGGCCATCGTTATCGGTCAGTCCGATCCAGGCGAGGTCGAGGCCGGCCAGGTCAACGACGATTTCGCAAAGGCGCTGGAACAGCTCCTGCTCGGTGCGGCAGTGGATCACCGCGGCATTGGCGTCGCCCAGCGCGGCATAGAGCCGGGTCAGGCTGCGGATATGCTGTTCGGCATGCTTGCGTTCGGTGATGTCGGTGGCGGTGCCGCGTACTGCCGACACCTTGCCGCCGGCATCGCGGATCGCTTCGCCATGGGCAAGTATCCAGCGCCTCTCTCCATCCGTGGTGACGCATTCCAGTTCCAGTTCGTAGGGTATGCCCTCGCCGATGGTGCGGGTCAGGGCGAGGTTCAGCCGCTCCCAGCTCTCCGCACCGAACAACTGGGCCTGCCGGTTGAAGGATGGCGGCGGTTCGCGTGGATCGAGGCCGAACATTCGGTACAGTTCCTCGGTCCAGGTGACGGTGCCGGTGGCGACCTCGAGCTGCCAGCTGCCCATGCGGGCGATGCGTTGCGCCTCCTGCAGTTCCGTCTGTTGGCGCTGCAGGGTTGAATTCAGTGCCTTCAGTTCGGTGATGTCGGTGGAGATGCCGCAGAGGCCCCAGAGGCTGCTGCGTTCGGCGTCGGCGTAGATCGGTGTCTTGACCTCGAGATAGGTGCGCAGGCCGTGACCGGGAACGTCGAGGGTGATTTCCTCGCGCGTGTTTTTTCCGGTGAACACGCGACGGTCGATGGCACGCAGCTGTTCGGCGGCTTCCTTCGGAAATAACTGATCGTCGTCCATGCCCGGAAGATTCTCGGCCCTTACTCTGAATAGCTCCAAGGTGGGCTTGTTGGCATAGACATAGCGCGACTGTGTGTCCTTGAGGTAGACATAAGAAGACATGCTGTCCATCGCGTCGCGCAGGTGCTGCGATTCGGCAAAGGCGTTCCGCAACTGCAGATCAGCCAGCTTGCTTTCGGTGATGTCGGAGTTCGTGCCGATCATGCGCAGCGGCTTACCGTCGCTGTCGCTCTCGACGACCATGCCGCGATCACGGATCCACTTGTAGCTGCCGTCCTTGCAGCGGACACGGTATTCGATGTCGTAGGTTGGTGCACGACCTTCCAGGTAGTCTTTCACCGCGGTCATCACCGATTCGAGGTCCTCCGGGTGTACACGGTCTGACCATTCATCGAGGTTGTTGCCGACTTCGTGCTCAGCGTGGCCTCGAATTTCTTTCCAGTGTCTCGAAAAAAACATCGTGCCGTCGCGCACATTCCAGTCCCAGACTCCGAGGTCGGAACCTTCCAGCGCGAATTTCCAGCGGTACTCGCTTTCGCGCAGCATCCGGTCCTTGTCGAGGATGTCGGCGGACAGCTGTCTTGCCAACGCCTCGGCACGCTGCCGGGTGCCGGTGATCGACAGCAGCAGCCAGAACAGCAGGCTGCTGATCGTGGCGCCGCCGGCAAGTGTGAGCCAGGCCGTGGCAAAACTGTAGGGGCTGAGGGTGCCGCTGCGGTCCAGCGCCAGCAGCCAGGTGTGGCCGTTGAAAGTGATCAGCCGGTGATGGTGGAGCGGAGATTCACTGTGCGTAATTTCGGCATGAGCAGTGCCGAACAGCAGGTTCTCCTGCGTCGGGTTTTCGCCATCATAGAGGGCGAGCTGCCAGTCCCGGCCGAGCTGGTTTTGCCAGGCACTTAGCGCGGACGCTATCAGGTCGCTCATACGGAAGGGGCTGTAGGTCCAGCCCATCAGTGCCTCGCGCCGCTGTTTCAAGGTTTCCGTGGTTCTGCCGGGAAGGTAGACCGGGAAGTACATCAGGGTGCCAGCCTGCACATCGGTGCCGCTTTCCTGCACCAGCTGGACCCTGCCGGAGAGTACTGCCTCTCCGGTATCCCGGGCCTCGGCCATGGCTCGCCGGCGCACCGGCTCCGAGTACATGTCGTAACCGAAGGCGCGCAGATTGCGGTCGATAAAGGGTTCGAGGTAGATGATGGCGCTGTAGATCTCGCGCTCGCCGGACGGCGTGACCGAGTACTGCGGGAAACCTTCGGCGCGGACACGGGCGACATGGGCTTCCAGCTGATCGGCTGCGATCAGTTCGGTGTAGCCGATGCCCTGGACACCGGGTACGACGACTTCGGGTCTCAGGGTTTCGACCCAGGTCTTCCAGGCATTGCGATCGACATTGCCGGACACCGCGAACAGGCCGGCCGCGCCACGCAGTACCAGTTCATGCGATTCGAGCCGTTCGACAATTTTCAGCGCGATCTGGTCGGCGGCATGGCCTGAACGGGCCGATTCGTCCTCGACAATTTCCTTGCGCACCAGTCCGGCTGCAATGAAGCTGATCAGCAGTCCGACAACGAGCACGGACCATGCGGTAAGTCTGGATTTTCGGGGGGGTGCCGGACTCAGGTTGGGTTCTGAATCGGGCTGTGGCTTGCCGGGCATGTTTCGACTCTAGGCGAGCCGGGCTGAAGCTGCAAGGGCATGATGGCCGGTGCCGGCGACCGGCCATCATGCGGATGCGGCGTTCAATCGAGCTTGATATCCGCAGTCTTGATGATCTTGGCGATCAGCGCGCGGTCGTCAGCCATGAATTTGCCGAAAGCCTCCGGAGACTGGGTGCGCACGTCGAAGCCGACGGCGGTCAGCCGGTCCTTGAGGTCGGTGTTGGTCACCGCGTTGACGATCTCGCGATTCAGGCTGTTGATCGCCGCGCGCGGCGCACCGCTGCGGGTGACGATGCCGAACCAGGTGCCGGCCTCGAAATCCTTCAGTCCCGCCTCGCCGGTGGAGGGAATGTCCGGCCAGTTGGGATGGCGTTTTTCGGCGGCGAAGGCGATGACCTTGGTGCGGCCGGCCTTGGCATGCGGGATCACCGTGGCCGCACCGGTGATGATCAGGTTGACCTGTCCGCCGAGCACGGCATTCATCGCCGGTCCCGAACCCTTGAAGGGCACGTGCAGCAGCTTGATGCCGGCGAGGTTCTCCAGCAGTGCGCCGCCGAGGTGGTTGGTCGACGCGGTGCCCGGCGTGCCGTAAGTCAGCGTGCCGGGCTTGGCCTTGGCGTGGGCGATCATGTCCTTCAGGGTGCTGAAGGGCATCGACGGGTGGGCGGCGATCACGTACGGGAAATAGACCACCTGTGTCACCGGCGCGAGGTCGCGCACGGTGTCATAGGGCAGTTTCTTGACCACGTGGGGATTGATCGACATCGTGGTCTGGGTGATCAGGCCGATGGTGTAGCCGTCGGGTGCCGATTTCGCCATCAGGTCCGCCCCGATGATGGTGCTTGCGCCGCCGCGGTTGTCGACGACGAACTGCTGGCCGAAGCGGGTGCTGATCTTGTCGGCGATGCCGCGGGCGACGAGGTCGGTGGTGCCGCCGGGCGGATAGGGCACGATGAAGCGAACCGGCCGCGTCGGATAGGCATCGGCGGAAAAGGCGGGCAGGGCGGCGAAGCCCTGCAATGCGGCGGCCAGAAGGCCGTAGCTCAATGCGATCTTGGTATTCATGTGGTGTCTCCTCGAGGGATTAGGATTGTAAGGCCTGTTCCAGTCCCTTGCTGGCATACAGGGCGCGGTGCTCCGGTGAAGCAAAAAAGTCCAGCATGGCCCGTGCTGCCGCGGCATGCGCGGAAGCGGCGACCACGCCGCTGGATGTTTCAAGAATTTTCTGCACGGCGTCAGGGATCGGACCAAGCAGTTCGAGGCCGTCCACCGCCAGCAGTTCCGGAAGCTGCTGCAGGGCGATGTCGGCCTCGCCGGCGACGACCACGGTGCCGATGTAGCCACCGGGACGGGTCACGGTTTTGGGTTTCATCTGTTCCGCGATACCGAGTTTTTCAAAAAGCACGGGGATGTACATGCCGCTCGCGCCGTGCACGGTGTGGGCCACCGATTTTGCCGCGAGCAGTGACTGGCGGAAGGCGTCGACGCTGCCGATGTCGGGTTTCGGAAAACCGCGGCGCACGCCGACACCGACGCGGGCGCTGGCGAAGGGCCGGCGGCTCGAATCGATGACGATGCCGGCTTCGGCGAGTTCCTTCACCACGCTGCTGCCGAGGATCACCGCGTCGCCGCTCTCGCCGGCACGGATGCGGCCGACCATGGCTTTTGCCGAGTCGGCGGTCATGGTCACGGTGTTTCCAGTGGCCTTTTCATACGCCGGTGCCAGGGCGTCGAGTACGGTTCGGGTACTGTTGGAAGTGAGAATTTTCAGGGTGATTCCCATGAGCATTCCTTGGAGTCAGACAGTCAGCGCGACACAGGGCATCAGCATTCAAGGTCCGGTGTTGTAGCCCGGATGAAGCGCAGCGCAATCCGGGGAAGGATGCTCCACATCCCCCGGATTTCATCCGGGCTACGGTTTGTTCCAGCTTACAGCGCGTTCTCGGACCCAAAGATGACCGTGCACTGGCTGGACATCACGCCGCCATTGCCGTGTGCCAAGGCAATGTCACAGCTCTTGACCTGGCGCTCGCCGCATTCGCCGCGCACCTGGCGGATGGCCTCGATCATCACCAGCAGGCCGTACATGCCGGGGTGGCAGTACGACAGACCGCCGCCCGAGGTGTTGACCGCGAGCTTGCCACCGGGGGCGATGCCGCCACCGGCGACGAAACGGCCGCCTTCGCCTTTCGGAACGAAACCGAGGTCCTCAAGGAACAGAATGGGCGTGATGGTGAAGGCGTCATAGAGCGACAGCATCTTCACGTCCTTGGGTGTGACGCCGGCCATCTTGAAGGCCTGCGGGCCGGAGATCGCCGCACCGGTGACGGTGAAGTCGGGCATGCTGGAAATATTGGCATGCGACAGGGTTTCGCCGACGCCGAGCACGTAGACCGGTTTTTTCTTGAGGGTCTTGGCTTTGGCGGCCGAGGTCAGCACGATGGCACCGCCGCCGTCGACCACCAGGCAGCAGTCGCGCACGGTGAACGGGTAGGACACCATGCGCGCGTTGAGCGCCTGCTCGATGGTCAGCGGTTCCTTCTCCCAAGCCTTGGGATTCATCAGCGCCCATTTGCGCGCGGCCACTGCCACTTCGGCGAGGTGTTCGCGGGTGGTGCCGTACTGGTGCATGTGACGTGCCGCTGCCATGGCGTAGGCGCTGATCGGCAGGATCGGCCGGTACGGCGATTCGTAGGGATTGAATTCACGCGGGCTGGCCGCGGCGCGCGACACCGAGCGCTGGGTGCTGCCGTAGGCGATCACCGCGACTTCGCACAGCCCGAGCTGGATCGCCATCTGTGCATGGGCGACGTGGGTCATGAAGGACGAGCCGCCGATCTGGGTGCCGTCAAAAACCCTGGGCTTGATGCCGAGGTATTCGGCCAGCGACATCGGGCCCATGCGCACCTGGGTCGCTGCGACATAGAGACCGTCGACGTCCTTCAGGGGCAGGCCGCAGTCGTCCAGCGCGCGCAGGGTTGCCTGCGCCATCAGGTCCACGGGGGAGGTGTGCGGGGCGACCTGCCCCAGGTCGGATTCGGCGGCGCCGACCACGGCGATGCTGCCGCGCTTGAGCATGTTCGTCATTTCGTGTCTCCCGCGGGGGTGAATATAGGATAGGGCAGGGTCTTGTCGTCGCCGGGGTGGACCTTGAACTTCACGCGCATGCCGATCTTCACCTGCATCGGATCGATGTCTTCGACCCGGCTCATCAGGCGGTAGCCTTCATCCATGTCGATCATCGCGACATTGAGCGGCGCTTCGCCCTTGTAGTGAACCACAGTGGTCGTGTAGACCGTGCCGAGGCCTTTCGAGACCCGCCATTCAATATTGCTGCTACCGCTGCCCGGCGCCACCGTGCGTGGGTAGAAGAACGGCTTGTTGTCGTCCTTGCACACCTGGTAGGCGAGTTCGCCCTTTTTCAGATGCTCGACATAAGTGCCGAGCGGGGATTGCTTCATCAGGTCAGTCATCTGCTGCTCCTTCTCACGTAATGCAAAAATATCAATAAAATCAAATACTTAATAAAACCCGTCATTCCGGCGAACGCCGGAATCCACCAACGAACCTTGGCAAATTCCTGGATTCCGGCTTGCGCCGGAATGACGATTCGCCTCTGGTTTTTTCTCTGTGCCCTCTGCGGCTAAGCCTTTTTTGTTTCTTCCAAACCAAAATCAATCAGCGCCTGCGCGCGCAGCTTGTTCTTCTGCACTTTCGCGCTGCCGGTCATGCCGATGTGTTCGAAGCTGTCGACGATCTTCAGGTAGCGCGGCACGCGGAAATTGGCGAGGCGTTCCCTGCTCCAGGCGATCAGTTCCTCCGGCGTCGCGGTCCCGCCTTCGTTGAGGATCACGTACGCCGCCGGTACTTCGATCAGCCGCGGATCGGGTACGCCGATGACCTGGGCCTGCTTGATGGCCGGATGCCGGTGCAGCACGTCCTCCACTTCCGCCGGCGCGACATTCTCGCCGCCGACGCGGAACACGTCCTTGATGCGGGTGATGAATTTGAGCCGGCCGTCGTCATCCATGATGCCGAGGTCGCCGGTATGCAGCCAGCCTTCGGCGTCGATCGCCTTCGCGGTCTGCTCCGGCATCTTGTAATAACCCTGCATCACGCTCCAGCCGCGGACCAGGATCTCGCCGTTTTTTCCGGGTGGCTGCACGGCGCCGTTCCCGGGATCGACCAGCTTCACTTCGACGTCGTCGAGGATGTGCGCCCAGCCCGCGATGCGTTTCTCGAGGTCATCGTCGTGGCGCGACATGCAGACATTGGGCGAGGCTTCCGACAGGCCGTAGGCTTGGACCAGCCCCTTCATGCCCATCTGTTCGACAACCCGGCGCGAGACCTCGGGGCCGCAGGACACCCAGCCGTTGCGCAGCTTCAGCGGGTACTGCGCGAACTTGGGATGGTTCAGCATCATCAGGAACATGGTGTCATTGCCCGAGGTGTGCGTGCATTCCTCGCTCCACATCGTCGACAGCGCTTCCTCCGGTTCGAAGGTCGGCGAGGACAGCAGGCAGGAGCCGGTGGTCAGTGCCGCGAGCAGCGACAGCGTGGTGCCGGCGACATGGTAGTACGGCCGCGCGCTGTAGTAGCGGTCGCCGGCCTTCAGGTTGAAGCGCGTGGCGACATAGGCCGCATTGCGCAGCATGTTGTCGTGGCTGAGCATGACACCCTTCGGGTACGAGGTCGTGCCCGAGGTGAACTGCATCAGCAGGCTGTCGTCAGGCTTCACCTCGGGCGGATAGGCCTGATCGAAGGTCGCCCCCCTGGCCAGCAGGTCGGCGAAGCCGATGGCGCCGTCCGGCCGGTCCTGGCCCAGAACGACGACGGTCTGCAGCAGCGGCAGCGCCGGATCGGGCAGCGCGCGGTCCACCGCCGGGCAGATGCCGCGCAGCATCGCGATGAAGTCGATCTTGAGGAAGCAGTCGGTGATGAACAGCAGCTTCACGTCGGCCTGCTTCAGGCAGTAGAGCATTTCGTCGGCCTTGAAGCGGGTGTTCACCGGCACGGTCACCGCGCCGATGCTGGCTGCGGCATAAAAGAAGATCACCCATTCCAGGGAATTGCCCATGCATACCGCGACATGGTCGCCGCGGCTGATGCCCAGCGCGCGCAGGCCGCAGGCGACTTCGCGCACGTTGTCGCGCAGTTCGGCCCAGGTCAGGCGCCGTCCGGCGATGACCAGTGCTTCATCCTGCGCATGCGCCGCCGCGGTCGCGGCCAGCGCTTCGGCGAGGGTCTGTTTCTTCCAGATGGTTTTCCTGCGTTCCGGCATCGGTCTATCTGCCCTTGAATTTCGGCTTGCGTTTTTCCTTGAAGGCGGTGACGCCCTCGACATGGTCTTCGGTCATGCGCGCGCCGCAGATCGCCAGAACTTCCATTTCGAGCAGCTGTTCCAGTGTCGGCACGTACATGTACTGGAACATGCGCTTGGCCAGCGTCAGTGCGTAAGTCGCCGAGCCGGCGATCTCGCGCGCGAGTTCCAGGGCCGCGGCTTCGAGCTGGTCGTCGGGCACCACCTTGCTGACCAGCCCCATCTCCTTTGCTTCGGCCGCGGGCAGCTTGCGCGCGCTGTAGACGATTTCCTTGGCGCGTGCGAGCCCGAGGTGCTGGGTCAGGAAATAGATGGCGCCGCCATCGGGCGGGATGCCGACGTTCTTGAAGGCCATCAGCAGGTAGGCGGTCTCGCTGGCGACGATGAGGTCACAGGCCAGCGCCATGCTGGCGCCGATGCCGGCGGCCGGGCCGCGCACCGCGGCGATCACCGGTTTCTCGAGGTGATGCAGCGCGAGGATCATCTGCTGGTGGCCTTTCGAACGCTTGCGTCCGCTGACCACGTCGTAACCGCCCATCGAACCGACATCGCCGCCGGCGCAGAAGGCGCGGCCGGTGCCGGTGAGCAGCACGACGCGCACCGCGTCGTCCTCGTTGAGCCTGCGGAAGGCATCGGCCAGCTCGTGGTACATCTCGCCAGACAGTGCGTTGAGCTTGTCGGCGCGATCAAGCAGCACGGTGGCGATACCGTCGTTAAGGGTGACCTTGATGCTCATGCGGGTGTCCCTGTTCCTGTGAATCAGAACGACTTGATGCCGGCGCGCTCGAGCACTTGTTTCCACTTGGCGACTTCATCGCGCAGGTGGGTGACGAACTCGGCGGTGGTGCTGCCGACCGGGTCGGAGCCATCGCGCTTGAGCTGATCGGCGAGTTCCGGCGACTTGACGATGCGCACGGCGCTGTCGGCGATCCTGGCAATCACGTTCTTCGGTGTGCGCGCGGGTGCGGTAAGGCCGTTCCAGGCCACGGACTGAAACCCTTTCAGGCCCTGCTCATCAAGCGTCGGCACATCGGGCAGCGCGGCAGTCCGCCGGATGCTGGTGACGCCGATCACGCGCAGCCGGCCGGACTTGATGAGCGGCATCACCGATGTCAGTCCGTTGAAGGCCATGTCGACGTGGCCGCCAATGAGGTCGACCAGTGCCGGCGCATTGCCCTTGTACGGAACATGAATCATTTTGATGCCGGCCATGGCATTGAGCAGTTCACCGGAAAGATGCGGTACGCCGCCGTTGCCGGAGGAGGCGAAGTTCATCTGGCCCGGCCTCGCCTTGGCAAGTGCGACGAGTTCCTTCACGTTTTTCGCGGGCACGCCGGGGTGCACGACCAGGCCCATCGGCGTGGTGTTGATCAGCGTGATCGGTTCGAAGTCCTTGGCCGGGTCGTACGGCAGTTTTTTCATCACGCTGGGCACGACGGTGAAGGGCGCCGGAGTCACCAGCAGCGTGTGGCCGTCAGGCGCTGCCTTGGCAACGATATCGGTACCGATCGTGGTGTTGCCGCCGGGACGGTTGTCGACGATGACCTGCTGTCCCCAGGCCTCGGCCAGTCGCGGTGCAAGTGTGCGCGCGATGACGTCGGTGCTGCCGCCGGCGGCGAAGGGCACAATCAGGCGTACCGTCTTGCCTGGATAAGCCTGTGCTGCAGACAGTCCTGGAATTGCAAAAAAAACCAATACCAACCCAATCTTGCTAAATTTCATCAAATCTCATCCTGTGTGATCTGTCTGGTTCCTGAATCTGGCTTGCGACTGACAAATGCGCCGCAAGCGACGCATCGCCGCATGGGCTTTGGTTTCGATGCGGTCGAGCGGCACGGTGGCAATGCACTCGCTGAGGGCGACCTTGATGCTCATGCCGTCCTCACAGTGACTTGATGCCGGCGCGCTCGATGACTTTTTTCCACTTGGCAATCTCGCTGCTCAGGAAGGCGGTGTATTCAGCGGTCGAACTGCCCACGGGGTCGGAGCCTTCCCGCTTCAGGAACTCCACGAGCTCCGGCGATTTCATGAGCCGGGCCACATCACCCGCGACACGATCAACCGCGGCTTTGGGGGTGCCGGCCGGACCGGTGATGCCGTTCCAGGCGACAGCCTGGAAGCCCTTCAGGCCCTGTTCGTCCAGGGTCGGCATCTCGGGCAGGGCGGCGCTGCGCTTCAGGCTGGTGACGCCGAGCGCGCGCAGCTTGCCGGACTTGATGTGCTGCATTGCCGAGGTCAGGCCGTTGTAGGCCATGTCGATGTGTCCGCCGAGCAGGTCGATCATTGCCGGGCCGTTGCCCTTGTACGGCACATGGGTGATCTTGACGTTGGCCATGGCATTGAAGAGTTCGCCCGCGAGGTGGTTCGAGCCGCCGCTGCCGGAGGAACCGAAATTCAGCACGCCGGGCCTTGCCTTGGCCAGCGCGACCAGTTCCTTGATGTTCTTCACCGGTACGCCGGGATGCACGATGACCACCAGCGGCGTGGTGTTGATCAGCGTGATGGGGGTGAAATCCTTCGCCGGATCGTAGGGCAGTTTTTTGAGCAGGCTGGGCACGATGGTGAAGGGGGCGGGCGTGACCAGCAGCGTGTGGCCGTCGGGCGCCGACTTGGCGACGATGTCGGTGCCTATCGTGGTGCTGCCGCCGGGACGGTTGTCGACGATGACCTGCTGTCCCCAGACTTCGCTCAGCTTCTGCGCGACCAGGCGACCCATGATGTCGGTGCTGCCGCCGGCGGCGAAGGGCACGACCAGGCGCACCGCCTTGCTCGGATAGGCCTGCGCTGCGGCCATTCCGGGGATCAATAAAAATGACAATAAAAACAATGGTTTGCTGAGTTTCATCGGGTTTTCTCCTCTTTATCTGTCCGTTCCCGGAATCAGGCGGACGGCTGGTAAAGGCCCTGCAAACGGTGCATTGCCGCGCGGGCCTCGGTTTCAAGGCGGTCGACGATTGCCGCCAGTGGTTCGATTCTATCGGCGAACACTACGCCCTGGCCGCAGGACAGCATCGCCTTTTCGACGTCGCCGCTTTCGTAGGCCTTGCGGCCTACGGTGCCCATGATGTGCGGCAGAATGCCGGCGGTGTCGACCGGTTCCGTTTTCTCGAGTTGCTGGATCATCGCGACATGCGCGGTTTTCAGCGCGCGCTGGGTATTGCGCATCGACTGCAGCAGCAGCGTGGTGTCGGTTTCGCAGGCTCCGACCAGGCGTTCCTTGTACTGGCGGTGCGCCCAGATTTCCTCGGAGACCAGGAAACGCGTGCCCATCGCCACGCCTTCGGCGCCCAGCGCCAGCGCGGCCACCAGTTGCTCGCCGGTGCCGAGTCCGCCGGCGACGATCACCGGAATTTTCACCGAGCGCGCCGCGGCGGCGCCGGCAACGATGGTGCCCACCGGTTCGATGCCGGGATGGCCGCCGGCCTCGGCGCCGATCACGGTCACTGCATCGGCGCCCAGGGATTCGGCTTTTTTGACGTAGCGCAGCACCCCGGGCACCTTGTGCAGCACGGTGATGCCGGCATCCTTCAGCCGCCGGATATAGGCCTCGGGATTGTTGCCGGCAGTTTCGACAAACTTCACGCCTTCGTCGATCACCGCGTCGATCAGCGGGTTGACGCGGTCGGTGCCGTCGCGGCTGACGCGGATCATGATGTTGACGCCGAAGGGTTTGCCTTCGCTCAGTTCGCGGCAGCGGCGGATGCCCTCGCGCAGCGCCTGCACGTCGGGAAAGCTCGCGGCGGTCATGAAGCCGATCAGCCCTGCACGCGCGACCGCGGCGACATAGACCGGATCGGCCAGCCACATCAGCCCGCTGGCAACGATGGGCAGGCGGATGCCGTAGAGATCGGTGATGCGGGTTTTGAAGGCTTGGGTCATAAAGTCAAAGTCGAAAGCTTTTAGCTACAGAGGTCACAGAGGACGCAGAGAAAACCAAGGCAGCCATTACGGGAGGTATTGGCCATTGCCAGTGTTTTTGAAGTTCTCTGTGCTCTCTGTGTCCTCTGCGGCTCAGGGTTTTAAGGTTTTCAGTCCTTCAGCACGATCAACGCATCCGCAGCCACGACACCGGAGGCGTTGACGAACAGCGGGTTGATGTCGATTTCGGCAATGCGGTCGGCATGGTCGGCAACGAGCAGCGACAGCCGCGACAGGGCATCGGCCAGCGCGTCGATGTTGCAGGCCGGCTTGCCGCGGTAGCCCTGCAGCAGCTTCACGCCGCGGATCTCGTGGATCATCGCTTTCGCGGTTTCCGTGTCGAAGGGGGCATAGCGGTGGGTGACGTCGTGCATGATTTCGGTGAACACGCCGCCGAGGCCGAAGGCGATCAGCGGGCCGAAATGCGGATCGTTGACGGCGCCGACAATGATTTCTTCGCCGGTCGCCATCTGCTGCACCAGGATGCCGTCGATGCGGGCGTCGGCCTTGTACGCCTTGGCCGCCGCCAGCACTTCACGCGCCGCCTGCTTCAGGCCGTCGAGTGTGGTGATGTTGAGGCGGATCACGCCGGCCTCGGTCTTGTGCGGGATATCGGCGGATTCGATTTTCACTGCCAGCGGGAAGGGCAGGGGCGCCGCCGCGAGTTTCTCCACGGCATCTGCCGCGAGCAGCGTCTCGCCGGTCACCGGGATGCCGTAGGCCTTGAGGATCGTCTTCGAGGCATGTTCGCCCAGGGTGCCGGCGCCTTTGAGGTCGAGTTTCTGCGGCGCCACCGCGCGTTTGCCACTGCGGGCGCGCCGGGCTTCGAAGTCGCGTTTCTTGCCGGCGAAATCCGCCAGCGCGGCCATCGCATCGACGGTGCGTCCCGGCGCGAGGATGCAGGGCACGCCGTTTTTTTCGAGGTAATCCATGGCCGCGCGGTTGTCGTCGGGCGAGGTCGGCCAGTTCAGCAGCAGCGGCTTGCCGCTGTCCTTCAGCATCTCCACCAGGCCCTCGGCCCAGGCCTGGGCGACGGCGCCGCGCGGCGAGCGCGCCACGATGGCGTCGATGTTGGGATCGGCGAGCACTTCGCGCATGGTCTTGGTGTAGGACGCGAAGTTGTCGTTGTAGCCCTGCGCCGTGGTGTCGATCGGGTTTTCGATCGAGGCGTAGGCGACGACGATGCCGCGCAGCTTCTCGCGTGTGGCATCGGTGAGCCGCGGCAGGGTCAGACCGCGCGCTTCGCAGCGGTCGGCGAGCAGCACGCCGGCGCCGCCGGACAGTGTCATCACGCCGATGCCCCTGCCTTTCGGCAGCTTGCGCGCGCGGAAAGCCTTGCAGTAGTCCACCAGGTCGTCGACGTCCTGCACTTCGATGAAGCCGCCTTCGCGGAACGCGGCTCGGAACAGTTCATAACCCGCGGTCAGCCGCGCGGTGTGCGAGGTCGCTGCCTTGCTGCCGATGTCGGTATTGCCGACCTTCCAGATCAGAATCGGCTTGCCCAGCTCCAGCGCGCGGGCGCCGAGCCGGCGCAGGCGCTCGCCCTCGGTGGTGCCTTCGAGAAAGGCGGTGAGGATCTCGACGTCATCGCGCTCGATCAGGTGTTCCATCCAGTCGAGCGCCGTGAGGTCGGCCTCGTTGCCGGTGGAGACCACGTGGTTGAAACCGAGGCCGTGGTAGCAGGCGACTGCAACCACGCCGAAGCCGAAGCCGCCGGACTGGGTGACCATCGCGATCGGCCCGGGCTTCAGCGTGCGCAGCTGCAGCGTGCCGCCGAAGCCGAGACGGAAATCCGCATCGAGGTTGAGCACGCCGAGGCAGTTGGGGCCGACGACGCGCACGCCGCTGGATTTCACCGCGGCCAGCAGCTTGTCGTTGAGCGCCCTGCCGGCTTCCCCGGCTTCGCTGAAGCCGGCCGAGAGCACCACTGCAAAGGGCACGCCGGCCTTGCCGCATTGCTCGATGGCGCCCGGCACCAGGTGTCCGGCAACCGCGATCAGCGCGACGTCGCAGGGCTTGGGCACCGCAGTGACGTCGGGATAGCAGGTGAGTCCCTTGATTTCCGTGTACTTGGGATTGACCGGATAGACCTTGCCCTTGTAGCCGTATTCGGTGAGCAGCTTGATCGGCTGGCCGCCGATGCGCGAGAGGTCGGTGGAGGCGCCGATGATGGCGACGCCGCGAGGATCGAGCAGACGTGAGAGGTCGGGGGCAGTGCCGGATGGAGTGGTCATGAATTAAATCAACTGATTAGGAAAAATCACATTAAAACAATCAACAGGATGGACAGGATGAACAGGATCAAGAACGACAAATCACGGCAGGAACTCCCGTGGTTATATCCTGCAAATCCCGTTCATCCCGTAAATGAAAGCCTTTCAATTCGTGCGCATGTTGGCGACCTTGACCAGGTTCGCCCACTTGTCGGTTTCGCTGCGGATGAAGGCGGCGAATTCTTCCGGCGAGCTTGCCACCGGCTCGGCGCCCTGGCTCGACAGCTTGTCGACGACATCCGGTGCGCGCAGTGCCTTGACTGCTTCCGCATGCAGCCGGGTGATCACCGGTTTCGGCGTGCCGGCCGGTGCGAGCAGACCGTACCAGCCGCTGGCGCTGTAACCGGGCAGGGTTTCGCCGACGGTAGGCAGGTCGGGCAGCAGCGCCGAGCGCTTGGCCGAGGTGACCGCCAGTCCGCGAACCTTGCCGGACTTGATGTGCGGCGTGATGATCAGGCTGTTCTCGTAGCTCATGTCGACTTCGCCGGAGACCAGCGCTACCAGCGCCGGGGCGCCGCCCTTGTAGGCGACATGGGTGATGTCGACCTTGCCCATCAGTTTCAGCAGCTCGCCCGCAAGGTGGGTGATCGTGCCGTTGCCCGAGGAGGCGTAATTCAGCTTGCTGCCTTTTTTGGCGAGAGCCAGCAGATCCCTGACGTTTTTGGCGGGTACCGAGGGATGCACGACCAGCACGCTGGTCACGGAAACGCTCTGGGTGATCGGCGTGAGGTCGCGCAGCGTGTCATAGCCGAGCTTGGGATTCAGGCTCTTGGCCACCGCAAGACCGCCGATGGTGCCCATTACCAGTGTGTAGCCGTCGGGCGCCGACTTGGCGACCTGTTCGGTGCCGATCGCGCCGCCGGCGCCGCCGCGGTTGTCGACGACCACCTGCTGGCCCAGCGACTCAGCCATTTTCGGGGCTATCAGGCGGGTGACAATGTCGGTGGGGCCGCCAGGCGGGAAGGGCACGACCAACCTTATCGGTTTGGCGGGATAGGACTGGGCGCCCGCGGGCAGTGCGAGTCCGGCGGCGAGCAGCGGCAGTAGCAGCAGCGATCTTTTCATGATGTCCTCCTCTTGCGAGTTGTACTTATTGATCGACGTGGGCTGTGGCCGTTATCGACGGCCGCAGCGCAAAAGTATCGTACCAGCGGGCGATGTGCTCATTGTTGCTGCGCCAGCCCAGTTCGCCGAACCGGAAATCGGCGTAGCCCAGCGCGCAGGCGATGGCGACATGGCCGATGCCGACCGCATCGGCTGCCAGCGCGTCGACCTCGCGATCGAGGGCGGCGATGGCGTTGTGCACCTTGAGTTCGAAGGCGGCCAGCGTCTCCGGCGACTGCTGCGCGGCCGGCCGCAATATTTCATTGCGCCACAGCATCAGGTTGTCGAGCAGGTTGCTGCCCAGCGCATGGCGGCGCAGCGCAGTCCAGCGCGCCGGCCCCGCCGGCGGAAAGAGCTTCTCGCCGTCATGCAGAGCGTCGAGGTATTCACAGATCACCGTCGAATCATAGAGCGCCGTGCCGTCGTCGAGCAGCAGGGTGGGAATTTTTCCGGTGGGGTTGATTTTCAGCAGTTCGGCATTGGGCCGGGTCATCGCGACGACCGTGCGCTCGCATTCGATGCGTCCGGCCACTCCGCATTCGTGGGCGAACACCATCACCTTGCGCACGAAGGGTGAGCGCGAGGACCAGAACAGTTTCATGCCTTGAGTTGTTTCATATAGCCGATGATGGCTTCGGCCACCGCGGCCGGCTGCTCGGGCAACAGGGCGTGCGCAGCGTTGTCGATGCGTGCGATGGTGACGCGGTCGGCACCCCACTGGTCGCGGTAGCAATGGACGCTGTCCGGCGGCGACAGCGGATCCTTGAGCGAAAGCACGTCGAGTACCGGCGCCGTTCCCGCGGTCCACCACTCCGGCTTGGGCGTTGCCTCGGTGGCGTCACGCTCGGCGTGCATTACCTCGTCGTCCCAGCCGCCGAGCCAGACCCGGGCATTGTTGCCGGGGGCGAAGAACACGTGCTTCAGGTGTTTCAGGCGCACGTCCTCGGGCAGATCCATCTGGTGGCATTTGTTGATCGAGTCGCGCAGCTCCGGCGCCAGCGGCCAGGTATGCGTGGCTGCAAGCAGTACCACGGCGCGGGTGAGTTTCGGATAGTCGGCGGCGAGGGTGCGGGCGACGAAATTGCCGAAGGCGTGGCCGGCGACCACGGTCGGCTCGCCGCCGTCATGCCTGATTACCGCTGCGATGTCGGCGGCGAAATCGTGCAGCGTGATGCCCTTGAGCGGGCCGCTGCTGCCGCCGAGGCCGCGTGGTTCAGGGCACAGCGCGCGATAACCGGCGTCGGCGAGGCGCTGTGCGATGTCGAAGAAATCGGCAGCGCCGCGCCCCAGCGACGGCATCATCACGATGCGCGGGCCGTTCCCGAACGCATGGACTGCAATGCGGACTTTTTCGTGCTCTACGGTAAATGCGGTGGACTTGGTCATGACGCTGCAGCCTGCCTGTTCAAGAGGAACAGGAATTCTACCGCGTCATGACAGGGCTGCCGGCAATATGTCCACTAAATGGATATCCGGAGGGCGCCCGGTATCAGAGGATCCGTTCACCGAACTTTTTCAGCGCCGCCGGTGACAGCGTCAGGCCGAGGCCAGGCTGTTCCTTGAGGTGGAGCATGCCCTTGGCGATTTTCGGCGGATCCTCGAACAGTTCGGCCTGCAGCGGGTCGCGTTCGGGATCGGTAAAGGACTCGACGATGCAGCCGGCGGGGCTGCCGGCGACGATGTGGGCGTGGATGAAGCAGTCGTGGTGGGGCGCGACCTGCACCTGGTTCAGCTCGCACAGGGCGGCGAGCTTGCGGCCGGTGGTGAAGCCGCCCATCATCGTGCAGTCGAACTGCAGGATGCTGATGGCGCCGCCCTCGATCAGGTCGCGACAGCCGTAGGCCGTGAGTTCGCTTTCGCCGGCCGACAGCGGGATGTTGGTCTGTTTCGCGAGCTTCACCAGCTCGCGGTGGTCGTCGGCCCAGCGCACCGGTTCTTCCAGCCAGCGCGGATTGAGCGGCAGCATCTCGCGCGCCGCGGTGATCGCGGTGGGCAGGTCCCAGGCGCGGTTGCAGTCCACCATCAGGTCCTTGTCGGGCCCGATGATGTCGCGGATCAGTTCCAGCCGTTTCATGTCTTCCTTCAGCGGCACGCCGCCGACCTTGGCCTTGAATCCCTGGTGACCCTGGGCCTTCAGCATTTGCATTTCGTCCTTCAGCTCCGCCATGTCCTTGCCGTCGCGGTAGTAGGCGCAGGTGACGTAGCAGGGGATTTCGCTGCGGAAGCCGCCGAACAGCCGGTACAGCGGCAGCTTCGCCGCCTTGCCGATAATGTCCCAGGCAGCGATGTCCACCGCGGCGGCGATGCGCACGATGGCTTCACGCGTCCAGCCTTTTTCCGAGGCGATTTTCTGCGCGGTGAGCCAGAACAGCCGGTCATGCAGCTTTTCCGGCGCCAGCGGATCCTGGCCGATGATCAGTTCGGCGATACCCGATTTGAAGGCCTTGATCGCGGCCTCGATCGGCGTGTAGCTGGTGGCGATGCCGATGCCCTCGATGCCCTCGTCGGTGGACATGCGTACCAGGATTTCGTTGGCCTTGGGCACGATGAAGTTGCTGACCCAGAAAGGACGCTGGCCCTCGTCCGGGGCACGCAGGATGTGTACTTCGAGTTTGGTGATTTTCATGAACTGTTCCAGTCAGCAACAAGTAACCAACGAGTGTTTAAATCAAAAGCGAAAACGTCAGCCGCCGATGAACGCGGATCAACGCCGATAAAACCAGGCAAGTCGGCAGGAGTTCTTTTGAATCAATGCAAGACATTGTTTTTATTGGTCATTATCATCTTGGTGGAGTTTTTTGAATTTGATCTGCGTTCATCCGCGTTCATCGGCGGTTTAAATGCGCCCCGTTCTTGAATGCTCCCTGCTTTCAAGTTTAACGTTTTCCGTTGGCCATCTGCCGGCTTTCCGGCAACTGCCGCAGCCGCCATGTGGCGATGGGGCTCATCAGCGCAATGATGCCCAGCGAGCACCAGGCGAGCCCCCAGGTGATGACCGGCGAGGCTTCCATCGCGCCGGCGGCGTCGAGCACCAGGCCGAAGACCCAGGGCGCGATGGCGCCGGCGCCAAAGCCCAGCACCGAGCGCACCGAATAGGCGACGCCGATATGCCGCGGCGGTACCAGTTCGGTGATTGCCGTCGAGTAAACCGAAGAATCGCCGACCGCGGTGAAGCTGTATAAGGCGCAGATGAGGACCAGCAGCCACAGGGGCAGGCCGATCAGCCATCCGAGCGCCAGCGAGCAGCAGGCGCTGGTTGTCGCCAGCAGGATCATGGTCCAGGTACGTCCCATGCGGTCCGACAGCCAGCCGCCGGTGACGCTGCCGCCCATGCTGCCGATGTAGGCGATCGCGGCGAGGCCCGCGCCGAGGCTCGCAGACGCGGTGGCGCTGCTGCCGGTGGAGTAGGCCGCTGCGGCGGAGAGAAAGGCCGGCATCCAGGCCTTCATGCCGAGCATTTCCCAGGAATGGAAGGTGTAGGACCAGGTCACCAGCATTGCCGGCTTGTTGGCGAGAATCACGCCGACCGGCTTTTCCGCGGCCTGTTCCGCACTGCGCGGATGGATGATGTTGGGTGTCGTGCGCAATGCGTAAAGCGCGAGCAGCGTGCCCAGCACCGGTCCGGCAGCGTTGACGATGAAGGCGCCGCGCCATCCGATCAGCGGCGTCAGCGCGCCGGTGATGACCAGCGCCAGCGCGTAACCCGCGGAGGCGGCGGCGAGATAGAAACCCATCGCGCGGCCGCGGTTGCCGGACTGGAAACGCTCGGCAATCAGCGTCAGCCCCGGCGTGTACGAGCCGCCGGAGAACAGGCCGGTGAGTCCGTAGAGGATGACGCCGCTGACGAAGCTTTCGGCGAACAGTGCGAAGATCATCGCGCTGATGCTGGAGGCGATGCTCGATACCAGGAACACGCGCTTGGCGCCATAGCGGTCGGCGAGGAAGCCGACGGCGACCAGCGAAAACAGGTAGCCGAAATGCCAGGCCGACTGGATCATGCCGGCTTGTCCGGCGCTCATGTCCCAGTCCGGTTTCAGCAGCGGGATCGCTGCGGCGTAGGCGGTGAAAATCAGCGCAAAGCTGGTGCGGCTCGCGCAAAGCCAGAGCAGCCAGGCACCGTCGCCGACACTGTTGCTGCCGCGGTGCGCCCGGTCCAAGATCTACTTGCCCAGGAACCGCGGCGGCCGTTTTTCCTTGAATGCGGCGACGCCTTCCTTGTGGTCGTGGGTCAGGCGCACGATGCCCGAGGCCAGTGTTTCCATTTCACAGAGCTGCTCCAGCGTGGGTACTGCCATGGACTGGAACATCTTCTTCGCCAGCGCCAGTGCGTAGGTGGCCGATTCCGCGCATTCGCGGGCCAGCGCCAGCGCCGCGGTTTCGAGTTCGGCATCGGGCACCACGCGCGACACCAGGCCCAGTGATTTCGCCTCGTGGGCATCGACAGGCCGCGCGGTGTAGACCAGTTCCTTGGCCTGTGCCATGCCCAGGCGCTGCACCAGGAAAAACACCGCGCCGCCGTCGGGCACGACGCCGACCTTCTTGAAGGCCATCGAGAACTTCGTGGTGTCGGAGGCGACGACCAGGTCGCAGGCCAGCGCGAGCGCGTTGCCGATGCCGTAGACCGGGCCGCGGGTCGCGGCGATCACCGGCTTGTCAAGGTTGTAGAGGGCGATGATGGTGCGGTGACGGCGCTGCGAACGCGCGCGGCCGGAGACGATGTCGGATTTGGCCATGTTGCCGACGTCGCCGCCGGAACAGAAGGCGCGGCCTTCGCCCTTCAGCACTACGGCGCGGATCTCATCGTCGGCGGCGATGTCGTTGATGAAGCCGAGCAGGGCATCCCACATCGCATCCGACATCGCGTTGAGGCGGTCGGGGCGGTCCAGCGTCAGGATGCCGACGGAACCGTCTTTTTCGTAGCGAATGTTCAATTTGGAGTGAGCAAAAAAATGAAATTCTCCCTCTCCCCGCGAGCGGGGAGAGGGTTGGGGTGAGGGGCTTCCTTAAGGTTATTTTGTTTCAAGTTTCTGTTTCCCCCGGTTGCCCCTCACCCCCGGCCCCTCTCCCCGCTAATGCGTGGAGAGGGGAGGTATTGGTGCCCTCCTCTGATGAGGAGGACAATGACTCAGATGGAATCCCAGGGAAACACATCCGCGGTGCGCTCGGTCGGCGGGTAGAACCAGCTCTTCAATGCCGGGTACATGTGTTCGGCGCAGCGTGACGGGGTCCAGCCGTCGGCGCGGTGGATGCCGCGAAGCGGGCGCGACTGGCTCATCAGGAAGATTTCGTTCTTGCGCGTGGCGAAGACCTGGGCGTTGACGCCCTTGGCGGCATCGCTCAGCAGGAACACGGCCAGCGGCGCGTTGTGCTCGGGGGTGACCTGCTTGCGCTGCTCGATTCGTGCGGCGGTTGCCGGATCCTTGGCCGGGATCGATGCGGTCATGCGCGTCCAGGCCACCGGCGCGATGCAGTTCGAGCGCACGTTGAAGCGCGACATGTCCACCGCGATCGCCTTCGACATTGCCACCATGCCCAGCTTGGCTGCGCCGTAGTTGACCTGGCCCATGCCGCCGATCAGGCCGGAGGTCGAGGTCATGTGCACGAATGCGCCGGATTCCTGCTTGCGGAAATGGTCGGCGGCGTGGCGCGCGCAGTTGAAGGCGCCTTTCAGCATCACGTTGACCACGGAATCCCAGTCGCTCTCGCTCATCTTGTGGAAAATAACGTCGCGCAGGATGCCGGCGTTGTTGACCACGCCGTCGACGCGGCCGAAATTGTCGAGCGCGCACTGGATGATTTTCGCGGCGCTGCTGAACTCGGAAACGCTGTCATAGCTGGCAGCGGCTTCACCGCCGGCCTTCTTGATTTCATTGACCACTTCCTGTGCCGGGGTCTGGTCGCCGCCGGCGCCGTCGAGCGCGACGCCGATGTCGTTGACGATGACCTTTGCACCTTCGGCAGCCGCCATTTTCGCGATCGCCGCACCGATGCCGCGGCCCGCGCCCGTAACCACCACCACTTTGCCTTCCATCATTCTGGCTGCCATTTTCATGCTCCTTAAAGGACGTAAAACCTTTTTTGCCACAGAGGGCACAGAGAACACAGAGAACTGCAACAACTTAACCCCCAAATGCCTGTCGGCTGGACGGATCTTGCCGCTGGTTTTTCTCTGTGAACTCTGTGCCCTCTGTGGCTAAGTTGTTGAAGTTGTTCTTAAACGATTTCCGCTCGCCCGTTGTTGAGCACAGTGACGCCGCGCGCCGGGACCGTGGCGCGGAAGGTGACGATGTTGCCGTCCTGCCAGATTTCGGTGCGGATGGTTTCGCCGGGGTAGACCGGCGAGGAGAAGCGGCCTTCCATGCTTTTCAGTCGCAGCGGATCGTAGCCGCAGACCGACTTCACCAGCGCGTGGCCGACGACGCTGAAGGTCGCGCGGCCATGCAGGATCGGCATTTTGAAACCGGCTTTCGCGGCGTAGGCGGGATCGGCATGCAGCGGGTTGTAGTCGCCGGACAGCCGGTAAATCAGCGCCGCCTGCGGCAGCGTCGGCAGATCGCAGACCTGCTGCGCCGGGGTGTCGGGTATCGGGTGCGGCGCCTTGACCGGGCCCGAGGGGCCGCCGAAGCCGCCGTCCGCGCGGCAGAAGGTGGTCGAGGTCAGCGAGCAGATCAGCTCGTCGGTGGACTTGTCGCGCACGTCGCAGGCGGTGAGCACCAGCGCGCCCTTGTCCTTGCCCTTGTCGAGCACCGCGGTCACGCGCGTCTTGCCGATGATGGTGCCTTCGACCGGCAGCGGCTTGTGGATGACGAAGCCCTGCTCGCCGTGAACCACGTGGCTGCGCGTGATGCCGGTGTCGGCGGCGGCATGCCAGGGACCCGGGTAGCCGAGAATGATCGCCATCGTCGGCAATGCCTTCAGATTTTCCTCGTAGACGAACTGCAGCTGGTTGAGGTCGACCGGGTCACTGCCGAGGCCGACGCCCAGTGCATAGAGCATGGTGTCGCGTTTTGTCAGCTTTTGTTCAACTTGTGGAATGTCGAAATTGAGCAGTTTTTCGTAATTGATGGCCATCATGGCTCTCCGGAGTTTTGCGATGCCTGCAGTGCAGGCGCATGCGCCATTTGGAGTGTGCTGCGCGGAAAAATTTTTCGCCGCTATACTAGCATGGAGAGCGCGCGCATCGGGACGACGGGACCGCATTGTGATTCATGTTCACCGGCCACGACGCGGCGATTGGATTCACTGCAAGGAGGAGCAGGAGACATGCCTAAAACATTGACTGCGGAACAGGTCAGGAGCTACCGGTCCGACGGTTATCTTTATCCGCTCGATGCCCTGTCAGGGGAAGAGGTCGCGCGTTACCGTGATGAGCTGCGCCGGACCGAGGAACACCTTGGCGGATCGCTGATGGCCATCGACAAGAAATTCCGCGGCAACCTGCACTGCATGTGCAAATGGGTCGACGAGCTCGCGCGCACGCCGGCAATCGTCGATGCCGTCGAGGACCTGCTTGGCCCCGACATCCTGCTCTACACCAGCCGTTTTTTCATCAAGGAGCCGAAAAGCGAGGGCATTGCCGCCTGGCACCAGGACTCGACCTATTTCGGCCTGCGGCCCTTCGATCACGTGACCGCCTGGGTTGCGCTGTGCAACGTCACAGCCGAGGCAGGGCCGGTGGAATTCGCGGTGGGCAGCCATATCCGCGGGCAGCTGCTGCAGAAAAGCGGACTGATCAAGAACAGTGTCAACACTGCCGGGCAGATCATCGTCGAGTGGTTTGACCAGTCGCAGATCGACCGCGCGATCCTCAAGCCGGGACAGTTCTCGCTGCACCACACCTGCGTCGTGCACCAGTCAGGGCCGAACCGTTCCGACGAGCGCCGTGTCGGCATTGCGCTGAGCTACATCCCGACCCGCACCCGTTACATCGGCAAGCGGCGCATGCCGGCGAGCCTGATCCGCGGGCGCGACGAATACAACCATTTCGAGCTTCAGCCGAGGCCGCAGGTCGATTTCGGCGAGATCGAGATGCAGCGCCACGAGACCACCTTCAGGTCCTATATCGAGTCGTTCTACGAACAGCTCGGAGAGGCGGAGAAGGACCTGCCGCGCGAGGCCGCGGCGGGCATGGTCTACTGAGGGGACGGTAATTGAAAGTCACCCTGCTCGGCACCGGCAGCCCGCTGCCCTCACTGAAGCGCGCGTCCTCGAGCTACCTGGTCGAGGCGGGCGACGACGTGATTCTGATCGATCACGGCCCCGGCGCCTTCCAGCGGCTGATGGAGGCGGGCAAGCGCGCGACCGATGTGACCTGCGTTTTCCTCAGCCACCTGCATTTCGACCATTGTGCGGATGTGATCCGCCTGTTCCATCACCGCTGGGATGCCAGCGGCGACGCGACACCGCCGCTGCGCATCTACGGTCCTCCGGGAACGCAGGAGTTCATCGACCGCGTGTTCGGTCCGCAGGGCGCCTTCAGCCGCGACCTGGTGTCGCGCACGCAGCATCCGCTGAGCGTGGGTGCCTACCGGGAGCGCGGCGGCACACCGCCGCGCCCCTGGCCCGATACCCGCGTCACCGAACTGGCCGGGCCCGGTGTCGTCGAATTCGAAGGCTGGCGCATACTGCACTGCGAGGTGCCGCATTACCAGCCATTCCTCGACAGCTTTGCCTATCGCATCGAGTCGGGCGGCAAGTCCTTCGTCTACACCAGCGATGTCAACCTCGCGCTGCCCGGCGGCGCGCCGCCGCAACTGCTGGAACTCGCGCGTGGAGCCGACCTGCTGGTGCATTATCTCAATGCTTTCGCCTTCGAGGCCGAGCACCCGGGCGGACTTGCGGGACCGCGCTTCGCCGCAGCGCTCGCGCGTGATGCGCAGGTCGGCACGCTGGTCACCACGCATCACGGTCCGTGGATCGACGGCGGAGGCAGGCCGGAGAAACTGCTTGGCGAGATTCGTGCAGCCTGTTCCGCGCGAGTGGTGTGGGGCGAAGACCTGATGGCTTTTGAGCTCTGATCCGAAGGTTTGATGCTGACTGGGACTCTCGGGCTTGCCCCGGCATAGTCCACAAACCTACAATCAACGGTTCCGGTGCCCCATTAGAGCGCCGTTCAATGAACACGAGGAGACAATCCAGTGCATAAAACCCTGATCGGCGCCGCCGTGCTGGCCGCGCTTTCCGCACCCCTTGCCTTTGCGCAGGGCGTGGCCACGAATTATCCCGACAAGCCCCTGAGGCTTATCGTGCCGTTCCCGCCGGGTGGCGGCAACGACATCCTGGCGCGCACGCTGGGCCAGCGCATGACCGAGGTGTTCGCGCAGCAGGTGGTCGTCGACAACCGCGGCGGCGCCGGCGGCGCGCTGGGCGCGACCATTGCCGCGCAGGGCACTCCCGACGGCTACACGCTGTTTCTCGGCAGCGTCGGCAACCTCGCGCAGAACCCCGCGCTGAAGGCCAACCTGCCGTACAACCCGGTGCGTGATTTCGCGCCGGCTTCGCTGGTGGCGGTTTCGTCATTCATCCTCGCGGTGCATCCTTCGGTTCCGGCGAAGTCGGTGAAGGAACTGATTGATCTGGCCAAGGCCAGTCCCGGCAAGCTGAACTACGCCTCGGCCGGCACCGGTTCCTCGCTGCACATGGCGGGCGAGCTGTTCAAGTACGCGACGGCGACCGACATGGTGCACGTGCCGTATAAAGGTACCGGGCCGGCGATGGCTGATCTGGTTGCCGGCCGCGTGCAATTGGTGTTCAGCACCATGCCGCCGGCGCTGACGCAGATCAAGGCCGGCAAACTGCGCGCGCTGGGCGTGACCACGGCCAAGCGTGCCAAGGCGGCGCCTGAGGTGCCGACCATTGCCGAATCCGGCGTCAAGGGTTTCGATGTGTCGAACTGGCAGGGCGTGCTGGCACCGGCGAAGACGCCTGCGGCCATCGTCAACCGGCTTAACCAGCACATCCTTGCCGCGCTTGCGCGGCCGGGCATGACCGAGGCGCTGGCGGCACGGGGGCTGGAGCCGGCTGGTGGCACACCCGCCCAATTCTCGGCGCTGATCAAGTCGGAGATCGCCAAGTACACGAAAGTGGTCAAGGCGGCGAAGATCGTCGTCGACTGAACGGTTGCCGGTCTGAACACGGCGGGCGCTGGCCCGCCGTTTTTATTTGACCGGAACCGCGCAGGCCGCGGCCGCGGCGGCCACACAACCACCGGTGCAGACGATTTCACCGTTGATGTTCACTGCCGCTGAGCCGCGCACAGTCGCCGAGCAGACGATGTCGCCGGTGCGGTTGGCGACGCACTGGCCTGGTCCGCAGACCGGCATCCGGTAACGGTCGAGCGCAATGCCGCCGCCGGGCGTCGAGCAGCGGATTTCACCATTGATGTCGGCCAGGCAGCGCCCGCCGGGTGGCGGGCATTGCGGATTGCCATAGCGGTCGTTGATGCAGCCACGACCTTGCTGGGCAGCGGCGGCTGTGCTCAACATCAGCGTCGCAATCAGGAACAGGTGGCGCAGCGCAAGGCGGTACAAGGAGTTCTCCCGTGGCATGGTTTGCCTTGAGATAACGCGGCCGGGCGCGACGTGGTTTACGCCGGCTTCTGCAGCATCACTATGCGGTTGCTGTTGGTGCCCAGCGCGTTGTTGCCGATGCCCCAGATGTTCGAGGTCTTGGTGAACTTCTGGGTGTTGATCAGGATAGCCTCGCAGCGGAAACCCGCGGCCGCACCCAGCGGCAGTACCGCCTCGTCGAGGTTGATCGATCCGCGCTGCACCTCTCCGACCTCGAAGGCGACCCAGCCCTTGGGGCGCGTGATGCGATGGAGTTCCTGCAGCACTCCCTGCATCACTTCCGACCATTCGTTGACGCTGGAAGCCATGGTGATGCCGGCGCCTATGGCTTCGGCGTCGAGGCTGTTGAACCAGCAGCGCAGCCAGTTATCCTTCGCGTACTGCACGACATTGAGGAAGGGCGGTGAAGTCACCGTCAGCTGCACGCTGTTGTCGGGGATGCCGGGCGTGTCGCCGGCCGGCCCTTCGAGGAACTGCGCGCGGCCCGCCGCCTGCTGCAGGCGCCAGCGCGCCGCCGCGTTGATGTCGCTCTGCAGCTGCATCGATTTGCGCAGGATCAGCGCGCGCACGTCGCGGTACTCCGGCGACTTCCCGGTCTTTTCGTTGATCCTGATCTGGCTTTCGGGCGATACCGCCTGGTTGGGTGGCAGCGTGTAGGCGGAAAAGAATCCCGGTGAATGCCCGGTCAGGCGGTTGGTGGCGACCATGCGGATCCAGCGGTCAGCGGCGTCCTCCTTGCCGCTCGCGCGACGCTCGGCGAGCCAGGCACGCAGGTTCAGCAGTTCGCGCTCGGTATCCGGGTGGTAGAACATCGAAAGGTCGATGTCGTTGGCGATTTTCGCGTTCATGCGGATCGCGCGCAGGCGCACGTCGATGGTCGCGATCAGCGGCGCCTCCAGCCGCGGTTGCGTCAGGATTGCCGACAGCGGATTGACGTCGTTGGCAATGACATTGCGGCCCATCAGTGCGGCCTCGACCGCGGTGGTGCCGCGGCCGCTGAATGGGTCGTAGATGAAGTCGCCGGGCTTGCTCAGGCGATCGATGAAGTAGCCGGGCAGCTGCGGCTTGAAGCAGCCGCGGTATGAAATCTCGTGCAGCGGATTGGCCTGGCGCTGCTTGCTGGTCCAGAACTCCTGCTCGTAGACCGGCACACCGTTGATGCGGCGCGGTGGCAGTGCGCCACGCGCGCGCTTCGCGGCCGGTGCGGTGACGGCGAGATCGTATGCGGTAACCGATGCGACTGCGGCCATGGCGTGCTCCTGTGCAGGTTGACTGGCTGCGGAGGGTACGCGGGTGTCACGGAAAGTACAAGTGTTTCAATACCTTCCGCGCCGCGCCGACTCCACAGGCTGCAGCGGAAGGTACGCCCCTTCAACAAAAAGTACAAGGGGCAGGATCGTCATTCCGGCGTACGCCGGAATCGAGTCAGCTGCGGATTGGAGGGAATGTGCTGGATCCCGGCATGTGCCAGGATGACGGAATCAGGAGGCCGAGGCTGACGTTGACAGCAGCTCGTCCACCGCCTCGATCCAGTGCCGCACCGGCAGTCGGGTCGCCGATTGCAGATGAGTCTGACAGCCGATGTTGGCGGTGAGGATCTGTGCCGGTGCAGAGGCGGTGAGCGCCTTGATCTTGTTCTGTTTCAACTGCGCGGAAATTTCCGGCTGCAGGATCGAATAGGTGCCGGCCGAACCGCAGCAAAGATGCGCATCCGCGACCGGCGCGAGGTCGAAGCCGAGTTCGCCGAGCAGGGTTTCGACACGGCCCTTCAGTTTCAGTCCGTGCTGCAGCGAGCAGGGGGCATGAAAGGCGTATTTTCCCTGCGGGGTAGTTTTTGTAAGTATTTGTTTTAATTCACTTTTTTGATTTTCTATCGCGGTGCTCAGGTCGCAGGCCAGGGCCGCAATGCGCTTCGCGCGCTCTGCGTAGGCAGGGTCATGTGCGAGCAAATGTCCATAGTCGGTGATCATCACGCCGCAGCCGCTGGCGGTGAACAGCAGTGCTTCCGCGCCCTGTTCGACATGCGGCCACCAGATGTCGATGTTGTGGCGCATCGCATTCAGTGCCTGTTCCTGTGCATCGAGATGGAAACCCACCGCGCCGCAGCAGCCGGCATTTGGCGCGCGTACCAGCGAAATGCCGAGACGATCGAGCACGCGCGCGGCTGCGGCATTGGTCGCCGGTGACAGCGCCGGCTGCACGCAGCCGTCGAGCAGCAGCATGCGCCGCGCGTGGCCGCCGAGCGGCCAGGGGCGCGCGCGCGCAGGCGTTTCCGGCACCACGTCATCGAGCACCTTCGGCAGCAGGTTGCGCGCAATGCGGCCGAGGCCCAGCAGCGGATTGAACAGCGCGGGACGCGGCAGCACCGATGCGAGCGCGTCGCGGCGCAGCTTGTCGAGTCCGGCGCGCGGCACCTGCTTTGCCACCACGGCGCGGCCGATGTCGAGCAGGCGGCCGTACTGCACGCCCGAAGGGCAGGTGGTTTCGCAGGCGCGGCAGGTCAGGCAGCGGTCGAGGTGCAAGCGGGTTTTTTCGGTCGCGGGCTCGCCTTCGAGCACCTGCTTCATCAGGTAAATGCGGCCGCGCGGCCCGTCGAGCTCATCGCCGAGCAGCTGGTAGGTCGGGCAGGTCGCCGTACAGAAACCGCAGTGCACGCATTTGCGCAGGATCGCCTCCGCTTCGTGGCCCTGCGGCGTGTTCCTGATGAAATCGGCGAGATTGGTCTGCATGGATGAAACCCTTAAAACACTTTAGCCACAGAGGGCACAGAGTTCACAGAGAAAAACCTTGTTCATCTGCAAGGAGTGCTGATATGTATTGACCCGTCAATCTCCGTCTTAAATGCGACCTCATTTCTT
>CAYSQJ010000008.1:0-142956 GCA_964433345.1 uncultured Bordetella sp.
AACGTAGCACGGCCCTTCCAGAAAGTACAGAACCTATTTATGAAATGACTTCTAGACAGATCGGCCAGGTTCGGCAACATCCAGATCGCATCGGCCTCCAGTGCCGAACCGTTGCCCAGCAGCGACGCTAGCAACGAACCAGGACAAGAAATGCGAATCCGGTGCACGAGGTACTCGGCGTCCTGCCGCCGCAAATTCATTGTCATGCCTTCCGGAAACCCCGCAGGGATCTTCGGGAAGTGCGGATCGGGATCCCAGTTGTCGGCGTACTCGCCGCCAAGTTCACGCTCGATTTCCGCTGCGGCGTGCCGCCGACGGCGGTAAAACGTGTCCAGCCACCGGCGATAACGCTCCTGGCTACCGGGGAAGCGGCGAATGCCCCACCTGCCAAGCCCTGCCCAATAGATGCTGCTCGGCCAGCGTTTCAGGGCAGCACCCGACTGCCTTCCGATCAGACGCTCGCCTTCACCGACACCAGCCTCGCGCATCGCTTCGAGCAATCCCAGCTCCGCGGCGCGAAGCTTCCTCGGCAATTCCGCGGACGGCGTTGCTTTGCTTTCAAGCCGCCGATAGAGCCACGGAACAAACAGAAAGTAGCGTGCCCGCGTCTGAACGGTAGTGGTGCCCGGAAAGAAATAGTCGGCGAAAGCGTCGCGAATTGTTCCGATGCCGATCTCGTCCAATGTCCCCTGGTCGCGGAACTGGTCGATGAAATCGAGCATCGTGCGCCGCGAGGATTCATCGACATCTATCCAGGCGAAACGGGATGGCATTCAAGACTCGGCGGCCACGCGTCGCGTAAATATCACGCAGACAACTCCTGCATCAGCCCCGACCGCCAACCCGCGTAGCTCCCCTTCCGCACTTGCTCGAAGAAGCTCGTGTAGTTCTCGGGCGAAAGGATGTAGAAGTGGTAGCGCCATTTCTCGTCGGCATCCTTCAGCCGCTCGTTGAGCGTTTCGAAATGCTTCAGTCCGTCACGGCATTTGGCACGATTGCGATTTGAGTCGTCGCCTTCTGCCTTCACCTCGACGACGAGAATATCGTGCGCCCCGGCAACCTTCAGGAAAAAGTCTGGATTGAAATTCTCGTTTGCGACGTGCGTCTTCGCTGCTTTCGCGGGTTTGTAGGAATACGGGAATGCATAGCCACCAATATTCGGCATCTTCACGAACGCATCGAACAGACTGCCGTTGGCGAACAGCAGATCCGAGAAGCCGCGTTCGGGTTCATGGCTCGCGTAGTGAACATTCCAAGGGAGCTTGAACGCGCTTGAGTCCACTTGATGAATTCGCGCGCCGATTGCCTTCGCCTGCTCCGAGGCATCTTCTCCGTAGTCGGCGTACATCTTCGTGAATTTCTGATACTGCTCCCAGAGGTGGACTTCATGGCCGTCGAATGGCTTGGCATCCCCGTCCACTGTGTAAAGCGCGCCATCTTGCTTAAGCACGCTCTCGGAGAATGACTGCCGCGATATCGCCGCAAGGTCCACAGGCACGATTTCCTTCGCGGTCTGGCTCATCCGGGGATGCTCCTTGTCCAGTTCACGGAACATCGGCCCAAAGCCGTGCTGCAGACGAAGCAGGTTCTCCTTGCTGATGAACGTGGCGTCCTGCCCGGCTGCCTTGAGTTTCGCCACTATGAATTCCCGCATCCGCTTCTTCGGCCACGCTGCAGCCAGTTTCTCGTCCTTCTCCCTCAGAAACAGCCGCATTAGCTTCGCGGCATCCTCGATGTCGAACAGCCCGTGATGCTGAATTTCCACCGCCAGCTTCCCAGTCTCCGAAAATGTCGAATACTCAGTCGTCTTCCGATCCTGCGGTAGAAATTTCACGTCCGGCTCTTTCGCCTTTTCTCGTTTCGTTTCCACCGTAGTTTGCTTCGGCTCGTATCGCAGATTGTGGAGAGGAAAGACGTATTTGCTCCGGCGCGGGTCGTAGCCCCAGCTCAGCGTGTTCTCCACTTCCAGCACTTCCTTGAGCAGGTTGCCAACCTCCTCCGACCATGCTTCGTGATTGTTGATGGTCACCAGGGACTCAATCGATAAGCCGGGAGGCACGCGCAACCCGCGGCCAAGCACCTGCGCGATGAGCAGCTTCGAGGAAAACGCTCGCGATTCGTGCGGCACGATCTGGAAGACGTTTTTCACGTCCCAGCCTTCCGTGAGCATAGACACCGAAATAATCCACTCCACGGGGCTACCCGACTCGTCCACCTGTTTCAGCAGGCCAAGGTTCTCCTTCCGACGCTTCTCCGCTGAATCCTTGTCGTCGCGCGGACCATAAACGTTGAGCACGCGCTTGCCGGCCTCCGTCTTTTTATCCGGCACGCCCGACGTTACCCAGATCGCCTTCTTCTCGGCCTCTTCGCGGGAGATCTTTTCCTTCTTCGCCAGGAAGTCCACCAACTCGCGCCACACCTCCACGCAACGCGCGATCTCCTGAGTCACCACGATCGAGATCGGCTTCAACTGTCCGCCATACGTCTTCCGGTTCTGCTGGTGGATCGCGTAGGTCTTCTGCCAGTCGTGCGCGGTGTAGGTGTCCTCCAGCTTGTAATTCGGCTTTTTCACCACCTTGTCGGCGATCGCCTGCTTCAACCCGTAGCGGAAAACCACGTCCGGAAAATAGTCGTCGTCCACGTACGGTGTCCCGGTGACGTTCACGATCTGCCGAAAGCCGAAATCTGGATGCTGAAGGAACTTCATCCACTCCTTCATTGCCTTGTCCGGCTGACTGAACAGATGGTGGGCCTCGTCGTTCAGAACCAGCGTCCGTGCGCCCTGTCCTTTGAAGCTGTCGCGAATGGACGAGCCGGTGTTTTCATATACGGCGTGGATGTTTTCTACGCAGATGTCTCCGGCGCGGATCGTCTCATTGCCCCGCTTGATCGCAGGAATGGCCACCGAAGCGCCCAGCTCCTGCATGATTCCGTACAATTCGCCGTTACCCGCCAATGCGGTGAACTTCTCCAGCAACCCTTCCTCGATGGTCAACGACGGGCACAACACCAGCACCCGGTCCACCAGCCCTTCGGCCAGCGCAATCGCCGCCAGCGCGTACATCACGTAACTCTTCCCCGTGCCCGTGGCCAAGTCCAGCGACATGGCCTTGCGATCCCTGAGCGGCATCTTGGCAAGGTAGGCGCCGATGCTTTCGTGACGCAGCCGGATGGAGTCCCGCGCGTTCCAGTTCTCGCGCCCCAACCGTTCGAGATCCGGGTACTTGTCCGAAACGAGAAAGCGCAGCGTTTCGCGCACGGCGTCGCGCTGGAAGGCATAGCGGTCTGCGCAAACCAGGTTCAGGAACGCGTCGTACTTGTGGACTACCGCTTCGGTGGCTTCGCGCGTGTCGTCCACCTTGAGCACTTGATCGGCGATGCGGAATTGGAGGCTCATTTCACGTTCCTCCCTCTTTTCACTACCTTCTTGGCAGATTTCTTCGTTGCCTGGCGCGGCCTACCCTCGAAGTCCGTCCTATGCAGAAGGAGCGCCTTCTCGTTTCCGTAGCGATCGCAAAGGATGACCATCATTTCCTCTCCCTTGAATTCCTGTTCCGGAATACGCAATTCCAGGCGCTCCGCCTTTTCCAGTCCACCCGCAGCCTTGAGCGCGTCTTCGCCCCAGAACACCCGGCCCAACCGGAACACGTCCCCGTCGTAGTCCATGTCGACCATCGCCATGGAAAATGTTTCGAAGTTCTGAAAGTCCTCCGGGTCCGTCGCCAACGTCTGTGCCCGAAATTCGGAAATCTCCAGCACGAAATCGGTCTGCGTGAACAGGCCGTCCTTGCGACTCTCCTTCTTCGCCTTCCACACCACTTGAGGTTGGGAGATGAAATCGAAGCCCACCGCATCGATGACCTCGTTTACATCCTCTTCCCTCGACGGCTGTTTGAGCGCGGCCGGCGCACCCTTTTCGATCAACCGCAGCAGCACCGACAGTGGCACCTTCAGGAAGACATACGTTGTCTCCCCCTGCGTGACCTCGTCCTCGGCAAAGGCCATCGCCACTACCGGTGCGATCACGTAGAAGCGCTCGCCCGGCTTGCCACGCAAGGTGCGGTGCAGGTCGTCCACGTAGCCGTAATCCAGCGTCAATGTCGGATGGTCCGGGTAATTCCACAGCAGCGCGGAGTGCGTGCCGATGTAACCGTCCAGCGGGAGCCCATAGCGCGCGTGCGGGTGCTCACGGACGCCGAAGAGCTTTAGAACAAAGGGTCTGTAGTCCACCCAGGCCAGCCCCTTGATCACCGCCATGTCATAGACACCCGCCCGGTAAAGCGCGAACTCCTTCGCCGGCAGGGGTTGCTCCTTTTCCGCCTTGTCCTTGGGCGCGATGACCGACAGCCGGAACTCCACGGTGGCCACCACTTTCTTCCCTTCTTTCAACTTCACTTCGATGCGTTTCGTGCCAGGGCCGTCCTCCGGCTTCTCCAAGCGGTCTTCAGGAATCAGCAGCTTTTCCTCCGGACATACAAGCGACAAGAAAGCACCCTTCTTCAACAGCCCGTGTTTGCTGACAAGCGCAGCCAAATCGTGAAGGAGGTCCAGCGTAACTTCGCACTCGCCGTTGCGAGCCTTTTCGGTGATGAGCAGTACGCCCGGTGCGCCCTTGAGGTGATCGACCCAATCATCCACCCGCTCCGGTTCAGCGCGGTCATCCTTCTTCGCCGCGCCGACGCTCGTGGTGAGAGAAAACAATCGCTTTTGCGTCGTGTAAATCGCCAACTTACCGCAGTCCATCGCGATCCAGCGCCTGCCAAGCTTCTCTGCTACAGCCGGTGCGGTGCCGCTGCCAGCAAAGCAGTCGAGCACGATGTCGCCGTCATCCGAGGAAGCCTCAATGATTCTCTCGAGTAGCGCCTCGGATTTCTGTGTTGGATAGTCGACTCTCTCTGCCGAGGTATTTGCAACCCGACCTACATCAGTCCAGATGGATTGGGGCGCTTGACCATCAGTCTTATCCAAGTACACGATCAAGCCATCCATTCGCGGCGTTCCATCCTTCTTGGTGGCTATGCGCCCCTCCGCCCACCACTGTTCTAGCTGCTCAATCTTGTAACCCCATCCACGAGTGGGAGGGGGCATCGTCCCCCGCCATTTGAACTTTCCGGAATCAGAATTTCGGCGCTCGGCGCAAAGATCTTGAGTCGTAAAAAGTCGTCCGTTCTCGTCTCGTCTGTAGCGCTTGAGCTGAACTTCTGAAAACGACACTCGCTTCGGGTGCCAGATATGGTCTTCTGCCTTCGTGTAGAAGAATATCGAGTCGTGAACGCGCCCAAACTGACCTGTTTCATTGTGGGAGTTCGTACGCTGCCAGATGATCTCGTTCTGAAAATTCTCCTCACCAAAAATTTCATCGAGGATTGCCTTTAGATAGTGCCCCTTCTTCGTGTCGAGGTGCACGTATATGCTGCCATCGTCAGCAAGGACTTCGCGTAGAAGGATCAGGCGGCGGCGGACAAACTCAATGAATTGCGAGCCGAGGACCTTGTCGCGGTAGGCCTTCTCCTTGTCTTTCATGAAGTCCTGCCGCGTAGCAAACGGCGGGTCGATGTAGATAAGCTTGATCTTTCCGCGCGTGCCAAAGCGGTTCGGCCCCTGCTGGTCGGCCAGCAGTTCGCGCAGCGCCAGCAGGTTGTCGCCCCACACCAGCAGGTTTCGCCAGTCATCTTCGTGCGGGCGTTCCGCGCAGAACGAGCGCACCAGTTGCCACGGCGCTGCCGGCGTCTGCGCCAATACTTCCTCGCGCGTCAGCTTCCCGTCATAGACCAGCCGGTATTCCTTGCCAACACTTTCGGCTTTCCGCCCGTTTGGAAATAGCCGATGCAGCCATTTCTCCGGCAACGGGTTGCCGGTTGCCAGAAGTGCGGTCAGTTCCGAGCGTTCGGCATCGGTCAATGGCGTCATCGGCTTCTTTCTCGGCAATTACTCAT
Source organism: uncultured Bordetella sp. (assembly GCA_964433345.1). GTDB lineage: Bacteria > Pseudomonadota > Gammaproteobacteria > Burkholderiales > SG8-41. Next base: position 5,937 of record CAYSQJ010000008.1, read on the forward strand.
TCGTTCCCGGCATGTCGATTCCCGCACTACGCCAGGTGCGGTTGGCCGGTCGGGGATTTTTCCGGCTTGGTCGGGAGCGTCTTGATCTCCGTGCCCGCATCTTCCTCGGCTATCCGCACGTCGTAGAGCGCCTGCAGATTCATCCAGAACTGCGGGCTCGTGCCGAACCAGTGTGCGAGACGAAGCGCGGTATCGCCGGTGATCGAGCGCTTGCCGTTGATGATCTGGCTGATGCGGTTCGCGGGCACCCGGATCTGCCGCGACAACTCGGTCGGGCTGACGCCGAGCTCGCCAAGTTCGTCGGCGAGAATTTCGCCGGGGTGGATCGGTGTGCGGGCCATGGTCAAGTTCCTTTCAGTGGTAGTCCACAATTTCGACGTTCGAGGGTCCGCTCTGCCCCTCGGGCCATTCGAGACAGATCTGCCATTGCATATTGATGCGGATGCTGTACTGGCCCTTGCGGTCGCCTTTCATGCCCTCCAGCGCATTCGATGGCAGCGCCTGAAGGTCTGCAAGACTGGTTGCAGCGTCGAGAATGTCGAGGCGTTTTTCCGCCTGGCGGCGAAAGCCCTCGAACTCCTTGACGCGCCTCCCTTCGGCAAATTCCTTCGTGCGCTTGTCGCGATAACTCTGGATCATTGCCGGACAACATAGTACGGCATACGATATACGTCAAGCGTAAATCTGTCTTGTCCGCCATAGCGCGCGGGCGCTGCAAACCGGCTACGACCCTACGCCCGGCCCGTAATGCGCCAAGTAACCCCCAGGAGCGACTTTGGCTCATGTATTTGAAAAAATTGTGTTATCGTAATTTGGCTACGATAATTGTTACTAACTCAATTCATACTGATTTTTATTATTAGTTTAAAGTGTATAATCGTAGTATGGCTACGACTTATAAAAGTAAACTAAATACCCTCTATACCCGTCTGCCTGCGGGTTCCCCGATCACCTCGGCACAACTTGCCGCGCTCGGGGTATCGGCCGATCTCGCGGTCCACTATGCCCGCTCTGGTTGGCTCAAGCGACTGGGACGGGGGGTCTATTGCCGACCCGGCGAAGCCCTGTTGCTGCACCCGAGCCTCGTCGTGCTCCAGCAGCAGATCGCCGGACTTCATGTCGGCGGCAAGACGGCGTTGGAATGGTACGGCGTGCGCCAATACGTCTCGCAGCAGGCTGCATTGCATTTATACGGCTGGGCGACCGCGCGCCTGCCTGATTGGTTCGGTCAGCATTTCCCGGGCGAATATCACCGCAAGCGGCTGTTCACCGAGGCGCCAGAGCAGATGCCCGGCGTGGGTCCTTTCGAAAACCGCGACGGCGCGCCACTGGTCTCAACGCCTGAACGAGCGCTTCTTGAGCTCCTAAGCGAGGTCGGCATCCGTCAACCGCTGCAGGAAGCGAAGGAAATCGCCGAGGGCACCTACAGCCTGCGCGCCGAGATACTGATGGATCTTCTCAAGCGCTGCACGAGCGTCAAGACGGTCCGGCTCTGCCTGCGCTTCGGACGCGAACTCTCCCTGCCGTGGGTCGGCAAACTCGATGAGGCCGTGCTGCCCAAGGGCAGCGCCCGGCCGTGGATATCGAAGTCCAAGGATGGGTTACTGGTGCTCAAACCATGAATCAGGTTTATCTCGATACCGCGCGACTGATGATCCAGATCGCGCCGCTGGTGTTCGCCGACAATGTGTTTGCCCTGAAGGGCGGCACCGCGATCAATCTTTTTGTGCGGGACATGCCTCGGCTGTCCGTCGATCTAGACCTGGTGTTCATCGATCACCGACTCGACCGGGATAAGGCGCTTGCCAGCATCAACGAGGCAATCCGCAGCGCCGTCGAGCGATTGAAGAAGCGTGGCTTCCAAACCCATGCAGCGACCGCGGTCGATGCGGGCGAGACAAAACTCTTCGTGCGTCGCGACAAGCTCGAAGTGAAGGTAGAAGTGAATTTCGTGCTGCGCGGGACGGTGCACCCGATTCGCTCGACATCGCTCACCCCGAAGGCGAAAGAGACGCTACTCGCCGACCTGGAACTGCCTGTCGTGTCGCTGGAGGACCTCTACGGCGGAAAGCTCGTCGCCGCGCTGGATCGGCAACACCCGCGGGACCTGTTCGACGTGATGGAGCTTTTTCTCCACGGAGGAATCACGCCGGAAATCAGGCGCAGCTTTGTGGTCTATCTCGCGTCACACAACAGGCCGATTCATGAAGTGCTTTTCCCAAATCTTCGAGACATATCCAGTGAATACGAAAGCACGTTCAAGGGCATGACCACGGAGCCAGTAGAGTTGAAGGCCCTCGTGTCCGCACGCAAGCGCATGATCGCCGAACTGAAAGCGGGCCTCGACGCCGCCGAGCGGGAGTTCCTGTTATCGCTCGCCCGCAATGAGCCCAATTGGGATTTGCTTGGCATCGAACACCTTGAGCAACTCCCCGGCATCCGATGGAAACTCGAAAATCTCGGGCGCCTGGCAAAGGCCAACCCGAAGAAGCTCAAGGAGCAAGCCCAGGAACTGGAACGGTTGCTTGGGAAGACCGCTTGAAACGCAATCCATGCCACATGTAACTCTTCGATATGAACGGGCCAAGCTCTACGGGGAAATCTGGGAAGAGCCAGTCACCACCGTCGCAAAACGCTACGGCATATCGGACGTAGCCCTTCGAAAAATCTGCAAGCAACTCGCAGTACCGTTACCACCCCTGGGCTACTGGGCCAAGGTCGCGGCGGGAAAGAATTCTCCAGCCCCACCCCTTCCAGAATATTCCGGCGCAGCAGAGATCGTCAGGCAGCGCTACGTCAGCGATGAACCCGTCGAGCCCGATCCGCAGCATCTGGTCGCGCGACGAGAATTCGAGGCGCTGCCCGAGAACCGACTCGTCGTTTCCGAGACGCTCGATATGCCGCACCGGCTGGTTGTCATCACCGAACGAGCCTTGCAGCGGCCAAAGCACCGGGATCTTCGGAATCTGCCGACAACAGAGCGCCGTGCTTTGGATGTTTCGGTCAGTGAGACAAGCCTGCCACGCGCACTCCGGATCATGGATGCGCTGGTCAAGGCGCTGGATGCGCGAGGCATGCATTTGCGCATCGAAACGGACGGAAAGCGGCGTACCTGCCTGACGCTCCAGGGCCAGGTCCTCGCAATCCGTCTCGTAGAGAGCATATCGCGCACCGAGCGTGAGCTCACCGAGAAGGAACGCCAGGATATAAAGAAGTACGGTTATGCCTATCTTCCGAACCGCTACGCATACGAGCCCACGGGCATGTTGAAGCTCGGAATCATCGGCACCTATCACAGCGATTTTCACAAGACCGTGGCCGATGGCAAGCGTCAGCGCATCGAGCAGCGCCTCAACGAATTCGTAGTCAAGCTTGAGGCAGAAGCCGTTCGCCGAAAGCGGCATGAAGAACATCTCGAACGGCAGCATCAGCTTTGGGAGAAGCAGGAACGCCGGCGACGCGAACGTGAGGAGCGGAAGCGCAAGGAAATAGAAAGGTTAACTGCCCTAGAAGAGGAGACACGTGACTGGAAAAGGGCGGAAGATATTCGCGCCTATGTTGCTGCTGTCGAAACGAAGGCGACGCACGAGTACGGCCGCATTGGACCGGACAGCGAGCTCGGGCAGTGGATAGCATGGGCGCGGCACAAAGCAGACTGGATCGATCCGCTCATCAATGCCAAGTGCCCAGTGCTCGATGACGAATAAGGAGGCGTAGCCGGTCAGGCGGAGCGCAGCGGCACTACATTGCTCACGGCCATCCGCTGGGCGCCCTACTTCGCCTAACGGCAGAAACATCTGACTGTCTTTTGGCGACTTGATCGCCGGCAGGCCATGGAAACGCTCCCTATCCTTGTGCCAGCCCACGGGCGAATGTAATCAGGTGGAACGATTCGCATTGGTGCGCGCGAGATGTACTCTCTCGGCGATCCAGTTGCTCACGTCGGATTCGAGCCATCCGACCGCGCGGGGACCGAGGGGTATCGGTCGCGGGAATGTGCCGGCATTGATGTGGTGGTAAATGGTGCTTCGAGCAAGCCCGGTGCGTGCTTCGACCTGTTTGCGCCGAAGAATGGATAGCCTTTGCTGGTTCTGATCAGACATGTCTGTCGCCTCTTCTCTCGTAATGGAATACGCAGTCATGCTTCCATAGCGGAGCCGCGTTGTCGCGCCGATTCGGGGCTTCATCGAGGCCACAAATCGACTTGACAACTGCTCAGTTGGATGCTGGCGTGGATTGGCCGGGCCTGCGGCAGACATCACATTGGTGACGGCCGATTCGGGCATCGCAGAAATTCGTTGCACTCTCGCCCGTCATTCGCATCGACTGTTAGGCGTGCTAACGGGGCCATCGCCTCGAACGCGCGGGATCAAAGGCCCAACCTCGTTGGCGTCGTTGCGGACGTTTGCATGGTCGGGGCCGCACCGCCGCAGCCAGAGAACGACCACGTCCAACATGATCCGATCACGCTGGGGGCATTGTTGGGGGTATTTTCAAAAAATCGTACTGGTCAATTTGTATACTATGTCCAGCACTGACAAGGCGTTACGGGTCGCGGGTTCAATTCCCGCCGCCCCACCATTTGACGTTCCAAAGCAGTCCAGCACGATCCACTAACCCGCCTAAGTGCGGGTTTTTTATTGGATTTTTCTTCCCGCTGGGGGCAACAACGTCCATTGACATCCGGTTTACGGTGGGGGCAACATTGGGGGCAACTGCAAAACCTCAAAAGGAGTTGCCCCCAAATGCCCCTCACCGCCATAGCTATTCAGAAGGCCAAAATCGGCGATAAAACCCTGCGCCTGTTCGACGGCGGCGGGCTGTATCTGGAACTCACCCCGACCGGGGGCAAGTGGTGGCGGCTGAAATACCGCTTCGACGGTAAGGAGAAGCGGCTGTCCCTTGGGGTTTACCCGGAAGTCTCCCTGCGGCTGGCCAGGGCACGCCGGGACGACGCCCGCAAGCTGCTGGCCGAAGGCATCGACCCCAGCGAGAACCGCAAGGCTCAGAAGTCCGCCCGCGCCGACCGGGCTGCCAACAGCGTGGAAACTGTCGCCCGTGAGTGGTACGCCAAATACTCCCCCACCTGGGTCAAGAATCACGGCAACCGCATTCTGCGCCGGCTGGAGCGGGACATCTTCCCCTGGATCGGCGGACGGCCCATTGCCGAAGTCACCGCTCCGGAACTGCTGGCCGTCATCCGCCGTATCGAGGCGCGTGGGGCATTGGAAACTGCGCACCGTGCACTGGCCAACTGTGGACAGTTCTGGCGCTATGCCATCGCCACGGGGCGAACCGAGCGCGACCTGTCCGCCGACCTTCGGGGCGCCCTGCCCCCGGTCAAGGGCGAACACTTCGCCGCCATCACCGACCCCAATCGAGCAGCGGAATTGCTACGCGCCATTGATGGCTACCAAGGCACCGAAACCGTCCGCCATGCCCTGCGCCTGGCCCCACTGGTCTTTGTCCGCCCAGGTGAACTGCGCAACGCGGAATGGGCGCATTTCGATCTGGATGCCGCTGAATGGCGCTACACCGTCAGCAAGACCAAAACGGAACACATCGTGCCTCTGTCCATGCAAGCCGTGGCCATCCTGCGCGACCTGCACAAACTGACTGGCGAAGGCCGCTACCTGTTCCCCGGCGCACGCAGTATCAAGCGCCCCATGAGCGATAACGCCATCCTTGCCGGCCTGCGGCGCATGGGCATCGCCAAGGATGAAATGAGCGGCCACGGATTTCGCGCGATGGCGCGCACGATCCTGGATGAAGTGCTGGGAGTCCGTCCCGACTACATCGAGCACCAGTTGGCCCATGCCGTGCGCGATCCGAACGGACGAGCCTATAACCGCACAGCGCATCTACCGGAGCGCCGGAAGATGATGCAAAATTGGGCGGACTATCTGGATGGGCTTAAAGCGGGTGCCGACATAATCCCGTTAAAGCGAAAGGCATGAGTTAACGCTCGCCAGGTAATTTTATTGTTCGTTTGCCGGCCCCATTGCCCGGAACTCCTCGTATGCTTTGTCCCAGTCGATATTAGGGAAGGCTTTCTTTACAGACCCTAGAAAATCGGGCTGGTTTAGCGTCTCGAAAGTTACGTCTTTGAAGCGAACGTCGAGCCTCATGTCTTGTATCAACGATCCAGCAGTTGGAAACACACGGTCCAATTCGGAGTTGAGCCAACGTCGGGCATCATCTGCGGTTGGTTTTCCATCAAGCAGACCGCCAAGAAGTGCGTCTGGTGGGGACGACATAACTTTGTCCTGAAAATATTCAACAATTTGCTTTCTTGACTCATCGAGATACTTTTGCAGGTCTGCCGCAACTGATTTTCGATGTGCCGCCAAGGCCAGTCTAAATTCCGCAATACGCTTTTCAAGGTGTGGCTTAACCGCCTTAAGGACAACGCGCCCATGATCTTTACCCAGTGAAGGGGTCAAATGGGTGCGTATATCGTTTAATGCTTTTTCAAGGGCCTTGGATGAAAACCTTCCATCACGCTCGATTAGATCAAAAGTCGTTCTAAGGCGTCCTTCAAGTTCAGTTCCGCCACCAAGGTTTTGAATGCTGGGTGGTATTGCAATACGGTGCCTTTGAATTGAAGCGCCTTCCAGGTGCATATCTACATATTGAAAGTACGGCTCGAAAACTCTGACCTGTCGCGCAACGTCAAACTTAACGGGGGGGAGCAGTTGCAATGCCTGCTCAACACGGTTCAATTTATCACTGCTAACTTGAACGGAGCCAACCTCTAGTGGAATTGCAGCGATTCTTACCTTATCTTCTTCATTTATTGCTTGCGCGATTGCTATAGCCTTCGCCCCAGGAGAAATGCGGGCCAATGCTTCTGCCACTTGTGCCGAGGAAAGGCGTAAAGCATTTCTAGTATTAACGTTGGTTGGCTCTGATTCCAAATATAACGGAGTTGGAGTAAAGGAAAATCCCGCGTCATCCACTATTAAGAGACCGCTGCGCAATCCACTTGCATGATGGATGGTTATGCCAGCATCTCGGAGACTTTTGATTGCGGAAAGTTCGCCGTACCCCATTCGCATGGTCTTTTTATCAAAATCGACACATACAGTGATCATCTCTGGCCCGATCCGCTTCGCAACGCCAGCCATTGCAACGGCAATTAAATTGAGTATCCCGGGCGCCGCGTAGCAGACACTACGAGTTGCCTCGTGAACCAAATCACATATGCGATCACTATTTAGTAAGCAAAATAGGTCTTCTGTTGGCAAAGGGAAAGCCTTTTTATTGTTCGGGAGCGGACGGTGATGTCGACGCATCGGCGCTCAGGGAAACCCCCATTAGTCTCATAACTTTTTGGGAGAATTGATCCGGGCCGTCGGAACTTATTGCCATTGATTTTAGGTAATTGCCAACTTCATCCCACTGCTGAGTGTCCGACTTTTGCCGCCGGTATTCCACAAATCTTTTCCAGATAAATCCGAGAATCATTGGCCATGTAATTTGAATGACTTTGGGAAGTACTTGAGAAGGGTCAGGATTGATTGCATTTCCAACGGCAATTAATCGAACAGAAGCACAGTCAGATTTGTATGCCCCTTCTTTGTATAAAGAATCAGATGCTTTGAAGATTTCTGGGATTGGAAGGCAACCAATTGCTGCGAGGATTCGTTGAATATTTTGAAGTTCGGGACTGGTCCATGGGCCATTTAATCGGCAAGGTTTATTCGTTTTAATTTCAACGATCACGACATCTATTAGCTTCTGCTCGAAACGAAGATTTTCGGAGTCATCCTGCATAGGCTTCCTATGGTCGAGAAGGAACTCCCTCCTATTAGGAAACCTTACACCAAGTAAATCCCCGTCAGTACGTTGACCGCCCCGTCCGCCGGGGTGAATAACAAAGTTCTCTATTTGCAGGTATCCGTTGAGCCGAAAATACCAATAGGCTACTTTTTCTGACGGGAGAAAATTTACTTCTGCCTCTTTGCCCAAAGCCATACGCCCCCCCTCATTTGCATTCAATAGATGCTGGCTTCTCGTTCTGGGTAGCTTTCGTAAACATGCTCAAATAGTGCCGCGCACTTCTGCTGATACAACTCTGGCGTGTAGGCGCGAGGCAGGCCGCTGTCGAGTTCATCTTCGATCGCGAGTTTTAACTGAGATCGGGCGGCCCCCTTCTGTCGCCAGTTGAGGACCAGTAATCCCTTAAGTCGAGCCAGCAACTCGCGTGCGACCTTTTTGACCTCGGCGCGCTCTTCATTACTGAGTACGGGGGCGGGTCTGGTGAGAATGTCAAAAATCACCAGCTCTTCCTCACTCATGTTTTCCCGTACATGCCGCGTTTGCTCTACGTTCAAACTGTTGCTCAGCTTTACGAGTACATCAAACAGTTCTTCAATGCTGCGGCTGCCGGCGTTGTAGCTTTCAATCAAGGCCTCAAACTTCTCAGCGAAGTCGGCGCGCGTGCGATTCAACTGGATCATCTTCTCCAATTGGGCGCGGATCGCGGCCTTGAGGACTTCGAGGTCGGTGTTCTTGTGCTTTGATTCCTTGAAGCGTTTCGCCAGCGCCTCGAAGTTGATCTTCGATAAATCCAGCGCAGCAGGCCCGTTCTGACCAATTTCATGCCCCGTGATGGATTCGTCGAGGAGGACATTGATCTGCCCCATCACCTGTGAAATATCCGGCGGATTGGGGTTCAGCTTGGCGCGGATGGCCTCGGCCAGGGTGCTCAGGCAGGCCACGCGGCTGGCGAATTCCAGCGCCACTGGATCGGGCTTCACGGCGCGGTAGAGCGTGCTCACCAGCCGTTCATGGGCAAAAAAGTCACGGCGCAGCGGGTCAGGAGAAATCAGGGCGTTCATGCCGTCCTGAATGCGCGACAGGCGCTCCATGCTGCCTATGGCCGTCGCCTCAATCTCGGCCAGCATCACGCTATGGGCGGCGCAAAACGCCGTGGCATCAACCACTGACTTGTGCAGATCTTCAACCAGTTGCTGCTTGTCTTTAACTGGGTTTTTGCCGCCTTTACCGGCCCCGTAGATCGCCAATGCCTTCTCCAGGTAAGCAAAGACGTTGGCGTAATCGACGATCACGCCGCTATGCTTGCCGGGGAAGACGCGGTTGGCGCGGGCAATGGTCTGCATCAGCGTATGGTTACGCATCGGCTTGTCGAGATATATGGTCGAGCAGCTTGGCGCATCGAAGCCGGTCAGCCACATGGCGCAGACGAACACCAGTCGCAGCGGGTCGTCCGTGTCTTTGAACTTCTCGTCCAACCCCGGCTGGGATTCGATCATGCGCTTGCGGTGGGGCTCGATGTCGAGGCCCAGCGCCTGCATCTGCTGGATTTCGTTTTGCCCCGGCGAGACGATCACCGCCATGTCAGTCTCGGTCAGCACTTTCAGCCGTTGTTTTAGCTCGGCCACACGCGCATCACGCCGGGCTTGCTCAGGCGTCATTTCACCGCCGCGCGGCTGATAGGTCAGCTCGCCCAGCTCCTTCTGCACCCGTGCGGATTCCGCTGTCCAATGCTGCATTACTTTGTCGTACATGCGCAGCGCAGTAGCCTTGTCGATCGACACCACCATGGCCTTGCCGACAAAGCCTCGGCCGAGGAAGTGCCTCACGATGTCCTGCGCCACGGTCTCCAGCCGGTCGTCGCGAGTGATCAGGTGGTATTGCCGTCCCAGCACCTTTTCCAGCTTGGCCTCCTGATCGGCGTCGAGGTCTGCATCCTCAATCAGGCGGTAGATGTCCTCGTTGAGGTCGGGATTGACGAGCTGCAATTCCGGCGTGCGATTCTCGTAAAACAGCGGAACAGTCGCTCCGTCATCGACCGACTGCTGGAAGTCGTAGATCGAGACGTAATCGCCGAAAACTTCCTTGGTCCGTTCCTCACCGGCAATCAGGGGCGTTCCGGTAAAGGCCAGGAACATCGCTTTGGGCAATGCGGCACGCATATTGAGCGCCAGCGTGTCGTATTGGCTACGGTGGGCCTCGTCGGTCAGCACGATCACGTCGGAGCGGTCGCACAGCATCTCCGGTGTTTGGAACTTGTGGATCAGCGTGAAAACGTAGCGGTGGTTGCCGCGGAGAAGATCGCGTAGATGGGCACCGCTTGCGGCGTGGCATTCGTCGCCCTCGGCCTCTGATACCGCACCCACGGTTTTGAAGGTCTTGGCGATCTGCTGGTCCAGTTCCACCCGGTCGGTGACTACTACAAAGGTCCAGTTGCCGGACAGCTTCCTCAGCACCTTCTGGGCGAAGAACACCATCGAAAAACTCTTGCCGCTGCCCTGGGTCTGCCAGAACACGCCGCCGCGACCGTGGCCCATCTTGCGGGCATCCAGCATCGAGGCGATGGCGTTGTTGACGCCAAGGAATTGGTGGTTCTGGCCGATAACTTTGACAAGCCCGGCCTTGTGCTCGGAAAAAAGTGTGAAGTTCTCCACCAGATCGAGCAGGCGGGTGGGTTCGCAAGTTCCGCGTAGCATTACTTCCAGTGACACGCGGCGCGGTTCGTCCTCTCGTTCAATGCGCTTCCATTCCACCCAGCGTCCCCAGTCGGCGGTTAGCGATCCGACGCGGCTGTCGGTGCCGTTGCTGGCGATGAGCAGCGCGTTGCTCCAGAACAGCGCCGGGATCTGCTGCTTGTAGTGAGTAAGGTTCTCGTCGAAGGCGGCGCGAGCCAGCACGCCGGGTTTCTTGAGTTCGATCACCACCCAAGGCAGGCCATTGACGAAGCCGACCAGATCGGGCCGGCAGGTGTAGAGCGCGCCGGTAACGCTGAACTGGCTGACCAGCAGGAAGTCGTTATTTGAAGGGTGTTCCCAATCCACTACGCGCAGGCGTTCGGTTTTCTGGCCACCGTGTTCGCGGTCGGGCACGGACACAGTGATGCCTTCCTTGAGTAGCCGATAGACCTCGCGGTTGGCCGCCTCCAGGTTCATCGCCGAGCGGTCGCGGGTCAGTTCATCGACGGCGTTGTCGATGACTTCTGGCGGCAGAGTGGGGTTGAATTTTCCCAGCGCGGCGCGCAGGCGTGCTACCAGAACTACCTCCCCCTTGGTCTCGCGGCCCAGGGTTCCGCCCTCGCCGACGATTTCTTCCAGCGCCGACGTCGTTTGCCAACCTATCGTGGCACACAGCCCGATGGCGGGTTGTTCGACGAGTTGGTCTTCGGTGTAGGCGTGAGACATTGGGGTTATTGGATTGCTACGACTTGGCGTGAAGCGACCTGGTGATTGCGGTCTCTAGGATAGAGGACTTGAGCGCACCATCGGTGTCATTCAAGAATTCCGGATTCGCATTGATCAGCGCCTCCAAATGAGTTAACCCTGTATCGAAGTGGGGATTCACGATGGCAGGTGTTGTTTGCAGTGCCGTAATTTCAGCTTGTAGTTGGGCAATTGGCTGGGCAAAAGAATCAGTGCCACGCCAGAGAAATGCGGCAATACGCGCGATGTGTAGTAGGCCGTTAGAAATCAGCTTCCGGCGCAAATCTGAAATTCCCGGAACGCGACGGGCGGTTCTCGTCCAGGAATTACCAGCCTGGTATAGCAGCAGGCAAATCACATGGGGTTCGACGCTGCTCCCGCTGAAAATGTCAGCGTAATGATCAGTCCAGACTTTATATTTTCGCCGTCTAGCGTCGCCGGGTTTTTTAAGACCAATCGCAAGGAATGCCTGCCCGACATCTTCGTTAGAAACAATCCGTTGCCCGGTAGCCAGTGTGGCACTCGCGTATTGATTGATCTTGTGTTCATAAAGAAGGTTGTAGCTTTCAAAGCGACGTTGCATGTCTTGTTGTACAGCGTCGTTAGCTTTTAGGTCTCGTGTGCTGATACGATTTTGGTTATTTGTCGTCAAGACAATTTGTGAAGCAAGCGTCGGATCTGTGGTTTCAAAAATCTTGAGGAGCACTCGCGTATCAGGTCGCAATGTTCCGTCTCTGGCGGCGTGTGCTAATGCGGTGGCGGTTTGACATCCGTTCACGATTTGGAGGTTTCTAATTTTGACCTTCGGATTGTCTGGATCGGTAACTGGGTCACAGCTATCACAAACAATGGTCACGCCATTGTTCAGAAACCAGAACAGAAAACTGGATGAGGCGTCTGTAGCTGTTTTGAGAATATCAGCATTGACGGAACGCCCCTTTCCTAAAAAGCGCCGGATGTTTGAGTCGAATAACGCACCACCAGGATCAGTATTTACAAGATTTGCGATGTCGCGAGCCGTTGCAGTGCAGATGACCCCTTTTAGCCCTTGTGTCTGATAACGAATCAGCGAGGGCGTATTTGCGTCGTAACGGATTGGAACATCAGCATCTATTGAGCGATTCCGTCTTTCGAGACCGTTTATTAGTGCGACCAATTCATCTGCACCAAGAGTTTCAAATGAAAACTCAGCGAACGTTCCATTGTCATACTCGGCAAGGATGCCTTTAGCCTCTTGCTGATATTCCGTCGAAAGATCGGAAGTTAGGCCATTCGTAGCGAAGTAACAATGGACCCTAACATTTGATGGCCCAATCCCCGAAAGCACAGACCGGATATCGAAAATCCTGTCACGAAACGGCTCATTGGAAATGTTGGCGACTTCGGCCCTGGGGCGATTCAGCATCCAGTCGAGCCCATTTCGCGTAAGGATGATCGCATTCGACGAGAAACCGTTCGTAAACTTGGCGGAGATAATGAAGATATCCGCTTCACTATCACCCTCATCGATTGAAATAAGGTCAATTTGTTTGTCTTGGCTTCCGTCGACCCAATCAGCCGGATCAAGGGAATGCACACTCTGTCCTGTTACAAGAGAGTGCACAAGACGCTCAAAAGCCTGATCTGGTGGAATTCCAATGGAGGATTCAATATTTGCGACGCGGTCGGCTATCAGTTGTTGGCGTAGAGTCATCGTTACTCCTATTCTAGGGCGACATTACCTGACAGCAGACGGGGTAGTAGGTGGTCGCGAGTGCAGCGGAGGTTTTGGATCTGGCGTTGTAGCGTATGAATCTCTGCCGCCATAGGGATAGTTACGTCGCCGAACTTCTTTAGCAACGTCGCAGAAGGAATAAGCAGATCAGCCTTCTCGAATGTCGGCGCGGTAACGGCGGGATACGCAGCGCCGGTAGCGTTGTTCGTAAGGTAGGCGACGAAATCGTCTGTGGTCGTGGCGAAGTAGAGGAACGTGAACGGAACATTCGTTGCTGTAAGTACAGCGAAACCCGTTGACGCAATAGTGTCTGGTTCGGGGTGCATCACCTGCGCATGCGAGCGGCGATTTGGGCGAACGCATGACCAGAGCACGTCCCCGTGCTGGACGATGCGGCGCGCACGACTGGGCGCGTCCGCGAAGGTGTAGGTTGTGATGCTGTCAATTCGGCCGGGGCTAACCGATGAAATGTCGATGTAGTGAAGTTCTTTTGGCGCGTTGCGCGAACTGATTTGTGCCCGGTTTACATCTGCCACCGCTGATAGCTGCTTCACCTCCCACCCCTGCGGAATTTCACCTAAGGAGGAAGCGACACGGTGGTGGTTTTCGTGGCCGGGAAAGCGGAAGTGGACGAACCACTCGCGGTAGAGCGCGCGGGTCATAGCCTCCAGAATCTTGATGCGCCGCTGGCTGTTCTCGATGAGTTCGTCGTAGGCCGACAGGATGCCCGCGATGCGGCGCTGGATGGGGAGCGTGGGAAGGTCAATCTCGAACTCGTCCAAGAACGATTCAAAGTTGAAGTTACTGATCCCTGTTGACTGGACCTGCCATTGGACAATGCGACGATCCTGCCATGCAAGTTGGAGGTGCGCTTGCAGAAAACGCGGGTGAACTTTGGTTTGATCCGGCGAGATACGTTTGCAAAATGAAGCTGGTATGACTTGGCTATCAAAACGAGCGAGTTTCTCGGCGTTCAGCAAGAGACTTCTACCAACCGGTTGATCCTTGCTTCCTCCTGATACTTCAAATACGATGTCACCTGGTGAGAGTACCCGTGAAAGAACATTGCTCACGGCGTGATACCTAAAAGGCACACTCTCTGCCTGCCCTTGCTGAACTGCATCAATGTCCGTGCCACGGATGACTCGAGCTGGTACAACATGCTTGGCATCTGGGGCCTCCTTGCCCCACCCGCCACCGATGTAGCCAGCAATAACTCCCCGAACCGGTGTTGGCATTACGACTCCAAAATCCCCGCCACATTCGCGGCGATGGTCTGCTCTAGTTCCCGTGCCTTGGTGTTCAGCGATTCCAGTTCCTCGTTAAGGATTTCGAGTTGTTCTTTAAAGTCCTCGTCGCTCACGTCCTCACCCGGAGCGACGCCGACGTAGCGGCCGGGGTTGAGAGACCAGTCCTGGGCTTCTATTTCCTTAAGCGTTGCTGCCTTGCATAGTCCGGGCACGTCGGCATAGGCAGGCTTTTTGCCAAAAACTTCCTTTAGTTTGGAGGCCGTTTCGTCAGCGCCGACAGTCAGGTCGAGTGCCTCGCCGCGATACAGGCGCACCAAGTTGGCGATGAAGCAGATCTGCGCCGGAGTCCAGTCGCGGTGAGCGCGATCCACCTGACGGTAGATGTGGCGGGCGTCGATGAACAGCACCGTGTCGGCGCGCTTCGATTTGGCTTTGCCCCGGTCTAGGAACCACAGCGTGCAGGGCAGCGCGACGGTGTAGAACATGTTGGGGCCGACGGCCACCATCACATCAACCGCACGCGCCTCGATCAGCTTCTTCCGCAGCTCCTGCTCGCTGGAGCGGGCGTCGGAGGCCGAGTTGGCCATGACGAAGCCGGCGCGGCCTTTGGCATTGAGTGCCGAGTAGAAGAGCTGAATCCAAAGGTAATTTGCGTTGTCAGAGCGTGGCAGGCCGAAGGGGAAGCGGCGACCGGTGCCAACCATATCCTTGAGTCGTTCCTTGTCTACCGCATTGACGTTGAAGGGTGGATTGGCAAGGACGAAGTCGAACTGGGCGGTGGCATTGTGCGGGTCATCGTAGTAACTATTGATGTTGCCGCCGTGCTTGATGTCGCCTTCCAGTCCATGCACGGCGAGGTTGAGGCGGCACAGGCGGCCGGTTTCGTCGGTCTTTTCAACGCCGCAGATGGCGAGTTCGGCGGCTGGGTTCTTCTGGTGCTCGGCAACAAAGCGCGCCGACTGCACGAACATGCCGCCGGAGCCGCAGGCGGGGTCGAGGATACGGCCGTGGAAAGGTTCGATGATCTCGGCCAGCAGCTTGACGATGCTGCTCGGCGTGTAGAACTCGCCACCGCCCTGCCCCTCGGACATAGCGAACTCGCCGAGGAAGTATTCATAAATCCGGCCGAAAGCGTCGTAGTCGAGGGTCGCCGGGATTTCTGACAACTTTTTCAGCAGTTCCTTGAGCAAGGTGCTGGTGAACAGGTTGTAGGTTTTGGGCAGCACCCCGGCGAGGGTTGGGTTGTGCTTTTCGATCTCGCGCATCGCGGCGTTGACCTTGGCGCCGATATCGGAGGCTTCCGGTAGCGTCAGCAGGTAGTCATAACGCGCCTCCGGACTCAGGTAGAGGATGCCGTCGGCGTGGTAGGCCGCGGGATCATCGACTCGGCTGCCACGCCTGGATGACGCGCTGTCACCTTCGAGTTTGCTGCGCTGAATCGCAAAGCGAACCTCGGCAAAACGCAGGAAGATCAGACCAAGGATGGGGCCGGAGTATTCCTGGGCCTTAAGGCCGGAATTGGCGCGAAACTGGTCGGCGGCGTCCCATAGGCGCTTTTCGAGCGAGGTGGAGGCGGCGTCTTTTTCGGAGGGGGCTACCCAATGCATACGATTCCCTGTGTTTGTTGCGTTGTTTTACTGCCCGGCACGACTTTCGTCGGGGGCGTTTTGCGATCTCGAGCGGTCAGGAATGGTGTTGCGACTTGCGATGCTGCCATACCCCAATCCACAACGGAAGATAGCGACTCATTTTGATGCTACTTGGATATTACCGGTTATTATTTTGCGAAAATTTAACCAAAATGCCCCCAATGCCTCAAAGCATTTCTTTTTTGTCAGTCCTCTGTTTGTGAAACGAACCTTGAGGTCAGCATGAAATTCCCTAATTGGGCGCCAAAATATCTTACGGAGTTTCACCGAAGCTACCTAGAGAATGGAAATCTGGCTGCCCAAGGTCGGCACCTAGCCGGCCATGGAATGAATGCCAAAGAATCCGACCAAATTTTGCTTCGTATGTTGAGCGACGGCAGGATGGAAAAGGTATGGCGATCTCTCGGAAAACGCTTTGAGCGCCGTAACCCGGATTACCAACACTATCGATTTGTCTTTGAATGTTTCATGGGGGTGAGCCATTGGAGGCACTCGCCAAAACTTACAACAAAGCAGCGACGCCTTCTCGCCAACCGCATCAAGAAATACGTTTCGGATCTGAGCCAATCATTGAGCGAGATTGGGTATGACGGAAATCCCCTATTCAGTCACATTCTGGCGGATAGACCGATAGATCGACATCTAGCCTACTTTCTTGATCAGATCGAACACTATTCCAAAAATGAGGTTGCCCAAACACAGATACCCGTTGCACTTCCTCCAATGCATTGGTTTTTAACAGCCTTATGTGCCGATATTGATTCCTTGATTTCAGAGCGGCTTTTGGTAACAAAACCAAAGTCTAAAAATGCAGCTCTGCACTTTCTTATTCGGCGGTTAAATCGGTATTTTGTGAGCAAATTTGGGCAACCTTTGCATGATTTGGTTGCAGCAACTTCTAGTGTTGTACTTGATTTGGATGATGTTGATCCTGACTTGGTTAGAAAACTAACGAAGCGTTAAAACGGAACATTTTCGTAGCAAGGAGACTGGAATCTTCCCCGGTCTTTATCGTGATACTCGCGGCATTTCTCCTCCTCACGCATGTCTTTACTGATCCGCGAATATTCAGTCATGTTTATCAATGCGGAATAGGGGTCAACATGACTAGGAAGATAGTGAGGTTACCGGCAGTCAAATCGCTTACCGGGCTTTCCCGAAGCACAATTTACTTGTGGATTGAGGAAAAGGTGTTCCCTGCGCCTATCTCTCTTGGCCCTCGTGCCGTGGGATGGATTGAATCTGAAATTCTAGACTGGATCGAGCAGCGGATTAAGAAAAGCCGTGGATGATCACGGCCCAATGGCTTGGTAGGGCATCCGGTAATGCGCACCCTTGAGAAATCAAAAGGCAGAGCCAGCCATGGAAACTTTATCGGCATTCCAAGAAAAGTTGCAGATAGCCAAGCATTTATCAGTTTGCCAAGTTGGACGCGAGCCCTGTACGTGGATCTTCGCCGGCAACACAACGGCCGAAATAACGGTGACATTTGCGCGGCCGATGGGATTCTGCGGCCCTATGGCTGGGCTCACTCCACAATCCATAAGGGGCTCAAATTACTTCAATTGCACGGATTAATTGAGCAAACCCGTAAAGGAGGCATTGCGTCGATGAGCAAGATTCCCTCCCTCTATGCGTTTACTGATATTCCCGTCGTCCCCAACCCGGCCAAAGGCATTCGATTTGCACAGGCATCCTGGGCCTATCGAGAATTTGTGCCGACAAAACCGCAACCGAAGTCGAATTTCAAAACAAAAGTACATCACATGAACGAGAAAGTGCATGGGATAGACGTATCGACGAATATTCGGTGAGTTTTCAGCCGCCAAAGGTCCACTGCATGCACTTTTGATTTGAACAAAATAACGGGGTTAAGCCATTGTTCAATATCGAAATTCAGGGATTTACATCGAATTCCAAGGCTTCCGGGGCAAAAGTGCACGCCATGGACATCCTTATAACTTACCAAGGGGTGTGTTTTTTGATGAGGATTTATGCATCGCGGTCATATCGACAAAAGGTCCGTGGCCTTGCAGGAAGATGAGGGTTTGTAATGCGCGTGAGACGCAGAATTCACAATTGGCGCGACGCTTCAATTGAAAACTCGATGAGCATTTCTTATGGCACGGATACTCCCGGGTTTTATTTGGATCGGGAGTTTTCTGACCAGTACGCGCGCGCGTACGTGCGCGTTACGGGGTTCGTGCCTCAGTTCCAAAAATATAGGGCAAACGAATGAGAAAAAATCCGAAACAATCTGATGATGCGAACCGGAAATTCGGCACACCTGAAATGCGGAAAAGGCTGAAAAAGTTCTACGCTGACTTTGCAGATTGGCAAGCGAGAAGTGAGCTTTTCGAGCAGGAAACCGGCAGATTTTGGACGGAATTTCCCGAGCCTAGCCCGACTTACCCGAAGGATTTGAGCGGCATGCTTTGCGGGGCCAAAAACCGTAAGGGGCTACCCTGCAAGATCAGCGACATTTTTAGCAACGGCCGATGCAAGTTTCACGGTGGCGCGAGCACCGGCCCCAAAACCAAGCGCGGAAAGCGAAAGTCAGCAAAGAACGGGTTTGGTAAACCGCGGGGGATTGATCTGGCAAAGTGACTGCCAAGACGAGCATAGGCATTGGGCTGACTGGGAGGCTTGATAAAACCCGATTCGCACGAACCCCTTGGACTGTTGAAAGATGTAAAGGTTTTTGAGTGTTGGTGCTACAGCGGAATGTCGCACCATGTCGCACTTTTCTAGCGGTGCACCAGCCGTAATAATGTCCGGGGATGTCCGGGTTTGAAGGCACGAACTCGGAACCTTTTTCCCAAGTTTGAGCCGTTGCGGAGGCTCGGCAAGCAAGGCTGATTGGTCAAGGTTACGGGTCCCAGCTCGCGGCTTCGCGCTCCCAGTCGATGGCCCGAATTTGATCCAGAATGTACGGATCGGCGGGCAGCCCCCACTCCTCCTGAAACCAGATCACCATCAGCGATGAAAAAGTCTCTTTGGGGTTTGACTCAAGGGCCGAAGAACTGAATTCCGCAACGGATGCGATCGGGGGCAAGGCGCGTAGCTGGTCCACAGCCGCCTCACGATGCCGCTGGTATTCAAACTCTCGAAACAGGGGCTGCAGCATCAGGGTCGGCAGGTTCGGGGATATCACCCGTTTCGCTTCCTTCAGCGCCTCGGCAGCAAACCGGGCGGTATCGGATGGAATCCCGGCCAGCATGCCCGCGTAGATATTGAACTGGTGGAATTCGCGCAGGCTGATGCTCCGGCCGGATTGCAGTGTGATGCTCCAGGGCTCAGCAGTCGCCGGATGCTGCTTGACCAGCCAAGGTGCGGCGGGCGCACTGTTCCAGTCAAACCGGATGAACGGCCTGATCTCATCCAAAGGATCCGGCTCGTCCCGATCATCATCGATTTGACCGAGTAGCCTACTGACACTGATATCGTCCATCGGCCTACTCCTTCAAATACGTCGGTGGCGGAGTCCATGTTCCCTGATTCTCGGGGCCCGCCGTGGTGGATATCCTCTCCTCCGTCCCTGGATATGGAGAATCTCGGGAGCGGAATTTCAGATGCCGCGCGAGAATCTTGCTCGCGACGTCCAGCACGTTCGCGCGCGCTGCAGGCGACAGATTTTGCAGCTTGGTCACCGTCTCTGGACTCAGCAATGGGGGCTGCGAATCGGGCTTGTCAGTATGATTCATGCCGCACCCCGTGTCATGTGACTGTGTCTGTGGTTGCCGTGATACACCAGATCGAATTGGCTATCTGTCGGATCAATTATTGATTTCACCTGATCGTCGATTGATCGAAACAATGCAATCCACAATTGTTTCAAGTGCGATTCTAACTCTGGCGTCTTCAAGAAGTTTCTCTGCCCAAGCGTCTTTACTTCCGCCGACCGCTCGCAGCAGCTGAAATAATCTCCGCAATTCACTTCCGCCGGGCGAGTAAAACTCCACCCCCATTGCACTCAGTGTTTGGAATAAAAATCGAAGATGCGCCCCAGCATCAGAAAAAAACTCCGGTGAGTTGATAATCTTCGAAAGTTGCGCATATGACATTTTTCCAATTTCTGGCCATTTTTTTCGTGCTGGAGCTCTATTCACCACGAACCATCGAAAGTAAATCTGCTCCAGTGTCTCTCGAAGTCCTTGGGATCTCTGGCATTCAGCTGCATAGTGTGTTTTATTGCGAAACGCCTCAATTCTGTAGGCTATTGCAGCCTCTTGGAAAGCCCGAGCAGCATCAGCAGTATTATTCTTCTCCAAGCATGCTTCGCCAAGCTTCATAAGCGATGCCATCGCTTCAAAATCGCCTTTTACGGCGGCCTTGGTCAGCTGATCAAATTCCTCTGGTGTCATAGTCTTGACCTCAAATAAATGGTTTATCTGGCAACCATTATCGGAGCTGCTTCCATATTGGCTTATTCCTATGCATAACTGTGACAACTTTTTGGTCTGCATGACTCACAACTGTTGCCATGCTGCGCAGTCGATCCCTATACCGGCGCCAGAGCATCGGCGGGAATTCTGACTCCACGAACCGAATCTCGCGGCTGGAGATCCTAAACAAGCGACATCCATGACCAGCTTGGACCTCGTCTCCGTATGCCATCACCAATTCGATCGCTTCTGACGCGATCCCTCTCCGCTGCGCTTGCCTCATTGCGTGCTTTGTCAGTTTCACGACGCTCCTCCTTTTTTGTCGTTAGTGTCTGATGCCTTACTTGAGTCTTCACCCAGGGCAAAAAACATATCGGTGATTTCTTGGGCTTCCAAATACGCCTTGGTCCCCGGAACCATATTGTCTTCCAGATAGCAAGAGAATCCGATCAGCTTTTCCGGCATCAACAACTCATATAAGCCAACCTGATGTCTCTCTTGAATTGCGGACCGAATGTAGTACAGCGGGTCTGATTGCACGGCCTCCATGGCGGCAAGGGGGCTTGTTGGCATGGGCTCAACATAGTCGTCGTATTCAGAACCCGTGATATGCGATGGCAATCCCAGCGCCTTGAGAACCATAGGTGTTGATCGCAGAAACATGATCAGCCGATTGACCAAGGCGTCACGCACTAAATTCCCTGCGCTCACGATGCGATTTAGTTTGTCAGCCGTTGACTGCTCGACTTGAATATTTACCTGCCGGGTTCCAAGGCGCTTGAGTTCACCGGCGATGTATTGACGAGCCGCGGGGGACTGCCTCTTCCCTCCCAATTCTTCCTCGAGAAACTTCATCTCTTGTTGAATGACAGAATCCAGGAAGGCGTCTCGCTTGAGATGAAGAGCATCCATCTGCTTTTCAAAGCCTTGAAACATTTTCGCTTGAATCTTTACAGTGATTTTGGTCTTGGCCATGGTTTTTTCCGTGTGATAGTGGCTATTCATCCGACGAAAACATTCTGCGCCAAGCGCACCATAAAAATAAAGAAAAATGAGTAAAGATTTTACGAAGAATTGATTTTTCGAAATAAAATTAATCAATAAAACAATTGCTTAATCGTTTCCGATTTTGATAATTCGCATGCACTTAACGAGTTTTCGCGAGGATTCAGGAGAATTTGGATCGTAGGCGGGTCGCCACTTATACTGTATAAAAATACAGCTATTAGCCGGCTATGAAATTGACTCCGACGACCACCCAAACTCCAGAACCCGCAGCGCAGTATCCGACCCGAACAGAAATCCGCCTGCTAAGCCACCGGATCTCCGCAGGCTTTCCTTCACCGGCCGCCGACTATGCCGAGGACGGACTGGACCTGAACGAATACCTGGTGCGCAACAAGGCGGCGACCTTCATGTTCACGGTTCGCGGTGACTCGATGACCGGCGCCGGCATCGAGAACGGCGACAAGGTGGTGGTGGACCGGTCCCTGCGGCCGGCGCATGAGGACATCGTGGTGGCGCTGGTCAATGGCGAATTCACGATCAAGCGCCTGCATAAGCATCGCGGCACGGTGGAACTGCATGCAGCCAACCCAGCTTATCCGACGATGACCTTCTCGGAGGGCTCGGAATTGCAGGTCTGGGGGGTGGTCGTGGGCGTTGTGCGCCGCCTCAAAGCCCAGAGGTAGGCATGGGGCCGCTGTTTGCCCTGGTGGACGTGAACAACTTCTACGTCTCCTGTGAGCGCGTCTTTCAGCCCAGGCTGGAAGGCGTCCCGATGGTGGTGCTGTCGAACAATGACGGCTGCGCCGTGGCGCGCAGCAACGAGGCCAAGGCGCTTGGGGTCAGGATGGGGGTGCCCTGGTTCAAGGTGCGGGATCTGGCCCGCCAGCACGGCATTCTGGCCTTCTCCTCGAACTACACCCTGTATGCGGACATGAGCAATCGGGTGGTGTCGGTCCTACGCGATTTCTGCCCGGACGTGGAGGTCTACAGCATCGACGAGAGTTTCCTGCAGGTGGAGGCTGTCCTGGGACTGTATGGCGGCACCCTGCTCCTCGGCCGGCAGATCAAGACTCGAATTCGGGAATGGACCGGCCTGCCGGTCTGCGTCGGGTTCGGGCCGACGAAAACCCTGGCCAAGCTGGCCAACCATCTGGCCAAGAAAAATCCCGAGTTCAACGGGGTATGCGACCTGCCCGGCCTGCCGGTAGCCGCGCAGCGGGACTGGATGGCGCGGACGGCCGTCGAGGAAGTCTGGGGCGTCGGACCGCGCACAGTGCCCAAACTGGAAGCCATGGGCATCCGGACGGTCCTGGATCTGCGGAACGTGCCGCCCAAGGCCATCCGCAGCCGTTTCGGGGTGGTGATGGAGCGCACCTGTTACGAGCTGCGGGGCGTGTCCTGCCTGGCGCTGGAAGACGCCGTGGCGGCGCGGCAGCAAATCATGGTCTCCCGCAGCTTTGGGCGGACGGTGACAACGCTGGAGGAGTTGTCGGAGGCGGTCGCCACCTATGCCGCCAGCGCCGCGGAAAAGCTCCGCCAGCAAGCATCGGAGGCTGCGGCAGTCTACGTCTTCGTGCTGACCAACCGATTCCGGCCGGAAGAGCCCCAGAACAACGCCGGGCGGCTGGTGGCGCTGCCTGACCCGTCGGACGATACCCTGCGCCTCGCCAAGGCCGCTCTGGCTGGCCTGCAGGGCATCTACCGGCCCGGGTTCGCCTACAAGAAGGCCGGGGTGATTCTGGGGCCGCTCAGCCCCAAGGCGGGACGCCAGCAAGGGCTGCTGACCGACACCCCTGCGGGGGCGCGTGGGGAGCGGCTGATGGACACGATCGATACCCTGAACCGCCGCTTCGGCCGCGGCCGGCTCCGGACCGGTGCGAGCGGGACCGGTCGCTCATGGGCGATGCGGGCGGGAAACCGGACGCCTCGTTACACCACGCACTGGGAGGAGCTGCCGGCGATAAAGTGAGGCCAAAGTATTGAGGAAATCCAGTATGACCTCATGCGCCGTTAGTTATCAGCTAGTCATCCGTGAATTAACAAATTTTTCATAAGAGCTGATTGCAGCCAAACACTTCGCGGCATTTTCAAGCTCGTCGTAAACCGGCACGCCAAGTTTCACGGCCTGTTCCCTGAATTCTCGTTTGCGTTGATCTATCTCAGGATTACCGTCTGACCGAAGTACAAGCATGAAATGACCGCAATCAGGAAACCGCGATTTTGACCTGAGCGCAGCAAGCACCAGATTCTGGAGAACTTCCGACTTGGTTCGTCCCGAAAATGCCGGCATGCTCAAGTGCATTACCAATGCATGCGGATCAGCACTTGAATAAACCGCATCCAAAATCTGCTCCGCGACCTTCCCGTCCTCCTGCTGCATCGTTCCTACTGGCGCATCAATCGGATTTGCAATGCTAGTACCAGGAGACAAGTCGATAGACCCGAGCAAATTCAGCGTTTTCTCACCGAAACGAGGCACTCTCAAACCCATGCGAGAAAAAGCGTCGGTCCCTAAGACACTGGCGCCGCCACCGTTACCAAACATTACAACGTGCTGAGTTGGCTTTTGTGGCCTGGGGGTCAAATAACTAAAAGCCAGAATGATGTCGAGAAAATCATTCAAGGTCTCCACAAGGATTGACCCTGTCTGTTTAGCCAAGGCATCCCAAACTCTATCGTCACCGGCCATTGATCCGGTATGAGAAGACGCAGCGATCGCACCGTCAATCGTCCTCCCTCCCTTAAGAATGATCACAGGCTTTTTCGCTCGGGCCGTGCGGAGCACCTCAAAAAGTTGCCGACCATGCTTCGAGGATTCGATATAAAGACCAATAACTTTGGTTTGAATATCGTCCAGGTAAAAGCGCAGCAATTCCACCACATTTACATCTGCACTGTTACCGATTGAGACAAGCCCCGAAAACTTAACTCCTCGAACAAGACCTCTTCTAATAATATCCGTGCCAAGACCACCGCTTTGCGACACAACACCGACCGATCCAATCTCCGGTGATGCAATCTCCGTATACGTAATCTTCCCTCTGGGGGTATAAATTCCCATGCAATTTGGCCCCAGAACACGAAGGCCACCTGCTCGCGCCGCCTCAATCAGTTCGTTTTCCAGAATCTGACCATGTTCACTCTCGCCAAATCCACTTGAAATGACTTGCGCGTATCTAACACGACCGTTGGCAGCTTTTAGAAGTGGGGGCACCTGTGCTGCGGATATTGCCACGTACGCATAGTCAATAATATTCGGGGCCTCCGAAAAACTCCGATAAGCGGGTAGCCCTTCAATTGTCTCGGCGGACGGGTGAATCGGATAAATTGGCCCAGTGAAGCCAAACTTACGAATCCGTTGAATAAATAAGTTTGCAAGTGCCGCACTTTTTGTTGAGGCACCAACAACCGCTATAGTTTTCGGAAAGAAAAGTGGACGAAAATGATCCAGCGTGTCTGGCTGCCCATATTCAACATTAATCATGAATAGTGAATCCGGAGTCTGTTATGGGCGAATGCCACCTTTGCGTTTCGGACCAACTTGCGTCGCGAGACGCGACTGCGAAGCCTCGATGAACTGACAAAGATATGGACGGGTTTCCCGAGGATCAATCAAGTCTTCAACGGCAAATGCCTCTGCCGTTCGAAACGGCGAGCCCAAAAGTCGTAACTCCTGCTCAATCTCTCTCTCCCGCTTCTCTGGATCTGGAGAATTTTCGATCTCCTTTCTGTATGCTGCCTTTACCCCCCCTTCAATAGGCAATGATCCCCACTCCGCAGAAGGCCAGGCAATTTTAAAGTTTAGTCCTCGCCTATCAATAACGCCGCCACCAGCCATTCCATAGCACTTTCGAACAATTACGGTAAAAACGGGAACGGTTACCTGCAACCCGATATAGCGGGCGCGAACTCCCTCACGAAGAATTGCATTTTCTTCAGACTCCTTGCCGATCATGAAACCGGGAATGTCGGCGAAGAAAACCAATGGGATGTTGAACATGTCGCACAATTCAACGAAATGCCCTTGTTTCCTAACTGCCTTATGATCCATGATGCCGCCGGCCATTGGATTGTTGGCGATAACGCCTACAACTTTGCCGTTCATACGCGCCAATGCCGTGATGACTGAACGTCCAAACGTCGGCTGAATCTCGAAGATAGATTCCTTGTCCACTATAAGCTCGACAAGCTTCTTCATGTTATACGCTTGCCTATTGGACCGAGGAACAATACTTGCAAGCGCATCCTCACAACGATCGGCTGGATCACTGCAGGATATTTGAGGCGGCAACTCCCATACGTTTTGAGGCATATACGACAGAAAACGACGGATCTGAGCAAAGCAATCCTGTTCATTTTTGGCGACATTGTCGATAGTGCCCGCCGTATCCACGGCTACCTTTGCGCCCCCAAGATCGTTTTTATGTAATTTTGTTCCAAATGCCCGCTCAACCACTGGCGGCCCCGCCGCAAATATCTGACCGGTACCTTTCACCATAATGGACCAGTGGGACAAAATTGCGCGCATCGAAGGAGCACCCGCCGTGGTACCCATGACAGCAGACACTACGGGGACGATTTCCATTAAATCGACAGACCGCTCAGCGCCATCTTGGCCGTAGCCAGGGACAACGGTGTAACCCTTTCGCTTAGCCGTATTAACCGTGCCTCCGGTGCCATCGATCAGATTGATCAGAGGAATTCGGTATTCCCACGCAAGATCTTCAATAAACCCCCCCTGTCCACCCTTGCGCCGATCCGACCCGAAACCGGTACCGGCACGGATAGTGTAATCCTCGCCGCCAACGGCAACGGGACGACCATCAATTCGGCCGATCCCCATGACATAAGGAGCGGGCTCAAATCCGACTAAATCCCCTTGTTTGTCGTAACTAGCGCGCCCCGCGAGCTTTCCTACTTCCCGAAATGAGTTGACATCAAGGAGCCCAGAGATCCTCTCCCTTACCGTTAGTTTTCCAGCAGCATGATGTTTATTGACCGCCTCTGCACCACCACATGCCTCTGCCAACTTACGACGCAGGTGTATTTGCTCAATCTCGTCTTTCCAGATCATCAATATTCTCTTTCTATTTGAATGTTATTTTTGATTTTCGAAAATAAAGTTAATCTTTAGCGAGACTTCTTGCGACCTTACTCCACTTTAGAGTTTCCGATTTGATGAATTCTGCAAACTGTTCTGGAGTGTCTCCAATCACTGTCGCATTTATTGCATCAAATCGCTTCGATACATCTGGCTGCGCCAGAATGCTTACAATTTCCTTGTTCAACTGACTTACGATTGAAGATGGAGTACCGCCGGGAGCAACAATCCCAAACCAAATTCCAGCCTCGTAGCCAGGAAGACCCGCTTCAGCAACAGTAGGAATGTCAGGCATTGCTGGGAATCGCTTAGTGCTTCCGACTGCAATTGCACGAAGCTTTCCAGACTTAACATGTGGAGCAACTATAAGCGGCCCGGCAAAAACCATATCTACCTGGCCACTAAGCAACCCAACCAGAGATTGCCCCAGCCCCTTGTATGGCACATGCACCATACCGATACCTGCCATCGATTTTAGAAGTTCTCCAGATAAATGACTGGGGCTTCCATTTCCCCCTGAACCGAAAGTAAGTTTATTGGGACTCGCCTTAGCAAGCGCAATGACTTCCTTGGTGGTTTTAGCAGGTACCGAGGGATGAGTTACCAAAAGGAAAGGAATGTTAGCCAAATTTGTTACTGGCGAAATATCCTTGATATTGTCATATGGCAAGTCCCGTACTAGACCGGGATTGATTGCCATGGAAGTGCTGGCAACTGCCAAGGTATAACCATCTGGCGGTGCCTTAGCCGCAAGAGTGATGCCAATTATGGTATTGGCCCCTCCACGATTATCGATAATGACTGGCTGACTCCAGCTTTCAGATAACTTTTGCCCTATCAGGCGCCCAAGTAAGTCCGTCTGCCCTCCTGGTGAATTTGGAACAATTATACGAATAGGTTTATTCGGATAATTTTGAGCTGCGACATACCCAGCACCGCATGACAAAACACCGGCAATACAAACATTCAAAAGTTTTTTGATTTTCATACTCTCCTCCATCTATTGTCATAATCGATTGATAGTGCCAATTACATTTTTATTCTTTCTTATGCGATTCGCTCAGACGGTGCTTAAGCGCGTCTTTTCTAGAGCTAACTATTGCATCAGGATCAATCTTCACATGGATCACAACAGGCTTATCAGCCTTTAGACCCATTTTCACAGCATCCGCCAGCTCACCAGGCTCAGTAACAAAGTATCCTTCAGCACCGCATGATTTCGCCAGGACGTCATATCTTGGGCTGATGATCGTGTCAGCAATAAATCGACCATTGTAAAAGTCTCTTTGATATGCTTTTTCAGCGCCCCAGCATTCATTGTCCAACACGATGCCAACAGTGTTGATGCCAGATTGCACTGAAGTGCAAATCTCCATCGCGGTCATTCCGAAGCCGCCATCACCTGCCAGTGAAATCACCGGACGATTGGGCGCCGCCACTTTTGCACCTATCCCGGCTGCATACCCAAATCCTACTAATGCAAAATCAAGGGGCGTCAGCAAAGCAGGTGGTTCGTAATATCGAAGTAAATCTGCCGCCTGCCGGCAAAGGGTGCCAGAATCCAGGGCGATAATAGAATTTCTAGGTATAACACCGCGCAGCTCCCGAAATGCTTGCTCAGGACTCAGCGGCTTTCTTGCTTGAAGCGTTGCGGAGTCACGTTCACGCCACAAAGCCTCCCACATCGATTTAATTCGATCATTTCGATCAATCCATTTGCGTGGAATGGTCTGTTTGCTATCAAGTGAATTCACCAAACAAGCAGCAAACTGGCTCGCATCGCCAACGATTCCCAAGGAAACCGGGTAATAACTTCCAATGGCTCCCGCATCTAGATCGACTTGAATGATTTTTACGCCTTTGGGTATGACATCGTGCCCATACATGGTCGTACTAAATCCAAGACGTGTGCCCAAAGCAATTATCACGTCTGCTCCTTGAATGAGCTCCCTAGCAACCGGATTGCCATATGGTTCCGGTCCGGCATATCCAAAATATAAAGGATGATCGTTCGGAACAACGTCGCCGTGCCCGGAAGATGCCGCCATCGGCAGCTGCAGACTTTCAGCTAACTTCAGGACTTCATTATGACCTCGAGCCCATTTCACACCACCGCCAACGATAATTGCAGGGGATTCGGCCTTTTCAATCAATTGAAGAACCCGCAACAACACATCGCCACCAACATGGCCAGCATTGATTGAGTTTTCGCTTGGCTTTGGTTTTTCGTACGCAAACTGTTCTGAAAAAAGATCACGAGCAATATTAAGCAATACCGGGCCCTTCCGACCGGAATTCGCAATTCTCATTGCATCAGAAATGAACTCCGGAATTCTTTTTGCACTGGGAACTGTAAAAGCTCTTTTTGTGACGGGAAGGAAAAGTGTATGTTGATCAATTTCCTGAAAGGAATCTTTTCCGGAGTGCTGCGTCATTGGCAATCCGGTAATAGCAAGCACAGGAGAATAAGCAAGCTTTGCTTGCGCAAGCCCCGTTACCAGGTTGGTAGAGCCCGGCCCAGATTGGCCTGCGATAATGACCCCCGGCCGACCTTTGATGCGACCGTATGCATCGGCCATATGCGCACCGGCACGTTCATCTCTAACACCTATATGTTGTATGTCCTTCGCATCATAAAGTGCGTCGTACATATCCAGCGTAGAAGATCCCATCAACCCAAATATTTTATCGACCCCCGCCGCACGAAGCGCCTCGACAGCTGCTTTTCCACCTGTAATTTTCATCGAAATATTCTCAATTCTAAAAATTGGTAATTTCTGCCTCATCAAAATACTTGCGGCACGAGGAGAATTTCAAATGCTAGATTGGGACGATAGTGGTTGCCAGAGAATGACAGACACCCTCAATTCATTAACTCACTCAGCCACAAACTTCTCGAAATACTCTCAAGAAATTTCCACCGACTATCTTAATTACGGTTTTCTCAGGTATACCTCTGCGAAGTAATGCAGCTGTGAGATTGGGCCATTTATCCCAGTTTTCCATTCCGACAACTTGCATGTTGGGGTCGAAATTGTCATGTGGCCGCCACCCGATCCAGTCGAATCCCGAGGTGGATTCGTTAACCATGGCTGGCGCCCAATCAATTGATGTGTAGTAAGGCTTACCCCAATCTGTCCCGATCCCCACATGATCGGACCCCACCAGATTGAGGATATGAAGAACATGGTCTGCTACGGTATCTAGCGTAGCCCATCCAGCCGGCTTACCTGCTTTCTCAGCTCGACCATCGCCACCAGGCGGCAGGATAAACGCCGGCAACATCAAAACACCAATATAGCCCCCACGATCAGCAATCTTTTTAAGCACTTCATCAGGAAGACCTCGAGCATGCCCACTCAGAGCGCGAGCTGCCGTATGGCTAGCAATCACGGGAGCATTAGACGCTGCAACGGCATCGGACGCAGTCTTTGGACTGCCGTGAGACACGTCAACCATTATTTGCCGTTGATTGAGTCGATGTATCAATGCCTCCCCAAAACGGCTTATTCCGCCATCGTTG
Source organism: uncultured Bordetella sp. (assembly GCA_964433345.1). Classification (GTDB taxonomy): domain Bacteria; phylum Pseudomonadota; class Gammaproteobacteria; order Burkholderiales; family SG8-41. The sequence continues at coordinate 35,765 of CAYSQJ010000008.1, forward strand.
ATCTCAAGGCACCCCTCACCGAATCGTGTTCTCAAGTTATAAGTTAGCTGCATACTCCGCAGGCCAAGGCCATGTAGCGTATCCACCCTATCTAACTTGTCACCAAGCGGTTCAGCGTTCTGAATGTTGTACATAACCGCAAAACGACCATCTCGATGAGCCTGCTCGATATCGTCTGGTGTTCTGGCCAGCACTAAATCCCCTTTGAGGGCATCGAGCATTCGACCGGCGCGCCCAAAGTTGTCCATCAATGTGTCCCAAGCCGATCCAGGCTGCCCACCGCCAAACAACGTTGTGTGGCCGACCCTGACCCCACCTCTGCGCCAATAATCAAGATATGCCTGACGGGTAGCAGGATCGCTGGCGCAATGTTCGAGCAAATAATTCGCCATGACACCCCGAATTTCTGATCGCTTTTTGCCTTTAGCTTGCAACTCCTTAGCGATCTCAATCATCGGCGGCGTCATCACCCATTCGGTAATGAAATGAGGAGACATTGAGTCGATTACTATGTTTTCGGAATGGATGCGCTGTGCCTTCTCCAGAGCATCCTTTTCGGACATCACGTACTCGGTCATTATTTATTCCTTAACATTCGATTGCACACTGACAATCCGAAAAGATCTCTCAATCTCGATAACATCTAGAGAAGAAATTATTTTTTAAGACCCGCCGCTTCAATAATTTTGGCGTATTTAAGAATATCGGCTTTGATTTTTTCCCGGAATGCCTCTGGACTTGAGCCGATTGGCCTCACCGCCAACTCAGTAAAACGACTTGCCACTTCAGGCATTTTAAGAATCGCATTGATTTCCCGATTCAAAATATCAACAGCCTGACGGGGAGTTTTGGCCGGGCCAAGGACTCCTGTGCCGCCATACATCTCATACTCAGACACCCCGGCTTCGGATATGGTCGGCACATTCGGCAACAGCACAGAGCGAACCCTATCCCCCACACCAAGCGCCCGTAGTTTTCCACTTTTGACGTGTGGCAACAGGGCAGCCACGGTATCAATAGTCATATGAACCTGACCGGAGATAAGATCGGGAATTGCAGATGCCGTACCTTTGTAAGGCACATGGACAATATTTATGCCGGCCAAGGCTTTAAATTGCTCGCTGTTCAATTGCCCAGATGATCCCAACCCGCCCGAGGCAAAATTGATGCTGTTTGGCTTCGCCTTGGCCAATGCAATTAAGTCTCTTACTGACTTGACCGGCAGCGATGGGTGAACCACAAGCACAACAGTCCCTGCTGCTACAGGAGTTATGGGTTCAAAATCCGCGAGCGGGTCGTAAGGCTGGGGAACCTGCAATGAGGCATTGATAGCAAATGACGGAGAGATAAACAGCAATGTATACCCGTCTGGCTGCGATTTTGAAACAAGCACCGTTGCAATAGTCCCACCTGCGCCCGGCCTGTTATCCACTATCACTTGCTGCCCCAAACGCTCAGAGAGTTTGGGGGCAATAATTCGAGCATACATATCGGTGCCACCACCCGCTGCAAATCCAACGACCATTCGTATGGGTTTACTTGGGTAGCTCTCGCTGGCCACCACCTGATGCAATGACCCAATAAACATTACTGCTGCCAATACTGCCTGAATGAATTTGGATGACATAAATCTCCCCTTTACATGACCTAGCGTCTACATGATTTAACAGTGATTTACTGCTTTAAGTCATCCCATAGTCCAAATTAAGTCAAATAGCATATGTTCTAGTGCCAGTTAAATTCAGCAGGGGAAACGTTAGCTATGTGTCCACCAGATTTCGGCATAACAAATCACTCAGAGCAGAAATTTGGGAGTTTAGTCATAACGTCCAAATAACATCCTATGCAACTCTAGCCCTGCCATGCCCAGATGGAAATTTGATTTAAATAATCACTTCGTCATTTTTTACTTACTGAGTTAGCACCTCAAAAGGCCATTTTATGTAAATTGGCTTTTGTCCATTTAGGAAGACAGGTTTCAATAAAATCATATGCGTAGTTTGGCAAATACCGTTTTCGATGAAGTAGAAAGTTTGTTGTAGCAGGCGCAAACATGTCCCCAGTGCGTATGGCACTTAATGCAGCATCACGTTCAGGGTTAAATGTCATCTCAGACAGTACCGTTATGCCCATGCCTTGCTCAACACAGGTCTTTATTACATCAGCATCAATTGCACTGACGAAGACCTTGGGGGTCAGTCCTTCCCGTTTGAATGCATTAGCAACCGCGTGCCACCCAGTAAACTGGGGCTCATAGGCAATCAAAGGGAATCGCGCCAGTTTTCTTATGGTGATCTTCTTTTCCCTAAGAAGGTCATGTCCACGCGGAACGATTACGACCCTCTCGAATGTTTTGTAAGGCAAGGACACCAGCTCTTTAATGGCGTCACTGGGATCCGTCGTGATTCCGATATCCGTCTCTCCGGAGAGCACCAGGTCGGCAATTTGCTGTGGGTTACCTAGTCGTAACCGGATATTGACCCGAGGAAATTTTGCGGAGAAGTTTTTCATGATCTCCGACAAAACGTATCTAGCCTGTGTATGCGATGTCGCAATACTGATGACGCGCGCGCTGGGTCGCTTCCTCTCCTGACTGACCCTCTGGATATTGGATATCTGCTCTAACGCCTTTTCCGCAAAATCGACCACCCTCGCCCCTTCGGGCGTAAGCCCGACAAGTCGGCTTCGTGCGCGCGTAAATATGTGAAACCCCAGCTCCTCCTCGAGGAGTAGCACCTGCTTGCTAACCCCGGGCTGGGATATATGGAGAACAGCGGCTGCCCTAGAAACGCTGAATTTCTGTCGAGAAATCTCAACGATGAAGCGAAGCTGCTTGATATTCATTACGGAATTTTTTATAACAATTTGTTATTGACTATTTCATTATATTCATTTTTTACACACCCTACACCGCGTATGGTTGTCGCTTCTGAGAAAGCGCAAAGGGAGCGTCAATCATGGATTACTCCGCCTTCAAGCACATGAGCATCGAGAGAAAAGATCGTGTCCTGACGATCACTCTCAATCGGCCGCCAATGAATCCGATTCACTACGAACTGCATGCGGAGTTGGCACGCCTCTGGTACCAGGTGCAGCTGGATCACGAATCAGATGTTGTCATCTTCACCGGAGCCGGAGAGGTGTTCTCGGCCGGCGGGGACATCCCGATGATGCAAAAACGCATCGATGATCCGGAGCTATTCAATCGGAAAAACCTGGAAATGAAGCAAATGATCTTCGGGCTGATCGAGCTGGAGAAACCCGTCATTGCACGAATCAACGGTGATTGCATCGGACTTGGCGCAACACTGGCATTGCTCTGCGACATCATGATCGCCGTTGACGACGCACGTTTCTGCGACCCACACGTCAAGATGGGTTATGTCGCTGGGGATGGTGGCGCCGTCATTTGGCCGCAGCTCATTGGACTGGCACGGGCAAAGGAGTACCTGCTCACCGGCGACATGCTGTCTGCGAAGGAAGCAGAACGTATCGGACTCATCAACTACGCGGTCCCCCGTGGTGAGCTGGATGCCAAAGTCAACTATTTCGTGGAAAAGTTCTCCAAGGGTTCCACCAAAGCCATCAAATGGACCAAGACCAGCATGAACATTCCGCTGCGGCAATTGGCGCACTCCATGATGGATGCATCTCTGGCTTATGAGGCCATCACCAACATGGGCGCAGATCATCAGGAGGCCGTTACCGCCTTTCAGGAAAAGCGCAAACCGCGGTTTACCGGGCGCTAGCCAGCCCTTCGGTCAACGCGATCATTTCACAGACAACAATTACCGAGACATTCATCTATGCGCAAGGCCCTATCGCACATTCGTGTGCTGGACATGAGCAGAGTCCTTGCAGGACCGTTCCTGGCCCAGAATCTCGCCGACTTCGGCGCTGACGTCATTAAAGTGGAAAGACCCGGACATGGTGACGAAACGAGAACATTCCCGCCTTATCTAAAAGACGAGAATGGCAATGAAACCCAGGACTCGGCCTACTTCATGTCGATCAACCGGGGAAAACGTTCTGTCAGCATTGATATCTCGAAGCCCAAAGGTCAGGAACTCATCAAGGCACTGGCTGCGCAGTGCGATGTTCTGATCGAAAACTACAAAGTCGGCGACCTGAAGCGATACGGACTCGACTATGAAGAGATCAAGAAAGTAAACCCCAAGATCGTCTATTGCTCGATCACCGGATTTGGCCAGACGGGCCCTTACAAGAACAGGCCCGGCTACGACTACATATTCCAGGCCATGAGCGGCCTGATGAGCATTACCGGCGGGCCGGATCATCTGGAGGGCGGCGGCCCCGCAAAAGTCGGACTGGCCATCTGCGACGTCATTACCGGCATCTATTCAAGCTACGCCGTCATGGTCGCACTCGCCGATCGGGAACGCTCTGGAGAAGGCCAGTACATTGACATGTCGCTCCTGGACACGACGATTGCGACGATCTCCCACATCAACATGAATTATCTGGTGGGGGGGATTGTACCCAAGCGCATGGGTACGGGCCACCCGAGCATCGTGCCCTACCAGATGTTTCAGGCCAAAGATGGCCCCATGGTCGTTGCCGTTGGAAACAACGGCCAATTCAAGAAACTATGCGCATTGCTCGGCGTGCCCGAACTCTCCGACGACGAGCGGTTCCTGACCAATCCGCTTCGCGTACAGAACCGCGATGCCTTAGTCCCGCAGCTTGAAGCCGCTTTCAAGCAGAAATCCATTGCCGAGTGGATCGACAGGCTCACCACTGTCGGCGTGCCCTGCGGCCCGCTATATGACATTCCGCAGGTTTTTGAGGACCCTCACATCAAGGAAAGGGGCGTGCGCGTCGAACTCAAACACCCAAGAGGTAAGAGCGTCTCGATTCTGGCAAACCCTGCGCGCCTGAAATCAACTCCACCCACCTATGAAAAAGTCGCCCCAATGCTTGGGGAGCATACAAAAGAGGTTCTCGAAAGCGTACTGGGAATCTCCAGCCAGGCCATTGATCAACTTGCATCTGAAGGAATTATTTAATGAATATCAGCAATCCTAAATCCCTCGCAGGCCGATTTGTTGCGCTAACAGCACTGGGGCTTTATTGCATCTCCAGCAGCATTGCTGCTGATGTTTTCCCCTCCAAGCCGATACGCTTCATCGTCCCCTTTGGCGCCGGCGGTCCCGGTGACGCGATTGGACGACTGGTCGGCAAGAAAATGTCCGAAGGTCTCGGGCAAACGGTAGTCGTCGATAATCGTAGCGGAGCCACCACCATTATCGGTACGGAGCTCGCCGCAAAATCTGTGCCTGATGGTTACACGATGCTGTTGATTTCTACCACGCACACGGTCAATCCCAGCCTGTTCACCAAGCTGCCATACGACCCGCTCAAGGATCTGATCCCGGTCACGCTGCTTATGGACACGCCGTTTGCCCTCGTCGTCCACCCTTCCGTTCAGGCGACCACCGTGGCCGAACTGGTTGCACTCGCTAAGAAGAGCCCAGGAAAACTGAATTACGGGTCCTCGGGCAATGGCAGCTCGATTCACCTGACCACCGAACTGTTGATGTCCGCAGCGAACATCAGCATGAATCATGTGCCTTACAAGGGAAGCGGCCCCGCGTTTACCGACCTGATCGGCGGACACATACAGTTGCTGTTTAGCAGCACCGTCTCGGCGTTGCCTCACGTCAAATCCGGAAAGCTGCGCAGCATCGCAGTCACCAGCGCCAAGCGGGCACCTGCCCTGCCTGAGCTCCCCGCACTGGCAGAAACCTATCCTGGATTTGATTCGAGTTCGTGGTTCGGCTTGATGCTCCCGGCCAAGACCCCGAAACCTATCGTGGACAGGATTTACAAAGAAGCCGTTGCCGCCGTGAAATCGCCGGATGTCAACCAGGCTTTGGTCAGCCAAGGTGCGACGCCGGGCGGCAATTCCCAGTCCGCATTCAGCGCGTTTTATCTGGCCGAGATGAAAAAGTGGGCGGGCGTCATTAAGAAATCGGGAATCAAGCTGGATAACTAACAACCGGAGCGAAAACCAATTTTTATCTTCGATGGCTCTCGCTGTTTGATGCTCAAACCTGACACCCGCTTCATGCGGGTGTTTTTTTTGACGCAGACTACTCAGAAATGCGTAATAATTATTCTCCAGTAACCATAACCACTGCTACTGCGAACAAGACCTTGCAGAAAGCAACTTAGCTCAGTACCACAATCCCGATATCGTTAACTTGTGAGAAGAACGAGAAAGCCAATACAACGGGGAATTTCAGCATGAATTCAATCTCGCGAAAATCGCCGACCAAGAAATCCGACGTGCTGACTTACCCAGACTTTTGCGCGCTGGTAATCGGCTTGCCGGCGCGGGAGAGAACGCCCGAGCAGCAGGAAAAGTTGAAAGCCTGGCTCGAAGAGCAGGAGCAGGTCCGGCAACGCTTCATTGAAGTGTGTTCCTCAAGTCCGTTGTATCGGCAACGCTTGGAGAAAAATCCCGATTTCTGGAAGGATATTTCCGTCGGCGGCGTGTGGTTGTAGCCGAGGACACCCCGGTCATGATCAGAACCAAAAGCGTATGGAGCCCGATCGATCGGCGGAAGGATGGAATGCGACTCCTCGTCACCCGCTACCGCGGTCGAGGCATGAGAGCATCGCGTTACGACTTGTGGCTGCCCGCCCTCGGCCCCAGTGAAGCATTACTCGAAGGACGCCTCACCCGAACCTGGGCGCAGTTCGCACAAGAATATCGCCGGGAGTTATGGGCCGATGGCCCGATTGATCGGCGCTGCGCGACCATAAAGAATCACGGGCAGAAATCCCTGCTCCGGATGATCAAACACTTGGCACGAAAAGGCCCCGTGACGCTACTGTGTCATTGCGACGAAGATCAGGCGCAGTGCCATCGTCACGTTTTGAAGAAATTCATCGAATCATCGAAAGTTTAGCTGCCGTATTGAATCGGCAGCCAGATCAGCGGCAGGTACAAAACAGTAATGTGCGGTCGATACGCGAGTCCATCGGAAGCGGACATCGAGAAGGTCTGGGACGCCAAACCCCGGCCAAGCGCGGACAAATTCACGGGACGATTCAACGCGGCGCCAACATTGATGCTTCCTGTCATTCGAGGCGCTGACAGGGAAGTCGCCCTGATGCGCTGGGGGCTGATACCTGCTTGGTCAAAGGACGGCACACTGAAAACAGTGCTGAATAACGCCCGGGCTGAGACTGTCGCGGAGAAACCGTCCTTTCGGGCACCTTTCAAGCGGCGACGCTGCGTTGTGCCGATGCTGGGGTTTTACGAGTGGCAACAAACACCATCCGGCAAACTGCCCTACTACATCAGCGGGCGTGAAAGCGAGCATATTGCCGTAGCTGGCATCTGGGAGCGATGGGAAGGGAATGCAGAAAAGCCGGGCGTAGGTAGCTTCGCAGTCATCACTACAGGCCCGAATGCACTGATGGAGAGTATTCACGATCGCATGCCCGTGATACTCGACCCCGCCACCATCGATTATTGGCTGGATCCTGAAAATCAAAATGCCGATGATCTACAGGAGCTGTTACGTCCTTGTCAGTCCGAATGGCTGCAAGCGTGGCCGGTCAGTCCAAGAGTCAATTCAACACGCAATGAAAGTATTGAATTGACTGAGCCCATCTAGTTCGAACCCATTCGGTGCCGATCGATCGATTGCCCCCCGATTGCATAGCTTCCGTTGCCTGGTCGTCAGAAACGTGCATCGTCTATGGTTCAAGTAAACCCTGATCTCGGGTAACCCGAGGGCATGAAATCACGCCCAAGCAATAGCTAGAATTTCCCTCGCTATCCTTTGTTCTTCGGGTTTAATATTTGCTGGCGAACCGCTCCCACTGACACCGCTGGCTGACCCAAGGCGGTAGGTGCATACCCCGGAGCGACCCAGGGTCCAGAAGCAAGTCCTCCGCTGGCCGGTTCGCCATATCGTTTACCAATTCGTGGCTGCCATGCCCTAAGGCTAGTTTCGCGGGGGCAACTATGGGGGCAACTACGATTTATTGCGGGTAAATTATCAAATAAAAACAGATCGTTGTGACAACTATTCGGTAGTCGCCGCCCCATTTAATCGACGCTGCCTTCGGGCAGCGTTTTTGTTTTCCGGGTGGCTTCTGCTCAAGCCATCGCAGCCTGCGCCGCCGTGACGATGATCTCGATCTTCCAGGACGGGTCCGACAGCGCGGCCTGCACCGTCGCTCTCGGCGGCGCCGTGCCCGGTGTCACCCAGGCATCCCATACTTCATTCATCGCGCCGATGTCCTTGATGTCGGCGAGATAGATCTGCGCGCGCAAGATGAGCCCTTTGTGGCTGCCCGCCTCCGCCAGGCGCTGGTCGACCTGCGCCAGCACGTCGGCAGTCTGGCTGCGGATGTCCTTTGCCTCGCACTCCGGCACCATGCCGGCCAGGTACACCACGCCGTTGAAAATGGCAGCCTCGCTGTAGCGCGCCGCGACATGCAGTCTTTGCAATCCCATCAATGTCCTCCGGAAGTTGAATGGCAGATCAGGTGAAAATCAGCGCAATGGTGGCCGGGCATGTGGCGCATGCAGCGACTCGGCCCGCAAGAGCCTGACCAGGGCCACCATCAGCAGCATCAGCAGACCGGCAAAAGGCAGCGCCGCGACCAGTGATGCCGTCTGCAGCGAGGCAAGTCCTCCTGCCGCCAGCAGCACCCCTGCGATCAGCGACATCATCGCCCCCCAGAACACCTTCAGCGACTGCCGCGGGTCGGGGTTGCCTCCGGACACCATGCCGGCAAGGATGTAGGTCGCCGAGTCGGCCGAGGTCACCAGGAAGGTAAAAATCAGCAGTATCGACAGCACGGACAGCAGTTCGCCCAGCGGCAGATGCCGGTAAAGGGTGAACAGCGCCAGCGCGACATCCTTGTCGACCACCGCGGCTATGCCCGCCGCGTTGTACAGGTCTTCGTGCAGCGCCATGCCGCCGAAGGTCGCTATCCACACACAGGCAATCAGCGGCGGCACGATCAGCACGCCGAAAATGAATTCGCGGATGGTGCGGCCGCGAGACACCCTGGCCACGAATGCACCGACAAAAGGCGACCATGCGATGGCCCAGGCCCAGTAGAAAATTGTCCAGTCACGCACCCAGTTGCCGCCACGGTACGGGGTCAGCCGCAGGCTGTACTCGATAAAATGGCTGAGATAGTCGCCAAGCCCGAGCGTGAAGGCATTGAGAACGAATACCGTGGGACCAGCCGCAAACACGAAAGCCAGCAGCAGCAGGCAGAGCCCGAGATTGACGTTGCTCAGCCAGCGGATGCCGCGATGCAATCCGGTGGTGGACGACAGCATGTAGGCCGCAAACATCACGGCAATGATCAGCAACTGCAGCTTCAGGGAACCTTCCCATCCCGTCACCGACTGCAGCCCGCCGCTGATCTGCAGCACGCCCAGCCCCAGCGAGGTCGCGATGCCCATCACTGTCGCCACCACCGCCAGCACATCCACCACCGTCCGCATTACCGGCCGGTGGCCGATCACTGGCTCAAGCGCAGTCGAGACCAGGCCGTCGCGCCCCTTGCGGAACTGCATGAACCCGATACCGAGCCCTGCTAGCGCGAACACCGACCACTGGCTGACGCCCCAGTGGAAAAAGGAGTAGCCCATGGCCAGCCGTGCAGCCGCTCCCGATTGCGGATCCATGTCCTGGAAGGGCGGCGTGAAGAAGTGGCTCATCGGCTCCGCAACACCCCAGAACACCAGCCCCGCGCCGAACCCGGCGGAATAGAGCATGGCAATCCAGGTGAAGAACGGAAATTCGGGACGGCTGCCTTCGGGTCCAAGGCGGATGCGGCCATAAGGGCCGACGGCGAGCACGAACAGGAAGACCACGATCACGAACACCGTCAGCAGGTAAAACCAGCCGAAATTTGTGGTGCTGAACAACAGCAGATTTTTTGCCAGACGCTCGAACTCTGTCGGCATCAGCGCGCCTGCCACAGACAGCAGCAGCACGATCACGGCGGATATCACCATGACCGGATGCATCAGACTGCCCTGTTGATTTCCGTGCATAACATCTTCCCGATCAACAACCGACACTCCGTATTAACCGGTGATGCCGGCGCAGGTCAAGCATCGATTGCCTGAACTCAAACCGCTGGTTCAGGGCATCCGCGGTTGATTAGAGCGCCTATCAAAATGACTCTTGGTATGCCATACCCGTAGCCCGGAAACAGGCCGCAGGCCGAAATCCGGGGGACACAGTGGCTAATTGCTACGACTGACCCGGATTCCACTTCGTTACCACCCAAGGTGACTTCCTACGGGGCGCATCCGGGCTACAGCCCCGTGATTCGCTCACCTTGACGGTAGATGGGAATTTCATTTTGTTAGGCGCTCTTAAAGTGAATAGTACCCGGCTCAATCCACCAGAGCGGTGATATTGACCACCGGCACCGGCTCGGCCACGCCCTTGAAATTCATGTTGCCCAGCGGTTCGGCCTTCACCAGTTCCTCGACACGGGCATGGGTTTTCCCGTTGGTCAGTATCTGTCCGCCCTTCGCTTCGCCGCAGAGGCGTGCGGCATGATTGGTCACCGATCCGATACAGGTGTAATCCCAGCGCCCCTCGAATCCGATGGCGCCCAGTGTTGCGTAACCCTGCGCGATGCCGATGCCGAGATCAAGGCTGAAGCCGCGCTTCTGCCAGGCCTCGCGCAGCGGCACGAAATCGCGCTGCATCGCCAGCGACATGCGCACCGCATTGAGCAGCGGGAATTCCATTTTTATCGGATCGTTGAAATAGATCATCATGCCGTCGCCGGTGAAGCAGTCCAGCGTGCCGCCCTCGGCCAGGATCAGCGGCCCCAGCGCGTTGTGGTACTCCGACAGCACTTCCATCACCTCTTCCGGCTCGGCCTTGTCGGTGAAGGCGGTGAAACCGCGCATGTCCAGGAACACCACGACCACTTCGCGGCGGTGGGCCTGCAGCATCTTCTCGCCGCCGGTGTCGAGGATGGCCTTGGCGATCTGCGGCGAAAAGAAACGCTTCAGCATCCCCAGCCGGTCGAGCTCCGACAACTGCTGCTTCACCCGCTCCTCCAGCGTGCGGTTCAGTTCGTGCAGCTCGTCGCGCAGGCGCTTTTTCTCCAGGCTCGCGCTGACCCTCGCCGCCAGCAGCGTCGGATCGAAAGGTTTTGGCAGATGGTCCTCGGCCCCCAGCTTGATGCAGCGGATGACGCTTTCCTGGTCTTCGACGGCGGTGATCATGATCACCGGAATGTCCCGGAGTTGCGGATCCGATTTCATCCGCTCCAGTACCTCGTAACCGTTCATCTCCGGCATCATCACATCCAGCATGACCAGGTCGAATTTTTTCCGCTGCAGCTGCTCCAGCGCCTGCAGGCCGTCGTTCGCAGTGGAAATGTTGCCGTAACCTTCTCGCTTCAGCCTGCGCGTCAGCGTGTAGCGGTTGTCGTCGTTGTCATCAACGACCAGCAACGATGCGTCCTGCATTGTCATGACCGGGACTCCTGCGATATCAGGGCATTGATTTTTCCGAGCAGGCGCTCGAACTCGACAGGCTTGGTGTCGAAATCGTCGCATCCTGCCTCGAACGCCTTCTCCTTCTCGCCGGCCATGGCATTGGCGGTCAGCACGATCAGCGGAATCCGGCCCGTGCTGCCGTCCTGCTTGATCTGGCGCGTCGCCTCCCAGCCGTCGAGCACGGGCAGGCTCAGGTCCATCAGGATCAGATCCGGCCGTTCGCTGCCGGCCTTGGCGACACCGTCCGCGCCGTCGCGGGCAATGACCACGCTGAAGCCCGCCCGTTTCAGTCGCCGCTCGAGCATGTATATGTTGTCGTCATTGTCTTCGACATAAAGGATTTTCATGCGCCCCCCTTGTCTCCCACCTCACCCCCGCTCGCACCCTCGCGTCTGCGTGTGATCGAAACCTCCAGCACCTGTCCGATCTCGCCCAGTAATTCAGCAAGCTCGGCAGATCCCTTGCCCATCACCCGCTCGACATGGCCGTTCAGGCTGGCACGTTCATCAGCCGTCAGATCCTTGGCGGTGACCACCAGCACCGGAATATCCCGCCATTCCGGCTTGCCACGCATCGCTACCAGGAATTCGAAGCCGTCCATCTCCGGCATCATCAGGTCGAGCATGATCACATCAGGGCGTGAGTGCGCCAGGCTTTCGATCCCGAGGCGCCCATTGGCCGCCTCGTTCACCTCCCAGCCGTCGCGCCTCAGCGACTGGCAGACGCCATTGCGCATGACCTCATCGTCATCGATCACCAGCACCCGGCGCCCTCCGGTACCGCAGGCGGACCGCAGCGCGGCGGTCAGTTTCTCGCGGTTGACCGGCTTTATCAGGTATTCGGTCGCACCCAACGCGTAACCGCGGGTCCGGTCGTCGATGATGGTCATCAGGATCACCGGGATGTCGGCCAACTCCGGATCGCCCTTGATCGCGGCAAGCACTGTCCAGCCGTCGAGCTGCGGCATCAGCACGTCCAGCGTGATCGCCGCCGGATGCAGTTCGCGCGCCAGACGCAGCCCCTCGTGGCCGTCGCCGGCGGTGACCACCTTGAAACCCTTGCGTGTCAGGAAACGTTCCGTCAGGTCCAGCACCGACTGGTCATCGTCGATCACCAGGACCACCGATCCTCGCGGCATGTCGCCCGGCGGCAGCGCCGCCACAGGGCGCGCAGGCATCGACGCCGGCACGGTGCCCGACTCGGCCGGCAGGCTCACCAGAAAGGTCGAGCCCTTGCCGGGCTCACTGGTCACCGTGATTTCGCCGCCCATCATCTGGCACAGCCTCCGGCTGATGGCGAGGCCCAGCCCGGTACCGCCGTATTTGCGCGTTGTCGAGGCATCCGCCTGCACAAAATCATTGAACAGGCGGGACAGCTGCTCCAGCGTCATGCCAATGCCCGTGTCCGCCACGGCAACCGTAATCCAGTCCCGGCCCTCACGGGCCTCGCGCCGCACCGTGACGCTGACCGTGCCGTTCTTGGTGAATTTGTTGGCATTGCTCAGCAGGTTCAGCAGTACCTGGCGCACGCGGATCTGGTCGGCATGCATGCTGCCTGTGTCTGCCGGACATTCCAGGACGATGCTGTTGCCGTTCTTGCCCGCCAGCATCTCGATGGTTTTGACCACGTCACCCACCAGCAGCGCCACCGGGAAGGTATCCGGATGCAGATCCATCTTCCCAGCCTCGATCTTCGACAAGTCGAGGATGTCATTGATCAGCTCAAGCAGGTGGCGCCCTGCGCGCAGCACACGTTCCAGCGGCTCGATTTCGTCATCCCGCTTGAGGTCGCGCGCATCCTCCAGCAGCATCTCCGTGACACCGATGATTGCGTTGAGCGGCGTGCGCAGCTCGTGTGACATGTTGGCAAGAAACTGCGACTTCAGCTGGTTTGCCGCCTCCAGCTGCGCGCCCTTCTGCCTGATCTCCTCGAAAAGTCGCGCATTCTGGATGGCCAGCACCGACTGCCCGGTGAAGGTCTGCAGCATGTTGACCACGGATGGCGAAAATTCCCCCGGCCGGATGCGCCGGATCACCAGCCCGCCCACCAGCCGGCCGTCACGCAGCAGGGGCACACCGAGCACGGCGCGGTACCCGCCCCCGCGTTTGTGCACATCGCGCAGCCTGTAACCGGGATCCAGCTCCACATCGGCAATCTGGTAGGCCGCACGTTTCTCGGCCGCCATGCCCACCGCGCCCTGGCCCACCTTCAGACGCGACTCGCGCAGGGCATCCACCATCGCGGCGGTCATGCCGACATTGACCCGCGGATTGAAGATCCCCGTTGCATCGTCGTATTCGTACAGCGTGCCCGAGTCTGCGGCACCCAGCCTGACCGCCTGGGTCACGATGGTTTCCAGCACCCGGTCGATGTCCAGTGAGGCGCTGACCGTCTGCCCGACTTCGCCCAGGATGCGAAGCTCCTCCAGCTGCCGTTCCGCCAGTTCCGCGCGCACCCAGCTCTCCGCCAGGTAAACCTTGATCATGATGCACAGCAGGCAAGCGCCGAGCACCGCCAGCAGCATGATCGCCCTCGGCAGCGAGCGGTCTTTTTCAACCTCCACCTGCCTCGCGGCCAGGGTCTGTGTCGCCTGCAGCAGCACATCGGTGTCGCGCAGGATGTTGCCGACGATGCGCAGGCCGTCGGCGTATACCGACTGTCCGGCAGCGGTCGGATCGCCGCCGCGGGCGCCGCCCGCCGCATGAAAACGCTGCAGCGGTTCACGCAGATATCCCAGGGCGAGAACATTGGACTCCGTGTCCTCCCATACCCGGGCGACATCCGCCATTTCCGGCACGACCTGCAAGGCCCATTCCGGCAGTGCGAATTCAACCGTGGTTGCACTGCCCTTCAGGACATCGACCACCTCGACGATACGGTTGCGCGCCTCGAGCAACTGCTCGAATCCCCGTGCCTCGCCCTTCAGGGCCTGCTGCGCTGACTTGCCGATCCGCTGGGACAGCATGCTGATTTCGGCGTTCGCCTTGGCATAGGCCGCACCCGAGGCAGCCCGGATATCGTTGACGAAAGTTGCGATCGCCATCATCAGAAACAGCAGCAGCAGTGCCGCCCCGAGAATCTGCAACTGCGTGCCGACGGCAAGATGCCCGATCAAGGGCAGGGGCTTCCTGAGCAGGCGCCCGAGCAAACCCTGCCGTCCGACGGCTTTCACCGAGCCTCCGGTCTGTTCGCTGTCATGCTCCCCTGCCGGCACACGATCTCCCCGCAAGCATTGTTATCCGTATAACGGCCACTTTCCTGCATCTGCAGCGGCACCATGTATTTACGACCGAGTTTAGCCGTTTTTTGCGGCACTGCGCTGCGGCAGGCCTGCGGCGCATGTGTTCTAATCCGGGCCATGCTCTCCTACCGCCACCAGTTTCACGCCGGCAATGTTTCGGACGTGTTCAAGCACGCTGTGCTGACGCGACTGCTGATCGCGCTATCGAAGAAAGACAAACCGTTCTGTGTGCTCGACACCCATGCCGGCATCGGCCTTTATGACCTGAACCATGCATGGTCTCTGAAAACCGGCGAATGGCGGCACGGCATTGCACGCGTCTGGTCGCGCACTGATGCACCTGAATCCCTGCTGCCCTACCTCGAAGCGATACGCGCCGAAAATCCGGACGGCCACCTGCGGCACTATCCGGGATCACCGCGCATCAGCCGCCGCCTGATGCGCGCCACCGACCGGCTGGTGCTTTGCGAACTGAACAAGGATGACTGCGCGACACTCAGGTCCGTGTTCAGGGATGTGCGCCATACCGCCATCCATAACCAGGACGGTTTCCAGTCGCTGCGCGCATTCCTGCCGCCGCAGGAAAGGCGCGGCCTGACCTTCATCGACGCAGCATTCGACCAGGCCGACGAATTCGGACGCATAGTCCGCGCAGCCAAGGAGGCGCACTCGAGATTTGCCACCGGGATGATCGCCGTCTGGTACCCGCTGATGGCGCCATCCGCGATGGAGGCGTTTGCGCGCAGCCTGCGCGCTGCCGGTCTGCCGAAAACACTGCAACTGGAACTGACGGTCCACCCGGAGAACTGGACCGAACACATTCCGGGCAGCGGCATGATCATCATCAATCCGCCCTTCGGCCTCGACCGCGAGGCGCCGCCTTTGCTGGAATGGCTGTGGCAGGCACTGTCACCGGAAGGCGAAGGCGGCACGCGCTGCGAGTGGCTGGTGCGGGAATAAAAAACGCCGCGGAGACCGCGGCGTTTTTTTGCCCAGATGCACGTTTCTCAGCCCTTGGTGCGGCTGCGGTATTCGCCGGTGCGGGTATCGATCTCGATCTTGTCGCCGGTGGCGCAGAACAGCGGCACCTGGATTTCATAGCCGGTAGCCAGCTTGGCCGGCTTCAGCACCTTGCCCGAGGTGTCGCCGCGTACCGCAGGTTCGGTGTAGATGATCTCGCGCACCAGCGTCTGCGGGATTTCGACCGAGATCGGACGTCCTTCGTAAAGCGTGACCTCGCACTCCATGCCGTCTTCAAGGTAATTAAGCGCATCGCCCATGTTTTCCTTGTCGACTTCATACTGGTTGAACTCGGCGTCCATGAACACGTACGAAGGCTCGGCGTAGTAGGAATAGGTGACTTCCTTGCGCTCGAGCATCACCACGTCGAATTTTTCGTCGGCGCGATAAACGGTTTCCGTGCCGCCGTTGGACAGCAGGTTCTTGAGCTTCATTTTCACAACTGACGCATTGCGGCCGGACTTGCTGAACTCTGCCTTCAGCACGACCATCGGGTCCTTGCCGACCATGATCACGTTGCCCGCGCGGATTTCCTGAGCGATTTTCATAAACCTGCACCCTCGATTGAACGGAGTAAAAAGGCGCTATTTTACCTTGCGGCGCGCAAATTCCACCAGTTGAGCGGCCAGCTCGCCGGCATCCGCCAGTTTCGACGCCCAGAGCCGGGCATGCCCGGCGAGCACCGCCGCCTCGTCCCGGAAAGCGCTCCATGCCGGCGCGAGGTCGGCAGCCCCTTCATTCCAGTCCCTCCAGAAGGCACGCAGCGCGGTCGCGGCGGGGGATTCCAGTCCGGCGCAATAACGCCCGAGAAAGGCCGTCATTTTGATCTGGTGGGCGCCGTCGGCCTGCCGGTAAGGCTGCCAGACCAGGGGCTTTCCCGCCCACTGCGCGCGGACAAAGGAATCCTCGCCGCGAACAAAATTGAGATCGCAGGCCCAAAGCAATTCGTCGTAATTCAGTTGCGGCAGGAAGGGCAGCGCGCGCACTTCCAGCGCATCGCGCCGCCATGGCCCCTGCCCCGCAGCCGGTCCGAGCCAGCTGCGGACCGTCTGCAGCAGCCGGCCCTCGGGCACCGCGAGCACCAGCGGACGATCCGCCGCCATCGCCGACAGCAGGGCCGCAACCGGCGCATCCGCGTAGGCGAAAAGCGATGCCGTCGTCGCCTGCGGCATGGCGAATCCCAGCCTTCCCCAGAAAGCTTCGCATGCCGCGGCATCAAAGCTGTCGCGCTGAGACAGAAGATCGGCCTCACGCGGCAAGCCGCCGGTGGCCGGCGTAAATCCCGGAAAGAAGAAATAGCGCGGCAGTGACAGCTGCGGATGTGGTGACGACAGTCCATGGTGGCTGTCCACCCAGTCCTCGGCACTGAGGTATTCGAGGATGATCCACAGCGGCGGCCTTGCGGTCCGGGCCATCCGCGCAACCCATTCCTCCGGCAGCCCGCAGCCGAAAGCCTCGACCACCACCGCGGCATCCTCAGCCGGCAATCCGGCATCCGGCCAGCGGCAGACCGTGATGCCCTCGCAGGACTGCAGCGGCGAGTCAACATCGAGTGCGGGATACAGCGCTTGCAGGGTCCGGGGATCGTCGATCCACAGACGCACCGGCACATCGTGTTCGTGGCGCAGGATGCGCGACAGGCGCCAGCACACCCCGGCATCTCCGAAATTGTCGACGACGCGGCAGAAGATGTCCCAGGTTTGCGGAGTAGCCGATCCAGCCATGATCACGGGAATTATGCGGCGAACGCAGGGCGAAAAAAAACCGGGCTTGCGCCCGGTTTTTCTGCAGCTCGATCCGGCTTAGGCAGCCTGGATGTTGCTCGCTTGTTGCTTGCCCTTGTTGCCGGCGGTGATGTCAAACGTCACCTTCTGGCCTTCTTTCAGGGTTTTGAAGCCGTTCATGTTGATGCCCGAGAAATGGGCAAACAGGTCTTCGCCACCGCCGTCCGGGGTGATGAAGCCAAAACCTTTTGCGTCGTTGAACCACTTAACAGTACCGGTTGCCATGATGTGTATTTCCTTTTGAGGTTGGTAATTTCCGGCTTGCGCCGAGCATCGTATTTAAATCTCACAGCCCCAAAAGTACGTACACCACAAACTACGAACGCGGGAACCGCTAACTTTCAAGTACTTAGAAACCAAACACGCGTCGCCGTTATACGGAATGCCTGCCCCAGCGTCAAGAAATGTTTTTTTAGGGGACAGAGCATAAAATAATATTCAATAAAATCAATTACTTATATACCTCTTTGCAAACTCCCGCGCGGCCTGCGCATTGACCTTTTCGATTCTGGCGTGCACTTCGCGCACGCGTGCGCGCTGGTTCTGATTGAAGTAGGACTGGCCCAGTTGCAGCAGTCCGGCAAGATCATCGGGCTTCAGGCGCAAAGCCTCCTGTGATGCCTCCACGGCGCGGTCATATTGATTGAGTGCGAGGTACGTGCTGCCAGCACCCAGCCATGCTTCGTAGCTGTCGCCATCCAGTTTCAGCGCCTGGTTGTACGCGGTGATCGCGCGTCGCGGCCGGTTCACCAGGCGATAGGCCTCGCCCAGCGCGATCCAGGCCGCCACCGATGCCGGCGCCGCCCTCACCCATTGCTGGGTGACTGCGAGCAGGCCGACCCAGTCCTTCTTGGCGCGCAAGGCATCGCCGCGGGTCTGCCATTTCTCGTTGGCGGCATCGCGGTTGGCCAACGTCGGCGCCGTGCCGCCGCGTCCGGCCAGTTCGGCAATCCACGCTGCCGGAAGTGCAAAATTCAGGTTCTGGCCTTCCGGGATGATGAAGGCCGTGAGCCCGACCAGGCGGCCTTCGACGTCGAACAGGCCGCCGCCGCTGGAACCCGAGGAGATCGGCGCAGAGGTCTGGATGTAATGCGCACCGTCGATCTCGCGAATGCTCGATACCAGCCCTTCGCTGATCGTCAGCTCCAGACCTTCCGGCGCGCCCACCGCGTAAACCCGCTGGCCGACCCGCAGCCGCCCTGTGAACAGCGGCACCCGCGGCGCCTGCAGCGCCGCCACCTTCAATTCGCAGAGATCACGGTCCTGGTCGGCCGCGCGCAGCTCGCCCTGGTGCTGGGTCTTGCCGCTGATGACCGTAAACTGCGTACCGCCCTCCAACACGTGGCAATTGGTCACCACGGCGCCCGGCGCCGTCACCACCCCGCTGCCCAGGCCGGTGACATTGCCGGAGTTGTCCAGCGCATGAATGGTAACGATGCTGCGTGACACTTCCTGGAACAGCAGTTCCGGATTCTTGCCCTGGGCTGCCGCCAGCGCGGGCAGCATGCCGAGCAGAACGGTGGCGATGCGGGTGTTCAAGGGGTTCTCCTGATGCAGATGCCGGCCAAGCGGCCAAAGGTGGGATTATGCACGGCGCGCCGCCGGCACGCCGTGGGAGAACCCGACTACCACGCCTTACAGGCGCTGCAGCACCTTGCCGTTGCGCTCCGCGATGAAATCCGGCCGCGGCTGCAGGCCGCCGCGCGGGTTGCCGAGCCGGTTGTCGACGCTGTTGTAGACGAAAAACAGGTTGGCGCGCGGGAACGGCGAGATGTTGCTGTTCGAGCCGTGCATCGTGTTGCAGTCGAAGAACAGCACCGAACCTGCCGGTCCCTTCGCTGACTGCAAACCGCCCCGCTGCACCAGAAAGCCGAGGCTCGTAGGATCCGGCACGCCGTATTCCTGCTTGCGCAATGACTGCTTGTAATGATCCTCGGGGGTCTGGCCGATGCAGGAGATGTAATGCATGTGCGAACCCGGCACCAGCATCAGGGGTCCGTTGAATTCGTTGTTCTCGGTCAGCAGGACGACACAACTCACCGCCCTCATGCGCGGCATCCCGTCCTCGATGTGCCAGGTCTCGAAATCCGAATGCCAGTAGAACTCCTTGCCGGCAAAACCGGGCTTGAGGTTGACCCGCGACTGGTGGATGTAGACCTCGCTGCCGAGGATCTGGCGTGCGACGTCAAGCAGGCGCCCGTCGCGCATCAGCCGCTCGAACACCTTGCTCAATCCGTGCACCCGGAACACCGAGCGCACTTCCTCGCTGCCGGGCTCCTGCACGGCCTCGGGCAGCCCGCGCCGGCCGCTCGTTGCGGCGAGCTGCCGTGCCTCGCGCAGCAGCTCGGCGGTCTCGCTCTCCGGCAGCAGTCCGCGCAGCTGGATGAAACCGTTCTTGCGGTAACTGCGCAACTGGTGCTCGGACAGCGCGAATTCACCCTTTGCGTAAGGCCCGGGGTAGACCACCGGGTCCTGGCGCAGGATGATCGCCGCCTCGTTGTCGGTGCGCGATTGATAGATGTCGGATACCAGTACCATGTTCAGCTTGCCTCCTTAGTCCGTGGTCAGGCAGTTTCCGCGAGCAGCGGATAAACGCCCTCCTCGTCATGCACCTCGCGGCCGGTCAGCGGCGGGTTGAATACGCAGACGAGCTTCAGCTCACTGCGCGCGCGCAGGTAATGCTCGTCGTGGCGATCGAGGGCATACATCACGCCGGGCCGGATCTCATAGCGGCGGCCGTCGGCGACGGTTTCGATCTCGCCTTCGCCGGCCACGCAGAACACAGCCTCGAGATGATTGCGGTAATGGATGTGGGTCTCGGTGCCGGCGAAGATCGTGGTCTCGTGGAAGGAAAACCCCATGCCGTCCTTCGCCAGCAGCAGGCGGCGGCTCACCCAGTTGGGCGCGGCCACCTCCTGCGCCGTGCCGCGGATCTCGTCAATGTTGCGGACGATCATCGTGCGGCCCGGAAGTTGATGTACTTGATCTTGCGGTCCTGCCCCTGCACCCGCGGCACTTCGAGCACGCTGGCCACGCTGTCCTCCACGATGTCGAGGCCCTGGCACAGCAGTTTCTCGTCGATGGTCAACGCCGGCATCAGCTTCAGCACGTCGTCAGCACCGGAAGTCTCGATCACCAGCCCGTTCTCGAAGCAGCGTTTGGCGATGCGGTCCGCGAGCTTGGGATCGGTCGACGCCAGACCCTGGATCATGCCGCGGCCGCGCACCTCGAATTCACCGGAAGGGTAATCCGCGGCGATGTGCTCCAGCCAGTTGCGCATGATGACGCCCTTGCGGCGCACCGCGTCCTGGAAGGTATCATCACTCCAGTAATGCATCAGCGCCGCGCGCGCAGTGACGAAGGCGAGATTGTTGCCGCGGAAAGTGCCGTTGTGCGCACCCGGCTTCCAGACATCGATTTCGGGTTTCAGCAGCACCAGCGCCATCGGCATGCCGTAGGCACTGATCGATTTCGACAGCGTGACGATGTCCGGTGAAATGCCGGCTTCCTCGAAGCTGAAGAAGTGCCCTGTGCGGCCGCAGCCCATCTGGATGTCGTCGACGATCAGCAGCATGTCGTGGCGGCGGCAGACCTGCTCCAGCGCACGCAGCCAGGCGAAGCTGGCGACATTGACGCCGCCCTCGCCCTGCACGGTCTCGACAATCACCGCCGCGGGATGGTCCATGCCGCTGCTGCGGTCGGCGACCATGCGCTCCAGATAGTCGATGGTGTCGACGCCCTTGCCAAGGTAACCGTCATAGGGCATGAACGTGGTGTTGTCGAGCGGAGCGCCCGCCGCATCGCGGTACTTGGCATTGGCTGTAGCCGCCAGCGAGGCACCGCTGACGCCGTGAAATCCGTGGGTGAAGGACACGATGTTGCTGCGCCCCTTGACCAGGCGCGCCAGCTTCAGCGAGGCCTCCACGGCATTGGTGCCGGTGGGGCCCGGAAACTGCAGCTTGTAATTCATGCCACGCGGCTTGAGGATGATGCGATCAAAGGCTTCCAGCATCTCCTTTTTCGCGACGGTGGCCATGTCGAGGCCGTGGATCACCCCATCCGACTCGATGTAATTCAGCAGTTCCTGCTTGATCACCGGGTTGTTGTGCCCGTAGTTGAGGGTGCCGGCACCGGCGAAGAAATCGATATAGCTGTTGTTCGCCTCGTCGATCAGCTTCGATCCCCGCGCCTTGTCGAATATCGTGGGGAAGGAACGGATGTACCCGCGCACCTCCGATTCCATGCGGTCGAATATTTTAAGGTTCATGTTATGGCTCTCCTCTGCCCGGTTGGTCCAGTCCGGCTCATGTCGTCCATGGGCCGATGCGAATCAGCATCTCGGGCTCGTGATGCGGATCCTGGAAGTCCTCCTTGGAAAAAAAGGTGCGCTCGGCGCACCGCGCGTTCAGACGTGTTGCCAGTGTTTCAAATACCCGCCGCGAGGCGGCATTCGAAGGGGTTACCGTGGTTTCCAGCCAGCGGCAGCCGGCGAGCGCCGGGCGCGCCAGCAGGTGTTCGAGCATGCGCAGCGCCAGGCCCTGGCCACGCGCCTGCGGCGCGACAGCGACCTGCCAGATGAAAACGGTGTCGGGCCGGGCCGGCAGGCGGTAGGCGGAAATGAAGCCGGCCAGTCCGGCATCCTGCTCCACGACCACGCAGCTTTCGGCATGGTGCGCACAGAGCAGCAGGTAGGCGTACGGGGAATTCAGGTCCAGCGGCGGGCACGCGCGAACCAGTCTATGTATGGCCGCGCCGTCTGCAACACCGGGTTCTCGAAAAAGAGAGTTTGACGACGCTGGCGCCACTCGGGAAACAGTGGACAGCGTTTTCACCTATATATTTAATTAAATCAATTAGTTAAGTTGATTTGATCGATTACTTTAGAACCAGTCTATTATAATCGACTTCAACCTCAAGGTCAAGCCATATTGTCTTTATAATTCAATGGCTTATGTATTTTTAGCGCTGATTTTCCGCTTTTGCCGCGCCCAACGGCAAAAAGCAGTCTGGACTGAACCTGCACCAGGCGGCCGCAGGAAGTCCCCTTCAGCCGCCCAGCACCCGGGAGCGGATTTCCTGCCGCGCCGGCAGCGCGTTGCGGAGCAAGCGGATGTGGCGTATGCCCGCCTGATGCAGGCACTGTGACTTGAAGTCGGGCGCCGTCGTCAGCGCCGCCGGCGCTTCCGCGGCCAGCAGATCCACCGCCACCACCGGCTGCATCGACTTGCTGCAGACCACGAAATCGACGCGATGCTGGGCCAGCAAGCGCTGTGGCTGGCCCTGTCCGGCAGCGCCGGCAGGCAGATCGAGCAGATCGGCCAGCGCTACGTTGACGAGGATCTCGTGGTCGGGCATGCCCTGCTTCAGCAACAGGTAGACCAGGGTCTGCCCGGCATCGAGCAGACGTTCGCGCCGCCGATAACCCAACGCCGGGGTCAGGGGCGGCACCGGCTCCTCCGCGACCCTGGCCGTGCTGACCAGCTGTTCCCAGCGCGCGCCGGACAGCTCCTCCTTCAGCGCGACCTTGCGGCGATAGTTCCACCACAGGATCGGGATCGCGATGAACGGCGCAAGGATCAGCAGGTACCAGATCGCAACCATGTAGGCTCCTCGAACGGCGGTATGCCGGCAACCGGATGCTGTCAGGCCGGCGGCGGCAGGCGCTGCTGACGCAGTCGCCGGCGGTCCAGCCACCACGCAAATACCGGCAGCATCAGAAATCCGCCGGGCATCACCACCAGCATCAGGTAGGGACTCAGCCGAGACAGTCGCCTGAAGTGATCTCGCAGTTCGGCGCGCTCTTCCGCCGTCCAGCGCTGGCCATTGCGCTGCTTCATCAGGATCGGCATCAGGCCGCGGGCCTGCTGCATCTCAGCGATCAGAAAATCCTTCTCGCGCTGGGTCAGGCTGCGGACTGAGTGATAACTGCGGCGGAACCGGTGGGTGATGATCTGTAGCGGTGGCATCGCGCTGCAAGGAAGACGGATCAGGGGTGGTTCAGGACACCGCCTGATAATAAAGGTTTTGCGGATGATTTGCCTGCGCGAAGAAGAACCAGCGTTCGGCCACCAGGCCGGCGTACTGCACCGCGAAGGCCGCCGCCAGCAAAGCCGGTGAATCCGCCGCCATGCCCGCGGCCAGCAGTGCGAGAGGCAGCAGGAAGGCAGCGGCAATGAACAGCCATTTCACCGAACGCAGCGTTCCCGGCGCGCGTCCGTGAAAAAATTCGCGGGTATTGAAGGAGCCGCCCATGAAACCCTGGGCCTTCTGCACGATGCGCGGGTGCTTGATGCCGATCGCCGTCTGCAGGTTCGAGCGCGGCTTCAGCCGCGCATTGCGCCACAGCGAGGCCAGCCGCGCCACCAGCCCGGCCACGGTGAATGCGGCCGCCCAGGCAGCGAGCTCCGGGACATTCGGTTCTCCGCGCAGTGCCGCCAGTGCCGCGGCCAGGGTCACGCCCGAGGCACAGCCGAGCAGCATAAAGTTGACCAGCGTCAGCGGCGTCGCCCATTCCTGGAGAAACTTGATGCAGGCGTAGATCATCGCCGTGCACAGGAACAGCAGCAGGCACAGCACGGCCCCGGCAACCCCGATCAGCAGCGTGCCCTGCCAGCCCTGCCAGTGCGCCCATCCATAAACCGCGGCGGCGGCCATGAATGCCGGCAGCGCGATGACCTCCCGCGACAGCCAGGATGTGCGCCACATTGCCGCAGCGCGCCAGGCCCGTTCGGGATGGCCAAGGTGAAAAAACGACGCCAGCAGCCCAGTCGCCAGCAGGAGAACGACGATCGCGGCGCCCAAGGGGTAGAACGCTGCTGACGGCGCCGCCAGCAGCCCGGCCGCAACACGCGCCTCGATCACGAACAGCGCAAGGAAAAGACCCTGCCCGGTGCCGAGCAGCGTGGTCAGGAAAATGACGGAAAAAGCCGGATTCATGACGGATAACGATGAGCGATAAGTGATGAGCAATGAACGCAAGCGGGGCCGCGGTCAGGATTTATCCTAGAACCGTTGCCCGTCATTCTTTGCACCGCGGCTACCATGAGGTCACGTCATCGAGCGACGGATCGCGCACGCCGGGCTTGGGCAGGCGGCCGTCGATCTTCAGCGGATTGTCGGCGCGCTCCAGTTCGTCTTCGTGGATGCGCATTTCGGTCTTCCGCCGCGGCAAATAATGGTTGGCGGGCTGGGTACCCCACTCCGGCATCAGGGTGTAGCCCGCGGCTTCGCGGATCGCCTTCGACACCACAGACTCCTCGTCGTGGATGTCGCCATAGAGCCGCGCGCTGGTCGGACAGGCCAGCACGCAGGCCGGCTTGCGCTCGGCCTCCGGCAGTTTCGCGTCGTAAATGCGGTCGACGCAGAGCGTGCATTTCTTCATCACCTTCTGGTGCTCGTCGAGCTCGCGCACGCCGTAAGGGCAGGCCCAGGAACAGTACTTGCAGCCGATGCACTTGTCGTAATCGACCAGCACGATGCCATCCTCCGGGCGCTTGTAGCTGGCACCGGTCGGGCACACCGGCACGCAGGGCGGATCCTCGCAATGCAGGCAGGACTTCGGGAAATGCACGGTCTGCGTGTTCGGAAACTCGCCGACCTCGAAGGTCTGCACGCGGTTGAAAAAGGTGCCGGTCGGATCGCGGTCGTAAGGCTTGTCATCGGACATGAAACCCGCGTCACCCGAAGTATTCCATTCCTTGCAGCTCGTCACGCAGGCATGGCAGCCGACGCAGACGTTGAGGTCAATGACCAACGCGAGCTGTGTCATAGCGAGCATTCCTGTTCTTCGAGCCGGGTCATAGCGAGCATTCCCTCCTGTCGAGCCGGGTCATTTGTAATCTCCTTTGCCAGCCACAAATGCCTGCCACAGCTTTCTCACCGTGCTGGTTCCGGGGGCCGCCGGCACCGGCGCGAACTGCGGCAAGGTCTCTGCCGGTTCATCAGCAGCGGCCTTGCGGATGCGCACACGTACGTCATACCAGCCCGCCTGCCCGGTCACCGGATCGGAATTGGAGATGCGCCGGCCTTCGGCAGCCGGCAGTTCCTCGGCAATCACGTGGTTCAGCAGGAAGCCGCGCTGCGATTCGTTGGCATCCGGCGCGAGGCTCCAGGCACTCTGTGCCTTGCCGATCGCATTCCAGGTCCACACCGTGCCCGGCTCCACTGCCTCGCTGAGGCGGCACTGGCAGCGCACCTTGCCGTGCATCGACTCCACCCAGACCCAGTCATCGTCGGCGATGCCTGATGAATTTGCCGTTTTTTCGTTTATAAACAAGTAGTTATGAGTATGTATCTGGCGCAGCCAGGAATTCTGCGAATCCCAGGAGTGGTACATCGCCATCGGGCGCTGGGTGATCGCCGCCAGCGGATACTGCGCGGTGTCGGTGGCCTGTACTTCCAGCGGCGCGTAATAAAAAGGCAGCGGATCGCAATAGGTGGCCAGACGCTGGCGCAGCTGTTCCGGCGGCCGCCGCCTTGAAGGCCCGCGCCCTTCGGCAGCCATGCGGAATTTCTGCAGCACCTCGGAATAGATCTGGATCACGATGGGGTCGGTGTAGCGACGTATCCGCGTGCGCTGCGCCCACTCGTGATAACCCTGGTTCCAGTTGCGCATGTACTGGTACGAGCGCGGCAGCTCGTGTTGAAACACGCAGTTGTTCTTTTCGTACATCTCCCACTGCCGCGGATTGGGCTCGCCAACCATCGCCTTCTCGCCGCCGCGGCCGCGCCAGCCGGCGAGGAAGCCGATGCCCGAGCCCGGTTCGGTTTCGAAGTTGACGATGAAATCCGGATAGTCGCGGTACTTGCGCGTGCCGTCCTTGTGCACGAAAGCCGGAAACTTCAGCCGCGTGCCAAGCTCGATCAGCACTTCCTGGAAGGGTTTGCATTCCCCTTTCGGCGGCAACACCGGAATGCGCACCGAATCCACCGGCCCGTCGAACTCCGAAATCGGCCGGTCGAGCATGGACATCACGTCGTGGCGCTCAAGGTAGGTGGTGTCGGGCAGCACGAGATCGGCGAAGGCGGTCATCTCCGACTGGAAGGCGTCGCAGACGATCAGGAACGGGATTCTGTATTCACCCTGTTCGTCGCGGTCGTTGAGCATCTTCCGCACCTCGACGGTGTTCATGGTCGAGTTCCAGGCCATGTTGGCCATGAAAATCATCAGCGTGTCGATGCGGTACGGGTCGCCGCGCCAGGCGTTGGTGATGACGTTGTGCATCATGCCGTGCACCGCCAGCGGGTATTCCCAGGAAAAGGCCTTGTCGATGCGAAGCGGACCGCCGTCGGCGTCGACACTCAGATCATCCGGCCCCGCCGGCCATCCCAAGGCCAGCCCGGCGAGCGGCGTGTCCGGCTGCACCGCCTCCGGCCCCTTTGGCGGCTTCGCCATCGGCGGAATCGCGCGCGGGAAAGGCGCCTTGTGACGGAAACCGCCCGGACGGTCAATGGTCCCCAGCACCGACATCAGCACCGCCAGCGCGCGCACCGTCTGGAAACCGTTGGAATGCGCCGCCAGCCCGCGCATCGCGTGAAAGGCCACCGGATTGCCGGTAACCGTGTCGTGCTCCTGCCCCCAGGAATCGGTCCAGGCAATCGGCAGCTCGATTCTCTGGTCACGGGCGGTGATGCCCATTTCGTGCGCGAGACGGCGGATGCGCTTCGCCGGGATGCCGGTGACGCCCTCCGCCCACTCCGGCGTGTATTCCTTGACCCGTTCCAGCAGTAGCTGGAAAGCCGGTTTCACCGGAGTCCCGTCGGCGAGCCGGTACTCGCCGAGCAGCGCCGGATCGGCGCCGGACGTGTGGTTGGGCACCGCACGGCCGCTGAGGCGGTCCCACCA
This sequence comes from uncultured Bordetella sp., assembly GCA_964433345.1. GTDB lineage: Bacteria > Pseudomonadota > Gammaproteobacteria > Burkholderiales > SG8-41. The sequence continues at coordinate 63,187 of CAYSQJ010000008.1, forward strand.
CAGCTGGTTGTGGCGATGCTCGGGATTGTCACCCTTCGACGTATCGCCGGCACACACCGTCGTGCCCTGCTCCGCACTCGCCGGATCGACGTTCACCAGGTAACCGGCATTGCTGTAGCGCGCGAGAAAGGCGCGGTCATAAAGTCCGGTCTCCAGGATCTCGTGAGTCAGCGCCAGCAGCAGCGCGCCATCGGTGCCGGGACGGATCGGCACCCACTCGTCAGCGATCGCCGAGTAGCCGGTGCGCACCGGATTGACCGAAATGAAACGGCCACCGCGGCGCTTGAATTTCGAGATCGCGATTTTCAGCGGATTGGAATGATGGTCTTCCGCGGTGCCGATCATCACGAACAGCTTGGCGCGGTCGAGGTCGGGACCGCCGAATTCCCAGAAGCTGCCGCCGATGGTGTAGATCATGCCGGCGGCCATGTTGACCGAGCAGAAACCGCCATGGGCCGCATAGTTCGGCGTGCCGAACTGGCGCGCGAACATGCCGGTCAGCGCCTGCATCTGGTCGCGGCCGGTGAACAGCGCGAACTTCTTCGGGTCGGTCGAACGGATCTTGCGCAGGCGCTCCTCCATGATCGAGAACGCCTCGTCCCAGCTGATCGGCTCGAACTCGCCGGCGCCGCGCTCCGCGCCCGGCTTGCGCCGCAGCGGCTGCGTCAGCCGCGCCGGGGAATACTGCTTCATGATGCCCGAGGCGCCCTTGGCGCAGATCACGCCCTTGTTCAAAGGGTGTTCGGGATTGCCCTCGATGTAGCGGACTTCGCCGTTCTTCAGGTGCACGCGGATGCCGCAGCGGCAGGCGCACATATAGCAGGTGGTGTTCCGGGTCTCGGTGACTGCGGGAGGACTTTCGAGGGGGGCATTCATGGTGCTGGCGTCCCTTTCTGACCGACCACCGATTGTATGCGCGACAGCTCCCGCCCTGCGTCGAAATTTCTTATGCGTCCATTAGCCGCTGATTTCAGACTGCCTTGCGATCCATCCACTTGCTGACCTCGGGCATCCGCCATGCACGCAGGCGCTCGATCATGCGTGAAGGCTCGTCCTCGACAATGATCATTTCCCGGTGCTCGGCGCGGATGAAGCGCTCGGCCACCGCATGATCGAGGAAATCGCAGAGACCGTCAAAAAAACCGGCTGCGTTGTAAAGTCCGCAGGCCTTGCGCTGCGCACCCAGCTGGTTCAGTGTCAGCATCTCGAAAATCTCGTCCAGTGTCCCCATGCCGCCGGGCAGCGCGACAAAGGCATCGGAAATGTCAGCCATCATGATCTTGCGTTCATGCATCGAATCGACGACGTGCAGCTCGCTGAGCCCCGTATGCACCACCTCGCGCTCGAGCAGGCTGCGCGGAGTGACCCCGGTGACATGGGCGCCGGCAGCGATCGCCGCCTCCCCCACCACCCCCATCAACCCGATATTGCCGCCGCCGTAGACAATACGGATGCCGTTGGCTGCCAGTGCCCGCACCAGCGCGCGGGTCGCATCGGCGTACATTGCCTCACGGCCGGCATTGGATCCACAGAAAATGCAGACGCTTTGCATGGAAACTTCACTCCCCGATGACCGGTTTCCGGATCAGGGATTCTAGTGCATGGACAGCAAACCCGCCGCCGGCCGTACACTTAACCCCAAACCCGCTGCTGCCGCGTTTACAAGCGCAACGCCCTGCCTCGCGAGCACGTCACCCTCTCCCCGCCGATTGGCGGGGAGAGGGCCGGGGTGAGGGGCAATCAAAATCGTCAAGGAAACCAAAAATGATCAAATTCACCCTCTGCCTCACCACCGCCGCCATCCTCGCCACCCTGGTCCCCGCCGCCGGCCTTGCCGCCGACAGCGGCGCCGCCCTGACCATCTACAGCAGCACCCGTCCCGGTGCCATACCGCCGGAACTGTTGCGCGGCAATCTCGGCGGCGCGGCAATACCCGGCTATGCGATGGTGCGCCAGCAGCGCGAACTGGTCTTCGAGCGCGGCCGCAACAACCTGCGCTTCAGTGATGTTGCCGCGCTGATCGACCCGACCACGGTGTCCTTCGAATCCCTGACCGATCCCGCCGGCACCCGCGTGCTGGCGCAGAATTTCCAGTTCGACCTCGTCAACACCCAGAAGCTGCTCGAGAAATACATCGACCGCCGCATCTCCGTTGACCAGGTGCGCGGCAGCGGCAGCGAATCCTTCTCCGGCACGCTGCTCTCCACCAGCGGCGGCCTGGTGCTGAAACTCGACGACGGCAGCATCCAGACCCTGCCCCACAACGCCGGCGTGCGCCTGCCCGAACTGACCGGCGGCCTGATCACCCGGCCGACACTGGTGTGGGATGTCGAAACCGCGCGCGCCGGCAAACACGCGACGCGCGTGTCCTATCAAACCGGCGGCCTGACCTGGTGGGCCGACTACAACCTCAAGCTGCACGAGGGAGCGAAAGCGAACGGCTGCTCGCTCGAAATCGCCGCCTGGGTCAGCATCGTCAATCGTTCCGGCGCATCCTACAGCGATGCGAAGCTCAAACTCGTCGCTGGCGATGTGCAGCGTGTGCAAACACCGGGGCGGGTGTATGCGGCGCCCGCAGGACAGCGGGCGCTCGCCGCGGAGATTGGCGCCAGGGGTTTCGAGGAAAAATCCTTCTTCGAATACCACCTCTACACCCTCGGCCGTCCGACCACGCTGCCCGACAACTCGACCCAGCAGCTCGAACTCTTCCCGGCAGCACGCGTCGTGCCCTGCGAAAAAACCCTGGTCTACGCCGGTGCCTCCGGCCTGCATTCCCGCGGCAGCCCTGCCACCGACCGCAACTACGGCGTGCAGGGCAACAAGAAGGTCGACGTCTACCTCGGTTTCAAAAACGGCAAGGAACAGAACATGGGCATGCCCCTGCCTGCCGGCCGCATCCGCGTCGCCAAACTCGACGATGCCGACGGCACGCTCGAATTCATCGGCGAGGACAGCATCGACCACACCCCGCGCAATGAAAAAGTGCTGGTCAAACTCGGCTCTGCCTTCGACGTCGTCGGCGAACGGCGGCAGGTCAATTTCACGGTCGACAGCTCGCGCAAAACCATGACCGAGGAAATCGAAGTCAAACTGCGCAACCAGAAAAAGGAAACCGTCACGGTGATGGTCAAGGAAAACCTCTACCGCTGGACCAACTGGACCATCACCAGCAAGACCCAGGACTACCGCAAGGACGATGCGCGGACGGTGACGTTTCCGGTGAAGGTGGCTGCGGGGGCTGAGGCGGTGCTGCGGTACAGCGTGACTTATACCTGGTGAAACGGTGATCGCGCGGGTGCTTGAACGGCGGTTTGGGGTGACCTATGATGGGCACAATTTTGGTGCAGAATGTCAACTAAAAATGGCACCTAAATTTGGCAACTAAAAAATGTCAACCAATACACGTTAGACATATATGCGCTTACATACTGCCTTCATGATTTCTACCGCGCTACTTTGCGGCTGCGTCTCTACCAAGCCAAGCAATGATCTTGGCTTCACAAATGCCACATCACTTGCCGCATTTGATGGGTGCTATGAAAATCGTGGCGAAACTGGGAAAGGTGCTGGTCCGCGTTTTCTTAGCGGAACAATATGGCCCAAAGTAGAGCTGCCGCATAAAGACATTGATGCTGTACAGGTAAGCGTTATTGGGAGTAATACTGTCCGCGTTACAGCCTTCTCTGCTCACCAGGCCGTTCGACAAGACACGTTTGTGGAAGGTAAAGATTTTTCTTTCCGCGCTGGGCAAATCACCATTTCTCATGCATTTGGCTCCGCAGCAACAGAGGCCGGAAATCCCTTTATTGGAGCTGGTGTTGGGACAACCACTTTAGGAGTGGATGCTGCTGGCAATGGTCGTTCTGTCGATTCGGCGACATTCGCTGGTACGGCATTTCTGGTAATTCCTATCGCGGGAAGCGTAAATGACACAGTTCGTTTCAATCGGGCTCCAATATTTTGTGTCGCGAAGTAATCATGTCTAACCCTGCGCTCAAGCGGGACCGTCCGCCTGCGGCGTCCGGCCCCTTAGCTCCACGTTAGATGGCACCATAAATGATCCGCGGGGGTTCCAGGGTTCTGGTGGTTCTCACGACGCTATTGGCCGGGGGGTGCGCCACGTACTTCGACGACGATTCCGTTTCTGTTCGCGATCTTGGCAACCGTTATCACATCTCAATCGGATACAAGAGGTTTGCGGCTTACGGTCAAAATCCCGAAGTCGCTTCTGTCGAAGTTACGAAAAAAGTTGTCGCGGAGAAAGGAATCTGTCCCAATGGGTACACTCGACAGGTCAACCCCAATATCCGCACCGGCAATTACGGCTTCAGTTGGTATGTGGATTGCAAGAGTGCCATCTAACCCCCGCGTCGAGAACCACGCTCCGCAAGCGAAGCGCTTGCGCGCGGGTCTCACGCGGACACGTTAATTCAAAGCCCCTGCTAAGAATTCAGCCCTCGCAACGGCACGCCCCCTTGTGAGCCGCCGAGCAGCACAGCCAAGCCGGGGGTAGTCGGTGAGCACTGTCTGAGCCCTCGCGTTGTTTGCGAGGGCGAGTTGCGCGCCCCGAAGGAAGTCACCTTGGGTGGCAGCCGCCCGGCTTGGCGAGCAGCGCAGGGGAGCCCGAAGGGACGGCGAGCCAGGGTGCCCTTTTCTTTGGTGACTTTCTTTTGGGAAAGCAAAAGAAAGTCACCAGCCGCCGGGCTGCCCCCGGCGACTTTGATCTTGTTTTCCGTTTTAAAACTCGTCGCCGAACACCCATCCGGCGGATGGCGCCGCTTACGCGGCTGATCCGCCCTACCTCTCCCCCGCCCCTGCTATACAATCCCCCTCGTCATACCTACAAAAAACAGGGAGACCTCCATGGGCATCGGCACCATCATCACCCTCGGCGTCATCGCCGTGATCCTAGTCTACGGCATCACGATCTACAACGCGCTGATCCAGATCAAGCACAACGTCACCAAGGCCTGGGCCAACATCGATGTGCTGCTGAAGCAGCGCCACGACGAGCTGCCGAAACTGGTGGAGACCTGCAAGCAGTACATGAAGTTCGAGCAGGACACGCTGACCAAGGTCATCGAAGCGCGCTCGAAGGTGTTCTCCGCGCGAGAGGCACAGAACATCCCCGCCCTCGGCGGCGCGGAAACCCTGCTGCGCGGCGCGCTGGGCAACCTGTTCGCGCTGGCCGAATCCTATCCCGACCTCAAGGCGAACCAGACTTTCCAGCAGCTGCAGACGCGGATTTCCGCGCTGGAAAACGCCATTGCCGACCGCCGCGAGTTCTACAACGAATCGGTCAACGTCAACAACGTACGCATCGAGCAGTTCCCGGACGTGATCGTTGCCCGTCTGCTCAACTTCAGGGAAGCGCAGCTGCTGGAATTCTCCGAGGAGGAGAAGAAGGACGTCGACGTCAAGCAGCTGTTCAATTCCTGAACCGGCGCTGAACGGCGCCGCCGCGCATGATCGGCCGCACCCGTATGCAGGGCCCGTGGTGGCTGACGGGCACCGCGCATGTACTGATCCTCGTCATCGCCGCCAGGACTGAACGGCCCGAGGCCTGGCCCTGGGCGCTGCTGGCAATGGCCGTGGTCAGCCTGTTCGCCTGGCTCGGCAACTATCGCCGCTACCGCCAGATCCACGATCTGCCGACCTCGAAAATCGCCTCCGCCGCCCAGGGCTATGTCGAGCTGCTGGGCCGTGGCGACCTGATCGACGGCACACCGGTGATCAGCAAGCTCGGCCGCCAGCGCTGCTGCTGGTACCGTTACCTGGTCGAGGAACGCCGCTCGGACGACAAGTGGCAGACCGTCGACCAGGGCAGCAGCGTCGCGCATTTTCTGCTGGTGGACGACACCGGCCAGTGCGTGGTCTCGCCGGAAGGCGCCGAGATCGTCACCAGCATCCACCGGACCTGGAACGAGGATCCCTATCGCCACACCGAGTGGCTGCTGCTTCCGGGTGAAATCCTCTACGCGCTGGGCGAGTTCGTTACCACCGGCGGCAACCTGCGCGAGGACGTCGAGGAGCGCAAGGATATCGCCGTGCTGATCGACGACTGGAAACGCGACCAGCAGACGCTGCATCAACGTTTCGACCTCAACCGGGACGGCACCATCGACATGCAGGAATGGGAGCTCGCGCGCATGCAGGCGAAGCGCGAGGTGCGCAGGATGCGCAGCGAAATGGTGAAACCGCTGACAGAGGGAGTGCACCTGCTGCGCAAGCCCCGGGACCGCCGCCTGTTCCTGCTCGCCAACGAAATGCCCGACGCACTGGGCCGGCGCTACTGGTGGTGGAGCCTGCTGCACCTCGTGGTGCTGGCCGGCTGCGGCATCGGCAGCCTGGTCCTGTTCGGTTTCAGATAAACAATACGGCCAAACAATCATGATTGAATCCTGGTTCCAGGGGCTCGACAGCCGCGGCTTCCACAAACTGCATTACACCGACTGGGGCGATCCATGCAATCCGCGCGTCCTCATCTGCGTGCACGGACTGACCCGCAACTGCCGCGACTTCGACATGCTGGCCGCGGCACTGCAGGACGAGCTTCGTGTGATCTGCCTCGACATCCCCGGCCGCGGCCGCAGCGACTGGCTGCCGGAACCCGCGGATTACGGCTACCCCCAGTACATGGCCGACGTGACCGCGCTTCTCGCGCGCATCACCACGGACGGTCCGCGCGAGATTTCCTGGGTCGGCACCTCGATGGGCGGCATGCTGGGCCTGCTGCTCGCCGCGCGTCCCGGCACGCCGATCAGCCGCCTCGTGCTCAACGACGTCGGCACCGTGATTCCGAAGGAGTCGATGGCGCGCATCGGCAAGTACGTCGGCCAGGCGCCGGACTTCGATTCCTTCGCGGCGCTGGAGCAGTATGTGCGCAAGGTGTCGGCACCCTTCGGCCCGCTGAGCGATGCGCAGTGGCGGCACCTGGCCGAGCACAACTCCAGACAGCGTGCCGACGGGCGCTGGGTCATGGGCTATGACCCGGATATCGCGCTGCCATTCCGCAAGGCCATGGACCGCGACATCCTGCTGTGGAAACCCTATGAGATGCTCACCTGCCCGACATTGCTGCTGCGCGGGGCCGAGTCCGACGTGCTGCCGCGCGAGGTTGCACTCGAAATGACCCGGCGCGGACCACGTCCCAGTCTGGTGGAGTTTGCCGGCGTCGGCCATGCGCCCGCACTGATGGCGGAAGACCAGATCCGCGCGGTGCGCGAATTCCTGCTGCAACGATGAGACGCGCACCGCGGCCGACTCCGTCCCTGCTCGACAACCTTGCCGAGAAACATATCGGCGACGCACAGGCGCGCGGCGAGTTCGATGACCTGCCGGGCACCGGTGTACCGCTGGATCTCGGGAACGATGCACTGGTGCCGGAAGAATTGCGCGCGGCCTACCGCATGCTGAAGAATGCCGGCTGCCTGCCGCCGGAACTGGAGTCCCACGCCGAGATCCGCGACATCGAAACCCTGCTGCGCGCAGCGGACAACGAGGACGAGCGTGGCCGGCTGCTCGCCCGCCTGCAGTTCCTGCTGCTGCGCGCGCCGCTGGGCCGGCGCGGCGGCCTCAGCGTGGAAGCGGATTACTCCGAAAAAATCGCGGAGAAACTCGAACGCAGTCGCTGAATGGCCAAAGCGGCGGGATCAACCCTGCCGCGCCTGCTCCATCGCCTGCAGCAGCACATCCGGCTCCTGGGCGCCGGAGACGCCGATCGTGCGGTTGAATATGAAAAAGGGCACGCCGCCGATACCCACCTGCCGCGCTTCGACATCAGCGCCGTGAATGAGGTCGACATCGCTGTCGGTGGCGAGGTAGGCCAGGATTTCCTCACGGTCGAACCCCGCCTGTGCCGCATATTCCGCCAGCGTCGCATCGTCGGTCAGATTTGCGCCTTCGACGAAATAGGCACGGAACAGTGCCTCCGCCACCTCGTCCTGTTTGCCAAGCTCGCCGGCGCGATGGATCAGGCGATGCGCCTTGACGGTGTTCGGCTGCACCCTGATTTTCTCGAACTGCATGTCGAGTCCCAGCGACTCGCCGACCGCTGCGACGCGTTTGTAACGCGAGCTGTCCTTTTCGCCGAACTTGCGCAGGATGTAGTCGGCACGCGAGATGCCTTCCGGCGGCAGGTCGGGATTCAACTGGAACGGCAGCCAGCGCACGGCTGGCGGTGCTTCATCGGGATGCAGTTCGGCGAACTGCCTGAGCGCGATTTCCAGCTTGCGCTTGCCGATGAAACACCAGGGTCAGACCACGTCGGAAACGATGTCGATGCTGATGGGCTTGATCATGAAGGCTCCGTTTGGAGGGTTGTTGTCTGTAGTTTATACAGCAGAAAGGAACTGGACTCGCCAAGCCACTCACCCCAACCCTCTGCCCGCGAATATGTGGAGAGAGGGAGTATCATACAATGATATAAGTATTTGATTTTATTGATATTTTTATTAATTTCTCAATGACATCAGATCGAGCCGTCCGGCAAAGAATCCCGGCACCGATTGCAGGAATTTGTCGCACTGCTGCGGATTCCAGCCCCCGAACAGCGCGTTGCGGCGGAATTTGTCCTCGATCTCGGCGCGCGTCAGCGGCTCCTGCGCGCCACCGCGGATATGCGGCTGGCGTTCCTCGAACACGCGGCCGTCCTTCAGCGTCATGCGCACATGGCCGGTATAGGCCTTTGGATAGGGGTTGTTGGGATCGACCACGTATTTCACCTTGCCTGCCAGCGCGAGGATGCGCTCGTCGCGCACGGTCTTTTCGGTGAAAGCCGCAAGCCCTGCCCCGCCGGTGACAAAGGCCACCGCGATGTTGAAAGGCGCGCTGAATTTGGCCGCGTAGTCATTGGCCGGGCGCTGCTTGGCCGGCAGCGGATCCCACAGACGGTGCACATAACCCTCTGCGGTCTCGCAGAGCACATCGGCGACGTCCTCCGCGGCGAAGCCCTTCTTTGCCAGACGCAGTGCGCAGTCAACATAGGGCTGGTTCATGGTGCCCGTGGCATAAGGCTTGAAGGTGATGCGCGACATGTACCAGTCGCGGCAAAAGTCGCGGGTCAGCACATCGTAGTTGCCCTCTGCTGAACGGGCAAAAGCATAGTACAGGCCGTGTGTGCCTTCGAACACCGTGCGCGGCCCGAGGAAACCCTGTTGCCCCAGGCGCGCGGCCTGGATGCCGACCTGCGCCGACCAGCCGGCATGCATGCGCTTGGTCCAGGCCCCCTCGGCCAGATACTCGATGATGCCGCTCGCCATGCTGCCGGCAATGCCCAGCGCATCGACAGTCTGTTTTTTGTCGAGCTTCATCGCCCGCGCCACCGCCAGCGTTGCCGCCATTGCGCCGAGTACTGCAGTCGGGTGAAAACCCGACTTGTGGATGGCCTTCGGAATCACCATCGACATCCGGCACAGCGTTTCAACGCCGGCGACAAAACCCGCCAGCACGTCGCGGCCGTCACAGCCGAAGCGCTCCGCCGCAGCCAGCACCGCCGGGCCGATCACGGTACTGGAATGCACCGGCCCGCCCTCGAAGGTGTCGTCGAAATCTTCGCCATGGGTCGCAGTACCGTTGATCAGCGCTGCCGACTCGGCGGAAAAGGTCTGCGCATGGCCGATCGCCGTGCAGGGGCCGCCGGCATCGACGCCGGCGATCACCGCCTTGACGTAATCGGTGCCGCGCGCGGCGACGCAGAGGCCGACCACGTCGATCAGCAATTCCTCGGCCCGGGCACGGACTTCGGCCGGCAGTTGTTCAACTGTCAGCGCCGCGGCCTGGTCGGCAAGTTTTTCGGCAATAGCGACTTCGGGAAGTTTGGCAGTGTTCATCGTGTCATCAGTCATCAAAGAAAAAGCGGGGGTTGTCCGCCCCCGCCGGATGGCCCCTTTGCCGGGGCCCGCGATGCGTGAAAATCAGCGCACGACCTTGGCGCCTGCCTCCTTGAGGATGCCGCGCATCTGGTTGGTGAAGCTGTCAAAGAATTTCGCCAGCTCGGCCGACTTCATGTAGCCGTCCTCGAACTGCTGGTCATCAAGGTACTTGCGCCAGGTGGCAGTCTTGGTGAGTCGCAGGAACAGGTCCTCATAGTAGGCAACCACATCCGGCGCCACACCCGGCGGCATCACGATGCCGCGCACCTGGGGCACGACGGGAATGTCATAGCCGGCCTCCTTGATCGTGGGAACATTCGGGAATCCGGCGAGACGCTTGTCCGTGACTTGCGCAATCACCCGCATGTTGCCGGCCTTGATGTGTTCGCCGGCTTCCTGCGGCTCGACCACCATCATGTTGACGTGGCCGCCGAGCAGCGCGGCGATGCGCTCGCCACCGCCGGGGAAGGAAATATAGGCCCAGTCCGACCCGGTGTCTTTCATCAGCAGCTGGCGCACCACGTTGTCGCGGCTGGTGATCGAGCCGCCGGACTGCTTGAGGGTCTTCGGCTTGGCCTTGGCTTCGTCGATGAAATCCTTCAGCGTCTTGAACTTCGAATCCGCCTTCACCGCGATCAGCGCCGGCTCCAGCACCAGCCGCGATACCGGGGTCATGTCCTTGATGGTGTACTTGGCCTCGGCACGGGTCAGCGGATTGGTCAGCCAGTTGCCGGTAAACACGGCGATGGCATGGCTGTCACCCTTTTTCTCGGCCACGTAGGCCATCGCGGTCAGGCCGCCGCCACCGGACTTGTTGTTGACCTGGAAGCGCACCGGCGCCAGGTTTTCCTTTTCGATGACCTGGGCCATGAAGCGGGCCAGCACGTCGGCACCGCCGCCGGGGCCGGTGTGGACGATGAACTCGACCGGCTTGGTCGGCTTGAACTGGGCCCAGGCCGGTGCTGCGGCCAGGGCTGCGGCGCAGGCCGCAAGCATGAACGATGAACGCAATTTCATTGTGTTTACCTCCTCGATGAACGACGTGCGGGATCGACCCGGGTCCGGGTCAACCGTTTTCCTCAATGGCCTTGACCCGCCAGGAATTGACTTTCCGGAACAGCGGCAGGCACAGCAGCGCGACGGCCAAAAATAGCATTACCGCCGAAATCGGTCTAGACACGAGAATCGACAGCTCGCCACCGGACATCATCAGCGACTGGCGCAGCGCCCGTTCCATCGAATCACCGAGCACCAGGCCGAGGATCAGCGGGGCCGAAGGGTAATCAAGGCGCCGCATCAGGTAACCGAGCAGGCCGAAAGCGGCGAGCATCGCGCAGTCGAACATGCTGCCCGACACCGAATACACGCCGACCAGCGAAATGCCGAAAATGATCGGATACAGCAGGTACTCGCGGATCTTGAGAATTTGCGCGAACAGCGGAATCAGCGGCAGGTTCAGCACCAGCAGCATCACGTTGCCGACATACATGCTCGCCACCAGCCCCCAGAACAGTTCCGGGTTGTCCTGGATCATCAGCGGTCCCGGGCGCAGCCCCCACAGGATGAAGGCGGCGAGCAGGATCGCCGTGGTCGCCGAGCCGGGGATGCCCAGCGTCAGCAGCGGCACCAGAGAGCCTCCGGTCTCCGAGTTGTTCGCACCTTCGGGGGCTGCGACGCCCTCGGGCACTCCGGTGCCGAATTTTTCCGGGTGTTTCGATACCGCCTTCTCGACGCCGTAGGAAATGAAGGACGCGATGGTCGAGCCCGCGCCCGGCAGCACGCCAATGATGAAACCGATGACCGAGCCGTTGAGGAAGGCAAAGCGGCAGGCCTTGAGTTCGGCCATGGTCGGCAGCAGGTTGCGCAGCCCCTTCGGCACCGGCAGCAGCGTGCCTTCACCGCGCTTCTCCATGTTGCCCAGCACCTCGCCCAGGGCAAACACACCGATGGCGACGACGACGAAATCGATGCCGTCGAGCAGATGCGTGGTGCCGAAGGTGAAGCGCGAGGCGTCGCTGAACAGGTCTATGCCCATGCTGGCGATCCAAAGGCCGACCAGCATCGCCAGCAGCGCCTTGACCAGCGATGCGCCGGCGAGCAGCACGACCATTGCCAGGCCCAGCGACATCAGCGCGAAATACTCGGGCGAGCTGAAGGACAGCGCGAACTTCGACAGCGGCGGCGCGAGCAGCATCAGACCGATCACGCCGACCGTGCCGGCAACGAAGGACGATATCGCGGCAATGCCCAGCGCCGCCCCGCCGCGTCCCTTGCGCGCCATCTGGTAGCCGTCGAGGCAGGTCACCACGGAAGCCGACTCGCCCGGCACGTTGAGCAGGATCGCCGTCGTCGAGCCGCCATACTTGGCCCCGTAATAGATGCCGGCCAGCATGATCACCGCACTGGTCGGCGACATGTTGAAGGTCAGCGGCAGCAGCATCGCGATCGTTGCCGCCGGCCCTAGCCCCGGCAGCACGCCGATCACAGTACCGAGAAACACGCCGACAAAACACCAGAACAGGTTCATCGGCTGCAGCGCAACCGCGAAACCCTGGCCCAGACCGAGCAGCGCTTCCATATCAGAATCCCAGCGGGCCGACCGGCAGGCTGAGGCCCAGCGCCAGCACGAACACCAGATAGAAGCCGGCGGCATTGCCGACAGCCGCGGCCACCGCGATCTTCAGCGGCCTGCCATACATCACCGCCACCACGAACAGGGTCAGCAGCGCCAGCGCCAGCAGGAAGCCCAGCATGTTCATCAGCACAACGGATGCCGCAAAGCCCGCCCAGGCAAGCAGCGCGCGGCCGGTGGCACCCCAGTCCACCGTGCTACCCGCAGCCGGGCGCATCGCTGAATTCAGCACCAGCACCAGCGACAGCAGCAGCATCGCAATGCCGTACCACAGCGGAAAGAAACCCGGGCCCGGGCCCTCTTCACTCATGTAATTCCAGCCACGGGCCTCGATGATGACGTAAACGCCCAGCGCGGCCAGCGCGGCCCCGGACAGCACGTCTCCGTTCAATCGCTTCATGTCCTGCTCCTCCTGCGGGGATGGACCGCCCGGCCATTAAATTCGGCCCTTGTGCGATATCCCCGGATTGTTCTCGCTGACGTCCGGGCCGCTAGCCGTGGCTGCGCCCGGACTGTCCCGCTTCAGTCATCGATCTCGTAACCGGCCGCGATCAGGCTGGGCCGGAATTCCGGCGCGGTCAGCCGCCGCACGAATTCGCGCGCGAGTTCCGGCCGAGTGGCGCGCGCTGCAATGCCTGCCGTGTAAACCGTTTTCATCTGGAATTCATCGGGCAGGGCTCCGACATAACTGACACCCTGAACCGGAAGGATTTCGGTGTTCTGGGTGATACCGAGCTCGAAGCTGCCGTTGCTCGCAGCCAGCCAGTTCATCGCCGCGTTGCCATTGGGGAAGAACTGCATGCGATCCTCGACCTGGGAAGCCACGCCGAGCCGCTCCATCAGCTTCATGACGATCTTGCCGGCGGTCGCCGTAGCCGGATCCGGGCAGACGATGACGGAGGCGGCGAGGATGTTGGCGCGCAGTGCCTCGCGGCTGCGCACCTCCGGCAGCGGCGTGCCGGCACGCACCGCGACGCCGGTGCCGACCTTGCCGATGTCGGTTACCGAGGACACGGCGACCAGCCCGCCCGAGACCAGATCCTGGATCAGTTGCGCACTCAAGATGATGACATCGACAGGCTCGCCCCCGACCATGCGCGCCTTCATCGCGCCGACCGCACCATAGGCCGCCTCGACCCGGTGCCCGGTTTCGCGCTGGTACACCGCGATCACCTGCTCACAGACGGCCTGTGCCGCCCCGGCGCTCAGCAAGCGCAATACCGCCATGACCGTCTCTCCCGCCAGAATGAAATCGAACGCCGGATGTTACCAGCACCCCTTCCCGGCTCATACCCCCGCAGCTGCCCTTGCCCTGCGCGGACGCCTGCCTTAGTCTGGGTTTGGCATGAAAAGAGTCCACAATGCACGACATGGCGCCGAGGCCCATCTGATCCGCGGCTTTCTCGAATCCCACGGCATAGAGGCCGTGGTGCGCGGCGATCTGCTCGCCGGGGGCTGGGGAGAACTGCCGGTGGACCTCTGCGCAGTCTGGATCAGCGACGACAGCCGCTTCGACGAAGCCGACCGGCTGTTGCGCGATTTCCTCAACGGCGCGCCGGCACGCATCCACGGCACCAAAGACTGGCGCTGCCCGGATTGCGCAGAAACAATCGAAGGACAGTTCACCGCCTGCTGGCAGTGCGGCCGCGAGCGCCCGTTGCCGGACTGATGCCGCCGGCTGCGGCGCTCAGCTGGCCTTCAGATTCGGCTCGTCGGAAGCGATCAATCCATCCACCAGTCTGACGATGCGATCGCAGCGCGCAGCCAGCCTGGGATCATGGGTCACGACCAGCAACGCAGTGCCGAAGTCGCGGTTGAAGCGGCGCAGCAGCTCAAAAATGCTGTCGCTGGTGTGGGTGTCGAGATTGCCGGTCGGCTCGTCGGCCAGCACCAGCCGCGGCCCCAGCACCAGCGCCCGCGCGATCGCCACCCGCTGCTGCATGCCGCCGGAAAGCTGCTGCGGCTTCTTGTCCATCGCATCGGCGAGTCCGACGGCGGCCAGCAGTTCTTCGGCGCGCCGCCGGATGGCTGCCGGCCCGCCCTGGTCCCTGGGGCGCATCAATCCGGGCAGCATCACGTTCTCCAGAGCGGTGAACGCCGGCAGCAGGTGGTGAAACTGGAAAATGAAGCCCAGTATCTCGTGACGCGCCCGGGTGCGCTCGTCGTCGCCGAACCGGGTGACATCCCGGCCCGCCAGTTCGTAGTGGCCGCCGGATGCGGTTTCCAGCAGCCCGAGCGCATTGAGCAGGGTGCTTTTTCCGGAACCCGAGGGACCGATCAATGCGGTGAACTCGCCGGGCGCGATCTCAAGGTCGATGCCGTGCAGCACCTCCTCGGCGTTGGGCAGGCCTTCGTTGTAGGTCTTGCGCAATCCCTGCAGGCGCACCAGCGGCTGCGTCATCGCATCAACCCCGGATCGCCTGCGCCGGGTCCAGACGCGCCGCATTGCGTGCAGGCAGCACCGCGGCGAGCAGGCCTAGCACGGCGGCCGTGACCACGACAATGCCGATCAGGCCGAAATCGAAATTCAGCGAAAACAGCGCCTCGCCTTCAGAGTTGCGCAGGATGCGGCTGAACAGGGACACCAGCCCCAGCCCCAGCCCCGAGCCGAGCAGCGCGCCGGCAACCCCGACGATCACGCCCTGCAACAGGAAAACCACCAGCATCTGGCGCCGCGTCGCGCCCACCGCGCGCAGGATGCCGATCTCCTTGCGCTTCTGCACCACCGATACCACCAGCACGCTGGCGATGCCCAGCGCGACCACGACGGTGATGAAAAAGCGGATCAGCAGGGTCATGATGTCCTGGTTCTTGATCGCGGTGAACACCTGGTTGTTGGTCTGGATCCAGCTTTCGATCAGCTGGCCGGACTGCGCGCGCAGCCGCGCCGCAACCTCGTCGGCCTGCATGATGTCGCGTACCGCCAGGTCGAGGTTGGTGATGCGCCCGGGAATGCCCAGCAGGCTCTGCGCTGCGCGCAGGTCGGTGTAGACATAACGCCGGTTGAGCTCCCGCGAGCCGAGATCGAGCAGGGCACGGATGCGGAAAACCTCGCTGACACCCGTTGCCGACTGCACCCGGAAACGATCGCCGAGCACCGCCCCGAGGTCCTTGGCCAGCTCGATGCCGACCAGGGCATCCCCGGGTTCCAGCTGCAGCACGCCGGCCCTGACCTTGTCGTCGAGGCGTACCACGCGCAGGTATTTGTCGAGTTCGGTGCCGACGATCACCACGGAACGCGAGGCATCGCCCTTGATGCCCAGCGCGGATCCGGAGGCCACCGGCGCCACGGCGGTAACACCTTCCACGAGCTCGGTGGCGCGTGCCAGTGCCGGCCAGCCGTCAATGGTCGTCAGCCGTTGCGGCCGCGCCTGCACCGAGGCCACGCGTGGCGCGCTGTCGCTGCCGGCGAACAGCGGCGAAACGGTCTCCTCGGGCGGCTTGACCACGACATGCGGCTGCGCGCCGGTGACGCGCATGATGAGATCGCCCTGCACGCCGGTCAGCACCGCGGTAATGAAAAAGATCACGGCCACGCCGATGCCGGCGCCGCCGATGATCAATGCCGTCTGCATGCGGCCCTCGCGCAGGAAGCGCAGCGCGACCGCAAGCTCGAAGCCGAGGCTGCTCATTCCCGCCCGCGCACGCGGGCTCCGGCCTCGAGGTCGCGGGACAGGATCACCCGCTCACCGGCCCGGATGCCCTCGCTGACGACCACCCGGCCCTGGGTCTGCAAGCCGGTTTTCACCGGTACGCGCACCGCCCTGCCCTCGCGCTCGACCAGCACCCAGGGCGCTTCGGTCTGCAACTGGCGGATGGCCTCGGCCGGCAGCAGGATGGTCTGTTTGAGGACGGGACCCGGCACGTCGATGGCCACCGTCATGTCGGCTTTCAGCAGCGAAGGCGGTTTTGCGACATCGAGGCGCAACTCCACGGTGCCGCGCGCAGGATCGATGCCGGGAGAAATGTAATTGACCACCGCTTCGAAACGCTCGTTGGGAAAAGCGTCCGCGGCGGCAGTAGCCACCGCGCCGGCCTTGATCAGCGGCAGGTTCTTCTCGTCGACCTGCACGATCAGCCGCGCCGCACCGTCCAGCGCCAGCGTCATCATCCGGCGTCCGGGCTGGGCGATGTCGCCCGGCTCGATCAGGCGTTCGAGGACAACACCCGCCGCCGGCGCGCGAATCAGCGCCTGTGCAAGCTTTGCCTGTGCAAGCTGCAACGCCGCCTCGGCCTCGACCCGCTGGCTTTGCGCCTGCTGCGCTTCGGCGCCGCCCGAGGCCTGGGCACCGGACTGAGCGCGGGCACCCGCCAGCGCACTGCGCGCAACTTCGAGCTGGCGCTCAGCATCGTCCACCCGCGACTGGCTGACGAAGCCCTTCGCCAGCAGGTCGCGCGCGCGCTGCGCCTCGCGTTCCGCCAGAGAGAGATTGGCCTGCGCCTGCTGCTGGGCGGCAACGGCCGTCGGCAAGGCCAGGGTCTGTACCGAGCTGACCCGCGCCTGCGCACGTTTCACGGCAGCCTGCGCCTGCGCCACCGCAGCTTTCAATTCCCGCTGCTCGAGTTCGACCAGAATCTCGTTTTCGGCCACCCGCGCACCCTCGCGCACATGCACCGTCTCAACGCGGCCGGTGATGGTCGCGCCGATGTCGACCCGCGCCGGCGGCAACACGCGGCCACTGGCAACAACGCTGGTCTGGATGTCCGCGACCGTCGCGGTGACGAACTGCACTGTCACCGGTTTCGGGCGGATGACGAAAAAAATGACCGCCGCCGCGACCAGCGCAAGAATGATGAAAGACAGGAATCGGCGCACAGGTTGCAGGTTTGAGGGCAAGCGGTTCAGCGTCCGGCGAGGAAATCGCGGACGCTGCCTTCATCGCGCAGCCGCCAGATGCGCGCGATGATCGACTCCAATTCTTGCGGAGTCGCCGCCTGTGAGTACCCGACCAGACGCCGGGCCTTGTCCTCGAGTTCGGCGCGCGACAGTGTATTCGCCGGATCGCCCTTGGGCGTATCGACACGGCATTCAAGGGTACGGCCATCCCTGGTCTGCACCGACACCCGGCCCAGCCAGCGTTTCGGATAGGCTGCGTCGACCTCGGCATCAAGAACCATGCTCACGCGGCCATGGAAATTACGTATCTCTTTGTTTTTTAAAGATTTTTCAGTAAAATCCGCCAATGCTGCACGCCCCAGCACCGCGATCTGGGCCAGCACGAAGCCCATGGAAAACTTCGACTGATGAATGGTCTGCGGATCGGTGACCGGTCCGAGGACGTCGATCGCACCCTGGTGCACATGCGCCGTGACTTTGACGATGTCATCAGCCTTCAGCCCGTGCTGCTGCATCAGTGCCAGCAATGCGTCTGCCGCGGGATGGGTATGACGGCAGGAGGCATGGAACTTGAACGAGGTCTCGGCAGTGGCCCAGCGCGTGCCGAGTCCGTCGGTCAGCCAGCGCGCATCGGCATCGCTGGACATTGCGGCGGCCATGCCCTGCTTGCCCTCGAAAATCGCATGCGCGCCGGTGAAACCGTCGCGCGCGATGTACGCAGCCATCAGCCCGTCGGCTGCAGCCTTGGCGGTATGCAACTGCTTG
This sequence comes from uncultured Bordetella sp., assembly GCA_964433345.1. Classification (GTDB taxonomy): domain Bacteria; phylum Pseudomonadota; class Gammaproteobacteria; order Burkholderiales; family SG8-41. The sequence continues at coordinate 81,293 of CAYSQJ010000008.1, forward strand.
GAGTCCGCAGCATCGCGCAGGAACTCCCACAAGCCGGCCGCCATGGTGCCAGCCGAACCCAGTGTATGCTGCATCTTCCCCGCATCGAGCTTGAGGATGTGTGCCACACCGGCCGCCGCCGCCAGCTTGCCCGCGGTGCCGGTGGTGTGGAACACCGTGTAATGCGACCGGCCGAGAAATTCGCCGACGCGCACGCCGCACTCGTAACCGGCAACAGCCGCGGCAATCAGCTCCCTGCCCGTGGCACCGACATCCTGTGCCGCCGCCAGCACCGCCGGAAACACCACCGTGCCCGGATGCAGCACCGAGCTGTTGTGCAGATCATCCTGCTCAACAAAATGCGAGGCTGCGCCGTTGACCAATGCGGCAAAAAAGGGCGAGGTTCGCCGGCGAGTCAGCAGATTTTCGGCGCTGCCGTCCTGCGGCCCCATTGCCGTAGCGAAGGCATCGATGGTCATCACCGGCCGTGCGCCCTTGCCCGCCAGGGCCGAGGCAAACCAGTCGAGGAACAGTTCTTCGGTGCGCGCCACGACAGGCGCGGGAATGTCCTCGTAACGGATCGAGGCGAGAAACCCGCTGAGGATCTGCGAGGGACTGGCCGCGGGGCTCGCGGCTGATTTTTTTGCTGCCATTTGCATGGTGGACTCCGGATAGTGCGCGGAAAGAAGCGTCATTTTAGAATGAAACCGTCCGCCCCAATCCTGAAAATCCCTTACTGTCGGGGTTATCGCCGGGGCCTTGACCCACATCAGACGGAATCCATCATGCCCAAACGCAAAGCCATACGCACCGACATCGCCTGGAGCGCCGTCGACCGCATCACCGTCAAAGGCCACGATCTGTGCACCGACATCCTCGGCAAACTGTCGCTGGGTGACATGGCCTTCCTTGAAATGACCGACCGCCTGCCGACACCACGTGAATCGGTGATGTTCAATGCCATTGCCGTGACCCTGGTCGAACATGGCCTGACGCCGAGTTCGCTCGCCGCCCGCATGACTTACACAGGCGCGCCGGAAGCGATGCAGGCCGCCGTCGCCGCCGGCCTTTGCGGACTGGGCAGCGTTTTCGTCGGCAGCATGGAAACCGCGGCGCGCATGCTGCAGGAGGCCCTGCCCGATCCAAAAGCCGACGCCGACCTCGACGCGTTGGCCGCGCAAATCGTCGATCGCTTCAAAAGCCGCAGGCAGATCGTCCCCGGCATCGGCCACACCCTGCACAAGCCGGTCGACCCGCGCGCGCCGCGGCTGTTCCAGATCGCCGCCGAACAGGGTTACGACGGCCCCTACGTAAAACTGATGCAGAAGGTCGGTGAGCAGGCCGAGAAGGTGTACGGCAAGTCGCTGCCGGTCAACGCCACCGGTGCCATCGGGGCAATCGCCAGCGAACTGCAGCTGCCCTGGAAAATCGTCCGCGGCATCGGCGTGCTGGCGCGCGCGATCGGCCTGGTCGGCCATATCCTCGAGGAAATGAAAAACCCGATGGCCTACGAAATCAAGCAGCGCGCAGAAGAGGAAGCGACCGCACATCTGCGCGGATCATGAACGATCACGGCGACAGCAGTTCAGAGGACCCGGCGTCCGCGCCCCGGAAAGCCGGCTGGCGACAGGTCATGGCCACGATGTTCTGGGGCCTGCTGATGATCGGCAGGAAAGGCACCTGGGAGCGCGACGGCGCGACCCTGACCCGGTGGCAGATTCTGGCCGGCGCGCTGCTGATGACCGCTCTGGTCATCACGGCGCTGCTGCTGTTGGTGCGCCTCGCGACCCGCTAGCGCCAGCCACTCCGGATCGCTCTACTTCTGCCCCTCTTTCGCGGCTTCCTGGATTTTTTCGCCGGCCTGCTCAATTTTCTTGCCCGCCTCCTGCACCTCGTTGTCGAAGGCCTTGCCGGCGCGCTCTGCCGGCCCTTCTTCCTTCTGGCAGCCGGCAAGTCCGGCCAGCAGCAGCCCTGCCGCCAGCACCGTGATCATGCGACCCATGGTTCCGTTTCCGTTCATGTGAATCTCCTTGTCCGGGTAGTGCATCAATGCCTCAACAGGTGAGCCGCGAGTGTAGCGCGACCCGTGCCGCAGTCAGCCGCGAATCGACAATATGAACTCCGGGATCACTCCCAGCCGGCGATAGCGCCGCAGCACCGCTTCCGGCAGCTTCGCCACGTTTCTCACCACGCGGCGGCACCCAGCGCTTCCGCAATTGCAGCGCATCGTCCACACGTCATCCGCGCCGAGCAGCGTTGAATAATCGTGGGTGACTTCCTCGCCCGCCGCAATCGGGCGCAAGGCGACGAGCTTCAGGCCGCGCGCATCCTTGACGATGCCGCTGTTCGGATCACAGGAATGGTTGGCATAGTCGCTGATGCCGCCGGTGGGGCTCAGATAACGGTCGGCATCGTAGCGAAAACAGTTCTCGCCGCGGCGGATATTGCCCTGCTGCCAGTAGCGCCATACTGTGTCGGCGTCGACGATCCTGCCGTGTATGCGCAGTACGGTGGCGCCGGGCCTGAAGCCGCGCAGCGCGACGATACCCTTGCCGTTGCGCACGGTGCGCACGGCGAGATGCTTGCGATTCATGAAAAAGTCCGGAAATTCAGTCAGCCCGGATGTTGCCCGCCTTCGCCACCCTCGTCCAGTTCGCGATCTCGCCGGCCACGAACTTCGCAAACTCCGCCGGATTGCTGCCGATCACCTCCCCATACTGCGCGTCGATGCGTTCGCGCACATCAGCCAGCGCCACGACTTTCGCGGCTTCGGCGCTGAGCCGGCTCAGAACCGCAGGTCGCACCTGTGCCGGGGCGACAATGCCGAACCACGAGGTGGCGTTGACCGCCGCAAATCCCGCTTCAGCAGTGGTCGGCACTTCGGGCAGCACGGCGACGCGCTTCGCGCTGGTCACCGCCAGTGCACGAACCTTGCCGTTGCGCAGCTGCGGCACTGCAAGCGTCAGCGTCGGAAACACCATCGTGATCTGGCCGCCGAGCAGGCTGCTCATCGCCGGCGCAGCGCCCTTGTACGGCACATGCAGGATACTGATTCCGGCAGCCACCTTCAGCTGTTCGCCGGCCATGTGCAGGGGTGTGCCGACACCGCCGGAACCGAAGGTCAGCTGTTCCGGCTTGGCCTTCGCCAGCTCGACCAGTTCGCGCATCGTGCGGGCCGCCACCGAGGGATGCACCACCAGCGCGTTCGGCACGCTCATCACCTGGCTGATCGGCGCAAAATCCTTCTGCACATTGAAGGGCAGCCTGGCGTAGATCGCGGGCACGATGCCGAAGGCGGTATCAGCCATCAGCAGCGTATAGCCGTCAGGGGCACCTTTCGCGACCAGTTCGGTCCCGATCAGCGAGCCGGCACCGGGGCGGTTGTCGACGACGACGCTCTGGCCCAGCCTCTCGGCGAGCTTCGGTGCGGTAACCCGCGCTGCGAAATCGGTGGTTCCGCCCGGGGCATAGGCGACTACCATGCGCAGCGGCCGCGCCGGATATTCGGCCGCCGTCACCCAAGAGGATGACAAAATAATCAATAAAAACAAGTACTTAAATATGTCCATCACCCCCCCGTCAGTCACTTCAGAACGCTGCGAATCTGCTCCAGCGCCGCCGGATCCTCGATGGTGGTGAGGTCGCCTGGATCGCGTCCCTCGGCCAGCGCCTGCAATGAGCGCCGCAACAGCTTGCCCGAACGCGTCTTCGGCAGCAGATTGACGAAGAACACGCGCCTGGGCCGGGCGATGCCACCAAGCTGGTGATCAACCGCTGCCAGCACCTCCTGCTCCTGCCGGGCACGGCGTTCATCGCTGTCGATTTTCGAATGATCCTTCACCACCGCGAAGGCCAGCGGCATTTGCCCTTTTACCGGATCGGCAACACCCACCACCGCGACTTCGGCAATGTTGGCATGCGACTGCACTGCCTCCTCGATCTCGCGGGTGCCGATGCGGTGACCTGCAACATTGATGACGTCGTCGGTACGTCCGAGGATGAAGGTATAGCCTTCGGCATCACGCAGCCCCCAGTCGAAGGTCGAATACAGCAGCTGCTGCGGAAAGGTGCGGAAATAGGTGTTGACGAAACGCTCGTCGTCACCCCAGACCGTGCTCATGCAGCCGGGCGGCAATGGCGGCAGGATGGTCAGCACGCCCTTCTCGCCCGGCGCCGCTTCCGTCGCATCGGCTTCGCGCAGCAGCTTAAGGTCATAACCGAAGACCGGAAAACCCGGACTGCCGTACTTCACCTTCGCCGGTTCGATGCCCGGCGCGAGCGACAGGATCGGCCAGCCGGTTTCGGTCTGCCAGTAATGGTCGATCACCGGCTTGCCGACCGCCTCGTGCAGCCAGCGGTGCGTCGGTTCGTCGAGCGGCTCGCCGGCGAGGAAAAGATGGCGCAGCGACGACAGGTCGTATTGCTTCAAGTACGCGGGGTCCTGTTTTTTCAGCACCCGCGCCGCGGTCGGTGAAGAAAACATGACGCTGACCTTGTGGTCCTGGACGATTTTCCACCAGATGCCTGCATCCGGCCGGACCGGCAGCCCCTCGTAGAGGATCGTGGTCATGCCGTGGATCAGCGGACCGTAGACGATGTAGGAATGGCCGACCACCCAGCCGACATCGGAGGTCGTGAACATGGTCTCTCCGGGCCTGCCGGCATAGAGATAGTCCATCGACGCCGCCAGCGCCACCGCGTAACCGCCGGTGTCGCGTTGCACGCCCTTGGGTTTGCCGGTGGTACCCGAGGTATAGAGGATGTATGAGGGTTCGTTCGATTCCAGCCAGGCCACCGGCACCTGGGCAGCTGCGTGTTCGCCCGCCAGCACCGCGTAATCGAGGTCGCGGCCTGCCACCGGCCGGAATTCGGGATCAATGCCACGGTTGACCACCAGCACCTTCTGCGGAGGATGCTGCGCCAGCCGCAGCGCCTCGTTGACCAGCGGTTGGTAATGGATAGCCCTGCCACCGCGCAGGCCGGCATCTGCAGTCACCAGCAGCTTCGGTTTTGCGTCATCGATGCGCGAGGCACAGCTTGCCGCGGCGAAACCGCCGAACACCACCGAATGCACCGCGCCCAGGCGCGCACAGGCGAGCATCGCGAACACCGACTCGGGAATCATCGGCATGTAGAGCAGCACGCGGTCGCCGCGACCGACGCCCTGCGCTGCGATCACCGCCGCCATCACGTTCACCGCGGCGTGCAGCTCGCGGTACGTCCAGGTCTGCTCGGCTCCGGTCTCGGTGGAGATATAAATCAGCGCCGGCTGATCGCCGCGAACCGCCAGGTGGCGGTCGACGGCGTTGTAACAGAGATTGGTCTCGCCATCGACGAACCAGCGCGCGAAGGGCGGCCGGCTGTAATCGAGCACCTGGTCGAAGCGGCGGTGCCAATGGATGCGCCGCGCTTCTTCGGCCCAGAAGGCCTCGCGGTCCTGGATCGAGCGGCGATGCAGTTCGGAGTACGCGCCCATGTCTCCTCCTGAGGTTGGCGCGGCCCCCGTGGTTTTTATCGTGGGGTTCCGCACAGGGTCATTATGACCCGCCGGCGCTTACGAAATCCTGACCACCGCGCGACCGCGGATTTCGCCTTTCAGCATGCGCTGGAAATACGCCGGCAGTTCCTCGAGCGCAATCGTGTGTGCAATGTCGGCAAGATGCCGCGGCTTGAGGTCGCCGGCCAGCCGCGCCCATACGCGCCGCCGCAGCGGCATCGGTGTATTCACCGAGTCCACGCCGATCAGGCGCAGGCCACGCAGGATGAACGGCAGCACCGTGGTCTTCAACTCGATGCCGCCGGCGTTGCCGAAGCTGGCGATCAGGCCCTGCGGTGCCAGCGTGCGTGTCAGCCAACCGAGTTGCTCACCACCGACCGAATCGAAAGCGGCCGCCCACAGCGGCTTTTCAAGCGGGCGGCTGCCGTAGTCGATGGCCTTGCGGTCAAGGATTTCGGTGGCGCCGAGTTTCTTCAGGAAATCATGCTCCGCCGCCTTGCCGGTGACTGCGGTGATGCCGTAACCCTTGGCCGCCAGCATGTCGATGATCAGGCTCGCCACGCCGCCGGTGGCACCGTTGACCAGCACCTTGCCGTTGTTCGGCGCGAGACCGTTGAGTTCCAGCAGTTCGACGGCAAGACCGGCGGTATAGCCGGCAGTGCCCAGCGCCATCGCATCGAACAGCGTCAGTCCCGGCGGCAGCGGAACCACCCAGTCGGCAGGCACCCGGCAGATGCCGGAGAAACCGCCGTCGTGGGCGACACCCATGTCATAGCTGGTGCAGATGACCTCGTCGCCGGCCCTGAAGCGGGCGTCGCTGGAATTGATGACCGTCCCTGCCGCATCGATGCCGCCGATCAGCGGGTAGTTGCGGATGATCTTGCCGCCCGCGCCGGTGGCGGCCAGCGCGTCCTTGTAATTGACGCTGGAATACGCGGTTCGGAACAGCACCTCGCCGCGCCCGATGTCCGCAACCGGGACGTCCTCGACCCGGCCGGCGATGCTGTTGTCGTCGTTGTGTATGCGGTACGCCCTGCAGCGGTCCATGTGTCGCTCCTCCGTGAATCCGGTTGCCAGACCGGATGTTACGACCAATCAGGGCAGGTGCGGCAGCGCCAGGTACTGATGCGTCTGCATTTCGGTGAGCCTGCTGGCCAGGCGTTCCTTCAGCGAAGCATTGAGATGGGCCTGGAAACCGTCGCTGTCGGTAGCTTCCGCAACCAGCTCATCGACCGTCACCGCGGCGCCCAGCATCAGCTTGACCCGCCGGTCGTAGAACTCGTCGACCAGCCAGACGAAGCGGCGCAGCGTGTCGCCGTCGTTTTCGGTGAAGCGCGGCACCCCGGAAATCAGTACCGTGTGATAGCGCCGTGACAGTTCGATGTAATCCGGCTTGCCGCGCGGTCCGGCGCAGAGCTCGGAAAAGTCGAACCAGGCCACGCCCGGCGCCTGGCGGCGCACGCGGATCAGGCGGTCCTCGATATCGAGCGGTGCATCATCGCCGGCATCGCTGGCAATGTGGCCGAAGGCATCGGCCAGGCGGTGGTCGGCATCGGGACCGGTGTGATAGGTGCCTGCCTTCTCCAGTTCGCGCAGCCGGTAATCGATGCCGGTATCGACGTTGACCACCGCCATGCGCTCGAGGATCAGGTCGATCGCCGGCAGGAACATCACGCGCTGCAGGCCGTGCCGGTAGAGCTCCCGCGGCTCGAAATTGGAGGTGGTCAGCAGCACCACGCCCTCGGCCATCAGGCCTTCGAGCAGGCGCCGCATCAGCATCGCATCGGTGATGTCGGTGACGTGAAACTCGTCGAGGCAAAGAATTTTCGCCTGCGCCGCAATGTCGCGCGCGACCAGCGCCATCGGCGCCTCCTGCCCCTGGTGCACGAGCAGCGCCTTGTGGATTTCCTGCATGAAGCGGTGAAAATGGACGCGCTTCTTGGTCACGTCCGGCACGAATGCGAAGAAGCCGTCCATCAGGAAGCTTTTGCCGCGTCCGACACCACCCCACAGGTAGACACCCCTGATGCTGCGGTCGCGGTTCAGGAAGCTCAACAGGCCGCGCCGCTGCTGGCGATGGTCAAGATCATCATGGACACGCTGCAGTTCGCGCGCGGCGGCGAACTGTGCTTCGTCCGGCACAAAGCCGTGTTCGGCAGCGCGGGCGCGCAGGAACTGGAGAAAATCGGCGGCCAATGTAGAACGTCTGATAAACGGCGCGGGAGTTCCGCGCCGCGGGTTACAGGTTGAGCGTCCGGTTGTCGACCGCCAGCGCCGCTTCCTTCATTGCCTCCGACAGCGAAGGATGCGCGTGGCAGATCATCGCGATGTCCTCCGAGGCCGCGCCGAATTCCATCGCCACCACGGCTTCGGCGATCAGTTCGGAGGCCATCGGGCCGATGATGTGCACACCAAGGATACGGTCGGTAGCCGCATCGGCGAGAAACTTGACGAAACCGGTGGTGTCGCCCAGCGCGCGTGCGCGGCCGTTGGCCATGAACGGAAATGAACCGGCGCGGTACTTGATGCCTTCCTGCTTCAGCTGCTGCTCGGTCCTGCCGACCCAGGCGATTTCCGGCGAGGTGTAGATCACCCAGGGGATGGTGTTGAAGTCGACATGGCCATGCTTGCCGGCGATGCGTTCAGCCACCGCAACACCCTCCTCCTCCGCCTTGTGCGCAAGCATCGGGCCGCGAACCACGTCACCCACTGCCCAGACATTGCCAAGGTTGGTCTTGCAGTCGCCATCCACGGCGACAAAGCCGCGTTCGTCGATCTTGAGACCCACCGCATTGCCGTTGAGGCCGTTGGTATTGGGCACGCGGCCGATCGACACGATCAGCCTGTCCACGGTCAGGGTCTGCGCCGCACCGGCGCTGTCGGTGTATTCGACGGTGACGTTTTTCTTCGCGGTGATCTTGCCGACCTTGACGCCGGTGTGGATCGCCAGACCCTGCTTGGTAAACACTTTCAGCGCTTCCTTGGCAACCTGCTCGTCGACCGCACCGAGGAAGGCCGGCAGCGCTTCGAGCACGGTGACTTCTGCTCCCAGTCGCCGCCAGACGCTGCCCATCTCGAGGCCGATGACGCCGGCGCCGATGACGCCCAGTTTTTTCGGCGTCTCGCCGATCGCCAGCGCGCCGGCGTTGTCGAGAATCAGCTTGTTGTCGAAAGGCACATCGGGCAGCGCGCGCGGATTGGATCCGGTGGCGATGATCACGTGTTTCGCGGTCAGCACGTCGGCGGTCTTGCCCGACACCTGGACCTGCCAGGCGCCGGCCGAGCCGCCGGCAAAAGCGCCCCTGCCGTGGAAAAAGGTCACCTTGTTCTTCTTGAACAGGTAGAGGATGCCGTCGTTGTTCTGCTTGACGACCTTGTCCTTGCGCCTGAGCATCTGCGCAACATCGATCGCGATGCCCTTGACCTGGATGCCGTGCTCGGCAAAGGCATGGCCGGCATGGTCGAAATTTTCGGAAGACTGCAGCAGCGCTTTCGACGGGATGCAGCCGACGTTGGTGCAGGTGCCGCCGGGCGCAGGCTTGCCCTCAGGAGTGCTCCACTCGTCGATGCAGGCGACCTGCATTCCCAGTTGAGCCGCGCGAATCGCTGCAATATATCCGCCGGGGCCGGCACCGATGACTACTACGTCGAAATTTTTGGCCATTTTTTGAAACCGGTAATGGGTGATTGGTGACTGGTGACCGGCGTGCAATGGCGTGATGCGCCAATTAACAATTACCGGTCACCATTTACCGCCTTAGATGTCGAGCAGCAGGCGCGCCGGATCCTCCAGCGCATCCTTCATCGCCACCAGCGACAGCACCGCTTCACGGCCGTCGATGATGCGGTGGTCATAGGACAGCGCGAGGTAGTTCATCGGCCGGATCACGATCTGGCCGTTTTCGACCACCGGGCGCTCCTTGGTCGCATGCACGCCGAGGATCGCGCTTTGCGGCGGATTGATGATCGGCGTCGACAGCATCGAGCCGAACACGCCGCCGTTGGAAATCGAAAAAGTGCCGCCGGTCAGCTCCTCGATGGTCAGCTTGCCGTCCTGGGCGCGTTTGCCGAACTCGGCGATCTGTTTCTCGATGTCGGCGAGCGTCATCTGGTCGCAGTTGCGCAGGATGGGCACCACCAGGCCGCGCGGACTGCCGACCGCGATGCCGATGTCGTAATAGCCGTGGTAGACGATGTCATTGCCGTCTATGGATGCATTGACCAGCGGGAACTTCTTCAGCGCATGTACCGCCGCCTTGACGAAGAAGGACATGAAGCCGAGCTTGACGCCATGCTCCTTCTCGAAGCGATCCTTGTAGCGGTTGCGCAGGTCCATCACCGGCTGCATGTTGACTTCGTTGAAGGTGGTCAGGATCGCAGCTGTCGACTGCGACTGCACCAGGCGCTCGGCGATGCGCGCGCGCAGTCGCGACATCGGCACGCGCTGCTCAGGACGCTCGCCGAGGTCACCGAGATCAACGACCGGCACCGGACGCGCCGCGACCGCGGGTGCTGCCGGAGTCGCGGTTTTGCCGCCGCCCGCCTTGGCGGCCCCTTCCGCGGCTTGCAGCACGTCGCCCTTGGTGACTCGACCACCACGGCCGCTGCCGCTGATCGCCGCGGTGTCGATGTTCTTTTCGGCGGCCAGTTTCTGCGCCGAAGGCATGGCCGGCACCGCTGCCGCCGTCTTCACGGGCGCCGCCGCCGGTGCTGCCTTGGCCGGTGCTTCCGCCGCAGCTGCAGCGGGCTTGGCTTCGGTGTCGATGGTGGCGATGACCTCGTTGCTGGTCACCGTGCCGCCGTCGGCTTTGACGATCTTGACCAGCACGCCTGCCTGCGGCGCCGGGGTCTCGAGCACGACCTTGTCGGTCTCGATGTCGACCAGGTTCTCGTCACGCTTGACGTATTCGCCGGTTTTCTTGTGCCACGACACCAGCGTCGCCTCGGCTACTGATTCCGAGAGTTGCGGCACCTTTACATCGACGAGCATGATTACTCCGTAACCTATTGATTAAATTAATAAATTTAGAATTCTTCGCCTTCGGCCAGCGGCCGCGGCTTGAAGGCACGCGGCTGACTTCCACCCGACAGCGTCAGCGCCTGGTCGACCAGTTCCTTCTGCTGCTTCTCGTGCAGCGACTTGTAGCCGGCCGCCGGCGAAGCCGAGGAATCGCGTCCCGCGTAATACAGCTTCTGGTGCGGCAGCAGGTGGCGCATCAGGTAATGCTGGATGTGCCGCCAGGCGCCCTGGTTGCGCGGCTCTTCCTGGCACCAGACGATTTCCTTGGCGTTCTTGTAGCGCACGATCTGCGCACGGAACTCCTCGTGCGCGAATGGATAGAGTTGCGCGATGCGCACCAGCGGCAGGTTCTCGATGCCACGGGCACGACGCTCGGCACGCAGGTCGTAATAGACCTTGCCGCTGCAGAAAATGACCCGCTCGACCTTTTCCGGGTCGATCTCGCGCGCATCCCAGTCCTCGTTCACCGGATTGAACTTGTCGTTGGCGAATTCTTCCAGCGGCGACACCGATTCCTTGTGGCGCAACAGGCTTTTTGGCGAAAAGATGACCAGCGGCTTGCGGTACGGGCGGATCATCTGACGGCGCAGCAGGTAATACATCTGCACCGGGGTCGCCGGCACGCAGACCTGCATGTTGTAGTCGGCACACAGTTGCAGGAAGCGTTCGATGCGGCCGGAAGAGTGCTCGGGGCCGGCCCCCTCATAACCATGGGGCAGCATCATTGTCAGTCCGCACATGCGCCCCCACTTCACCTCGCCCGAAGCGATGAACTGGTCGATCACCACCTGCGCGCCGTTGACGAAGTCACCGTACTGGGCTTCCCAGATCACCAGCTCCCGCGGGCTTGAGGTCGCATAGCCGTACTCGAAGCCGAGCACGCCTTCCTCCGACAGCACCGAGTCAATGACCACGAAATCACCCTGGTCGGTGGACAGGTGCTGCAGGGGCATCCAGGTGCCCTGATCCCAGTGCTCCCGGCTCTGGTCGTGCAGCACCGCGTGGCGATGGAAGAAGGTGCCGCGCCCCGAATCCTGCCCCGACAGGCGCACCGAATAACCTTCGGTCAGCAGCGTGGCATAGGCCAGCGTTTCGGCCATGCCCCAGTCCAGCGGCAGCTTGCCTTCCGCCATCAGACGGCGGTCCTGCATGATCTTCTCGACCCGCGGATGCAGTTTGAAGCTCGCCGGAACTTCGCAGACCTTGCGCGCCAGCGCCTGCAGCTTCTCCAGCGGCAGCCGGGTGTCATCGTTCTCGTTCCACTTGCTGCCCTTGTACGGGCTCCAGTCGGTCTCGAACGGCGGCCTGTAGTTCGACAGGATGGTCTTGTTGGTATGGTAGCCGCGGTCCAGCGCATCGCGGAATTCGGCGACCATCTGGTCGGCCTCAGCTTCGGTGATCACGCCCTCGCCGATCAGCCGGTCGGCGTAGACCTTGCGCGGCGTCGGATGGCTGTGGATACGCCGGTACATCAGCGGCTGCGTGACCATCGGCTCATCCTGCTCGTTGTGCCCGAGGCGGCGGTAGCAGATCAGGTCGATCACCACGTCCTTCTTGAATTTCATCCGGTACTCGAGCGCGATCTCGGTGGCAAAACAGACAGCCTCGGGATCGTCGCCGTTGACGTGGAATATCGGCACTTCCAGCATCTTCACCACGTCGGAGCAGTACAGCGAGGAGCGCGAATCGCGAGGATCCGAGGTCGTGAAGCCGATCTGGTTATTGATGATGATATGCACCGTGCCACCGGTGCCGTAGCCCCGGGTCTCGGCAAAATTCAGCACTTCCTGGATCACGCCCTGGCCGGAGAATGCGGCATCGCCGTGGATCAGCACCGGCAGCACCTGCGATCCGTCATGGTCCCTGCGACGGTGCTGGCGTGCGCGCACGGAACCCTCGACCACCGGATTCACGATTTCCAGGTGCGAGGGATTGAAGGCGACAGTGACGTGCATCGGGCCGCCGGAAGTCATCACGTTCGACGAGAAGCCGTCGTGATACTTGACATCGCCGGCAAGCACGTCGGGCTGCTGCTTGCCTTCGAAGGACGAGAACAGCGCCTTGGGCATCTTGCCCAGGGTGTTGACCAGCACGTTGAGGCGGCCGCGATGCGCCATTCCGATAACCAGTTCCTGCACGCCGGCACCGCCCGCCCGCTGCAGCAGATGGTCCAGCATCGGGATCAGCCCTTCGCCGCCCTCCAGCGAAAAACGCGTCTGGCCGACGTACTTGGCGTTGAGGTATTTCTCCAGCGTCTCGGCTGCAGTCAGGCGGTCAAGCAGGTGCTTTTTGTAGGCCGCGTCGTAGGTCGGCCGGCCGCGCGTGGGCTCCATTTTCTCCGACATCCAGCGCTTCTGCGGAATGTCGGAAATGTACATGTACTCGACGCCGATGGTGCCGCAGTAGGTATCGCGCAGGAACTGCAGGATCTCGCGCAAGGTGGCCTTTGCCGGCCCATGCAACGTGCCGGTGTCGAACACCTTGTCCATGTCGCCCTCGGTCAGACCGTAGTGCGCCGGATCGAGCTCGGCAATCGCCGGCTTCTCGATCCGCTGCAGCGGGTCGATATCGGCGATGCGGTTGCCCTGGAAGCGGTAGGCGGAGATGAGCTGCATCACCGAGAACTGCTTCTGCATGTTGCGCTGCGCGGCCTCGCCTCCGCCGCCTGCCCGCTGGCTGCGCGCGAGATCTACAAAGCGTTGCTGCACCTCGGAATGCGCAACGTCGGCCGGACCATCGTCGAGCTTCTGCAGTTCATCGAAGTAGCCACGCCAGCGCGGCTCCACCGACTGCGGATCCTTCAGATACTGCTCGTAGAGGCCTTCCACGAACGGCGCATTGGCACCGAACAGCAGGGAGGTTCCGCGTGATTCCTTGATCATGTCTGCACCTGATGAAAAAGCGCCCCGCTGCATGCGGGGCGCCGGCTTCTTTCTTTACTTGCGCTTGCCCATTGCCACGAAATCACGCTTCTTGGCGCCGGTGAACAGCTGGCGCGGGCGGCCGATCTTCTGGTCCGTGTCCGCAATCAGCTCTTTCCACTGTGCGATCCAGCCGACGGTACGCGCCAGCGCGAAGATCGCGGTATACATGCTGACCGGGATGCCCAGTGCCTTGTAGACGATGCCCGAATAGAAATCGACGTTCGGGTAGAGCTTCCGCTTGATGAAGTAATCGTCCTCCAGCGCGATCTTCTCCAGCGCCATTGCCAGCTTGATCAGCTTGTTGTCCTTCATGTCCAGCTCTTCCAGCACCTCGTGACAGGTGCGCTGGATGATTTTCGCGCGCGGATCGTAGTTCTTGTAGACACGGTGACCGAAGCCCATCAGCATCGCGTGGCCGTCCTTCTCCTTGACGCGCTTGATGAAGGCGGGGATGTTTTTCACGTCACCGATCTCGTCGAGCATCTTCAGCACCGCCTCGTTGGCGCCGCCGTGAGCCGGACCCCAGAGGCTGGCAATACCGGCCGAAATGCAGGCAAAGGGATTGGCGCCGGTCGAGCCGGCGAGGCGCACGGTCGATGTCGAGGCATTCTGCTCATGGTCGGCATGCAGGATCAGGATGCGGTCCATCGCGCGCGAGATCACCGGGTTCGGCTTGTATTCCTCGCAGGGCGTGGCGAACATCATGTGCAGGAAATTCTCGGTGTACGACAGTTCATTCCTCGGATACACGAAAGGCTGGCCCATGTTGTACTTGTAGGCCATCGCGGTGATCGTCGGCAGCTTCGCAATCAGGCGGAATGCCGAAATCTCGCGGCTGCGCTCGTCATAGATGTTGATCGAGTCGTGATAGAAGGCGGACAGCGCCCCGACCACACCGCAAAGCACCGCCATCGGATGTGCGTCGCGGCGGAAACCGCGGAAGAAGAAGGACATCTGATCGTGCACCATCGTGTGCTTGGTGACGATGTCGTCGAACTCGACCTTCTGCTGCTTGTTCGGCAGTTCGCCGTTGAGAATCAGGTACGCGACCTCGAGGAAATCGCATTTCTCCGCGAGCTGCTCGATCGGATAGCCGCGGTACAGCAGCACGCCTTCGTCGCCGTCGATGTAGGTGATGTTCGAGCGGCAGCTTGCCGTCGACATGAACCCCGGGTCATAGGTGAACTTGCCGGTCTTGGCATAAAGGCTGCGCACGTCGATGACGTCGGGACCTATCGTGCCCCCGAAAATCGGGAAATCCACCGAGGGGGTGCCATCGCTGAATGACAGGGTTGCCAGCTTTTCCTTCATAACTCTCTCCGTAAGTTCGATTGCTCGTGTTCTTGGCCGCAGGTGAAGCTCAGCTCCTGCCACCGCGTTTCACCGCTGCTGCAACTGCCGGACCAGAGCCGCGTATTGCGCTGGCGGCTCCTCCTGCTCCATGACCCAAGCCAGCAGGCGGGTGTCATTTTCGGCCAGAAAGGCCTTGAACACACCCAGCTGCCCGGGGGACAGGTTTTCCAGCTCGGTCTCGACGAACCGGTTCAGCACCAGGTCCAGTTCAAGCATGCCGCGCCGGCACTGCCAGCGGATACGGTCCAGGTCTCCCATATCCGCCCCTCCCCTACACTGTGCGCTTGACGAGCTGATCCTTGATCTTGCCGATCGCCTTCGTCGGATTGAGACCTTTCGGGCAGACATCCACGCAATTCATGATCGAATGGCAGCGGAACAGCCGGTACGGGTCTTCAAGGTTGTCCAGACGCTCGTTGGTTGCCTGGTCCCGGGTATCCGCGATGAAGCGGTAGGCCTGCAACAGGCCGGCCGGGCCGACAAACTTGTCCGGATTCCACCAGAACGAGGGGCAGGATGTCGAACAGCAGGCGCAAAGTATGCACTCGTAGAGACCGTTGAGCTCCTCGCGATCCTCCGGCGACTGCAGGCGTTCCGTTTCGGGACGCGGCGTGTCGTTGATCACGTACGGCGTAACCGAGTGGTACTGCTTGAAGAACTGCGACATGTCGACGATCAGGTCGCGGATCACCGGCAGCCCGGGCAGCGGGCGGATCACCACCGGCTCCTTGAGGTCGGCAATCTTGGTGATGCAGGCGAGCCCGTTCTTGCCGTTGATGTTCATCGCGTCCGAGCCGCAGACCCCTTCTCGGCAGGAGCGGCGGAATGCAAAGGTGTCGTCAACCGATTTCAGGCGCACCAGAGCGTCGAGCAGCATGCGATCGGTCGGCTCCAGCTCGATGTCGTAATCCTGCATGTACGGCTGTGCATCGACGTCCGGGTTGTAGCGGTAGATGGAAAGGCGCATTTCTGTTCCCTGTTCAGATCATCGGGCCGGATCAATAGACCCGGGCCTTGGGCTCGAAGGACTCGACCGTCAGCGGCTTGAGGTTCACGGGACGGTACTCGAGGCGGTTGCCATCCTTGTACCAGAACGTGTGTTTCATCCACTGCGCGTCGTCACGGTTGGGGAAATCGCTGCGGTCGTGCGCGCCGCGGGATTCCTGTCTCGCATGCGCCGAAACCATGGTCGACATTGCGACCTCGACCAGGTTTTCCAGTTCCAGCGCCTCGACACGGGCCGTGTTGAACACTTTGCTCTTGTCCTTGAAATAGAGCCTGCCGGAACGTTCCGCGACTTCGGTAATCTTGCGCACGCCTTCCGCAAGGCTGTCCGGAAAGCGGAACACCCCGCAGTGCAGCTGCATCGTGCGCCGCAACTCGGCGCCGACCTCGTGTACGCTCTCCCCGGACTTCGCCGAGTCGAGCCGCGCCAGCCGGGCCAGCGAGCGATCGGCGGCATCCTTCGGCAGATCCTGGTGCGCGATGGCATCCGCCTTGAGGTCATTCACCACCTGCTCACCCGAAGCCTTGCCGAACACCAGCAGGTCGAGCAGCGAGTTGGTGCCGAGGCGGTTCGCGCCGTGCACCGACACACAGGCGCATTCGCCGGCTGCGTAAAGCCCCTTGACGATCGTGCCGCCGGAATGACCGGCCAGGACCTGACCGTGCATATTGGTCGGGATGCCGCCCATCTGGTAATGGCAGGTCGGCACCACCGGGATCGGGTCCTTCGCAGGATCGACATTGGCGAATTTCTTGGCAATCTCGCGGATCCCGGGCAATCGCTTGTCGATGACATCGGCACCGAGGTGGTCAAGCTTGAGCAGGATGTGGTCGGCGTCCTTGCCGGCGCCGCGGCCTTCCTTGATTTCGGTGGCCATCGCACGCGCCACCACGTCGCGGCTCGCGAGGTCCTTCACCGTCGGCGCATAACGCTCCATGAAGCGCTCGCCGTTCTTGTTCAGCAGGAATCCGCCCTCGCCGCGCACGCCCTCGGTGATCAGCACGCCCGCTCCGGCAACACCGGTCGGGTGGAACTGCCAGAACTCCATGTCCTCCAGCGGAATGCCGGCGCGCGCCGCCATGCCCAGGCCGTCGCCGGTGTTGATGAAAGCGTTGGTGCTCGCGGCATAGATGCGCCCAGCGCCGCCGGTGGCGAGCAGCGTCGCCTTGGCGTGAAGGATGCAGACTTCGCCGGTTTCCATTTCCATCGCCACCACGCCGAGCACATCCCCGGCCTGGTTGCGTACCAGGTCGAGCGCCATCCACTCGACGAAGAACTGCGTCTTCGCCCGCACGTTGCGCTGGTACAGCGTATGCAGCATCGCGTGGCCGGTACGGTCGGCCGCGGCGCAGGCGCGCTTTACCGCACGCTCGCCGTAGTTGCTGGTATGGCCGCCGAAGGGACGCTGGTAGATCTTGCCGTTGTCGAGGCGGTCGAAGGGCATGCCGTAGTGCTCGAGCTCGATCACCGCTTCGTTGGCCTTGCGGCACATGAATTCGATCGCATCCTGGTCTCCGAGGTAGTCGGAGCCCTTGACGGTGTCATACATGTGCCAGTGCCAGTTGTCCGGCTCCTCATTGCCCAGCGAGGCGGACACCCCGCCCTGCGCCGCGACAGTATGCGAGCGCGTCGGAAACACCTTGGACAGCACCGCCACGCGCAGGTTGGCTTCGGCGAGCTGCAGTGCCGCGCGCAGGCCCGAACCGCCGGCGCCGACGACCACGGCATCAAATTGTCTGGTTGTAATTGCCATTGCTTATTTGCCCCACAGAATCTGCACCGCCCATGCGCCGTAGGCGATCAGGGCGAGAATCACCACCACATAAAGCGTCAGCCGGACACCGGCATCCTTGATGTAGTCCATGAAAATGTTACGCACGCCAACCCATGCGTGGTACAGCAGCGCAACGAGAAAGACCACCGTCGCGTAGCGCATCAGGTCGAGCTGCCACAGCGCCTTCCAGTGCCAATAATCGAATTTCGGCAGCATCACCAGCGCCAGCAGCACCAGCAGCGTGTAGGCAATCATCACCACCGCGGTGGCGCGCTGCGCTATCCAGTCGCGCAGGCCGTAATGGGCCCCGACCACTTGGCGGCTCACCATAGCGCCACCCCCACGGCCAGCGTCAGCACAATGCCTGCGACCAGCACGATCATGCTGGTCAGCCGCGCGGTCTCCAGTTCAACACCCAGGTGCAGGTCGAGGAACAGGTGGCGGAAGCCGGCGAGCAGGTGGTGCAGATAGCCCCAGAGCAGGCCCAGCAGCACGATTTTCATCAGCGGATTGCCGACCACCGACTGGAACGCGGCAAAGGAAGCCTGCGACTCAAGAGTCGACTGGAACAGCCACAGCAGCAGCGGAAGAGCCAGGAACAGGACTGCTCCGCTGACACGGTGCATGATGGATATGAGGGCCGGCACAGGCAGCCGGATCTGCATCAGATTCAGATGCTTGGGGCGGGGTTTGGCAACTGTCGATGACACGCGCTCTCCTTGATTGCGGGTTTGTTTCAACTTGCCGGCCGGCTGGCAGATGCCTGGAAACCGGTGCCGCAAATCCGTGTTTCCCGATCCGCCACAAGGGCCGCGATGCTGCGCTGCACGCGCCGGACATCAGTTGAGAGTTTTTAGCACCAGTGAAATCAGGTTAAGGCTTCAATTAAACGCATGAAATACTACCAGCTTTCATGATTCGACGGAACGCCGCACAGCGCCATTCATCAGTAAAAACCGTTCATGTGAGACGCTCGCGTTGACGTGCGCGTAAAGCGCGCCGCCAGCGGCGTTCCACATGCCGTCATGCAATGCCGCAATGTCCAAGCCCGAAACGTAAACACGTCCACCGCAACAACAGCGCCTGTTGCGGCGAAGCGTATCGAAACAGGCTTGTCGTGGACGCCGTGTTGACCGTAATTCCTGCCGTTGGCTATCATCGGATGGCTATTCCGGTGCCGGCCGTGCAGCAGTCCATGCATGCGAGAGCGCCGCGCCCCTCCCTAAAAACCAAGGAAATTCAGGAGCTTCCAGATGAAACAACCCATGCGCGTAGCGGTCACGGGCGCCGCTGGCCAGATTGGCTACAGCCTGCTGTTCCGCATTGCCAGCGGCGAAATGCTCGGCAAGGACCAGCCGGTCATTCTCCAGATGCTGGAGATTCCGGATGAACGCGCACAGAAGGCGCTCAAGGGCGTCATGATGGAGCTCGACGATTGCGCATTCCCCCTGCTGCACGGCATGGTTGCAGCCTCGGATCCGATGACCGCCTTCGCAGACGCGGATGTTGCCCTGCTGGTCGGCGCCCGTCCGCGCGGCCCCGGCATGGAGCGCAAGGACCTGCTCGAAGCCAACGGCAAGATCTTTGCACCCCAGGGCAAGGCCCTGTCGGAAGTCGCCAAGCGCAGCGTCAAGGTGCTGGTCGTCGGCAACCCCGCCAACACCAACTGCCTGATCGCGATGAACAACGCACCGAACCTGAAGCCCGAGAACTTCTCGGCCATGATGCGCCTCGACCACAATCGCGCGCTGACCCAGGTCGCCCAGAAAATCGGCAAACAAGTCACCGACATCAAGAAAATGGCGGTCTGGGGCAATCATTCCGCCACCCAGTACCCCGACATCTTCCACGCCACCTGCGGCGGCAAGAAAGTATGGCCGATGATCCGCGACAAGGCCTGGCTGGAGAACGATTTCATCCCGACCATCCAGAAGCGCGGCGCGGCGATCATCGACGCCCGTGGCCTGTCCTCGGCCGCCAGCGCCGCCAACGCGGCGATCGACCATGTCCGTGACTGGGTGCATGGCACCCGCGCCGGAAACTGGGTCAGCATGGGCATCCCCTCGGACGGCAGCTACGGCATCCCCCAGGGCATGATTTACGGCTTCCCGGTGACCTGCAAGGACGGCAAGTACAGCATTGTCCAGGGACTCAAGCAGAGCAGTTTCAGCGAAGCCCGCATGCAGGCAACGCTGAAGGAACTGCAGGAGGAGCGCGACTCCATTCGCGACCTGCTCGCCTGAACGGAGCTCGCCGAATCCGGAAAAAACGGACCCTGCACCACGCAGCGTCCGTTTTTTTTCGACTTGAGCATTGAAAACGAGGAACTGCAAATGACCGAGAAAACAGCTGCCGCCGGCATCAAGCCCAAAAAATCCGTTGCGCTGTCCGGTGTCGCGGCAGGCACCACGGCGCTGTGCACCGTGGGCCGCAGCGGCAACGACCTGCATTACCGCGGCTACGACATCCTCGACATCGCCGAGACCTGCGAATTCGAGGAGATCGCCCACCTGCTGGTGCACGGCAAGCTGCCCAACGCTGCCGAGCTGCGCGGCTACAAAGCCAAGCTGAAGTCGCTGCGCGGCCTGCCCACAGTGGTACGCAATGTGCTCGAGCAGTTGCCGCCCGGCGCGCATCCAATGGACGTCATGCGCACCGGTTGCTCGGCACTGGGCGCCGCGCTGCCCGAGCGCGAGGACCACAACATCCCCGGCGCGCGCGACATCGCCGACCGCCTGATGGCTTCCTTCGGCTCGATGCTGCTCTACTGGCACCACTACGCGACCAACGGCCGCCGCATAGAGGTCGAGACCGACGACGATTCGATCGGCGGGCATTTCCTGCACCTGCTGCACGGCAAACCCGCCTCCGAATCCTGGGTGCGCGCGATGCACACCTCTCTCAACCTCTACGCCGAGCACGAATACAACGCCTCGACCTTCACCTGCCGCGTCATCGCCGGAACCGGCTCCGACATCCATTCGGCGATCACCGGCGGCATCGGTGCGCTGCGCGGCCCCAAGCATGGCGGTGCCAACGAGGTCGGCTTCGAGGTGATGAACCGCTACGAGACGCCGGATGACGCCGAGAACGATATCGTCACCCGGCTGTTCAACAAGGAGGTCGTCATCGGCTTCGGCCACCCGGTCTACACCATCGCTGATCCTCGGAACAAGATCATCAAGGAAGTCGCGCGCCGGCTGTCGAAGGAAGCCGGCGACATGAGGATGTTCGACGTCGCCGAACGCATCGAGACGGTGATGATGCGCGAGAAGAAAATGTTCGCCAACCTCGACTGGTACTCGGCGGTGTCCTATCACCGCATGGGCGTGCCGACGCCGATGTTCACGCCGCTGTTCATCATTTCCCGCACCAGCGGCTGGTCGGCGCATGTCATCGAGCAGCGCATTGACAACAAGATCATCCGCCCGACGGCGGTCTACACAGGCCCCGAGAATCGGGCTTTCGTACCGCTGTCGAAGCGCTGAAAAACCGGATCAAAACCTTTGCCACAGAGGTCACAGAGAACACAGAGAAAATCCGATGCCCGATTTTGAAGTCCTCTGTGCTCTCTGTGCCCTCTGTGGCTAAACGCCTTTAAGCCTTTAATCAGGATTCTCACCATGTCCGCCCACATCTCCAACGTCCGCCCCAAACCCGACAAGGTCATCACCGACATCGCCGACTACGCCGCAAAAGCGAAAATCAGCAGCGCAGAGGCCTACAACACCGCCCGGCTGTGCCTGATGGATACCCTGGGCTGCGGCTTCGAAGCACTGTCCTACCCTGCCTGCACCAAGCTGATGGGGCCGGTGGTGCCGGGTGCAACGATGGCCGGCGGCGCGAAGGTGCCCGGCACTTCCTTCCAGCTCGACCCGGTGATGGCGGCCTTCAACATCGGCTGCATGATCCGCTGGCTCGATTTCAACGACACCTGGCTCGCCGCGGAATGGGGTCATCCCTCCGACAACCTCGGCGGCATCCTCGCGATGGCCGATTACCTGTCGCGCCAGGCAGTCGCCGCCGGCAAAAAGCCGCTGACTATGCGCGACGTGCTGACCGCGATGATCAAGGCCCATGAAATCCAGGGCGTGATCGCGCTGGAAAACAGCTTCAACCGCGTGGGGCTCGACCACGTCGTGCTGGTCAAGGTCGCCTCCACCGCAGTGGTCTCGGCAATGCTCGGATTGTCCCGGGACGAAATCATCAACGCAGTGTCGAATGCCTGGGTCGATGGCCAGTCGCTGCGCACCTACCGCCACGCACCCAACACCGGCTCGCGCAAATCCTGGGCCGCGGGTGATGCCACCAGCCGTGCGGTACGCCTTGCGCTGATGGCCGCCAAGGGCGAGATGGGCTATCCCTCGGTGCTGTCCGCCAAGGGCTGGGGATTCTACGACGTGCTGTTCAAGGGCAAACCCTTCCAGTTCACGCGCCAGTACGGCTCGTACGTCATGGAAAACGTGCTGTTCAAGATCTCCTTCCCCGCCGAGTTTCATGCCCAGACCGCAGTCGAGTGCGCGATCCAGCTGCATCCGCAAGTCAAGGACCGCCTGAACGACATCAAGAGGGTGGTAATCACCACTCACGAGTCGGCAATCCGCATCATCGACAAGAAGGGGCCTCTCAACAATCCCGCCGACCGCGACCACTGCATCCAGTACATGGCTGCCATCGGGCTGATCAAGGGCAATCTGACTGCTGCGGACTACGAGGACGAAGTCGCCCTCGACCCGCGTGTCGACGCCTTGCGCGACAAAATGGAGTGCGTCGAGAACAAACAATGGAGCAAGGACTACCTCGATCCGCAGAAACGCTCGATCGCCAATGCCATCCAGGTGTTCTTCAAGGACGGCAGCAAGACCGCCAATGTCGTCGTTGAATACCCCGTTGGCCACCGCCGCCGGCGCAAGGAAGGCATCCCGCTGCTGGAGGCCAAGTTCCGCACCAATCTCGCCCGCCGTTTCCCGGAGAAGCAGCGCGCAGCCATCGAGGCCTTGTGCCGCGACCCGAAAAAACTGGAAGCGACCCCGGTGCACGAATTCGTTGATATGATGGCCATATGATCTCCAGGATTTAGTATAACTAATTGATTTTATTGATTTTTTAATGAAGCTCCTGCGCAATATCCTGTTGACCCTGCTGCTCGCCATCGGCAGCAGCATGGCCAGCGCACAGGGCGTCGTCACCCGCGACGCGATGACGCATTTCTTCGACGCGAACACGGGCGATCTGCGCGCGGAACTGGCCGACGCCAGGGCCGCCGGGAAGAAGGGCATCCTGCTGATGTACGAGCAGGAAGGCTGCCCGGCCTGCATTTACATGAAACAGAACGTGCTCAACCGCAGCGACGTGCAGGCGCTCTATCGCAGGCATTTCGTCAATTTCACGGTCGACCTCTTCGGCGCAGTACCGCTGCAGGACTTCAAGGGTCGCGACATCACCGAAAAGGCACTCGCTGCTGAAAACAAGGTGCGCGCGACACCGACCTTCATATTCCATGATCTGGCCGGCGCCGAGGTCGTCCGCATCACCGGCGCCGTCCGCGATGTCGAAGAGTTCAAACTGCTCGCGGAATTCGTGGCCAGCGGGGCCTACAAGGCCCGCAGCTTCGCCGAGCACCGCAAGCTGAATCTTAAAAAAGGCGGCTGATTCCGCATCGCGAACGTTGCCGCGACCTGCCGCAGCGATTTATTCCTCCCCTCTGAAGCCTTATAATTTAGGGATTTTCGGCACCCTTTTTCGGCACCCACTTTTTCAAGGAGCATCCGCGTGGCCAACAATGCATTCAACTCCCTCCGCGAATTCAAACTGAAGTCCGGCAAGACCGGAAAATACTATTCGCTGGCCGCACTTGAAGAGGCTGGTCTTGGCAAGACATCCCGGCTGCCCGTCAGCCTGCGCGTGGTTCTGGAGTCCGTACTGCGCAACTGTGACGGCAAACGCATCACCGAGGATGCCGTCAAGGCCCTCGCCGGCTGGAAACCCAATGCACCGCGGACGCAGGAAGTGCCCTTCGTGCTCGCCCGCATCATGCTGCAGGACATGGCCGGATTTCCCGCACTGAACGACTTCGCCGCGATGCGCGCCGAAGCCAAGCGCCAGAAATTCGAACCGACCAAGATCGAGCCCCTGGTGCCGGTGGACCTGGTCGTCGATCACTCGGTGGTCGTCGACGTGCACAACTCCAAGGACGCCCTGCGCCGGAACATGGAAATCGAATTCGAACGCAACGGCGAGCGTTACACCTTCCTCAAGTGGGCCAAGCAGGCCTTCTCCGGCATCCGCGTCGTGCCCCCCGGCAACGGCATCTGCCACCAGGTCAACCTCGAATACCTGTCGCGCGGCGTCTGGGAAAAGGACGGCATCTACTATCCTGACTCGACGGTCGGCACCGACTCCCACACGACGATGGTCAACGCCATCGGCGTGCTGGCCTGGGGTGTGGGCGGCATCGAGGCCGAAGCCGGCATGCTCGGCCAGCCCTACTACTTCCTCGAGCCCGATGTCGTCGGCGTGCACATGACCGGCAAGCTCAAGCCCGGCGTCACCGCAACCGACCTCGTGCTCACCGTCACCGAACTGCTGCGCAAGACCAACGTCGTCAACAAGTTCGTCGAGTACTTCGGCGAAGGCGCCGCTTCGCTGTCCCCGACCGACCGCGCCACCGTGGCCAACATGTCGCCCGACTACGGCGCGACCTGCGGCTTCTTCGCGATCGACGAAAAAACGCTCGAGTACTACCGGATGTCCGGCCGCGAGGAACACTGCGACGCCATCGAGTCCTACCTCAAGGTCCAGGGCATGTTCGGCATCCCGAAAAAGGGCGATATCGATTACACCCAGGTCGTCGAACTCGACCTGTCGACCGTGCGCCCCAGTGTCTCCGGCCCGAAACAGCCGGAAGAGCGCATCAACCTCGAGGGCATCGGCGCGCGCTTCACCGAACTGTTCTCCAAGCCGGTCGCCGAAAGCGGCTACAACAAGCCCGCCGCCGACCTCGGCAAGCGCTTCCCGGTGGCCAACAGCGCCATCGGCGACGTCGGCCATGGCGACATCGGCATCGCGGCCATCACCTCCTGCACCAACACTTCGAATCCCTGGGTGCTGCTGGCGGCTGGCCTGCTCGCGAAAAAGGCGGTTGAAAAAGGCATGAAACCGCATCCGCGGGTGAAGACTTCGCTGGCGCCCGGCTCGAAAGTGGTCACCGCCTACCTCAAGGATTCTGGCCTGCTGCCCTACCTCGAGCAGCTCGGCTTCCACGTCGTCGCCTACGGCTGCACCACCTGCATGGGCCTCGCCGGTCCGCTGGACAAGGATCTTGAAGACAGCATCGTCAAGAACGACGTCATTGCCGCTGCCGTGCTCTCCGGCAACCGCAACTTCGAGGCGCGCGTGCACCAGAGCCTGAAAGCCAACTTCCTGATGAGCCCGCCTCTGGTGGTCGCCTTCGCGCTCGCCGGCACCGTGATCAAGAATGTCGACACCGACCCGATCGGCAAGGACAAGGACGGCAAGCCGGTGTTCCTGAAGGACCTGTGGCCGACGCCGGAGGAAGTCGACGCCGTGATGAAGTTCGCCACCAATCCCGCAAACTTCAAGCGCGAGTACGGCGACCTCTCAGGCGCCAAGGACCTGTGGGACGCAATCCCCGAAGCCAAGGGTGCGCTGTTCCAGTGGGACAACAAGTCGACCTACATGCTCGAGCCGCCGCTGTTCGAAGGTTTCAAGAAGGAACTGCCGAAAGTCAGCGACGTCAAGGGTGGCCGCGCGCTGGGCATCTTCGGCAACAAGCTGACCACCGATCACATCAGCCCGGTGGCGCCGATCCGCAAGGGCACGCTGGCCGGCGACTGGCTGATCGCCGCCGGCAGCACCGACCTGTCGAGCTTCGGCTCGCGCCGCACCAACCATGAGGTCATGGTTCGCGGCGCCTTCGCCAATCCGCGCATCAAGAACCTGATGATTCCGGGCAGCGAGGGCGGCGTCACCCTGCACCAGCCGAGCGGTGACAAGATGCAGATTTTTGACGCCTCCATGCGTTACCAGAAGGACGGCGTGCCGCTGTTCGTGTTCGGCGGCGAAGCCTACGGCACCGGCTCCTCCCGCGACTGGGCGGCCAAGGGCACCCAGATGCTGGGCATCAAGGTTGTTGTCGCGCGCGGCTTTGAACGCATCCACCGCTCCAACCTGATCGGCATGGGCGTACTGCCCTGCCAGTTCAAGGGCGACGACAGCGTGCAGTCTCTGGGCATCACCGGCGAGGAAACCTTCGATCTGCTCGGTGTGGAAGGCGGCAACGTCAAACCGATGCAGGACGTCACCCTGGTCATCCACCGCAAGGACGGTTCGACCCAGAACGTCACCGTCACCCTGCGCGTGGATTCGCCGATCGAAGTGGAATACCTCAAGCACGGCGGCATCCTGCCGTATGTTCTGCGCGAGTTGATGGCCGCCGCCTGATACAAGGAAAAAACACACCATGACACAAGACACTTTCAAAGCCCTGCGCGAGTTCAGTCCCGCGCCAGGCAAGACCGGCAAGTACTACAGCCTGGCCGCGCTGGAAGAATCCGGACTCGGCAAGATTTCCCGCCTGCCGCGTTCGATCCGCGTGGTGCTGGAGGCACTGGTGCGCCACTGCGACGGCAAGAAAATCACCGCCGACCAGGTCAAGGCGCTCGCCGCCTGGCAGGCCAAAGGCGCGCGCACCAGCGAGATTCCCTTCATCGTCGTGCGCATCGTGCTGCAGGATCTGATCGGCTTCGGCGCCCTGAACGACCTTTCGGCAATGCGCGCCGCCGCACAGCGCCTCGGCGTACCCCCGGGCAAGATCGAGCCGCTGGTTCCGGTCGACGTCGTGGTCGACCACTCGGTCGAGATCGACGTCTACAACCAGCCGGACGCAGTACAGCGCAACCAGGAAATCGAGTTCAAGCGCAACGCCGAACGCTACCGTTTCGTGAAATGGGCGCAGGGTGCATTCGAGACCGTGCGCGTGGTGCCGCCCGGCAACGGCATCATCCACCAGATCAACATGGAGTACCTGTCGCAGGGCGTCTGGCAAAAGGACGGCATCTGGTATCCGGACACCGTGTTCGGCACCGACTCGCACACGACCATGGTCAACGGCATCGGCATCGTCGGCTGGGGCGTCGGCGGCATCGAGGCCGAAGCCGCGATGCTGGGCCAGCCCAATGCCTTCCTGACCCCGGACGTCGTCGGCTGCCACATGACCGGAAAGCTGCGCGAAGGCGTCACCGCGACCGATCTCGCGCTGACCGTCACCGAACTGATGCGCAAGGCCAAGGTGGTCGGCAAGTTCGTCGAGTTCTTCGGCGAAGGCGCTGCCGCCCTGACCGCCGCCGACCGCTGCACGGTGGCCAACATGGCGCCTGAATACGGCGCGACCATGGGCTACTTCCCCTTCGACGACAAGACCGTCGACTACTTCCGCACCACCGGCCGCGATCCGGCCCTGGTTTCGGCGATCGAGGCCTATTACAAGGCACAGGGCCTGTTCGGCATGCCGAAGAAAGGCGACATCGACTACACCGAAGTCATCGAACTGGATCTGGGTTCCATCGTCCCCAGCCTGTCCGGCCCGAAACGCCCGCAGGACCGGGTCAACCTGCCCGACCTCGGCCGCAATTTCGATACGCTGTTTTCCGCGCCGCCGGAAAAGAACGGCTATGGTCGCCCCGCTGCCGACCTGAACCGCCGCGTGCCCTCGGGCCACCCGGAATTCGACGTCGGCCATGGCGACGTGCTGATCGCCTCGATTACCTCCTGCACCAACACTTCCAACCCGGCACTGCTGCTCGCCGCCGGCCTGCTCGCCAAGAAGGCGGCCGACAGAGGCCTCACCGTCAGCCCGCGCATCAAAACCTCGCTGGCGCCGGGCTCCAAGGTCGTCACCGCCTACCTGCGCGACGCCGGCCTGCTGCCTTCGCTCGAGAAACTGGGTTTTGGCGTCGTTGCCTACGGCTGCACCACCTGCATGGGCGCCTCCGGCCCGCTCGACGCGAAAATCGAAGACGCCGTGGTCAAGCAGGACCTCGTCACCTGTGCCGTGCTTTCCGGCAACCGCAACTTCGAGGCCCGCGTGCATGCCAATCTGCGCGCCAACTACCTCGCCAGCCCGGCGCTGGTGGTTGCCTACGCGATCGCCGGCACCGTGCGCACGGACCTTAGCAAGGATCCGCTGGGCAAGGGCAAGGACGGCCAGCCGGTCTACCTGAAGGATGTCTGGCCCTCGGATGCGGAAGTTGCGGCACTGCTGAAATACGCCGCAAACTCCGAGCACTTCCGCCGCGAATACGGCGACATGTCGGGCAACAAGAAACTGTGGGAAGCAATCCCGACCATTGAAGGCGCAGTCTACCAGTGGGATCCGAAATCGACATTCATCCGCGAACCGCCGTTCCTCGACGGCGTCACGCGCGAACTGGGCAAGGTCACGGACATCAAGGGTGCACGCGCGCTGGCGATTCTCGGCGACTCGATCACGACGGACCACATCAGCCCGTCAACCAAGATCAAGCCCGGCACGCCCGCCGGCAAATGGCTGGAGCCGTACAAGGAAAATCATCCGCCTTCGGAATGGGGACACTTCGGCGTGCGCCGCTGCAACCATGAGCTGATGGTGCGCGGCACCTTCGCCAACGTGCGTCTGCGCAACGCGATCGCCCCCGGCACCGAGGGCCCGGTCACGAAACACATGCCTGACGGTTCGCAGATGACCATCTTCGAGGCCTCCGAGCTCTACCAGAAGGCCGGCACCCCGCTGGTCATCTTCGGCGGCGAGGACTACGGCATGGGTTCGTCACGGGACTGGGCCGCCAAGGGCGTGCAGCTGCTGGGCGTCAAGGCCGTGATCGTCAAGAGCTTCGAACGCATCCACCGCGCCAACCTGATCGGCATGGGCGTGGTACCCCTGCAGTTCAAGCCGGGTGAGGACGTCAAGACGCTGAGCATCGACGGCAGCGAGACCTTCACCATCGAAGGGCTGGAGGGTGGCAATGTCAAGCCGATGCAGGACGTCGCGATGACCATCACCCGCGCCGACGGCAGCACGAAGAGGGTGGCATTGACGCTGCGCATCGACACCGCGATCGAAGTCGACTACCTCAAGCACGGCGGCATCCTTCCGTATGTCTTGCGCGATCTGCTGACTGCGGCCTAGGAAGCAGACAAGGCGCGCAATACATACGGCCCTGCCGGATATCACCGCCAATAAAAAACGGGACGAGCAATGCTCGTCCCGTTTTTTTGTCTCATGAATGCCGTGATTACCGCTGGTGCGGATCGTACATCTGCGCCTCTATGTCCTTGAGCATTTCCCGCTCCGCGAGGCGGCCGGCAATGCCGCTCTCCTTCGCCGAATTGGCAATGGCCGCCGCAATGTGCGCGGAAACCTCGCGGATGCGCGGCAGCGCCGGATAAAGGCTGCCCTGCGCCAGATCGGACTCGGTGACCAGCTGCGCCAGCGTGTGCGCCGATTTCATGAACATGTCATCCGTGATCGCCCTGGCCTTGCAGGCGATGGCGCCCAGCCCGATGCCGGGAAAAATGTAGCTGTTGTTGCCCTGCCGCGGCACGAAAGTCTGCCCGTGGACCGTCACCGGATCAAAGGGACTGCCGCAGGCGAACAGCGCCCGGCCGCCGCTCCAGCGGTAGGCTTCCTCGGCAGTGCATTCGGACTGCGAGGTCGGGTTCGACAGCGCGAAGATGATGGGGCGCTCGTTGAGCTTTGCCATTTCCTCGATGATCGCGCGGGTGAATGTGCCACCAACCGCCGACACGCCGATGATTGCCGTCGGCTTCAGCATGCGGACAGCCTCAAGGAAATCCGTCACCGGCGGGTGATCATGGGCATAGTTCAGCTTGTGGTGCGCAAGGTCCTTGCGGCTCTTCACCACCAGCCCCTTCGAGTCCACCAGCCAGCAATTGCGCCGTGCCTGGTCGAGCTGCATCCCCTGCGCCACCGTCGCCGAAGCGATCAGGTCGGCAATTCCGGTGGCCGCCTCGCCGGCGCCAAGGAACAGCACGCGCTGGTCGGTCAGCTTCGCACCAGTCACGCGCAGCGCCGAGAAAATGCCGGCCAGCGCCACTGCCGCCGTGCCCTGGATATCGTCATTGAAGCTGCTCACGCGGTCGCGGTAGTTTTCCAGCAGGCGGAATGCGTTGTGGTTGGCGAAGTCCTCCCACTGGATGACGACGCCGGGAAACACTTCCTGCGCGGCATTGACGAACTCCTCGATGAAGGCGTCGTACTCGGCCCCAGTCACCCGCTTCTGGCGAAGCCCCACGTAGAACGGATCATTGCGCACGGCGTCGTTGTTGCAGCCCACATCCAGCGTCACCGGCAGGCATTGCGTCGGATGGATGCCGGCGCAGGCCGTGTACAGCGACAGTTTGCCCACCGGTATGCCCATGCCGTGGGCACCGAGGTCGCCCAGCCCGAGGATGCGCTCGCCATCGGTGACCACGATGATGCCCGCCTGGTACGGCCAGTTGCGCAGCACCTTCGCGATGTTGCCGCGGTCCTTGATGCTGATGAACATGCCGCGCGGACGCTGGAACACCTGTCCGAATTTCTGGCAGGCAAGGCCGACGACCGGCGTGTAGACGATCGGCTGCATTTCGTCGATGTGGTCCACCAGTATCCGGAAAAACAGGTCTTCATTCCGGTCGTGCAGAGCGTTCAGTGCCACGAACTTGTCCAGCGGATCGCTCAGCTTGCGAAAAGTGATCAGGAAGCGCTCCGCCTGCTCCGTCTGTGTATGCACGCGCGGCGGCAGCAGTCCGCGCAGGCCCAGCGTGTCGCGCTCGGCTTCCGTGAACGCGGTGCCCCGGTTCAGAACCGGATCGCGCAGTACATCCAGCCCCCGCGGCGTCCTGTCGGCGCCGTTCGTACCTGCCTTGCCCATTTATTGCTCCTGTCGGTTTGGGCGCGCATCCTGGAGATGCGCGGTCGGCGTGCGCGCAGGCACGCCGGTTGAATTTCCCGTGGTGAAGCGGATTGCCGCTTCCAATGTGGACTGCATTCTACGATTTCAGGCCGGAATCGGCCAGCACGGCGGGACGCGCGTCCATGACAAAAATCCCCGTCTTGCAGGCGGCTAAAGCGGCAAATCGAAATAAAAGGTCGAGCCCTGCCCCGGTTCCGATTCAAAGCCGATCTCGCCGTTCATGCGCTCAACCAGCGCCTTGCAGATGGACAACCCGAGTCCGGTGCCGCCTTTCCTGCGGGCGTCCGAATTGTCCGCACGTTCGAAACGGCGGAAGATGGTGTCCCTGAAACTGGCCGCAATGCCCGGACCATGATCACGCACCGCAATCCGCACTGCCTGGCCCCGCCGCTCGGCACTGACTTCGACTTCGCCGTTTTCCGGCGAAAACTTCGCTGCGTTCGAGATCAGGTTGGTCAGCACCTGCAGCAGCCGGTCATGGTCGGCCGCCACCGTGAACTCCGGCCCCGGCAGCAGTATCAGCCGGGCATGATGCATCCCGGCATAGGGCTGGTTGATGCGGACTGCGTGCTCGAGCACCCCGCGCAGCTGGAGGGGCTTGAGGTCCAGCGTCATCTGCCCGGAATCGATTTTCTCCAGGTCGAGCACGTCGTTGATCAGCGCCGACAGCCGTTCGCTGTTCTGGCAGGCCATGTCGATAAAATTCGCGGTATCGGCGTCCAGCCCCCTGGCCGTCTCGCGCGCCAGGCCCAGGGCACCGATGATTGCGGTCAGCGGTGTGCGCAATTCGTGGCTGACCGTCGAAATGAACTCGTTTTTCATGCGTTCGATTTCCTTGGTCGCGGTGATGTCGGCATTCGTTCCCGTCATCCGCAAGGCTTTGCCGGAGGCATCGCGCTCCGAGACCTTGGCACGGCTGAGTATCCAGCGCCATTCGCCGAAGCGGTTGCGCACGCGGTGCTGCACCTCGTAGAAACGGGCTTCGCCTTTGAGCACCGGCACCAGGCTCTGCTGCAGATGTTCGCGGTCCTCCGGATGCACCATGTGCTGCAGTTCGTCGATGGTGGTGACGGTTTCAAGCTTCTCCCCGCCCATCATCAACTGCCACTGCTCGCTGAGCCGGACCTCGCCGCTGGCGATGTCCCAGTCGAACAGCGCGAGGTTCGAACCCTCCAGCGCCATGCCCAGCCGCTCGCGGCTCTCCAGCAAGGCGTCGGTGGCCCGCTTGCGCTCGGTGATGTCCTCGACGATGCCGACATAGCCGGCGATCCCGCCGTCCTCGCGAATTGCACCTGCAAGAACCGTCACCCAGATCACGCCTTTTCCCGCCCGCAACATCCGGTAGCTGCGTGCAGCCTCAGGCGCACGATCACGGACCATCGCCTGCCAGTCGCCCCGCAGCTGTTCGCGGTCCTCGGGATGCACCGCAGCCAGCCAGCCCTCGCCCGCGGCTGCCGCGGCCGGCAGGCCGGACAGGCTCTCGTAGCGCGGGTTGATATAGGTATAAGCACCGGCAGCGTCAGTCCGGAAAATGCCCAGTGGCGATGCATCGCTCATCGCCTGCCATTCCGCCTCGCGCCGCCGGACTTCGCGCGTCATCTGCCCCGCGATCCTCAGCGCGCGGCTGCGCGTGTTCCACAGCGACCACAACATCGCGAGCAGCAGCAGATGTATGGAAACCCCTCCCAGCAGCACCAGTCGTGGCGTGGTGCCATCCACGGATGCCTCGAACTCCGGCGTCGAGGCCATGTGCAGAGTCCAGACCTGGCCGAGCACCGGCAGCTCCGTTCTCCATTCGAATCGCGGAAGCCCCTGCCCGGCCGGTATGCTGGTAAACATCAGGGTATCCGGCGTGGCGAGCCGGCCGTCATGCAGTGCCAGGGACAGGCTGCGCTGATTGCCGAGTATGCGCTGCATCAGGTCTCCGACCCGGAAATGGGCAAACACGAACCCTTCGACGGCGTGACGACGCTGCGCCGCAGTTTCCGGCGAGAGACTGCTGTGGCTGACCGGGACATACATCGCCACGCCGGCCTGGACATCCTCGTCGGTCTCCTGAAGCAGCCTGAGTCGTCCCGACATTGCCGGCCCGCCGCTGACCATGGCGCGCTCCAGCGCGGCTCGGCGCACCGGATCGGACAGGGCATCAAAACCTACGGCGCGAAGATTGCGGCCGGAAAAGGGCTCGATATAGGCAACCGGCACGTATTCGTCCCGCTCTCCGGGTGGATGCACCCGGTAGCCTGAATAACCGGCATCGCGGATGCGCCCAACGAAGGCATCCATCCCGCTCGCGGTCACGCGCGGCGCATAGCCCATGCCCTGAATGCCGGGATAATAGCTGTCGAGCCGGAGGTTTTCGTAGTAGCTGCGCCATTCATCACGTCCCACGGCCCGGGAGGCCGCGAAAAGGCCTGCCGCTCCCCGCAATACCTGCTCGTAGTCCAGCAGGCGGCCGGCGATGGTGTCGCGGATCTGCACTGCGCGTGCCTCGAAATCGGCATGCGCCGCACTTTCAACCTTGTCCACTTCGGCATCCCAGGCCCGCATCACCAGCACCGCGGGCAGCACGACCGCAAGTGCTATCGCGATGGCGTTGTAAACCGGCTCCTTCAGGAAAACCAGCCGGCTGCGCAGACTGCTCATTTGGCACCTCCGCCGCCACCGGTCTGCCAGCTGGCGCTGCGCGTCATCTCGCCCCAGCGCGCCTTCGACCGGGCCATCCACAGCAGCAGCCCCCACAGGCGCCAAAGGGAATTGAGCTGCCGGTAACCGAAATTCTCGACCACCACCATCAGCAGCAGCACGGCAACCTGTCCCGGTTTCGGATAGATGTGAAAAGACATCTCCTCCAGCAGCAGCGAACTGACCGAAAGCACCAGGCCGAAACCGAAAGCCACCAGCATGAAAGTCAGGAACGCCTCTCCGGATACCAAGCCGAACAGGAATGCAGCAATCATGAAGGCGTAACCCGCAACCTCCAGCAGCGGTCCCAGCCATTCGAAAATCACCATGAACGGAAAGGCCAGCCAGCCGGCGGCACCGCCCCGCCGGTGAAACAGCAGGCCGATGTTCATGGTCAGGCTCTCCGACAGTCCGCGCTGCCAGCGCACACGCTGGTTTTTCAGCACGCGCAGCGACTCCGGCGCCTCGGTCCAGCAGATCGGATCGGGCACGAACACGATGCGGTAGGGAATGCGCCGGGTCCGGTGCAGGCGATGCAGCCGCACCACAAGTTCCATGTCCTCGCCAACGGTATCCCGGCGGTAGCCGCCCGCGGCCACGACCACGTCCTTGCGGAACAGCCCGAAGGCACCGGAGATGATCAGCACCGCGTTGAGCGGCGACCAGCCCATGCGCCCGAACAGGAAGGCGCGCAGGTACTCCACGATCTGCAAAAGGGCCAGCGGATTGCGCGGCAGGCCCACACTGGCCAGAAAACCGTTGTCGACCTTGCAGCCATTGGCAATGCGCACAGTGCCGCCTGCGGCGATGGTCCGTGGATCCTCGAGGAAAGGCTCCACCACCCGCTTCAGGCTGTCCCGCTCGAGAACCGAGTCGGCATCCACGCCGCAGAACAGCGGATAGCGCGAGGCATTGATGCCGGCATTCAATGCGTCCGCCTTGCCGCCGTTTTCCTTGTCGATCACGCGCAGTGACGGATGAGTGGCCGAGCGGTAGATGCCCCGCACCGGCTGCGCCGGCAGGCGCTGCCAGTAGGCTTCGGGAAACGGCAGCAGCGAAAACTCGCGGCGCAGGGCGTCCATCGTCCCGTCCTTCGAGCCGTCGTTGATGACGACCACCTCGTAATCGGGGTAATTGAGCTGCAGCATGGAGCGCACGGAGCCGGCTATCGTGGCCTCCTCGTTGTAGGCCGGCACCAGCACCGAAACCGGGGGCTCGAATCCGCTGATGCCCCGCGGCAGGTCGTCGAGGCTGTGCGACTCGATATAGCGCTTCAGCCCTCCCAGCGACAGCAGATTGAGCATCAGGTAGCCGCCGTTGATGCCGACGAAATACAGCATGAAAAACCACTGCAGACCGGCAACCCAGTCGAAATCCGCGCTCATCGGCTGCGCCCCTCGGCCATCACCTGGCCCAGCATGTCCGCTGCGTAGCGGTCGTCCAGGGAGGCGCGGATCCTCTCGATTTCCTCCGCACCGGTGGACGGCAGCGCAATCAGGGCACGCGCTGCGTGGTAACGCACCCACCAGTGCGCATCCTGCAGCATCGCGACCAGCAACTGGCGGTCGCCGGCCTCACCGATCCGCGACAGCAGCCGCGCTGCCGCGACGCGGACCACCCAGGATTCATGCAAGGCGCAGGACCGGGCAAGCCCGAGTTCACGCGGATCGCTCAACAGGCGAAGTCCTGCCGCCTTCACTTCGGGATCATCCGATTCGCGCACGACTCGCGCCGCGGCTTCACCGGCAAGCGCCGTGTGCGCGACTTCCATCATGCGCAGCAGGCGCACGGTCTGCCGCGGACTCCCGCCGGCCTTGAGTGCCGCCACCAGGGGAAGGCTTACCCGGTCGGGCCCGGCCTCCTTCAGCATCGCCACCAGCCTTGCCAGCGGCCAGTCCTCGCGCGCGGCCATGACCATCACCAGCCAGGCGAGCGTGGCCTCGGCGTCGATGTCCAGCAGCGCGCGCGCCGCCGCCAGCGACAGCAGCGGCGAGGGATGCGACACCAGGGCGCGCAGCTCCTGCCAGCGCTGCCGATCACCAAGATGTCCGAGCGTGATGATGGCGATCAGGCGCTCGCGCAGGTCGCCGCTCTGCAGCATATCCCGTGCGACGGCATCGATACCCATCTTCCGCGCAAGCACCTCGAGATTGCCGCGCGCGCTGCCCTCGAGGGATTCGTGATGGTGATTCCAAAGCTTCATGAAGTGGTAACGCATCGGGCGTGGCACCACAGGCAGCACCTCCGGCACGCCGAACACGCATTCGGCGAGCAGGGGCTGCCATTGTGCGGCGTACCGCCGCTCGCGTCGGGTCCGCAACACCAGGCGCAATCGCAGCAGGAACACCGCAACCAGCATCAGCAGTGAAAAACCGATGATGCCCAGGCCGATCTGAAACACCAGCGCGAGCAAGGGATCCTGGGGCAGCCAGGACGCAAAAGCCTGTTCAGGTGGCGGCGAAAACCCGGTGTCGAGACGCAAGACGCGCCTAGAAGCTGTGGCGGATGCCCAACCGCAGACCCTGGCGACGGTACAGGTTGCCCTGTTCGTGGTTCACCAGGTCATAGGTCAGCGCCCACGTGGGCGTCAGCCAGTGTTGCCCGCTGAGGGTCCAGTTGCGTACATCGCTGGCAAGGACGCCCCGCGGCGGGCCGACATTCTCGACTTCGCGGCCATCACTGTAGGACACGCCGACAGAACTGCGGTCGGCATAGTAATAACTCAGCTGCACCCGGTGACTGGCCCCCGACGACCCACCCTCGGGTCTGCCGGAATACAGGGTATAGGCTCCGCGGAAATTACCCCAGTAGCGCTCGGCCAGCAGTGACAGGACATTGCTCGCCGTCAGGGTGTACTCGTTATGGCGCAAGCCGATGCCGAGACCCCAGCCACCGGGCAGGCTTTTCTGCAACTGGCCGTAAACCGAATGCTTTGCCAGCACCTCATGTGTCGGACTGAGGCTGCCCTCGACCTGGGCCGTCCAGCTGGCGCCCAGCGGGTAATAGAGTCCTGCATGGACCTCGCTGTCATCGAGGCCGAAGCGGCGTGTCTCCCGCAAACCGCCGTACAGCACCTGCCGGTCGCCGAAACGGTGCGAGCCCAGAAGATAGGTGCTGGTCCAATCCGGCAGATTGTTGCTCAGCGTCTCCCGGCTGTATCCGGCTTCGATTTCATTGCGGACCGGCTTGAGGCCGATCGCGCCGGCACCGGCCTTCAGACCGCCGCTGGCAGGCTCAGGCTGGGCCTGCAAGGGAATGGCGGACAAGCCCAGGAGCACCGCCAATGCCCAGGATGCTGCTGTCGCTCCTGGCACCAGCCCGGACAAGTGATGCGAAGTGCATGGACAAGTCATTTTTTTCTTCCTTTGACCAGGCGCTTGATGCGGGCACGCAGCTCTTCAGGCTTGAACGGCTTGACCAGATAATCATCCGCACCGCTGTCCAGCGCCCTCACAATATCCTTCTCCTGGGATTTGGCGGTCAGCATCAGCACCGGCACATCACGCCAGCCGTCCTGCGCGCGTATCGCGCCAAGCAACTGGTAACCGTCGGCATGCGGCAGCATCACGTCGAGCATGACCAGCGCCGGCGCTTCGATGCGGCCGATGAGTTCCATGGCGGCACGCCCGTCGCTGGCCAGTTCGACCCGATAGCCTTCGCGCTCGAGTATGAAACGCAGCAGATAGGCAATCTGGCCATCATCCTCGACCACCAGCGCGACATCCGGGGGCGAAATACCCGCATCCATTTCCTGATTTCCGGCAAGCCTTGCCGGGCCTTTGACATCGTGGCCCTGCATTTTACAGAAGCCCGCGCAGACTCAGTGCGGAGTCGCCCTCAAGTGCCCTATACCGCGGAGCACGCCAGGCGCCAGCGCCAGCGCCAGCATCGCCTGCACATACAGGATAAATGTAAATATTTGTTTTTAAACAACTTTATTAAAATTCACGTGAGCAAGTTGCTGCCAGTGTCGCAAGCCACCGTCAGGCGGGCTGCGCCCGCGGATGCCCCTCGCGTCCCTGTGCCAGCAATGACGGCACATCGCCTGCACACTGGATGCGGTGCATCACGCGCCGGTAACCGCCGTCAAAGGGATCGCGGTGATGCATCACGCAGCGGTTGTCCCAGATCAGCAGGTCGCCCGCCTGCCACTCGTGATGCCAAGTGAAGCGGTCCTGGGTCGCATGCGCCCACAGCGCGTCGAGCAGTTCTTCGGATTCGGCGACAGGCAAGCCGTTGATGTAGGCATTGGGCCGGCGACCCAAGTACAAAGCATTGCAACCAGTCTCCGGATGGGTGCGGATGATCGGGTGGCTGGGACCCGGTGCCTCGCGCACATCACTGACCGGCTTGAAACCCTCACGTAGATCACCCGCGCTGTTGTAGGTCATGTCGTGTTTCAGCGTGCGCCCTTCGATGCGCCTGCGCAGCGCCGGGTCCAGTGTCTCCAGGGCCAGGTACATGTTGGCGAATCCGGTGTTGCCACCCCGCGGCGGCACTTCCAAGGAGTACAGCGCGCTGTACGACAGCGGACAATCGCGGTAGGAGTTGTCGGAATGCCAGACCACTTCCGCATCGCGCAGCACGCCGATCGCCTCCCCGTTCTCGGTGACATTGGAAACCACAACAATCTCCGGATGCGGCCGCGCCCGCTCCTTGCCGGTTTTCGCCAGCGGCGCGAAATCCAGCTTGCCGAGTCTTTTCCCGAAGGCGATCAGCTCGGGATC
Organism: uncultured Bordetella sp.; assembly: GCA_964433345.1. Taxonomy (GTDB): domain Bacteria; phylum Pseudomonadota; class Gammaproteobacteria; order Burkholderiales; family SG8-41. Next base: position 119,232 of record CAYSQJ010000008.1, read on the forward strand.
GGTTAGCGCCTGGCCGCGGATGCGGATCACCAGGTGGTCGAGCAATGCCCGGTAAACCGCGGCAAAGGCATCTTCGCTCAATGACTTGAGATCGCCGCAGGACACTTCGGCACCCAGCGCAGGCGCCGTCGGCTTCACCGTCACGCCATCCCTGCCCTGCAAAACCCCGGATTCCGCCATACCCATCACTTGCCCTTCATTTCAGATTGATCTTGTTGACTATGCGGCCGATGTCTTCGACCTCGCACTCGCAGACATCGCCATGCTTGAGGAACACCGGCGGCGTGCGCGAAAAGCCGACGCCGAAAGGCGTTCCCGTGGGAATCAGGTCGCCGGGCATCAGCGTGGTGCCCTGCGAGGCATAGGCGATGATCTGGTTGATGTTGAAAATCAGGTTCTTCGTGTTCGACTTCTGCATCTCCTCGCCATTGAGCAAGGTGCGCACATCGAGATCGTGCGGATCGTCGATCTCGTCACGGGTGACGATGTACGGCCCCCAGGGACAAAAGGTGTCCAGCGACTTGCCGCGGTCCCACTGCTTGGCATTGGCGAACTGCAGGTCGCGCGCGGAGACATCGTTGACGACGCTGTAGCCGCAGACATAGTCGAGCGCATCCTTCTCCGCTATGTTGCGGCCGCGACGGCCGATGACCACGGCAAGCTCGACCTCGTAATCCACTTCCCGGGTCACGCTCTCCGGCCAGCTCAGCTCGTCATAGGGCCCGGTGATCGAATTCGGAAACTTGCTGAACAGCACCGGCTCCGTCGGCACCGGCAGCTTCGCCTCCTTGCAGTGGTCGATGTAGTTGAGGCCGACCGCAATGATCTTCGAGGGCGCGAGCAACGGTGCGGTCAGGCGAACATCGTCAATATCAAATGTGCGCCGCGTCGGGCTGTCGATGGCCTCGCGCACGCGCTCGAGCATGGCGTCCCCGCCGCGCACGATCTGCAGCAGGTCGCCGTCCTCGCCCACCGGCAGGCCGGCGGCCTTGAGGTCGACCACGGTATCGCCGTCGAGTACACCGGGACGGATTTCATTGTGTGCTATGAAAGTCAGTAATTTCAAAAGCTTGTCTCACAGGCTGGATGACGGAACTCAACGCTCAGCGCGGCGTGGCATGTTCCGGAAATTGCAGGGCTGACAGCGTGCCGCGGGCCACGTCCGCGGGCGCCTCTTCATTCGGGAAATTCAGTTCGACCTTGTTGCCCACCGGGTCGCGCATGAACATCTGGAAACCGGCGCCGGGCACATTCTGTTCATCGAACTTGATGCCGAGTTTCTGCAGGCGCTCGCGAAACTGCGGCACGCCGGAAACGTCGTAGGCGGTATGGTCATAGCTGCTGCGCTTCTCGTCCACTCCCTGCCAGTCCGGCTTGAAACGCACGACCACGTGGATCAGCGGATGATCGCCGCAGTACAGCCATAGTCCCTTGTTCGGAAAATCCGGCCGAGGACCCACGGTCAGGCCCAGCCCTTCACAATAGAATTTCTCGATCGCCGGCAGGTCGCTGTCGCGGCAGCCGATGTTGATGTGATGGATTCCGCGGGTCTTCATGATCTGCTCTCCTCGGTGGCGTTTCACGATCCGGACGCTTGGCGCGCATGACTGGTACTTTGACACAGCCGACCGCGGCTTGCCAGTCGCCACGGGTTCGTGTTCTGCTTCGCAGCCATGACTTACCTGATCGTCTGCTCGGTCGCCGCACTCGCCGCGCTGCTGACGTTTTTTTCCGGCTTCGGGCTTGGCACGCTTCTGCTGCCCGCCTTCGCGCTGTTCTTCGCGATCGAAAAGGCGGTGGCGCTGACTGCCATCGTCCACTTCCTGAACGGCATCTTCAAACTCGCACTGGTGCGCCGGCACATCAATTGGGGCGTCGCGCTGCGCTTCGGCCTGCCTGCAGCCCTCGGCGCGCTGGCAGGCGCCTGGCTGCTGGTGCGCATGACCGAAAGCGAAGTTCGTATCCGCTACAGCCTGATCGGCCACGAGGTCGCGATCACGCCGGCACAACTGATCATCGGCCTGTTGCTGCTGGCCTTCGCCATCTCGGAAATGCGACCGGCGTCAAAAAGGATGACTTTCGAACCCCGTTACCAGATTCCCGGCGGCCTGATCTGCGGCTTCTTCGGCGGTCTCGCCGGCCTGCAGGGCGCCCTGCGCTCGGCCTTCCTGATCAAGGCCGGACTCGACAAGGCAGCCTATGTCGCCACCGGCGCTGCGGTGGCCTTTTTCATCGACCTGTCGCGGCTGTCGATGTACGCAAGCCTGATCGCCAGGCACCACGCTGAATTCGACTATGTGCTGCTCGGCGCCGCAGTGTTTGCCGCGCTGGCCGGTTCGGTCGCCGGCAACCGTTTCCTGCACAAGGCCACGATGCCCGGCATCCAGAAGCTGGTCGCGGTGCTGCTGTTCGCCGTCGCGCTGGGCCTGATCACCGGCCTGCTCTGAACACTTCACCACGGAACCCACATGTCCCCAGTCCTCTTCCGCCTCGGCGGCTACCAGAAACCCGCGTCAATCCATACCCGCGCCTGCCTGCGTTTCGGCGAAGTGCTCAGGCGTGAAGCCGGCGGGGCCGTCGATTTCCAGTTTGTGCCCGACGTGCTCTCCCTCGGTCACAAGTCAGGCGAACTGCCGCTGATGGTCGAACGCGGCGAACTCTCGGCCTGCTACATCTCGGCGCTGCGTTTCGCAAAATGGGTGCCCGAGCTGGCATTGTTCGACCTGCCCTTCCAGTTTCCAGATCGCGCGTCAGCCTACCGTGCGCTCGACGGCCGTCTCGGACAATCACTGGGAAAAAAGGTCGCCGAACAGTCGCCCTTCCGTCTGCTCGCGTACTGGGACAACGGCTTCCGCCACTTCAGCAACCGGGTGCGACCGATCCGTAAACCCGCCGACTGCAAGCGCATCCGCATCCGCATCCAGATGAGCGAGCTGCAGGCCGAATCGCTGCGCCTGCTCGGCATGGAACCGATACTCGAGGACATCAAGATCTTCGTCGAGCAGATCGGCGGCGACCGTTTCGACGCCCAGGACAATCCGCTGACCAACATCGTCAACTTCAACATCCACAAACACCACCGCTACATCACGCTGTCAGGCCACGTCTATGGCGTCGCCTGCCTGATGGCCAACCGCGCGCAGTACGAATCCTGGCCGGCGGAAGTACGGCGCGCCGTTGACATTGCAGCAGCCGAAGCCACGGTGCTGCAACGCCAGCTCGCAGCAGCGGAAGATGAGGAAATGCTCAAACGCCTGGACCCGGCGCAGAACGAAGTCGTGCGACTGACGGCGGAGGAACACCGCGCCTTCGCAGAAGCGGTCAAGCCGGTGACCGACAAGTACCGTAAGGATTTCGGCGACAGTTATTTCGCATTGCTGGACCAGTAAGCCGCAGCCTGAGGCTGGACGCAGGCCGGAGTCCGCGATCGCTGTGAAGTTCAGCTTTTGCGCCGGGTCTGCACCTTTACGTCGGATGGCCGTGCCTGCCGGTACCAGTCGAGGATCTGGTCACCCGTCCAGAACTCCACTCCCGGTTCGTCACGCAGCCTGCGGAACACGTTCTCGAAATACTTGATCCGGTGCGGCACGCCCGAGATGTAGGGATGCACGGCGATGGCCATCACTTTCAACCGCTTCTCGCCCTCCTCGTACAGCCGCTCGAACTGGTCCATGCAGCGCGACTCGAACTCGGCCGCGCTGTGGTGCTGCACCATCATCATCGCGATATCGTTGAGCTCCACCGAATACGGCATAGCCACGACCTTGCCGTGGCGGGTCTCGATGTCACAGGGTTCGTCATCAACCACCCAGTCGGCGATGTACTGGATTCCCGCTTCGGCGAGATAATCCGGCGTGAACAGGGTTTCGGTCAGCCCCGGCGCCAGCCAGCCCACCGGCGCCTTGCCGGTGAAGGCCTTGATCTGCTTTACCGTGCGCTTGATCATCGCGCGCTGGTCCTTCTCGACATGAGTCGGCTGCTGGTCCCAGGAATGGCCGACAAATTCCCAGCCCGACTTCAGCGATTCCTCGGCGATGCGCGCGTAGTCGGTGCAGATGCGGCCGTTGGTGAACAGCGAAGCCTTGATGTCGAGTTCATCCAGCGCCTGCTTGATGCGCCAGAAACCGACGCGGTTGCCGTACTCGTGCCAGGCCCAGTGCGCGAAGTCCGGCAGGCGTGTGACATGCGTCGGCGGCGGCAGCACCTGTCGCGGCATCGGCCGGCCAATGTCCCAGACCTCGACGTTGACCACCGGCCACACGATCAGGCGCACGCCTGCGGGCGGCTTCAGCGGCGGACGGTCGATGATGGGCACATAGGGCAGGCGCTTCGACGGAATCATGCGGGGCTCCGGTTCAGGATGTGGATGCGGCAGATATGCACAACGATTATAACGACGCTTCGGCGTTGAGCCTGATGGAAGCTTGCACTACCATCCCTGTTCTTCGACCAAACCAAGACTGAAAAGAAAAACCATGGACCTGCCCTGCCTGCCCCCGATCGCCGACACCCGCCCGCCGAAAATCCCTACACCCGCCGGCGCCTGCGACACGCATTTCCACATTTTCGGTCCGGTCGCGAAATTTCCTTTCGCCGAGAAGCGTTCGTACACGCCCGACGATGCGCCGCTGGAAGCACTCCTGAAAATGCTGGATACGCTGGGCATGGCCCGCGGCGTGGTCGTGCAGGGACACCCCTACGGCACCGACAACACGGTCGTGCTCGATGCCCTGAAACGTGAGCCGAGGCGCCTGCGCGCGGCCGCCATCGTCAAACCCGACACCGGTCGCGATGAACTGAAGAAACTGGCCGATGCCGGCGTGCGCGCGCTGCGTTTCCACCACATGCCCCATGGCGTCGGTTTCAGCCCGCTGGGCATGCAATCCTTCGAGAAGCTGTCGCCGCTGATGGCCGAACTCGGCCTGCACGCCCAGTTCATGATGGACGCCAACGCGCTCGACAGTGCGCTGCCTTTCTTCAAAAACTGGAAACTGCCCATCGTGCTCGATCACATGGGCAACGTCGACGGCACGAAGGGCGCCAAGCAGCCCGGCGTGCAGCAGATGTGCCGGCTGCTGGCCGAGGGGAAAATCTGGGTCAAGGTGTCGGGCAGCTACCGCGTATCGACGCAGTATCCGGACTACCCCGACGCGCAGGCCATCCACGAAGCGCTGGTCAAGGCCAACCCCGAACAGGTGATCTGGGGCACCGACTGGCCGCATCCGCGACTGGAAAAGGACATGCCCGAGGACGGGCACCTGCTCGACCTGTTCAACGCCTGGACGCCGGATGCGGTGCTGAGGAAAAAAATCCTGGTCGACAATCCGGCGAGGCTTTACGGCTTCAGCTGACGGCCCGCGCGATTATCGCGCTTCAGGCCACGGTGCCAAACAGGATGCCGACGGCGGCCGTGAGCGCCATTGCCAGCGCCCCCCAGAAGGTCACCCGCACGGCACCCAGCATGGCGCTGGCGCCGCCGACCCTGGCTGCCAGCCCGCCGAGGACCGCGAGAAACACCAGGGATGTGCCTGATACCAGTGGAATCAGACCCGGTCCCGGCATCAGCGCAGCCGCGAGCAGCGGCATCGCGGCCCCGACCGCGAAACTCGCGGCCGAAGCCAGCGCAGCCTGGACCGGCCGGGCACTGAGGGTTTCGGTGATGCCCAGTTCGTCACGTGCATGCGCGCCCAGTGCGTCATGGGCCATCAACTGTTCGGCCACCTGACGGGCCAATGCCGGATCCAGGCCCCTGCTGATGTAGATTGCGGTCAGTTCCCGGTGTTCGCCGGTGCGGTCGGTTTCGAGTTCCCTGCGCTCCAGGTCGAGCGCTGCCTTCTCCGAATCGGCCTGCGAACACACCGACACGTATTCGCCGGCGGCCATCGACATCGCGCCGGCCACCAGCCCGGCAATTCCGGCAACCATGATGCCGCCGTGCGTGGCATTGGCTGCGGCAACACCCAGGATGAGGCTCGCGGTCGACACGATGCCGTCATTGGCGCCGAGGACGGCTGCGCGCAACCAGCCGATATGGCCGATGCGGTGACGTTCCTTGTGACGCGCCGTCATGTCGCGATTGCCGGTGCCGACGGGATGCCGCCTGCGCATCGGGCAACGCTCCATTTGTGCAGACGGCCGAGCGATGCGCTGCCGGCCGTCCGGAGGACGCCTGTGGTCATGGCTTCGACTTGACCAGTTCCAGCTCCGTCAAAAACCCCTTCAGCTCCGCATATTCTGCATCCATGTATTTCTTCGTTTCCGCCGCGGATTTGTATTCGTTGGCCCAGTTGTTGTCGGCGAGTTCCTTCTTCCAGGCATCGGATTGCGAGAGCTGCTTGAGGACACCGTTCCAGTAAGCGATCTGCGCCTGCGTCATGCCGGGCGGGCCGACCAGGCCGCGCCAGTTGGAGACGATGGCATTGGCACCCTGCTCCCTCCAGGTCGGCACGCTGGCGTAGAGACCGCTGAGACGTTGCGGTGCGGCAACCGCGATGACGCGGATGGTGCCGGCCTCGAGGTGCTTGCGCATCAGGCCGACCGAACCCGGCACGGCGTCGACGTGGCCGCCGAGCAGCGCGGTGATCGCCTGACCGCCGGACTGGAACACGGGCGTCCTGGTTTTTTTAAGATCGATGCCTGCGTCCTTCAGCGCCATCGCCACGCCCTGGTGGTTGGGATTGCCAAGGCTGGTGGCGACGCCGAAACTCAGAGCGCCCGGATCCTTTTTCAGTCGATCGATCAGGTCGCGCCCGCTTTTGACCGGCGAATCGGCCTTGACCGCGACAGTGATGTATTCGTCGAACAGGATCGCCAGCGGCGTCAGATCGCTGTAAGTGACCTTGGAACGGCCGGAGATGTGATTGGTGAGCAGGCTTTTCGAGGCAATCGACACGAAGTGGCCGTTGGCCGCATGACTTTGCAGGTAGCCGTATGCGATCGCGCCGCCACCGCCGGGCTTGTTGACGACGGTGATCGAGGTCGGCACGGCCTTCTGGTCCTGGAGGATTTTCTGGATCAGCCGCCCGGTCGAATCTTGGCCGCTGCCCGGCGCGGTGTTGATGACAATCTCGACATTCTTGTCGGGCTGCCAGGACTGCGCCTTCACGACCGTCACCGTGACCGCCAGCGTGAATCCCGCCAGCACCACTGCCAAGCTGCGTGTTGCGCTCATCGTTGCTCCTCCGTCGTTGTCGCTCCGGCGGAAGCCGGAGCCAGATTTCGGGCTGTCGCATCCTCCACCGCTGTTCTGGATGCCGGTCTGGACCGGCATGACGGTTCGGATCGGTCTGCGACAGCGTGATTCGTCAGGCCCGCGCCGCAAGCCAGGGCCGGTCGGCGTAATACCCTTTCTCGAACCCCTCGATCTTCGCCGCATATTGCTGCGTGCGGGCGATATCGTCCAGTCCTTCCAGCAGGCAGCGCTTGCGCACTTCGTGGATCTCGAACCGGTGCACCCTGCCCTCGACATCGGTCACGGTCTGCGCGGCAAGGTCGACACTGATCGTCGCACCCGGCTTGTCCTGCAACTGGCGCCGGATGTCGGCACACTCCTGCTCCGACAGCGTCAGTGGCAGCAGGCCGTTCTTGGCGCAATTGGCGGCAAAAATGTCGCCGAAGCTCGGCGCGATCACGCAGCGGATGCCGAACTCGTAGAGCGCGTAGACCGCGGTTTCGCGCGAGGAACCGCAGCCGAAGTTGCGGTCGGCGACGATGATCCCCGACTGGTCGTACGGCGCGGCATTGAGCATGAACTCGGTCGGCGTGCCGTCGGGACGGAAGCGCGAGTCATAGAACAGGATCTCGCGATACTTGGGACCTCGCGGCACCTTGTTGAAACGCGTCGGACACAGCTGATTGGTATCGATGTTGGCTTCGTGCATCGGCACGGCGATGGCGGTCAATGTGGTAAAAGCTTGCATGACTTTATAACCTATTGATTATATTGATAAATTTACTTGATCAGCTCACGCACATCAGTCAGATGGCCCTTGATCGCAGCAGCCGCGGCCATCGCCGGGCTGACCAGATGGGTGCGGCCACCGGGACCCTGGCGGTTGCGGAAATTGCGGTTGGAAGTCGAAGCACAGCGCTCACCGGGCTGCAGGTAATCGCCGTTGATCGCGGTGCACATCGAGCAGCCGGGATCACGCCATTCGAAGCCGGCCTTGATGAACACCCGGTCTAGGCCCTCCGCTTCAGCCTGGCGTTTGACCGCCATCGAACCCGGCACCACCCAGGTCGTCACTTTCGCCTTGCCGTGCTTCGCTACCTCGGCAGCCGCACGCAGGTCCTCGATACGCGCATTGGTGCAGGAGCCGATGAACACGCGGTCGAGCCGGATGTCCTGCAGCGCCATGCCCGGACGCAGCGCCATGTATTCCAGTGCGGTTTCATATTCCGACCGCTTCTTGGCATCCTTGATGCCGGAGGGATCGGGCACTACCCCGGTAATCGCCGTCGCATGTTCCGGCGTGATGCCCCAGGTCGCCGTCGGCGCTATCTGCGCGGCATCGAGGGTGACTTCCTTGTCGAAGCGCGCGTCAGCGTCAGTGGCCAGCGCGCGCCAGCCGGCCAGCGCCTGCTCCCAGGCCCTGCCCTTGGGCGCGTACTGACGGCCCTCGACCCAGGCATAGGTTTTGTCATCGGGCGCGATCAGGCCGACGCGGCCTCCTGCCTCGATCGACATGTTGCAGACGGTCATGCGCCCTTCCATGCTCAGCGCGCGGATGGTCGAGCCGGCGTACTCGATGGCATGACCGGTGGCACCGTCGACACCGATCTGCGCAATCAGGGCCAGAATGAGGTCCTTCGCGCTGACGCCGAAACCGAGCGTGCCGTCGACGGTGATGCGCATCGATTTCGGCTTGCGCTGCCACAGCGTCTGGGTCGCCATCACGTGCGCGAATTCGGATGCGCCCACGCCATAGGCAAGACAGCCGAAGGCGCCATGGGTCGAAGTGTGCGAATCGTTGCCGATCACGAACAGCCCCGGCTGGATGATGCCCTGCTCCGGCGGAACGATGTGCATGATGCCCTGATGCTCGTGCGCCATGCCGAACAGCGTGACGCCGTGCTTGTTCGCCAGATTCTGCAGGTCGATCACCATGTTGCGGATGCCCGTGTCCGGGATGCCCGCCGGACCTTTTGCACGTCCGGTGGTCGGCACATAATGGTCGGTAAAGGCAAAGATCTGATGAGGCTTCCTCACCTTTCTCCCGGCCTTCTCCAGCGCCGTGAAGGCATGCAGCGTATTCTCCTGCGCCAGCGCGACGTCGACGTACATCAGCGACTCACCCTCGTCGGTGAGGATGTGGTGCGAATTCCAGAGTTTCTCGATGATCGATTGCGGGGCGTTGCCGGTCATGCTGTTGTGTTTCCTTGGACAATCAAGTTCAAAAACATTTAGCCACAGAGGACACAGAGAGCACAGAGAACTGCAAAAACAAGGGTAATTCCTTTTTGAGTTTCTGTTTTTTTGTCTTGGTTTTCTCTGTATCCTCTGTGACCTCTGTGGCTTGCTTTTTGCTTTTCGCTTTTTGCCTTACTTCAACACTTCCCGCACGTCCGCAAAGCGCCCCTTGATCGCCGCCACTGCGGCCATTGCGGGACTGACCAGGTGGGTGCGGCCACCCGGGCCCTGGCGGTTGCGGAAGTTGCGGTTGGAGGTCGAGGCACAGCGTTCGCCGGGCTTGAGCTGGTCGCCGTTGATCGCAGTGCACAGCGAGCAGCCGGGGTCGCGCCATTCAAAGCCGGCAGCGGTCAGTATTTTGTCGAGCCCCTCGGCCTCGGCCTGGCGCTTGACGGTCTGCGAACCAGGCACCACCCAGGCCGGCACCACGGCTTTGCCGCGTTTCGCGACCTCGGCGGCGGCACGGATGTCCTCGATGCGGCTGTTGGTGCAGGAACCGATGAACACGCGATCGATGCGGATGTCCTGCAACGCCATTCCGGCCTGCAGCCCCATGTAGTCGAGTGCCATGGTCCAGTCGCTGCGACGGCGCTCGTCGGGCGCATTCTTCGGGTCGGGCACGCTGCCGCCGACGGCGCTGGCCATTTCCGGGTTGACGCCCCAGGTCACCATCGGCTCGATCTGCGCGGCGTCAAGTTGGACCTCGCGGTCGAATTTCGCACCGGCATCACTGGGCAGGGATTGCCACAATGCCATCGCGGCATTCCATTCCGCGCCGGACTTCGGCGCCCAGGGACGGCCTTCCATGTAGGCAAACGTGGTGTCATCGGGTGCGATCATGCCGCAGCGCGCACCGGCCTCGATCGACATGTTGCAGACGGTCATGCGGCCCTCCATGCTCATGCTGCGGAAGGTCGAACCGGCGTACTCGATGGCATGGCCTACGCCTCCGGCAGCGCCGATGTTGGCGATCACCGCGAGGATGATGTCCTTGGGCGCGACGCCGAAGCCGAGATCGCCATCGACAGTGATGCGCAGGGTCTTAGGCTTGCGTTGCCAGCTTGCCTGGGTCGCCAGCACGTGGGTCATGTCGGAGGCGCCGATGCCGAAGGCAATGCTGCCGAAGGCGCCATGGGTCGAGGTGTGCGAATCGGCGCCGCAGATCAGCATGCCGGGCTGGGTGATGCCCTGCTCCGGCGGCACGATGTGCAGGATGCCCTGCGCGGGATCGTCAAAGCCGAACAGGCGTATGCCGTGCAGCTTCGTGTTCTCGTGCTGGGCGATCACCATGTTGCGGATTTCGTCGACGGCGATGCCGGCGATGCCCTTGTCGCGTCCGCTGGTCGGCACATAGTGGTCGGTGAAGGCGAAAACCTGCTGCGGCCGCGCGACCTTCTGCCCGCGACGCTTCAACGCGGCAAAGGCATGGGAGGAGCCCTCGTGGATCAGCGCGCGGTCGACGTAGAGCAGAATTTCACCCTCCTCTTCGGCGACCACGTGAGCGTCCCAGATCTTGTCGAACATCGTGCGGGCGGTCATGCCGGCTCCCGGTTATTTGGCCAGTCCGAGATCGCCGAGAATCGCACGGAAATCCTTGTACTCGCGATCAAGGTAGCCCTTCGCCTGACTGCTGTTGAGATAATTGTCGCCCCAGTAATTCTTCGCCAAGTCCTGCTTCCAGGCCTCGGACCGGGTCATGGCCGCAAAGGCTGAATCCCAGAAGGCCATCTGCGCCGGCGTCATGCCCTTGGGACCCACCATGCCACGCCAGGTATCGAAACTCGCATCCACGCCGAGGTCGCGCCAGGTCGGCACCGATGCCAGGTCTCCGCCCAGCCGCTTTGGCGAGGAAATCGCCAATGCCCGCAGCTTGCCGGACTTGATGTGCGGCAGCAGATTGGCCACCGGCGCCGGCACGACATCGACATGCCCGCCCAGCAGCGAGCCGGTGACTTCACCACCGGACTTGAACACCACCATCTTCAGGCGCTTTGCGTCGCCACCAGCCTTGCCGATCACCTGCCCCACCACCATGTGGCTGGTGCCGCCGATCGCGGTTACGCCGAAGCTCAGCGACTGGGGATCCTGTTTAAGCCGGGCGACAAGGTCACGGCCATCCTTGACCGGCGAGTCGGCACGCACCGCAAACAGGATGTACTCGCTGAACAGCTGCGCCAGCGGCGTCACATCGGTGTAGGTCAGATTGCTCGCGCCGGTGATATGGTTGCTCAGCAGCGGCACGGTGCTGACTGACACGAAATGGCCGTCGCCGGCATGCTGGTTCAGGTAAATCATGCCCAGGCGGCCGCCGGCACCGGGCTTGTTGACCACCACGCTCCTGTCGACCAGCTTGAGATTCTGCAGCAGGGCCTGCACCGCGCGCCCGGTCTTGTCGGTCCCGCCGCCGGGTCCCGACGGCACGATCACTTCGACATTGCGCTCCGGCTTCCATTCCTGCGCCCAGGCCGGCATGGCCGCCAGCAGGCCCGCAATCACAGCTGCGCGAAAAATCCTCTTCATTTCAATCATCCTTTGTTTGACGGCAGAACCCGGGTCCCGCCGCAATTCGGTTCAATTACCAGCCCGCAATCAGTTCGGCACTGGGCTTGGCTTCGCCGCGCTCGACGCGGCGCACCAGGTCATTCATTTTCGTGTGCAGCGGAGCCGGCACGCCGATGAACTGGCCGCGTTCAGCCACGTAGCCATTGATGAAGTCGGTCTCGGTGCGACGCCCCTTGAACATGTCCTGTGCCATCGAGGGGCGCTGCTCGTCGGAGCGCTTTTTCGCGCCTTCGCGCAGGATGTCCTCGATGCCGGCGAGCGCATCCTTGTTGCCCTCGCCCGCCAGCGCCAGCATCTCGGGCTCCATGCCGAGCATCCGCTCCAGCGAGTAACCCAGCGCCTGACCGACGCGAACTGCCTGCGAACCGAGGCGTATCGATACCCAGCGCGGACCGTCGGCAGCGTCACGCTGGTTGCCGGACAACCCGGTCGCCGCGCACAGCCCGTTGCGCATCGAGTTGATGACCAGCTTCGACCAGCGCTCGCCCCACAGGTTGGTGGTGACCTTGGCGCTGTCGGCGGAGCGCAGCAGTGCCGCGATTTCCTCTGCCCGCGGCGTGACCCGGCCATGCGGTTCGCCGACGCGGAACACCGTGTGCTTGTCGCCGCCCAGCGGCACCGTGCGCTTGATGCGGCCCGGCGCATGGAGTTCGGCGGCGACGAGGCTGGCTATGCAGCCCAGCGTCTTGCCCCAGCCGACAATCGCCGCAATGCGTTCCTCGTTGATGCAGTTCTGCAGCGACACGCAGTAGCCGTCAGGCGCGAGGTAGGGCTTGATCAGATGCGTGGCCCATTCGGTGTCGTAGGACTTCACGCAGATAAAGGCAATGTCCACCGGACGCTCCTTGCAGAAGCGCTGCACCTCGGTGATATGGATGGCATTGACCTTAATCGTGTGTTCCTCCTGCGGCGTCAGGCCCGTCAGGTGCAGGCCTTCCGCGCGCATGGTTTCCACATGCTCGGGCCAGGGATCGATCAGCGTGACGTCATGTCCGGCACGGGTCATGTGGCCACCGGCAATGCCGCCGATGGCGCCGGCGCCGACTACTACAATGCGTTTGCCCAAAATGGTGTTCTCCAAAAACAAGATCAAAATCAAAAACAGCCACAGAGATCACAGAGAGCACAGAGAGCACAGAGAACTTCAAAAACGGCAACCAAAGTCCCGTAAAATCAATAAGTTATTGTTTTTATTGGATTTATTGCCTTTTTTTCTCTGTGACCTCTGTGGCTAAGGATTTTCTCTTCTTACAGTTTGGCGATGATCGCCTCCGTAAAGCGTTTGGTGCCGGCATCGCCGCCGAGATCACGGGTAACGTGCTTTTTCTCAGCCAGCACCTTCGTCAGCGCAGCGTCGATGCGGCCGGCCGCGTCGTTCTCGCCGATGTGGCGCAGCATCAAAACACCGGAGAGGATCACCGCCATCGGATTGGCGATGTCCTTGCCGGCGATGTCCGGTGCCGAACCGTGCACCGCCTCGAACATCGCGCATTTCTCGCCGACATTGGCGCCGGGCGCGACGCCGAGGCCGCCGACCAGTCCCGCGGCAAGGTCGGAGACGATGTCGCCAAAGAGGTTCGCCAGCAGCAGGCCGTCGAAGGTCTCCGGTTTGATCACCAGTTCCATGCACAGCGCGTCGATCACGCGGGCGTCGCAGGCGATGTCCGGATAGTCCTTCGCCACATCCTGTCCTGCCTTCAGGAACAGGCCGTCGGTCATTTTCATGACGTTGGCCTTGTGGCCGATGGTCATTTTTTTGCGGCCGGTTTTTTTCAGGTATTCGAAACCGTAGCGCGCGGTGCGCTCGGTCGCGCCGCGGGTGATGCGCTTGATCGCCTCCGCGGTGTCGTCATCAATCATGCGTTCGTTGCCGACGTAGAGATCCTCGCTGTTTTCGCGGAAGATAACCAGGTCGACGTTGTCGTAGCGGGAAGCGACGCCAGGATAGTTCTTGACCGGACGCACGTTGACGTAAAGCCCCAGCTCCTTGCGCAGGGCGATGGCGATGCTCGGATAGTCGGCACGCCACTCCTTGCCGCCACGCATGCGTTCGATGTAAATGCGGTAGTTGCCGCCGAAGGGTGTCTGTGTCGGCCCCTTCAGCGCAAGTCCGTTGCGTTCGATCGACTCCAGCACGCTGGCCGGCAGCGGCGTGCCGAGCTCCTTCTCCGCGCGCATGCCGACCAGCACCTCCTCGAATTCCACTTTCGCGCCCGAGGCCTTGATGATCGCGCAGGCGGAACCCACCACTTCCGGGCCGATGCCGTCACCCGGTACTACGGTTACCTTTTTCAATCCTGATTCTCCGAAACGTCGTTATAAAAACGGGTCAACTCTCGTCGCCCTTGCTGCCCATTGCCCGCAGGCGTGGAATGATGAATGGCAGCAGCACCGAGATCAGCGACATCGCCAGCAGCGTCACCGTGATCGCGCTGCCATAGAAGATCTTCAGGTCACCGCCGGAAATGGTCATCGCCTGGCGGAAGGACTGTTCCATCATGCCCCCCAGCACCAGCGACAGCACCAGTGGCGCCACCGGGATGTCCACCTTGTCGAATACGTAACCGAGGACCCCGAAGAGCAGGATCAGCCAGAGATCAACGACACTGCCGTTGATGGCATAGGCACCGATCGCGGAAATCGCGACGATCATCGGATAAAGGATGCCCTGCGGTATGTAGAGCAGGCGCACGAACAGGCCGATCAGCGGCAGGTTGAGGATCACCAGCATCACGTTGCCGATGTACATGCTGTTGATCAGTCCCCACACCAGGTCGGGGCGGTTCTGGAACAACAGCGGACCCGGCTGCACGCCGTACATGATGAAGGCACCGAGCATCACCGCAGTGGCACCTCCGCCGGGAATGCCCAGGGTCAGCAGCGGCACCAGCGCACCGGCGGTGTCTGAATTGTTGGCCGCCTCGGGACCGGCCACACCCTCGATCGCGCCATGTCCGAACTCCTCGGGATGCTTGGACATGCGCTTTTCGGCGGTGTACGACATGATCGAGGCGATCGTGCCGCCGGCACCCGGCAGCACGCCGATGACAAAGCCGATGATGCCGCCGCGCCAGATCGGTCCTATCGAGCGTTTCCATTCCTCGCGGGTGAGCCACAGCTTGCCCTTGATCTTCATCGCCTCGGCCGAGGTGCCGCGGAAAATACCCTCCAGCCCGCGCAGCACTTCCGCCATCGCGAACAGTCCCACCACCACCACCACGAAACCGACGCCGTCCTGGAACTCCGGAATGCCCATCGTGAAACGCGCCTGCCCGCTCTGCAGGTCGATGCCGATGGTGGCAATCATCAGCCCGAGGATGGTCGCAATGACGCCCTTCGCCGGCGACTTGCCGGTCAGCGTGGAGACAGCGGTCATCGCAAACAGCATCAGCGTGAAGTACTCCGCCGGCCCGAACTTGAGCGCCATCGAGGTCAGCGGTACCGCGAACAGCGTCAGGCCGATGACGCCGATGGTGCCGGCAATGAAGGAGCCGATCGCGGAAACCGCCAGGGCGGCGCCGGCGCGGCCTTTCTTGGCCATTTCGTAACCGTCGATCGAAGTCATCACCGAGGCCGCTTCGCCCGGTGTGCGGATCAGGATCGCCGTGGTCGAGCCGCCGTACTTGGCGCCGTAATAAATGCCGGCCATCATGATCAGTGCCGACGTCGGATTCATGCCATAGGTGATCGGAATCAGCAGCGCAATGCCGGCCGAAGGTCCGATGCCGGGGAGCACGCCGATGATGGTGCCCATGAACACGCCGAGAAAGGTGTACCACAGGTTGATGGGCTGCGTCGCAACCGCGAAACCGTTGAGTATGTGGGTCAGGGTTTCCATGGCCGCCTCAGAACGGAATGATGCCGCGGGCGAGATTCACGCCGAGCAGCTTGGTGAAGGCGGTGTAGCTGATCAGCACGAACAGCACGCAGCTCAGCCCGTTCATCAGGTGGCGGCCGCGGTTGAAGTAACCGGTCAGCCCCGCCAGGTAAATCAGCGTTGCCAGCATGTAACCCAGCGGCTCGAACAGCACGACATAAAGGGCGGTCCACGCCACCACGGCCACCACCACCCAATGATGCGGTTCCCAGCGCAGCGCAGCGGGATCTTCAACGCCGGACTTCGCCTGCTTGCGGTCGCGCAGGATTTCGGCCAGCAGCATGGCCGCACCGATCAGCAGGCCCACCCCCAGCATCCTCGGGAAGGCCTTGGGCCCCAGCGGGTCGCCCAGCTCAAGGCTGGGTATCTGGGCTGTTCCCCAGAAATACACCCCTGCAATCAGCAAGGTGCAGACGAATATGATGCGGTCTGTCATGGTGAAAAGGCTCCTCCCGGTAATCGGATGCGACGGAATGGCGCTGCCGCGTAGTGTCCCGTTTTTGGAATGGCGCGCTGCGCACATCGCACGGTTTTCGCAGGCTGAAATCTTAACCGAGAACACATGGTCCTGTAAGGATTTGAAGGTGTCGGGCCCGGATCGTGGAACCCTGAAAATCATCCCTGTCTGCAGGTCCTGCTACCTTGACAGAGCGCTGCAGCATGTCGGCAGTGCGTGATCATGCGATGGACGACATCCATATCCCGAAGCGTTCCCAATCGTGGACATGCACCGCGATGAACCCTTAGGATGCAATTACCTCGCAGCGCCACCAACCAACGATTCCGGCGCGATCGGACGCGACGATGAATTTCCTGTTGACCGCGACGACATGGCACTGAACAATGCGCAGCAGGCATTCGCCCGGAATACAACGTAAACCATTGTTTTTATTTAACATTTTATAATGACCTCGAATATCGTTTCGGCACTGCAGTCCTTGCTCGGCACCAATGGCGTGCTTACGGCCGCCGCTGACCTCGAACCTTATGTTGTCGACTGGCGCGGCGTTTATCGCGGCAACGCGCTCGCCGTTGCCCGGCCCGCGAACACCGCGCAAGTCGCCGCCGTCGTCAAGCTCTGTCACGAGACCGGAACACCGCTGGTGCCGCAGGGTGGCAACACCGGCATGTGCGGTGCGTCCGTACCGCAGCCAGAGGGACGCGAGATCGTGCTGTCGCTGGCACGGATGAACAGGATTCTCGAGGTCGATCCGCTGAACAATACGATGACCGTGGAAGCAGGCTGCGTGCTGTCCAACATCCAGCAGGCCGCGGCTGATGCCGGCCGGCTGTTTCCGCTAAGCCTCGGTGCCGAGGGCAGCTGCCAGATCGGCGGCAACCTGTCGACCAATGCAGGCGGCGTCAACGTGCTGAGATATGGCAACACCCGTGACCTGGTACTGGGTCTTGAAGTGGTCCTTCCCGACGGCCGCATCTGGAACGGCCTACGCGGTCTGCGCAAGGACAACACCGGTTATGACCTGAAGCACCTGTTCATCGGAGCCGAGGGCACGCTGGGCATCATCACCGCGGCAACGCTGAAGCTTTTCCCGCGCCCTGCGGCAAATGCCACAGCATGGATGGCGGTGCGGGATCCGGAAGCAGCGCTGCAACTGCTGGCGCTGATGCGGCGGCACTGCAATGACCGCATCACTGCCTTCGAGCTGATCTCGCGACACAGCCTTGAGCTGGTGTGGCGCCACATACCCGGAACCCGCGATCCGCTCGCCGAGCCGCATCCCTGGATCGTGCTGACAGAGCTGGCCGATGCCGGCGACGAAACGGCATTGCGCGCCGATCTCGAAAAAGCGCTGGAATCGGCCTTCTCCGAGAACCTGGTGACTGACGCAGTCATCGCGGAGAGCCGCAGCCAGGCACAGGCGCTGTGGCACATGCGGGAATCAATCCCTGAAGGCGCCCGCCAGGAGCCGGTGATGGTCTATCGCCATGACATCGCGGTGGCGGTCGGCCGCATACCCGAGTTCATCCGCGAGGCGCAGGCAGCGCTGGAAGCAAAATTCCCCGATGTGCGCCTGATCTGCTTCGGCCATCTCGGCGACGGCAATCTGCATTACAACGCCTACATTCCCTCGCGGCTGCGCACGGACGCGGCGGCGCGAGAGGCGCACGACGTCACGGAAACGGTGTACGACATCGTGCAACGCTACGGCGGGAGCTTCAGCGCCGAGCATGGCATCGGGCTGTCAAAGGTGGCCGAACTCGCGCGCTACAAGAGCGCGGTGGAGCTTGACCTGATGCGGACAGTCAAAAAAGCCCTGGATCCGCAGGGCCTGTTCAACCCGGGCAAGCTGTTCTGAGCAGGATCCGGCTCAGGCGGCGGTCACAAACAGGCCAATCACACAGAACAGCCCTCCAGTCCACAGCAGCGAGCGCAGTGTCGGCCGGTCATACAGATAAGCCAGCGTATAGAGCACGCGGAATACGACGAATGCCAGCGCCAGCGCGTCCACCCGCGACTGCTCGGCCCCCGCCAGCTGTGCGATGATCACAGCCGCCGCGAACAGCGGAAAGGCCTCAAAAGCATTGAGCTGCGCCCAGTAGGCCCGCTGCTGGCGGGGCGGCAGGCGGTCGATGCCGGCACGCGGGGCGGCGTTGTCATAACCGCGGCGCAATTTCGAAGCGACTGTCGGCCAGTACGGCAGCAGCCCGGCGACGAGGATCATCCAGTAAGCGGTGGTCATGGCGTAAGAAACGAATTGGAACCAATTTGCGGGCTTTGCAGCCCAAGGATGCATTATGAGTGAAAAAATCGAGAAAACCGAAGCGGAATGGAAAACCCTTCTGACGCCCCAGCAATTCGAA
Source organism: uncultured Bordetella sp. (assembly GCA_964433345.1). Taxonomy (GTDB): domain Bacteria; phylum Pseudomonadota; class Gammaproteobacteria; order Burkholderiales; family SG8-41. Next base: position 137,903 of record CAYSQJ010000008.1, read on the forward strand.
GTCACGCGGCGCAAGGGTACCGAGCGGGCATTTACCGGCGAATATTGGGACAACCACGAGGACGGCGTATACCGCTGCATCTGCTGCGACGCCGAGCTTTTCCGTTCCTCCGAAAAATTCGATTCGGGAACGGGCTGGCCGAGCTTCTGGCAGCCTGCGGTGCCGGATCATGTCGCCACCGAGGCCGACCACGGCTTCTTCATGACAAGAACGGAAGTCCTGTGCAGCCGCTGCGAGGCGCACCTCGGCCATGTCTTCGAGGACGGCCCGCCGCCGACAGGCCTGCGCTACTGCATCAATTCGGCATCGCTGAGGTTCGAGAAGAAGTGAATCGTGCGGCGCGGCGCGCCCTCGAACGGGCAGCGCAAAGCGTGATTCCGGCGTTCGAGCAGGCATGCCCTTTCCCGGGACAGGAAGTAACGCCGCCGCTGCTCGTCGACGCCCTCCGGCAATGCTTCGAAGCCTGCCAGCAGGCGGATACTGCCGAACCGGCGCTCCCCACGGAAGAGATCAACGAACTGGGGGCCCACGCGCTGGAATGCCTGTCAGACCTCGGACTTTGGGCTTTCCAGCTGAAGCTCGACGAGGCGCGCACGTGCATCGAAGATCTTGCCATGGACATGGCGCATTGGATCATCAGGCACGGCGGCCGGATTACCGAACTGGAACCCGTGGTCAATGCCCTGGCGCGGCAGGCCAATGCGACCCGTGACCCGACCGTGCTGTCAGAACTTTTCGAGCGGGGACTTGCAATAATCACCCATGCCGCACCCTCGCTCGCAGACGACCCCGGACAGCGGGAGCCCTGGCTGACTCTGCACTTCAACTGCGCAATCATCGCCACCCGGACGGGAGACACGGAGCGGATGAATGCCGCCTTTGACCTGCTTGAGAAAAACCTGCCCGAAGACTGCACCTCCTTTTACAGTGAAGGACTGCGTGAAACAGAAAAGGACGGCTACGGCGATGCCGTTCGTGAAACCATGCGCGAGCGTCTCGCAAAATGGACTACCCGGCACTAAGAGGGGATAATCTCCGGCCATGAAATTTCTCTTCGACATTTTCCCCGTCATCCTGTTTTTTGCGGCGTTCAAGTTCTACGACATCTACGTCGCCACCGCAGTCGCGATCGTCGCCACCGCGCTTCAGATCGGCTGGGTGTGGTTCCGGCATCGCAAGGTCGACAACATGCAGTGGATCAGTCTGGGCCTGATCGTGGTATTCGGAGGCGCAACCCTGCTGCTGCGCGATGAGACTTTCATCAAATGGAAACCTACGGTGCTTTACTGGCTGTTCGCAGCGGTGCTGCTGGCTGCCGAATATGGATTCCACAAGAACCTGATCCGCTCGATGATGGAAAAGCAGGTCACCGCCCCGGATCCGGTATGGCAAAAGCTGTTGCTGGGCTGGGTCGGATTTTTTGTGGTGATGGGCATACTGAACATCTACGTTGCCTACGGATTTTCGACGGACATCTGGGTCAACTTCAAGCTTTTCGGAGGCATCGGCTTGATGATCCTGTTCGTGATTGCCCAAGCCTCGCTGCTGGCGCCGCACATAAAGGAAAAGGAAGCCGAATGAGGGCTTCAGCATGATCGCGCATGACAAACAAGGGGTTTCCTGATGGTCATTGCAGCGATACGCGAAAGGCTCGCCCCGCTCTCCCCCGAATCCATTGAAATCCTCGACGAGTCGGGTGAACACATTGGCCACGCCGGCGCCCGCGACGGTGGCGGCCATTATCAGTTGATCATCGTATCAGGCCAATTTGCGGGCAAATCCGCCCTGGCGAGGCATCGCATGGTCTATTCCGCACTTGGTCCCTTGATGCACAAGGACATCCACGCGCTGGCCATCAAGGCCTACGCGCCCGACGAAATCTGACTACCCACAGGAGCTGTCATGCAGAAAACCACCGCAGTACATCTGATGATCGCCGTCGCCGCTGCACTTGCAGCGCCGGCCGCCATCGCCCAGGTCGCCAAGGTTAATGGCGTCACCATTCCGCAGGCGCGGGTCGACGCGCTGCTGCGCGACGTCACCGCGCAGGGCCGCCAGGACACTCCGGAACTGCGCAAGATGATCAAGGAACGACTGATCGAGAGCGAGATCATGACGCAGGAAGCGGTTCGCCTCGGCCTGAACAAGAATCCGGAAGTCAGTGCCCAGCTTGAGCTCACGCGTCAGCAGGTGCTCGTCAATGCCTACGTCAATGAAATGGCGCGCCGCAATCCGGCCACGGAAGACGCAATGAAAAAGGCTCACGAGCGCTTCAAGGACAGCCCGGCCGCCAACGAATACCGGTCACGGCATATCCTGGTGGGATCGGAAGCCGAAGCAAATGCACTCATCAAACAGATCAAGGACGGCGCTGACTTTGCCAAGCTCGCTGCCGAAAAATCACGTGACGAAGGCACCAAGGCAAAAGGCGGTGAGCTCGACTGGGCGGTTCCCGCAACCTACGTAAGGCCTTTCGCAGAAGCACTGGCCAGGCTGAAAAAGGGCGACATGACCGAAGCTCCGGTGCAGACCAATTTCGGCTGGCATGTGATCCGCCTGGAGGACATCCGGCCAGTGGCTTATGAAACACTGAAGCCGCAGCTGCAGCAGGTTGTGCAGCGGGAAAACGTGCAAAAAGCGGTGGCCGAACTGCGTGCCAAGGCAAAGGTGGAATGAAGCTCTGCTGCAGGCGACAGGATTGCGGATAACCGCGATAAAAAAAGCCCGGCACTGCCGGGCTTTTTCATGTCATTACCGCCGGATCGAGACCCTCAACCAGGAAACCAAAAACAAAAAAGCCCGACCTTTTACGGCCGGGCTTTTTCTTCAAAGGGTGCCTGACAATGTCCTACTTTCACACGGGTAGTCCGTACTATCATCGGCGCTGAGTCGTTTCACGGCCCTGTTCGGAATGGGAAGGGGTGGGACCAACTCGCTATTGTCGTCAGGCATAGCTGTTTGGCGGTGCAGGTATGCAACCTGTGCACTGTCTGCACGCCTTGTCCGGAAGAAGTAAAGCACAAGTTATATAACTTGCTGATTTGATTGAACATTAACATGAGCCTACCTGAGCCAACTGATCCGACTAGGATCAGCGCACGCTCAAAATTATAGGATCAAGCCTCACGGGCAATTAGTATCGGTTAGCTCAACGCATTGCTGCGCTTACACACCCGACCTATCAACGCGGTGGTCTTCCGCGACCCTTCAGGGGGATCAAGTCCCCGGGAAGTCTCATCTTGAGGCGAGTTTCGCACTTAGATGCTTTCAGCGCTTATCTCTTCCGCATTTAGCTACCCGGCGATGCCACTGGCGTGACAACCGGTACACCAGAGATGCGTCCACTCCGGTCCTCTCGTACTAGGAGCAGCCCCCCTCAAACTTCCAACGCCCACTGCAGATAGGGACCAAACTGTCTCACGACGTTTTGAACCCAGCTCACGTACCACTTTAAATGGCGAACAGCCATACCCTTGGGACCGGCTACAGCCCCAGGATGTGATGAGCCGACATCGAGGTGCCAAACTCCCCCGTCGATATGAACTCTTGGGAGGAATCAGCCTGTTATCCCCGGCGTACCTTTTATCCGTTGAGCGATGGCCCTTCCATACAGAACCACCGGATCACTATGACCTGCTTTCGCACCTGCTCGACATGTCCGTCTCGCAGTTAAGCACGCTTTTGCCATTGCACATACAGCGCGATAGCCGACCGCGCTAAGCGTACCGTCGCACTCCTCCGTTACTCTTTGGGAGGAGACCGCCCCAGTCAAACTGCCCACCATGCACGGTCCCCGATCCGGATAACGGATCCAGGTTAGAACCTCAATGACATCAGGCTGGTATTTCAACGGTGGCTCCATGAGAGCTAGCGCCCCCACTTCAAAGCCTCCCAGCTATCCTACACAAATCTCATCAAAGTCCAATGCAAAGTTGCAGTAAAGGTGCACGGGGTCTTTCCGTCTTGCAGCGGGGAGATTGCATCATCACAAACACTTCAACTTCGCTGAGTCTCAGGAGGAGACAGTGTGGCCATCGTTACGCCATTCGTGCAGGTCGGAACTTACCCGACAAGGAATTTCGCTACCTTAGGACCGTTATAGTTACGGCCGCCGTTTACCGGGGCTTCGATCAAGAGCTTGCACCCCATCACTTAACCTTCCGGCACCGGGCAGGCGTCACACCCTATACGTCCACTTGACGTGTTTGCAGAGTGCTGTGTTTTTGTTAAACAGTCGCAGCCACCTTTTCACTGCGACCCCATTCGGCTCCAGCTGTGCGCCTTCACCTACTAGGGGCGTACCTTATCCCGAAGTTACGGTACTAATTTGCCGAGTTCCTTCTCCTGAGTTCTCTCAAGCGCCTTGGAATACTCATCCCGCCCACGTGTGTCCGATTACGGTACGGTCCCCGCATGACTGAAGCTTAGAGGCTTTTCCTGGAAGCATGGTATCTGCAACTTCGCACCACAAGGGCGCTCGTCGTCACGTCTCAGCTAATCCGCCCGGATTTGCCTGGGCAGTACGCCTACACGCTTGAACCGGGACGTCCAACACCCGGATTGCATAACCTTCTCCGTCCCCCCATCGCATCATGCAGAGGTACTGGAATATTAACCAGTTTCCCATCGACTACGCGTTTCCGCCTCGCCTTAGGGGCCGACTCACCCTGCGCCGATGAACGTTGCGCAGGAAACCTTGGGCTTACGGCGACAGAGCTTTTCACTCTGTTTATCGCTACTCATGTCAGCATTCGCACTTCTGATACCTCCAGCAACCCTTACGAGTCACCTTCGCAGGCTTACAGAACGCTCTCCTACCACGTACATATTCCGGAGAATATGCACATCCGCAGCTTCGGTTTACAGTTTGAGCCCCGTTACATCTTCCGCGCGAGACGACTCGACCAGTGAGCTATTACGCTTTCTTTAAAGGGTGGCTGCTTCTAAGCCAACCTCCTGGCTGTTTGTGCCTTCTCACTTCGTTTGCCACTTAACTGTAATTTGGGACCTTAGCTGGCGGTCTGGGTTGTTTCCCTCTTGACACCGGACGTTAG
>CAYSQJ010000009.1:0-109342 GCA_964433345.1 uncultured Bordetella sp.
CTTCTGTGCAGGCCTTAAACTGTTGCACTTCAAACGTGAATGCACCTTCCGGCTTGCGCCGGAATGACGGCCAAACATATGTTCGAACAATCACCAGTTCGGACAATCATTGATCAGTGAACAACTTCCGGGTCGGGCGTCGGATCGCCTCTATGCAGCACGTCGAGGTCGCAGCCCTTGTCGGCCTGGGTGATGTGCTGCACGTAGATCGCGCCGTAGCCGCGGGTGTAATGCGGCGGTGGCTGTTTCCATTCGCGCCGGCGTTTTTCCAGCTCGGCCGCGCTGACCTTGAGTTCGAGCTTGCGCGCTTCCACATCGAGCTCGATCAGGTCGCCGTCACGCACCAGTGCCAGCGGCCCGCCGACATGCGCCTCCGGCGCCACATGCAGCACGCAGGCGCCGTACGAGGTGCCGCTCATCCGCGCATCCGAAATGCGCACCATGTCACGCACGCCTTTCTGCAGCAGCTTTTTCGGTATCGGCAGCTGCCCCCATTCCGGCATGCCGGGTCCGCCCTGCGGGCCTGCATTCTGCAGCACCAGCACGGAGTTCTCGTCGACCACCAGATTTTCATCATCGACGCGGGCGTACATGTCGTCGTAGTTTTTGAACACCACCGCGGGGCCGGTGTGCTTGAGCAGATGCGGCTCGGCCGCCGTGGGCTTGATCACCGCGCCGTCGGGCGCGAGGTTGCCGCGCAACACCGCGAGACCGCCGCTCGCCGACAGCGGATTGCCGCGGCGACGGATCACGTCATCATTGTAAATCTTCGCGCCTTCGAGGTTCTCGCCCAGCGTGCGGCCGTTGGCGGTCAGGCAGTCGAGGTTGAGCAGATCCTTGAGCTCCGACTGCATCGCGCGCAAGCCGCCGGCGTAATAGAAGTCCTCCATCAGGTACTTCTGTCCCGCAGGACGGATGTTGGCGAGCACCGGCGTGCGCCGCGCCAGTTCATCGAAACGGTCGAGCTTGAGGTCGACGCCGGCGCGTCCCGCCATCGCGACCAGGTGGATCAGTGCGTTGGTCGAACCCGACAGCGCATGGACCACTGTGATCGCGTTGTCAAAGGCCTGCGCGGTAAGGATTTCGGAGGGCTTCAGATCCTCCCACACCATCTCGACGATGCGCCGTCCACTGGCGGTGGCCATGCGCGGATGGTTGGCATCCGGCGCCGGGATCGACGCCGCGCCGGGCAGGGTCAGGCCCAGCGTCTCCGCCACCGAAGTCATGGTCGAAGCCGTGCCCATGGTCATGCAATGGCCGTAGGAGCGCGCAATGCCCGCCTCCACTTCATCCCATTCGGCTTCGGTGATGTTGCCGGCGCGCAGCTCCGCCCAGTATTTCCAGGAATCGCTGCCCGAACCCAGCGGCTCGCCATGCCAGTTGCCGCGCAGCATCGGGCCGGCGGGCACATAGATGAAAGGCAGGCCCATCGAGGTCGCACCCATCACCAGCGCCGGCGTGGTCTTGTCGCAGCCGCCCATCAGCACCGCGCCGTCGACCGGGTAGCCGCGCAGCAGCTCCTCGGTTTCCATCGCCAGCATGTTGCGGTAGAGCATGGTCGAGGGTTTCTGGAAGGGTTCGGCCAGCGCGATTGCCGGCATCTCCAGCGGGAAGCCGCCGGCCTGCCAGACACCGCGTTTCACTTCCTCGGCGCGGGTGCGGAAATGGGCATGGCAGGGATTGATGTCGCTCCAGGTATTGATGATCGCGATCACCGGCTTGCCGGCAAAATCCTCGATCGCATAACCCATCTGCAGCGCCCGCGACCTGTGGGTGAACGAACGCAACCCGCGGGTACCGAACCAGCGGTGACTGCGCAACTCTTCGGGACGCTTCCTCTGCCGCGCCATCGTGACTTCTCCTCAAACAGGGACCGGCCGCTTCGGCCTGGACGGGACGATTATTTTTGCCGTGTTTCTATTCTAACCGAGCCGCTGCAGCAGCCATCGGGTAGACTTTTGGCCTCATCTCGTCGCAACACCACATCATGGACGGCAAGCACCTTGGACACCATCACTAAGCCCGGCACCCTCGCCCACAACGTCAAGCGCCTCGCCCACCTCGACCTGCCCGGCGCCGGCCAGGTCTATGTAGAAGGCACGCACTGCTACATCGGTCACATCCCCAACAAGCAGCAGCTCGGCACCACCATTCTCGATGTCGCCGATCCGAAAAATCCCAAGATCCTGTCGCAGATTTTCCTCGAAGATCCGGATTCGCATGCGCACAAGGCACGGGTGATCGGCGACCTGATGATCATCAACAGCGAACGCAACATGACCGCCATCGGCCGCAAGGCCGACGAACTGCCCAAGCTGCGCACGCGGCTGACCGCCGAACTGGGCCGTACGCCGACCCATGCCGAACTCGCGGCAAAACTGGGCGTCGGCGTCGCAGACATTCCGGCGGTGGAGGAAGCCGAACGCAAGCCCTACGAGCGCGGCGGCTTCAGCCTCTACGACGTTTCCGACAAGACCAGGCCGAAGCTGATCCATTTCCAGAAGACCTGGGGCCGCGGCGTGCATCGTTTCGACATGGACGCGAACTACGCCTACATCTCGACCGAGATGGAGGGGTTCATCGGCAACATCCTCGTCACCTACGACATCCGCAACCCGGCAAAACCCGAGGAAGTCTCGCGCTGGTGGATACCCGGCCAGCACCTCGCCGGCGGCGAGAAGCCGACCTGGTCTGGCCGTCAGCACCGCCTGCACCACACACTGCGCTTCGGCAACGAACTGTGGGCCGGCTACTGGCACGGCGGCCTGCGGGTGGTCGATGTTTCCGACATCCGCAATCCGAAAACCGTGGGGGCCTACAACTACCACCCGCCCTACCCCGAGCCCACCCACACTGTCATGCCGGTGCTGAAGCCCCTCGACGGCAAGCGCATCGCGGTCGCCATCGACGAAGAGGACCATGCCCACGACGCCGCCGAGATGGCGCGCCGCCGCGGCCGCCCGCATGGCTGCCTGTGGGTGTTCGACGTCTCCGACCTGTCCAACATCAAGCCGCTGTCACTGTTCGAAGTGAGCGAACTCGACAGTCCCTGGAGCCGCACCGCACCGGGCCGCTTCGGCGCCCACCAGTTCCAGGAACACTGGAAGGGTGGCGACACGCTGCTCTACTGCGCCTGGTTTGCCGGCGGCCTGCGCATCGTGGACGTCGCCGATCCTTCAGCGCCGCAGGAAGTCGGCTGGTACATCCCGGAGCCCTGCGGCGGCAAACCCTGCCCGCAGACCAATGACACCGAAGTCGACGACCGCGGACTGATCCACATCGTCGACCGCTACTGCGGTTACGACATACTGGAGTTTTCAAGACACCAATAATCACCTGGAGGAGGTTCACATGGATCGGATGCTCAGGAACATCGCCACGGCAGCACTCGGTTTTTCGGCAATCGCGCTCAACACCGCCGCACAGGCGCAGCAGGCCTACCCGACCAAACCGGTGCGCATGGTCATCGCGCTGGCGCCCGGCGGCGGCGTCGACACCACCGGCCGTTTCCTCGCGCAGAAAATGAGCGAGGCCTGGGGCCAGCAGGTTGTCGCCGACAACCGGCCCGGTGCCGGCGGCTCGATCGCCGCCGAGCTTGTTGCCAAGGCAGCGCCGGACGGCTACACCATGCTGATGACCTCCTCCGGCATCTCGATCACGCCGAGCATCATGAAGCTGGGCTACGACCCGAGAAAGGATCTGCTGCCGGTCAGCCTGGCGGTGGTTTCGCCCGGCGTGATGGTCGTGCACCCCTCCCTGCCGGTGAAGAACGTCAAGGAGCTGATTGCCTTCGCCAGGGCACGGCCCGGTGAACTGCTGTTCTCATCCTCCGGCCAGGGTTCGGGCCAGCATCTGGCGATGGAAATGTTCGCGCAGATGACCGGCCTCAAGCTGACGCACGTGCCGTACAAGGGCACCGCGCCGAGCATTACCGACGTGGTCGCCGGACGCATTGCGGTAACCATCGCCAGCGTGATCTCGACACGACCCTTCTTCTCCAATGGCCGGTTGCGGGTGCTGGGCGTCGTCGGACCGAAACGCACACCGGCGCTGCCGGAGTATCCGACCGTCGCCGAATCGGGCGTGCCCGGCTTCGGTTTCGACAACTGGTACGGCGTGTTCCTGCCGGGCGCCGCATCGAAGGATCTCGCCGCCCGCATCCAGCAGGTGATCACAAAGGCCGTCAACGACCCGGCCGCGCACAAGCTGCTGGTGGGGCAAGGCCTCGATCCCAGCGGCAACACGCCGGAAGAGTTCGCCAGAATGTATGTCGACGAGATGGCGCGCTGGGCCAAGGTTGCGAAATCCATCGGCATGCAGGTGCAGTGATTTCCGGATTCAATTAAATCGAATTAACAGGATGGACAGGAATTACAGGATAAACCCCTGCCTGTCTTGAACTTGCTCCATCCTGTTCGTCCTGTTAATCCTGTAAATTGAAGTTTTACCACCCTCCATTTCACAAACAATGACCCCCCCCAACACCGAATTCCGCGTGATGACCTCCGGCGCTTTCACTGCCGCCTACAAATCCCTTATTCCTCAGATCGAGCGCCTCACCGGCAAGACGGTGGTCACCGTAACCACCTCCATCGGTACCGGCGACATTTCCATCCCCAATCGCCTGAAGCGCGGCGAGGTGGCGGACATTGTCATCGTCGCCGACGGCGTGCTGCGCCAGTTCATCGCCGACGGTTACGTGCTCGCCGATGGCGCGACCGTCATCGCGCGCTCGCTGATGGGTTTTGCCGTGCGCGCGGGCGCACCCGACCCGCAGATCCGGACCGCCGACGACCTCAAGCGCACGCTGCTGGCGGCAAAAGGCATCGGCTATTCCGCCAGCGAAAGCGGCAAGTACTACACCACCGAGATCGTGCAGCGCCTGGGCATTGCCGATCAGGTGCTGCCGAAAAGCCGTCTGGTCGGCGGTGGCGAACGCGTCGGCACCGTAATCGCCCGCGGCGAACTCGATTTCGGTTTCCAGCAGATGAGCGAGTTGCTGCCGGTGCCGGGCATTGCCCACATCACACCGCTGCCCCCGGAGCTGCAGAAGGCCTCCCTTTTCACCGCAGGCATCGGCGCCAACTCGCCGGACAGGGATGCCGCGCGCAGGGTCATCACCTTCCTGGCCTCGGCGGAAGCCCGCCAGGCCATTGCGGACAGCGGGCTGGAGCCGATCGCCGGCTGACGGCAGCAGCGCGGCATGCTGCAAAAAAACAAAGGCAGCCGAAGCTGCCTTTGTTTTTTACGTCACTGCGGTCACAGGCCGTTGCCGATCAGGCCGCCGAGTATCGCGCCGATCACCGTCGTCATGCCACGGGTCTCGTAATCGCCGACCTGGCTGCCGATCACTCCGCCGATCACCGCGCCAGCCACCGCGCCTGCCGGATTGGAGTCGTTGTCGTAATGGGCCGCGCGCTGATCGTAGTAAACGGGCGCCGGGGCATGGGCATAAGCCGGCCGCACCGGCCGCTGGCGATAAACCGGCGCCGGACGATGCACGACCACGCGACGTTCCACCATGGCCGGACGCTGCACGATCACCGGCCGCCTGACATTGACCTGTTGTCGCTGCTGGTAAACGGGACGCTGCACAACGACATGCTGGGGCGGCGCCTGGCGGATCATCTGCGCCCGTTCACCGCGACGGAAATCGCGATGGTCTCCGGCGGATGCCGGCGCCGCGGCAGCCAGCGCAGCGAGTGCGATCGCAAGAGTCGAAACAGCAGTCATGGTTTTGTTCGCGTTCATGGCAAACCTCCTTGTTGTGGATGCCTGCAGCCATTAACGCATCGCCAACCGGCGCCGTAAACGAATCAAGTGCAACAGAGTGTTGCCACTGTAACCGCGCCGTTGCAATTAAAAAATATCAATTGATTCAAGCGCTTGAATTTTTACCGGCCGGTCATCTCAACGCAGCGGCGGCAATCGGCGCTGCCAGCCGCCCGGCAGGCAGCAAACCAGCCGCGAACGGGCAGCATGCCAGAACGCCGACAGCATCAGCAGCGCCGATCCGATCAGCAGGGCCGTCAGGGCCACGTTGATACCAACTGCGCCGAATTTTTCGAGAACGGAACTGATCGCCGCCAGCACATAGGCCAGCGCCGACACCATCAGCGCCCTGCGATCAATCACCAGCGCGACAACTGCCATGGCTGCATACAGCAGCATCACCGCCACAGCGCCGCCGATTGCGATGTCCCTGCCCGGTCCGCCAAGCAGCGTGAAAACCGGGTGGACAATCAGCGGTGCTGCCAGCAGATGCAGCCAGAATGCAACGTCGGAACGCCTTGTCCGGCGCAGCGGATCTCCGAAGTCCCAGTGCATCGCGTAAGCAAAAACCGCAATGCCAAAAACAAACATGATCCCGTTCATCCATCGAAGCAGGTCGGGCGCGGCAGCGAATATCAGGCCCGCCACCATGCCGATCAGCGCGGCAACGCCGGCCGCCACGGTGATCGGCACGCGGAAACGCCACCAGTGCAGCCAGGCCAGTGCGGCGGTCACGGTCCCGGCAAACGCGATCTGCAACCCGACCCGGGTCGAAGCATCATCCTGCAGCATCCCGCGGAAACCCTCCGACGGCAGCAGCGCCAGGAACACGCCGCCGCAAAAGGCCAGCAGGAACAGTATTGAGGGCAGCGCCATGCGGCGCTTCAGCGTGAAAAATTCGGCCAGCAACCACGCCGTGACCGCAACTCCGACTCCTTCGAGAAGCCAGCCCGCAGCCACCAGCACCAGAAGACCTGCGATCGCGACAAAAATATCGTTGAAACTCGAAACCAGCCGGAAATGCTCCTCATCAACGGCCGGTAGCCCGCGCGACTGTCCGGCGTGGGCGCGGAATGCAGCAGCAGTCTCTGCGCTCAGGACGCCGGCATCCACCGCCGCATCAATATCCTCATCGCTGTACGCAGCCATCGCAGGCAGTCAGGTATGGCAGCCGCTCAGGAAATGCCGGTTTCCGCGAAAATCTTTTTCGCCTCGGGGGAGGCCAGCCGCTTGGCGAGCGCCACGGCGGCCTCAGGCGCGCCGGTCGTCGCAGCCGCATCGTAGTGGGTCATGTTCTGGATCTCGTCGGGCAGCGGCGCGGCAAGCCTGACCCTGCAGCCTTTGTCGATCATCACCATCAGTTCCGAAATCTGCGCCAGGCCCACGGACTGGGGATGGTCCGCCACATGCTGCATGATTTCCGAACCGGTCTTGGTGACGACAATGCGATCACCCAGCGCCGCAGTCAGACCCAGGCGGTCAAACAGCTTTTCGGAGTAAATGCCGCTGGAAGCCGCGTTGCGCACCACCTGGTCCGCCGCCAGCAGCAGTGCCTTGAATGAAGCGGTATCGGTGATCGCGGGCACCGGCGCATCAGCGTGGATCACCACCCCCATGCGCGAGCGGCCGATGAAACCGCGGCTGGCCACGTCGATTTTCTGCTGAGCAGCGAACTCGTCGAGCACCGCAGGCGTGGCCACCACGACATCAGCGGCTTCACCGGCAGCTATCCGCCGTCGTACTTCGGGCACCGGCGTGAACTCGATCTCGACCTTGCAGCCGCTGTCCTTCTCGAAGGCGGCGGCAACGCGGGCCACTCCACGCTTGACGGCACCGGCGCTGAGAATCCTGAGCGCGGCCATCAGTCGATCCCGGTCGCCGCCATCGCAGCACGCGCCGCCGGGGTGGCGAGATAGCCGGTGAATTCGGCCGCCGCCGCGGCATTGGCGCTGGCCGTGGCAACTGCCGCGTCATATGCGGTCACGCTCTGCAGCGCCTCGGGCAGCGGACCGGCAAGCGCGATGGCGACGCCCTTGTCGATCAACTCGCGGATTTCGGGCAGCTGCCCGGCACCGAGCAGTTGCTGCGGCGAGGATGCCACCTGCTCCATGACTTTCACCGCATCCGGCTGACGCTGCACCTTGTCCGCGGCAAAACCCTGCTGCTCCAGCAGCCTGGCCACGTAGTTGCCACTGTTCGCGAGGTTGGCAACCACGGCATCGGCCGCAGCGATGGCCTTCCTGAAGGATTCCACGGTGGACAGATCGGGCGCCGCTGCACCCTTGCGCATCGCCAGCCCCATGCGCGCATGACCCAGCCTGGTGCGTGCCGCCGGGGCGACACGGCCGGCACCCGCAAATTCGTCCATGGTCGCCGCAGGCACCACGGCAACATCAACCGCCTCTCCGGCAAGGACACGCTCACGTACCGTCGGCGCACCGGTGAATTCCACATTGACCTGATGGCCGGTGTCTTTTTCAAACCTGGCCGCGATCTGCGTGATGCCGCGCTTGACCGGGCCTGCGCCCAGCACTTTCAGTGTTGCCATGGTTTTTTCGTTATCTATCTCTGTTGGTTAAGGCTGTGGCCATTGCGGAGCTCAAAGTGATTAAGTGATTAAGTGATTAAGTGATTAGGTGATTGAGGGCCGGTAGCCACGTTCCGCGTGATGCGCGGAATTACCTGGTCACTTAATCACCTAATCACGCCTTTCATCAATCAGCCCGCGCCCCGGAATCCTTGATCACCTTGGCCCATTTCGGAATCTCGGCCTTGATGTGCGCGGCAAACCGTTCCGCGGTGCCGCCGCGGACGATAGCGCCCTGGCCGACGAGGAACTTGTTGACCTGGGGATCCTTCAGCACGGCATTGACTTCGGTGTTCAGCTTCGCCTGCACCGCGCGCGGCGTGCCGGCGACAGCCACCATGCCGTGCCAGGTCGAGGCCTCGAAGCCGGGCACGCCCGACTCCGCGATGGTCGGGATCTGGGGCATGGTGTCCATGCGCTCCAGCGTGGTCACACCCAGCGGCCGCAGCCGGTTGGCGTCGAGGTGAGCCTTTACCGACAGCGCGGTGGCGAAGATCATCTGGCTGCGTCCGGCGAGCACGTCGGTGATCGCAGGCGCGGCGCCCTTGAACGGTATGTGCACCATGTCGGTCTTGGTCATGCTCTTGAACAGTTCCGCCGCCAGGTGCGCCGCGGCGCCGCTGCCCGAGGAAGCATAATTGAGCTTGCCGGGATTGGCCTTCAGGTGGGCCACCAGTTCCTTCACCGACTTCGCCGGAATCGACGGATGCACGGCAAGGATGTTCGGCTGCGAGGCCACCCATACCACCGGCACCAGGTCCTTGGAGGGATTGAAGGTCATCTTGCGGTACAGCGACGCGTTGGCGGCGAGCACGCTGTTGTTGGCGATCATGATGGTGTGGCCGTCGGCCGGGCTGGTGGCAACGATCTCGCCGGCGACATTGCCGCCGGCACCGGGCCGGTTGTCGAACACGAAAGGCTGTCCCATGCGCTCGGACAGCTTGCCGCCGATCAGCCGAGACAGGATATCGCTGGGGCCGCCGGGTGAAAACGCGATCACCATGCGCACGCTCTTGTTCGGATAGTCCGCAGCGTGAACGACCGCGGCCGGCAACAGGGCGGCCGCGACGGCAGCCGCCTTCAGGATTGTCCTCATCTATTCCTCCTCGTTTTTTGGGAACCCTGGTCGCAGCGCGACCGGGGCGCAAGCTTAACAACAGCACCCTGCACTGACAACGCAATTACAGCGCAGGCAGTGCCCGGCGCCCGGATGGTGGTCATGCTTTGGCGGCTGCGGGGGCGATGCTATCCTATGGCCATGCTGGCGCAGCGCGCCGGAATCCGGCCTTACCGCAGGGTATCGGCCCCTCTTTTTTTCAGCGAGGATTTCATCCATGAGCAAGACGCAGCGCATCAAGGGCGTGCTCGCCCCCGTGGTCACGCCCTTCGACAAGGACCTCAATCCCGACACCCGGCGCTTCATCGCCCATTGCAAATGGCTGGTGTCGCAGGGCTCGGGGCTTGCCTGCTTCGGCACCAACAGCGAAGCCAACTCGCTGTCGGTCAACGAGCGCCTGGCGCTGCTTGACGCACTGCTCGCCGCCGGCGTCGATCCGCAGCGCATGATGCCGGGCACCGGTTGCTGCGCGCTGTCGGATTCGGTCAAGCTTACCGAGCATGCGGTCAAGGCCGGCTGCGCCGGCGTGCTGATGCTGCCGCCGTTCTACTACAAGGGTGTCAGCGACGAGGGGCTTTACCGCAATTTTTCGGAAGTGATCGAGCGCGTCGGCGACAGCCGCCTGCGCATTTACCTCTACCACATCCCGCCGGTCGCGGTGGTCGGCATCACGCCGAAGCTGGTCGAGCGCCTGCTGAAAAAATACCCGGACAACATCGCCGGCATGAAAGACAGCTCGGGCGACTGGAACAACACCAAGACCTTCCTCGACAACTTCGCAAAACAGGGCTTCGACGTTTTCGCCGGCAGCGAATCCTTCCTGCTCGCCAACATGAGGAACGGCGGCGCCGGCTGCATCTCGGCCACTGCCAACGTCAACCCTGGTCCGATCGACAAGCTCTACCGCGAATGGAAAAATGCGGATGCCGACGCCCAGCAGAAGGCGCTCGACGTCGTACGCGGCACCTTCGGCAACAGCAAGTACGTGATGATCGCCGCGCTGAAGGCCGGCATCGCACAGTACAGCGGCGATGAACAATGGTGCACCGTGCGCCCGCCGCTGGTCGAACTGTCGAAGGAGCAGCGCGCATCGCTCGCCGTCGAACTCAAGGCGATCGAATTCGACATGCCCGGCCTCAAGGCTTGAATATTAAAAATATCAATATAATCAAGCACTTATAAAATGTCCGCCAATACGCCGACCGCTGCCGCGCCGCTTTGCGCGGCCCCGGACTTCAATCCCCACCCGCCGAAATTCCGGATGCCGGCAAAGGCCTGTGACACCCACGCCCATGTGATGGGACCGGCAGCGCGTTACGACTACTCGGCGGCGCGCGTCTACACGCCGCCCGACTGCCTGCCCATGCAGTACCGCCACATGCTCGACACCCTCGGCGTCGAACGCGCGGTGCTGATCCAGCCCAGCGTCTACGGCAGCGACAACGCAGCGATGCTGGATGCGATGAAAGCCGATCCGCAGCGCCTGCGCGGCGTCGCAGTGGTCGATCCGGCGATCGGCGATGCGGAACTCAAAACCATGGATGCCGCCGGCATCCGCGGCGTACGCGTCAACATCGTCGATGTGAAAGACCGCAAGCCGGGCACGCTGCCGATGGACCAGCTGCGCCCGCTGGCAGCGCGCATCAAGCCCATGGGCTGGCACATGGAATTCCTGATGCATGCCAATGAATTCCCGGATCTGGACCAGACCTTCGCCGACTTCCCGGTGCCCATCGTGCTCGGCCACCTCGGTTACATGAAGGGCAATCCCGGCACCGGTGACCCAGGCTTCCAGGCACTGCTGCGGTTGATGCAGGCGGGCAAGGCCTGGGTGAAACTCACGGGTCCCTACCGCATCTCGGCGCAGCCGCTGCCGCATGCCGACACCATCCCCTATGCGCATGCGCTGATAAAAGCGAATGCGGCGCAGGTGATCTGGGGCAGCGACTGGCCGCATGTGATGCACAAGGGGCAGATGCCCAACGACGGCGACCTGACCGATCTGTTGCTCAACTGGGTGCCGGATGAAAAACAGCGCGAGCAGGTGCTGGTGGCGAATCCTGCCCGGCTGTACGGCTTCTAGATCAGCGTTTCAGATCAGACCGATCTCTTGCATGTACTTCAGCACCCCGGGATGGATCAGTTCCCGGGTCGGCGCGCCGGCCAGCGTGTTGGCCAGCGTCGATTCCTGCGCCTGGTCGAGTTTCGCAGCCAGCGCGGCATGGCCGGTGTGCAGCGCCTTCGCCAGCCGGTAGGCGACATCATCGGGCAGCGAAGCCCGCGCCAGCACGAAGGGCCATGATCCCACCGAGTTGACCGGACCGGTCTGCCCCGGGTAACTGCCGGCGGGCATCGTGGTCTGTTTCAGGAACGAGTGCTTGGCCTGGATGCGCTTGATCTCCTCCGCGGAGGGCGAAATGAAACGCATGCCTTTCGGATTTTTCGCGATGTTCATGAACGGCGGCCAGCCGACGCCGCCGCCCCACATCGCCGCAGCTTCTCCACTGTTCACCAGCGGCGGGCCGTCGCCGGCCTTTTCCAGCAGCCGCGCGTCGAAATCCTTCTTGATGTCGAGGCCGAGGCCGTCGAACACGTAACGCGCCAGCACGACAAAACCCGAGCTTGAAGCACCCCAGACCACGGTCTTGCCGACGAGGTCGGAGATCGACTGGTACGGGCTGTCGGCGCGCACCATGAACATGCCCGCCTGCGAATAGGTGGCGTTGATGATGCGGATGTTTTTGCAGGGCGCGCGACCGATGCCGTTGACCGCCTCGTAGGTCACCTCGCCGGTGGCCAGCGCAATGTCGAGAGTACCGTCATCGATGCGGCCGACGTTCTCGCCGCTGCCCTTGGTGTTGATCGGCTCGATGTCCAGCGTCGGGTCGGTGGCATTGAGCACCTCCGCGTACGGCCAGCCGTAGGCCGGAAATCCGCCGCCGGGGGTTGCGGTGCCGAGTACGACCTTTGTTTTCTGCGCTGCCATTTTTTCTGCCTCCTCCAAGGATCGAAAGCCAAATAGTAATCGCGATTAGCCCGTTTAGGGCACACCCCGCTGTATTATCGGGAACCGCTTTGACAGACGACACTCTGATCTGAGGCATGTCATTCTCGCCAAAGCGGGAACCCTGTGGCTTTCGCGGCAGCCGTACTGGATTCCGGCTCGCGCTGCGCGCGTCCGGAATGACGGCACACCTGTCCCAACCATGCAATTCACACCAGGATGACGGCATGGAGCAAGCTTCACCATCAGGCCCTTCACGCAGAGCCGGACTGCTTATCCTCGTGCTGGGCCCGCTGGCCTGGCTGATGTTCGGCCACGGCGAGCCGATACCGCAGGACCGCGGCTATCACCTGTTTGCCGACGGCCGCAGTTGCCTCGGCATTCCCAATTTCGGCAATATCGTTTCCAACGGACTGTTCCTGCTGGTCGGCGTGGCCGGCGTCCGCCGCTGCTGGCGTCGGCGCGAGGGCGCCTGGTACGCCTGGCTGGTGTTCTTCGCCGGCGTCGCGCTGGTGTTCTTCGGCTCGTCCTGGTACCACCGCGCGCCGAATGACGACACGCTGGTCTGGGACCGGCTGCCGATGACCATCGGCTTCATGGCCCTGTTCGCCGCATTGGTCAGCGAACACCTCGGATCACGGCTGGAAGCGCGCCTGCTCGCCGCCGCGCTGGCAGTCGGCGTGTACAGCGTGTTCTGGTGGCAGTGGAGCGGCGACCTGCGCATCTATATCTGGGTGCAGGGTGCGCCGCTGCTGGCGATTCCCTATCTGATCGCCGCGTTTCCCGGCCGTTACGACCGGCGCCACTGGCTGCTCTGGGGCGTGGGGTTTTACGCGCTGGCCAAGGTTGCCGAGCTGTACGATCACGAGATCTATGCGGCGACAGCCACCGCGATCAGCGGCCATTCGGCCAAACACCTGCTCGCCGCGCTGGCGGTGTTCTGCGTGCTGCGGATGCTGCAAACGCGTCAGAGTTTGACGCCGGTCGCCTCTTCCCAGTAACGCACGATCTCCGTCTGGTCGACGGTTGCGCCGACCTTCGACACCGCATCGCTCCACAGCGCCGACACCTTCTCGCCCAGCGGCACCGCCGCGTCGAGGGCATGTGCCATGTCGACGGCGATTTTCACATCCTTGGCAATGAAGGCGAGCGCCATCCCCGTCGCGTGCTTGTGGCTGAGGATATGCGGGATGACCTTTTTCTCGATCGGATGGTTGCGCCCGGCACACATCGGGATCAGCGCATCGGCCATCATTTTCGGATCAAGGCCGAACTTCTTGCCGATGGTCAGCGCCTCGATGGCGTTGATCAGCGCGCAGGCATTGATGTAGTTGGCCAGAGCCTTCATCGCATGCCCGGCGCCAATCTCTCCGCAGTGCACGATGCTGCGGCCCATCGCGTTCAGCGGCGGCGTAACCCGCTCCATCAATTCCGCGCTGCCGCCGGTCATGATGTCCAGCGTCGCATCCCTGGCGAACACCACGCCGCCCATCACCGGGGCATCGACCATGTGCAGGCCCAGCTTCTGCATTGCCTCCGCGGTCGCGCGGGTGCCGGTGGGGTCGCAGGTGCCCATGTCGATCAGCACCGCGTCCTTGTTCATCGCAGTCGCCGCGCCGCCGGCATCCAGCATCACCTTGCGCACGATCCTGTCGTCGGGAAGCATGGTGACGATCGCATCCCTGCCGGCAGCCAGTTCGGACAGCGTTGCGGCAGCCTTGCCGCCGTGCTGCGCAACGAAGGCGGCAGCCGTTTCCGGCCGCGCGTCGAACACCGTGACCTCGAAACCCGCCTTAAGCAGGTTCGCCGCCATCGGATTGCCCATGTTGCCAACACCGATGAAACCTATTTTCTTGATGATTGTTGTCATGCGGTCAGCACCCCAAGATCAAGATCCAATGCAGCCACAGAGGTCACAGAGAGCACAGAGAACTTCAACACCAAACCTTCAAAACCGAAAATGGGTTCGGGATGTGCGCTTTTGGTTTTCTCTGTGTTCTCTGTGACCTCTGTGGCTAAGATTTTAGGTTTTAAGCTTTCAAATCCCTACCAAACCGCGCCCCGCGCCGCGATAGGCCACAGGGCTTCGACCTTGCCGCCGCGCACGCAGACATAGTGGTCGTAGAGATTCACCGTCGGGTCGCAATGGCCGGGAATCAGCTTCAGCTTGTCGCCGAGATTAAAGCCTGGTGAGCCGTTCATCCTGATCACGCCATGTTCGTCGGAGGCCTTCTGGAACTCGGCCTGCAGAAAGTCGGCGACCCGCGGCATGCCGGAGTCAATGCTGGAGGCCTTCAGGCCGGCATCAACGATGGCGATGTCGGGACGGGTGCGGCTCATCACCGTGGTCCATACGAACAAGCTGTGTTCAAAGCGGGGAATGCCGCTTTCGGTCCAGTCATTTTTCGCGTAGTCGGCGTCCATGAAAATATAGGAGCCGACCTGCAACTCGTCGTAAACCTCGCTCGCCGCCTCGAACAGGTAGGTGCCGGTGCCGGCGCCGGTGACCTTGCCGCGCGGCAGTCCGACCTTTTCAATCAGCGCCAGCGTTTTCTGCACGCCCTCGACCGCCGCGGCGATTGCGGTGCGACGCTCCGCGACACTCCGAAAATGCTGGGCCGCCCCCTGGTAAGCCTGGAGTCCGGCGTAGCGCAGGTTTTTGCAGGCAGCTATGGCCTGGGCAATCTTCAGCGCCGGCTCCCCGGGATCGACCCCGCAGCGGTTGGCGCCGACATTGACCTCGACCAGCACGTCGATGACGACGCCGAATTCGCGTGCAGCGGCATCGATGTCCTTGACGTTGCCGGCATCGTCGGCACAGACAGTGACTTTGGCCTGAGTTGCCAGCGCGGCGAGACGCCTGAGCTTGGTCATGCCGACCACTTCATTGGCGATCAGCACGTCGGGCACGCCGCCCTCGACCATGGCCTCGGCTTCGCTGACTTTCTGACAACAAACACCGACCGCGCCCAGCGCGATCTGGCGCAGCGCGATCTGCGGACACTTGTGGCTTTTCGCATGCGGCCGCAGCATGATCTTGCGGCCGGCCAGCGACTCCTTGAGCTTGCGGAGATTGCCCTCAAAGGCATCGAGATCGAGGATCAGCGCGGGGGTGTCGACTTCCGCGAGGTCCATGCCCGGACGTGCCGGCAGGATTTTCGGCATCAGGTTTCCTTCGGGCCGTGGCCCGGATCGTAATGACCTCCGTCCATCGTGCCGTCGGCGGCCTTGCCGATGATGCCGTGGGACATGTCCTTGACCGCGAAGAACATCGCGTCCTCTTCGGGCATCGCGATCGTGTAATGCACGATGTTCGCCGGGAAATAGAGCAGCGTGCCCGGGCCGCAGATCTGTTCCGGGCCATCGCCGACCTTGACACGCATCTTGCCCTTGACGATGTAGTTCCACTGTTCGTTGGGATGCAGGTGCGGACGCGAGCCGGTGCCCTTTTCCTTGGTCACCAGCGCGCACTGCATGCGCTCGCCCTCGACCACCGGGCCCATCGCCGTCGAATAACCGGTGCCGGCCTCGATCTTGCCCATTTCCGTCAGCGGAAAAATGAACTTGCCGTTGCCGCCCTTGACGGCGCCCCTGGTCTTGGTTTCTGCGTCAGCCATGATGCCGCCTCCTGCGGAATTCAGATGACCGCCTTGAGCCCCGCCTGCTCCGCGCCATAGGCGCAGACAGCCTCGTCCTCGTCGCCGGTGCCGCCGCTGGCGCCGGCGGAGCCGACGATGTTGCCGGCGGCATCCTTCAGCACCACCGCGCCGGTCTGCGGCAGGAACTTGCCCTGTGCCGTGGAAGCCAGCGTGATCATGAAATTGGGATTGTCCTTGGCGCGCCCGGCGAGCGCGCGGCTGGACATGCCCATCGCCACTGCGCCCCAGGCCTTGCCCATTGCGACGTCGAAACGGAACATCGACGCATTGTCCTGGCGCTGCGCGGCGACGATATGGCCCGAGGCATCGAGCACGACCACCGCGAGAGGATTCACTTTCATTTCCTTCGCCTTGGCGAAGGCTTTATCGATGAGGGTATTGGCCTGCTGCAGCGTGATCTTGGACATGCGTTTCTCCGTGAGGGGTGGACACGAACGGCGTGGGTGCAGGCCTCTCGGCGAGAGGCCTGCGGGACGGGCCTGCGACTATACAAAGGCCGCGGATTCGGTGTCAACGAACCCCGGTTCAGGCGGCTTTCGGCGCGATCAGCCCTTCCTTTTCAAGCAACTGGTAGACGCCACCCGCCTGCACCAGCGCCATCAGCGGCGCCGGCAGCGGCTTGCCGGCCAGTTCGGTGCCGCGGCTGGCATTGCGCACCCGGGCCGCGTCGAAGTCAATCTCGGCCTCCTCGCCCTCGCTGAATGCCGCGTGCACCCCCGGGCACTCCAGCGCCGGAAACGCGAAGTTCACGCAGTTGCGCAGGAACAGTCCGTTCAGCGACTCGGCAACGAGACAGGCCAGCCCGAGATTCTTCAGCGAGCGTGCCGCGGCGCGGCTGGAGCCCATGCCGAAATTGCTGCCGCCGATCAGGATGTCGCCCCTGCGCACCTGCTGCGCCCAGCCGGGACGGTTGGCATGGAACACGTACTGCGCCTGCTCTTCATGCGTCAGATAGAAGGCCTTGTTGGGCAGGATCAGGTCGGTGTTGATATTGTCGCCGACGATCCAGACGCGTGCCTTGAAATTCATGCTTTAACCCCTTTTAGCCACAGAGATCACAGAGGACACAGAGAAGAAAAAACCGATTTAACAGGATAGGCAGAATTTTCAGGATAAAACCGGAAAATCGATGCGATGGACAATGGCATACCATTTTTTATCTTGTTCATCCTGCACATCCTGTAAATTGATTTTGTGGTTCTCCGCGCCCACTGCGCCCGCTTTGACTCTCGTCTTTAATTCAAAAATTCCCGCGGATCGGTAATCGTGCCCGTCAGCGCCGATGCCGCCACGGTAGCCGGCGACCCCATCCACACCTGCGAACTGGGATCGCCCATGCGGCCCTTGAAATTGCGGGTGCTGGAGGTGATGCAAACCTCCTCCGGACCGAGCACGCCCATGTGTCCGCCGCCGCAGGCGCCGCAGGTCGGCGGCGCGATCATCGCACCGGCGTCGAGCAGCGTTTGCACCGCACCGCTGGCAACCACGTCGCGGTAAACCACCTGGGAGGCCGGGGTGACGATGAAGCGCACGCCCGGCGCAACACGGCGGCCTTTGACTACCCTCGCTGCCAGCTCGATGTCGTCCTGGGTGCCATTGGCACAGGAACCGATATAGGCCTGGTCGATACGCGTGCCGGCGGCCTCGCCCACCGGCCGCGAGTTGTTGACTACGCTGTCGGGCAGCGCCACCAGCGGCTCCAGCGCCGACAGGTCGACCGTGCGCCGCGCATGGTATTTCGCATCCGCATCCGGCCGCACCGGCACGAGGGGCGCCGGGTTGCGCGCGCTGATCCACTCCATCAGCGCGGCGTCGGCCTCGAAGGTGGCAAATTCTGCCGACAGTTCCGCCGACATCGCGGTGATGGTCTTGCGCGCATTGATCGACAGGCCGGCAACACCGGGACCGCCATATTCGACGTTCATCGTCGCATGCGCGCCGTGCACGCCGGCAATCTGCAGAAAGGCATCCTTTGCGGTGACCGCCGGCGACAGCTTCCCGGTCAGCTCGTAGCGCACGGTTTCGCCGCAGCGGAACCAGGTCTGGCCCTTGATCGCGGCGTAGATGATGTCGGGTCCGCCGACGCCGCGCGCGAGACAGTTGAACACGCCCGCGCTGCAGGTATGCGAGTCACTACACAGCAGCACCGATCCGGGCAGCGCATAGCCGTAGTCGGCGACCAGCTGGTGACTGATGCCCTGATTGTGCCCGACGTCGTGAAAACGCCTGATGCCGAACTTCTTGACGAAGGCTCGCCCGGTCACCTGGGCCGCCGCAGCTTGCTGCGTTGGCGCAGGCACGCGGTGATCGAAGGTGACCACGATCTTCTCCGGGTCGGCGACCTTGAGGATGTCACGCCAGTTGGTGGGCAGGAAATTGTTGTCGAACAGGATCACGGTGTCGACGTCGACCGTGACCACGTCGCCCGGCACCACGGTTTTGCGGCCGCTCTTCGCGGCCAGAATCTTCTCTGCGATGGTCATGCCCATGGATGAGGCCTTTCGAACTGATGAGTGACAGGGGGCTGGTAACTGGTGATTGGTGATTGGTGATTGGAAATGTACCGAGTCCGGAACTCGCCAATCACCTGATCACTTAACCACCCAATCACGGGTTTTGCCGTTAATCAGCCGCCCTTGTATTTCTCTTCCAGCTGATCCAGGAATTTCATGCCCATCAGGTCATTGAGCTCCTCGAAGCCGACCTGCAGATCGGTGCGTTCGATGACCTTGTTCTGGCCGACGACCTCATCCTTGAACACTTCCAGCGCATTCATCATGCCGCGCAGTGCGGCAGTGGTCAGCAGGCGCGGATAACTGACCGCGGCAACGCCGATGTCCTGCAGCTGCTTCGGGCTCATCAGCGGCGTGGTCTTGCGCGGGCGCATGCCGAGACCCATGTTGACGATCAGTGGCTTCGGCACGTTTTTTGCAACCTTCGCAATGTCTTCTTTCGACAGCAGCGCATCGGCGTACATCACGTCGGCACCAGCCTCGGCGTAGAGGTTCAGGCGGCGGATTGCCTCGTCGACGCCGTGGGGGCCAGCCGCGTCGGTGCGGGAGACGATGACAAAGTCGTTGTCGCGGCGTGCATCCACTGCGGCCTTGACCTTCTGCACCATTTCCTCGGCGGGAATACAAGCCTTGCCGGCCATGTGGCCACAGCGCTTGGGCCACACCTGGTCTTCGATCATCAGCGCCGCCATGCCGGCCTTCTCGAAGGCGCGTACCACGAAATGCACCGTCATCGCGTTGCCATAACCGGTGTCGGCATCGGCGCGCAGCAGCAGGTCTGAGCAATCGGCAAGCCGGCGCGCGTTGTTGAGGTTCTCCTCGAAAGTCATCACGCCGCGGTCCGGCCAGCCCATGCGGCTTTCCGATACGCCGGCCCCGGAGATCGATGCAGTCTTGAATCCGGCTTGCTCAATCAGGCGCACGCTGTAACCGTCGTAAACACCGGGCTGGATCAGGATTTGTTTGTCGTACATCAACTGTTTGAACTGCGCGCCTCTGCTTTTCATGCGTCCTCCTTGGTGGATGGTTTGCGTTTTCGGATGCCCGCCCTCGCCGTGGCAGCGGGGAAAGGCACATAAGGATGGTCGGCACCGGCAGCGCCAGCACGCAGTTGCAGCCGGCTTTGCAGCGCACTGCGCACATGGCCGCGCATCGCCTGCTCGGCCTTGCGAGCGTCGCGTTTTTTCAGCGCAGCCAGCATCTCGCGGTGTTCACGCAACAGCGTCGCCGGCCGGCCGGGCATCACCGTGACCACGGTGCCAACCAGGAACAGCGTCTCGCGCAGCATGCGCATGGTCTTCACCAGATAGCGGTTGCGCGCCATGCGGTGGATCAGGTCGTTGATGTTGCGCTGGTATTCGATCAGCACCTTGGGGTCGCTCACACGGCTGCTCGCGTCGACCAGCTGTTCGAGCTGTGCAATCTCGAACTCGCTGGCATGGCGCACTGCCATCACCGCCGCCGCCCCCTCCAGCACCTCGCGCAACTCATAAAGTTCGGTCACTGCCTGGTCATCCAGCGTGGCCACCACCGCTCCGCGATGCCGCTCATGCACCAGATAACCTTCGGCCTCGAGCCGGCGCATCGCATCACGCACGGGAGTACGGCTGATCTTCAGCCAGTCGGTGACATGCTGCTCGCGCACCGGATCGCCGGGACGAAAATCGCCGCGGCGGATGCCCTCGAGCAAGCCCCGGTAAGCAACCTCGGACAGGCTGACCCCGGCAGGGGGGGCGGCAGCCTTGCGCGTTGCGGTGAGTTTGCTGCTGGCAGGCATTGCGGGATGACACTCCTCGTTCCACGGCAACACATCAGGCCGCCGGATTGCTATATTGTATACAATGAAATACAATCCAATGCAATCTGAATTGCTGCCGCGCCCAATCCCGCGGCGCAGCATGCCCCGGAGGAAAAACCATGTCCCGACCGCTGCCCCAGTCCAGCCGCCTGCGCGCTATGCTCAAGGAAGGCCGCACGCTGGTTAAACCCGGCGCCTACAACGCGCTGTCAGCGAAGATCATCGAAAAGGCCGGCTTCCGCTGCTGCGGCGTCACCGGTTACGGTGTCTCCGCCTCGCTGCTCGGCAAACCCGATGTCGGTCTGATCACGCTGGATGAAATTGTTATGATCACCCGCTACATCGCCCGCGCCGTCAAAATCCCGGTGATTGCAGATGCCGACACCGGATTCGGCAATGCCATCAACGTGATGCGCACGGTGGAAGACTTCATAGTCGCTGGCGCCGCCGCGATCCACATCGAAGATCAGGTCGCACCCAAACGCTGCGGCCATGTCGCCGGCAAGCAGATCGTCTCCACCGAGGAAATGACCGGCAAACTGCGCGCGGCGGACCATGTGCGCCGCGAACTGGACCCGGATTTCGTGCTGATCGCGCGCTGCGACGCCCGCGGCGTTACCGGCGGCAGTGTCGACGAACTGATCCGCCGCGCCAATGCCTATATCGATGCCGGTGCCGACATGATTTTTCCGGAAGCGCTGACCTCGGAAGCAGAGCTCGAACGTTGTGCCCGAGAGATCAAGGGCCCCCTCCACTTCAACCGCACCGGGGTTTCGCCACGCCTGCCGGTGTCGCGCCTGAACGAACTCGGCATCGCGATGGTGTCGAACGCCACCGGTTCGCTCCGATCATCCACTGTTGCGATGGTCGATTACTTCGCGGAGTTCGCGCAAGACGACGTCGAAGCGGTCAAGCGTTTCGAAGCGCGGACGAAGGATCACCCCGCCGGCAACATGCACGCCTTCATCGGTTTCTCCGATATCAAAAGGCTGGAAGAAGAATTTCTGCCCAGCGCCGAAGTGCTGGCCAAGTATGAGGGCTCGGTCGGCTTCCAGCCCTGACCCAACAAAACCGCTGTTTACAACTAGGAGACCCGCACATGCGCACCACATCAATCCTGCTGATCGCCACAGCCCTTGCTGCTTCCGGTACGTCCGTAGCGCAGAGCTATCCGACCAAGCCCATCCGCATCGTCGTTGTCAGCACGCCAGGCGGCAGCGTGGACACCCTGGCACGAACCGTCGGCCCCAAGCTGGCCGAACGCTGGGGCCAGCAAGTCCTGGTAGACAACCGCCCCGGCGCCGGCGGCGCGATTGCCGCTGAGATCGTGGCAAAGTCTCCGCCCGACGGATACACCCTGATCATGGGCACCGTGGCCTCGTTCGCGACCAACGTCAGCCTGCGCAAATCGCTGCCCTACGACCCGGTGAAGGATTTTTCGCCGATCTCGCTGGTCGCGACCCAGAACCTGATGTTGCTGATCCATCCTTCGGTGCCCGCTAAATCCGTCAGGGAACTGACGGCCATTGCAAAAAAACAGCCCGGCGTGCTGTCTTTCGCATCGGCGGGCAACGGCACCGGCGGGCATCTCTCCGGAGAGCTTTACAAGATGCTTGCCGGCGTCGACCTGCTGCACGTGCCGTACAAGGGCGTGCAGCCGGCCCTGATCGACGTAGTCAGCGGCCAGGTGTCGATGACCTTCGCCAGCATCATTTCTGCGATGCCACAGGTCAAGAACAACCGGCTGCGTCCGCTGGCGGTGACCGGCGGTCAACGTTCACCGGCGGCAAAGGATCTGCCGACGATGATCGAAGCCGGCGTCAAGGGTTATGAATCAGCCACCTGGTACGGCCTGCTCGCGCCGGCCGGGACCCCGGTCGATATCGTCAACAAACTCAGCACCGAAGTGGTCGCGATTTTGAAAAGCCCGGAAATGAACGACCGGTTGTCCAAGGAAGGCGCGGATCCGGTCGGCAACACGCCGGCCGAGTTCGCGCGGCACATCCAGGCCGAAATCGAAAAATGGCGCAAGGTGATCCAGGCTGCGGGCATCAAGCCGAACTGACCCGCGCCTGTAAAAACAAAAAGGGCTCCGCAAGGAGCCCTTTTTGTTTTTACAGGCGCGGAATGTCAGAAACGGGGCTTTCGATCAGCCCCCCCGCCTCGCAATGGGGCGCAGCGGCTACCAGGCCACCGCCCCGCCATCCACCGGGATGATCGTCCCGGTCATGAAATTGGAAGCCTGGGAGGCCAGCAGCACGGCGATGCCCTTCAGGTCGTCAGGTCCGCCGGTACGCTTCAGCGGAATCTCGCGCTCGACGTTGTCCTTGTTTTTCTCGTACATCTTCTCGTTGATCGGTGTCACGAAAAATCCCGGGCAGATCGCGTTGACCTGAATGTTGTGCTGCGCCCACTTCACCGCGAGGTCGCGGGTGAAGTTGACCAGCGCGCCCTTGCTCGCGCCGTAGGCGATCGAGTTGTAGGCGGCCGGATTGCGCCCGACCAGTCCGGCGATCGACGCAATGTTGACGATCTTGCCGCGCTTCTGCCTGATGAATTCGCGGCCGAAAACCTGGGCGCAGATGAAAGGCGCGGTGATGTTGAGGTCGAAGACCTGCTGCCAGCGCTCCAGCGGCGTGTCCTCCGGTGGCGCCACCCAGGCACGGCCGGCATTGTTGAACAGGATGTCGACGCGGCCGAACTTCGCCAGCACGGCGTCCTTCAGTTTCCCGACCTGATCCGCCTTGGTCACGTCGCAACCCAGCGCCAGCGCCTTCACGCCCAGCTTCTCGATCTGGCCGGCGGCCTCCTCGCAGACCTCGACGCGGCGCGAGCAGATCACGATGTTGGCGCCGGCCTCGGCCAGTCCCTTCGCCATCTGCAGGCCGATGCCGGTGGCACCGCCGGTGACCACGGCCACCTGGCCCTTAAGACTCATTAACTCCTGGATTGTTGCCATGAAAACCCTCCAAAACCTTTAAATTCTTGCCACAGAGGACACGGAGAAAATCAATATAAAACAAATATTTACACAGAGAGCAGCTTTGGCTTGAAACCCTGGATGTGCCGTTCTCTGTGCTCTCTGTGTCCTCTGTGGCTAACGCATTTCGTTTTTATCAACCCTTCAACAGCAACCCGGCAATGATGTTGCGCTGGATTTCCGAAGTGCCTTCATAGATGCGCACGATGCGCGCATCGCGAAAGGTGGTTTCGATGCCGACCTCGCGCATGTAACCCATGCCGCCGTGGATCTGCACCGCGGCGTCAACGACGCGGCCCAGCGCCTCGGTGGCAAAGAGTTTCGCGGTCGAGGCCTCCATCGTGCCGCGCTCACCGCGCATCAGGGTATCGATCGCGCGCTGCGTGAGCCCGCGCGCGGCATCACGCGCCACTGCCATGTCGGCCAGCATCCACTGCAGGCCCTGGTGCTCGGCCAGCTTCTTGCCGCCCTGGCTGCGTGTCTTCATGTATTCGGCGGTCTGCGCGATCAGCTTGTCCATCATGCCGCAGCAGCGCGCGGACACCGTCACCCGGCCTGCGGTCAGCGTCTTCATCGCCTGCACATAACCCATGCCCTCGGCGCCGAGCAGGTTCTCGGCCGGCACCTCGCAGTCCGTGAAGGCCAGCGGCGCCGTGGTGCAGCCGTGCATGCCCATCTTCAGCTCGTTTTTGCCGATCTCGAAGCCCGGCATGCCGCGCTCGACGAGGAAGGCGGAAATGCCCTTGATGCCCTTCGACTTATCGGTGATCGCCATCACCGTGAACACCTGCGCCAGGCCGGCGTTGGTGATGTAGATCTTTTCGCCGTTGAGGATGTAGCGGTCGCCCTTTTTCACCGCGGTGGTGCGCATCGCCGCAGGATCGGAACCCGCCTGCGGCTCGGTCAGCGCGAACGCGCCCACCCACTCGCCGCCCGCCATTTTCGGCAGGAACTTCTTTTTCTGCGCGTCATTGCCCAGCGCAGTGATGCCGGTGGTGCTGATGCCAGTATGGTTGCCGATCAGGGTGGCGAAACCGTAGTTGGTCCGCCCCATGACTTCCTCGATCGCACACTTGCCTGCAAGGTCGAGGCCGCTGCCGCCGTATTCCTCGGGAATCGTCAGTCCGAACAACCCCATGTCGCGGGCAAGCTTGACGAGATCCTCGGGAATCGCGTCGTTTTCCTCGATCCAGCGCGAACGCGGATCAACCTCGTCACGCACGAATTTCGCGACTTCGTCGCAGAGCAGGCGGACTTCTTCGGAGACGGCCATGTCAGACTCCAAATCAAAACCAAAAAGCAGCCACAGAGAGCACAGAGGAAACCCATTGTTTGCATAAGCCTGGTTTTCCGGTTTTGCTCTTCTCTGTGATCTTTGTGTCCTCTGTGGCTAAAGTTTTTGACCTTCAGCCTTTAATTCTGATCAGCGCATCCGCCGCCTTCACGCCCTGCCCCTTGGGCATGACGATCAGAGGATTGATATCGAGCTCGGCAACACTGTCCTTCAGGTCGACCGCCAGTGCCGACAGCTTCACCAGCGCATCGGCCAGCGCGTCGACGTCAGCGGGCGCCTTGCCGCGGGCACCGGCGAGCACCGGGTAGCCCTTGATCTCCTCGATCATCTCGCGGGCCATCGCCGGGGTGACCGGTGCAAGGCGGAAAGACACATCCTTCAGCACCTCGGCAAAAATGCCGCCGAGGCCGAACATCACCGCCGGCCCGAACAGGGCGTCGTTGGTGACGCCGACAATGGCCTCGATGCCGCCGCCGACCATTTCCTGCACCAGCACGCCGTCGATCCGCGCGTCGGCCTTGTAGGCTTTTGAGTTCTTCAGGATGTCGTCATAGGCCGCAGCGACGCCGGCCGCGTCGGCGACATTGAGCTTCACGGCCTTCGCCTCGGTCTTGTGCGAGATGTCGGCGGACTGCACTTTCATCGCCACCGGGAAACCGATCTTTTGCGCCGCAGCCACCGCGGCATCACGGCTGGTCACCAGCTGCTCCTGCGTCACCGGGATACCGTATTCGGCCAGCACCTGTTTCGCCGCGTATTCGGCGACATCGCCCGTCTTCCCCCTCAGCAGCGCCTGTGCCGCCGGGCGGCTGATCACTGGCGGTTTGTCATTTTTCTGCGCCTCGTTGCGGCGTCTGGCTTCGGCGTACCAGGACACCGCGGCCAGCGCGCGGCCGCAGCGCACCGGCGATTTGTAATGCGGTATCAGCGCGGCATCCAGCGCCGCATAGGCCTCGGGCGCGACCGCGTCGCGCGCGCTCCATGAAATGAAAATCGGCTTGTCGGTCTGTGTCGCCACCGACACGATTTCCGCCGCCACCTTCTGCGCAATCTCGCCCTGCAGCGAGGCGTTGATCATTGCAATGCAGTCGACGCCCGGATCGTCATTGATCGCCTGCAGCGTGCGGTTGATCAGCGAGAGGTCGTTGAATATCGCCGCGGTGACGTCGACCGGGTTGCCGACCGAGCCGTAGGACGGCACGAATTCCTTCAGCTTGGCGACGGTCTCCGGCGCCAGTTGCGCCATCCGCATGCCGCGGGCGACGATTTCGTCGGTCATCAGGATGCCGGCGCCGCCGGAGATGGTGATGATCGCCACGCGGTTTCCTTTCGGCAAGCGCTTCGAGCGCAACGCAAGGCCGTAATCGACCAGGTCCTGGATATCCTCGACCTGGATGATGCCCTTCTGCCGGAACGCGGCCTTGTAGAGCGCCATTGCGCCGCCGAGGTTGGCGGTGTGCGAGGCCGCGGCCTTCTGCCCCTGCTCGGTATTGCCGACCTTCCACATCAGGATCGGCTTGCCGGCAGCCAGTGCCTTGTCGCCGACATCGAGGATGCGTCGCGCATCCTTCACGCCCTCGATGTAGGTGCCGATGATCTCTGTCTGCGGATCGCGGATGAAATACTCCATGAAATCCAGGGTCGACACGCCGATCTCGTTGCCGGTGGTGACCATCTGCCGGAACGGCAGCCCGCCGTCGAGCGAGGACAGGTTCATCACGGAGAAGCCGAAACCGCCGGACTGCGACACCATGCTCACCGTGCCGGCGCTGTAGTCGGCATTGAACACCGAACCGAAGCCGGCGTAGACATTCTGCGCCGGATTGATCATGCCCTGGCAGTTGGGGCCGATGACGCCGATGTTGTATTCCTTGGCAATGTCGGCGAGCTTCTGCTGCATCGCCACGCCCTGGCCGCCGGTCTCCGAAAAACCCGAACTGAAGATGATGACGTAGGGGATGCCCTTTTTGCCGCAGGCGGTCAGCATGTCGGCAACGCGCGTGGCGTTGACCAGGATCAGTCCAAGCTCCGGTGTTTCCGGCAGCGACTCGATCGACGGCCAGCATTTGACGCCGGAAATCTCAGGGTACTTGGGATTGATCGGATACAGCTTGCCCTGGTAACCATGGGACAGCAGGTGCTTCAGCGGCTGGCCGCTGATGGTGACAAGGTCCCGCGATGCACCAATGATGGCGATGGATTTGGGGCTGAAGAAACGTTCGATGTCAGTGCGCATGGAAAGCGGTTATCAGTGATTCGTGAATGGTTTTGAATGGTGTTTTGCGACGGCGGGAAGGCATTGATTATACGCCGCGGTTTCCTGCCTTTGCCCCATGCTAAGATCAATCGCAAGTCGTTTAGGACCATATTATGAGCACCCCTGCAGCTGCCGTTGTGCCACCGCGCACCTTCCGCGATGTGTGGCTGATTTCCGCCGGACACGGTCTCACCCATTGGTATCCCGCCACCTTCTACGTGCTGCTGCCGCTGATCGGCAAGGAGCTCGGTCTCTCCTATACACAGATCGGTTTCCTGATGAGCGCGCAGCACATCGCCGGCGCGCTGTCCAACCTGCCCGGCGGCATGATCGTCGACTCCATCGGCAAGAAGGGCTACCTGATGGCCGCCTCGCTGTTCTGGGTGGGTTTTCCGTACGCCTTGATGAGCCTCACCAACAGCATGTGGATGCTGGTGATCTGCCTGATGCTGGTCGGCATCGGCAACAACCTCTGGCATCCGGCAGCGATTCCGACGCTCGCCCACCAGTACCCGCAACGCAAGGGACTGGTGCTGTCCTTCCACGGCATGGGCGGCAACATCGGCGAAGCGCTGGCACCGCTGGCAGCCGGTTCGCTGCTCGCCTGGTTCAGCTGGCGCGAGGTGGTGGTCATCAACATCGTGCCGGGTCTGGTGATGGCGACACTGATACTGGTCATGGTCGGCGCACTCGCCACCGTTCGCGAAGGCGACAAGAACAGGAAGGATGAAGTCAACGCCGGCAGTGGCGGCTGGAATGCACGCCAGTACCTGCGGGATCTCGGCAGCCTGCTGCGCAACCGCGCACTGATGCTGATCTGCGTCAGCGGCGGCTTCCGCACCCTGACCCAGGTCGGTCTGATGGTGTTCCTGCCGGTGTACCTCGCCTACGAGCAGGGCTATTCGCCGATTGCCGTCGGCGTGTGCATGACCGTGCTGCAGGTCGCCGGCCTGATCGCGGGGCCGATCGCCGGGCATGTCTCCGACAAGGTCGGCCGCCGCCATGTCGTGCTCTCCAGCATGGTGCTCACCGGCCTGACCATCGTCGGCATGGTCTTCGTCGGGCAGTCCTTCATGTTCATCGTGTTTGTCGCGCTGGTCGGCTTCTTTCTCTACGCGATGCGCCCGGTGATGCAGGCCTGGGCTGTGGAGAACACGCCGCAGCGGCTGGCCGGTACGGGAGTCGGACTGCAGTTCACGATACTCGCCATCGGCGGCAGCATAGCGCCCGCGACCTTCGGCCTGATCGCCGACACCTGGGATGTCTACACCGCCTTCTATTTCCTCGCCGGCACCATCATCGCCGCCAACCTGCTGGTGGTGTTCGTGCCCAAGGATGGTCCCAGGGCCGCGGCATGAGCGCCGGCTGGAGCCCGCAGCACGGCATCGAGCTGGTGGCCGGCACGCCCGCAGGCGGCGGCCAGGACCGCCCGGCACGCGCGTTGTTGAAGGTGCTGGAGTCGGAGGGCTTGATCGAATTTCCGGCACGGCTGACCAACATTCCGGGACGTGGCGGCGGCAATGGCTGGGATTACCTGGCCCGGCATGGCGGCGACCCGCATGTGGTCGCGATCAATTCACCCACTCTCATTACCAACCGCCAGCTCGGCGTCAGCGATTTCGACGACCGCGCGCTGACGCCGCTGGCCACGCTCTACACCGAATACATCGCCTTCCTGGTGCGCGCCGATTCGCCGCTCGCGGATGCCGCCGGCCTGCTGGCAAGGCTGCGCGATCCGGCGGCGATCACCATCGCAATGGCCACCGCGCGCGGCAACACCAATCACATGGCGCTGGCGCAACTGGCGCGCCACGGCGGCGCCGATCCGCGCGCGCTCGAACTGCATGTCTTCGATTCGGCACGGCATGCCGTTGCCGACCTGCTCGACGGCAAAGCCGAAGCGGCGGCGATCACCGCGGTCAGTGCGGCGCCGGAACTGGCTGCCGGCCGCTTGCGTGCGCTGGCGGTGTCGGCGCCGCAACGTCTCGGCCAGCTCTATGCGGACACACCGACCTGGCAGGAACTGGGCGTCGATTGCGTGATCGGCACCTGGCGCGGGGTCATCGGTGCCGCCGGGCTCAACGCCGCGCAGGTCACCTGGTGGGAACATGCGCTGGGCAGGGTTGCCGCCAGCGCGGCCGGGCAGGAGGAACTGCGGCGCCAGTACTGGCTCGACAGCTGGGCCGGCCCGGCCGCAACCCGCGAACTGCTGGATCGCGAGCGCGCGATGCTTGGTGAGCTGCTCGCCGGACTGGGCCTGCGCCCCTGATATAAATTGTATGCAAGTATTTGTTTTTATTGATAAATTTGTAATTCCCCGCTGTGGTATCCTTGACGCCCCGTGCCGCCACCGGCGGCGCCCCGCAGTCACCACACCGGAGTCGGCAACAATGAAAAGCGAAGTACATGTCCACGGCAGCGTTTTCCTGTGCAAAGGCGTGCGCCTCGCCCAGGTTGAACTGGCGCTGCGTCCCTGGCTGGATTACGTGGATGCCGACCACCTCGCCGATGCCAAAAGCCTGGAGCGCGACGAACCGGGCATCGTCTACGACGCCGGCGAGCGCGTGGTCAGCATCTGCTGGACCGGCGACGTCGGCCGCAGCTTCCACAACAAACTGACCGAGGCCTGCAACAACCTCGGCCCGCTGACCGAGTACGCCTCGGAAGTCGAGATCACTTATTACCAGGACAGCGGCGAGGACGAGTTCTACCAGTTCTTCGTCGGCCCCACGCCGGAAGCCATTCACGAGTTCCGCCGCCAGTGCGTGGTCGAAGACCTCAACCACATGCTGTCGCGCCATCTCGGCAAACAGGAAGTCGAGGAAGTCACGACACTGGTGACGAAGATGTTCGATGCCCACGCGCCGCAGAAAGTACCAGGCAGCAGCTCCGCAACGACCGGCAGTTCGACCGTCATCCCGCTGCATCCGCGCAACCGCCACCTGCACTGAGTGCGGTGAGGTGTCAGGAATGAGGGGTGAGGAGCACAGGCTCCGACCCCCGCACGCCTAGTCCCGTTTTTCCGAATCGCCCAGTTTCAGGGCGGGCATCTGCAGGTCGAGGAAGATCGCGGCAAAGCGGATCACCACGATCGCCGCCATGCCGGCATACGCGGCGGTGGCACGCTCAAAGCCGCTGGCCTGCAGCAGCAGGTACAGCACGATGCCTGCAATTGCAGCAGTCGCGTAGATCTCGCGGTTGCGCAGCAGCAGCGGAATCTCGGCGAGCAGCATGTCGCGGAACACGCCGCCGGCAACGCCCGTCATCGTCCCCAGGATCACCGCGATGATGCCGCCGAAACCGGCGGCCTCGGCGATACGCGCGCCGCTGATCGCAAACAGCGCCAGGCCCAGCGCATCAGCAACCAGCAGCGCGCGCAGCGGTATTTCGCGGAAACGCACCACCAGCATTGCGGCGAGCGTGGTGGCAAGGATGACCCACAGATAGCCGGTGCCGGTAAGCCAGAACACCGGACGGTCAATCAGCAGGTCGCGCAGCGTGCCGCCGCCGATCGCGGTCACCGTGGCAATCACCAGCACGCCGAACCAGTCGAGGTGTTTGCGTCCTGCAGCGAGCACGCCGCTGACGGCGAACACGGCAACGCCGAGGTAATCCATCAGCTGCAGTGCCGTGATCGGAATATCCATGAAGCCTAGCGTATCAGTTTGCCGCGCGCCGGATCAGCGGCGCCGGACGTCCGCTGCATCCGGCGCAAAACCGGCCCGGTCCGGTCAGGATCCGGGCTGGCGCTTCTTCAGCGCGTCCTTGCGGAAGCTGATTGTCGCTTCGGGATCGACCTTGACGTGGATGATCGCCGGCTTGCCCGCCTTCAGCGCGTCACGCAGCGCATCCGCGGTCTCGCCGGGCGCCGTCGGGTGGTAACCATTGCCGCCGGTCAGCTTCATCACTTCGTCAAAACGCGGGCTGTGGACATGGGCGCCAATGTAGCGCTCATTGTAAAAATCGCGCTGGTAGGCGATTTCCGAACCCCAGGTGCCGTTGTCCATCACGATGCCCACGGCCGGAATGTTGCTCGCCACAGCGGTGGTCATCTCGCCCATGGTCATGCCGAAGCCGCCATCGCCCATCAGTGAAATCGCCCGCCGATGCGGCGCCGCGACCTGCGCGCCCAGTGCCGCCGAGTACGAAAAGCCGACCATGCCGCAGTCGAGCGGCGTCAGCAGCGCCGGTGCCTCGTAGCAGGGCAGCTGGTCGGTGGCCTGGAAACCGGTGGTACCGGCATCGAGCGTAAAAATCGCGTTGCGCGGGGCCGCCTTGCGCACCTCGGCGTAAATCACATCGGGATGCATCGGCGTGCCGTCGCGCGAGCCCGAGGCTTCGCGCTCAGCCCACAGTGCCGTGCGCGCCTTGAAATACTGCTCGTTGCGCGCCTGCCAAGGCGCCGACCCGGCTGCGACCGGCGCCATCACGGCCAACAGCCCGTCGATCACCGCGCCGGCATCCGCCGCCACCGCCAGCGCCACCGGGAAATAACGGCCCAGCGCCACCGGGTCAATGTCGACCTGGATGATTTTTGCAGTCGGCGAAATGTCCGTGTGCTTGTAGAAGGTGGTGTTGAATCCGAGGCGCGTGCCCAGCGCGATGATCAGGTCTGCCTCGCGCGTCAGCTGGCTTGCCACCGGGTTGCCGCGCGGACCGACGCCGGCGGCGTGGAACTTGAAGTCCATAGGCAGGATGTCGGCATGACCCGCAGAACTGGTCACCGGGATCTGCAGCTTCTCGGCGAGCATCGCGAGCTTGGCACTCGCCCGCGACCACTTGATGCCGGCGCCGGCGTGGATCACCGGTTTTTTTGCGGCGAGGATCAGCTTTTGCATCTCGGCCAGCACCTCTGCATCGGCGGCCGGCGGCCGGATTTCCGGCAGGCTCTGCGGCAGGTCGACCTCGATGTCGTGGTTGAAAATGTCGCGCGGGATGTTGACCACCACCGGGCCGCGGCGGCCGGCGTTGGCGATGCGGAAGGCCTCGAGGATGAACTCGGGAATGCGGTCGGGCCGCGGCACCGTCATCACGCGCTTGGTCACCGGCAGGAACAGCGTGTTCTGGTCGATTTCCTGGAACGCGTCACGGCCGAGGTGCTCGGTCGCCGCAAGGCCGGTGATCGCCACCACCGGCGAGTAGGCAAATTTCGCCTGCGCCAGTCCCAGCACCATGTTCGCCGAGCCGGGACCGGCCTGGCCGCAGATGAACACGCCGGGGGTCTGGGTGACGCGGCCGTAGGCATCAGCCATGTGCGTGCCGCAGTTCTCGTGGCGCACGCCGATGTACTCGATTTCGTCCTTGAGGTCGTACAGCGCGTCGTACATCTCCAGCGTGCTCGAGCCCATCAGGCCGAACACTTTCGTCACGCCTGCGACACGCAGCGCCTCGACAGCGGCGACGCCGCAACGCATTTTCTTCATGGCCATGCCTTGTTCTCCTCTGTTGCGTTATTTCTTCAGCACTTCCGGATTGGCGACATTGATCGGCTGGCCGGCAATAAAAGCCAGGATCTGCTCGACGGCGGCACCGTAATAAGCTTCGTAGGTACGCTCCTCGACGTAACCCAGGTGCGGCGTACATACCACGTTGTCCATGCCGATCAGCGGATGCGCCGCATTCAGCACCGGTTCGTCCTCGTAGACATCGATCCCGGCACGGCCGGGACGCCCCGCCTTCAGCGCATTGACCAGCGCATCCTTGGCGATGATCGGCGCGCGGCTGGTGTTGACGATCAGCGCCGTCGTTTTCATCCGCGCGAGGTCTTCAGCGGTGACAATGCCGCGGGTGCCGTCGTTCAGCGGCAAATGCAGCGATATCACGTCGGACTCGGCGAAAAACGCCTCGCGGGAGGGCGCCACCTCGTAACCCGCTGCCTTCGCCTTGGCGGTCGATCCGTCGCGGCCCCAGCACCAAACGCGCATGCCGAAGGCCTTGCCGACCTGGGCAACCAGGCTGCCGATGCGGCCGTAGGCATAGATGCCCAGCGTCCGACCCGACAGGCCGCTGCCCACCGAACCCTGCCACTGGCCGTTCTTCAGACGCTGCGCCTCCTGCGGAATGCGGCGCAGCGCGGCGAGGATCAGCCCCCAGGCCAGTTCCGCGGTCGGATTGGGATTGCCGGCACCGCCGGCAGACACCACGACGCCCTTCTCGGTGCAGGCAGCCATGTCGATGTGGTTGGCGTTGCGTCCGGTCTGACTGATCAGTTTCAGCTTCGGCAGTTTCTCCAGCACCGCCCGCGGCATTTTGGAGCGCTGCTGCGTCAGCACCAGGATGTCGGCATCCTTGAGGCGTGCAGCGAGCTTCACCGGATCCTTTTCAGTGTCGGTGTAGGCGACCAGTTCATGGCCGGCCAGCTTGCCTGCGCATTCCAGCTTGCGGAAGGCGTCCTGGTAGTCGTCGATGATGGCGATTTTCATGTCAGTGTCTCTCCGGAAAAAATCAGATGGTGATCATGTGGTGTACGGGTTCAGCGTCGCCGGCTGATCATGCCGCCGGCCCCCAGCATGACGGCGTTTGCCAGGAATACCGGCGCCACGCCAAAAGCGGTGCCGATGGCGCCGAAGAACAGCGGCACGACGATATGGGTCAGGTTGTTGATGCTCATGCGCAGGCCCAGTGCCTCGCCGGTACGCCCCTCAGGCGCACGCGCGTAGATCATCATCAGGGTCAGCGGCTGGCCGCAGCCGGTGCCGAGGCCGAGCAGGAAGGCGATCGCCGCAAGCAACAGGCCGCTCTCGACCAGCGGGAACAGCAGGTAGGTGCCGGCGGCGATGAAAATCGAGGCCAGCAGCACCGGCTCCTCGCCGAAACGCGACACGATCTGCGGCAGTATCGTGCGCACGAGGAAGGCCGCGGCCGCAAACATCGCCAGCACCATGCCGATCGCCGAGGCGGAAAGTCCGATCGCGTGACCGTAGATCGGCATGTAAAACTGGAACAGGTCGATTGCGGTGAGGATGATGCCGCTGGTGATCAGCGTGCGCCGCAGCGGGGCATTGCCGAGCAGGCCCACCGCATAGCCGCCGGCCTCGTCGTTCTTCGACTTGCCGCCGCCCAGCGCCGCCAGCCTGCGGCCGGCACGGAACAGGATCACGGCGGATACCAGCGGCAGCGCACCTATGCACAGGTAGGCGGCGGCATAGCCGAAACTGTCGATCGCGAAACCCGCGATCAGCGGCCCGATGAAACCGCCGGAGGCGATCATCAGGCTCAGGTTGCTGAAGTTGCGGGTGCGGGCTTCGACGCTGCTCAGCGTGCCGACGAGGCTCTGCACCGAGACGTTGTAGAAAACGAAGGAAAATCCGATCAGCAGCGCGGACAGGTAGAGCATGTTGAGCGACGGCAGCGCTCCCGGAAGCAGCAGCGCCAGCGCGACGCCCAGCGAGCCCAGCGCCAGCGGCCAGCGCGCGCCGAAGCGGTCGGAGAGTTTGCCCGCGTACAGCGCAAGCAGCATCGGGCACAGCGAATACAGCGCAACGATCACCCCGAGCATGATCTGCGGCGCACCCAGTTCCAGCGCGAACAGCGACACCAGCACCTTGCTGCCGCGGAAGGCGCTCATGTTGACCAGCACCACGAACAGGAGCAGGGTGATCGGCATCAGGCGGCACCAACCTGTTCCGGCCGCCTGCGGGCGTACCAGTTGCCCGCGGCGATCACGCCGGCGCTGACCCAGAACACCGGCGCGAGGCCGAAAGCCGAACCCACCGCACCAAACACCGCCGGCACCACCACGTGCATCGAGTTGTTGATCGCGATGCGCAGCCCCAGCGATTCTCCGGAACGACCCTTGGGCGAATATTGGTAACACAGCATCACCGTCAGCGGCTGGCCGAGCCCCATGCCGAGGCCGAGCACGAAGCAGATCAGGCCGAGGATGACACCGTTGCCGAACAGGGGGATCAGCGTGAACATCGCCGCGGTCAGGAACAGCGAATAGAGCAGCGTCGTTTCCTTGCCGTAATGGGAGGCCAGCGTCGGCAGCAGTGCGCGCGACACGAAGGTCGCCGCGGCGGCGGCGCCGAGAACCATGCCGATCGCCGATGCCGACAGCCCGACCTGGTGGCCATAAAGGGGCATGTAGAGCTGGAACAGGTCGATGCCGGTCATCACCACGGCGCTTGCGATCAGCACCCGGCGCATCTCGATGTCGCGGAACAGGTCGAGCATGCTCTGACCGGCGGGAGCGGGCGCCGGCCGGCGGCGCAGCGGGATGCGGCGGGCCAGCGCCAGTATCGTGACCACGGAAGTGACACCGAGGGTGCCCATGACCAGGTACGCGGGCACGTGGCCGAGGTGGTCGATGGAAAACCCCGCGACCACAGGCCCGACGAAATCGGCCATCGCCACGATCAGTGCGTAGTTGTTGAAGTTGCGGGTGCGCGCCTCGCCCTCTCCCAGCGTTCCGACCAGCGACTGCAGGGCCACCTGGCCGAGGATGAAGCCGAAACCGGTGACCAGCGCCGCGGCAAACAGCAGCGTCAGACTGGGCGCGAACCAGGGCAGCACGGCGCCCAGGGTGCACACCACCATGCCGAATATCACCGGAATGCGCGAGCCATAACGGTCGGCAATGCGCCCCGCGCTCACCGCCATCAGCAGGGGGAACACGCCGTAGGCGGCGAGCAGCAGGCCGATATGCAGGGGCGTTGCGCCGAGCTCCAGCGCATAAAGGGTGTTGAGCACGCGCGCGCCCTTGTAGGCGCTGTTCCACAGCACCACCACCGCCATGATCTGGTAGATGGTGATGAGTCGGCTCGGAAGGCCGCCCGTGGCGGATGTGTCGGACATGGGATAGGCGCATTTTACCGCAGCGCGGCATCACTCCCGCGTCCAAGTCCATCAAGTAGAATGCCTCCCTTTGCTCGCAAGCCATGCCTCTGCCCGCCCTGCGCGCTCTGCGCCACCGCAATTTCCGGCTGTTCCTCGCGGGCCAGAGCTTTGCATTGATCGGCTACTGGATCCAGATGGTGGCCCAAAGCTGGCTGCTCTACCGGCTCACCGAATCGGCAACGCTGCTCGGCCTGCTCGCCTTCGCTGGCAGCCTGCCCATCCTGCTGCTGTCGCCTATAGCCGGCTGGTGGTCCGACCGCTGCAATCTGCATCGCGCAATGTTCGCCACCCAGATCCTCGAGCTGCTGCAGGCGGCGACACTGGCAGGGCTCGCACTGGCCGGCATCATCGCGCCCTGGCACATCATCACGCTGGCGATGATCATGGGTATCCTGGTGGCGATAGAGCTGCCGATACGCCACGCCTACCTGCTGGAACTGGTCGACGGCAAGCAGGACCTGCCCAATGCCATCGCGCTGACCTCGCTGGTGGGCAACAGCGGCCGCATGGTCGGGCCGGCGATTGCCGGCATCCTGATCGGCTTGCTCAGCGAGGCTCACTGCTTTCTGATCAATGCGCTGACCTATATCGCGGTGGTGATTTCCTTCCTGATGATCCGCGCCCGGCCGCAGCCCAGAGTTGCGGTCAGCAAGCCGGTACTCGCCGGCTTGCGTGAAGGATTCAGCTACGCTTGGAGCTCGCTGCCGATACGTGCGCTGCTGCTGGCGCTGGCAACGGTCGCCTTCGTCGCGACGCCGTACGCGGCGCTGATGCCGGTGATGGTGAATGAAGCCTTCCAGGGCGGCGCCGACGAGATGGGTTACCTGATGGGAGCCAGCGGCCTGGGCGCGATTGCCGGCACGCTGTATCTGGCCTCACGCGCCAATGCCCGCGGCTTGATCCGCCTGATCATCATCGCCACTTTCGCCGCCGGCATCGCGCTGGTGCTGTTCGCCAACTCGCCCTCGACCTGGTACGCGCTGCCGCTGCTGGTGGTGGTCGGCTGCGGCATCCTGGTGATCTCGGTCTCGGTCAACATGATCCTGCAGACCATCGTCGACGACGACAAGCGCGGGCGGGTGATGAGCCTCTATACCGTGGCTTTCCTCGGCATCTCACCCTTTGGCGCGCTCGCAGCGGGCGCGCTCGCGGACCTTGCCGGACCGCGGCTCACCCTCACGTTGGGAGGGATCAGCTGCGTGTTGGCTGCGCTGCTGCTGACACGCAAGCACCACGAGATCCGCGCCGGCATCCGGCCGATCTACGACAAGCTGGGGATCGTTCGGCGGTAAGTTGCAGGATCGAGGAACATGTTTTGAGTCAGGCTCAATGCGATATGGGTTGAGCCACCAACCGGACCCCAAGCGCGGCGCAAACCCGATTGACCGTTTCAAAGCGCGGCTGCGCGTTTGGTCGCAGAGCCTTGTACAGCGCCTCACGGGTGAGCCCGGAAGCCTTGGCAATTTCACTCATGCCACGCGCACGGGCAATATCGCCCAAGGCTGCCGCCAGCATGGCCGGATCACCGCCCTCAATCATCGCCGTCAGATATTCGGCGATGGCCTCCTCGCTATCCAGATACTCGGCAGCATCAAATTCAGGCAAATCAGCAACACGGATTTTTTTGGCCATCACTTACTCCTCAATTCGGGCCGCGAGTTTTACGGCCCGGGAAATATCTGCAAGCTGAGTGGACTTGTCACCACCGCCGAGCATCACAATCAGCACAGCACCACGTTTGAGGTAATACAACCGCCAGCCGGGCCCGAAATTCTCGCGCATCTCATAGACGCCCGAACCGACCGGTTTGACATCGCCGAGATTGCCCAGCTGCGCCTTGCGCAAACGTGCCACCAGACGCCGCCGCGTCACACCGTCCCGAACCCCGGAAAACCATTCATCGAACTCGACAGTGCGTCTGATCGTGAACATCTGAAAATTGTAATCGAACGATTACAAATGTCAATATCCGGGAACCAAAAACAAAACCCCGCCACAGCGGGGTTTTGCTTGTAAAAACCAATGCCTCCGTCACTCCGGCTTGGCCCCCGACAGTTTGACCACCCTCGCCCATTTCTTGATTTCGGACTGGATGTAGGCGCTGAACTGCTCGGGCGTGCCGTAGGTGATCTCGAAACCGACGCCGGCCAGGCGCTTGGCCACTGCCGGATCCTGCAGCGACTTGTGGATGTCGGCATTGAGTCGGTTGATGATCGGCCGCGGCGTTCCCGCGGGCGCCAGCACGCCGAACCAGGAGCTCGACTCGAAGCCGGGATAGGTTTCGGAAATGGTCGGGATGTCCTGGGTCGCCGGAGTGCGCTTGAGGCCGGTGGTGACAATGCCGACCAGCTTGCCGGAACGCACATGGGGCAGGGTCGAGGCCATGCCGCTGATCATGACCTTGATATGGCCGCCGACAAGATCCGAAATGGCCTGGCCGCTGCCTTTGTAAGGCACATGCTGCATGTCGATGCCCGCCATGTCGTTGAGCAGCTCGCCGGTGAGGTGGCCGACGCTGGCGACGCCCGCCGAGGCAAAACTCACCTTCTTCGGGTTGGCCTTGGTATAGGCGATGAACTCCTTGAAGTTCTTCGCCGGCAGCGAGGGATGGGTCACGAATATGTTCGACGCGCCGGCGACCTGGGTGATGGTGGCGAAATCCTTGACCGGGTCATAGGGCATTTTTGCGTAAAGGCTGGGCCCGATGGCGAGGTTGGCGATATAGCCGAGAACGATGCTGTAGCCGTCGGGCGGTGCCTTGGCGACAATGCTCATGCCGATGTCGCCG
The DNA here is from genome assembly GCA_964433345.1 of uncultured Bordetella sp. GTDB lineage: Bacteria > Pseudomonadota > Gammaproteobacteria > Burkholderiales > SG8-41. The sequence goes on from CAYSQJ010000009.1 coordinate 38,608, forward strand.
TTGGCGCCGGGGCGGTTGTCGACCACCACCTGCTGGCCCAGCAGCTCCGAAAGTTTGCCGCCCATCGAACGCGCCAGCGTGTCGGTGCTGCCTCCGGGCGCATAGGGCACGACGAAGCGGACCGGCCGCTGCGGATAATTCTGCGCGGCGGCGACGGTTGTTGCGGCAAGCAGTGCCGCGCCGAGGATCAGTTGGGTTTTCATCTTTGCAGTGCCTCCGGGTCATTGCGCCAGCGCTCCCATGCGCGGCGCTGGTCTTCACGTATTGATTCGTCCTCGAGCATGCGGCGCACCAACGCCGTCACGTCGGATTCATAAATGCCGTCACGCTTCCTGGAATCCCACTTTTTTCCCTGGGGAAACACGGGCGAAGGAAGGGGTGACTGCGGATCGCGGCTGTTGCTCATCGAAAGGGCCTGTCGGTTGTAAAAAACATCCACAAGGGAAGCCGGAACTTACTGCGCTGAGCCTGCGGGCGTCAATTCGGGCTGCCAGCCATAACAGGAACAGGTATGCGAGATGCCGCCTTCCGGCGTGCGCTCAGCCATCGCGGGCGCGGGTGACCTGAACCAGCCGCCGAGTTCATCGATGGCGCCGGCAATCAGCACGCCGAGTACCAGCACGGCCGAGGCACCACGGGAAAACGTGACCTGGCCACCGCCGGCATGCGCTGCCCGTGGCGCACCGAAGGATCCGCCGATGCGCGCATTGCCGATGCGGGTGCCGCCCTGCACGCTGCTGCCCAGCGTCGTTGCTGCCTGACCGCCACCCGTCGTCTGCTGGCCATGCAGGGTCAGGGCACAGCCTGGCAAGACAAGCAGCAACACGATGATCAGGGCGGAGCGGAACATGCCTGCAGTATATCCCTCCAGGCTACACAAAAATATCAATAAAAACAAATACTTACAAATATTCGACAAAGAGGCTGGCAGGCCGCCCTGCAACCGGCATCATCGCGGATCGCCTCCAGCGGCACCGGCTAGCGGCGGACGACGAGTTGATCGCGCGATGCAAGCAGGGGCGCCAGCTGCCGCGCCGGCACCACGTAGGCCCATTGCGAGCGCACCTGCTCCAGCATGACCCTGGCTTCCAGGCGCTGCCGGTTCTCGGCGAATTCCTTGTCCAGCTTCTCCGCCTCTTCGGGCTTTTCCTTGGGCTCCGGCTTGCGCGCCTTCGGCAACTCGCCGGCCACCTTGAAGCGCAACACGAAGTCGCCGTCGGCCTGCGGCGCGAGACCGATGGTGTAGGTCAGGTTGTCGAAGGTTTCGGCGGTGATCGTCAGCGCCGGCTTCGCGCCGGTCTGGTCATCGACGATGACGTCGCTGAACGACAGGCTCGACAGCGCATTGTTCGCGCTGACCGCTGCACTGGGATCGAGCTGTCCGCCACCCGCGGCGAACTTCCACTGTCCCCATTCCTCGTCGCGGGCTATTTTCCAGCTGCCGCGTTCGCCCGAGACCTCCAGCGCGCGGATGCGGTCGACCTTGAAGAAATCCCGCGCCACCCAGGCGCCGGGGCGGGCCACCGCCTTCTCCAGCGGATCGGACACCACCACGACGTTGTCACCGCGCCCCTCGACCAGGATATGCCGCCCGGCGGGAACGCCGTCACGCGCGTTCGGCAGCGGGTTCATCGGATCCTTCTTCAGCGAAACCTTGCCGAGCACCATCCTCGCCAGGGGCTTGCCGGCGGCGTCGCCGAGTTCGAGCAGCGTGCCCGCGCCCTCCTTGACGTCCTTGCCGGGCGCCAGCAGGTCGAGGCGGCCGTGCAGGCTCTTGCCAACGGCTTCCGACTGCACGACCTTGGCATCGAGCAGCTTGAGAATCAGGCCGCTGATTTCGCCGAAATCCGCCGGATAGCCGCCGCGCTGTTCGACCCGCCAGACCTTGTCCTTCAGCGCCAGGGTCACTTCGCCTGATGCATCCTGCAGGCGCAGCTTCGCGACGTCACCGGCTTTCAGGTTCGGGAGCAACTGCGCGCCGATCTTCGCGCCGCTATCGCGGTATGCGGTTATATCGTTCCAGAACATCGCGAGGCCGGTGCCGCCGAGCACCAGCACCGCGAGCATCAGCCAGAGGAACTGTTTGCGGTTCATGAAGCTCGTACCCTTGCATTGGCCTTGCGGCGCTTGATGATCGCCAGCGTGATGCCCAGCAGCATCACCAGCAGCGGCACCAGGCCGATGTTGATGACCTTGGTCCACATCTGCAGCGTCTCCGTCTCTTCGCGCAGGGTCCTGCGCACGTCCTTGAGTTCGCGGCGCGTGTCGACCATCTTCTTGCGGAAATTGTCCATCTCCGCCTGCTGCTCCGGCGTGAGGATCGCGCCGCCGGATGCGGTTCCCGACTTGCCGCCCCGCTGCAGGGCCTGCAGCTTCTCGGTGGTCTGGTTGAGGTCGTCCTCGAGCGCCTTGATCTTGCCGAGATAGGCCTGCTGGGCGCGCGCCTCCATCTGCCTGATCACCGTCAGCGGCCGGCTGAAGGCCGCCCGGCTGCGCAGGTTGATCAGCGCGCTGTCGCCCGCCATCTGCTCGACCAGGCCCTGGGCAAAGGCCAGGTTGCCGTTGCGCGGCACGGCCACGCGCTGGCCGAAGATCTCCTGGATCTCGACGGCCGCGCCGTCGGTGAGCATGTCGACGTCGCCGACGATGACCACCGTGTTCTCCTCCGCCGCTTCGCGCAGGTGCGCCTTGCGGTCGGCCTCGAACTGCGCCGGATCCACCGGCTTGCCGCGCGCGAAGGGATCAGCCGGCTTGCCGTTGGGAAAGGCGGTCCTGAACTTGCCGCTGAGGCGGAAAGCCAGCGGCTCTTCCTTGCCCGAGGGCTGGAAGCCGCGGGTCGAAGGCTCTCCCGACAGCGTCGCGATGATCAGATCGGCGAGCATCGAATTCTTCGAGGTGTGCACCAGCGGGGTGTGCTTGAGGTGCTCCGGCAGTTTCAGCGTGAAGCTGCCGCCGAAGGGTATCAGCAGGGTACCGACCTGGCTGGTCACCACGTCATCCATGTTCAGAGCCTCGGTGTTCAGCGACAGCAGCGTCGGCAGCAGGCGCGGGCCTTCGCCGCTGGCAAAGGTCAGGTCGGCGACGACCTTGCCGGTGCTGGGCTCGACGCCCCAGCCCTTGAACAGGTTGAACAGTGTCGACTGCCCCGCGGCATTGCCGCCGAGCGGGTTCTGCAGGTCGGGCTGCTGGTCGAAGTAGGCGTAGGTGTCGACGAAGGCGATCAGCTTGCCGCCGCGCAGCACGAACTGGTCTATCGCGTACTCGGCGGGCTCGAGGATGTCACGCGGATGAATGACCAGCAGCACCTTGATGTCGTCGTCGATTTTCGTCGCTGTCAGCGGCACTTCGCGCACGTCGAAGATGCGCTTCAGCTCGGAAGCCAGGACCCAGGGCTCCAGCGGCTGCTGTTTCTTCGAGGGATCCAGCGGGCGGCCGAGCACCGGCAGGCCGCTCATGATGCCGACCACCGGCTTCTTCGCCTGCGAGACCTGCGAAATGGAGCGGGTGATGTCGTACTCGAGCAGGCGCTCGCGGTCCGGGGTCAGCACCGGGATCGAGGATTTCTGGTCGAGGAAGGACACCGCGAGGCCGAGGTAGAACTTCTCGCCGGTATTGGTCATCTGGCCCTCGACGTTGTCGAGCGCGGCCGACTCCTCCGCATCCGAGTCCGGTTCCGGATTGAATTTCTCGATGATGACCTTGCCGTTGGACGCCGCCCGGTATTCATTGAGCAGGTCCTCGACGCGGCTGGCGAAAGTCTTCAGGCCCGGCGGCACCGCGGTGCTGCCCTGGGTGTAGTAGAAGCGGATTTTCACCGGCGCTTCAAGTTTAGACAGGATCGAACGCGTGCCGTCGGACAGCGTGTAGACGCGGCCGTCGGTGAGGTCGACGCGGGCATTGAATGCGCTGAATATGAAATTCGCGGCGATCAGCACCAGCGCCAGCGCGACGATGCCGCCGGCGGAATACATCAGGGTTTCGAGATTCTTGTTTTTCATCGCTTTATCCCGCGCGCTGGTTGCGGATGATCACGCCGGTGACGAACAGCATGAAGCCGATCACCGAGGCGAAGAACGCCACGTCGCGCGTGTCGAGCACGCCGCGCTGGAAGCCTTCGAAGTGGGTCATCACCGAGAACGCGGCGACGATGTCGACGACCACCGGGCTGGCGAAACGCGACAGCAGGTCGGTGACCGGGGTGTAACCGGCGAGGATCAGGAACAGGCAGATCATCACCGACAGGATGAAGCTGATGACCTGGTTGCGGGTCATCGCCGAGGTCATGCAGCTGACGGCGAGGTACGAACCCGCCAGCATCAGGCTGCCGACATAGCCGGCGAAGATCACGCCGTTGTCGGGGTCGCCGAAATAGTTGACCGTGATCGCCACCGGAAAAGTCAGCGCCAGCGCCAGCGCGAGGAACAGCCAGGAGGCGAGGAACTTGCCGACAATCGCCTGCCAGTTGGTCACCGGCATCGTCAGCAGCAGTTCCATGGTGCCCAGCCGCCGCTCCTCCGACCACAGGCGCATGCCCGCCGCCGGCACCAGGAACAGGTACAGCCAGGGGTGCCAGGTGAAGAAGGACACCAGCGAGGCCTCGCCGCGCTCGAAGAAATTGCCGATGGTGAAAGTGAAGAAGCCGGTCAGCAGCAGGAAAATGACCAAGAATACATAGGCGATCGGCGAGGTGAAATAGCCCGCCAGCTCGCGTTTCATGATGGTACGGATGTTGGCCCAGGCGTTCATGCGCGCACCTCGTGATGAGTATCGTGCCTGACGGTATCGGGCAGCGTGATCGCGCGGAACACCTCGTCGAGCTTGCCTTCCGGCGAGCGTGCCTTCAGTTCCGCCGGTGTGCCGCTGGCGACGATGCGGCCACGGTCGATGATGATCACCCGTGAACAGGCCGCTTCGACTTCCTCGAGGATGTGGGTCGAGAAAATCACCACCTTGGTTTCGCCGAGGCGCTTGATCAGGCCGCGCACTTCGTGTTTCTGGTTGGGGTCAAGGCCGTCGGTCGGCTCGTCGAGGATCAGCACCTCGGGGTCATGGATCAGCGATTGCGCGAGGCAGGTGCGGTGCTTGTAACCCTTCGACAGCGTGTCGATCGACTGGTAGAGCACGTTCTCGAGGAAGCACAGCTCCACTGCCCGGTGCACCGCGCGCTTGCGCGCGTCGCCCTGCAGCCCGCGCAGCTCGGCGCAGAAATTGAGGAAACCGTGCACCGTCATGTCAGCGTAGCCGGGGGCGTTTTCCGGGAGGTAGCCGATCAGGCGCTTGGCGGCGATCGGATTTTCGACCATGTCATGCCCGCCGACCGTGATCCGTCCCGAGGTGGGCGGGTAATAGCCGGTGATCATGCGCATCGTGGTTGATTTGCCGGCGCCATTGGGGCCCAGGAACCCCAGCACTTCGCCGCGCTCGACGCTGAATGACACATCATTCACCGCCAGTTTCGGGCCAAAGGCCTTTACCAGGTGTTCGACGTTGATCAATGCCTCTCTCCGTTCCAGTGCGCGCCCGTCCCGCGGTCGCGCGTTTTTTTGTGGCCTGTTAGATGGTGCGGACGCGAAAAAATTCAACTCCTAGCGCCGCAATGCATCACCGCTCGCCCCGACTCGGGCGATAACACATAACCCATTGATTATATTGGATTATTTACACTTCCGCCGATTGCGGCATGTTCTGCAAGCCGGCGGCGGTGGTGCCGACAGTCTGACTCGAACAGACGACCTACCGCTTACAAGGCGGTTGCTCTACCAACTGAGCTATGCCGGCGGGAAGCCCGAATTATAACGTCTGGCCGCGGGGCAGGCCTCCTATAATTGCGGCTCTGTTTAATTCTAAAACCTCAACTGCGGACATTCCCGGCATGACCCGCTCCCCTGTCGGCATCATCGGCTGCGGCCTGATGGGCAGCGCCTGCGCGGCGCGCCTCAAGGCTGCCGGCATCGCCGTCACCGGTTACGACATCGATGCCGCGAAAGCGGCGGCGCTGGGCGGCACGCCCGCAACCTCGCTTGCCGACATCGCCCGGCACTGTGACACCGCAGTGCTGGCCGTGTTCGACACCGCGCAGGTGGAAAACGCCGTCGATGCCCTGCTCGCAGCGCGGCCGGCTGAAGCGCCGCCGCTGACCGTGGTCTGCGTCAGCACCTGCGATCCCGAACGCATCGCGGCCCTGGCCGCGCGCCTGCCCGCGCAACGCCTGCATTTCGTCGAAATGCCGGTGTCCGGCACCAGCGAGCAGACCGCACGCGGCGACGCGCTGGGCCTGGTCGGCGGCGATCCCGCGGCAGCGGAAGCCGTGAAGGACGTGCTCGACGCGATCTGCCCGCGCCGCCACCATCTCGGTGCTGCCGGCAACGGCGGCCGCGCCAAGCTGGCGATCAACCTGATCCTCGGCATCAACCGCGCCGCGCTGGCCGAAGGTCTGGTCTTCGCCGAGCGCATGGGCCTGCCGCTGACGCCCTTCCTCGCAGTGGCGCGGGACTCGGCCGCCTACTCCCAGATCATGGACGTCAAGGGCGACAAGATGATCGCCGGCGATTTCACGCCGCACGGCAAGATCGCGCAGACGCTGAAAGATTTCAAATTGATGCTGGAACAGGCGGCCACGCTGCGGCAGGCACTGCCGCTGGCCACGACCTACACCGACATCGTCGAAGGCTGCATGAAGGCCGGCGAGGCCGAGCTCGACAACGCCGCGGTGATCAGCGAAATCCGCCGGCGCAAATGAAAACGGCGCGGTCACCCGCGCCGTCGATGCCTCCCGCAGCAACCCTCAGGTTTTTCTGGCGACGTAGCCGTAGGCAAGGTTGGTGCGCCCCGGCCCCTCCCGCTCGTAGGTTTCCTTGATCTGCGCGACGCGGTCGACGATGATTTCCGCCTGCTGCTTCGGCGTCACTTTATACAAGCGTGCGTTGTTACCGCCGAAAATGGCATTCTTTACCGCACCGTCGGCCGCGCCCAGCGGCTGGTAGCCGTACTTCTTCTGCATGTCTTCCGGGATCTCGAGCCGGCGCAGCGCCTCGATCTGCCACTGCGGCGCGCCGGTCCACACCGCGTCGGTGCCCCAGACCACATGGTCGGCGCCCAGGCCCTTGACCAGCGTGCCCATCACCGCAGCGCCGAGCCGCGGGTTGGCTGTGGTGGTCCACGCAAAGAGCTGGCCGAGGTCACCGTAGACGTTCTTGACGCCGTATTTCTCCGGAATCTCGGCAAGGTCGGTAACCCACTCGATGCGGCCGGTCCTCTCGAAATGCTCCCAGGCCGCCTTCGGCGCGTTGGGACCGGTCCAGCGCCAGCCCGAGTGATAGATGATGAAGTTGAGCTGCGGCCAGTCCTTCGCGGCCTTGCCGACGTCGCGCACATCCGAGTATTCGAGCAGGTGCGGAAACTTCTGCTCAATCTGCGGCGGAAACAGCCCCTTGTGGATGCAGACGTTGACCACCGTCGGATTGGTCTTGCTCCATTTCACCAGCTTCTCGTAGAAGGGATACATCACCTTTTCGTCATCGAGGCGGAAAGGCCATTTCGACAGATGCTTGTTGGTGTTGTCGCCGATGGTGTAGCCCTTCCAGGAATCCGGCTTCAGCCGTGCCTGTTCCTCCTCGACCTTGTCCAGCCAGCCGGCATGTCCGGGCGTGAATATCGCGTGCGAGAAACTGCGCCGGGTGCCGGCTTCCCTGTTGATCTTCTCGCGGGCGGCATACTTCATGTCGTTGGTCAGGAAGGAATACGCCGGATCGACCGAATAGGAGCCGCTGATGCAGCCGACCTTGGTGTCGCTGTCGAGGTAGATTTCCTTGAAGTAGTTGGGAAACTTCAGGTCGTCGATGGTCTGCTCTTTTTCGTTGAGCGAGAGGTTCCAGCCGAGTTTGCCCACGGTGGCGCGCTGGGCTACAAAGGTCTTGATCGGGGTGTCGTCGCGCAGGAAGTGCGTGTGCATGTCCATGATGAACTGGTTCTTCAGCGCCTTCGCCCGTTCGTTGGCCATTTCCGGCGTCGCCGCCTCGGCACGGCTCACCATGTAGAACGGGCCATAGGTTTCGTTCATCGCGACAAAGGCCGCGGCCATGCCCGCCGCCGACTGGAAAAAGCGGCGGCGGCTGACGCCCTGCTTCTTCGCCAGTTCCGCGCCGTAGTGCTTGACCCTCGCCTCGAATTCCCGCTGCTGTTCGGTCTGCGGGCAAGGCAGGTATTCGTCGCTGGACACGCACTGCACGGGAATCGGCGACGGGAACATCGATTCCGCGGGGTCAAGCTGTTCCAACTCTTCCGGACTTAGCATGGCACTTCTCCTGGACTGGATGGATGCTGAGCATGCGCCGCAAGGGGCCGTTGGGACGGCCTGCTGTTCTGGATTCGGAGTTTGGGCGTCGAAGCAGTGTGCGACGCAGCCCGCGGGAATGTCAAACCGCGGCGGGGAAAGACCTACTTGACGACCTGCAACCGGGGCCGGCCGCCGGGAGCCGGTGCATCCGGCTTCGGGTCATCGGGGTTTTCAGGGGGCGGCGGCGTGGATTGCGGCGCTGCGGACGCCCCCCCCGACTCTTCGGGGAAGAACAGACCCTGACCGTTCTCGCGGGCAAAAATGCCCTGCACGGCGGCCACCGGTATCGAGCATTCCCGGGAAACACCGCCGAAACGCGCCGAAAACTGGATCAGGTCCTGGCCGATGGTCAGCCTGTGGGTTGCGTCATAGCTGAGATTGAGCACGATCTCGCCGTTCTTGACGTGCTCCATCGGGACGCGGGTGGTCTCGTCGACCTTGACCGACAGGTACGGCGTGAAGCCGCTGTCGCAGGCCCACTCGTGGACCGCGCGGATCAGGTAGGGCTTGGTGGAACGCTCAGCCATGGAATTCAGCGATGAGTGCGAAACGATGAATGATGAACAACGTCAGACAGGGAGTTTCGCTCCGCGTTCATCGCTCATCACTGTCATTTCCGCATCACTTTTTCGGATGCGGTCAGCGCGTCGATATAGGCCGGCCGGCTGAACAGCCGCTCGGCGTATTTCATCAGCGGCGCGGCCTGCTTGCCGAGCTGGATGCCGTAGTGGTCAAGGCGCCACAGCAGCGGCGCGATGGCCACGTCGAGCATCGAAAATTCCTCGCCCAGCATGTACTTCTGCTTGGCGAACACCGGCGCTATCTGGGTCAGGGCGTCGCGGATGGTCTGGCGTCCCTTGTCGGCCTGCTTCTGGGTGCCCTTCTCGATCGCGATCACGTGGGAGAACATCTCCTGCTCGAAACGGAACAGGAACAACCGCGCGCGGGCGCGCATCACCGGGTCGGCCGGCATCAGCTGGGGATGCGGAAAACGGTCGTCGATGTACTCGTTGATGATGTTCGACTCGTAGAGAATAAGATCGCGCTCGACCAGCACCGGAACCTGGTTGTACGGATTCATCACCGCGAGGTCTTCCGGCTTGTTGAACAGGTCGACGTCGATGATCTGGAAATCCATGCCCTTTTCGTAGAGCACGAAACGGCAACGCTGGCTGAAAGGGCAGGTCGTGCCCGAATAGAGTGTCATCATGATGGTTTATCCGTAACGGAACAGCAGTTCAGTGGTTCGCCGGGCCTGCGCCTGAGGCACAAAGGGGCCGTGACGCGGTCCGCGCGCACGGCCCCTGCCGGGATGCCGGGGTTTCAGTGCACGTCCTTCCAGTATTCCTTCTTCAGGGCATAGGCCAGCACAAAGAGCAGGCCCAGCACGAGCAGTACGAACATGCCTATTGTCTTGCGGTCATTACGCACCGGCTCACCCATGAACACCATGTAGTTCACCAGGTCGGCGACCATGCGGTCGTACTCCACGGGGCTCAGCGTTCCGGGCTTGTCGAGTTTCAGCGCCACCTCGGTCTTCTCGAATCCGGGGCCCTGGACCTTGCGCTCTGCCAGCACCTGTTCGCCCTGCAGTTCCCACAGCACATGCGGCATGCCGACGTTGGGATAGACGGTGTTGTTCCAGCCCGTCGGGCGCTCGGCATCGCGGTAAAAACCGCGCAGGTAGCTGTAGAGCCAGTCCGCGCCGCTGCCGGCGTGGGATGCGCGCGAGCGCGCGATCACCGTCAGGTCGGGCGGCGCCGCGCCGAACCACTCCCTTGCCTCGTTCGCGTCCATCGCCACCCGCATCAGGTCACCGACCTTGACGCCGGTGAACACCAGGTTGTCGAGGATCTGCTGGTCGGTAAGGCCGATGTCCTGCAGCCGGTTGTAGCGCATGTAGTTCGCACTGTGGCAGTTCAGGCAGTAGTTGACGAAATGCCGGGCGCCGCGCTGCAGCGACGCCTGGTCGCTTTCATCGATCGGCGCGCGGTCGAGCTTTACATCGGCACCCGCTGCCAGCGCCAGCGCGGGCGCAAACAGCAGTGCGGCAATCAGTTTCTTGAATTTGTTCATGTTGTCCGCCATCACATGGTCACCCGGTCCGGTTCCGGCTTGGTCTTGTCCATCACCGAATACCAGGGCATCAGCAGGAAAAACGCGAAATAGAGCAGCGTGCCGACCTGCGAGATCATGGTTCCGACCGGCGTCACCGTCTGCACCCCGTAGTAGCCGAGGACGATGAAGGTGATCACGAATACGGTCAGCGCAGTGCGGAACAGAGTGCCCTTGTAGCGGATCGACTTCACCGGGCTGCGGTCGAGCCAGGGCAGCAGGAAGAAGATCAGTGTCGCCGCCCCCATCATGACCACGCCCCAGACCTTGGCGTCCAGCGCCAGCGGACCGCCCTTCATCAGCACGACCACGACCAGGCCGATCGCCGCGGCGGCAAGCTTGACGCGGCTGTCGCGGGCGGTGAGCCAGATCAGCACCACGTAGGCAGCGACGCCGATCGCGAGCACCAGCATGAATTCCTCGGTGATCGCGCGCAGGATCGAGTAATAAGGGGTGAAGTACCATACCGGCGCGATGTGCGGCGGGGTTTTCAGCGGATCGGCGGGAATGAAGTTGTTGAACTCCAGGAAGTAACCGCCCATCTCCGGCATGAAGAACACCACCAGGAAAAACAGGAACAGGAACACCACGACACCGACGATGTCCTTCACCGTGTAATACGGATGGAAGGGAATGCCGTCGAGGGGGCGGCCCTGCTCGTCCTTGTGCTTCTTGATTTCGACGCCGTCCGGATTGTTCGAGCCGACTTCGTGCAGCGCCATGATGTGCGCGGCGACGAGCCCCAGCAGCACCAGCGGCAATGCGATCACGTGGAAGGCGAAGAAGCGGTTCAGCGTCGCATCCGAGACCACGAAGTCGCCGCGGATCCAGGTCGACAGGTCGGGACCGATCACCGGCAGCGCATCGAACAGGTTGACGATCACCTGCGCGCCCCAGAAGGACATCTGGCCCCAGGGCAGCAGGTAGCCGAAGAAAGCCTCGGCCATCAGGCACAGGTAGATCAGCATGCCGAAGATCCAGATCAGCTCGCGCGGCTGGCGGTAGGAGCCGTACATCAGGCCGCGGAACATGTGCAGGTAGACAACGACGAAGAAGGCCGAGGCGCCGGTCGAGTGCATGTAGCGGATGAACCAGCCGCCGGGCACGTCGCGCATGATGTATTCCACAGAAGCGAAGGCTTCTGCGGCCGACGGCTTGTAATGCATCACCAGGAAAATGCCGGTGACGATCTGGATCACCAGCACCAGCATCGCCAGCGAGCCGAAGAAATACCAGAAGTTGAAGTTCTTCGGCGCGTAATACTGTGACAGGTGGTCGCGCCACAGCGACATCAGCGGGAATCGCTGGTCGACCCAGGTCAGCACACCGCTGATCGGGGCGTTGAGCGGGCCGGCGCCGCGGAACTGGACGGGTTCTTTAGGTGTGGATGCCATTTTGTGCTCAGGCTCCCTTCGAATCTTCGCCGATCAGGATGCGGGTGTCCGACAGGTAGGTGTGCGGCGGCACCACCAGGTTGTCGGGCGCGGGACGGTTCTTGTAGACGCGGCCGGCGAGGTCGAACAGCGAGCCGTGGCAGGGGCAATAGAAGCCGCCCTGCCAGTTGGGATCAAAAGCCTCCGCCTGCTTCGCGAACTTGTCGACCGGCGAGCAGCCGAGGTGGGTGCAGATGCCGACGACCACCAGGAATTCATCCTTGATCGCGCGGGTCGCGTTGGCCGCGTACGGCGGCTGCATCGGTTTCTTCGATTCCGGATCGGCGACATTGGCGTCGTTGCTGCGGATGGTGTCGAGCATCTCCTTGGTGCGGCGGACCACCCACACCGGTTTGCCGCGCCACTCGACGGTGATGCGCTCGCCGGGTGCCAGCGCACCGACATCGACCTCCACCGGCGCGCCGGCGGCCTTCGCGCGCTCCGACGGCATCATGCTCGCCACGAACGGCACCGCTGCGGCACCGGCCGCCACGCCGCCGGCCACCGTGGTGGCGGCAACCAGAAACTGGCGTTTACCCTGATCGGTTTCTTTCTCGGACATGCCCGTAGTCCCCTCTGAGTCTTGCGTCTGCGAAAAAGCGCATATTTTACACGCGGACACCCGGAAAAGTTAAGCAAAAACTGAGAATAATCAATTAATTCATGGCGTTATGAACATCTATTGCGAGCATCATGGACTCGCCGCAGCAGTGCTCACAGGCCGGCCCCTCAGCGGGCCAGGGGGCATTCCAGAGTCACTACGGTGCCGCGCCCGGACGGCGGCGCCGTGATTTCGACCTTGCCGCCATGGAGATGGGCAATTTCACGCACGATGGCCAGCCCGAGCCCGCAGCCGTCGCCGCTGGCGCCGTCGGCACGGAAAAAGCGGTCGAACACCCGCGGACGCTGGGACTCTGGTATGCCGACGCCATCATCCTCCACCCGCAGTACGGCGACATCCCCCTGCCTGCCGGTGGCGACGGTGACACGTCCGCCGGGCGGCGTGTAGGCGATGGCGTTGTCGATCAGGTTCGACAGCAGTTCCCGGAGCAGGAACACGTCGCCGAGCACCGGCGCAGCCTTGAGGTCCAGCCCGAGGTCGATTTTCTTGCGTATCGCGGCCGGCATCCAGTTTTCGACAACATCCTCCGCGATGCCGCGCAGGTCGGTCGGGAGCATCGACTCCGCCTGGGCAAATCCCGCCTCCGCCCTTGCCAGCGTCAACAGCTGGTTGGCGAGGCGCACAGCCCTGTCGGTCGACAGGCCAAGTTCCCTGAGCACGCGCCGGTATTCAGCCGGATCGGTCTGGCTCAATCCGTATTCGACCTGCATGCGCAGCCCGGCCAGCGGAGTGCGCAATTGGTGGGCGGCGTTGGCGACAAACTGCTGTTGCGACCTCAGCGTCCGGTCCAGGCGCGCCAGCAGCTCGTTAAGTGTAACAACCAGGGGCCGCACCTCGACCGGCGCGCGCTCCGGGATGATCGGCCTCAGGTCCCGGTGCGAGCGCGCGCCGATTTCCTCGCGCAAGTGTTCCAGCGGCTCCAGGCCCTTGCCCACGCCGAACATCACCAGAATCACCACCGAGACGACGAGCATCACCTCGATCGCGATCATGCCGGTGACAATCTGCCGCGTCAGCTCGCTGCGCTTGACCCCGGTCTCCGCGACCTGGACGATCGCATCCACGCCGCGCAGGCTGACCCGCATCGCGGCAACCCTGACCTGTTCACCCTCGAGTTCCGCGTCGTACAGCAGCTCCCCGGCCTCGAGGGACTCGCTGGGCGGCGGCCGCAAATGCGCGTCGCCGGCGATCAGCCGCCCGCTCTTGTCATGCACCGAATAATAGATGCGGTCGAACTGGTCCGTGCGCAGCAGCATGTCTGCGGAGTTTGACAACGCTTCCGGATTCACGTCCGGCCGGGAATTGATCAGCCGGGTCAGCGACAGCGCGGTATCGACCAGCACCCAGTCATACGCCGCCGTCACCGGACGCAGCGCAAGGGCGTGACCGAGCAGCGTCGCGGCCACCACCGCCAGCAGCAGCGGCACCGACAACCAGCTGAACAGCAGGCGGCGTATGCTAACTCGCATCGTCCGCAGTCTTGTCGAGGTAATAGCCGAAACCGCGGATGGAGTGGATCTTCACGCCCGCCGGTCCGAGCTTGTTGCGCAACCTGGAAATGTAGACCTCGACCACGTTGAGGTTCAGGTCGGACTCGGGATCGCTGATCGCGGACACGATCTGCTCCTTGCTGACGATCTTGCCGGCGCGCAATACCAGGAACTCGAGTACCCCCCATTCACGCGCAGTCAACCGCACCGGATTGTCAGCAACCCAGACGCGCTTCGCGGCAATGTCGACCTTGAGCTGTCCGCAGACAATCTGTGTCTCCGTCGTCTGCTGCCCGCGCCGGATCACCGCACGCATCCTCGCCTCGAGCTCCATCAGCGAGAACGGCTTGATCAGGTAATCATCGGCGCCAAGGTCGAGTCCATGCACCCGGTCCGCGACCGAGTCTCGGGCAGTGAGCACGAGCGCGGGAACGTAACGCTCCCTCTGCCTCGCTCTGCGCAGCACCTCGAAACCGTCCATCCCCGGCAGACCGATATCGAGTATCACGAGATCGTACTCCTCGTGCGCCAGCAGCAGGTCCGCCTCGCGGCCGCTGGTCGCGAGCTCGACGCGATGGCCGGCCTGGACCAGGTAACGGACCAGCCCTTCGCCCAGGGCCTTGTCATCCTCCACAATCAGCACGTGCATTCGGGAAAATCCTGTGTCGGTTCACTGGACGGTCATCCCGGGGCAGCAGCCCCATGACGATCGACCGCCTGCAGACACTCTAATTCAAGAATCTGCCGGCAAGAACGGACAGTACGGATTTTCAGCTTCGCGCAAGCAATCGCTCACAATCGCGCGATGCCAGGTCAGGCATCCCGGATCCGGTGTAAAGCGCATCTGCACACGACAGCCGGTACGGAAACCTGTCGCCGCGGATGCGTCATGGACACATCCGAAACCCGCGCGGTCCCAGCCGCCGCCTGCATCCGCCTACTGCGGTGGCGGATGGGGCATCACGCGCTGCCAGGGCGAAGCGCAGGTTTGAACGTAAGGGTAGTAGGCCTGGGAGTCGGGGCAGAAATGCCAAGTCGGTGCCGCACCGGCCTGCGGTGCTCCCTGGGTCTGGGCCGGCGGTACCGGATTGCCGCGTTCATCGTAGAACACCAGTGGCTCACGCACGACCACCCGTTCGCGCAACACCACCGGCGGCGCCGGATGATAGTACGGATAGGAGTGCGCGGACCACCAGGGTGCAAACACCACCGGGGCACCGATCATCACCCCCACCCGCAGCTTCGAATGGCCGCGGCCGCCATGAGCATCGGCCGGCAGGCTCGCCGCCAGTGTCATGGCGGCCAGGCTCAGCATCAGTGTCTTGCGCATGGTCAGATCCTCCTGCATCCGGAATGCTGCCATGATAGCCCCGCGGACTCCCCCGGATACCGGTCAATTTGTTTCAGAATGTAACCGTACCGGTTGCGGGCAGCCGGCGAAAACCTCAGACCGGATTGTCGATGTCGATGAAGCGGTGGCTCAACCCGAAGCGCTGCGCGAGATGGTCGCCGAGCGCCTGCACCCCGTAACGTTCCGTCGCATGATGGCCGGCGGCGATGTAGGCCACGCCGGACTCGCGCGCCGCATGCACGGTCTGTTCGGAAATCTCGCCGCTGATGTAGGCGTCAACACCAAGCGCGATGGCCTGCTCGAACAGCCCCTGCGCCCCGCCGGTGCACCACGCGATGCGGCGCAGCGGGCGGCCGGGATCTCCGATCAGCAGCGGCCGGCGCGCAGTCTCCCGCTCGATCCGTTCGCCAAAACCGGCCAGCGTGATTTCGTCCTGCAGGCTGCCATGCACGCCGATGTCCTGCTCCCCAAAGCGCCCGGAGGGAGTCATTCCGAAACGCAGCGCCAGCTGGGCGTTGTTGCCCACCTCCGGATGTACGTCCAGCGGCAGGTGGTAGGCAAACAGATTCAGGTCATGGCGGAGCAGCGCAGCGATGCGGCGACGGCGCATGCCGGTGATGCGGCCATCCTCGCCGCGCCAGAAATAACCGTGGTGGACCAGCAACGCATCCGCGCCCTCGGCAACTGCCGCCTCGATCAGCGCCGAGGATGCGGTCACGCCGCTGATAATGCAGTGCACCTCCCCGCGCCCTTCCACCTGCAGGCCGTTTGGGCAATAATCCCGGAAATCAGGGACTTGCAGAAAATCCTCGAGATAAGCGTCGAGCGCAGCACGTTCCATGGTCATCCGTCCATCCACCAGTCAGCGAACATTGTAAACGCGTCCCCGCGGCATCCTTCATGCGAAAACTCTGGTTGATCTTCTGTCAGACGGCGACCATCTGCCTCGCGGCACTGTTCGTCGTCAGCACCTTGCGGCCGGATCTGCTCAACGGCAACTCCGCGCAGGACGCGGTGATCACCACCGTCAAACAGATGACCGGAAGCGCCGACGCGCCTGCCGTGGCGTCGTACAGCGATGCGGCGCAGAAGGCCATGCCCGCGGTGGTCAATATCTACACCTCCCAGGCCGTGAAACGGCAGCAGCACCCGCTACGCGATGATCCGTTGTTCCGTTTCTTCTTCGGCGACCAGCCTGACGCCCAGGTGCAGCCGAGCACCAACCTCGGCTCTGGCGTCATCGTCAGCGAATCCGGCTACATACTCACCAACAGCCACGTCGTCGACGGCGCGGACGGCATCGAAATCGCGCTCGCCGACACGCGGCGGGTCAACGCCCGGGTGGTCGGCGCCGATCCCGAGTCCGACCTCGCGGTGCTTAAGATCGACCTCCCGAAATTGCCCGCGATCACCTTCAGCGCCCCCGACAGCGCGCGCGTCGGCGATGTCGTGCTGGCCATCGGCAATCCCTTCGGAGTCGGCCAGACGGTGACCCTGGGCATAGTCAGCGCGCTGGGACGCAGCCACCTCGGCATCAATACCTTCGAGAATTTCATCCAGACCGACGCGGCGATCAACCCCGGAAACTCCGGCGGCGCGCTGGTCGACATCAACGGCCACCTGATCGGCATCAACACCGCGATCTATTCGAAAACTCCCGGCGGTGCCTCGCTGGGCATCGGCTTTGCGATTCCCGCAAGCACCGCCAAGAGCATCATGGAACAGATCATCCAGAACGGATCGGTGCAGCGCGGCTGGATCGGCGTCGGCGTGCAGGATCTCAGCAAGGAGATCGCGGAGTCGTTCAGGATTCCGGGAACGCGCGGCGCGCTGATCACCGAGGTCTTCCGCGGCACGCCGGCGGATCGCGGTGGCGTCAGAGTCGGCGACGTGCTGGTCGCCGTCGACGGCAAGCCGGTGACCGACTCAGCGACCATGCTCAACCTGATCGCCGCGCTGGTGCCCGGCAGCCAGGCAAGCCTGCGTGTCATGCGCGATGCCAAGGCAATCGACCTGAAGGTCACCGTCGGCAAGCGGCCCGCCCAGCCGCGACGCAACCTCGCCGAGTAAACCTTGCCGCCGCAAGCGGCATCACTGGCGGCTGCGTTCCTCCGCCTCGATGCGGTCGAGCTCCGCTTCCTGCTCGGCGTCGCCTGGCGCCCGGTAATCACCGTCACTGTCGTCCGCGCGCGGCCTGCTGCCGACGAACCTGGCGGCGAACAGCCCCACTTCGAACAGCAGGCACATCGGGATCGCCAGCAGCAGCTGCGAGACCACGTCCGGCGGAGTCACGATCGCCGCGATGACGAAGGCAATGACGATGAAATAGGGCCGGATGTCGCGCAGCTGCTGCAGCGTAACGATGCCCATGCGCGTGAGCATGACCACCACGATCGGCGTCTCGAAAGTCAGCCCGAACGCGAGGAACATGGTGAGCACGAAATTCAGGTAGTTCTCGATGTCCGGCGCCACCGAGATGCTTTTCGGCGCGATCTGGTTGATGAAATGGAACACCGTGTTGAACACGAAGAAATAGCAGAACGCGATGCCGACCACGAACAGCAGCGTGCTCGCCACCACCAGCGGCAGCACCAGCCGCTTTTCGTGGCTGTAGAGTCCTGGCGCGACAAACGACCAAGCCTGGTACAGCGTGTACGGCAGCGTCAGCACGAAAGCCACCATCATCGCCACCTTGATCGGCACCAGGAACGGGGTCACCACGCCGGTCGCGATCATCTTCGAGCCCTCGGGCAGCGCCTGCATCATCGGCGTCGCCAGCAGGTCATAGAGCCCGGACGCGAATGGGATCAGCGCCAGCAGCACCACGCCGAATGCGATCAGGGCGCGCAGCAGGCGATCGCGCAGCTCGACCAGGTGGGAGATGAAAGTGTCTTCGCTCACTGTGCGGGCCGCGCCGGCTTCGCGGCTTCGGTCACCACCGGAGCATCGGCGGCCGGCGCGGCTTCTGCTTCGGCCGGATTCGCGTCCGCGGCAATCCGGTTCATTTCGGTCTCCGCCGAACGCACGGTGTCGTTGACCGACTGCTCCAGTGACTGCGCGGTTTCCTGCATGCTCGCCTGCAGCTTGCGCAGGTCGTCCAGCGCCATCTCGCGGCTGATGTCCGCCTTGACGTCATTGACATATCGCTGCATGCGGCCGAACAGGTGGCCGGCGGTGCGTGCGACCTTCGGCAACCGCTCCGGGCCGATGACCAGCAGCGCCACCACGGCAATGACCATCAGTTCGGAGAAGCCGATGTCAAACATGGGTTGCGGACGCGAGGGGTGAGGAGCAAGGAGTGAGGTGGCCCGTGTTACTCCTGACGCTTCACGCCTGACACCTTACGACTTCGTCGTTTCCTTGCGCGCTTCGCCGTCGATGGTCTGGCCACCGGAGGGCGGGATTTCGGTTTTGGCCTGTCCGGATTTGCCGTCTTCGGGCTTCATGCCTTCCTTGAATCCCTTGACCGCGCCGCCGAGATCGGAACCGATGTTGCGCAGCTTCTTGGTGCCGAACACCAGCACCACCACCAGCAACACGACCAGCCAATGCCAGATGCTGAACGAACCCATAACATGCTCCTCATGATCCGTGCGCGGGCACGGTGCAAAAATCGTCCGCCTGGCTACTTGCCGCGCGACGCCTTTTCGGCGATTCCGGAAACACCCTCGCGCCGCTGCAGTTCGGCCAGCACGTCTTCAGGGCCTGCGCCGTGCCAGGCCAGCAGCACCAGTGTGTGGAACCACAGATCCGCCGTTTCGCGGACCACATGCAGTTTATCACCCTCCTTCGAGGCAAGCAGGGTTTCCGCCGCCTCTTCCAACACCTTGCGCAGGATGGCGTCCTCACCCTTCGCCAGCAGGCCGGCGACATAGGAACTGCCGGCATCGGCCGCCTTGCGCGCCGCGATCGTTTCGCCAAGACGCAGCAGTATGTCCTGATTCAACTTGTCCACGCCGTCATCCCTTTCCGTAAATTGCCGCGGGATCCTTCAGCACCGGATCGGCCTCGACCCACTCGCCGTCGCGCAACTCGAGGAAAAAGCAGCTGTGGCGCCCGGTGTGGCAGGCGATGCCGCCAACCTGCTCGACCTCGAACAACACCACGTCAGCGTCGCAATCCAGCCGCAGCGCCTTGAGCTTCTGCACATGGCCGGACTCCTCGCCCTTGTGCCAGAGTTTCCCGCGCGAGCGCGACCAGTAGTGCGCCTCGCCTGTCGCGACAGTACACCGCAGTGCCTCGCGGTTGGCCCAGGCCAGGGTCAGCACCCGGCCCGTGGCCTGCTCCTGGGTCACCACCGGGACCAGCCCGTCGGCATTCCAGCGTATGCGGTCCAGCCAGTCCATTGATGTCCCGTCGCGTCCCTGCTTGAGGATATTTATAACTATTTGATTTTAATGAATTTTTATGCAGCCTACAAGCGCACCTCGATGCCCCGCTGCGCCATGTGTTCCTTGGCCTGGCGCACCGTGTATTCACCATAATGGAAAATGCTCGCGGCGAGCACCGCATCGGCATGACCGATGCTGACACCGTCGGCGAGGTGGTCGAGGTTGCCGACACCGCCACTGGCAATCACCGGGATGTCCAGTGCCGAGGAAAATGCGCTGGTCAGCTCGAGATCGAAACCGATGCGCGTGCCATCACGGTCCATGCTGGTGAGCAGGATTTCGCCTGCACCCAGCGCCTGCATTTTGCGTCCCCATTCAAGCGCATCGAGGCCGGTGGCCTTGCGTCCGCCATGGGTGTACACCTCCCAGCGCAAAGGTCCGTCGCCGGGCACGCGCTTGGCATCAACGGCGACGACGATGCATTGCGAGCCGTAGCGGCCGCTGGCATCAGCCACCAGCTGCGGGTTCTGCACTGCAGAGGTATTGATGCTGACCTTGTCGGCGCCGGCGTTGAGCAGCCGCCGCACGTCTTCGACCGCGCGCACCCCGCCGCCGACCGTCAGCGGGATGAACACCTGGGACGCTACGGCCTCGATGATGTGCAGGATCAGGTCGCGATCGTCGCTGCTGGCGGTGATGTCGAGGAAGGTCAGCTCGTCGGCGCCCTGATCGTCGTAGCGCCGCGCAATCTCCACCGGATCCCCGGCGTCCTTCAGCTCGACGAAATTGACACCCTTGACCACGCGGCCGGCGGTGACGTCGAGACAGGGAATGATGCGTTTGGCGAGGCCCATGTTGAACTGCAAGGAGTGAGGGGTGAGGAGTCAGGCGCGTGGTGCGTGATGAGGAATGGCAATCGTGCCCTCGCCTTACACCTCACCCCTCAGGCCTTACTTCACACCCAGTTTGTCGGCGAGTTTCTGCGCCGCTGCGAAATCGAGCGTGCCCTGGTACACCGCGCGCCCGGTGATGGCGCCCATGATGCCCTCGGCCTCGACCGCGCACAGATTCTCGACATCCTTGAGGTCGGTGATGCCGCCGCTGGCAATCACCGGTACCGTCAGCTGGCGCGCCAGTGCGACAGTGGCCTCGATGTTGACGCCGGTCAGCATGCCGTCACGGCCGATATCGGTGTAGATCACCGCCTCGACGCCGTAATCCTGGAATTTCTTTGCGAGGTCAACGACATCGTGGCCGGTCATTTTCGACCAGCCGTCGACGGCAACCTTGCCGTCCCTGGCATCGAGGGCAACGATGATGTGCCCCTGGAATGCAGTGCAGGCCTCCTGCAGGAACCCCGGGGTCTTCACCGCGGCAGTGCCGATGATGATGTAGCTGATGCCGGCGTCGATGTAGGCCTCGATGGTGTCGAGATCGCGGATGCCGCCGCCCAGCTGTATCGGCAGATCACTGCCGACCGCCTTGACGATGGCCTTGATTGCCGGCTCGTTCTTGGGCCTGCCGGCCGCTGCGCCGTTGAGATCGACCACGTGCAGGCGGCGCGCGCCCTGGTCCAGCCACTGCCGGGCCATCGCGCCCGGGTCCTCGGAAAATATCGTGGCGTCGTCCATGTCGCCCTGCTTCAGGCGCACGCACTTGCCGTCCTTCAAATCGATGGCAGGAATGATCAGCATGGGAATTAGCGGATTGCGGAGCGGATTGTGAAACGGTTTGGTCGAAAGGGGCGACGGGTAAACCGGATCAGGCAGTCATGTGTAAAAACGTTGACGTGGTCCGATGATACACCAGCCGCAGCGCATGCAGGCCGCTTTCAGGCGGATGGCTCCCAGGCCACGAAATTCTCCAGCAGACGCAGCCCGGCGACATGGCTTTTCTCGGGGTGGAACTGCACCGCGAACACGTTGCCGCGCGCCGCGGCACAGGCGAAACGGAATGGATAACGGCTCCATCCGGCAACCAGGGTCTCGTCGGCGGGCTCCGGATAATAGCTGTGCACGAAATAGAAGCGGCTGCGATCGGGTATGCCCGCCCACAGGGCATGCGGCACCTGTTCGACCTCGTTCCAGCCCATGTGCGGCACTTTCAGCTTGTCGCCGCCGGAAGTTTTCATGAGTTCTGGAGGAAAGCGCCGCACCCGGCCCGGCAGCAGGCCCAGGCCGGGCGTGTCGCCCTCCTCGCTGTGCTCGAACAGCATCTGCAAGCCGATGCAGATGCCGAGGAAGGGTTTGTCGCGCGCAGCATCAAGCAGCGCCTGGCGCAGGCCCCGCGCCTCCATTTCGCGCATGCAGTCGGGCATCGCACCCTGCCCCGGAAACACCACGCGCCGCGCCGCGGCGACCTGTGCGGGATCGCCGGTGACAACGACGCTGCATCCGGGGGCGACATGCTCGATGGCCTTGGACACCGAGCGCAGGTTGCCCATGCCGTAGTCGATCACTGCGATGTCGATGCTCATCGGGAAACGGTCAGCAGTTCATGGAGACGGGAACGGGGCGCGTACGCCGCCGGGGAAAGCCTATAACTTTCCCTTGGTCGACGGCACACCCTTCACGCGCGAATCAAGCTCGACCGCCATGCGCAGCGCGCGGCCGAAGGCCTTGAACAGCGTCTCCACCTGGTGATGGGCATTGACGCCTTTCAGGTTGTCGAGATGCAGCGTGACCGACGCGTGGTTGACGAAGCCCTGGAAAAACTCGCGCACCAGGTCGACATCGAAATCGCCGACGCGCGCGCGCGTGAACTTGCCGCTCATCTCCAGTCCGGGACGGCCCGAAAGGTCAACCACCACGCGCGACAGCGCCTCGTCGAGCGGCACATAGGCATGGCCGTAACGGCGCACGCCTTTCTTGTCGCCGACGGCTTTCGCAAAAGCCTGGCCCAGCGTAATGCCGATGTCTTCCACCGTGTGGTGGGCATCGATGTGCAGGTCGCCCTTCGCCTTCACCTCGAGGTCGACCAGACCATGACGGGCGATCTGGTCGAGCATGTGATCGAGAAAGGGCACGCCGCTGGCCAGCTTTGCCTGGCCGCTGCCGTCGAGATCGAGCTTGACGCTGATCTGCGTCTCCTGGGTGTTGCGGGTGACCTGCGCCTTGCGCGCCATGGCGATTCCGGATCAGTAAGTTGTTGATTGCAGAGTATAAACCAATTCAGCACCGGCCTCAGCCGGGTTTGACGATGGCGCCAAGAGCCTCAATCAGCCCCGCACACTGCTCGTCAGTGCCGACCGTGATGCGCATGAACTCGGCGATACGCGCTGGCTGACGGAAATGACGGACGATGATGCTGCGTTCGCGCAGCTTCGCCGCGATCTCGGCGCCATCGCGGCCCGGCAGGCGCGCGAACACGAAGTTGGCCACCGAAGGCAGCACCTCCAGACCAAGCCCCTGCAGGTCGCTGACCAGTGTTTCCCGGGTCGCGACGACCTTCAGGCACATTGCCCGGAAATAGTCTTCATCCTCCATCGCCGCAGTGGCGCCGGCCTGCGCAAAGCGGTCCAGCGGATAGGAATTGAAGCTGTCCTTGACCCGGTTCAGCGCCTCGATCAGATCAGGCTGCCCGATGGCGTAACCGACGCGCAATCCGGCCAGTGCCCGCGACTTCGACAGCGTGTGCGTGACCAGCAGCTGCGGATACTGCCGCACCAGCGGCACCACCGACTCCCCGCCGAAATCGACATACGCCTCGTCGATGACCACCACCGAATCGGTGTTCGCGCGCAGCAGGCGCTCGATCTCCGCCACCGGCACGAAACAGCCGGTCGGCGCATTCGGGTTCGGAAAAATGATGCCGCCGTTCGGCTTCAGGTAATCGTCGATTGAGATCCCGAAACGCTCATTCAGCGGCAACTGCTCATAGCCGATGCCGTAGAGCCCGCAGTACACCGGATAGAAACTGTAGGTGATGTCCGGGAACAGCACCGGCCGCTCGTGCTTGAGCAGGCCCAGGAACACATGCGCCAGCACCTCGTCGGAACCGTTGCCGACAAACACCTGTTCCGGCGTCACGCCGTGGCGGGCGGCAATCGCCGCGCGCAGGCGGTCGCTGGACGGATCAGGATACAGGCGCAGCGTGTCGCCGATCTCGGAGCGCAGCGCCTCCAGCACGCGCCGGCTCGGACCGTAGGGACATTCGTTGGTGTTGAGCTTGACCAGGTTGGGCAGCTTCGGCTGCTCGCCCGGCACATAGGGCGTCAACCCGCGCACCACTTCGCTCCAGTAGCGGCTCATGAACGGCTCCCGCTCAGCCCCGGTCCAGACGCATCGCGGCCGATGCGGCATGGGCCGGAAGCCCCTCGCCATTGGCCAGCTCGACGGCGATGCGGCCGAGCGTCTCGGCGCCTGCGGCCGAAACCCGGATCACGCTGGAACGTTTCTGGAAATCGTAGACCCCCAGCGGCGACGAGAAGCGCGCGGTGCGCGAGGTCGGCAGCACATGGTTGGGCCCGGCGCAGTAGTCGCCCAGCGCTTCCGAGGTGTAGCGGCCGAGGAAAATCGCGCCGGCGTGGCGGATCTTCGGCAGCAGGGCCTGGGCATTTTCGACCGACAGCTCGAGGTGTTCCGGCGCGATGCGGTTGACCAGCGAACAGGCCTCGTCGAGATCACGCACCCGGATCAGCGCACCGCGGCCCTTGAGCGAAGCCTCGATCACCGCGCGCCGCGGCATCTGGGGCAGCAGCTTCGCGATGCTCGCTTCGACCGCATCCAGATATCCTGCATCCGGTGCGAGCAGGATCGACTGCGCCAGCTCGTCATGTTCGGCCTGCGAGAAAAGATCCATCGCCACCCAGTCCGGATAGGTCGAACCATCGCAGACGACGAGGATTTCGGAGGGGCCGGCCACCATGTCGATGCCGACCACGCCGAACACGCGGCGCTTCGCCGCCGCGACATAGGCGTTGCCGGGACCGGTGATCTTGTCGACCTGGGGAATCGTCGCCGTTCCGTAGGCCAGTGCGGCCACCGCCTGCGCGCCGCCGATGGTGAACACGCGGTCGACGCCGCAGATCGCCGCGGCGGCGAGCACGAGGTCGTTCTTTTCGCCGCGCGGTGTCGGCACCGTCATGATCACTTCGCCGACGCCGGCCACCTTCGCCGGCACCGCGTTCATGATCACCGAGGACGGATAGGCCGCCTTGCCGCCGGGCACGTAAAGGCCCGCGCGGTCGAGCGGCGTCACCTGCTGGCCGAGTTCGTTGCCGTCGGCATCGGTGTAACCCCAGGACTGCGCGCGCTGGTGTTCGTGGTACTCGCGCACCCGCGCCACCGCCGCTTCGAGAGCGTCCCGGCGCGCGACGGGTATGCGCGCGAGCGCCGCCTGCAGTTCGGCCTGCGGGATTTCCAGTTCGCCCAGCGATTTCGCGCTGACGCCGTCGAAACGGGCGGTGTATTCAAGCACGGCGGCATCGCCGCGCGCCTTGACGTCGGCCAGTATCGCGGCGACAACCGCATCGACCTGCGGATCCTGGGCCGACTCGAAGGCCAGTAGTTCGGCGAGCCGCTCGTCGAAATCGGCCTCGGTGGTGGACAGCCGGCGCATGGTCAGTCTGCCGCGGCGGCAACAGCGCGGGTGAAGGCGTCGATCAGCGGCTGGATCATCGCGCGCTTGACCTTCAGTGCGGCCTGGTTGACCACCAGGCGCGAGCTGATCGGCGCGATTTCCTCCACCGCCACCAGGTTGTTCGCCTTCAGCGTGCCGCCGGTGCTGACCAGGTCGACGATGGCGTCGGCAAGGCCGACCAGCGGCGCAAGTTCCATCGAGCCGTAGAGCTTGATCAGGTCGACGTGCATGCCTTTCGCCGCGAAATGTTCGCGGGCTGTCTGCACGTACTTGGTCGCGACCTTGAGCCGCGCGCCCTGGCGCACCGCGCCGGCGTAATCGAAGTCCCGGCGCACGGCGACCATCATCCGGCAGCGGGCGATGTTCAGGTCCAGCGGCTGGTAGAGCCCGGCGCTGCCGTGTTCATCGAGCACGTCCTTGCCGGCGACACCCAGGTCGGCTCCGCCGTACTGGACATAGGTCGGCACGTCGCTGGCGCGGACGATGATCAGGCGCACGTCGCGGCGATTGGTGGCAAGGATCAGCTTGCGCGAGGATTCAGGATTTTCGCGCGAGACGATGCCTGCCGCCTTCAGCAGCGGCACGGTTTCGTCAAAAATGCGGCCCTTCGACAGGGCAATGGTGATCATGGCGGAGCAGGCTGCAGTACGGTCGAATTACGTTCAGGACGATGCGTTGGACGCCCGGCGCGGCGGCGCGCGGAAAGGCCTGAATTGTAGCGCATCTCCCCTCTGATCCGGGGTACGCGCGGTTCCCGAAAGCAACGCCAGCGGTTACACTTCATGGTCATCACCGCAGCACAGCGCGTGCAACCATGCCCCCCGTCGACAACATCGTTGAAATCCGGGACCTCGCGTTCTCCTACGGAGCACACGAGATCTTCAAGTCCGTCAGCCTGACCATCCCCCGCGGCAAGGTCATCGGCATCATGGGTGCCAGCGGCAGCGGCAAGTCGACGCTGCTGCGCCTGATCGGCGCCCAGTTGCGTCCCTCCGGCGGCAGCGTGCATGTGCTGGGCCAGAACATCCACGAGCTCGACCGCAATGCGCTGTACCGGATGCGCCGCAAGATGGGCATGCAGTTCCAGCAAGGGGGGCTGTTCACCGACCTCTCGGTGTTCGAGAACATCGCCTTCCAGATGCGCGAGAAAACCCGGCTGCCGGAAGACATGATCAACGACCTGGTGCTGATGAAGCTCAATGCCGTCGGCCTGCGCGGCGCGGCAAAGCTGATGCCCTCGGAATGTTCCGGCGGCATGGTGCGCCGGGTGGGCCTCGCACGCGCGATCGCGCTCGACCCCGACCTGATCATGTACGACGAACCCTTCGCCGGACTCGATCCGATTTCCTGCAACGTCGTCGGCAAGCTGATCCGGCGCCTTAACGATGCGCTGGGTGTGACCTCGATCGTGGTCTCGTACGACGCGCAGGAATCACTGCGCTGCATCGACTATGTCTACTTCCTCGCCGATGGCAAGGTCGTGGCACAGGGCAGCACCGAGGACGTGAAAAAATCGGAAGATCCCTTTGTCCGCCAGTTCATCGGCGGCCTGCCCGATGGGCCGGTGCCCTTCCACTACCGGCAGAATGCCTATGCCGCAGACCTCGATCTGCCGGCATAAATATTCAATAAAAACAAATACTTACAGAGTATCCGCCTAGCGCATGCGGCGGATGCGCGCGCCCAGCCGCGACAGCTTCTCTTCGATGCGCTCGTAACCGCGGTCGAGGTGGTAGATACGCTCGATGGTGGTCGAGCCGCGGGCAACCAGCCCGGCAATCACCAGGCTCGCCGATGCCCGGAGGTCGGTCGCCATCACCGTCGCCCCGTTCAGCGCGGTCACCCCCTTGATCAGCGCGGTATTGCCCTCCACCGCAATGTCCGCACCCAGGCGCTGCATCTCCTGCACGTGCATGAAGCGGTTTTCGAATATGGTTTCGACGATACGCGAAGCGCCCTGGGCCACCGTGTTCAGCGCCATGAACTGCGCCTGCATGTCGGTCGGAAAGGCCGGATACGGCGCGGTGCGGACGTTGACCGCCTTCAGAGCGCCATTGGCCCGCACATGGATCCAGTCGCTGCCGGTCTCGATGCGCACGCCGGTTTCGCGCAGCTTGTCGAGCACGGCATCCAGGGTGTCGGGGCGCGCGCCGGTGACTTTCACGTCGCCGCCGGTCACCGCCGCGGCCACCAGAAAAGTGCCGGTCTCGATACGGTCGGGCATCACGCTGTGGCGGGCGCCGTGCAGGCGCTCGACGCCCTCCACGGTGATCACGTCGGTGCCGGCGCCGCTGATTTTCGCGCCCATCGCGGTCAGGCAGGCGGCGAGATCGGGAATCTCCGGCTCGCGTGCCGCGTTCTCGATCACCGTGACGCCCTCGGCCAACGCCGCCGCCATCATCAGGTTCTCGGTACCGGTGACGGTGACAATGTCCATGCAAATGCGCGCGCCCTTGAGCCGCGGCGCACGGGCGATCATGTAACCCTCCGCCATCTCGATGGTCGCACCCAGCGCCTGCAAGCCCTTCAAATGCTGGTCCACCGGACGCAGCCCGATCGCGCAGCCGCCGGGCAGCGACACCCGCGCCTCGCCCAGCCGCGCCACCAGCGGCCCCAGCACCAGCACCGAGGCGCGCATGGTCTTCACCAGCTCGTAGGGCGCGACCGGGGCCGTGATGTTCCTTGCCCGCAGTTCGACACCGCCCTTCTCGTCCAGCGAGGTCGTCACGCCCATCTGCATCAGCAGGTTGAGCATCGTCGACACGTCGCGCAGATGCGGCACGTTGTCGACCAGCAGCGGCTCCTCCGTCAGCAGCGCCGCGGTGAGTATCGGCAGCGCGGCATTCTTCGCGCCGGAGACGGCCACGCTGCCGGACAGCGGCACGCCGCCTTCGATGACTAGTTTGTCCATAAGGTCAGAATCTTTTTAGCCACAGAGGACACAGAGAGCACAGAGAACGACACCCGGGATGCCGGCGAACGCAGCATCACTCGCATTGTTTTGTTTTTTCTCTGTGTCCTCTGTGAGCTCTGTGGCTCGAGGTTTGGTTTTAAGAGTGCTCCGCCCACTGCTCCGGCGTCAGGGTCTTCATCGACAGCGCGTGGATTTCCTCGCGCATGCGATCACCCAGTGCCCGGTACACCAGCTGGTGCTGCTGAACCTTGTTCTTGCCCTGGAACGCGGCGCTGACAATCACCGCCTCCCAGTGGTGGCCGTCTCCGGCGACCTCGACATGCGCGCAGTCCAGACCCGCGGCGATGGATTGTTTGATGCTTTCCGCAGTAACCATTTGTATGCCTCTTTTTCAGTGACGCAGCTTGTAGCCCGACTTGAGCAGTCCCAGGGTCAGCCATGATAAGGCGATGAAACTGCCGCCGACAATCGCCAGGCTCAGCCACGGCGAGGTGTCCGAGGTGCCGAAGAAACCGTAGCGGAAGCCGTCGATCATGTAGAACACGGGATTCAGGTGCGAGGCCGCCTGCCAGAATGCGGGCAGCGACTGTATCGAATAAAACACCCCCGACAGAAAAGTCAGCGGCAGGATGATGAAGTTGGTGAAGGCCGCGAGCTGGTCGATCTTGTCGGAATGGATGCCGGCGACGATGCCCAGCGCCCCCATCACCGCGCTGCCGCAGACGCCGAACAGCAGCACCCACCAGGGATGGGCAACGCTCAGGTCGGTGAACCACAGCGTCGCGAACAGCACGCCGGCGCCGACCACCACGCCGCGGGCCATCGCCGCCAGCAGGTAGGCGAGGAAAAACTCGCGGTGCGACAGCGGCGGCAGCAGCACGAACACGATGTTGCCGGTCATCTTCGACTGCATCAGGCTCGACGAGGCGTTGGCAAAGGCATTCTGCAGCACCGACATCATTGCCAGTCCCGGCACCAGGAAGGCGATGTAATCCACTCCCGGGAAGACCTCGACCCGGCCGCGCAGCGCCTGACCGAACACCAGCAGGTAGAGCAGCGCGGTAAGCACCGGCGCGAGCACGGTCTGCACGCTGACCTTCCAGAAGCGCAGCCATTCCTTGTAGAACAGTGTGTAGAAACCGGTCATTTTTTCGAGAGTGAGGAGCAAGGAGTCAGGAGTGAGGGGCAAACCATCCCCCACGCCTTACTCTTCACGCCTGACTCCTCGCTCCTCACGCTTTCCTCATGATCTGCACGAACACTTCCTCGAGATCCGGCTGCATGATCTCAATTTCCTGCACCGTGACGCCGTCCTCGCGCAGTGCCGCCATGACCCGCTCGACTTCCGCGTAATCGGACAGCGCGAGACGGATCGCGCCGTCTTCCTCGCGCTGCGCGACCAGCGTCTCCAGCCGCGCCGGCAGCGCGCCGCCGAGGCGCAGTTCGACATAACAGCCGGAATGCAGCCGCAGCAGGTTCTCGGTTTTGTCGAGCGTGACGATGCGCCCCTGCTTGAGCATGGCCACCCGTCCGCACAGCGCTTCGGCCTCCTCCAGGTAATGCGTGGTCAGCACGATGGTGTGGCCGTCGCGGTTGAGGCGCCGGATGAAGCGCCACAGCGCCTGGCGCAGCTCGACGTCGACGCCGGCGGTCGGCTCGTCGAGCACGATCACCGGCGGCTTGTGCACCAGCGCCTGCGCCACCAGCACGCGTCGCTTCATGCCGCCGGACAGCGCGCGCATGTTGGTGTCGGCCTTGTCGGCGAGGTCGAGGTTGTCGATGACTTCGTCGATCCAGGCCCGATTGTCGCGCAGGCCGAAGTAACCCGACTGTATGGTCAGCGTCTCGCGCACGGTGAAGAACGGGTCGAACACCAGTTCCTGCGGCACCACACCCAGCGCGCGCCGTGCGGCACGGTAATCGCCGCCGACGTCATGGCCCATGATCCGCGCCGTGCCGCCATCCGGGCGCACCAGCCCGGCGAGGATGCTGATCAGCGTGGTCTTGCCGGCACCGTTGGGCCCGAGCAGCCCGAAAAACTCCCCCGGCTCGACACGAAGGCTGACTCCGGCCAGCGCCTGCAGGCTGCCGTAACGCTTGGTGACGTCGCTGACTTCGATCGCGTGGGTCATTCGTATCGGGCGGAGGCGCCGCGGCGGCGGCGCAGGAGAACTATTCCGCGCCGACCAGCTCGGAAACGCCGTAGAGCCGTGCCAGGCTTTTCAGGTTGTCGGGCAGGTTGACGTAGCGGATGCTGCGGCCGGCGGCGAGCGCGGCACGGCGCCATTCGAAAAGCAGGCTGACCGCTGCCGAATCGACTTCGGTAACGCCGGAAAGGTCCAGCGTCACTTCCGGCGCCGTGAACAGGCGCAGACCGTCTTCGCGCAGCGCAAGTGCGGTTTCGAGGTTGACGGCACCCTTCAGCGTGCCGTGCCCGTCCTTACATTCGATCATTTCGCCTGCGCCACCAGCGCGCGGTTCTTGTCGCGCAGCGATGCGATCAGACCGTCGATGCCGCCCTTGCGGATCTCGGTGTTGAAAGTGCTGCGGTAGTTCTCGACCAGGCTGATGCCGCCGATCTTGACGTTGTAGACCTTCCAGCCGCTGTCGGTTTTTTCCATGCCGTAATCGACCTGCACCGGCTCTCCGCCGCCGGACTGGCGAACCAGCGAGCGCACGGTGACGTCGGTGTCGTCGGCAGCGAGCTTCAGCGGCCGGTATTCGATCTTCTGGTCCTTGAACAGCGCGAGCGAGGCAGTATAGGTCTGCACCAGCAGGGCGCGGAACTCGGCGGTCAGCGCCTTGCGCTGCTCGGGAGTCGCCGAGCTCCAGTTGCGGCCCAGCGCGAGCTGCGTCATGCCGGTGAAATTGAAATGCGGTGCGATCTTGGTCTCGATCAGCTCGCGCGCCTTCTTCTGGTTGCCCGACTGGATGTCCTTGTCGGCGCGCAGCACCGAGATCACCTCGTCGGTGACAGTCCGCGCCAGCACGTCCGGCGGTGTTGCGGCGAGCGCGGGGCCCGCACCAAAAAATGAATAAAATATCAATAAAATCAAATACTTATGCATATATCACCATCACTCTTGTGCATTCAGTCGCAATCACGAATCACGGAACCCTGTCCTGGATCCCCATCCTATTTGTTCGAGGTGCCGCCCTCGGCAGCCTTGTCGAACAGGAACTGGCTGATCAGCTTCTCCAGCACCACTGCCGACTGCGTCAGCCGGAGATTGTCGCCGGCCTTCAGCATCTGGTCATCGCCGCCGCCCTCGAGCCCGATGTACTGCTCGCCGAGCAGGCCCGAGGTCAGGATCGACGCCGTGGTGTCCTTGGGAAACTGGTAGTTCTTTTCAATCGCCATCGAGACCTTGGCGGTGAAGCGGTCATTGTTGAAGCTGATCGCAGTCACGCGGCCCACCACGACGCCTGCGCTCTTGACCGCCGCCCGCGGCTTGAGGCCGCCGATGTTGTCGAAATTGGCGTTGATCACATAGGTTTCGCCGCCGCCCATGCTCGACATGTTGCCGACCTTGAAGGCCAGGATCACCAGCGCGGCGATCCCCGCGACGACGAACACGCCCACCCATAAATCCAGCATCGATCGTTCCATTTAGGCACCCTTGCGCATCTTAAACAGCACTGAACATGAAGGAGGTGAGGATAAAATCCAGACCCAGTATTGCCAGCGATGACGTTACCACGGTGCGCGTGGTCGCGCCCGACACGCCCTCCGCCGTCGGCGGTGCGTCATAACCCTCGAACAGCGCGATCCAGGTCACCGCGACGCCGAACACGAAAC
The DNA here is from genome assembly GCA_964433345.1 of uncultured Bordetella sp. Taxonomy (GTDB): domain Bacteria; phylum Pseudomonadota; class Gammaproteobacteria; order Burkholderiales; family SG8-41. The sequence continues at coordinate 70,578 of CAYSQJ010000009.1, forward strand.
TCTTGATCACGCCGTTCATGATGTCCTCGCGGAAATCAACCGCGCTCTGCATCTGCGACCAGAACGAGCCCTCGTCGACGCCGATCAGCACCACGCCCACGACATAGCCGCCGAATACGCCCATCGCGCTGAACATCGCCGCCAGTAGCGGCATCGAGATGACGCCGGCCCAGAAGCGCGGCGCCACCACGCGCGCGATCGGATCGACCGCCATCATCTCCATCGCCGACAGCTGCTCGGTCGCCTTCATCAGGCCGATTTCCGCGGTCATCGCCGAGCCGGCGCGGCTGGCGAACAGCAGCGCCGACACCACGGGGCCGAGTTCCCGCACCAGCGACAGCGCCACCAGCACGCCGAGCGCCGATTCCGAACCGTAGGTGGTCAGCGTCTGGTAACCCTGCAGGCCGAGCACCATGCCGACAAACAGCCCTGACACCAGGATGATGATCAGCGACAGCACGCCGGTGTAGTAAAGCTCGCGCACGACCAGCCGCGGCCGCAGCAGGCTGGTGCCGGAATGCGCGATCGTCAGCCCGATGAAGCGCGTCGCGTAACCCAGGCGCAGCACTGCGTCGATGGTGCTGGCGCCGATGCCGCGCACCGTGGGCAGTGATTTATGCGGCACGGCGACCCTCCATCCTCAGTTCGGCCGCGTAATCGCCGCTCGGATACTGGTAGGCCACCGGCCCCTCCGCCTCGCCATGCACGAACTGGTGCACCAGCGGATCGGTGTTCGCGCGCAGCTCCTCCGGCGTGCCGTGGGCCATCATCTTGCCGTCGGACAGGTAGTACACATAATCCACCACATCGAGCGCCTCCTGCACGTCATGGGTCACCACCAGCGAGGTCGTGCCCAGGGTGTCGTTCAGTTCGCGGACCAGGTTGGCAATCACGCCCAGCGAGATCGGATCCAGCCCGGTGAACGGTTCGTCGTACATCATGATCATCGGGTCGAGAGCGATCGCCCGCGCCAGCGCCACCCGCCGCGCCATGCCGCCCGAGAGTTCCGCCGGCATCAGCTTCGCCGCGCCGCGCAACCCCACCGCGTGCAGCTTCATCATCACCAGGTCACGGATCATGCTTTCCGGCAAACCGGTGTGCTCGCGCATCTGGAAGGCGACGTTGTCATAGACAGAGAGGTCGGTGAACAGCGCGCCGAACTGGAAAAGCATGCCCATGCGCCGTCGCATCCGGTAGATGCCCTGCTGGTCGAGCGCACCGGTGCACTTGCCGTCGACCCAGACTTCACCGGAAGTCGGCTTCATGACCCCGCCGATCAACCGCAGCAGCGTGGTCTTGCCCGAACCGCTGATGCCCATAAGCGCAACGACCTTGCCGCGCGGTATGGTCATGTTGATGCCGGTCAGGATCGGACGTCGCCCGTAGGCGAAATTCACGTCCTTGATTTCTATCAGGGTGTCGGATGCCACGGACTGGGCGCTGTTGCTGCGTGTAAAACGCCGATTTTAAACGAGAAAGGCGGTCCGCCCCAAACCGCGGCGCAAATGCACGGCCGGCTTGGCCGGCACCGGCCGCGGCTGGCATCATGCGCCTTCTGCCCCTGCATATTCCCCCATGCGCTTTGACCTGTTCCACGAGCTGGCGCTGCCCGCGCACGACACGCGCAGCGAAACCGGGCTCTACGCCGACACCCTCGCCGAAATCGCGCTCGCCGACGAGCTCGGCTACGGCTGCGCCTGGCTGGTCGAGCACCATTTCATGCGCGCCTATTCGCATGTCTCGAAACCGGAAATCCTGCTCGGCGCCGCCGCCGCGCGCACCCGTCGCATCCGCCTCGGCCACGCCATCATCCCGCTGCCGCTGCACCATCCGGTGCATGTCGCCGAGCGCGTCGCCACGCTCGACGTGCTGTCGGGCGGACGTCTCGAGCTGGGCATAGGTCGCGGTTTTTCACCCAAGGAGTACGAAACCTTCGGCGAAAACATGGCCGACAGCCGGAGCCTGGTCGACGAAGGTCTGGCCGTGCTGCGCGCATCCTTCCGGCCGGGTCCGCTGTCCCACCACGGCCGTCATTACGCCTTTGACGACCTCGACCTCGTGCCGCGTGTCGTGCAGCAGCCTCAGCCGCCGCTGTGGACCGCCGCGGTCAGCCCCGAGACCTGGGACTGGGCAGCGGCGCAGCAGCTCGGCGTGCTCGCCGGGCCGTTCAAGCCCTGGTTCATGGTCGAACAGGATCTGCAGCGTTATCACAGGGCCTGGACGCATGCCGCAAAACCACGCGCCGGCATGACCCTGGGCGTACTGTGCCTTGCCGACGGCGCACGTGCCCAGGCCCTGGCAAGCAAAGCCTTCCGCTGGTTCTACGGCGAGCTTTACCGGACCACGCTGCCGGTTCTGGAGAAACTCTATCCCGGCTACGAACACCTGCACCAGCTGGGCCGCTTCCGCAGCCTGATGAAACTCGGGGTCGACCTCGGCCTCACCGACTTTGCCGGCCTCACCGTTGTCGGCACGCCGGGGGAATGCATCGCCCGGCTGCGCAAGTACCAGGCCGCCGGCATCACCCACATCCTCTGCGCCTTCGGCGCCGGCGCAATCGACAGCGCCGTCGTGCGCGAATCGATGGCACTGTTCGCGCGCGAAGTGATGCCGGCATTCGCGGCCGCTGCTTGAAAATCCTGGTCACCGGCTCCAGCGCGAGCCTCGCCCACGCACTGCTGCCGCGGCTTTGCGCCGAGGCGGACATCACGGCAATCACCGGCATCGACCTGCGGCCGCCGCATTTTGCGGATCCGAAATTCCGCGCGCTGCAGGCTGATTTCCGCGACAACCAAATGAAAGGGCTGCTGTCCACGCACGACGCGCTGGTGCACCTCGCCTATGTCGTGCTGCGCGGACACATGCGCCAGGCGGAGATGCACGAAATCAATGTCGGCGCGAGCCTCAGGCTGCTGCAGGCCGCACAGGCTGCAGGGCTGAAACGAATCATCCATCTGTCGAGTGCCGCGGTCTATGGCAGCGGCCGCGATCTCGACGAGCAGGCGGCACTCGCGCCGCTGCCGGGTTTCCTCTACGGCATGCACAAGGCGGAACTGGAAGGGCAAATCGGGAACTCGGTGCCGGAATGCGTGCGCCTGCGCCCGCACGTCGTCCTCGGCCCGCATGCCCAGCCGGTGCTGCGGCAGATCCTCGACCTGCCGCTCTACCTGCGGCTCGACGACCCCCAGCCCGAATTGCAATGCGTGCACGAAGACGACGTCGCCGCCGCCGTCGTGGCCAGCCTGCTGACGGACGCCAGCGGCCCCTACAACCTCGCCACCGGCGATTGCTGGACGCTGCGCACAGTGATGCGTGCGCGTCATGCGCGCTGCCTGCCGCTGCCGCCGGCCGTCGCCCGTGCCGGACTTGCCATCGCGCATGGCCTCAGCGGCTGGGGCGGCGAACCGGGATGGCTGGAGGGCCTGCGCCACACGCTGACCCTGGATTGCCGGCGTGCAGAACGGGAACTCGGCTGGAAACCGGCACACAGCGGCGCACAGGCGCTGGCGGCAACGGGCGGCAGGAACAGACGCGGAAAAAACGCTACTGCAGCCTGAAGCCGTAGCCTTCCAGCAGGTGCAGCGTCGGTGCCAGACGCTCACGGACAAAAGCCTGGCGCGCCGGGTTGCGCAGGGCCATCCTTCGCCAGCGTTCGCCATGCGGCAGTCCCGACAGCTCATAGAATTGCGCCGGCGGCGCGTAGAACACCTGAGCGTACTGGCGGATCAGCAGGCGCAGCAGGGGACTGAGCAGAGCCGGCATCGTGCGCGGCAAAGCCTGCAGAGCGGCTTCGAGCTGCGCGCGCGCCGCGGCGATGTGACGCGCCTCGTCGATGCAATGCGCTGTACAGATGTCGCGCACTGCCGGGTTGATGCCGTCGAGCGCACGCAAATGGCGGTTGAACTTGTCCGGCACATCTTCCGCAACAACCGTCGCCGCCCAGAACAGCGCACCGCCGGCAGGCGCCCGCCGCGCCAGCCAGTCGGCCAGGGCCGGTGGCCGCCAGGCCTCCGCGGGCACGGGCAGGTCTGCCGCCCCGATCGCGCGCAAAAACATCAGGCTGTGGCCGGATTCCTCGCGCATCTCGTGCAGGTAGTACTCGTATTCGGCACGCGGCAGCCTTGTCGACAGCCGCCGCGTCAGGCGCTGCATGAACACGCGCTCCAGCCACAGGCCGGCATGCATCACGTTGATGAATTCGTACTGCGACAGCCGCCGCCGCACGTCGGTGGCAAGGTCGTCATAGGCGGCAAGGCCGTACAGCGACAACACCGGCTCGGGCAGCCAGTAGGCGTCCCGGTCCAGCCGCGTCCAGTCCACGGCCGCCAGGGGGTCGCGGTACCGCTGGCTGTTTTCGGACAGCTGGCGCAGCAGCGCGTGATCGGCGTTTTGCATGAAATGATTATAGGGCCCGCGCGCCTGCCGCGGCAGGCAGCGCCAACGCTGTTTACCCCCGGGGGAGTTTCGGCTAAGTTACGCCGCATGTCAGCGCCCGCATTGCACATCAGCCGCCTGTGCAAATCCTATGGCAAGGCCGTCGCGCTGGCCGATGTGTCGCTCGACATCGCCGCCGGCGAGTTTTTCGGGCTGGTCGGCGCCAACGGCGCCGGCAAGACCACGCTGGTCAAATGCGCTCTGGATTTCTGCGACATCCAGTCCGGCAGCATCGGCATCTTCGGCGTCCCGCACCGCGAGACCGCGGCACGCAGCCGCATCGCCTTCCTGCCCGAGCGCTTCACTCCGCCCCATTTCCTGAACGGCCGCGATTTCCTGCGTTACCTCGCCGAACTGCACCGGCGGCCTTACGAGGAGGCCCGGGCGCAGGCGATGCTGGCGGCGCTGGAGCTCGATGCCGCTGCGCTGGACAAGCCGGCGCGCGCCTACTCCAAGGGCATGACCCAGAAGCTGGGCCTCGCCGCCTGCCTGCTCTCGGACAAGGACCTGCTGATCCTCGACGAACCGACCAGCGGTCTCGATCCCAAGGCGCGGGCGCTGCTCAAGCAGGAGTTGCGCCGCCAGCATGAGTCCGGAAAGACCGTGCTGATGACCACTCATGCCCTGCACGATGTCGGCGAGATGTGCGGACGCATGGCGGTCGTCGACCGCGGCCGCCTGCTGTTTGCCGGCACGCCCGCTGAATTCATCCGCCGTCACGACGCCGCGGACCTGGAACAGGCCTACCTTGCCTGCGTTGCCGCACACTGAGAGAGCGCCGCCGTCGTATCGCGGCCATGGGCGATCTGGCACAATGGACTGCAATGCTTAATCGTTTCAGTCACTTAGTATCCAGTCACCTGCTGGCCCAGCCAGTAACCAAGCAAGCACCCGATGATGCGTCCGCGAGGATGCGACTAGCGCCATGGCCGACCCGGCAAAACCCGAACTGCTGATCGTCGACGACGATCCTGCGATCACCGACACGCTGGCCTATGTGCTGGGCGGCGACTTCGATGTGCGCGCGGCGGAATCGCGTCCCCATGCCAAGGCGCTGCTGCGACAGATGGACAGGCCGCCGCAACTTGCGCTGATCGACCTCGGCCTGCCGCCGCGGCCGCACCGCCCCGACGAAGGTTTCCAGCTGATCGCCGAACTGATCGCGGCCGCGCCGGAGATGAAGATCATCGTGCTCTCCGGCCAGAACGATGAATCCAATGCCCGCCATGCGCGCACGCTGGGCGCCATCGACTTTGTCGCCAAGCCGGCCGATCCGGCGCGGCTGAAAACCCTGCTGCTGCAGGCCCTGAGCGTCACTGCCGCGGAAACCGGCGTTCCCGCCTCCGGCCTGCTCGGCAACAGCCCGCCGATGCAGAAGCTGCGCGAGCAGATCAGCCAATTCTCCGACGCGCCGTTTCCGGTGCTGATCGAGGGCGAGTCCGGTAGCGGCAAGGAGTTGGTCGCGCAGGCGCTGCACCGGCAGAGCCGGCGCGCGGGCAAGCCCTTCCTCGCACTGAACTGCGCTGCGATTTCGCCGACGCTGGTCGAGCCGACGCTGTTCGGCTACGCCAAGGGTGCGTTCACCGGCGCGGTCACTGCGCGCGCCGGCTATTTCGAGGATGCCGTCGACTCGACGCTGTTCCTCGACGAAGTCGGCGAACTGCCGCTGGACCTCCAGGCCAAGCTGCTGCGGGTGCTCGAGAACGGCGAATTCCAGCGCGTCGGCGAAACCCAGAGCCGGGTATCCAACGCCCGCGTCGTCGCAGCGACCAACCGCGACCTGCGCAGCGAGATCCGCCATGGCCGCTTCCGCGCCGACCTCTATCACCGGCTTTCGGTGTTCACCATCGGCATGCCCTCGCTGCGCGACCTCGGCGACGACAAGCTGCTGCTGCTCGACCACTTCCGCCAGTTCTATGCCGGCCAGATCGGCGCACAGCCGGTGGAACTCGACAACGATGCGCTGCGGCTGTGGCGCGAATACGTCTTTCCCGGCAATGTCCGCGAATTGCGCAATATCGTGATCCGCCTGTGCACCAAGTACGCCGGCACCCGCATCACGCCGGACCTGCTGCAGACCGAGCTCGATCGCGAAAGCCTCGCGCCGGCCGGCGCCGGCATGCCCTCGCTGGCTGACGAAAGCGTGCTGCTCGACTCGGCGCGCCGCCAGCTCGAAGCGGATCCCGATTTCCGCCTCGACGACGTGCTCAAGCGCTGGGAAGGCGCGTTCATCGAGGCTGCACTGGCGCTGACCAACGGCAACCTGTCACAGGCCGCGAAACGGCTGGGCGTGCACCGCACGACACTCTACAGCCGCATGCAGACCCGTGGAGTGGCCGTCGTGGACGAGGACAAATAGCGATGTACTACGAGCACTTCGGCCTCAGCCAGGCGCCGTTCAAGATCACCCCGAACACCGATTTCTTTTTCGGCGGCGGCAACCGCGGCCCGATACTCGAAGCCCTGATCTACGCCATCACCCAGGGCGAAGGCATCGTCAAGGTCACCGGCGAGGTCGGCAGCGGCAAGACGATGCTGTGCAGCATGCTGCAGACGCGGCTGCCGGCACACGTGGAAACGATCTACCTCGCCAACCCCAGCGTCTCGCCCGAGGAAATCCTCCACGCCATCGCCTTCGAACTCCAGCTCGACGTGCCTCGCGACGCGACCCGCCTGGCGGTGATGCACGCGATCCAGGAACACCTGCTGAAACGCCATGCCGAGGGCAAGCGCGTGGTGCTGTTCGTCGAGGAATCCCAGGGCATGCCGATTGCCACGCTCGAGGAAATCCGCCTGCTGTCGAATCTCGAGACCAAGTCCGACAAGCTGCTGCAGATCGTGCTCTTCGGCCAGCCCGAGCTCGATGACAATCTGCGCGAGAACAGTATCCGTCAGCTCAAGGAACGCATCACCCACAGCTTCCGGCTGGAGCCACTGACCGCGGCGGAGACCCGCGAATACCTGATGTTCCGTCTGCGCGCCGCCGGTTATCGCGGACCGGACCTTTTCAGCGACGGCATCGTGCGCGAAATCGCGCGCATCTCCGGCGGCCTCACCCGGCGCATCAACCTGATCACCGACAAGGCGCTGCTGGCAGCTTTTTCCGAGAACACCCACAGCATCCGCAAGAAACACATAGACGCCGCAGTCCGCGACAGCGAATTCGCGCGTATCGAAGGCTCCGCATCGACGACGCCAGGCTGGACCCGGGGTACGCTGCTGGTGATTGCGGGAATGGCCGCCGGGGCCGCCATTTTTGCGCTGATCGGCGATTACCGTTCTACGGCACCGGCAGTCGCCGACCAGACTAGCTCCCCGGCCACACCGGCGACCCCGCCTGTTGCAGCCCCTGCACAGCCCGAGGCGGTCGCCGCGGAAGCGCCCGCAGAAAGAGAAAAAAGTGATTTAAAAACAAATACTTATAACGAATTCTCGGCAACGGTTGCGGAACCTTCAGCGGCACCGGTCGAGGTGGAGAAACCCGCTGACGCCCCCCCGTCCATTGCGGGCAGCCTGCTTGAAACACGGCTGGACGCAACGCAGGCTTGGCTCGACAGCGCAAAGCCCAGGACCTACACCATCCAGTTGATGAGTTCGGGCGACGATCAACAGCTTAACAATCACCTCAAAATTCTCTCTAACCTCGTTGAAATTAATAGTCTTTTTGTGTATCGTACGGTCGCAAAAGGTGCGCCGGCACTGAACGTGGTCTGGGGCAGTTTCGACGGCCCCGGCGAAGCCCGGGAAGCAATGGCAAAATTGCCACCGTCGCTGAAGGCTTACCGGCCGTTGTTGCGCACCGTGCAGGGAATCAAGGCCGAAGTCCGGGACCGGAAGGCGCCATGAGAAGCAGGCGAACTTCGGAATCTGCGGGACAGGCTCAACCGGAAATACCCGGAAGCAAGGGGAGAATGATCAAAATGTCCGAGCGGTGGCCTTACAGAAGGTCCACAACCCTGGCTTTCGTCGCCGCCAGCCTGATCGCCATCGGCGGATGTGCACAAATCCGCCCCAGCCTGCCGCAGTCCGAAGGGCATATCGCCGCCCCGGCGGCAAAACCCCAGACCACCGAATCGATACCGCCGCCTGCCCGAGTATCGACGCTGGTGCCGCCACCGGTACCGCAGGTCAAGCCGCAGACCTACAGCGTGGTGGTGCATGAAGTGCCGGTGAAGGAGCTGCTGGTCGCGCTGGCGCGGGATACCAAGCAGAACATCGACATCCATCCGCTGCTCTCCGGCGTGGTCAGCCTGAATGCCATCAACGAAACGCTGCCGGCAATCCTTGAGCGCATCTCGCGGCAGGTGGACATGCGTTACGAGACAAAGGGCAACACCCTGATCGTGTCGCCGGATACGCCTTACATCAAGACCTACGTCGTCAACTACGTAAATATCCAGCGCAATACCACCTCGACCACCGGCGCTTCCGGACAGCTGGCCACCACCGGACAGCAGGGCGGTCAGGGCAGCGGCTCTTCAGGCGCCGGCAACACCTCGAGCACGACCGTAACCACGACGTCGAATTCGGACTTCTGGAAACTGCTCGAGCAGTCGGTACGTTCGATCCTGAACTCATCGATGAAGCAGAGCCAGTCGGCCCAGGCACGGCAGGACCGCCTCGAGCTGATCAAGCAGGAACAGGAGCTGCGCACCAAGCAGATCGAAGCCGCCAGCAAAGCGGGGCAATCGGCGCCCGCCCTGGCAAACTCGATGGGCAGCCTCGCCGGATCACAGGCGGTTTCGGCCTCGCTGCTGCCGGACGATGTCATCGTCAATCCGGTCGCCGGCACGATCACCGTCAACGGCACCGAGAAGCAGCACCAGCTGGTCAGCGACTACCTGACCAAGGTCGAACGCGGCGCGCAGCGCCAGGTGCTGATCGAGGCAACCATCGTCGAGGTCAACCTCTCCGACAACTATCAGGGCGGCATCGACTGGAGCCGCCTGCCGGTCAGCGGCGGCCTCTCGTTCAGCCAGCAGCTGCTGCGCGGCTTCGGTACCGGCCTCTCCCAGCTCGGCGCGAATTTCTTCCAGATGGGCTACACCAATCCGAACTCCGACGTGGGCAACTTCAACGCCACCGTCAAGCTGCTTCAGGAATTCGGCAACACCCGCGTGCTGTCCAGCCCGAAACTGATGGTGCTCAACAACCAGACGGCGCTGCTCAAGGCGGTGGACAACCTGGTCTATTTTGAAATCCAGGCGCAGTCCAACACCACCCAGGGCGTGGCCTCGACGACCTTCAACTCCACCGCAAAGACGGTGGCGCTGGGCGTGGTCATGGGTGTCACTCCCCAGGTCAACGACGACGGGCGGGTACTGCTCACCGTACGGCCGACGATTTCCCGTTTCCTGCGTTTCCGCAATGACCCGAACCCCAGTCTCTGCGACGCCAACCGGACGAACTGCGTGGCCAATCCCGTTCCCGAGATCCAGGTGCGCGAAATGGAATCGGTGCTGCAGATCGGCAACGGCCAGACCGTCATCCTCGGCGGTCTGATGCAGGACAATGTACAGCGCAACCGGGAGCAGCTGCCGGGCGCCGACAAGGTCGGCGACCTCGGCGAACTGTTCCGTTTCCGCGACGAGCGGGTCAGCAAGAGCGAACTGGTGATCTTCCTGCGCCCCACCGTCGTGCCCAACCCCTCGCTGGACAGCGATGAGCTGAAATTCTTCCAGCGCTTCCTGCCGCAAGCCGAGTCCGCCGCCCCAGCGCCCAAGCCCGCACCATGAGTTTGCTGATGAAGGCCTTGGAAAAGGCCGCCAAGGACCGGGGCGAGGCACAACCGCAGGCGGCAGCCGTGGACAAGCCTGCCGCGCAGCCCGCGGCCGCAGCAAAGACGCCGCCGCTGGAACTGTCGCTGGAACCGCTGCAGGCCGACGCCCCGGCGCCGCCGCCGGAGGAGCCACCGAAGCCGCAACCCAGGTCGGCTACCCAGTCCGCTGCCCAGGTCCGTGCCGAGCGCAACCAGGCTCGCGCCGCCACCGTCATCCAGGCCACGGCACGACCCGCCGCGGCCCCTGCGGCCAGCCGCTTCCGTCTCAGCCCGGTGATGGCCCTCGGACTTGTCGCCGGACTCATTGCCCTCGGCTTCGCGGTGTATGTCTACCTGCAGATCACCAATCCGGGGCTGTTCATCCGCAAGCCCCCGCAGGCTCCACAAATGCCCGCCCCTCTGGCCCAGAAACCGCAGCCCGTGCCGCAGGCGCCGGTTGCGACCTCTTCCGTGGTCGCGCCCGCATCGCCCGCCGAAACTGCCGCAGCCACACCCCCCCGCGGCGAGGTCGAAGCACCGAGCCCTCGTCCGGCGCCGGCTGCACCGGCGACCACTGCTGCAGCACGGCCGGCCGAGCCGCCCGCCAACCGCATCCAGATCAGCAGCGGCTCCGCGGAACCGCAAATCGACAACCGCCTGGTGCAGGCTTATGCCGCGCTGCAGTCGGGCAAAACCGATGCCGCGCGCCAGCTCTACAGCGATGTCAACCGCAGCGACCCGCGCAACATCAATGCCCTGCTCGGACTGGCCGCCATCGCGCAGCAGGAAAGCCGGGCCGAGGAGGCCAGCCGCCTCTACATGAACGTGCTCGACCTCGAACCGCGCAATGCCTATGCGCAGACCGGGCTGATCGGCATCATGGGTCGCGCCGATCCCCTGGCCTCCGAGTCCCGGCTCAAGCAGCTGATTGCGCGCGACGCCTCGGCACCCCTTTATTTCACGCTGGGCAATCTCTACGGCGACCAGGCACGCTGGTCCGAAGCCCAGCAGGCCTATTTCCAGGCCCATCAGCTTGAAGCGGGCAACCCGGATTACACCTACAATCTGGCCGTGAGCCTTGAACACATCGGACAGCCCAGGCTGGCTGTCAATTTCTACCGGCAGGCCGTCGACCAGGCGCAGGCCCGGGGACGCGCCGGATTCAACCTGGCACAGGCCCAGGATCGCATCCGCCAGCTTGCCGCGCAGCAATAAACGGCTTCGGGGCTGATGGCCGAACAACGAAAAAAACTGCGGCTGGGTGAACTGCTGGTTCAGCAGGGGCTGATCACCAAGGATCAGCTGGCGATCGTGCTCGCCGAGCAGCGCAACAGCAACATCCCCATTGGCCGCCTGCTGGTCCGCCTCGGCTTCGTCACCGAAACCGCGATCCGCGACATCATGGCGCGGACCGTCGGCCAGGAGTCCATCGACCTTGCGCAGGTCGTCGCCGACCCGGAGGCCCTGGGCCTGGTGCCGGAGGAATTCGCGCGGCGCAATCACGTATTGCCGATCGCCTACGATCCGGTCGAGCAGGTGCTGACCGTCGCGACAACCGAAATTTTCAACGTCGTCGCGCTCGACCAGCTGCGCGCAATGCTCGGCCCGCAGGTCGAGCTCAAGACCCAGCTCGCCGCGGAAGCGCAGCTCGGCGACTACATCGACCAGTTCTACGGACACGAGCTGTCGGTCGACGGCATCCTGACCGAGATCGAGACCGGCGAGATCGACTACGAAAGCCTGGCGGTCGGCGATGACGAGTACACCCAGCCGATGGTGCGCCTGGTGAACGCGATCCTGGTCGACGCCGTCAAACGCGGCGCCTCGGACATCCACTTCGAGCCCGAATACGCCTTCATGCGCATCCGCTACCGTATCGACGGGGTGCTGGAAACGGTGCGCAGCCTGCACAAGACCTACATGCCGGGCATCACGGTGCGGGTGAAGGTGGTCAGCGAGATGAACATCGCCGAGACCCGCGCGCCGCAGGACGGCCGGCTGTCGCTGACGCTGAACGGCAGGCCTGTCGACTTCCGCGTGTCGACCCAGCCGACCATCTACGGCGAGAACATCGTGCTGCGCGTGCTCGACCGCGAGAAGTCCATCGTCAACCTCGACCGCATGAACCTGCCGGCCGAGACCATGAACAAGCTCGAGCTGATGCTGGCGCGCCCGGAAGGCATCCTGATCGTCACCGGACCCACCGGCAGCGGCAAGACGACGACCCTCTATTCGCTGCTCGCCCAGGTCAACGACGAAACCGTCAACATCATGACCCTCGAGGACCCGGTCGAATACCCGCTGACGCTGATGCGCCAGACCTCCGTCAACGAGGTTGCCCGCATGGACTTCGCCAACGGCATCCGCTCGATCATGCGCCAGGACCCGGACATCATCCTGGTCGGCGAGGTGCGCGACAAGGAGACCGCCGAAATGGCCTTCCGCGCGGCGATGACCGGCCACCAGGTGTTCACCACGCTGCACACCAATTCTGCGCTGGGCGCCTTCCCGCGCCTGCTCGACATCGGCATCCAGCCCGACATCATGGCGGGCAATATCATCGGCGTCATCGCGCAGCGCCTGGTGCGCATGCTGTGCACACATTGCAAGGAAGCCTATGCGCCGTCGCAGGAAGAACGCGCGCTGCTCGGCACCGCGGCCGATTCCGCGTCATTCCTCTACCGCCCCATCGGCTGCAAGCACTGCGCGAACAAGGGCTACCGCGGGCGCACGCCGATCATGGAGCTGCTGGTGATGGACGGGGACATGGACGAACTGGTCGCACGCCGCGCCACTGCGAAGGAGCTGCGCGCCGAGGCCGCCCTCAAAGGTTTCCGCGCGCTGGCCGAGGAAGGCATTGCCCGCGTCATCGACGGCAGCACCAGCCTCGCCGAAGTCGCGCGCTCGGTGGACCTGACCGGCAGGCTGCGCCAGTAACGCGCCAGAGCCGCCAAGCCGTCCGTGCCCTCATTCGAATACAAGGCGATCGACAAGACCGGCCAGCCGGCCCGCGGCGGCCTCGACGCCGTCAACGAGGTAGACCTCGAACTGCGGCTGCGCCGCATGGGACTCGACCTGATCACCTGCAAACAGGTGGACCGCCGCAGTTCGATCGCCGCCGGCGGCAGCATCACCCGCCAGGACCTGGTCAACTTCTGTTTCGACATGGAACAGATGGTGCGCTCCGGGATCCCGATCATCGACGGCCTGCGCGACATGCGCGACACCATAGACACCCCGCGCTTCCGCGAAGTGCTGACGGTGATGACCGAGGACATGGAAGCCGGCAACGTGCTGTCGCAGTGCATGGCCTCGCACCCCGACGTGTTCGACAAGGTCTTCGTCAGCCTGATCCGCGCCGGCGAGCAGTCGGGCCAGTTGCCGGAAGTGTTCAAGAACCTCGCCGATACCATCCGCTGGCAGGACGAGCTGATCTCGCAGACACGGCGCCTGCTGATGTACCCGGCGCTGACGCTGGTGGTGGTGCTGGGCGTGATGGCGGCACTGCTGATATTCCTGGTACCGCAGATTGCCCAGCTCTTCAAGTCGATGGGTATGGAGCTGCCGGCGCAGACCCGCGCCCTGCTCGCGGTTTCCGGTTTCGCCAGGGATTTCTGGCTGCCGATCCTGGTTGCCCCGATCGCCGCGATCATCGCGCTGATGGTGACCGTGCGCCGCTCCGGCAAGGCCGCCTACATGTGGGACTACGCGAAGCTGCGGCTGCCGGTGGTGGGGCCGATCCTGCAGAAAATCATCCTTTCCCGCTTCGCCAACGTTTTCGGGCTGATGTACCGCTCGGGCATCACCGTGCTCGATGCGATACGCATCAGCGAGGACGTCGTCGGCAACCGCGTGGTGGCCGACGGACTCAACCGCGCCGTGCAGCAGATCGCTGCGGGTGACGGCATGACCGAATCCTTCAATAACCTCGGCCTGTTTCCGCCGCTGGTGATCCGCATGCTGCGGGTGGGCGAGAGCACCGGCGCGCTCGACGTGGCGCTGGGCAACGTCACCTACTTCTACAACCGCGATGTCAAGGATTCGGTGGACAAGGGCATGAAAATGCTCGGCCCGGCGCTGACCCTGATCCTCGGCGGCATGATCGCCTTCGTGATCTGGGCAGTGCTCGGACCCGTCTATGATATTCTCGGCAAGCTGCAATTTTAGCCGCGGCCCCTCCCCGACATGGCCAGCAAACTCCTGATCTGCATCTCGGCAAACCGCACGACGGCGGCACGCTGGCGTGGCGGCCGCCTCGAGGATTGCAGGGTTTTCGACCCCGATGAATCGGGTGCAGGAGAATTCCGCGACTACGTCGCCGACAGCGGCAAGATCCCCGCCTTCATCATCGTCGACGCGGTCGAGGAGGACTACCGGCTCGAAACGCTGCCCCATGCATCGGGCTCCGACCGCGCGCAGATGGTCGAGCGCAAGCTGCGGCAGTATTACCGCAACTCGCCGTACTGCGCGGCTTCGCTGATCGGCCGCGACAACAGCAAGCGGCGCGACGACCGCTTCCTGTTTTCGGCACTGACCAATCCCGACATCGTCGCGCCCTGGCTCAACGTGCTGGTCGAGCACGAATTGCCGGTCGGCGGCATTTTCCTGCTGCCGGTGGTGACCTCCGGCATCCTGCCGATACTCGGCAGCAAGCCCCACAACCTGCTGCTGGTCGCCATCCACCCGACCGGCACCCGCTTGACCTTTTTCCGCGAGGGCGCATTCCGCCTCAGCCGCCTGAGCCGCAACGATGCCGGCGCTGCCGTGCAGAGCCGCGCCCTCATCGACGAGATTTCGAATACCCGGCTCTACCTGCATGCGCTGCGCGCAGCGACCCTCGACGAGCAGGTCAGCGTCGTTTTCCTCGACCACAACGACCAGCTTGATGACATCGCGCGCCAGATCACCGAGGAAAACCCCAGCCTGCAGTGCAGCACCATCGGGCGCGCCGAAATCGCGAAGCGGCTGCGGCTCGATCCCCAGCTGATCGACATCTCGCCGGCAACCATCTACCTGCAGCTGCTGGGCAGCCGTACGCCGGACAACAACCTCGCCGCGCCGGCGGTCACCGCGGGTTATCGCCGCTACCGTGCACGCTACCAGTTGTTCGCGGCCAGCGCCGCCGCGGCCTGCATCGGCCTCGCCTGGTCGGGTGCCAACCTCTGGCAGCAGTTTTCGACACAGGACCGGATCGACGACGCGGTCCGCCGCACTGCCGGGGTCAACGCCGAATACCAGACGGCCACGCTGCAGTTTCCCGCGGCGCCGACCTCGGCCGACAACCTCAAGCGGGCAACAGAACTCGCCGAAAGGCTGCGCACCACCGCGACCACGCCGGAGCCGTTGATGCAGGTCATAGCCCGTGCGCTGGCACCGAGCCCCGAAATCGTACTTACTGAACTGGGCTGGCAGTACCGTACCGGCGAGTTCGAGGCCGGTGGACAGCCGGGCGCAGCAGCCACCGCGCCGCGCCAGGGCGCGGCGCCTGCCGGGCCGGCGCCCGCGGTACGCCGGCACAGCGGGCTGCTGGCGGGGCAAGTCCGCGACTTCAGGGGCGATTTCCGCCAGGCCATCCTGTCGATCAATGCACTGGCCGAGCGTCTGCGCGCCGACCCTGTCGTCGAGAGCGTGCGCGTCGTCCAGCTCCCACTCAATGTCAATCCGACGCTCGCTCTGTCCGGCAACACCGCGGAGACGCCGGCGCAGGGCGGCAGCGCCGACTTCCGGATCGTGGTGACATTGAAGCAGCCCTCATGAACGCCGAAGAACTCAAGGCACTGCGCGTGCCACTGATCCTGCTGCTGGTGGTGATCGCTGCGGCATCCGGCGCGATCTACTACACCGACCTGCTGCGCCAGCAGTCGCAAAACGCACTCGTCCGCGCACAGGCCCAGTTGCGCGAGGCACAGACCCGGATGCAGCGATCCGGTGATGAGAAGTCCATCATCATCCAGTATGTCGGCAAGTACCGGCAGCTGGAGAACGCCGGCTTCATCGGCGAGGAACAGCGGATCAACTGGATCGACGCCATGCGCAACGCGAACGCCCGCACCGACCTGTTCGGTGTCAGCTACGAGATCGGCGCCCAGCAGCCCTATGCCCATGCCGCAGAACTCGCTCCGGGTTCGATTGCGCTGAAACAGTCGCGCATGAAACTCGACTTCCGGCTGCTGCACGAGGGCGACCTGCTCCGGTTTTTCGATGCCCTGCGCGAACAGGGCGCGGGCCTGTTTCACCTCGACCAGTGCACGCTGCGGCGCACCGATACCGGCACCACGCTGCGTTACCAGCCGAATATCGCAGCGAACTGCGAACTTGCCTGGATCACCGCGACTCCGGATGCGACGCAGGGAGTACGGCCATGAAAGCGCTGCTGCTGACGCTGCTGATCGCGGCCCTGCCGGCGGCCCATGCGGCGGAACTCGCGGGCCGCCTGTTCTATACCCCCGAGCAGCGCGCGCAGCTCGACCAGCTGCGCACGCAGAAGGCCGTCGCATCCCAGGTCCGCGACGAACCAATCCCGGAAACCGTAACCTACAACGGCATCATCCGCCGCAGCGACGGCAAAACCACGATCTGGATGAACAACCAGCCGATGTCGGCGGCCGAACTGCGCAGCGGCCAGGCGGTGACCGGCACCGTGAGCCGCGATGGCCGGATCGTGCTGCAGAACCCCGCAGGAAACAGCGGAAAGGTGGAACTCAAGGTCGGGCAGAGCGCGACCTTGCTGTCGGGGAAAGTTGACGAGTCATTCACAATGAAAAGACCGTCCTCGGAAGAAACCAAATCTCAGGAACGCGCTGAGCTAAAGCAGTCGCCGGAGATTTCATCCAAAGACTTGCCTCCTGAACTAGTGAACGCGCTAAAAAAAGCTGCGAAGAGTAGGAGTGAAAAGCCGACACCCGCAACGTTTGAGCCAAGCGTCAACACCAAACCACGGGCTGACGAGCAGAGGGAAATTTCAGCCCGTTAATCGGTCTACTGTGTTAAATCATAATAAGTATTTCATTTTAAACAGTATTTTAAAATTTCAGCGCGGGCAAGCTCTGCTCGTGCTGCTGTTGTTGCTGGTTCTTGGTGCCGGCACGGCGTTTTATGTTTTTGTCAGCCCTGCCACCTCTGCTATTGAAAGGGACAAGGTAACCGCTGCTGCATTGGCGCAAGCCAAAGCGGCGCTGATTGGGTACGCCGTAGGAGTCAATCTTGCCAGCGGTAGCGCACGCCTGGGGGATCTTCCATGCCCAGACACTAATGACAGCGGTCAAATAGGCACCTCCTGCGGCAACGCTTCGGGAACTACAGGACAGACGCTACGCATTGGCCGACTACCATGGAAATCCCTCGGACTGCCTGATTTGCGAGATGGCGACGGAGAAAGGCTGTGGTATGCAGTTTCCAACAATTTCAAATACAACAACCGCACCACATGCACATCGCCGGGTGACACCGGGTGTCTAAACAGTGATGCCCGCGGCACAATTACTATCCGGAATAATACTGGCACTCTGATCCACGACGGATCAAATCCGGATCCTTACACTCCGAGCGGAGTTATCGCCGTCATATTTGCCCCCGGCGCTGTCCTGCAAAGGCTGGGCGCAGCCACGCCGCAAGATCGTAGCTGTAACGGAGGCACTTGCACAGCCACTGGTGTTTGTAACGCTCCCTCGATAAGCGTAGCCAAATGCAATCCGGTTAACTATCTTGATGTAGCCGGTCCGCCAGTACTCACCGTAGCCGGAGCCACCTCCTCTACCGAGGATAACGCAGGATTCATTGATGGCAGCAACGCAGACGGCTTCATCAATGGCATCGTCAAGGACTCAGCCGGAAACGTTATCGTAAACGACCGGTTGATCACCATCACCTATGAAGATCTGATGCCTCACTTAGAAAGCCGAGTAGCAAAGGAGGCTTATAACTGCGTCGCCGGATATGGGGCTGCCTCCTATGGCCGTTACCCTTGGGCAGCCTCTGTAGTTGAATCGGCCTCTGGAGATTACAGTAGCGTACAGAACGAGCGATTCGGTCGCATGCCAGATTCATTTGCTCAGTCAATTCTTGGATTGATCGCACCAAGCAATCTATTAGCAGTCTTGGTGAATGCCATATGTGCTTTCTCACCGTTTTCACCCAACACCTGCATGAGCAACTATTGGCCTGACACTTCGATATCCCCCCCCTGTAACATAACAACCGGATCTTGGTGGACAAATTGGAAGGAACAGGTTTTCTACGGTGTCGCAGACGCATACAAACCCAACGTCTCGGCGCAGTGGACTCCGACATATGTCACGGTACCAGCACCTACGACCTGCAATGGTATATCTGGAGACTACGATTGCTTGGCTGTCAGCCCTCCAACAGCAACGACTCTCGACAACAAGCGCTTTGTTGTGATCGTAGCCGGCAAAAGACTGGCCGCAGTCTCGGGCGGCCAGCCCCGATCATCGCTGGCAAACAAACAGAATTCTGCAAATTACCTTGAAGATGAAAACGGCAATAACACAGGAACATCAAACATTTACGGCCAACAAGCACCTACCACAACATTCAATGACACCCTGCTATTCTTGCAATGATGTCTATCTCCGGCATTAATCATCCAATCAATCGCGGAAACCGTTTGGCAAGCGGCCGCGGCTTTTCGCTTATTGAAGTTGCAGTAGTACTTTTTATCATTGTGCTACTTCTTGGCAGCATCCTGATCCCACTCGGCACTCAGGTCGAACAACGGCAAATCAGTAGCACCCAAAAAGCCCTTGATGAGATTACTGAGGCACTCATAGGCTACGCGGTTTCTAACGGCAACTTGCCTTGCCCGGCAATCTCGGCAACGAATGGGCAGGAGGATCGAACCGGCGGCTTATGCACGGGCGGCAAAAGACAAGGCTATATTCCCTGGCAAACCCTGGGAGTTCCACGTTCTGATGCATGGAATCATCTATATCGTTACAGCGTGACGCCATCCTTCGCGGCTAGCGCTTCGCCACTCTTCAGTTTTACTTCAGCGCCTGATATCACCATCCAAACAAGAAATTCCGCTGGAGTCATTACCAATCTCACCAATGCAAACACCGTGCCTGCTGTCGTAATTTCACATGGAAAAAATGGTTATGGTTCCGTCAACGCAGACGGGGTAGCACAGGCGCTACCGTCCGACTGGCCTGCGAGCAACACTGATGAAAACACCAACGCCACCGGAACCACCAGTTTTGTGAGTCGTGTTATCCAGGCTCCGAATGCCACCGGCACTGGCGGTGAATTCGACGATATCATCGCTTGGGTACCACGTTACACACTAATCAACCGCATGGTTGCCGCTGGAAAGCTGCCGTAGCGACATCAGCCCAAGGGTCTAAGCTCAAAACACACCCGCCCCGGCCTGTTTTCCGCCAACACCAGCACGTAACCCGACTGCTCGGCAAACTTCGCAGCCTGGAACAGCCCCACGCCGAGACCGTTCTCCGAGGGCACCGGCGCCGCGAGTATCTCGCGGGCGATTTCCGGCGGCACCGGCGCTCCGTCGTCGCAGACGCTGAGGCGTGGTCCGGATGACAACTCGGCGCTGACGCGCAGCGGCTCACCCGGCCTCATTTTGTAGAGGGCGTTTTCGATCAGGGTATCGGCGATGCTGTCGAAGAGTTCCGCGGGCAGGCGTTCGCCTTCGCGCAGGCTCTGTTTCAGGAACACGATGTTGCGTCCCGCGTAGCGCGCCTGCAGCCCCTGCCACCAGATTGCCGCGTCGACATCCTTCACCTCGATGAGGCCGGGAGACTTCAGCTTCTCCAGCGTTGCCCCGAGGCGCTGGGTAATCTGCGGCAGTTGGCGCTGCACCAGCGCGCGAAAGGCCTGGCTATCGTCGACGCCGCGCATTTCCGCTGCCGCGCAAATCGAGCGCAAAGACTGCAGCAGGTTCTTGACGTCGTGGGTCAGCCGCGCCCCGGTTTCGTAAATGGCCTGGGTATAGGCCGACTGCTGACGCAGCTGCTCCCGGCGCAGTGCCTCGTGGAAGTGGCCGATCATCTGCATCAGCAACTTGAGGTGGAGCAGCACTGCCGGCGAAAACGGCCGCGGGGCATGCAAGGTGAACAGGATTCCGCCGGTCTCATAATGCTCGGCATGTTCCGCGGCATGGCCGACCGAGCCCTCGGATTGCGCCGAGCGCCAGCCATAGCCGGTAACCCAGGGCAGTTCAAGCATCCGGATCAGCGCGCCGCGCAGGAACTGCTCGGGCCGGGATTCCGTCTGCGCAAGTTCCGCCAGCTGCCGCATGCGCAGTTCGAAGGGCAATCCAAGTCCGAGCAGGTAGCGGGACAGCAAGGTCCCGATGCCGCCGAAGCCCGCGCGCGGATTCCACAGCCAGGACAGACCGGCGAGCAGCACTGCAATCACCATCAGCGCCTGCATCAGCCCGAGCAGGTACTGTCCCTGGGTGACCTCCTGGATCACGAAACTGCCCAGTGCCAGGGCCACCACCAGCAGGAACAGCATCACGCTGTAGAACAGGTCGACGATGACCGGGTCACCACGCCGGCGCTCTCCTCCCGGCATTGCAAGAATGATCAGGGGAAGCAGCGGCAGGCCGTAGCGCAGCATGCCCGCCACCTCCTGCGACACCGCGTAGCGGGTGAACAGCTGGGGCACCACCCACATCAGCAGCATCGCCACCAGGTACACGGCACCCAGTATCGCCACCAGCCGCTCGCGGCGGCCCACGGTGCCGGGCACGCCGCCGCCGATGAGTCCGAACAGCACGGCGATCCAGGTGCCGACCAGCCACCAGTTGCCGGCCACGGCAAAGAATGCGCCGATACACAGCACCAGCAGCGCCAGCGGCATCGGAATCTGGCGCTCGCCGCGCCACACCGGCTGCCAGATCAGGAACAGGCCGAAATGCGCAAGCAACAGGCCGCGCTGCCACCACTCGCCACCGCCCCAGGCGATCGCGCCGTGCAGGGTCAGCAGCATCGCGGCCAGCAGGAAATTCAGATTGCGGCCGGTGACGGCCGGCACGGCTTCCGCAGGCGGGGGCCGCGCCGGCGAGGACGGCAGATCGGGCGATTCTTTTTCAGGCATCGTGTCGGCGCATCAGGTGTTTCATTCCGTCAGGTGCTCTTCGCTATACTGTCCATCGACAACAAAGCTCCGCAACCGTGCACATCACCACCATCGGCCGATACACCGCGCTCGAAGCACTGCGCACCCGCGTTCCGGCCACCACGCTGCTGACGCTGTGCGTGCTGCTCGGCGCCAGCCTGTTCGTGCGCGAACTCGCGGTCACCGAAAGCGCGCGCTTCCAGACCGGTTTCTATGCCGCCGCTGCGCGGCTCTGCGCGGTGTTCATCGCCGGTCTTTACGTGCTCGCCAGCATCTCCCGGGAATTCAACGACAAGGGGCTCGAGGTTCTGCTCGCGCTCGACCTGCCGCGCAGCCATTATATCTGGGGCAAGCTCTGCGGCTTCGTGCTGACCGCAGCCGGGATCGCGATCCTGTTGTCGCTGCCGCTGTGGCTGCTCGCACCCGCAGCTGCGGTGCTGCTGTGGACGGTCTCGCTGGCCATCGAACTCGCGATCGTCGTCGCCCTCGCCCTGTTCTGCATCGTCACCTTCAGCCAGCTGCTGCCCGCCGCGGGTTTCGTCGCTGCGTTCTACCTGCTGGCCCGGAGCATTACTGCCATGCGCCTGATGAGCGCGCATCCCGTAGCCGGCGGGGAAACGCTGTCGCAGCAGGTCACCAGTGCCCTGGTCGATGGCCTCGCTTTCCTGCTGCCGGCGCTGGATGGCTGGACCCAGACCGCCTGGCTGGTCGATGGACCCTCCGGCGGAGCCACCCTCGTGGCCACGCTCGTCATCCAGGGCGCAATCTACGTCACCCTGTTGACTGCGGCGGCGCTGTTCGACTTCTACCGCCGGAGCTTGTGATTGCCCGTTATCGGCGCCATTGAAGAACGCAGCCTGGGCGCGGTGCCGCGCGGCATAGTCTGGCTGCTGGCCGCGGCACTGGCCGCGCAGCTGTGGTGGCATGCGCAGGGCCCGCAACCCGAGGCCCGCGCCGCCGATCTGCCGCCTGCACCCCAGGCAGGCGTGCTGCGCACGGCAAGCTTTGGTGAACCGGTTGCGGCAGCGCAAATGCTGCTGCTTTATCTGCAGGCCTTCGACAACCAGCCGGGTATCAGCCTTCCCTTCACCAATCTCGATTACCCGCGGGTAATGGCCTGGCTGGAGGCCGCGCTGCGCCTGGACAATCGCAGCGGTTATCCGCTGATGATGGCCTCGCAGCTCTACGGTCAGGTGCCGGATCCCGCAAAGCAGCGCGCGATGTGCGATTTCGTGCATACCCGTTTCCTGGAAGCGCCGGACCTGCGCTGGCGCTGGCTCGCGCACTGCGCGATCATGGCCAAGCACCGTTTGCGCGATCCCGGACTCGCGCTGCGCTATGCGGCGGATATCACCCGTCATGCCGGCAGCGCTTCGGGTTGGGCGCGCCAGATGCAAGTGTTCATCCTCGAGGACCTCGGTGAGACCGAAAGCGCGCGGATATTGCTCGGGGGTCTGCTGGCCAATGACGAGGTACAGGATCCTGCCGAACTGCATTTTCTGACCGGGCGTCTGAAAGCGCTGGAAATGAGTAAAAAACCGCCGCCATCGTCGAATTTCCGACAGTGATCGTCGGACTCTTGTAGGGAACGCGGCAGACCGATTTTTGAGCTCTCTGGCACCCCTATCAGATGAATTTTATAAATATTAATAAAAACAAATACTTACATGATATTTGCCTTTGTTCATCGTTTTCCAGGCCACGGTACGAACGCTGATCGATCGAAACCATGATGGTACAAACCTTGCATAAGCTTAGGCACAGTTTCCGCCCACAGGTGGCGAGGAGAGAAAAAATGAAGCAACAACAAGGCTTTACGCTGATTGAAATCGCGATCGTGCTGGTCATCATCGGTCTGCTGCTGGGTGGCGTGCTGAAGGGCCAGGAACTGATCACCAGCGCCCGGGTGCGTAACGTCATTTCATCTCAGGACGGCATCAAGGCTGCCTACTTCGGTTTCCTGGACCGCTACCGTGCACTGCCGGGTGATTACCTGACGGCATCGGCACAAGCCAACATCCCCGGTTGTGGCGGCTGCTTCGGTGGCAACGGCAACGGCCAGATCATCACTGACGGCACCAGCTCGGAAGCCGTGCATGTCTGGGAGCATCTGTCGAAGGCAGGTTTCATCACCGGCAGTTACGTGTCCGGCGCGGCAGTGGCTGCCGCGACTACGGCCAATACCCCCTCGAATCCCTACGGTTCGCTGATCCAGCTGATTTTTGACAACGTGTACCAGGACGCCGCCCCGGCCAACCGCCACAATCTCAAGACCGGCGCCAACATTCCTTCGGACATCATGGCCGAAGTGGATCGCAAGGTGGATGACGGTCTGGGTACCGGCGGACAGCTGCGCTTCTCGACTTTCGGCGGCGCGGTCAACACCGGGCAAGAGTGCTACAACACAACTTCCGGCGCCTGGCAATCCGCCAATCCCAACGCCAACTGCGGCGGTGCGCTGCTGTTCTGACAACTACAAGCATCGACAAAAAAGCCCGCAACAGCGGGCTTTTTTTTGCCCGGCACCCGCAACCACAGTCTCTAACCCTGCAACAGCCGCATCTCCGCAGCCGCCACTGCGGCCTCAGTGCCCATCAGCACGATCACATCGCCTTCCTCGATGCGAATGTCCGGGGCGGGCGCCGCGGTTTTCACGTTGCGGCGGCGCAGGGCGGTCACCTCGACGCCCGAGCCGGATAGATTGATCTCGCTGAAGGGCTTGCCGATGGCCTTGGCGCCCGAGGTCACCAGCACCGAATGCAGGCGCGGCTGCAGTGACTGGTCGCCCCCCTCGCTGGCATCGGTCATGCCGCGGAAAAAGCCTCGGAACAGTTCGTAACGGCTTTCCCGCGTCTCGCGGATGCGCCGCAGCACGCGGTTCAGCGGCACCCCGACCAGCATCAGCGTGCTCGACGCCAGCATCAGGCTCGCCTCCATCAGGTCGGCGACCACCTCGGTGGCGCCGGCATCACGCAGCTTCTGGACGTCGCTGTCGTCTATCGTGCGCACAACCACCAGCAGGCCGGGGCGTGCCTCCTGGACATGGGCAATGATGTGCAGCGCCGACGCGGTGTCCGCGTAAGTCACGATGAGCACCCGCGCCCGTGCCAGGCCGGCAGCCAGCAGCACTTCGCGGCGGGCAGCGTCGCCGAACACGACACGCTCGCCGGCCGCGGTGGCCTCGCGGATGCGCTGCGGATCATTGTCGAGCGCAATGAAGGGCACGCCTTCGCGGTCGAGGAAGCGAGCGAGGTTCTGCCCGCTGCGCCCGTAGCCGCAGATCAGCACATGGCCCTCGGTGGCCATCGACTGAACCGCGATGTTGTGCAACTGCATCGCGCGGTTCATCCATTCACTGGAGCTCCAGCGCCGCACGATGATCTCGCTGCGCTCGATCACGAAGGGCGCGATCAGCATCGACAGCACCATCGCCGCCAGCACCGGCTGCAGCACATCCTGCTCGAGCAGGCCGCTGCCCGCGGCATGGGCAAGCAGCACGAAACCGAACTCGCCGCAGGCGCCCAGCGCAAGCCCGGCGCGCAGGGCGACCCCGCCGGGCGCACCGAACAGCCGGCTCAGCCCGAAGATCAGCGCAGTCTTCACCAGCACCAATGTCACCAGCAGCACGGCAACCCAGGCGTTCTCGACAACGACGCGCACATCGAGCAGCATGCCGATAGTCACGAAGAACAGGCCGAGCAGCACGTCCCGGAAAGGCTTGATGTCCTCCTCGACCTGGTAGCGGTACTCGGTCTCGGAAATCAGCACGCCCGCGACGAATGCGCCGAGCGCCAGCGACAGCCCCGCCAGTTCGGTGAGATAGGCGACGCCGAGGGTCACCAGCAGCACGTTGAGGACAAACAGCTCCGGTGATTTCTGGCGTGCAACCACATGGAACCAGGCACGCATCACGCGCTGTCCGACCACCAGCAGCACCGAGAGCACGACGACGGCCTTGGCCACCGCCAGTCCCAGGGTGGCGGCGAGGTCCTCGGCCGGCGCACCCAGCGCCGGAATCAGGATCAGCAGCGGCACCACGGCGAGATCCTGGAACAGCAGGATGCCGATGATCTGCCGGCCATGCGGCGAATTCAGCTCGAAGCGCTCGGCCAGCAGCTTGGCGAGGATGGCGGTCGAGGACATGGCCAGCGCACCACCGAGGATGATGCCCCCCTGCCAGCTGACACCCACCGCCAGCGCCACACCCAGTACCAGCAACAGAGTCACCAGCACCTGCGATGCCCCGAGGCCGAACACGATGCGGCGCATGGTCAGCAGCCGCGACAGGCTGAACTCCAGGCCGATGCTGAACATCAGGAACACCACGCCGATTTCCGCGAGGTGCGTCACTTCTTCGGTGGTGTTGATCCAGCCCAGGGCATGGGGGCCGATGATGACCCCGACGATCAGGTAGCCGAGCAGGGGCGGCAGCTTCAGCGTGCGGAAAACGACCACCACCAGCACGGCGGCGGCGAGCAGCACAAGGACCGGTTGGAGGGAAGCCTGCATGATTTCCGGGAACGGAGGGCGTCTGAATATTGCCTTTTCCCCCGCGAATTGCAAGCCGTGTCGGACCAGGGTACGGCAGGGTCCTTGCTATAATTTCGCCATGAGCAATCCGCAAGACGGCACCGGCGCCGGCACCGCGATCGCGGCGGCCCGCGAGGTGCTCGCCATAGAGGCCCGGGCCATCACCGACCTGATTCCGCAGGTCGACGAATCCTTTGAACGGGCCATTCGCATCATCCTGCAGTGTCGCGGCCGGGTGGTCGTCAGCGGCATCGGCAAATCGGGCCACATCGCCCGCAAGATCGCGTCCACGCTGGCGAGTACCGGCACACCGGCTTTTTTCGTGCATCCCGCCGAGGCAAGCCACGGCGACCTCGGCATGGTCACCCGCGACGACGCATTCCTCGCGCTGTCCAACTCCGGTGAAAGCGCCGAGTTGCTGACGATCATTCCGGTGCTCAAGCGACAGGGCGCGAAACTCATCGCGCTGACCGGCAATGCCGCCTCGACGCTGGGCCGGGAAGCCGATGTGCACCTTTATGCCGGTGCCGCGCTGGAAGCCTGTCCGCTGAACCTGGCGCCGACCGCCAGCACCACGGCGGCGCTGGCCCTGGGCGACGCCATCGCCGTTGCGCTGATGCGGGCGCGCGGCTTCACCCAGGACGAATTCGCCCGCTCGCACCCCGGCGGATCACTGGGCCGAAGGCTGCTGACCCTGGTCCGCGACGTGATGCGCTCCGGAACCGACGCGCCGCGCGTCGATGCGACGGCGACGCTGACCGATGCCTTGCTGGAAATGTCCCGCGGCCGGATGGGTATGACCGCGGTGGTCGACGGGGCGCAGGTCGTGCAGGGCGTGTTCACCGACGGCGACCTGCGGCGCGCGATCGAAAAAGGCCAGGACCTGCGCAAGACAGCGATCCGCGACATCATGTCGGCCAACCCGCGCACCATCGGCCCCGACCGCCTTGCCGCCGAGGCCGTCGAGATCATGGAGCGCAGCAAGGTCAACCAGCTGCTGGTCGTCGATGACAGCTGCAAGCTGCTGGGCGCGCTGAACATCCATGACCTGTTCCGCGGCAAAGTGGTCTGACCGGCCGCCTGCGCCTGACCCCGTGACCGGCACCCGCACACCGCCGCCCATCAGGCTCGCGGCCTTCGACGTCGACGGCGTGCTGACCGACGGCGGCCTGCACTATGCCGACACCGGCGATGCGATGAAAACCTTCGATGTGCGCGACGGCATGGGCATCCGCATGCTGCAGGATGCCGGCATCGAGGTCGCCATCATCACCAGCCGCAAGGCGCCGATGGTGGCGGCGCGCGCGGCCGACCTCGGCATCCGCCACCTGCAGCAGGGCGTGCAGGACAAGGCGGCCGCATTCACTGGACTGCTTGCCGCGCTCGCCCTGCCGTCCGAAGCCAGCGCCTTTATGGGCGATGATCTGGTCGACCTCCCCGCTTTCCGGCTGTGCGGCTTCGCGGTCACCGTCGCTGGCGCGCCGGCGCTGCTGAAACGCCACGCCCACCACGTTACCCGCACGCGCGGCGGCCGTGGCGCGGTCCGGGAATTCTGCGAACTGCTGCTGCACCGGCAGGGCGCGCTGGCGGTGCAGACGCGGCGCTTTCTCGAACGCGGGGCTGACTGAAAATGCTGCGGGGCATGCCGCGACTCTCCGGGTTGTTCCCGCTGCTGCTGCTGGCGGTGCTCGCTGCCCTGACCTTCTGGCTAAACCAGGCCATGCAGCCGGACATCGCGCCGGTGGAAAACCAGCGCCAGGATCCCGACTACATCGTCGACAAGGTCACGGCGCACCGCATGGATGCCAGCGGCAACATCAAGCACACCCTGCGCGCCCAGCGCCTGACCCATTACCCCCATGACGACAGCACGCACCTTGTCGAACCGCACTTCACCAGCCATGCGTCGGCGCGCGCGCCGATGTCCATCACCTCGCGCACCGCGCGCGTCTCCAGCGGCGGCGAACATGTCTACTTCGAAACCGACGTGCGCGCAGTGCGTGCCGCCTATGGCGAAAATAGCGAAATGGTCATGGAAACCAGCTTTCTGCATGTGACTCCGGATGCAAACACCGCGCGCACGGATCGCCCGGTCACCATCACCGACGCCAATACCGTTGCGCACGCGATTGGCTTAGAATTGAACAGTGAAACCCGCATCATCAAATTCCTGTCGAACTTCCGCGGCACCTACCATGATCCCGACCGTGCGCAGAACCGCCGCTGACTTTTCGCGTGCTGCGCTGGGCGCGATTCTCGGGGTCCTGCTGCTGGCCGGCCCCGCCTTCGCCGAAAAGGCTGATCGCGAAAAACCGATCAACCTCGAGGCGGATCGCGTGACAGTCGACGACGCGAAACAGATTTCGACTTTTGAGGGGCGCGTGGTCCTGACCCAGGGCACGCTGGTGATCCGCGGCGACCGCATGGAAGTCCACCAGGACAACCAGGGATTCAAGAACGGCATCACCTGGGGCAACCTTGCCTACTTCCGGCAGAAGCGCGAAGGCTACGACGAATACATCGAGGGCTGGGCGGAGCGCATCGAGTACGACGGACGCGCCGACAAGCTGCAGATGTTCAACCGCGCATCGATGAAAAAAACCGGCGGCGACGAGGTTCACGGAAACTACATTTCGTACGACGCCAACACCGAGTTCTTCCAGGTCATCGGCGGCGGCGCAAAGGCGGCATCGGAATCATCCGACGGCCGCGTGCGCGCGGTGCTGCAGCCCAAGCCAAAAGCCAAGCCGGTGCCCCAGCCGCCGGTGCCGCTGAAACCCGAAGCAACGATCTCCTCGCCCCGCGGCGAGCTGAACGCGCCCCGCTGACCGCGCCGTGGATTCCATGGAACAGCCCCCCGCCGCTGCAAGCCGGGATGCGTCCGCCGGGAACGGCTTTCTGCTCAAGGCCGAGGGCCTCAAAAAGCGTTACCGCACCCGGACTGTCGTCAAGGACGTGTCACTGGAAGTGCGCAGCGGCGAGGTGGTCGGACTGCTCGGGCCCAACGGCGCCGGCAAGACCACCTGCTTCTACATGATGGTGGGGCTGGTCGCGATGGATGGCGGCGAGCTGTACCTGGACGAGGTGCGGCTCACCCACATGCCGATGCACCGCCGCGCCCGCCTCGGACTGAGCTACCTGCCGCAGGAGGCCTCGATATTCCGCAGGCTGTCGGTGGCCGACAACGTGCGCGCGATCCTCGAGCTGTACCACGACTCGGCCGAGGCCATCGAATCCCGCCTCGACGCATTGCTCCAGGACCTGCATGTAGGCCACCTGCGCAACAATCCCGCCATCAGCCTTTCCGGCGGCGAACGCCGCCGCGTCGAAATCGCCCGCGCGCTGGCAACCGAGCCGCGCTTCATCCTGCTCGACGAGCCCTTTGCCGGCGTGGATCCGATCGCCGTCATCGAAATCCAGAAAATCATCGGCTTTCTGAAGGCGCGTGGCATCGGCGTGCTGATCACCGACCACAATGTCCGGGAAACCCTGGGCATCTGCGACAGGGCGTACATCATCAACGACGGCACCGTGCTTGCCTGCGGCAAGCCCGACGAGATCGTCTATAATGAGAGTGTAAGAAAAGTCTACCTCGGCGAGCATTTCCGCCTCTGAGATGGCCAGCCGCACGCAACCGGCCGCGTGCGATCCCGGGAGGCGCTCCCCCTGTCCGGACCCCGATGAAACATTCCTTACAGCTCAGGCTCTCGCAGCACCTTACCTTGACACCGCAACTGCAGCAGTCGATCCGGCTGCTGCAGCTGTCGACGCTCGAGCTCAACCAGGAGATCGAGCGGCTGCTGCAGGACAATCCGCTGCTCGAGCGCGAAGACGGCGCGCCGGACACCCCGCCTCCGCCGAACGATGCTCCGCTGCAGATGACGCCGGGCGAAACGGCGGCGCAGGAAGCCGAGCCGGCACCGTCGGCGGAGGACAGCAGCGTCTTCGACATGCAGGACGGTACCTCCTTCGGCAGCGGCGGCAGCGGCGAAGACGAGGACTACTCGCCGGTTGCCGAGCAACCCGCAAACCTCCGCGCCCACCTCAACGGACAGCTGGCTCTGCTCCACCTCTCCGAACGCGACCGCCAGCTGGTCGGACTGCTGATCGACTCCCTCGACGAGGGCGGCTACATGACGCAATCGCTCGAGGAAATCGCCGCGATGCTGCCCGAAGAACTCGAGGTCGAGCCCGAGGAGCTGTCGATCGCGCTGCAACACCTGCAGCACCTGGAGCCCACCGGCGTCGGTGCACGCAGCCTCGCCGAATGCCTCACGCTGCAGCTCGACGCGCTGCCGTCGGACACGCCGTACCGGGTGCAGGCGAGGGAGATTGTCGGCGATCACCTCGACGCGCTTGCGGCCCGCGACTTCACGCGGCTGAAACGCACGCTCAAGTGCGACGACAGCTGCCTTCGCGGCGTGCAGAAGCTGATTCTCAGCCTCAACCCCCGCCCCGGCCGCGACTTTGCCGTCGAGGAAACACGCTTCGTGATCCCCGACGTCATCGTGCGCAAGGTCAAGGGCGTCTGGGTCGCCTCGCTGAATCCCGGCGCCATGCCCAAGCTCAAGGTGAACCGCCTGTATGCGGACATCCTGCAGCGCAACCGCGGCAGCAATTCGCAGCAGATCACCGCCCAGCTGCAGGAGGCGAAGTGGCTGATCAAGAACGTGCAGCAGCGCTTCGACACCATACTCCGCGTCTCGCAGGCCATCGTCGACCGGCAGCGCAATTTCCTCGAGCACGGCGAGGTCGCGATGCGGCCGCTGGTGCTGCGCGAGATCGCCGACACCCTCGGCCTGCACGAATCGACGGTGTCCCGGGTGACCACGCAGAAGTTCATGCACACGCCGCGCGGCATCTTCGAACTCAAGTATTTTTTCGGCAGCCATGTCGCCACGGAAGCCGGCGGCTCGGCATCAAGCACCGCGATCCGCGCCCTGATCAGGCAGCTGGTCGGCGCCGAAGACACCCGGTCCCCGCTCAGCGACGGCCAGATATCGGAATTGCTCGGCCAGCAGGGTATAGTCGTGGCGAGGCGCACCATAGCGAAATACCGGGAATCCATGCAGATCCTGCCCGTAAACCTCAGAAAGACACTTTGACAGAAAGAGACATGCCATGAACCTTCACCTCACCGGCCACCACCTGCAAATCACCCCTGCAATCCGCGACCATGTCGCGAACAAGCTCGAAAAGATCACCGCGCATTTCGATCATGTCATCGACATCAACGTGATCATGACCGTCGAGAAACTCCAGCACAAGGTCGAGGCAACGGTCCACCTCAGCGGCAAGGACATTTTCTGCGAGGCGCGCGAGGAGGACATGTACGTGGCGATCGACCACCTGGTCAACAAGCTGGACCGGGCGATCATCAAGCACAAGGAAAAGCACCTCTCGCACCGCCACGACGGCGACGCCCTGAAACACCAGGCAACCGAGTAAACCTGACATCGCCGGCTTCGGCCGCCAATCGCCATGAACCTGATCGCCAAGCTGCTGCCCGAGAACCACATCCTGCTGGATGCCGACCTGACCAGCAAAAAGCGGGTCTTCGAACAGGCCGGCCTGATGTTCGAAAACACGGGCAGCGTCGGCCGCAATGCGGTGTTCGACAGCCTATTCGCGCGGGAAAAACTGGGATCCACCGGCCTCGGCCAGGGCGTCGCCATTCCGCACGGCCGCATCAAGGGCCTGAAGGCCGCGGCCGGCGCGATGATCCGGGTGAGCAATGCCATACCCTTCGACGCGCCGGACGGACAGAACGTCAACCTGATTTTTGTGCTGCTGGTGCCTGAGCGCGCCACCGACGAGCACCTGCAGATCCTGTCCGAGCTCGCGCAGATGTTCTGCGACAAGCCCTTCCGCGAACAGCTGCTCGGCGCCGCGACGCCGGCGGAAATGCTGCAACTGATCACTGCATGGGAACCCAATGCCGCAGGTCAGCATAGCCCGGCTGTTTGAAAACACCCGGGAAAAACTCCAGCTGACCTGGGTCGCCGGCCAGGCCGGTGCCGGCAAGGGTATCGACAGCGAACTGACCAAGGACTCCTCCAAGGGCCTGGTCGGACACCTCAACTTCATCCACCCCAACCTGATCCAGGTGCTCGGCGACTCCGAGGTCAACTACCTCAACGGGCTGGGTGCCGCGGAATGCAAGGCGATGCTCGCGAAGGCCGCCATCCGCGAACTCGCCTGCTTCATCGTCGCCGGCGGCAACGCGGTACCGCCGGCGCTGATGGAGGTCGCGGAATCAACGCAGACACCGCTGTTCTCGTCGCCGATTCCCAGCGTGGAGCTGATGTGGATCATGCGGCCGCAGCTCGCCCGCGAGCTCGCGGAATCGGCGACCACTCACGGCGTGTTCCTCGACGTGCTGGGCGTGGGCGTGCTGCTCACCGGTGACTCCGGCGTCGGCAAAAGCGAGCTCGGACTGGAATTGATCAGCCGTGGCAGCGGGCTTGTCGCAGACGATGTCGTCGAGCTCTACCGGCTGGGCCCGGAGAGCATCGAGGGGCGCTGCCCGCCGATGCTGCGCGACTTCCTCGAGGTGCGCGGGCTCGGCGTGCTCAACATCCGCACGATCTTCGGCGAAGCCGCGCTGCGCCCGCGCAAGAACGTCAAGCTGATCGTCCATCTCGAACGCCCCAAGGGCACGGATCTGACTTACCTCGAACGCCTGCCGCTTAAGCCCGGAACGGAATCGCTGATGGGCGTCGAGATCCGCAAGGTCACCATCCCGGTCGCCGCAGGCCGCAACCTGGCGGTGCTGACCGAGGCCGCCGTGCGCAGCCACGTGCTGCAGATGCGCGGCATCGACAGCACGCGCGAATTCATCGAGCGCCAGGAACGCGCGATGAACCGCCCCGATGGCTGAGACCCGGACTGCGGACCCGGCGATGCAGCTGATCCTGATCACCGGTCTTTCCGGATCGGGCAAGAGCGTGGCGCTGGCCGTGCTCGAGGATGCGGGCTTTTACTGCGTCGACAACCTGCCCGTCGCGATGATCGGCGCGCTGGTGGCCACGCTGCGCGGCGGGGGGCACAGCCGCGTTGCGCTGACGGTTGACTCACGCACGGGGGATGCCGTCGCCGGTCTGCCGCGGGAAGTCGAAAACCTGAAATCCGCAGGCATCGACGTGCGCGTGCTGTTTCTCGAGGCCAAGGCCGACACGCTGATCAAGCGCTTCTCGGAAACCCGCCGCCGCCACCCGCTGTCCTCCGGCGGCCTGACGTTGCCGGAATGCATTGCGCGAGAGCGCGACATGGTCGAGGGCATACCGGAAATCGCCCACCGCATCGACACCAGCGACCTCGCCGCCAACACCCTGCGCAACTGGGTCAGGGAATTCGCAGCGCTGCCGCCCTCGGGGCTGACGCTGCTGTTCGAATCCTTCGGCTTCAAGCACGGCATACCGCTGGATGCCGATTTCGTGTTCGACGTGCGCTGCCTGCCCAACCCCCACTACGATCCCGTGCTGCGGCCGCTGACCGGATGCGACGCAGCGGTCGCCGGATTCCTCCGCGCCACGCCGGAAGCGATGCGCATGCTCGAGGACATCCACCGCTTCGTCGGCGACTGGCTGCCGGCATTCGATCGTGACAACCGCAGTTACCTGACCGTAGCCATCGGCTGCACCGGCGGCCGCCACCGTTCGGTGTTCTTTGCCGAAACCCTGGCCGGCCGTTTCCGCGAGTGCAGGCGCACGCTCGCACGTCATCGCGAACTCGGCACATGAGCGGCGACATCCGAGAACTGCCGCTGTTCCCGCTGGGCACCGTGCTGTTTCCCGGCGGCCTGCTGCCGCTGAAAGTTTTCGAGCAGCGTTACGTCGACATGACCAAGGCCTGCCTGCGCGACTCGACACCCTTCGGTGTATGCCTGATCAAGGAAGGCCGCGAAGTCGGCGAACCCGCGGCGCCGCATGCCGTGGGCTGCCTCGCGCGCATCGAACAGTGGGACGTACCGCACCCCAATCTTTTCGCCGTGCTTGCCCGCGGCGGCGAACGCTTCCGCATCCTCGGCGCCTCGGTGGGAACAAACGGCCTGATCACCGGCCGCATCGAATTGCTGCCGGAAGCCACGCGACCGGAAAGCGTCGACCGCGCCTGTCAGGAAGTGCTGCGCCTGGCGATCGAGCGCGCCGGTGCCGACAGCGTGCCGGGGCCGATACAGCTCGACGATGCGCTGTGGGTCAGTTACCGGCTCTCCGAAATCCTGCCGATCGCGCCATCCGAAAAACAGGCACTGCTCGAAATCGATGACACCACTGAGCGGCTTGCCCGGCTGCATGCGCTGCTGCTGAGCCACGGCATCATAGAAAATATCAATAAAAACAAATAGTTATACAGTTACACTGGCGCTACCCGCGGCAGGCGGCGTGTTTTCAGCAGGGCCTGCACCTGCGCCACAGATGCTGCCGCATCAAGCCGTTTCAGTGTTTCACCGCCGGCCGCATGAATACCCGCCTCGGTGACCACCAGATCCATCGGCAGATCATGCGCCTGCGGAAAAATGCTCGGCACGCGACAGGCCTCGAAGGTAACGCCGATCGCGATCACGCGCCGCTCCAGTGCCGCCAGCGTGCGATCGAAGTAACCGCCGCCGTAACCCAGTCGATAGCCGCGGCTGTCGCAGGCGTTCATCGGTACGATCGCAAAATCGGGCAGCACTTCGGGCGTGCCGTCCGGCAGCGGAATGTCGTACACCCCGCGGGTCATCGGTGCACCCGGCCACCATTGCCGGAAGCGCAAGGGCTGCGCCTTGGCAACCACCTCGGGCAGTGCGGCGATCGCACCTGCCTCGCGCCAGCGGCGAACGGCGAAACGCGCGTCAAACTCCGCCTTGAAAGGCCAGCAGAAACCGACCACGGCGCCAGAGGGCACCGGTATGCCCGCGGCCAGCAGCTCGGTCATCCGCTGCCCCCATTGCCCGCGCTGTTCGGCGGAAACTCCGCAACGCCAGTCGATCCACTGCGCGCGCTGCGCCTTGCGCCAGGCGCTGATGTCCTTCCACTCGCTCGAAGCCGGTTCACTCATGTCCATTCCCGCAATACTGTCTTGTTATGGCAATGGGATAACACGGGATTCCCGTGCCGGGCAACCCTGCGCCTCATGCGGTCTTGCCGCACGCGATCAGGCGCTCGACGATGCCGCGCACCGGCGCCGGCAGGGCGGCCTGCAGCGCATCCTCGGGAGAAATCCACAGGCAGCCCGGCTCCTCCGCGCGTTGCGGCCAGCTTTTCACGATGGCCGGCTGCGGCAGGATGTCGAGCCTGAAATGGGTGAAGCCGTGCGCAACGACGGGCAGCATGGTGCCGGGGGTCACTGTCGCGCCATAGCGCCGTGCGCAGGCCGCCACCGGATCGGCATCGGCGTCCTCCTCCGGAAAACACCACAACCCTCCCCAGATTCCCGCCGGCGGGCGCTTCTCGAGCAGGATTTCGCCGGCACGCTGCAGCACCAGCATCATCGTGCGCCGCTGCGGCAGGGTCTTGCGCGGCTTCGAGGCCGGCAAGGCCGACACCCGATCCGTGGCCAGCGCCACGCAAAGCGCACTCGCCGGGCAATCGCTGCAGCGCGGCTTGCGGCGCGTGCACACCGTGGCACCCAGATCCATCAAGCCCTGGGTGTAGGCCACGAGGTTTTTCTGCGGCAGCAGCATCTCGGCATCGCGCCACAGCCGCGCCGCCACCGCCGGATCACCCGGATAGCCTTCGATGCCGCGCAGGCGCGCCAGCACGCGCTTGACATTGCCGTCGAGGATGGCCGCGCGGCCGCCGAAAGCAAACACGAATATCGCCGCCGCTGTCGAGCGGCCGATGCCCGGCAGCGCCATCAATGCATCAGGTGTTTCGGGAAAACGCCCGCCATGTTCGGCGACGATGATCCCGGCGGCACGATGCAGGTTGCGCCCGCGCGAGTAATAGCCGAGCCCGCTCCACAACGCGAGCACCTCGTCCTCCGTGGCCGCAGCCAGTGCCGCGACCGTCGGAAAACGTTGCAGGAAACGCCGGTAATAGGGAATGACCGTCGCCACCTGCGTCTGCTGCAGCATGATCTCCGACAGCCACACCGCATAGGGATCGCCGGTATTCTGCCAGGGCAGGTCGTGCCTGCCGTGGTGCTGCTGCCAGGCAATCAGCGCCGGCGCGAAATCCGCGGCGGCCCGGTCTTCGGCACCGCCGGCCGCGGCATCAGCGGCCAAGCAGGCCTTTCAGCGCATCACGCGCGCTGCTGCCGCTTTTCGGAGCTTCCGCCGGGGCCGTTCCGGCGCCCGGTTGCGGTGCCAGCCGGTCGAGCACCCGCTTCTTGATTGTATCCTCCGCCTTCTGCTTCACGGTGTCAGTGACCATCGCGCCGAAATCCAGCCGGTAGGACGGCGCCTTCAGCGGGCCGGACACGCGCACCGGGATGGTGAGGCCACGCAGGTCCTCGGTCTCGCGTCCGCCCTGTCCTTTGCTGGTACCGACGATGCTGGCCTTGACCAGGTAATTGAGGGTGTCCGCGCCGATGTTGATCTCGCCCTCGCCGCCCACCCGCAGCAGCGGCGACTTCATCGACAGGTCATTGTTGCGCGCCACGCCATCGCTTATCCGGAAGCTCGCCGTGAGCTCGGAAAAATCGGTTTTCTGCCGCGTATCCGCCTGCTGGGTCTGCTCGCCCTTCAGCGCGCCGAGACGCGCCTTCGCACTGCGTATCGCGCCGGCGATGTCGATGCCCTTGAGGGCGCCATCGGCAAGCTGCAGTGCGGCAGTGCCGCCCAGCGCGCGCTTCAGCGCATCGGCCGTACCGCCGCGGGTATTCAGGTCCGCGGTGATGGTGCCGCGACCCTCCAGGGTCTCGTTGTTGGCAAGATCCTTCAGCAAGGGCGCCAGGCTGATGCCGGCAAGCGTCTGCTTCAGCGCAAACGCCGGAACCTTCGATGCCGCATCAACCGTCGCCGAACCCTCAAGCGTGCCCTGATACAGACCCGCATTCAATGGACTCACGACAAGCCGGCCACCGGCTGCCTTGAGCCCTGCGCGCAGGTTCTGCAATTTCAGATTGCCGGCCGTCAGCGCGCCGATGCGGACATTGCCATCGGCTCGCAGCGTTTTCAGGGCCGACAGGTCGAAGGGCTGTGCCGATGCGGCAGCCGGCGCAGCGGAGGCTGACGCAGCCGGCGAGGTGCCACCCGCTTTGGCGGCCGGCGTGGCCGCCGGCATCAGGCGGTCAACATCGAGCTGGTCGAGGTCGATGTCGAATGTGTATGCCGATGGGCCGAAGCCGGCGATGCCGAAGCGAGCCTTCAGTTTGCTTTCGGCCATCGTGCCGGAGACATCGAGTCGTGCATTCTGTTTGGCAAGATCAGCGCTGGCCGTACCCGCCAGATCCGCGCTGATGCCCTGTCCGGGCAGTCCGGCTCCGCTCGCGCTGAGGCTCGCCTTCAGCTGCGGCAGACTGAACTGCTGCGTCTGCAGGTTGCCGTTGACCGGCGAGGCCAGGCGCAGCTTGAACGCGCGGCCGTCCTGCCTGAAGCCGGCATTGATCGTCGCTGCGGTCACCTTGAATGACTCCGGTGTGCCGGCGACCGCGGGCAATTCCAGTTTGAACTCGAGGTTCTCCAGCGTCGCCGCCTTGCCGCGGATGTCCAGCACCAGCTGCTCCAGCGCGGCGGATTTCTGTACGGCATCAAGCGCCAGCCGGGTTTTGAGGTCCACTGCCACATCGAGTTTCGGACGGTCAGCCTGAGCGAGCAGTGTCAGCCGGATATCAGCCGGCACGCCGCTGGCGATGCGGCCGGTCTGCAGGTTCAGCTTCGAAACCGCGTAACGCGTGCCCGCGGCTTCATCAAGATACTCCAGCATCGAGTCGGCGATGACCACGCTGTCGATGTCGAAGGCGAATTGCCGGCCTGGCTCACCGGCGGCAGGTTTCTGCGGCTGCTGCGGCTTGTCACCACCTCCGGCAGCGACACCGCCGGCCAGGTCGTCGAAATTCAGCCGGCCCTTGCGGTCACGCGACAGCTTGATGCGCGCGCCGCGCACCGTCACCTCGTCGACCACCAGCTGCTTTGACAACAACGGCAGCAGCTTCAGCGAAAAGCGCGCGCCATCGACCGCCATGAACAGCTGCTCGCTGTTGCGCTCCGACAGCGACAGCTTGCCAAGCTCGGCACCGATGCCGGGCCAGAATGCAAGTTTGATGTCGCCCTCGAGTTTCAGCGTGCGCTGGCTGTGCTCACGCACCAGTTCAACGATCTGCGGCTTGTAGTCGTTGGGATCGAAAGTCGCGGCGACATAGGCCAGCACGCCTCCGGCCAGCACCACCAGTGCACCAATGACAAGAGCGGCAATTTTGAGGATTTTCATCGGTCGACCCTCTGCTGTAGCTGGGGTGGAGCGGGTGAAGGGAACAAGTCCAATCAACCAACCCATTGATTAATAACGGGTTTTTCCTGTTAGCTCCACAGGAAATGACCACATATTGTACCAGCGGCGCACGCTAGTCAACGCGCGGCGTCCATCGGTGTCTGCCCGCGACCAACAACAGCCGACAAGGATCGCTCAGGCCCCGCCCTCGTCAGGTGTCGGGGCGTTCAAGCGTTTCACTCGACTGATGAACCGCTTCAACGGCTCGGAGGGCTCGCCCCCACGGCGCACCAGGTAGGTCGAGAGCATCGGTGGCGTGCCCGCTAGCGGCCGTGTCGCAATGTCCGGCCGGTTCAGCGCCTCCACCTGCGAGGCAATCGCAAAGCCGATCCCGTATCCTGCCCCAACCAGCGTGAGCATCACGCCCAAGCTGGTGACATGATCGACCACCTTCAGCGGCAGCGCCGCACCATCGAGCACCGCCTGGATCTGGTCGTGGCAGCCCGAGGCTTCGTCAGGGGTGCACAACAACACCGGAAACTTCAGCCCGTCGGCGATCGAGACCACCTTGTGGACCAAAATCGGGT
>CAYSQJ010000010.1:0-88220 GCA_964433345.1 uncultured Bordetella sp.
GCCGCCGAGCAGTACCAGTACATCCTGCGCGACGAGTCGATGCACTGCAATTTCGGCATCGACCTGATCAACACGATCAAGATGGAAAATCCGCACCTGTGGACCGCCGAGTTCCGCGAGGAGCTGCGCGAACTTTTCCACAAGGGAGTCGAGCTGGAGTACCGCTATGCCGAGGACACCATGCCGCGAGGCGTGCTCGGCCTGAACGCCGCGATGTTCAAGGAATACCTGCGCTTCATCGCCAACCGCCGTGCCCAGCAGATCGGACTCGACCCGATGTTCGAGGGCGCAACGAACCCCTTCCCGTGGATGGCGGAAATGATCGACCTGAAGAAGGAGCGGAATTTCTTCGAAACCCGGGTCATCGAGTACCAGACCGGCGGCGCCCTCTCCTGGGACTGAGCTTGCCATCCATGCAAACCTGCGGAGACATGCACCGGACATGCGATTGAGCGTACCGATTCCGTCCGAAAACGGGTTCTGTGCTGATGCAGCAACCCGGCCGGCGGCGCAAAGCACTGCGGATTGTCACGCAGTGCGGCGCCGCCGGTTTCGTTTCCATTCCGCTGTTCAACTCGATGAAGGGGTGAATCCTTGGCACTCAGTCTGAAGTTCCGGCGTTACCGCAGCCGCAGGCCCCACCTGCACACGGTCACCGAACTGCGCGCAGAGGAAAACTGCACGCTCTGGCTGCGTTTCGATGACGGACTAGAGGGGCACGTCTATCTTGGTGACCTCGTCGGCGGCACCGCGCTCGAGGTCCTGTCCGACGCGGCGCTGTTCCGCCGGGTGGCCTTTGACCCCGTATCGAATGTACTGACCTGGAGCGGCGGCATTCGCGTCGATCCCGATCTGTTGTACCGCGACCTGGCGAACAAGGCGGGGGCGGCTTTGCACTAGGCGGTTGAAGGCTGGGGTGGTGTGGAGGGGCGCGCGGCAGGATGCGCGTTGATCGGCACGGGGTTCCGAACGGGACCGCGCAGCTGGGACGGACTTGATGGAGGTTTCTATGGCGAAGGCTAAGAAGAAGGCGGCAAAGAAGAAGGTGGCCGGGAAAAAGGCGGCCAAGAAAAAAGTGCTGAAGAAGAAAGTCGTGCGCAAGGCTGCGGCCCGGAAGTCTTCGAGCCGCAAGACGGCGGCGCGAAAGGGCGCGGCGAAGAAAACCAGGCGCGCGACTGCAGGCAAAAAAAAGCCGGCTCGAAAGCCGGCTAGGAAAAAAGCAGTCAAGAAAAAGCCTGCAGTCCAAAAGCGCGCGGCGGTTTCGAAACCGGCAACCCGGATGACTCCGGAACCGGCGCCGATGGCGCCACGCCCGATTGCGATCCCAGGTGCATGGCCGTTCCCGATGGGAAGCAAGCCCTGAAACTTGCACCTTGCGGCGGGATCGGTCTCGGGAGAAGTCCGATGCCCGTCGCGGGAGGCGGTTCGCAACCGCAGACAGCAGGGCGCTAAAGATACCCAATCCGTCCCGCCGGGGCAAGGCGCCCTGTCGCCGTTTTCTGTGGATGGTTTTAAAAAAACCATTCAAAATCAATTAGTTGAATATCAAAAATTTTTTCGCCAGCGGGCTTTGCGCAGGCTCCGGGCGGACTGCGCAGGCAGTCAAAAAGCCTTACACTGGGCATGGAAATGCGGCCCATTTGCGGAGGACCCACAGATGAAGATCATCAAAGGCTGGGCGGGTATCGTGCTGTTGCTGTTCGCAATGGTTGCGAGCGCGGCGTCACCGGGCGTGCAGATGCGTACCGTAAAAGGTACGTTTGCCGATGTCCGCGACCGGGTGGTGATGGCACTGGAGAATCGCGGACTTGTCCTGAACTACACGGCGAAGGTCGGTGACATGCTCGAGCGCACCGGTCGCGACCTCGGCAGCGACCGCCGGATCTACGGCAATGCTGAAGTCCTCGAATTCTGCAGCGCGCGCCTGTCGCGCGATACGATGGAGGCCGATCCGCACAACATTGCCTACTGTCCCTACGCGATTGCGGTGTACACGCTGCCCAAGTCACCGGGCATCGTTTACCTGACGTATCGCCTGCCGGAGGCCAGGGGCAGCGAAGCCTCGCGGCGTTCGCTGCAGGCAGTCGGAAAACTGCTGGCGGACGTGGTCGCAGAGGCCGCGAACTAGGCCTGCAGCGAGCCCGACGGTGATCCGGGAGCAGGTATCAAGTCGAGATTTCCCCTTGCCCCGCTTGCAAGGGCTTCGGGGCAATCATTTTGTCAGGCGCTCAAGTCCGCTTCCGCCAGATTTCGGCGCAGGCCGCAATCGCCGCATCCACCTCGGCGTTGCCGATATGGCGATGGGTGACGAAGCGCAGTGATCGCGGATCGGCCGGGCTGACGGCGATGCCGCGCTTCTTGAATGCCTCCGCCCACTGCGCCGCGCCGAGTCCGCTGGCAGCGACGCTGAACTTCACGATGTTGGTTTCGACCTCCGCCGGATTGGCAAGCGAGGCATCCACCGCATGGAAGCCCCCGGCCAGCCGCATTGCGCTGGCGTGATCCTCCTGCAGCCGCTCGACCATGGTTTCCAGCGCGACAATGCCGGCCGCGGCGATCGGTCCCGCCTGGCGCAGGTTGCCGCCGACCATGCGCCGGAACGGACGCGCGCGCTCGATGAAGGCCCTGCTGCCGCAGAGCACGGAGCCGATCGGTGCCGACAGTCCCTTCGATACGCAGAAACACACCGAGTCGCTGTGCTTCGCGATGTCCGCGGCCGGCACGCCCAGCGACACCGCCGCGTTGAACAGCCGCGCGCCGTCGGTGTGCACCGGCACGCCGTGTTCGCGCGCCAGGGCGTGCACGCGCTGCATGTGGGCGAGCGGCAGCACGGCACCGCCGGCGCCGTTATGCGTGGTTTCCATGCAGATCAGCGCGGTGCCGAAATTGTTGCGGGTCATCGGCCGCACCGATTCGCGCAACAGATCCTCGTCCATCGCGCCGCGCTTGCCCGGTATCGCCTTGTAGTACACCCCGGCCACCGCTGACAGTCCGCCAAGTTCGGTGTTGAGCATGTGTGCGCCGCGTTCGAGCAGCACTTCGCCGGCGCGCGATGTGTGGGCGAGTACCGCGACCAGGTTGGTCATCGTGCCGCTGGGCATGTAGAGCCCGGCTTCCTTGCCGGTGCGCTCTGCGGCGAGCGCCTCGAGCCGCATCACCGTCGGATCGCCATCGCGGGAATCATCGCCCAGGGTGGCCTGCTGCATGGCGGCAAGCATTGCGGGCGTGGGACGGGTGACGGTGTCGGTGCGCAGATCGATCATGGATGTCTTCAGGATAGTGGTTGCGGGGTGCAAATCATCGTGTTCGGGCGTTTTCAGTAGCACTCTTCCTCGCCTTCGGGTTGCCGCGGGCGCGCGACGAAGCCGAAGCGTGCCGGCACGTCGGCGGCGCGAACGGGACTCACGGAAAGCCTTGACTCGCCCGTATCCAGCATCAATCCGGCGTCGTGCCCGGCCTGCAGCGCATCGAGCGTTGCCTCGAGCGCAGCGTCCCCGGAGAGCGGACCCGGCGCCGAGAAGCGCGGCAGCAGCAGTTCGAGGTCGGCGTCGTGCACCAGGCCGATGCCGAGATCGGTGTCGAGCAGCAACTGGCCCGTGTCGTCGATGTAAGCACCTTTTGCGGCGCCGGCCGCTGCCCCGCTGTGCGAAGCCAGTGCCAGTGGGGCGCCCGGCGCGGAAGTGATACGGTAGATGTGCGGCGTGTAATCCAGCGCGACATAAACGCGCTGCGGCCCGTTCTGGAAAAACCAGCGGCCCTGATTGTCGCAATCGTAATTGCGGCCAAAAAAAGCGGCGATGCCGGGATTGGCAACACGCTCACCCTTGAGCAGCCAGTGGCCGCGTCGGTCGAGCGACAGCCAGCCGTAGACCGCCGGCACGTTGGGCCATTTGGCCATGCCACGGAGTACCAGCTCATCCATTCCTGCAGGCTTTCGTTGTGCCGGCGGTCCTGCGCCGCTGCCCGCAAACGGGCCTGCGGCAAACGAGTCCGCGGCGCGCCGGGACGTTAGGCCACTTGGCCATGCCACGAAGTACAAGTTCATCCATTCCCGGAAGCCTCTGCGGTGCCAGCGGTCCTGCGCCGCTTCCCGCAAACGGGCCTGCGGCAAACGAGTCCGCAGCGTGCCGGGACGTTGGGCCACTCGGCCATGCTGCAAAGTGCCAGTTTATCCATCGCTTCAATCTATCACAGCACCGCTTAACCCCGAACCCGTAGGCGCCGCGTTTGCATACAGGTCGCTGCCCTGTCGCAGCACTGAATGAAGGAGAACGCCATGAAACGCATGTCCCTTGCCGTCGCCGCGCTCGCCGGCTGCCTGATGTCACTGCAGGCAACCGCTGCCGGCCGCCTTGCCGGCGTCGAGATCTTCGACCGGACCCAGAACCGCGTGTTGCCCGTTTACCTGCACCAGGGCCGCCATTACGTGGCCGGCAAGCCCGGCAACGAATACAAGATCCGCCTGCGCAACCGGCAGCGCAGCGACATCCTCGCCGTGGTTTCGGTGGATGGCGTCGATGTGATCACCGGCGATACCGCAGACTGGCAGCAAAGCGGTTACGTGCTCGGCCCGCAACAGGGTTTCGGCATCAAGGGCTGGCGCAAAAGCCTCGATCGCGTCGCCGCGTTCTACTTCACTGCGCTGCCCGATTCCTATGCTGCCCGCACCGGGCGACCGGACAACGTCGGTGTCATCGGTGTCGCGCTGTTCCGCCGCAAGCCGGAGCCGGCCGTTCTGCATCTGCCGCGGCAGCCGTACAGCGCCGACGCAACTGCTCCGGCGCCGGCAGTCGCCAATGAAGATGCCGGCGCAGCTGGGGCCCCGCGTTCCGAGGCGCCGGCCACGGCTACGGAGAAGTCCGCGCGTCTGGGCACCGGTCATGGCCGCAACGAAACGTCGGTGGTGACCTACACCGAATTCGAGCGTGCCAGCGCGAGGCCGGCCGAAACCATCACCATTTATTACGACAGCCATCGCAACCTGCTTGCGCAGGGCATCATCCGCACACCGGTTGCTGCGCGTCCCGATCCCTGGCCCGGGTCTTTGGGACGTTTCGCGCCGGACCCGCGCTGAGCGGTCATGGCGGCCACGGTTGCAGCGGCTTGCCGGTGCGCGGGGGCTTCTGCATACTCGCCTCCCGTGATGACCGCCGACGACGATGACAGCGACGAATCGCTCATGCTCGCCTATCGCGACGGCGATGCCGGCGCCTTCGACCGGCTCTATGGCCGCCACAAGAGCGGTGTCTATCGCTACCTGCTGCGCCAGTGCCGCAACGCGGCGCTGGCCGATGAGCTGTTCCAGGATGTGTGGATGAACCTGATCCGCGCCCGTGCCGGCTATGAAGTGCAGGCGAAGTTCGCCACCTGGCTCTACCGCATTGCCCATAATCGGCTGATGGATCATTTCCGCCGCAGCGATGGTGCCCGGGTTTCGCTTGATGACGAGGCTGTCGCCGCCGTGATCGATGAGCCTGAAGCGCCGCGCGCAGTGCAGCCCGAAGCCCAGGCCGAATCGCGGGAGCAGGCGGCCCGGCTGCTCCTGCTGCTCGAGGCATTGCCGCAGGAACAGCGCGAGGCCTTCCTGCTGCAACAGGAGGGCGGCCTCAGTGTCGAGGAAATCGCCGAGGCGACCGGCGTCAACCGCGAGACGGCGAAAAGCCGTCTGCGTTATGCGATCGCGAAACTGCGGCAGGGGATGCAGGCATGGCAATGATCCCGCCCGACATGGAACGCGATCCGCAACTGTCGGCGCTGTATCGCGCCGGCAGCGAAGCCGGGCCGCCGTCCGCACTCGACGACGCAATCCGCGCAGCCGCGCGGCGCGAAGTATCGGCCGGACCCCGGCGCACAGCCGCACGGCGCTG
The DNA here is from genome assembly GCA_964433345.1 of uncultured Bordetella sp. Taxonomy (GTDB): domain Bacteria; phylum Pseudomonadota; class Gammaproteobacteria; order Burkholderiales; family SG8-41. Next base: position 5,868 of record CAYSQJ010000010.1, read on the forward strand.
GCGCCTGCCGCTGTCGCTGGCGGCAGTGCTGGTGCTGTCGGTCAGCATGGTGACCCTGATGCGGGAGCAGGGTGCCGACCGTCCGCAAACCCTGCTGCTGCCGCCGGCCGATGTGCAACTGCGCTCAGCCGAGAAAGCGCCGGCCGGACCGGCGCTGCCGCAGGGGGAAGCCGAAGCGCGCCGCCGGGACAAGCCGGCGCCTGTGCCACACCGTCCTGCAGCGCCGGTCATTCAGGCGCCGGCGGGACCGCCACCGTCCGCGGTGGCGCCGGAGCAGAAGATGATGGTTGCCCCGGCCGCTTCCGGTTCCGCGCCGGCGGGGGCTGACGCTGCGCCTGCGGCCGTGGAAGACGCCGCCGGCGCCCGCCTGGAACGGCAGGTGCCGCGGCCGCTGCTGCGATCTGCTCCGGCACCGCTCGCCGACAAGCCGTCCGTCCCGGCAAAGCCTGAGCCGGCCGCGCTGTGGCGGGATCTGCTCACGGCGCCGCCGGAACAATGGATCGAGCGCATCGTCGAACTGCGGCGTGGCGGGAAGATCGACGATGCCGATGCGCTGGCGGCCGAGTTCAGCCGGCGTTTTCCTGATCGGCAGCTGCCCGCGGAAGCCCGCTGAGCATGGCCCCTGACTACGATCCCAAACCGGAAAAGCCGCCGGAGCCCGAACCCTGGGAGTGCTGCGGCAGTGGTTGTGATCCCTGCGTCTACGATCGATATTGGGAGGCACTCACTAACTATGAGGAAGCTTTACGCCTCTGGGAATTGCGGCAAAACACCCTCGGCAAAGCCCGGAACCAACAATAACCAATTGTTTTTAAAGTAATTTTAGTATTTCTTGGGTACCTTTCTGCGGGCAAAGGAACTCTTTGCCGCAGCGCCGCTCAAAATGACGGCTTTTGCAGGTCCAGCGCCTGCGATGGGCAGTAAAAAATATAATTTATGATTTAAAATCAATAAGTTATATTTTTATTGCATTGCACCAAGAGTTGCCGTTAAACTCCCGCCCCGGTCCAGTCAAGGAATTGCCCGATAATGCGTTTCCGAGGTTGCGGCTGACAGGTCGACCACCTAGAATTAGCCAGTTTTTTTGAGTAGCCCACAACCTATAGTGGTTGATGGCTGAACGAGTCTTTAAGGAGACACCCGTTACCCTAGCGAGGTAACACCAGCTGAGGCGCCAGCGACGAAGCCGGCGCTACTCCCGAAAGGAGGTTTTGCGTGTTTGCAAAATCAATCTCAGAAATATCCCCCGGTAACTCCGGGGACCGGGCGGCAGCGCCGCACCGGGCACGCAGTCTGGCCACACTGGCGACGCTGATCGCCTGCCTTTTCGCACTGGCCCTGCTGCTTCACGAGCGTTTTGGAACCCACTGGCTGTCGTCGGCCTATGCCGTCGTCGAGCACGAGGCGAAGGCTGTTTCAGATCGCGTGCTGGCCTCCCAGCCCGCGCCGGCTGCCCAGCCCGATTCCGCCCGTCACCTGGCACTGGCCGAGTTCCTGGCCAAGCGCTACAAGGTCTCGCAGGACCTGACCCTGGAATTTGTGCGGATTGCCCACGCCGAGGCCCGCAAGACCGGCCTTGATCCGCTGCTGATCATGGCGGTCATCGGCATAGAATCGAGCTTCAACCCGATCGCCGAAAGCGTTGCCGGCGCCAAGGGCCTGATGCAGATCATCCCGCGCTTCCATGGCGAAAAACTCGCGGAGTTCGGCGGCGAGCGGGCGGTCTACGATCCGGAGGCCAACATCCGCGTCGGCACCCGCATCATCCGCGAATACCTGTCGCGCACCGGTAACCTGGGCATTGCCCTGCAGATGTACGCCGGCGCGCTCAACGACGACAACGACACCTACACCAACAAGGTGTTCGGCGAGAAACAGCGCCTGCAGCGCGTGGTTGCGTCGTTCGCCGAGCCGGCAGCGCCGGCAACGCCGCGGCTGCGCGTCGCCACCCGCCGCACCGACCCGCTGTTCGGCGACTGAGGCTCCGGTCACCGCCGGTGACGGCAATCCGCATCCAGTGGCCGGCCGCATCGGTGATCGCCGACCTGCGGCCCGGCCCCACGACCAGCCGGCTGCTGGCCGCGCTTCCCTGTGAATCCGTCATCCAGACCTGGGGCGAGGAAGTCTATTTCGCATTGTCGCTGACCGCTGCGCCGGAGCCGGATGCGCAGCAGGTGGTCGATCCGGGAACGGTCTGTTTCTGGGTTGAGGGCAGCGCGCTGGCCCTGCCCTGGGGCCGCACCCCGGCCTCGCGCGGCGATGAATGCCGCCTGGTCTCTCCCTGTAACGTTCTCGGCCGCCTGCGCGGCGATCCCGCGCTGCTCGCAAGCGCACGCGACGGCGACACGGTGCGCATCGAATCCGCCTGAGCCCGCCGGGGACGCCTATAATCGTTCCGTCACGGACGGGAGCGATCATGGCTGAGCAGGACGTACCGAAGGACTTTTTCGAGTTCATGCAGAAAATGTGGAATCCGATGGGATTCCCGATTCCCGGCATGATCGCGCCGACGATGAACGTCGAGGATCTCGAGAAAAAAATCGCCGAGCTGAAGGCCGTCGAAACCTGGCTGACCATGAACACCGGCTTCGTGCAGATGACCATCAAGACGCTGGAGATGCAGAAGGCCGGGCTGGAAAGCCTGCAGGCGGCCGGCAAGGCCGCCGCTGACCAGCACAAGAAGAAGGCAGCTGACAAAAAAACGCCGCAGTAAGCGGCGTTTTTTGCGGGCCGGCGAAAACTACTTCGCCGCAATCCGGTTGCGCAGCAGTCCCAGTCCTTCCACTTCCGTTTCCAGGATGTCGCCCGGCTTCATGAACTCCGGCGGGTTGCGCGCGTGGCCGACGCCGGCCGGCGTGCCGGTCAGGAACAGGTCGCCCGGCTCCAGCGTCAGTCCCGCCGACAGTTCCGCGATCAGCCGCGGGATCTTGAAATACATGTAGCTGGTGTTCGAATCCTGCTTGGTCACGCCGTTGACACGGCAGGTGATGCGCAGGCCCTGCGGATTCTTCACCTCGTCGGCGGTGGTGATCCAGGGTCCCATCGGGCAGTGGCCGTCGAGGCTCTTGCCCTTGAACCACTGCTGGCCGTGCTGGCGCTGCACCTCGCGCGCCGAGACGTCGTTGGCGATCATGTAGCCGTAGATGTGCTTCATCGCATCGGCTTCCTTGATGTTGCGGCCGCCCTTGCCGATGACCACGGCCATCTCCACTTCCCAGTCGAGTTTTTCGGTGACGCCGGGATGCGAGGGCACATCGCCGAAGGGCCCGTTCACCGCCAGCGGCTGCTTGCTGAAAAAAGCCGGGTGCTTGGGCAGTTCCTGCACATGCGGGCGCGCCTTGGCGCCTTCCTCGAAATGCTCGACATAGTTCCAGCCGACGCAGAACACGTTCTTGCGCGGGCGCGGGATCGGTGCGTGCAGCGTGACCTTGGCGAACTTGTGATGCCCGGTCTTCAGGCCCGCGACCGCCTTCTTTACCAGCGCGAGGCCGGCCTTGCCCGCAGCCACGAGCCCGATCATGTCGTTGGCGGCAAAGGGCAGCTTCACGCGCGCCTTCTTCGCCGCGGACTCGAGGTCGATGATGCTGCCGTCGGGGGCGACCACGCCGATTTTCGCGGGGGCGCGCTTGCCTGCAGAGTACGTCACGAGTTTCACTTCAGTCTCCCTGGGTGGTGTATTTGAATTTTTCCGCGGCCCTGACCAGCGCCGCACAGATGCCCGGCTCCCAGGCCGAGTGGCCGGCGTCGGGAACAATATGATATTCGGCTTCCGGCCAGGCGCGGTGCAGGTCGTCGGCGGAGACGATCGGGCATACCGCGTCATAGCGGCCCTGGACGATGACGCCCGGAATGTTGCGGATGCGGTCCACCCGGTCGAGCAGCGAGTTCTCCGGCAGGAAGATGTCGTTGATGAAATAGTGCGCCTCGATGCGCGCGAGTCCCAGCGCCACCACGTCGCCGGCGAAATAGGCGACCGTCTCCGGGCTCGGTAGCAGCGTCGAGCAGGAACCTTCATAGGTGCTCCAGGCTCGCGCCGCCGGCAGATGCACCGCCGGATCGGGATCGGTCAGCCGGCGATGGTAGGCCCGCAGCAGGTCGCCGCGTTCGGCCTCCGGTATCGGTGCGGTGAACGCGCGCCATGCTTCCGGAAACAGGTTGCGCAGGCCGTAGAGGAACCAGTCGATCTCGCTCTTGCGGCAGAGGAAAATGCCGCGCAGGATCAGCCCGCTGCAGCGCTGCGGATGCGCCTCGGCATAGGCCAGCGCCAGCGTGCTGCCCCAGGACCCGCCGAACACCAGCCAGCGCTCGATGCCCAACGTCTCGCGCAGCCTCTCGATGTCTGCAATCAGCAGCGGCGTCGTGTTGTCGCGTATTTCGCCCAGCGGCGTCGAACGTCCGGCTCCGCGCTGGTCGAAAATGACAATGCGGTAATGCGCGGGATCGAAAAAGCGCCGGTGCGCGGACGCGGCGCCGGCGCCGGGGCCGCCATGCAGGAACACCACCGGCGCGCCCTGCGGGTTGCCGGACTCCTCGAAGTACATCCGGTGCCGGCCGTCGAGTTCCAGTACGCCGATGTTGTACGGTTCGATCGCGGGATAGAGTTCGGCGCGCGGGCCGAGGCTGGGATCGGGCATGTCCTTGCGCTTGTGCGGGGCTTGTGAGGGGAAGCGTTGCGAAAAAAATCCAGCGCAACGGTAGCACAAAGCGCGAGCCCCGGCTCCGCCGGGCGCGGCAAAACCGGAACCCGTCTCAAAAACTGACGGGTGCTACGCAGTACCGGCAGGCGCAGGCGTTTTTGAAATGGGTTCTACATCATGCTGACGTGGGCGGCCACCACGCGCCAGCCCTCGGGCTGGCGCACCCAGCTCTGCATCTGGCGGCCGATGCGGCCGCCGCGCTCGAAGTGCAGGCTCGAGGTCGCGAAATCGCGGCCGTAGGTGGTGATCACCTCGCGCAGCACCTTGCGCTCGAGCCCCGCCGAGGGACGCGCCGCGCGGAAGCGGGCGATTTCCTCGTGGCCGTAGAGCAGTTCGCCGGCGCCGTAACGCACGGTAAGCGGGCTTTGCCAGAACAGCTCGTCCAGTACCGCCACGTCATTCGTGACCAGCGCATTTTCGTAGCGGTGGCAGGCCGCCGTCACCTCCGCCAGCACTTCCGGAATATTGATGTCCATTGCTTTTCATTCCTCGATCCGAGTTGCGATTTGCTGCCTGACCACCGCGGTGAACTGCGCGGGCTGACCATAACTCATTTTTGCAGCGGCACGAACAGCGCGGGTGCTTGCCGCACGGCCGTCTGGCCGCAGGGGCTACGGTATAATTCTGCTCCCCGCGCGGAGCCCCGGATGGCCCTGATACGCGGCCGAATCTTCCGAAAGGCGGTTTTCAGAAAATGCCCGAAGAGCAACTGCGCAAGGCAGCGCTGGAATATCACCGGCTACCCGTGCCGGGAAAGATTGCAGTGACCCCGACCAAGGGTTTGGTCAACCAGAGGGATCTCGCGCTGGCCTACACGCCGGGCGTCGCCAAGGTCTGCGAGGAAATCGCTGCCAACCCGGCGGATGCCAGCCTCTATACCGCGCGCGGCAACCTGGTCGCGGTGATCACCAATGGCACTGCAGTGCTGGGCCTCGGCAACATCGGGCCGCTGGCCTCGAAGCCGGTGATGGAAGGCAAGGCGGTGCTGTTCAAGAAATTCGCCGGCATCGACGTCTTCGACATCGAAATCAACGAGCTTGATCCGCACAAGCTGGTCGACATCATCGCCGCGCTGGAGCCGACCTTCGGCGGCATCAACCTTGAGGACATCAAGGCGCCCGAGTGTTTCATCGTCGAGCGCGAACTGCGGAAGCGCTGCAAGATTCCCGTGTTCCACGACGACCAGCACGGCACCGCGATCATCGTCAGCGCTGCCTTCACCAACGGCCTGAAGGTCGTCGGCAAGGACATCTCGAAAATCAAGCTGGTGGTCTCCGGCGCCGGCGCTGCGGCGCTGGCCTGCCTCGACCTGCTGGTGTCGCTGGGCCTTAAAAAGGAAAACATCACTGTCACCGACATCGTCGGCGTGGTCTACAAGGGCCGCACCGAGCTGATGGACGAGGACAAGGAGCGTTACGCGATAGACACCAAGGCGCGCACCCTGGGCGAGGTCATCGCCGGAGCCGATGCCTTCCTCGGTCTTTCGGCCGGCAAAGTGCTGAAGCCGGAGATGGTCAAGCAGATGGCCGAGCGCCCGCTGATCCTGGCGCTCGCCAACCCCGAGCCGGAAATCCTGCCCGAGCTGGTGAAGCAGGTGCGCCCCGACGCGGTGATGGCCACCGGCCGTTCGGACTATCCGAACCAGGTCAACAACGTGCTCTGTTTCCCCTTCATCTTCCGCGGCGCACTCGACGTCGGCGCGACCACCATCAACCGCGAGATGGAAATCGCCGCGGTCAATGCGATCGCTGCACTGGCCCAGGCCGAGCAGTCGGACATCGTTGCCGCCGCCTACGGCGAGCAGGACCTCAAGTTCGGCCCCGACTACCTGATCCCGCGGCCCTTCGATCCGCGGCTGATCAGCACCATTGCACCGGCAGTGGCCAAGGCGGCGATGGACAGCGGCGTGGCGACGCGCCCGATCACCGACTTCGACGCCTATGCGCAGCGCATGAACGAGGTGGTTTACCACTCGGGCCTGATCATGAAGCCGGTGATCGCCGCGGCGAAGAAATCGCCCCGGCGGGTGGTTTATGCCGAGGGCGAGCAGGAGATCGTGCTGCGCGCGGTGCAGGTCGCCGTCGACGAGGGCATCGTGCACCCGATCCTGATCGGCCGCCCCGATGTCATCACCACCCGCATCGAGCGCCTCGGCCTGCGCCTGCAGCGCGGCAAGGACTTCGAACTGGTCGACCCCAACGACGATCCGCGCTACCGCGAATACTGGACCGAGTACCAGCATCTCGGCGAACGCCGCGGCGTGACCCCCGAGATCGCCAAGCTCGACATGCGTCGCCGCACCACGCTGATCGGCGCGATGCTGATGCGCAAGGGCGCCGCCGACGGCATGCTCTGCGGTCTGTTCGGCCGCTATGACAGCCACCTGCGCTTCATCGACCTCGTGCTCGGCAAGCGCGCCGGCGTGCAGAACTACTCGGCGATGAACATGGTGATGCTGCCCGGCCGCACCGTGTTCATCTGCGATACCTATGTCAACCGCGACCCCACGGCCGAGCAGATCGCCGAATCGACGATACTCGCCGCCGAGGAGATCAGCCGCTTCGGCCTGGTGCCCAAGGCAGCGCTGCTGTCGCACTCCAGCTTCGGCTCGGCCGATTCCGACACCGCGCGCAAGATGCGTGCCGCGCTGGCGCTGATCAACGAGCGCGCGCCCAACCTCGAGATCGACGGCGAGATGCACGGCGACGCCGCGCTGTCCGAGGACATCCGCATGAAGATTTTCCCGAACTCGCGGCTGAAGGGGCAGGCCAATCTGCTGATCATGCCGACGCTGGACGCGGCGAACATCTCCTTCAACCTGCTGAAGACCGCATCCGGAGACGGCGTCACCGTCGGCCCGATCCTGCTCGGCGCGTCGCAGCCGGTGAACGTGCTGACCACCAGCGCTACCGTGCGCCGCATCGTCAACATGACCGCGCTGACCGTGGCCGACGCCAATGCCAACGCCCAGCGCGGCGAGCAACGCCCGCTGCTTTAAGTGACAGCTTTGTATTAAGTGACAGCTTTGTAGTTACCCTCTCCCCGCAGAGCGGGGAGAGGGCAGGGTGAGGGGCTGAGACCGGCCCCCGAAGTATTTATAAGCACTTGATTTCATTGACTTTTTTATAAAGAACGAGCCATGGCCAAATTCCGCACCGAACACGACACGATGGGCGACATCGAAGTCCCCGACAACATGCTGTGGGGCGCGCAGACCGAGCGCAGCCTGCATCACTTTCATTTCCCCGGCGAGACCATGCCGCTGCCGGTGGTGCATGCGCAGATCATGGTCAAGAAGGCCGCCGCGCTGACCAACATGGCGCTGGGCGTGCTCGACAAGAAAAAGGGCAGGGCCATCGTCGAGGCCGCCGACGAGGCGCTCAGCGGCAAATGGAACGACCATTTCCCGCTGGTGGTGTGGCAGACCGGCTCCGGCACCCAGACCAACATGAACGTCAATGAGGTGCTGGCCAACCGCGCCTCGGAAATCCTCGGCGGCAAACGCGGTGCGAACCGCCTGGTGCACGAGAACGATGACGTCAACAAGGGCCAGTCCTCCAACGACACCTTCCCCACGGCGATGCATGTCGCCGCGGTGATCGCGCTGGAAAAACAACTCAAGCCCGCGGTGAAGAAGCTGCGCAACACGCTGGACAAGAAGTCGCGCGCCTTCATGAACATCGTCAAGATCGGCCGCACCCACCTGCAGGACGCGACGCCGCTGACGCTGGGTCAGGAATTCTCGGGATATGTCTCCCAGCTCGACCACGGCCTCAAGCACATCGACGCCGCGCTGCCCCATCTCTGCGAACTCGCACTCGGCGGCACCGCGGTCGGCACCGGTCTCAATGCCCACCCGAAATTCGCCAAGGACGTCGCTGCCCAGCTGAAAAAGCTGACCGGCCTGCCCTTCGTCACCGCGCCCAACAAGTTCGAGGCGCTGGGTTCCTGCGACGGCGTCGTCGCCGCCCACGGTGCGCTGAAGACGCTGGCCGCGTCACTGATGAAAATCGCCAACGACATCCGCTGGCTGGCCAGCGGTCCGCGCTGCGGCATCGGCGAGCTAAGCATCCCGGAAAACGAACCCGGCTCCTCGATCATGCCGGGCAAGGTCAACCCGACCCAGTCCGAATCGATGACCATGGTCTGCTGCCAGGTCTTCGGCAACGACACCGCGATCAATGTCGGCGGCTCGATGGGCAACTTCGAACTCAACGTGTTCCGCCCGATGGTGATCCGCAACTTCATGCACAGCGCCCACCTGCTGGCGCATGCCTGCGAGAACTTTGAGGAACACTGCGCGGTCGGCATCGAACCCAACCTCGCGCGCATCAGCCAGCTCACCAACGACTCGCTGATGCTGGTCACCGCGCTGAACCCCCACATCGGCTACGCCAAGGCCGCGGCGATCGCCAAGAACGCCCACAAGAAGGGTCTGACGCTGAAACAGTCAGCGATCGAACTCGGCCACCTGACCGAGAAGCAGTTCGATCAGTGGGTGCGGGCGGAGGATATGGTGGGGATGAAGATCAAGAAAAAGAAGAAGTAAGGTTCAGTTTCAGCGGTTCAAGAAAAACGCCCACCGGCGGGAGTTGGTGGGCGTTTTGTTTTGTGTGGATTGACTCGTTATGCGACGGATAGACGAATCGTGTCCGCAATAATGTTTACATCTTCAATGCTTCTGATGCCTACTCGTGGCCAGTTATATCGGCGATCTGGATTTACTGGATGTTTGGTCAAAGAACAAATCTGATTAATTTGTGGTAACGAGCCTGGTTTGAAAGCAATTTCAGCGCAATTTCCATCGGCGAGATTCGAGTGATAGATCGTCAGTATGTATCCGGAGCCCCTCCTAAACCGAGCCCCATTTAAGCTTACTAATTCAATCGGCGCGCCTAAAAATTGCGAAAGAGTGGTAATTGCGTGTGTGTAAACAGGGTTAATCACCCAAGTCCTCCTTGATGGTAGTTGCAAAAAAAGGAAGTTACCGGCTTGCGACTCTTCCCATGCATCCGATTACACCGCCAAGTTAGGGGGGGTGATCACATTGGACAGTAATTCATTAATTGCAGCCTCTGGCACCATGTGCCGCTTGATCGCCAACGAAGTAGGGGATTTAGCCTTCGCGAGATTGGTTATTACTTGAACATTTGCCCCGATAGTTTCCCCACTGTTCATAATCTCAGCGACCTTGGCCCGGGGGACTAAGAAGAAAACATAGGGTGATGCATCTGGGTATTGGCTTACGAATCGCGGATCTTTGTCTCCGACGAGCAAGAGAAAGTCATAGTCTTTTCCCTTGTCTTTCCATCCAAGAGGCTTGCTCCAATTCCATCGCCTTGTGCTTGAGCCCAAAACAGGAGTATTTAGCTTGCTAAATTTCACTTCTACCTTGATGGTTTTGCCGATGACCAGATCGTGAGCGTCTGCATAGGCGCCGAGAACGCCCCCGGTTATCTTGGCGATTAACGTCTCGCCCTTCATTCCCTGTGCCAAGGTTGGATGAGTTTTAAGGAACTCAATTTCTCTCTGCAATGCGACGATGCGAGCTTTGAGCTCTCGGTTTTCTTCTTCCAACGTCATGTAATCCTCAAGCTATATAACGTATCGTAGTCGATATTTTTAGTTGATTTTTTGCACCGATCGGGTGCCCGATGATAGGCCGTGGTTTTGAGAACAGTAAAGAATCATTGGGTTGCAAAATCTGTCGCGAGTTTTCCGGATCGATGCTCGAATGCAATTTAAATAAAAAACGATATAAAATACATAAATATAATCAACTATTTAAGATAAATTTTATGCATCATTGTCTCTTAGCCTGATTCAACCGATGCACAAGCTGAACCCCGCAAGCCCGCTGCGCACCCTGATGGAAACCTTCCCGCATGCGGGCAAGCTCGAATGGATCGGCCTTCGTCCCGGGAAGCGTGCGCCGCTGCAGTCGATGAACTATGCCGAGGTGATCGCCGACCACGGCCTCGCCGGCGACCACAAGGCGAGCCGCGCCGGCGGCAAGCGTCAGGTGACGCTGATCCAGCGTGAACATCTCGACGTGGTCGCGAAGCTGCTCGGACGCAACGCGGTCGATCCGGGGCTGCTGCGGCGCAATCTCGTGGTGTCGGGGATCAATCTGCTGGCGCTGCGCGGCGAGCGCTTCCGCATCGGTGACGTGCTGTTCGAAGGCACCGGGCTGTGTGAGCCCTGTTCGCGGATGGAGGAGGTGCTGGGTGCCGGGGGTTATAACGCGATGCGCGGGCACGGCGGGATCATCGCGCGGGTGCTGGAGGGTGGGGTGATTGCGGTGGGGGATTTGGTGGGGTACGAAAAAACACCGGCTTGAGCGGGAGAAGTTTGAAGCTACTCTTTCGGTAGCCCCTCTGCTTCGCTTCAAGTGTTCCCTTGACCCCGGCCCTCTCCCCACCAAGAGGTGGGGAGAGGGAGAGTGGAGACGTTGCGTTTGGCGATTACTTGATGTCGAGAATCTTCATCGCCTTGGCCAGGGTGTTCACGGAATCCTGATGCTTGCCGGCCTTGTGCAGGGTTTCGCCTTCTGCGCGGTATTTCTTCACCTCGGCCATTTGTGCAGCGGAGAGTTTCGGGTTCTTCGCGATTGCCGCGTCGATTTTCTTCATGTCTGCCGGGCAGTGAAAGGCGAGGGCGCTGCTGCTGACGAAGACGAGGGCTGCGGCGAGGACGGATGCGGTGAGCTTGCTCATGCGGTTTCTCCTTCGGTTGGATGTGGAAAAAAGCCGTGTCGTAGAGCTGTTGCGGTGCATTGCGCCATCAGTGTGGCATGAAAACGCCGCTGCCGTTGCGGGTAGAATCTTTCGCCATGTCGACCGTCGTTCAACGCGCTGCAGCCCTGCCCCTGACCCTGGAGGAGATCCGGCTCGGGCTGGCGCGGCCGGCGCCGCCGCCCGAGGAACATGACCTGCACACGATCTCGCTGAAGGAGGGCACCAAGGTCACCGAGGCGGCGGTACTGGTGCCGCTGGTGAACCGGCCGCAGGGCGTGCAGTTGCTGCTGACCCAGCGCACCGCGCACCTGCGCGACCACGCGGGACAGATCAGTTTTCCCGGCGGGCGCGTCGAGCCGGACGATCCGGACCGCGAGGCGACGGCGCTGCGCGAGACCGAAGAGGAGATCGGGCTTGCGCGCGGGCGCATCGCGCTGCTCGGGCGGCTGCCCGGCTACGAGATTCCCTCGGGCTTTCGCATCATGCCGGTGGTGGGCTGGGTCGAGCCGCCTTTCGAGCTCAGGCCGGATGCTTTCGAGGTGGCGGACATCTTCGAGGCGCCGCTCTCCTATTTTCTTGACCCGGGGAATTACCAGCGCCGCGAGTACCGTTTCCGCGGTCGCCACCGCCATTACCTGGCGATTCCCTACGAGGGGCGATACATCTGGGGCGCGACGGCGGGCATGCTCTACAGCCTGTGCCGGCTGCTGACGGGCAAGTGAGCGGCAGATGAAGACGCGATGAGCGCACCGCGCATGCCTTCGACGCCGGCGGTGCTGGCGCTGCGCGCGGCCGGCATCGAATTCACGCCGCATTTCTATGCCTACGAGGAACGCGGCGGTACCGCGGTGTCGGCGCGCGAACTCGGCGTCGATGAACACGCGGTGATCAAGACACTGGTGATGCAGGATGAGAACGCAAAGCCCTGCATCGTGCTGATGCATGGTGACCGCGAAGTCTCGACCAAGGCACTGGCGCGCATTCTCGGCGTGAAGAAAATCGAGCCCTGCAAGCCGGAAGTGGCGGAACGCCATACCGGTTATCGCGTCGGCGGCACCTCACCCTTCGGCACGCGGCGGAAGATGCCGGTCTATGTTGAAGGCACGGTGCTCGATCTGCCCGGCATTTACATCAATGGCGGCAGCCGCGGTTTTCTGGTGGGTATTGCGCCGCGGGCGCTGGTCGGGCTGTTGCAGGCGGTGCCGGTGGCGGCGGCAGTGCCGGTGCAGGTTTAAAGGGCCTGACACCATGAAACTCCCCTCTACCGGCAAGGCAAGCGGATTACGGGGCCGTAGCCCGGATGCGCCCCGAAGGAAGTCACCTTGGGTGGGAATGAAATGGAATCCGGGACGGTCGTTGCCGATAGCGACTCTGTCCCCGGACTCCGGCCTGCGGCCTTCCTCCGGGCTACAGGCATGGCGCGCGGAGAGTCATCGGATCAGGGGCTGTGGTCCGGATGCGCCCCAAAGGACCTCAGCTTGGGTGGTAACGAAGGACCGTAGCCCGGATGTAACGAAGTGGAATCCGGGGCGGTCGTTGCTATGGGCAGCCGTGGCCCCGGACTCCGGCCTTCGGCTTTCCTCCGGGCTACGGGCATGGTGCACGAAGAGTGATTTTGTCGGGCGTTCTGAATGATGAATGCACCCGCCGGGACCGGACCGACGACCGGGTTGATCATGACCGGTGGCGGCGCGCGCGCGGCTTACCAGGTCGGCGTGCTGCGCGCGCTGGAGGACCTGCTGCCGAAGGACGCGCCCAATCCCTTTCCTATCATCTGCGGCACCTCCGCGGGCGCGATCAATGCCGCGGTGCTGGCCACCGATGCCGGCAATTACCGGCGCGGCGTGCGGCGGCTGACGGCGGTGTGGAAAAATTTTCATGTCGGTCATGTCTATCGCGCCGACGCGCGCGGTGCGCTGGGCAACAGCGCGCGCTGGCTGCTGTCCTCGCTTTCCGGCGGACGCCTGGTCAGCGGCGCGGTATCGCTGCTCGACAATTCGCCACTCTCCGATCTGCTCGAACGCCATGTCGATTTTCCAGCGATCGGACGCAATATCGAGGCCGGGCATCTGCAGGCTTTCGCGGTGACCTGTTCCGGCTACACCAGCGGCCAGTCGGTGACCTTCTACCAGGGACATGCCAGCCTCGCCGCCTGGGAGCGGGCGCGCCGCGTCGGGGTGGCGATGCCGATCGGCCTGCCGCACCTGATGGCCTCCAGTGCACTGCCTTTCATTTTTCCGCCGGTGCGCATCAACCGTGAATATTTCGGCGACGGCTCGATGCGCCAGATCGCGCCGGTGAGTCCTGCCCTGCATCTCGGCGCCGACCGCCTGCTGGTGATCGGAGTCGGCCGCCAGGCCAACCAGCCGGCGGTGCGCGTGCAGTCAGACGGTTATCCCTCGCTTGCGCAGATCGCCGGCCACGCGCTCGACAGCATTTTTCTCGATGCGCTGGAGGCCGATCTCGAGCGCCTGCAGCGCATCAACCGCACGCTGGCGATCATTCCGCCGGATACGCTGGAGAAAAACGGTTATCCGCTGCGCAGCATCGATGTCCGGGTGATCACGCCCAGCGTGCCGCTGAGCCAGATTGCCGCGCGCCATGCGCAGGAACTGCCGCGGGTGATCCGCGTACTGCTGCAGACGGTCGGTGCGATGCGGCGCAACGGTTCCAACCTGGTGTCCTACCTGCTGTTCGAGCGCGCCTACTGCCGCGAATTGATCAGGCTCGGCTACAGCGACACCATGGCGCAGAAGGACAGCCTTCTGGATTTCCTCGGCCATGGCGGCTCGTGATGGCGCACAAGCCCTGGTCCGAAGCCTGCGATCGCAACCGCGGGCCCATCCTCGAAGTGCTGCGCGAGGCTTTTGCCGGTGCGACGCAGGTGCTGGAGATAGGCTCCGGCACCGGCCAGCATGCGGTGCATTTCGCGGCGGCCCTGCCGCATCTGCAGTGGCAGCCCACCGACCGGCCGGAACACCTGGCGGGCATCGCGGCCTGGCGCGACGAGGCGGCGCTGCCCAATCTGCGCGAACCGCGGGTGCTGGATGTGGATGATGCGCAGTGGCCGGTCAGTGCCTGCGACGGCCTGTTCAGCGCGAACACGCTGCACATCATGGGTTGGCCTTCGGTGGAGAATTTTTTTCGCGGCGCGGGCCGCGTGCTGCAGCCCGGCGGCGTGCTCGCGGTGTACGGGCCCTTCAGCTACGGCGGCCGCCATACGGCGCCCTCCAATGCGCAGTTCGACGCCTTCCTGCGTGCGCGCGATCCGCAAAGCGGCATCCGCGATTTCGAGGCGGTGAACGCACTGGCCGCGGTTCAGGGCTTCGCGTTCGTCGCCGACCATGCGCTGCCCGCCAACAACCGCGTGCTGTTGTGGCGCTGCACTGTGGGCGGTTGCCAGTCGCCGGTACAGCCGGTATAACAGGCAGCGTTCCCTTGTTTAACGCGTTGCTGTCCGTGCATGGACGGCGGAAAGACGACATGAGCCGCGCATTTGTCAAAGAGAGTGACGACGACCTCACCGCCGGAGAACTGCCCGAGCGGCCGGTGCCTGCGCATGCCAACTATGTCACGCCGCAGGGACTGGAGCAGTTGCGCGCGCGGGTGCGCGCGCTTGCGGAACAGCACGAACAGCTGAAGGCTGTTGCCGAAGAGGACTCGGAAGCCAAGCGCAAGCTGCGCGAGGTCGAGCGTGACCAGCGTTATTTCGTCGCGCAGCTTGAACGCGCCGAACTGGTCGATCCGGCGCAGCATCCGCGCGGCGAAGTGCGTTTTGGTGCGACGGTGAAGGTCGAGGAGGCCGATGGCCGCGTCGAGACTTTCAGCATCGTCGGCGACGACGAGGCCGATGTTGCCGCCGGCCGCATCAGCTGGGCTTCGCCGCTGGCGCGCTCGCTGCTCGGCGCGCGCGTCGGTGATACCGTCAAGTGGCGGCGACCGGCGGGCGAGACCGAGGTCGAGATCGTGGCGATTGATTATCCGCAGTGATGCTCCTGGTTTTTTTGCAAGAACGCTTGGTGGAAAGATTTTTTGTTGCCCCTCACCCCAACCCTCTCCCCACCAAGCGGTGGGGAGAGGGAGATGAGGGATTTTTCATAAGATATTGATTATAAACAACTTTTTATGAAATTTCTCGCGCTGGCATTGGCGTTGCTGCTGGAACAGGCCTGGCCCCTGCGCCGCGGCAATCCGCTGTACGCCGCCTACGAGCGTTATGCCGACATCCTCGAGCAGCGCTTCAACGGGCTGCAGGCGAGCCACGGCACGATCGCTTGGCTGCTTGCGGTGCTGCCGCTGGCGCTGGTGACGATCATCATCTATGCATTGCTGCGCGAGGCGAACGCGCTGCTGGCGCTGGCCTGGAGTGTCGCGGTGCTCTACATCGCGATGGGCTTTCGTCGCTTCAGCCATTGCTTCACCGAAATTGCTCAGGCCCTGCGCGAGCAGGACATTGCCACCGCGCGCGACGTGCTCGGACGCTGGCGCGGTGTGCCCGCCGACGAACTCAATGCCGCGGATATTTCAAGGGTGGCGATCGAACTCGGCCTGGTGCAGGCGCATCGCTATGTGCTCGGTCCGATATTCTGGTTCGTGGTGCTGGGTCCGGTCGGACCGGTGGTCTACCGCGCGGCGGATATCCTCGCCGAACGCTGGGGCCGCCAGGTGGATCCGGAGAAGCGCGCCTTTGCGCAGTTCGCCGAGCGCGCGTTTTTCTGGATCGACTGGCTGCCGGCGCGGATGACCGCGGCGAGTTTCGCGATCGCCGGCAATTTCGAGGATGCGGCCTATTGCTGGCGCACCCAGTCCGGGGCCTGGGGCCGCGATGCCGAAGGCGTGGTGCTGGCCAGCGGCGCCGGCGCGCTGGGCGTGCGGCTCGGCGGCACCCTGCGCGAGGAGGGCATGCTCAACCAGCGGCCCGAGCTCGGCATCGGCGACAACGTTGAAGTCGAGGACCTGCGCGCCACGGTGGGACTGATCTGGCGCGCGCTGGTGATCTGGCTGTTCCTGCTGCTGATCGTATCGATGGCGCGCGCGCTCGGGTGAGTGCGTTTTACCGGCGCTTCAGTTTCCTGGATTCCGGCTCACGCTTCGCGTGTCCGGAATGACGATTTATATGTGAAGACCTTCATTTCGTCATTCCGGCGAACGCCGGAATCCAGGGGTCTTAGCCTGGATGTGCCCCGAAGGAAGTTCCCTTGGCGGCGAGCCGGAATCCAAAGCGGTGGGGGCTAATTCCGCTATCCCGCTGCCATCTAATATTTCCTCTGCCGCGCGAGATTCTCCGCCGCCAGCCGCCGGTACGCTGCAAAGCGCCGCGGGGTGATCGCGCCGGACTCCGCGGCGGCAGCCAGCGCGCAGCCCGGCTCCTCGAGATGACGGCAGTTGCGGAAGCGGCATTGCCCGAGATGGGGGCGGAATTCGATGAAGGCGGCGGCGAGTTCCTCCACGCCGAGATGGTGGACGCCGAAGGCCTGCACGCCCGGCGTGTCGATGATGTCGCTTGTGGCGTCGAGGTGATACAGCCGCGCATGCGAGGTCGTGTGCCTGCCGGTACCCAGCGCCGCCGATACTTCCCGGGTCAGGGCTTCTGCTTTCGGCACCAGCTGGTTGAGGATCGTCGACTTGCCCATGCCCGATTCGCCGACCAGCACGCTGCGCTGCCCGGCAAGATGCGGCCGCAGCGCATCCACGCCCTCGCGCGCGACCAGCTTCAGCAGCGGGTAGCCCATCGCCACGTACGGCGCCAGCGATTTTTCCGAGATCGCCGCTTCCGGGAGATCGGACTTGTTGAGCACGATCAGCGCACGGATGCCGGCATGCTCGGCGGCGGCAAGGCAGCAGTCGAGCACATCGAGGTCGAAGGAGGGCACCGGGGCGACCACCGCGACCATGCGGCTGACGTTGGCGGCGATCAGCTTCTGTTTCCATTCGTCGGAGCGGTAGAGCAGGCTGTCGCGCGGCGCGCAGGCTTCGATGACGCCCTGGTCGTCGCCGCTGCAGCGCACCGTGACCCGGTCGCCGCAGGCGTAATCGGTGCGCTTGCCGCGGGTGCTGCAGTCGCGCAGCAGTCCGTCGCCGCACTCGACGAGAAAACGCCGGCCGTAGGCGGCGGTGATCAGGCCCTGCTGTGTGGGTTCAGCGCTCAAGCGGTGCGCCGGTTCTCGCGGCGTTAGAGCGCGAAGAGAGCATCGATTTTCGCGGCACAGATGAAGTCATTTTGGCTGCGGCCGAAAAGCGCCTGCGCGCTTTTCTTAACATGCGCTGCGCGAATGCTAGCCTGCGCCGAAATGACGAGGCGGGTCATTATCTCGCCCTCATCAAATTTCAAAGAGGGCATCGACTTTTGCAGCACAGATGAAGTCATTTTCTGATAACCCGCCGATCGCGTGGGTGATGTAGTCGACCCGGCACTTGTTGTAGCCGACGGAGAGGTCGGGGTGGTGATCCTCGCGGTGAGAGATCCACGCGGTCGCGTTCACGAAGGCCATGGTCTCGTGGTAGTTGCGGAATTCAAAGGTTTTGGTGAGCACGCTGCCGGTGTACGACCAGCCCTGCAGGCGTTTCATCAGCAGGGTGATCTCGTCCGCGGTCAGCGGCGCGATACCGCCTTCGCAGGGTTTGCATTTTTTCTGTGCGAGGTCGCTCATGGCCGTTTCCTTCAGCGGGCTGCCGCGGCCTGCTGCAGGCGCGCGATGCGCAGCGTTGCCGGCGGGTGGGAATCGTAGAACGCGGAATGCAGCGGGTCCGGGGTCAGCGTCGAAGCGTTGTCCTTGTAGAGCTTGACCAGCGCCGAGATCAGGTCGGCGGCGGGGGTGTACTGCGCGGCGAAGGCGTCGGCCTCGTATTCATGTTTGCGCGACATCATCGCGCCCAGCGGCTGGAACAGGAAGGTGAACACCGGTACCACGATCGAGAACAGCACCAGCGCCATCGCGGTGGATGGCGACTCGACGCCCAGCCCCTGGTAGAACCAGGGCTTGTCGAGCACCCAGCCGAGCAGCCACAGGAAGCCGAGGCTTGCGGCGAAAATCCAGACGATGCGCTTGATCACGTGTTTCAGCTTGAAGTGGCCGAGCTCGTGGGCCAGCACCGCCTCCACTTCCGGCGGCTCAAGCCGCGACAGCAGGGTGTCGAAGAACACGATGCGCTTGGTCTTGCCGAAACCGGTGAAGTAGGCGTTGCCGTGGCTGGAGCGGCGCGAGCCGTCCATCACCATCAGGCCCTTGACCTTGAAGCCGCAGCGGTCGAGCAGGCGCTCGACGCGCTCCTTCATCGCGGCGTCGGTCAGCGGCGAGAACTTGTTGAACAGCGGCGCGATCCAGGTCGGGTAGACCGCGAGCATCACGATGTTGAAGGCCATCCAGGTCAGCCAGGCGTAGAGCCACCACCATTCGCCCATGCGTTCCATCAGCCACAGCACGGTGGCGATCAGCGGCAGGCCCAGTGCCGCACCGAGCGCGAGGCCTTTGACGAAGTCGGCCCAGAACAGCGCCGGCGTGATCTTGTTGAAGCCGAAACGCTCCTCGATGACGAAGGTGCGGTAGAGATTGAGCGGAATGTCGATGACCATCGAGATCAGCGCCACGGCGGCGATCAGCGCAAGCCCGCGCAGGATGCCGGGTTCGAACCAGGCTGCGCTGAGCCCGTGCAGGGCCTGCAGCCCGCCGCCGAAGGTGAAGGCAAGCGTCAGCGCGGTGCCGACCAGCAGGTCGACCGTGCCGAGGCGGGATTTGGCGGCGGTGTAGTCGGCCGCGCGCTGGTGGGCATCGAGGGTGATGACGTCGGCGAACTGCGCCGGCACGGCATCGCGGTGGGCGCGCACATGCGCGGCATGGCGCGCGGAAAGCCACAGCCGCAGCGCGGTCATCAGCAGCAGGGCTGCGAGGAAAATCAGTCCGAAAGTATGCATATTCTCTGGATGGGGGTTTCGGCCTTATGACACAATGCGTGTCTGAAAATTCACGGTCCGAACGACAAATTTATTATGGCACAGGATCCCAACGCCCTTATCTGGATCGACATGGAGATGAGCGGGCTCGACCCCGAGATCGAGCGCGTGCTCGAGATCGCGATCGTCATCACCGATTCCCAGCTCAACACCGTCGCCGAGGCGCCGGTGCTGGTGATCCATCAGCCCGACTCGCTGCTCGATGCCATGGACAACTGGAACAAATCAACCCATAAGAAGTCCGGCCTGATTGACCGGGTCAAGGCATCGACCCTGACCGAGGCACAGGCCGAGGCGCAGATGATAGGTTTCCTCGAGCAGCATGTGCCGAAGGGCGTGTCGCCGATCTGTGGCAACTCGGTGCACCAGGACCGGCGTTTCCTGGTCAAGTACCTGCCGAAGCTGGACGAGTATTTCCACTACCGGCTGATCGACGTCAGCACGCTGAAGGAGCTGGCGCGGCGCTGGAAACCCGAGGTCATCGCCGGCATGGTCAAGCATGGCAAGCACGAGGCGCTCGCCGACATCCACGAATCGATCGCCGAACTGCGCTACTACCGCGAACAGATCATGAAAATCTGAGTCCGCGGGGGGTAGCCCGGTTTCAGTCCAGCTTCAGGTCGCCGTCGAATTTCACTTCCAGCGCCAGCGTGCCGACGCTGAGCGTCATCGCCACCGGCAGCGTCTCGCTGCCTTTCAGCTTGCCGTCCTCGATCGCCTTGCGCACCGCCTTCTCGATGGCGAGCTGCGAATTGACGCCGACGGTCTTCAGGAACTTGCGGATGCTCATGTTGAGGGCTTCGTCGTTCATGGTGTGCTCCTTGGGTAAAACAAGGTCAAAAGCATTCAGCCACAGAGGTCACAGAGGATCTCGATACCCCCTTGAGGGGTACACAGAGAAAAACCAGGGCCAGGGCAGTTTTCGGGTTTTGAATTCCTCTGTGCTCTCTGTGGCCTCTGTGGCTAAAGGGTTTAAGGGTTTTTCGTTTTAACGTAATTCACCAACCCGTTGGTCGATGCGTCGTGTTTTGTCGCGGACGCGGGTGATGAAAACTCGGGCAGCAGGCTGTCGGCCAGGGTCTTGCCGTGTTCGACGCCCCACTGGTCGAAGGCGTTGATGTCCCACAGTGCGCTCTGCACGTAGGTG
This sequence comes from uncultured Bordetella sp., assembly GCA_964433345.1. Taxonomy (GTDB): domain Bacteria; phylum Pseudomonadota; class Gammaproteobacteria; order Burkholderiales; family SG8-41. Next base: position 26,400 of record CAYSQJ010000010.1, read on the forward strand.
CGGTGTTCGTAGAGCGCGAGCAGGGCGCCGAGGCTGCGCGGCGTCAGCGCGTCCAGCAGCAGCATGTTGCTCGGGCGGTTGCCGGGCAGGGCCTGGTGGGGCGAGAGCCGCGCGGCTTCGCGCTCGCCCGCGCCGCCGGCGCAAAGCGCGGCCGCGGTCTCGGCGGCGGTCACGCCCTGCATCAGCAGCGCCGACTGCGCAAAGCAATTGGCGAGCATCAGTGCGTGGGTGCCGGCATCGGCATCGCTCCGCGGCGCCCCCCAGGAGGACTTGCTTCGCGGCGAGCAGCAGGCGATGAAATCGACCGGGACCGGTCGCGTGCCCTGGTGCAGCATCTGGAAGTAGGCATGCTGGCCCTCAGTGCCGGCACCGCCCCAGAGCGCCGCGCCGCTGTCATGGCGCAGCGGCCTGCCCTTGCGGCTGACGCTCTTGCCGAGGCTTTCCATTTCGAGCTGCTGCAGCCAGGCGGGCAGCAGCTCCAGCCCGGGGCCGTAGGGCACCACCGCCCGCGAGTCCATGCCGAAAAAATTGGCATGCCAGAGGCCGGTCAGCGCCATCAGCACCGGCAGGTTGTTCTGCAGCGGCGTTTGCGCGAAATGCGCGTCCATGGCGGCTGCACCGGCGAGCATGTCATCGAAACGGTCAGCGCCCATCGCGATCATCGCCGGCAGGCCGACGGCTGACCACAGCGAATAACGGCCGCCGACCCAGTCCCACATCGGAAAAATCCGTTCCGGCGGCACGCCGAAGGCATGCGCCGCTTCGGCATTTGCGGTCACCGCGGCGAAATGCATGCCATGGCCGGAGGCCGCGAATCCGGACTGCAGCCAGTCGCGAGCGGCGCGGGCATTGAGCAGCGTCTCCCGGGTCGAGAAACTCTTGGACTGGATGATGACCAGCGTGGTTTCGGGATCCAGTGCCGCCAGTGTCCGCGCCAGCGGCTCGCCGGGCGTGGTTGCGAAATGCACGCGCGGCCTGCCCTCGTCCGGTGCGCAGGCGCCCGCGGCCAGCGCGGGGCCCAGGGCCGAGCCGCCGATGCCGAGGCTCAGCACATCGCGGATCGCGCGGCCGCTCGCGCCCGCAACGCGGCCTTCGCCCAGTGCGCCGGTGAATGCGCGCATGGCCGCGAGCACGCTGCGCACTTCGCGCGGCGCGGCATCGCCGGCGCGCAGCGCCGTGTGCCAGGCGGCGCGTTTTTCGGTGGTGTTGACTCGTTTGCCGGCAAGCAGCTCGGCGATCCGCGCTTCGAGGCCGCGCTCGTGGGCCAGTGCCAGCAGCAGGTCCAGAGTTTCGGGAACGATCAGGCACTTCGAATAATCGAGCAGCAGGCCGCAGGCCTCGGTGGAGAAACGAGTGAAACGCTGCGGGTCGGCGGCGAACAGTTCGCGCAAGTGGCGTTGCTGCCAGGTCTTGCGGTGTGCCGCCAGCGCGCGCCATGCAGGCGCGCGCGTCAGTGCAGCGGAGCTTTTCCTGTTCTGTCCTGCAGGCATGGCCGGCATTGTACCCCGAGGCTGCCGCGGCAGCGACGTTTACAATAGCGACATCTCAACGGAGGATCCTGCATGCTGGGCGCGCTCACCGTACTGCTGGTTTTCCAGCTCGCCGGAGAAATCATCGTGCAGTTTGCCGGACTGCCGATACCAGGTCCGGTGATCGGCCTGCTGCTGCTGTTCCTCGGCCTCTGCGTGCGCGGCAGTCTCGCCGCGCCGTTGCGCGAAACCGCCAACGGCATCCTGCAGCACCTGTCGCTGCTGTTCGTGCCGGCGGGCGTCGGCGTGATGGTGCATTTTTCGCGGGTCGCCGGCGAGTGGCTGCCGATACTCGCCGCGGTGATCATCAGCACCGCGCTGGCGATCGCCGTCAGCGCGCTGGTGATGCAGGCGATGGTCCGCGGCCGCCGTGACGGGGAAGAGCATTGACCCCGCGCATTGCCGATGTCTGGGTCTATCTGTCGGCGAGCCCGCTGCTCGGGCTCACGCTGACGCTGGTCGCCTACCAGGCCGGATACTGGGTCTACCAGAGGGCCGGATTCAATCCGCTGTTGAACCCGGTGCTGCTGGCGATCATCATGCTGGTCAGCGCGCTGACCCTGACCGGAACGCCGTACGCCACGTACTTCGACGGTGCCCAGTTCGTGCACTTCCTGCTCGGTCCGGCGACGGTGGCGCTGGCTGTTCCCCTCTACCTGCAGTTCGACAAACTGAAAAAACTGGCGCTGCCGCTGGCTGTTGCCTTGCTGGCCGGATCGCTGACGGCGATCGTGTCGGCGGTGGGCATCGCCTGGGCGCTGGGCGCCGCCGACAGCACGCTGCTGTCCCTGGCGCCGAAGTCGGTGACCACGCCGATTGCAATGGGCATTGCCGAGAAGCTCGGCGGCATTCCTTCGCTGACCGCGGTGCTGGTGATGCTGACCGGCGTCAGCGGCTCGGTGATGGCCAAGTACATCCTCGACGGGCTGCGGATCTTCGACCATGGCGTGCGCGGTTTCGCCGCGGGCATTGCCGCCCACGGCATCGGCACCGCGCGCGCCTTTCATGTCAGCGAGCAGGCCGGCGCCTTCGCCGGCCTCGGCATGGGCCTCAACGGTCTTGTTACCGCAATCCTCGCCCCCTTGCTGCTACTGTTGTGGAGAACCTTCTGATGCATGACGTCATCACCGCAATCACCCGCGCCGCGCGCAATCTCTTCGATCCGCGCATCGTCGCCATCGTGTTCCTGCCGATGCTCGGCAGCGTGCTGTTGTGGAGCGTGCTGGCCTGGCTGTTCTGGGACAGCTGGACCGGCGGCATCGCCGGCGCGATGGCCTCGACCACGGTCGCCGGCTGGCTGCAGGGCTGGAGCGCGCTGTGGGTGATCGACTACACGGCGGCCTTCGTGGTGCTGGTGGGCCAGCTGCCGGCGATCTATGTCACCGCGCTGCTGATCACCGAAACCTTCGCGATGCCGGTGATCGTGCGTTTTGTCGCCGAGCGCCACCACCCGCAACTCGCACGCTCGGCGGGCGGCACGCTGGCCGGTGGCCTGCTCAATGCCGCGGGCGGCATCGCGGTGTTCGCCCTGCTGTGGATATTCACTTTGCCGCTGTGGCTGACCGGCATCGGCGCGGTGCTGGCGCCCTTGCTGACTTCGGCCTGGCTTGTGCAGCGCCTGCTGCGCTACGACGCGCTGGCGGAGCACGCCAGCCGCGAGGAATATGCGGAACTCGTGCGCCGCTCCCGCGGCGACCTGTTCCTGCTCGGCGTACTGGTGTCACTGCTGCTCTACGTGCCGGTGGTCAACCTGCTGGTGCCGGTGCTGGGCGGGCTTGCGTTCACGCATTTCTGCCTGTCGCGGCTGGCGGGCGCCCGCGCGAGTGCGACCCGGTGACCGGGTTGTTGTAAATTCGGTCATGGCATGCCCCGGAGTGAAATCCCGGAATAATTAGTAACTATTTGATCTTATTGATAAATTATGACAACACATGAACTTCATTTTTTTCGTGACCAGCTGGCGCAGGGGCAGGTCCTGGAACTGCCCGCGGGTTGCAATCGCGCGCTGTATCTGCGCTCCGGCAGCCTGCGCCTGAGTTCGACCGAACATGCAGTCGCACTTGCGGCCAACGATGCCTGGCATTCGCGCGCGGCCTGCAAGCTGATCGCGGGTCCGGCTGGCGCGGAAATCTATCGATGGGAGCTGCGACGGACCTCGGAATCCTCGACTCCGGGGCAGGCGATACTTGTTGCGCCGCTGGTGCTGGATTCCGCCGGGCAATACCTGCTGCGCTGTGACCGCGTCGACTTTCCCCCCGGCGGCATTGCCTACACTCACACCCATCGCGGCCCCGGTATCCGTTGCCTGCTTGCCGGAAGCCTCAAGGTCGAAGTCAATGGCAGCACCCATGACATCAAACCGGGCGAGCCCTGGTTCGAGGCGGGATCCGATCCCGTGCTGGCGATAGCCTCCGCGAGCACCGCGACTTCGTTCGCCCGGGTGATGATATTGCCGGCGGAACTCGCCGGTAAAAGCTCCATCCGCTATGTATTGCCCGAAGACCAGGACAAACCCAAGCGGCAGACCTACCAGATGTTCATCGATGAAGACATCAGCCTCTGAGCGGAGTTGCCGGGTCCGCGGCGCGCAGCCGGCGGCCTGAACCGAAGCCATGTCCAGGGTGATCAGGTTTGTCAAAGGCCCGTTCGGCCGGGCGGCCCTGCTCGACATGAATGCGCCGCTGGTGACCCATGCGCATCATCACTGCCATGCGCTGATCAAGGCCGGCGGCGCCGATGCGCTGTTCCAGGTGCAGGGCCTTCCCTGCCCGCTGACCGACAGCCAGGCCGTGCTGGTCAATGCCTGGGAGCCGCATGCCTATATGCACCAGCAGCATGCCGCGGCCACGACGGAAATTCTTGCCCTTTACATCGAGCCGGAGTGGCTGGAAACGGCAATGCCGGGGAGCTGCCGCGGAACGCGGCTGTTCACGCGTCCGGTCATCACGCTGACGCCACGGGCGCTGCGGCTGGCGCTGGATCTGGCCTGTTCCCTGCGCGACGGGATCGCGGACGTTGACGCGCGCCTCGAGAACCAGCTCGCTGAGCTGATGATTGCGGTGATTGCCCCGTTTTATCCGGCGAAGCGCGCACCCTGTCCTGATGTGCGGATCGCCGCCGCGCGGATGCCCGGGGACGGGCGCATCCGGCGCGCCATGGCGATCATGCAGCAGAACGTCGGTGCCGGCATGGACATGGGTGCGGTCGCGGCGCGATGCGGACTGTCACGCGCGCATTTTTTCGAGCTGTTCCGCCGCACGACCAGCATCACGCCGGTGATCTACAGCAACGAGCTGCGCATGGAGGTCGCGTTCGACCGGCTGGCCTGTTCCCCCGATCCGGTGGCCAGCGTGGCGGAACGCCTCGGATTCTCGGCGCCGGGTCACTTCACGCGGTTCTTTCTCGGCCATATCGGGGTCACCCCCCGCGCCTATCGCCAGGCGGTCAACGGCGACGCATCCGCATCCCGCAGCCGGATTTCGCGCTGATTGCAGCGGCCCGGCTGCCGGCATCGGGCAAAAATCCGACTGCAGGGTAATTCCGGAGCATTCGCGGCGCCGGGGATGTGCCTAGAATCGGAAAGTCATTCCGCCGGTTCATTCATGCAAGCACCCGATACCGATTTCCGGCCGCAGCCCGCGGGGCACATCGGCCGGCCGCTGGAACGCTTCGAGGACGCCGCGCTTCTGCGCGGCGCGGGCCGGTATGCGGACGATGTCGCCTGCAGGCAGGGAACATTGCATGGCGCGTTTCTGCGCTCGCCGCATCCCCATGCACGGCTGCTGGAAGTCGATGCGCGTGAGGCGCTGGCCTTGCCGGGCGTGCATGCCGTGGTGACCGGCGAGGATGTCCTGCGCTGGAGTTCCCCTTTCGTGGTCGGCGTCAAACAGCCGATGGAGCACTGGTGCCTTGCCGTGGACCGGGTGCGCTATGTCGGCGAGCCGCTTGCACTGGTCGTCGCCGACAGCCGTTATGTCGCGGAAGACGCCCTGGAACTGATCAGGGTGAGTTACGAAACGCTGCCGCATGTGGTTTCGATAGAGGATGCGATTGCAGCCGATGCGCCGGTGCTGCACGGGAAGGTCGGAACCAATGTCGTTGCCGAACGCAGCTTCCGCTACGGCGATCCCGAGGCGGCGTTCGCCGCGGCCACGCACCGGATCGGCATTGACATCAGCTATCCGCGCAATTCCTGCACGCCGATCGAATGCGGCGTGGTGGTGGCCGAGTATTCCGCACACGACGGATCCTATGACGTGCTGTCGAATTTCATGGGCCCGTTTTCGTTGCATGCGGTGATGGCGCTGGCGCTGGGTGTACCGGGTGCCCGGCTGCGTCATCGCAGCCCGCGGGATTCCGGTGGAAGTTTCGGCGTCAAGCAGTCCCTGTTCCCGTACATCGTCGCGGTCTGCCTCGCCGCGCGCAAGGCAGGGGCGCCGGTGAAATGGACGGAGGATCGCCTCGAGCATCTTGCCGCCGCCACTTCGGCGACCGCGCGGCGCACGAGGTTGGAGGCGGCGGTGGCGGCCGACGGGCGTATCACCGCGCTGGATTATGATCAGATCGACGAATGCGGCGCCTATCTGCGCGCGCCAGAACCCGCGACGCTGTACCGGATGCATGGCGCATTGACCGGCGCTTACGCCATTGCCAACCTTTCCGTGCGCAACCGCAGCGTGCTGACCAACAAGACGCCCACCGGCCTGGTGCGGGGTTTTGGCGGACCGCAGGTCTATTTCGCGCTGGAGCGGCTGATGCAGCGCATCGCCACCGAGCTGGACATGGACCTGCCCGAGCTCTACCGGCGCAACTTCGTGAGCACATTTCCGTACCGTGCCGCGGCGGGCGCGCTCTATGACTCGGGCGATTACGCCGCGGCGATGTCGCTGGCCTGCGAGCAAGGCGGGTTGGAGGAACTCCGGGCGCGCCAGCAAAAGGCGCGCGCCGAAGGCCGGCTCTACGGCATCGGGTGCGCGGCGATCGTCGAGCCGTCGATATCGAACATGGGCTATGTCAGCACCGCGCTGACTGCTGCGGAACGCGTGCGTGCGGGCCCCAAGAACGGGGCGATCGCAACCGCAAGCGTCAACGTCGATCCGCTGGGCGCCGTGTCGGTAATCGCCGCTTCGACGCCCGCCGGGCAGGGCCATGCCACGGTGCTGGCGCAGATCGTTGCCGAAACGCTGGGACTGGCGCCGGAGGACATCACCGTCAACCTGGAGCTGGATACGCAGAAGGATGCCTGGACCGTTGCCTCGGGAAACTATTCAAGCCGTTTTGCCGGTGCCGTCGCCGGCGCGGCCTCCCTTGCGGCAGCCCGCATACGGGCGCGCATCGCCGGCTGCGCCGCGCGCGAGCTGGATGTCCCGCAGGCGGAACTGGTGTTCGCGAACGGGAAGATTTTTCCGCGGGGAGAGCCGCAGCGCGCCCTGTCCTTCCGCCGCGTCGCCGGGGTTTTCCACTGGTCGCCGGCGCAGTTGCCGGCAGACGAAACGCCGGCGTTGCGCGAAACCGCCTTCTGGAGCGCGGAGTCGCTGGCGGCGCCTGACGACGGGGACCACATCAACCCGTCTGCGGCCTACGGTTTCGTGTTCGATCTTTGTGCCGTTGAAGTCGATCGCGATACCGGGCGCGTGCGCGTCGATCGTTATGTCAGTGCCCACGATGCCGGACGCCTGCTCAATCCCATGCTGGCCGAGGGACAGATCCGCGGCGGTTTCGCGCAGGGACTGGGCGCCGCCTTGTACGAGGAATTCACCTACAGCCCGGACGGCGCCTTTCTTGCGGGCACGCTGGTCGACTACCTGGTGCCGACGGCCTGCGAAACGCCTGATCCGCTCATTCTCCACATGGAGTCGCCTTCACCCTTCACCCCGCTGGGCGCGAAGGGAATAGGCGAGGGCAACAACATGAGCACGCCGGCGGCCATTGCCAATGCAGTGGCCGATGCGCTGGGCGTGCGCGACGTGACTCTGCCGCTGACGCCGCAACGGGTACTCGAGCTGCTCGGTGAGGCCGAACCGCCGCCGCCTGCCGGGTTGCGGCAGCCGCATCCCGCAGCCGGGACCAACGTGCTTGCGGCGGAAGGCAGCGTGACCATCGCCGCGTCGCCGGAAGCCGTGTTTGCCGCGCTGACCGATCCACAGTCGCTTGCCCGGATCATTCCGGGCTGCAGCGGACTGCAGGGCATAGCCCCGGATCGTTACCGCGCGGAAGTCGTGCTGGGCGTGGGGCCGGTCAAGGCGCGTTATACCGCCGAGATCACGCTCTCCGCGCTCCAGCCGCCGCATGCGCTGTGCCTCGAGGGGCGCGGCGAGAGCATGCTCGGGGCAGCGCAGGGCAAGGGAACGGTGCGGCTGGAGGCGGCCGGCGCGGGCACGCGGCTCAGTTACGATTACCGCACCGAAGTCACCGGCAAGATCGCCGCTGTCGGGTCGCGCATGCTCGAAGGCGCTGCGCGGGGTGTCATCGCCGGGATATTCGACCGCCTCGCAGTGCTGCTGCAGGCGCCTGCGCCGGAGCGCGCGCCCTGGTGGCGCAGATGGACGGGGCGGACGGGGGGTGGTGCGTGAAACCACCGGTCTTCGATTACCTGCGCGTGGATACCGTCGACGAGGCGGTGGAGCTGCTGGCGAAGTACGGTGAGGATGCGCGCGTGCTCGCCGGCGGCCAGTCGCTGCTGCCCATGCTCAACATGAGGCTGGCGCAGCCGCGGGTGCTGATCGACATCACGCGCTGCGCCGGACTCGACCGCATCAGCGCCGGCGGTGCGCTCGACGTCGGTGCGGCGGTCACCCAGGCGGCACTGGAACGCCGGGCCACTCTGCAGGCGGAATCACCGCTGCTGGCGCGGGCACTGCCGCATATCTCGCACTTCCAGGTGCGCAGCCGCGGGACGGTTTGCGGTTCAATCGCGCATGCCGAACCCAGTGCCGAATTGCCGCTGGTGCTCGCCGCCCTCAACGGCAGCGTGAGCCTGCGCTCGCGCAAGGGGCGCCGCGAGCTCGGGGCCGACGCCTTTTTTACCGGCATGCTGGCCACAGCGCGTCGTGCCGACGAGCTGGTCGAGGCGGTGCGCTTTCCCCTGGCAGGGCAGGGAGAGCGCCAGGGTTTCTCGGAATTTTCGCTGCGGCATGGTGATTTCGCGGTCGTTGCCCTTGCCGCCAGCGTGACACCCGTGCGCATCCGGCTTGCAGTGGGCGGCGTCGATGATCGTCCGCGAGTGGTGGAATGGCCGCGGCTTTCCGGATCCGCGCTCGATGACGGGCTCAACGAACTGGCCTGGTCGCTCGACGCGCGCAATGACCCGCATGCCAGCGCGCGCCAGCGCCGCCAGCTGGTGCGGCGTCTGGGCCGTGAGCTGATAGGGGGATTGTGCGCATGAAACGATATGTCGCCGGAGAGAAGCATGCCGTCGCATTCACGCTGAACGGACGCGAACGGCAGGGCTGGTGCGAGCCGCGCATGCTGCTGTCGGATTTCCTGCGGCAGCAGCTCGGCGCAACCGGCACCCATGTCGGTTGTGAGCATGGCGTCTGCGGAGCCTGCACCGTGCTGATCAACGACGAGCCGGCGCGGTCCTGCCTGACGCTTGCCGTGCAGGCGGAAGGCGCGCGTGTCGACACGGTTGAGGGCCTGCATGACGGGGCCGGCGGACTTACCGACCTGCAGCAGGCGTTTCGTCGCCATCATGCCCTGCAGTGCGGTTTCTGCACCTCCGGCATCCTGATGTCCTGCGAGGCTTTCCTGCGGCACACGCCCTGCCCCGACGAGAGGCAGGTGCGCGAAATGCTGTCTGGCCATTTGTGCCGTTGCACCGGATATGCCGGCATCGTCAAGGCCATACTCGAGGTCGCGGCCAGCCGCCGGGAGGCTTCTCATGCTTGATCTGGGATCCACCTTTCTGCAAAGCGTCGAACGCAGTCCGCATGCGCTGGCGCTGGTCGAGGGCCCGACGCGCCTGACCTATGCGCAATGGTTCGCGCAGATCTCGTCGGTCGCGACCGGCCTGCGTCAGATCGGGGTGCGCCGCGGCGACCGCCTGCTGGTGATCCTGCAGAACCGCCATGAAATGGCCACCCTGCACTGGGCCTGCCAGTTTCTCGGGGTGGTGGTCGCGCCGTTCAACTGGCGGGCCAAGCCGGAGGAAGTGGATTACTGCGCCGCCGATGCCGGCGCCGTTGCCGTGGCATTTGATCCGGCAGGCGCCGAAGCGGTGGCCGGCTCCGCTTTCTGCGGGCGCATCCCGCGCATCGCGGTTGGCGGCGCGCCGGGCGGCACGGTCGCCTTTGCCGATCTTTGTTCCGTCAAGGCGCCGCCGCTGCAGCCTGCGGCCTCGGCCGATGATCTGTCGGTGCTGCTGTACACCTCGGGTACCACCGGCAGGCCCAAGGGCGTGCCGCGCCGCCATCGCGCCGAACGCGCCGCCGCGCTCGCACATGTCGCACAGAACCTTTATCGTCCCGGCGAGGTCGCCCTGGGCGTAATGCCCATGTACCACACCATGGGGGTGCGCTCGTTGCTGGCGATGGCGCTGGTTGACGGCGCCTTTATATGCGTGCCGCGATTTGATGCCGGGGAGTGCCTGAAGCTGATCGAGCGCGAGCGGGTGTCCCATCTCTACCTGGTGCCCACGCTGTACCACGACCTGCTGGGCCATGCCGGTTTTGAAGCGCGGCGCCTGGCCACGGTGACCCGGTTCGGATTCGCCGGCGCGCCGATGCCGGAGGCGCTGCTCAGGCGGCTGGAGACGACCTGCAAGCCGCAGCTTTTTGTCAATCATTACGGCTCCTCGGAAATCTACACCTTCACCATCATGCCGGATGCCGCGACGAAGCCGGGCAGTGCAGGGCGCGCCGGCCTGAATGCGCGCATACGCGTGGTCAGGCTCGACGCCGGGGAACGGCAAAGCTCGCCGGAAGACCGGGCTGCGGTCCGTGAAGAAGGGCAGATCATCGCCGACCTGTCGAGTGACGAGGCCTTCGAGGGCTACTGGCAGCGTCCGGATGCCGACGCCAGGGCATTGCGGCAGGGTTGGTATTACACCGGCGACACCGGCTACTTCGACGAGGACGGGGATCTCTTCGTTACCGGGCGCGTCGATGACATGATCATCTCCGGTGGCGAGAACATATCGCCGGTCGAGGTGGAGTCGGTTCTTTCATTGCACCCGGCGGTGGAGGAGGTCGCGGTTGCCGGCCTCCCCGACGAGCGCTGGGGCCAGCGTGTGGTAGCCTTTATTAAGCTCGGATCGCCTGTTGATCCGCAGGCGCTCGACGAGTTTGCGCGCGGATCGGGGTTGATGAGCTTCAAGCGTCCGCGCGAGTATGTATTCGTGCGCGAAATTCCAAAATCACCGGTCGGGAAAATCCTCAGGCGGAAGCTCGTGGCCGGTGAATACAGCAAATCCTGAACAGGAGAGTTCTGCCATGCCCCCGATTGCCCATCCCGCGCAAACCCTGCTCGAGAATCTCGACGGGTTCCGCGTTGACATCGACCCCGGGAACGAGCGTGCCGACATCGTGCTCGACCGTCCGCCGCTCAATGTCATACGCATGCCGCAGCGCGACCAGCTGCGCCTGGTGTTCGAGGCGCTCGACGAGGATCCGCGGGTGCGGGTGATCGTGTTGCGTGCCGTTGGCGAGCATTTTTCGTCGGGCGGGGACATCAGGGGGTTTCTCGAGGCCAGTCCCGAGCACGTCTCGAAACTGGCCTGGAACATCGCGGCGCCGGCCCGCTGTTCGAAGCCGGTGATTGCGGCCAATCGCGGTTTCTGTTTCGGCGTCGGTTTCGAGATTTCCCTGGCCTGCGATTTCCGGATTGCGTCGGAAACCTGCAGGTACGCGCTGCCGGAGCAGAAGCTCGGGCAGATTCCCGGATCCGGCGGCTCGGCGCGGCTGCAGAAGATGATCGGCATTGCGCGCACCAAGGACGTGGTGATGCGTTCGCGCCGCATCAGCGGCAGCGAGGCCCGCGAATGGGGCATCGTCGTGGACTGCGTGCCGGACGCGGAACTGGAAAAGGCAACCGATGCCCTGGTTGCCGAACTGCGCGGTTTCTCCCCGATTGCCCAGCGCACGGCGAAAAAGCTGCTCAACGACACCGAGGATGCCACGCTGTCGGTGGCGATCGAGCTCGAGGGGCATTGCTACTCCAGGCTGCGCACATCCAACGATTTCCGCGAGGGCGTGGAGGCCTTTCACGGCAAGCGGGCGCCGAAGTTCAAGGGCGACTGAACAGGCAAGGAGCGGCGAGAAGGCGATGACCAAACCCGAAACCCTGTTGCGCGGCTGGCTGCGCCGCCTGCACGAAACCGGACGCCTGGCGAGCGCGCGTCCCGGCGTGTCCCTGGAGCATGAGCTTGCCGCGATAGCCAAGCGCCTCGACGGCAAGAAGGCCGTGATTTTCCCCGGCCCCGGCGGACATGCGATGCCGGTCGTGTCCGGCCTGGTGTCGTCCCGCGCCTGGATTGCCGAGGCCATGGGTGCCTCGCCGTCGCAGATGCTGGCGCGTTTCCTGCACGCTGCGGAAAATCCGCTGCCCTGCCGCGAAGTGACCGGCGCCGTCGCGCAGCAGGTGCGTCACGATGACGTCGACATCCGCACACTGCTGCCGGTCCCGAAACATTCCGAGCACGACAGTGCGCCGTACATCACGGCCGGCCTGGTGATTGCGCGCAATCCGGTGACCGGCAAGCAGAACGTCTCGATCAACCGCATCCAGATCGACTCTCCGAGACGCATGGCCATGCTGATATTGCCGAGGCATCTGCACGCTTATGTGCAGATGGCCGAGGAGCGCGGCGAAGCGCTGCCGGTCGCCGTGGTGATCGGCGTTGACCCGCTGACGCTGCTGGCATCCCAGGCCGTGGTGCCGGTGGATCACGACGAGCTGGAAATCGCCGGCGCGCTGCATGGCGCACCGCTGGATGTTGCGAAGTGCCTGACCAGCGAGGTGCGCGTGCCCGCTAACGCCGAGATCGTGATTGAGGGGCGGATACTCAAGGGCGTGCGGGAACCCGAAGGACCGTTCGGCGAGTTTCCCAAGTACTACAGCCCGCGTGACCGGCGCGAAGTCATCGAAATCGATTGTGTGACGCACCGGCGCAACCCGCTGTACCACACCATAGTGCCGGCGGAAATGGAGCACCTGCTGCTGGGCGCCATTCCGCGGGAGGCGACGATCCTGGCCCATCTCAGGCGCAGCTTCACCGATGTTCTGGACGTGCACCTGTCGACCGGGGGTGTGTGCCGTTATCATCTGTACGTGCAGATCCGCAAGCGCAACGAAGGCCAGGCAAAGAACGTCATCTGCGCGGCTTTTGGCGCGCACTACGACATCAAGCATGTCGTGGTGGTTGACGATGACGTGGATGTGCATGATCCGGTGCAGGTCGAATGGGCCGTGGCGACCCGGTTTCAGGCCGACCGCGACCTGGTCAGGATTGACGGTGCGCTGGGATCGATACTGGACCCTTCGACAAGCAATGGGGTAAGCGCCAAGCTGGGATTTGACGCGACCCGTCCGCTAAGTTATGAAGAACATCGCTTTACCCGGGTGCGCATTCCCGGGGAAGACGCGGTTGACCTCGATCGCGTGCTGCTGCCGCTCGCGCCGTCGGCCCTGCAGGCGATGATCGACGATTGAGCGCACCACGATTGAACATTCCTTGTCTTTTTGAACCCACCCACAGGAGAGAGCCGAAATGAAACCTGATTTCAGCAAGCTTGCAAGAATCTGCGCCGCAGTGGCCGCATTCTCCGTTGCCGCCGGCGTACAGGCGCAGCAACCGGTCAGCCTCACCATCGCGTCCTTTGGCCAGGGCTCGGGCTGGTATGTTTATGCAGTCAACCTCGGGGAAACGCTGCGTCAGGCGCTGCCGCCGGGATCGAAGGTCGATACGCCGCCGATTGCCGGATCCGTGGGCAACCCGCGGCTGGTGAGCGTCGGCAAGGCCGACCTCGGTTTCGGCATGGCGCTGGTCAACAACTGGGCGCAGAAGGGCTCGGTTTCCTTCGACAAGCCTCTGCCGGAGCTGCGCGCGTTGGTAGGCGGATGGGACCAGTACTTCCTGGTTCCCGTCGCCAGCGGCGACGCCGGTTCCGACATGGACAAGTTCCTGCACAAGGACCGTCCGAAAGCGCGTGTGGTGACCCTGCCGCGAGGCGGTGTCGGCCCGGTGGGTGCGGCGCAGCTTCTGGGGATCATGAATTCCGGAGAGGATGCCCTCAAGGCGCGTGGCGGCAACAACGAATATGCGTCATTCGCCGCGGTCAAGAGCCTGTTCGCGGGACGCAACGTCGACCTCTTCATCCACGTGCTGAACCCGGGCCACCCCACCGTGACCGAGATCGCACAGAATACGCCGGTGAGTTTCCTGCAGCCGCCGCAGTCCGCGCTCGAGGAAATGTCCAAGAAATACGGCTGGACGGTCGCAACCATGCCCAAGGGCACTTTCCCGAAGCAAACCCAGGACATCCGCCTGCCGTCCACCCACACCACGCTTTTCGCCAGCACCAGGATGAGCGATGACATGGCCTACACGATCGTGAAAACGATCTGCGAGAAAACCGACCAGCTGCGCGCCGCGCACAAGGCCCTGGCGAAATTCGACTGTGCCAACGGCGCGTGGAAGGAAGAAGCCAACGGTCTGCCGCTGCACGCCGGTGCCGCGCGTTATTACAAAGAGCGCGGTTGGGTGAAATGACGTATTTGCCGCGGCGCAGCTGATGCGCAGTTGATTTGAAAATGGTCGACACTGACGGAGTATCCGGCCCGGCCGGGGGGCGCTGGCGCGATCTGCTCGCGCCGGCGCCACTTCTTGCACTGGCGTGGAGCGCTTTCCAGATCGCGCTTTTCATCTGGCCCACCATTTCGACCATCATCCAGCGCGCCGGACATGTTTCATTCGGCGTTGCGCTGGCGCTGCTGCTTACGCATGACCGGTTCAGGACGCCCATTACAAGGGCGCTGAACTACATGATGGCGCTGCTGGCCCTCGCGCCGGCAGTCTATATCGCGCTCTCCGTCGAGCGCATCATGAACGGGCGCATTTCGGGTCTCGATCCGCTGGTTCCCGCCGACTATGTTTTCGGTGTCTGCCTGCTGATACTGGTCGCCGAGGCCTCGCGCCGCACGCTGGGGCTGGGCATCACGCTGCTGGCGGCGCTGTTCGTCGCCTATCATTTTGCCGGGCCGTACATCCCGGGTGCGATGGGTCACCGCTTCGGCGGATTCGACCAGTTCGTCGACATCCAGTTCCTGACCCTCCAGGGCCTGTTCGGCGTGCCCACCGGCGTGTCAACGGAGGTGGTGTTTTATTTCATCCTGTTTGCCGCGGTTTACGATGTTTTCGGCGGCGGACGCATGATCATCGATCTCGCGATGAGCATTACGGGTCGCCGCGTCGGCGGGCCGGCGAAGGCGGCGGTCATCGCCTCCGGCATGATGGGCAGCGTCTCCGGCAGCGCCGTCGCCAATGTGATGAGCACCGGAATTTTCACGATTCCGCTGATGAAGCGCGTCGGTTATGACCCGCGCTTTGCGGCAAGCGCCGAGGCGGTGGCTTCCACCGGTGGTCAGCTGGTGCCGCCGGTGATGGGGGCGGCGGCTTTCGTTATGGCCGACCTGTTGCAGACGCCTTACAGCCAGATTGTTATCGCGGCGATATTGCCGTCGATACTTTTTTACTCGGCATTGCTGATCGTCGTGCACCTGCAGGCGCGCAAGGACAGCCTGGGCTCGATCGATGTGTCCGCATTGCCGCGCCTGGGTGCCACGCTGCGCGAGCGCGGGCACATGCTGATACCGCTGCTGTGGCTGTGCTACCGGGTGGTCGCAGGATATCCGGTGGACCAGACCGCAGTGGAGGCGGCGATACTGTCCGTGTTCTGCGGCATGGCGCGCCGGAGCACGCGCGCGGGCCCCCTGCAACTGGTGCAGTCGCTGGTGGCGGCTGCGGAACGCACGATCAATGTCGCGCTGCCCTGCGCGGTGGCGGGCATCCTGGTGGCTGTCATTGCCTACTCGGGGCTGGGCACCAAGTTCACGACCTTGATGGTGTTCCTGTCCGGCGGCTGGCTGCCGGCGATGCTGGTGCTTGCGGCGCTGGGCGCGCTGATACTCGGCTGCGGCATGCCGACCACATCGGCCTATATCATGGCGGCAGTGCTGATCGCGCCGGCGCTCATATTGCTGGGCGTTGAACCGCTGGTTGCGCATTTTTTCCTGTTCTATTTCGCCATCCTGTCGATGGTGACGCCGCCGGTCGCGCTGGCTTCCTACGCGGCGGCGGCCATTGCCGAAGCACCCGCCGGCGCCACCGGCTGGAAGGCTTTCGGCATGGCGATGCCCGGATTCATCATTCCCTTCGCCATCGTGATTCACCCCGGGCTGCTGCTGACCGACGCGATAAGCATCGGTGACTCGATCTGGGGATTTTTCAACGTGTTCACCGGTTTTGTCGCGCTGGGAGCCGCAATTACCGGGTTCCTGTTCCGTGATCTCAACACGCGCTGGAGAGCCTATTTCGTGCTGGTCGGCGTCATCAACGTGCTGCCCGGCATATGGGTGTCGCTGATTTCGTTTGCCGCCCTTGCCGTTCCGGCCGTCATTTTCTGGAGGCGCGCGCGCCACCCCGTTGCTGCCGCTCGCCCGGCATCAGCACGCCCGGTTGATTCATAAGGCCATGGATGGCGCCGGTGTCGGCGCGTCCGGGCCGACCTGCGGGAAACTCTGCGCCCATGTGACTGGCCCGCTCCATGAACTTGGCGCCCGCACGGAGGTCAATATTGACTCAGGTCAACAGCAGGGGCGGGCAGCAGGTTCATGATCCGAGCATGGGCGGCCGGCGGCTGCTTGCGCGGCGGAAGGATGGCCGCGGAGACCGGAATTTCGATCTTCAACAAAACAGCAGCACATCATCAGAAAGGGTAATGCCATGAATGCGAATGACATGTCGGGCGCCAACGCTCCGGAGGTTTCCAAGGAAAAGCTGATCAGCGACTTCAAGGTCGTGGTGGCGGACGCCGAGGCGTTGCTGAAGGCTTCGGCCGGCCAGGGCGGCGAAGCGCTGGCTGCCGCACGCAGCCGCATCGAGGACTCGCTGAAGGTCGCCAAGGCGAAAATGCTCGATGCCGAGGAGCAGCTGCTGCAGAAAACCAAGGCCGCGGCGCGGGCGACCGATGATTACGTGCACGACCATCCCTGGCATGCGGTAGGCATCGCGGCCGGCATCGGCCTGGTGGTGGGCATGCTGATTGGCCGGCGCTGATCACGGCAATGGATCAACCTCAGGCGGCGGGCGGCGGGCTTTTCGAGTCGCTGAAGACGCTGGGCGCGACGCTTGCGGCCATTCTCCAGAACCGCCTGGAGCTGCTGTCCACGGACCTTGCCGAGGAGCGCGCGCGGCTGGGTTCCATTCTTCTGTTGGCGCTGGTGGCGCTGTTCTGCCTCGGCGTCGGGGTGCTGCTGCTGACACTGCTGGTGGTGGTGCTGTTCTGGGATACCCATCGCCTCGCTGCGCTGGGAACCCTGACCGCCTTGTTTCTCGCCGCAGGGACATGGATCGGCTGGTTGGCCAGGGAACGGCTGCGCAGCAAGCCGCGGCTTTTCGAAGCGAGCATCGCGGAGCTGGAGAAGGACCGTGAGCACCTGGGATCGGGACGATGAACGCTGATCTGGAACGTATAGCCGAACGCCGGCGCCTGCTGGTGTCGCAGGCGGCTGCGCAGCGTTTCGTCCTCGGGCGGGAGATGGCGCAGTGGAAGCCGCGGCTCGCGCTGGCCGACCGCGGCATCGCGATCATCCGTTATGCAGGCCGCTATCCTGCGCTGATCGCCGGCGCAGGCCTGGCGGTGGCCCTGCTGCGGCCGCGCTTCAGCCTGATCTGGCTGCAGCGCGGGCTTCTGGCATGGCAGATCGTCAGCCGGCTTCGCGGCGTCCGTCGTATCCGGTAACCGGGGGCCGAGGGGCTGCAGCACCGCGGCTTTGCCCGCGCTCATTTTCTGAAACCGGTTCTGGTATGGTCCAGCGATGGAATACTGGAATCTCGCCATTCTCGTTGGTGCACTGATCCTGCTGATCAGCATCGTCGCCAGCGACATTTCCTCGCGGCTCGGCGCGCCGCTGCTGTTCGTCTTCCTGCTGTTGGGCATGCTTGCCGGCGAGGAAGGGCCGGGCGGCATCCGCTTCGATGACGTCGAGGCGGCCTACATGACCGGCACCCTGGCGCTTGCGGTGATCATATTCGACGGCGGCATGCGTACGCGCCGGGAGACTTTCCGGGTCGCGCTGTGGCCGGCAGTCAGCCTGGCCACGCTGGGCGTGGTCATCACCGCCGGGCTGGTGGGTGTTTTTGCCGCATGGATACTCGGTCTCGGCTGGCTGCAGGGTTTGCTGGTCGGCGCCATCGTCGGATCGACCGATGCGGCGGCGGTGTTTTCCCTGCTGCGAAACGCCGGACTGTCGCTGAAGGAGCGCGTCGCGGCGACCCTGGAAATAGAGTCCGCCAGCAACGACCCGATGGCCATTTTCCTGACGGTGACGGTCATCGCCCTGCTCGCGGCAGGGCATTCGGGATTCGATGCCGCCGTGCTGCTGTCGCTGCTGCAGCAGTTCGGCATCGGTGCAGTGCTGGGCCTTGGCGGCGGCCGGATGCTGGTCTGGCTGATCAACCGCCTGAAGCTGGCGAGCGGCCTCTACCCCCTGCTGGCGGTGGCCGGCGGGCTGATCATCTTTGCAGCGACCGCGGAGCTCGGGGGTAGCGGCTTCCTGGCGATATTCATGGCGGGGCTGGTGCTCGGCAATTCGAAGCTGCAGTCGGCGCAGAACATACTGCGGGTGCACGACGGGCTTGCCTGGCTGAGCCAGATCGTGATGTTCGTGATTCTCGGGCTACTGGCGACGCCGAGCGACCTGATCAGCGTTGCCGGCCCGGCGCTGGCGATCGCCGCGTTCCTGATGCTGGTGGCGCGTCCCGCCGCGGTGATGATCGGGCTGCTGCCGTTCCGCCTGCCCTGGCGCGAACAGCTGTTCATCAGCTGGGTCGGTTTGCGCGGCGCGGTGCCGGTCGTGCTGGCCCTGTTTCCGCTGATCTACGGTACCGAGCATGCGCGGCTTTATTTCAATGTCGCCTTCTTCATCGTGCTGGTATCACTGCTGCTCCAGGGCTGGACCATTGCCGTGACCGCGCGCTGGCTGGGACTCGAGGTGCCGCCGGCCATCGAGCCACTGCAGCGGGTTCCCCTCGACGCGCCGGGCCATTACGACGAGCATGAAATCCTCTGCTACGAGGTGATGCCGGGCAGCCAGATCGCCGGGCGCGGTCTGGCGGAGCTGCAGCTCTCGGACCGCATGCAGATCATCATGGTGATGCGCGGCGGCGATCCGCAGACCCTGGTTCCCGGGCTGAGCTTCGACGCGGGCGATTATGTCTACCTGCTCGCCCAGCCGAAGGACCTGCCGTACCTGGGCAGGCTTTTTGATCCGCACCGGGAACCCGAGAGGCTGGAGGAGCACCGCTATTTCGGCGATTTCGTGCTCAATGGCGATGCGGTCATGGCGGATCTCGGCATGGCGTACGGCATCGATATTCCCGGGGATGCCGGGGACATGACGCTGGCCGCTTACCTGTCGCGGATGTTCCGTGGCCGCGCCGTGGTCGGGGACCGTGCCGATCTCGGGCGTGCGCAACTGGTGGTGCGCGAGATCGAAAACGGCCAGGTGCATCGCGTCGGCCTGCGCCTGCGCCGGGGAAGCAACTGACCGTCAGGCGCGAACCAGGGTCCTGAAGCCGCCCCAGAACATCCGTTGGGTGTCGAAGGGCATATCCTGCGGACCGCCCATCGCGGCCATGCGCGGATCCTTGAACACTTTCGCGTTGACGCGGTCGCGGTGGGCGCGCGTCCTGTAGAGGATCCAGGCGAAGACCACCGTTTCGCCGGGTTTCAGCTTCACGCTCTGGGGGAAGGAGGTGAGCTTTCCCGGCTTGACGTCGTCGGCGACGCATTCCATGTAGTCCAGCGCGCCGTGCTCGCGCCAGATTTTTCCGGCCTTGCGGGCGATGCGGCGATAGGCCTCGATCTTTTTCTTCGGTACCGGCAACACGAATCCGTCGACGTAGGGCATTGCTGTTCTCCTCGGGTTGTTGCCGTTCAAATTATCCGGTCGGTCCGGACACTGCGCTGCTGTTGGAGACTTAACCGCCGGACAGCGCCTGCACGATGACCACTTCGTCGTTCTCTGCCAGCGGCTGCGCCAGGTCGCGGACCTGCCTGCCGTTGATGAAGATGCGGATATGGCGGCGGATGTGGTCCTGCTCGTCGACCATGCGGAAGCGGATGCCCTCGTACCGGCGGTCGAGGTCGGTGAGCAGTTCGGCGAGCGTCGCGCCCCGCGCTTCGGCACGGCTGCTTTGGGTGTACGAACGCAGCGCGCTGGGAATCAGCACCTTCATCGCGGCTTACAGTTCCGCCGTTTCGACCGCGTAGATTTCCGGCAGGTGGCGCGCGATGCAGTTCCAGCGTTTGCCGCCGTCGCGTCCCATCCACAGTTCACCGCTGGTGGTACCGAAGTACAGCGCCACCGATTCCGCGTTGTCGGCACACATCGCCTGGCGCTTGACCGTCCACCAGGCCTGCGATTTCGGCAGGCCGGCATCGAGCCGTTGCCAGGTCCTGCCGCCGTTCTTCGTGCCGTAGGCCGCAGGCCTGCCGCCGGGGCTGGTGCGCGGCCACACCCCGCTGCCGTCCATCGGGAACACCCAGGCGCTGTTGTCGTCGCGCGGGTGGACCACCATCGGGAAACCGATGTCGCCGACCGTCTTTGGCATCGACTTGCCGATGCGCACCCAGGTGTCGGAGGGATGATCGAGGCGGTAGATGCCGCAGTGGTTCTGCTGGTAGAGCCGGTCCGGGTTGGAGGGGCACATCCTGATGCAGTGCGGGTCGTGGAAGGTCGGCTGTTGCGGATCGAAGCCGAAACCCTCGACCACGTCGAGGCCCTTGATCAGCGTTTTCCAGGTCCGGCCGCCGTCGCGCGACTCATGCACGCCGCCGCCGGACATGCCGATATAAAGATGACGCGCATCGCGGGGATCGACGATCACCGAGTGCAGCTTGGGACCGTCGGGCGTCCCGTCCTGCGCCGTGCCCATCCATACGCGGAACTGCGGGTCATCGTTGAGCGTCGAGTACGGCGCCCAGGTCACGCCGCCGTCGGCGGAGCGGAACAGGCCCTGGGGGCTGGTGCCGGCGTACCAGACACCGGGTTCCGATGCCGGACCCGGGGTCAGCCAGAAGGTATGGTCGACGGAACGACCCTTGCCGTCCGCGGCCTTGGCGAAAGCCGGCGGCTGCGCGGCTTCCTTCCAGCTGCGGCCACGGTCGGTGGAGCGGAACACCGTCGGCCCGAGGTGGCCGGTTTTCGCCGCGGCGAGCAGCGTTTTGCCGTCGCGCGGGTCGAGCACCATATGGCTGATCACATGGCCGAGGAAATGCGGTCCGTCGGCCTTCCAGGTCTTGCGTTGCGCGTCGCCGTGGAACAGCCAGGCGCCCTTGCGGGTGGCGACGAGGATGACGGTGCGGCGTTTTTCTTCTGTGGCGGATTTTCGCGGCATGCTTGCCTCCCGGGTAAAAGTCAAAAACATTTACCGCCGATAGACGCCGATGAACGCAGATAAACCCCGGATGCGGGATTGGTATGCATGTTGTCGGCGCTCATTGGCGTTGATCGGCGTTTACAAGCCTGGTTTGCTTTTCAACTGTGCTGCGACCGTGTCGCGGATCGGCCGCACCGGACGCAGTTCGATGCTGCCGACGCGCGCCGGCGGGATGCCGGAGGCGATGCGTATCGCCTCGTCGAGATCCTTCGCGTCGATCATGTAGAAGCCGGCGAGCTGTTCCTTGGTTTCGGCGAAGGGACCGTCGGTGACGGCAACCTTGCCCTCGCGCACGCGCACCGTGGTCGCGGTCTGCACCGATTCCAGCGCCTCGGATGCCAGGCAGTGGCCGCTGTTGCGGATGGCGCTGTCGTAGGCGACGCAGTCCTCGTCGTCCAGTTCAGACAGCCGTTTCTCGTCGAGGTAGACCAGGCACAGGTATTTCATCGGGACTCCGTTCAGGGATGTTTGTCGAAACCGAGCGCGGTCACGGTCTGCTGGTCTTCCGCCACCGGACGGATCTCGACGCAGCCGCGGGCGGCGCCGGGAATCCTTGCGGCAATGCGGATCGCTTCGTTGAGGTCGCGCGCCTCGATCAGGTAATAACCGCCGAGCTGCTCCTTGGTTTCGACCCAGGGGCCGTCGGTGGCCGAGACCTTGCCGTTGCGCACGCGGATCGTGGTCGCCTCGGACGGCGGCAGCAGCCGGTTGCAGCTGATGTAATGGCCACTGGCGCGGATGTCTTCCGTGAACTTCGCATACTCCGCGTAATGGCTGTCGGCATCGGCGGGCTCCATCTGTTCCATCACTTTTTCGGCACAGATCAGGCACAGGAATTTCATCGTGGTGTCCTTTGTCGGGGGAGCATGTTCTCAGGCCTGCTGCAGGGTGGCGATGTCGATTTTCGTCATCTGCAGCAGTTTCTGCATCACGCGTCCGGCTTTCCGCCTGTCCTGCAGCAGTTCCGGCAGCACTCGCGGCACGATCTGCCAGGACAGGCCGTAGCGGTCCTTCAGCCAGCCGCAGCGCTGTGCCGCCGGATCTGCACCGTCAGCCAGCCGGCGCCAGTAATAGTTCACTTCAGCCTGCGATTCGCAATGCACGACGAAGGACACCGCCTCGGTGAAGCGGAAGACGGGGCCGCCGTTGATCGCGGTGAACTCCTGTCCCTCGATGCGGAAGGTGACGGTCATCGCCGTGCCTTCGGGCATGCCCGCGGCAGTTGCGGCTTCCTTGCCGTAACGGCTGACGGAAACGATGCGCGAATCGCGGAACAGCGCGACGTAAAACCTTGCGGCTTCCTCGGCGTTGCGATCGAACCACAGGAAGGGCGTGATTTTCTGCGGGATCTGCAGCTTCATTTGCGCATCCTTGCGTCAAGTTCGCAAAAACTTGCGATGCTCATGAGTCGGTTTATATAACTATTTGATTATAAACAATATTTCATGTTTCTCCGTGATCCGGATGGCCCATGCTCACTGTGTAGTCGAACGGCCGGAGTCGATTTCGACAGCCTCCGGAAATTTTTTTCGTGCACTCAGAGTGCGGCCAGACGCCGTTCCAGGAAACGCCGTTCCGGTGCCTGATGGGTCAGTTCCAGTGCGCGACGGTAAGCGTCGCGTGCTTCGTCGTGACGGCCGAGCCGGCGGCACAGGTCAGCGCGTGCGGCATGCGCGAGCCGGTAATCTTCGAGTTCACCGCGTTCCAGCAGTGCGTCGATGAGCGCGAGTCCCGCAGCCGGGCCGTCGCGCATCGCGACGGCCACTGCCCGGTTCAATTCCACCACGGGCGAATGTTCGATGCGCAGCAGCAGATCATAGAGGCCGACGATCTGCGCCCAGTCGGTGGCGGCGGCTTCCGTTGCCTCGGCATGCACCGCGGAGATCGCGGCCTGCAGCGCATAAGGTCCGGGGCGCCGGACCGGCAGCGCGCGCTCGACCAGTGCGATGCCCTCGCGGATCAGTTCGCGGTTCCAGGCCGTGCGGTCCTGGTCTTCGAGCAGCACCAGGTCGCCGTTGCCATCGGTGCGCGCGGTGCGGCGCGATTCATGCAGCAGCATCAGCGCGAGCAGCCCCATCGCTTCCGGTTCAGGCAACAGTTCTACCACCAGCCGTGCCAGACGGATTGCCTCGCCGGAGAGGTCGTGGCGGGTCAGCGTCGCGCCGGAAGACGCGGCATAACCTTCGTTGAACACCAGGTAAATCACCCGCAGCACGCTGTCGAGCCGCTGTGGCAGTTCCTCCGGCGCCGGCACCCGGTAGGGAATCTTCGCGTCGCGGATCTTGTTTTTCGCGCGCACGATGCGCTGCGCCAGCGTCGGCGTTGCACTGAGGAAGGCGCGCGCGATCTCCTCGGTGCTCAGTCCGCAGACCTCGCGCAGTGTCAGCGCGACCTGCGCGTCGGGCGCCAGTGCCGGATGGCAGCAGGTGAAAATCAGCCGCAGCCGGTCGTCCTCGATGTCCCCGGTTTCCGCAGCTTCGGGCGCGGGAATGTTTTCCGCTGCCTCGTCGTCCAGCGCATCGACACGTGCATCACGGCGAATGCGGTCGATGGCCTTGAAACGCCCGGCCGAAACCAGCCAGGCGCGGGGATTCTCCGGCAGGCCATTGCGCGGCCAGTGTTCCAGTGCCGCACGGAAGGCCTCATGCAGGGCCTCCTCCGCCGCATCGAAATCGCCGAGCAGGCGTACCAGGGTCGCGAACACGCGCCGCGACTCGGTGCGGTAAAGCTCGTCGATTGCCGAGCGCGTGCCGGCAGTGGTGTCAGGCGGTGCGTCGCTCATTTGCCGCGGCCCCGGCGCCGCGGCAGTTCATGTGAGCGGAACCGGGAATCATCAGCAGCCGGGGTCTGTTTTTTGCTGCGTCAGTTCGGCTTGATGCCGGCATCGGCCACGACTTTTTTCCAGCGTGCAAGCTCGGTGCGGATCATCTTGCCCATGTCCTGCGGCGTGGTCCAGGTCGGCACCATGCCGATGCTTTCGAGATGCTTGACCACGCCCGGGTCTTCCACCGCGCGCTTCATTTCGGCATTGACCCTGCGCACGACATGCGCCGGGATGCCGGCCGGTCCGAGGAAGCCGTACCAGGTGGTGTTGTTGAAGCCGGGATAGGTTTCGGCGATGGCCGGGATGTCGGGCAGGGTTTTCAGGCGTTCGTGGTGGCCGATGGCGATGGCGCGCGCGCGTCCGCTTGCCATGTGCGGCTGCCAGGGTGCGGCGCCGCCGAAGATCGCCTGCACGCGGCCGGCCAGCAGATCGGTGGTGGCTGCGCCGCCGCCCTTGTAGGGCACATGCGTGAACTTCGCGCCGGTCATCGAGGTCAGCAGTTCCATGCCGAGGTGGTTCGGCGTGCCGGTACCGGGCGAGGCGAAGTTGATCTTGCCAGGCTGGGTCTTGGCGAGATCGACCAGTTCCTTCACGCTGCGCGCCGGCACCGAGGGATGCACGACGATCAGGAAGGGCACGTAGACGCCGACGCCGATCGGCGTGAAGTCCTTGAGCGGATCGTAGGCGAGCTTGGTGCCGAAGGCGGCGCTGACCACCAGCCCGCCCGAGGTGCCGAGCACCAGCGTGTAGCCATCAGGGGTGGCTTTCGCCGCGAGGCCGTGGCCGATGGTCGAGCCTGCACCGGGGCGGTTGTCGACGACGATGGTGGTGTTGAATTTTTCGCCGAACCAGGTCGCGAAGGCGCGAGCGGTGGGATCAGTGGTGCCGCCCGGCGGATAGGGCACGATGATGCGGACGGGACGGACGGGCCATTCGGTTGCGGCAGCCAGTGCCGGCGCGGCT
Organism: uncultured Bordetella sp.; assembly: GCA_964433345.1. GTDB lineage: Bacteria > Pseudomonadota > Gammaproteobacteria > Burkholderiales > SG8-41. Next base: position 51,373 of record CAYSQJ010000010.1, read on the forward strand.
GCGGCCAGCATGACAAGGGACAGGGGTATGCAAAGCTTTTGCTTCAGATTCATGCGTTCTCCTCCACCGCTGTAGTTGGGCATCGTTGCGGTTCAGACGGATTTTATGGGCAATACCGGGCGCGCGTCATGCCTGTTGCGGGGTTTGCGTGAAATATTCAATGAAAACAATGCGGTGTCGGTGTCTGGTGGCGGGTCGGGTAACGCTGTGAAATCGTTACAATGCGCGTCTGTCGCGCGTCCCATGACGCAGCCGGATTCCGGCGGGGCGTGTTACCGGGAAAAACCATGAATCGCATAAATGGATTTGCACGCGGCTTGCTGATTGCGCTGTTGGCGCTGGCCTCGGGCTGCGCCACCAACACCATAACCGGGCGCAGCCAGTTGATGCTGATGTCAGAAGAGTCGGCGATCCAGGGCGCGGTGTCGGCCTACTCGAGCATGATCGGGCAGCTCTCGAAGAAGAACCAGGTGGAGGTGGCCTCGCCGCGCGTCACCCGCGTGCGCGAGGTCACCAATCGTTTGATCGCGGAAGCGGTGCGTTTCCGCCCGGATTCGGCGGGCTGGGGCTGGGAGGTGCAGGTCATCGACGAGCCGAAGGTGGTCAATGCCTTCTGCATGGCCGGTGGCAAGATGGGCATCTATACCGGATTCTGGGAAAAACTGAAGGCGACGGACGACGAAATCGCCAACGTGATGGGCCACGAGATCGGCCATGCGCTGGCGAGCCACACCCGCGAGAAAATGTCGATGGCGATGACCGTCGGCGTCAGCACCGCGCTGCTGTCGGTGCTGGCGAGTTCGCGCAATTCAGGTGATTACCAGCGCACCCAGAACACCGTGGCGATGGCCGCGGCCCTGGCGATCACGCTGCCCAACAGTCGCGAGGCCGAGACCGAGGCCGACCAGATCGGCATCGAGCTGGCCGCGCGAGCGGGTTTCGATCCGCGTGCAGCCGTCAGCCTGTGGGAGAAAATGGCGAAGGAAGGGGATACGCCGGCGGAATTCTTTTCCACGCACCCATCACCGGAGAACCGCGCGCAACGGTTGCAGGAACTGGTGGCGAAGGTCGATCCGCTGTACCAGGCGGCAAGATCCGCAAAGACTGCGGGGACCTTGCCCGATTTTCTCGGCATGGCGGTGAACGAGCGTCCGGTCGGCGGCGTGTCGCGCGAGGAATATGCCGCGCGCGTGGCTGCCGAACCGCAGGTGATGACCTTTGTCGCGGAGGAGTTTGAACGTTTCCGCAAGGGCGAGGCGGTGTTCAGCTGCACCACGGAATGCATGTTTGCCTACGGTTATCAGCGCAGCAGCTGGACAACCCTGCATCAGAAAGGCCAGTGGCGCGAGCTGGCGGTGGCCGTGGTCAAGGTCGGTTATTTGAACGACCTGTCGTATTTCCTTCTGGGCGAGGCGGCGACGGGCCTCGGATTTCAGGAGGTCGCGAAGATTTATTACCGGCGGGCGCTGGAGGCGCGCAAGGCGGGCAGGACCTGCGAGGGCGCCTTCAATACCTGTGGAGATTTTCCGGTCGCCGGGCGGCTTGCGCAGCTACAGGACGGTGCTGCCACCGGCGGGGTGGCAGCACAAGACAAAAATATCAATAAAAACAAATAGTTACATAATATCCGGAAGGCATTCCCCGGATTTCCGGACTATTTCTCGCGCAGGGCCCGGGTATGCTTGGCCGCGGGGCGCTCCCAGCAGCGCTGCAGCCAGGCGTGGAGATTGGCCCATTTGCTGGTGTCGATAGACAGCGCGCGGTAGAGCGCACCGGCGACATTGAGGTCGGCGACCGAGAACGCGGGGCCGGCAAGCCAGGATGCTTTGCCCAGCGCCGCATCGAGCACGTCGAAGGCCGGCGCGACTTCCAGCCAGGCTTTTTCCGCGAGTTCGGGTTTGCGTTCCGCCGCCGGCAGGGCAACGCTGTGACGGACGTAGGTGACGATCTGGCGATCCAGCAGGTCGGTTTCCCAGAGACTCCACTGCCAGCACAGCGCCTCCAGTTTCGGATCGGAGGGATACAGCGGGCTCTTGTGCTTTTTCGCAAGGTACATGTTGATCGCCATCGACTCCGACAGGATGAAGCCGTCATCGTCGATCGTCGGCACGCGGCCGCCGGCATTGAGCCCGCGGTATTCCGCGGTTTTCGTTTCCGGAGAGCGCGGCAGCCAGTCCTTGTGTTCGTACTTCAGGCCGAGTTCGGCGGCCATCCAGATGACGCGCAGGCCGCGGGAGTTGGCGGAACCGTAAATGGTGAGCATGACCTTCCTTCAATCAGACAGTGAGACAGTGGACAAAAGGGTTGGATGCGGCAACGGCCGCCCGCTAACTATACGCGCAATCATTTCAGGCGATCGCGCAGGCCATGCATGCCACCTGCATCCGCAGCCTTGCCACCCGCAAGCGGCCCCGCATCTGCGCCCGCCCGCTGAATGACATGGCAGCCGCGGCCGGCTCTCTTGGCGTCGTACATCGCGTGATCCGCGGTCAGCAACAGCATGTCCGCGGTACTGTTCCCGTCACCGATGGCGACACCGATGGAAACGCCGATGCCGCATTCTTTACCGGATATCACGAAGGGCGCTTTCAGGGCGTCGATGCATTTGCCCGAGACGATTCCGGCCGCTGCCTCCGCGTTGTCGCCGAGATCGCTCAGCAGCAGCACAAATTCGTCGCCGCCGACCCGTGCCAGCGTATCGGCCCCGCGCACGATGCCCGAGAGGCGTCCGGTGACCTGCCGCAGGAGTTCATCGCCGGCCTCATGGCCCAGGCTGTCGTTGATGTCCTTGAAGCCGTCGAGGTCCATGAACAGCAGTCCCACCGAGGTTTTCTTGCGTCTTGCCTGCGCCAGCACCTGCTGCAGCCGGTCTGAGAGCAGCGCCCGGTTGGGCAGGCCGGTCAGCGTGTCGTGGTGCGCCATGCGCGCGAGTTCGGCCTGGTTCTGGTTGAGCTTGACCAGCAGGCGATTGAATGCCGCAATCAGGTGCCCGACTTCATCGTGACGGTACTGCGGCAGGGGCTCCAGCGGCAACTCGCCCAGCGTCATGCGGTCGGCGTGATCCGCCGCCTGGCGCAGGTGGCGGAACACCAGGTAGAGCCCGATGGGCACCAGCGTGGCGAACAGCAGCAGCGTCAGCAGTCCGCCCTTGACCAGGAAGTCCCGGGTGCGCGCGACGGTGGCGAAGGCTTCGCTGCTCGGCACGCGGGCGACAACAAACCAGCCCGTGCTCGGAACAGTGACCATCGCTGAAACCTCTTCGATGCCGGCGGCGTTGACCGTGACTCCGCTGCCGCGGTAGCCCGCCATCGCCCGGTCGTGCAGCGCATTGACACCCGGTGGGGGTGTCGGCTTCAGCACCATCTCCGGGACGGAGGAAGCGACGAACAGACTGTCCTGCGGCGAGACCAGCAGGAATCCACCCGTAGTCTCGCCGATCCTGCTCTGCAGCAGCGAATTGAGGAAGCCCGGGGCGGCCAGTGCGCTGATGCCGGCGAGCACCCCTTTGACTTCCCCCTTGTCGTCCCTGACCGGAACGCTGATCGGCAGCACCGGTTCCTTTGCCGCGCGCCCCATCACCGGGCGGCCGACATGGGGTTTGCCGGCAAGCCCGGCTGCGATGTAGTCGCGATCGGAATAATCGGCGCCCACCCGTCCTTCCAGCGCCGGGTAATCTGCCAGCGCGATACCGCGCGCGTCGACCACGAACAGGCCGGCGGAGAACAGCGGCTGGTACTCGTAGCGTTCCCGGAGCCAGGCGCGCAGTTTTTCGGGTTGCTCCAGCAGATCCGGCGGCATCGCGGCAGCAAGGCGCTCCAGCAGGGCCTGGCGCTGGACGATCTTGTCATCCACATCGCGGGCGATGTAACTGGCCAGCGCCAGCTGCTGGCTCTCGACCACCGTTGCCAGATCCTTGCGCAGGAAATCCGTCAGGGCTTGATGGCGCAGGACGATGCCCAGCACCACGAGACAAAGCCCGAGCAGCATCAGGCGGGTAAAGATGCTGTCGGTGATGCGGCGGATTCCGGGGGGCATGGCGCTATTGTCACGCATCGCTTGCGGGAGGGGTGTAGGGGAAAATGACGCGGGACGCACTATACCGTTGCGGCGATCCGGAGCGATACCCCAACGAAAGGATTGCGCAGGTCTTGCCGGCGCAGGCGGTTGTGAGGCGGTTTCTAATCTGTCTTGCCGCCGCCCCGCCCCTTGTTGATGCGCCGAAACGTATTTTCTTCGGCTGACACCGCAGCGGCCCTGGTGCCGGCGATCCAGAACTTGACCGCGCGACGCACCATCTCGGCCATCGTGGCTCCGGTTTCCTCATGGCGTCGCCTCAGTTCCGAAAGTACGGCGGCGTCCAGCGTCACAAGCAGTTTTTCCTGCCGGTTGCCCGCACCCAGTGCGGGTTGTCCGGAAGCTTGTTTGAATTTTTTCTTGGCCAAGATGCTGTCCCGATGCGTGGTGCGGAACGGATCCGTGTGCGCAAAGGCGGTGGTGGTTTGCAGGCATCATCTCACAGGCCGTGCACCGGGCGTCAGCTCCGCGCGACGCGACCCGCCTTCCGCCTTCGCGCTGGCGGTGGCCGTAGGGCTGTCCCGGATGATCGGGCGGCAGTCTCCCGCAACGATGCCGTGAAATGGCGGCTTGCCTGCGGCAGATAGGCTCCCTTGCGCCAGGACACGCCGATCGGCCGCCGCCAGCAGAGCTCCGGAACATGCAACTCCGCGACCCTGATCCGGGTGTTGATCGCCGGGAGGTGCGAACGTGGCTGGAAGCCGAGCAAGGAGGTGGTGGAGACGATCGCCAGTACCGAAATTTCCGAATCGGCTTCCACCGACGCACGGGGAGGCTGCAGGCGCTGTTTGCCGAACTGCTGGTTGAGCCACTGGCGGGCCAGCACGCGCGGCGGCGGCAGCACCCACGATTCGTCAGCGAGGTCCTGCAGTCGCACGCGGCTTCGGCGCAGCAGCGGGTGTTCGGTATTCGCAACAACCACCAGCTCGTCATGCATCAGCAGTTCCTGTTCGAAATCTTCTGGCGCCGTTTCGGGAATGGCACTGACGACGAGGTCCAGCTCTCCGGCACGCAGGTTCTCGAACAGCACGTCGTTCAGCGCGCTCATCACCCTCAACTCGATCCCGGGGAAGCGCGACAGCAGTCCGCCGACGACCTGCGGCAGCAGGTATTCGGCCATTGTCGGGCCGGCACCGACGCGCAGGCGGCCGATTGCCCCGGTGGCGAGTTCCGCCAGTTCGCGCTGTGCCTCATCGGCGCTGCACAGGATGCCCCGGGCGCGCGCGAGCAGGAGCATTCCCGCCTGGGTGAGTTCGACGCCGCTGCGCCCCCGCTCGAACAGCGGGCTGCCGACCGCCTGTTCCAGGCCCTTGAGCTGCTTGGTCAGTGCCGGCTGGGACATGCCGGCACGCGTGGCCGCGCGGCCGATCTGTCCCTCCTCGGCAATCGTCACGAACAGGGCGAGCTGCTTGAGTTTCATGGCATTCCATAAAGTTATGCAAAAAAGCCATTCAGGCTATTTGTCATTATATAAGCGCCGTGTCAGGATGCCGTCACCCAAAAAAAACGGAGCCGGTGACGAATGCGGCAGTGGACAAACTCGGCAGGGCCCGAAGCCCGCGGACAGGTCACCGACGGCGCTGCTGCCGCATTGACGGGAATCCCTGCATGAAACCTTCGAACCTGCTTTTCATCATGTCCGACCAGCACAGCCGCGGGGTCACCGGATGTCATGGCAATCGCCTGGTGAAGACGCCGGTGCTGGACCGCCTCGCCGCCGCCGGCACCGTGTTCGAAAATGCATATTCGCCGTCGCCGATCTGCGTGCCGGCACGCGCCGCGCTGGCGACCGGCCGCCAGGTGCACGAGACGCGCTGCTGGGACAATGCCTCGCCGTACACCGGGCAGGCGCCGAGCTGGGGCCACCGGCTGCAGGCGCGGGGCTTGCGCGTCGAGTCGATCGGCAAGCTGCATTACCGAAATGAGCACGACGACACCGGCTTCGATCGCCAGATTCTTCCGATGCATATCGTCAACGGCATCGGCGACGTGATGGGATCGGTCAAGGACCCGATGCCGCTGCGGCGCAAGGCGCGTGACCTGGTCAACAAGATTGGCGTCGGCGAGTCGGGCTATACGCGGTACGACCGCCAGATCGCCGACCATGCCTGCGAATGGCTGCTGGGTGAAGGTGCCAAAAGCGCGAAACCGTGGATGCTTTTTGTGTCCTTTGTCGCACCGCATCCGCCGTGGTTTGCGCCGCAGGACTGCTTCGACCGTTACGAGGGTGTCGATCTGCCGCCGCCCAAGCCGCTGCCATCGGACCCGGCGCAGGACCATCCCTGGCTGGAAGCGCGCCGCGCTTCGCACCTGATCGATCCCTACTTCACTGACGATGCCCGGCGTCTGGCGATCCGCTCGTATTACGCGTTGACCAGTTTCCTCGACGACAACGTCGGCAGGGTGCTGGATGCGCTGCGCCGCGCCGGGCTGGAGGGCAATACCCGGATCATCTACAGCAGCGACCATGGCGAGGATCTTGGCTCGCGGGCGCTGTGGGGCAAGGGGACCATGACCGAGGAGGCGGCTGGCATCCCGATGATCGTCGCGGGACCCGACGTCCCCCGCGGCAGGCGGATTGCCGCAGCGACTTCGCTGCTGGACATTTTTCCGAGCGTGCTTGACTGCTGCGGTGTTCCGCCCGGCGACGATGACCGGGACCTGCCGGGCAAGTCGCTGTTCGCGATGGCGGCAGCAGCGGACGACCCGGAGCGGCCGCTGATGATCCAGTATCACGCCACCGGCGCCGCTTCCGGGGCCTTCATGTTGCGCAAAGGGCGCCTCAAGTACCTGCATTACGTCGGTTTCCGGCCGCAGCTCTATGACCTTGCCAGCGATCCCGGGGAGTTGCGCGACATCAGCGCCGAGCCCTCCAGCCGCAACATCCTGAATCGCATGGAACGCGAGTTGCGCGGAATCATCGATCCCGATGCGGTCGACGCCCTGGCCAAGGCCGATCAGCGAGCGCTGGTCGAGCGTCATGGCGGGCGCGAGGCGGTGGTGAACAAGGGCGGATTCGGGTCGACCCCGGCGCCCGGGGAAAAGCCGGAGTACCGGTAAACCCGGCGGATCGACATCTGGCGGTAACAAGGAAAAAACACAATAAGACATCCCTAAACCGAGGAGGCAAGATGACAGCGATGCACGACATTCATGCGGCGGTATCGGCGGGTCCGGAAATGGCGAAAAGGAGTTGGTGCCTGGGCTGGCTGGCGGCGATGCTGGCCTGTCTGCCTTTCGCCGCGGCAGCAGACAGCTATCCCTCGAAAAACATCACCATCATCGTGCCGTTTGCAGCCGGCGGCGGCACCGACATATTTGCCCGCGTGATCGGCGAAGGCATCGCGAGGACATCGGGCCGCAACGCCATCATCGAAAATCGCTCCGGAGGCGGGGGCACGATCGGCACGGGGATCGCTGCCGGCGCGAGCCCCGACGGTTACACCCTGCTGTATTGCGCCTCATCGATCATGACCCACAACACGCTGTACCCGAAACTCGCGTATGACGTCGAGCGCGACTTCATCACCATCTCCAGGCCGGTGATGATTCCGTTTGTGCTGGCTGCGCACCCGTCCCTGCCCGTCGCAAACGTCAAGCAGCTGATCGCGCTGGCCAAGGCGCGGCCGGGGCAGCTGAATTACGGCGGGACCGGCGTGGGTTCTCAGGGCAGCCTGAGCATCGAGCTGATGAAGCAGCATACGGGCACGGACATGGTTTTTGTGCCTTATCGCGGCGCCGGACCGGTGATGAACGCGGTGGTCAGCGGCGAGGTCGGCTTCGCGATGCTGGTGACGCCGCTGGTGCGGCCCCATCTGGACAACGGCAAGCTGCGGGCGCTGGCCGTCACCTCGAAGAACCGCATTTCCCTGATGCCGGAGTTGCCGACGATGATCGAGTCCGGCCTGCCGGGATTCGAAGCCGTGCAGTGGCACGGCATGTTCGCCCCGGCAAAGACGCCGGATTCCGTCGTCAAGTGGGTGCACGCGAACATCCGCGGCACGATGCAGCAGCCGAAGACGAAGGAATTCTTCGCGCGCGAGGGGGCCGAGCCCGTGGACGAGACCCCGCAGGAGTTCGCACGCTTCCTGGGTGCCGAAATAGTGAAGTGGCGCGATATCATCCGCCGCGCGGGAATCCAGAGGTAGCATAAGCGCCGGCGGAGGGCGGGCAACAGGGAGGCTGCATGAAGGTAACGCGTATCGAAACGCTGCAGTGTGATGCCGGGTGGCGGATATTTTCGTTTCTGAAGGTGATGACCGACGAAGGGCTCGTCGGCTGGTCGGAGTACAACGAGAGTTTCGGCAGTGCGGGACTGAGCCGGGTGATCGAGGCGCTTGCACCGACCGTGGTGGGCAAGGATCCGCGCGACATCGAGCTGATCAACTGCCACCTGCGCACGAAAACCATGCAGTCGCGCGGCGGCATCAACCGCCAGGCCATCGCCGCGATCGAGAACGCGCTGTTCGACATCAAGGGCAAGGCCCTCGGCGTGCCGGTTCATGAACTTTTCGGCGGAGCCGTGCGCAAGCGCCTGCCCGTCTACTGGTCGCATTGCGGCAGCTACCGCGTACGCTACGCGGAAATGCTGGGATTGCCGCGGATGCACAGTTATGACGACCTGGCGCGCCTCGGCGAAGAGGTCAGGCAGAAGGGATTCCGCGGGCTGAAGACCAATGTGATGCTCAGCGACGGCAAGACGCTGACCGCATACCGGCCCGGATTCGGCCACAACAAGGGATTTCCGGAACTGAACTGGGACCGCGACATCGTCAGGGCGGCGGCCGATACGGTCGGCGCGTTCCGCGCCGGCGCCGGACCTTCGATGGGCATCATGATGGACCTCAATTTCAACTACAAGACCGAGGGCTTCCGGCGCATCGCCGACGCGGTCGCGCCGGCCGGACTGTCCTGGCTGGAGATCGACACCCATGACGCCCCCTCGCTGGCGCTGCTGCGCCGGGATGCGCCGTGCCCGATTGCGTCGGGCGAAACCCTGTGCGAGCGCCGCGACTTCAAGCCGTTTTTCGAGAATTACGCGATGGATGTCGCGATCGTTGACGTGATCTGGAACGGCTACATGGAGTCCATGAAGATTGCGGCAATGGCGGATGTATACGAAGTGAACGTCGCGCCGCACAATTTCTACGGTCACCTCTCCAGCGTGATTTCCGCACATTTCTGCGCCGCCATACCCAATTTCCGCATCATGGAGACGGACATCGACGCGGTGCCCTGGCGCGACGAACTGGTCGATGTGCCGCCGGTGATCGAGAACGGCGAGTTCGTGCTGCCGACCGGGCCGGGCTGGGGCATTGAAGTCAACGAAGCCGCCGTACGGGCGCGCCCTCCGAAGGGATAGTCCCCGATCCGCAAGTCGGCCGTGTCTGCGCCGGAGCCGCTGCCGCAAAAATGTGCCGAAACCTCCCGGAATCCACTGCGGCCACGCGAGGTCAGGCACTCTTCCGGCAGGCGCGAATTGCTGTCTGGTAGCGAGATTCGATGTCCTCGAGGTCGCTGCTGTCCCTGATTTCGCGCCGGCAGGCATCGCGGATGCGCCCGGCATGACCTTGCAGCGCGCGACACAGGCGCGGCCTCGACGAACGCTCCCCGAGGGCCGCAATGGCCTCGAGCAGCCGGATGGCTACAGCGGGCTGGCCGCAGCCATACTGGCGCAAGGGGTTGAATGCAGCCGCCAGCATGCTCTCGTCGCTGTTTCCGTTCACCAGCAGGCGCGCGACGCCGTCTCCATCGCGGCGCAGGTCAGGCGGAAAGCGGCGTTGTGCCAGCACGGTCAGTGCCTCGCCGAGGCGATCTATGCAATTCAGGGCAGTGAAGGGATCGTTGATTCCCGGCGACAGCGCGCGCAGCGCGATCTCGACCAGCTGGTCCAGGGCGAATTCGGCGTCCTGCGAATTGGTGCGCTGCAGACCGATGGCGAACATTCCGTGCAGGGCATTGGCTGTATCTTCATCGATCCGCGCGGCCGGCATGGCCATGGCCAGCGGATCGCCTTTCGATACATGGTGGCCGGCGCGTTTCAATATCCGGATCCGCAGGTCCCTGGTACAAGCGCAGTCGAGGACGCCCTCGATATCGATGGCCTGGATGTAGCCGCCGCAGGGAGCAGTCATGACCATGCCCTGTTCTTCGAAGGCCTTAATGCCGGCCGCGCCGTTTCCAGCCGCGACATCCTCTTCACTGCCGTCACTGGGAATGGTCGCCTCGCGCAGCGTGGCAACCAGGTCCTGCGCCACCTCATCGATGATCCGCGGGACCTGGATGAATGAGGTCACGCTCTGGAGGAAATACACCAGCAGCGCAAAGCTCAGCACGGCGAAGGTGACGCTGAGTCCCACTGCGTAGGAATGCGGACTGGGTCCGGGATCCTGCTCGGCAACCTGTACCAGCACCAGCAATGCGGCGATGAATGTGGCAATGAATCCGCCGAATACGACCTGGGTGCTCTTGCGGCGGAAAAAATTGGGCAGCAGGCGCGGACCGAACTGCGAGGAGGCCATCGAAAGCACCACCATCGCGATCGAGAACACCACGCCGGCCACCGAGATCGATGAGCCGGCGATGGTCGAGAGGATGGCGCGTGTGCCCGAAGGGGAGGCGCCGCTGAAGAAAGGCAGCGGCGGTATGCGCCCTGAAACCGCGAGGGCGTCAAGCATCGCGGCGACAAATGCGAGAACGATGGCGGCGGCTGCGCAGAGTGCGGGAATGAACCAGTAAGAAGCCAGCAAGGCCTTCAGCTGTTCAACGATGCGCAGTTTCATGTGAGTGGCCTGGTGGGCATCATCGGGGCATGGTATTGCATTCTGCCGAGGTTCTCCAATCCGGTTCGGCGCCGGCGCCGGCGCCGGACCGGATCTTTCGCGAAGCGGAAGCCTGTGCTTAAATCGGACGTCCGGTGCCTGAATCTTCATTGCCTGTGCCGGAATAAAACCTTGTCTGCAAAATCCGAACTCTCGGCAACCTGGACCTCGGTCTTTTTTCTTCTGCTCGCCAGCGGCATCCTGCTGGTGGGGATCGGCCTGTTCTTCACTGCCCTGGGCCTGCGGGCCAGCGCCGAGCATTTCTCGACGGTGGCCACCGGCCTGGTGATGTCCTCGTACTTCGCCGGCTTCGTCATCGGCACGCTGCTATGCCCGGCGCTGATCCGCCGCGTCGGTCACATCCGTGCCTTCTCCGCACTGGCCTCGATTGCCTCGACCACCGCCATCGTGCATGCGATTGCGATCGATCCCTGGGTGTGGGCGCTGCTGCGTATGATCACCGGCTTCTGCCTGGTCGGTCTCTACATGGTGATGGAGAGCTGGCTCAACGTGCAGGCGCCCAATGCGGCCCGCGGCCGCGTGTTTGCCGCCTATGTCGGGGTGACCCTGGTGGCGATGGGTGCGGGGCAGTTTCTGGTGCTGGCCGGCGACGTGCTCGGTTTCGTGCCGCTGGGACTGGTGTCGATACTCCTCTCCCTTGCGCTGGTTCCGGTGGCTTTCACGCGGACACCGGAGCCGCGTCCGGTGACCGTGCCGAAGATGAGCGTGCAGCGGCTGTACGCGATTTCCCCTCTGGGGGCCGCGGCAGCGCTGGCTTCGGGGTTGCTTAACAGCGCATTTTTCGGCATGGGCGCGGTGTTTGCCCAGCGCATCGGACTGACCGAGCTCGGTGTTGCCGCATTCATGGGCATCACGATTTTCGGCGGTGCGCTGCTGCAATGGCCGGTGGGGCATGCCTCCGACCGGCAGGACCGGCGGAAGGTGCTGATCATCGTCTGCGCGCTGGCAGCAGTGCTCGCGGCGCTCGCCAACGGGTTGAAATCGGTTTCGGCAACCGCGCTGATCCTGTGCACTTTTTTCTACGGCGGGCTTGTTTTTTCGGTCTACGGTCTGAGTGTGGCGCTGATCAACGACCGCATCTCGCAGGATGATGTGCTGGAGGCAGCGAGCACGCTGCTGCTGGTCCACGGCGTCGGCGCGGTGCTGGGACCCCTGACCGCGGGTGTGATGATGGATATTTACGGCCCCGGCGGCTTGCTGGTGTATTTCGCACTGGTGCTCTCGGTAATGGCCCTGTTCGGTCTGTGGCGCCTGCGCGCGGGCACTGCACTGCCGGTGGACCAGCAGGCAGCCTACGTGACCGTCGCCACCAGTTCCCCGGTGGTGCTGGAACTCGATCCGCGAACGCCGGATCCGCCGGCATGAGCCTGCATTGCGGAACGGGAGCCTGATGTGCCTGAGCAGCGGATACCGGTAGCGCTTGTTCTCGGCAGCGGCGGCGCGCGCGGCCTTGCCCATGCCGGCGTGATCCGCGCACTGCAGGATTGCGGCCGCTTTGAAATACGGTCCATCACCGGCAGTTCGATAGGCGCGCTGATCGGCGGGCTGCATGCGGGCGGCAAGCTGGATGCCTATGTCGACTGGGTGAGCGGACTTTCCCGCGGCGACGTGTGGAAGCTGCTGGATTTCTCGTTCACCGGCAGGGGATTGTTCGAGGGCGACCGCCTGATGCAGAAACTTTCCGACCTGGTGGGTGATGCGAGGATCGAAGATCTCGACATTCCCTTCACTGCCGTGGCTTCCGACATCGAGCGCCGCCGGGAAGTCTGGATCACCCGCGGATCCCTGTTCGAGGCGATCAGGGCATCGATCGCGATACCCGGCTTTTTCACGCCGGTCGTTCTCGGCGAGCGGCTGCTGGTCGACGGCGGCCTGCTCAGTCCCCTGCCGATCGCTCCGGCCCAGCGCCACGATGTCGAAAGAATCATTGCGGTATCCCTCAACGGGATCCGGGGAGCGGAGGACCGCGGCCCGGGCGAGGAGGCTGCGGACCCGGCCGGTACGCAGCAGCCCGAGGCGGGCCTGATCCAGCGCTGGATCACGGATGCGCGCGAGACGCTGGGTCTGGGGACGCCAGACACTGCGCGTTCGGACAACGTGTTCGAGACCATCCTGCGTTCGCTCGAGGCGATGCAGGATCGCATTGCGCGTTACCAGATCGCCGCGCATGCTCCCGACATCCTGGTGGAAATCCCGGCGGATGCCTGTGGCACGACCGATTTTCACCTTGCGGATGAAATCATCGAGCTGGGCTACCGCAGGGCGCGTGCGGCACTGGATCGTGATATCAATGGCGGCGAGGCGGGACGCGGCCTCTGAGCGGGGCTGCGTGCCGCGCGCCCGGCTTCAGAGCGGCCAGACGACCAGGAGCATCGGGATGCTGGTGGCGATCACCAGCAACTCCAGCGGCAGCCCCATCCGCCAGTAGTCGCCGAAGCGGAATCCGCCCGGTCCGAGGATCAGCGTGTTGTTCTGGTGGCCTATCGGCGTCAGGAAAGCGCAGGAGGCGCCGATGGCGACAGCCATCAGGAAGGGATCGGCGCTGACTCCAAGCTGGTTCGCGGTACCGATCGCGATCGGGCACATCACCGCGGCCGTGGCCGCGTTGTTCATCAGGTCGGACAGCGTCATCGTCACCACCAGCACCAGCACGAGGCCGAAAACCGCATGGCCGCCCGCGACATGTTCCAGCAGGACGCGGGCGATCACATCGGCGGCGCCGGTGGATTCCATTGCGCCGGCCACCGGTATCAGCGCAGCGAGCAGTACGATCACCGGCCAGTCCACCGCTTCATAGGCGGTGCGAGGCGGCACCGTGCGCAGCGCCATCGACGCCAAAACGCCGACGCCGAAGGCCAGCGCGGCGGGAACACCGGAGGCTGCAGCCGCGATGGCCGCAGCCATGATGCCGAAGGCGGTAAGGGCCCGACGCTTGTCCGGAATGCGCAGCTCGCGCCCTGCGAGCGGCACGCAGCCGGTGTTGGCCGCGAATTCCGCGAGCGATTCGGACGAGCCCTGCATCAGCAGCACGTCGCCGGCAGCAAGGCGCAGCGCGCGCAGCCGTGCCAGCGAGCGCCGGCCCTGTCGGGAAACCGCCAGCAGGTTGATGCCGTAGCGTGTGCGCAGCAGCAGGTCGCTCGCCGAGCGGTCGACGATCATCGATCCGGGAAGAACGGCGAGTTCCATCAGGATGATGTCCTCGGCATCCTTGGCGTCATCGTCATCGTCATCGTCATCGTCTTCGGCTTTGTCCTTGTCCTTGTTTCCGATTTCGTCCCCGCCGCCGGCACTCTCCGGGGCCGATGCCGCGACGGGTGCCTCATCCGGCTCATCTGCTTTGTCCGATGGCGTGGTCTTGTCCTCTTCCAAACGCAATCCCAGCGCGCTCAGCGCCGTGGGCAGCGCGTCGGCCTCGGCCTCGATGACCAGGATGTCGCCCTCGCGCACCAGCCAGCCGCGGCTGGGCGCGGTCACGCGCACTTCGTTGCGCACCACGCCGATGACCTGGGCATCGGTCTCGTCGAGTGCTTCGTCGATCTCGAACAGCCGCTTGCCGATGGCGCTGCTGCCTCCGGGCACCTTGGCTTCCGTAAGATAGGCGCCGGTGTCGAAACCCTCGGTGACTGCATGGCGGCGTGTCGGCACCAGGCGCCAGCCGATGATCGCGATGAACAGCACGCCAACCGCCGCCACCGCGAGGCCCACCGGTGCAAAGTCGAACATAGTGAAACCGCCGGCGCCGGATTGCTGGCGGAATCCCGAAACGATCAGGTTCGGCGGCGTGCCGATCAGCGTGGTCATGCCGCCGAGGATCGAGCCGAAGGCTACCGGCATCAGGATCTTTCCGGGTGGCAGCGACTGTTTCACGGCAATCTGCAGTGCCAAGGGCATCAGCAGAGCCAGGGCGCCGACGTTGTTCATGAATGCCGAGAGCACAGCAGCAAGCAGGGTCAGGGCGGCAATGGTCAGTGTGGGCCCCGATGATGCCGGCACGGCGTAACGCATCAGGACATCAATCGCCCCCGAATTCTTGAGACCGCTGCTGAGGATCAGGATGCAGGCGACGGTGACCACCGCCGGATGGCCGAAGCCGGCAAAGGCATCGGCCGCGGGCACCAGACCGGCGGCGACGCAGACGAACAGCGCAGCAGCAGCCACCATGTCATGGCGCCAGCGCCCCCAAAGGAACATTGCCGTGGTTGCGCCGAGGATGGCCAGTACGAGGATTTGTGCGATGTCCATTGCGGAATTATCGTTGATGAACCCGGCTGTGGCCGGCAGCATTCTGCAAACAAAAAGCCCGCCGTCAGGCGGGCTTTACGGGTATCGATGACCTGCGGGTCAGTCGACCGTGGCGGTCTTCGGCGGCATCTGCGCCTTCGATTTGCGGCCGGGGGCGGCAGGCGGGATATATCCCGAGATGCGGCAGAGGACGGATTCGATCTCCTTGCCGTCCTTGTAGCGGATCGAGCGGCAGGTCATTACGGCACCCTTGGCATGCAGGTCGGCCACGCGGGCGCGCACCGTCGCCAGCGAAAGACCTGTCGCGGAGGCGATCTCGGAGTCGAGGCGCTCGCCACCGTTTGCCAAATAATCCAGGATTGCTTGCATCTGAAAGCTCCTTGTCGGATTGCAGTCTGTGGGTGAGGCGCGGGCACTGGGCCACGGCGCCACAGGCGGGAAGCCGGATCATACAGGAAGTGGCCGCTAACCTGCCAAAAATGTCCACATTACGGTCTTCCCGGCACTGAAAAGGTGTCGCGATCTGTCGTCAACGGTGCTCAACTTCCGGCTAAAAAGGCCCTAAGCCCGTCGATCACGATCAGTTTAAGCGCCAGCGCGATGAGCATGGTGTTGAACACGATGAGGAAGGTCTTCTCGTTGAAGCCGGTCAGCACCTTTTTGCCGAAGGAGGTGCCAACCACCACGGCAACCGTCATCAGCACCAGCATCAGGCCGTATTCGGCGAAGCTGAAGCCGACCAGCGTGAAGGCGGCGATCTTGAACAGATTGCCGATGAATCCGAAGAAGCCCAGTGTGCCGACGACGTCTTCCTTCTTCAGGTCCTTGCGGATGATCAGAGCGCCAAGCACCGGGGCGATGACGCCGACGATCATGTTCAGCGCGCCGGTGACGAATCCCAGAGGAATGAAGGCCCACAGCGGAAACTCCTTCGGCGCGTAGCGCTTGAGGTGACGCAGGAACAGGGTCAGCAGCACGAAGAAGCCGATCAGGATCTGCACCACTTCCTTGGGCATGCCCTGGAACATTTCCAGTCCCAGCCATACGCCCAGCGGCAACAGCAGGCTGAAGCGGATGATCAGCGGCCAGGCCATGTGTTTGCGGAACAGCCATACGCGCCAGGTGTTGGAGGCGAGCTGTACTACACCGTGCGCGGGAATCGCCGCGGCGGGCGGCATGAACAGCAGCATCAGCGCAATCAGGATGGTGCCGCCGCCGGCTCCGGCCACAGCGGTCAGAGCAGAAGTGCCGAAGGCGGCGAGGGTGAGCAGGGTGATGTCGAGCCAGTCCATATGTAAGTATTTGATTATATTGATAATTTTTAGAATATGCGGCGAGGCTTATTGTCGCGCCATTTGCGCGGCTGACAGGCTCAGGTTTTTACCGGTTCGGACGTCGGCTCGTCCGGCAGCAGCCAGACGATGCCGGCCTTCAGCGCGGCGATGCCGGCCATGATCCACAGTGCGTTGGCGAAGCCGATACTTTTCACCATCGGTCCGAGAATCCATACCGCCAGCGAACTGAAACCGAAGGCGACGGTGAGTCGCATGCCGGCCACGCGCGAGCGCAGGCGGTCATCAACATAGCGCACGATCATCGCGTCAGTGAATGGAATCGCGCCGAACACGAACACCATCACTGCGAGCAGCGCGACGAACAGCCCCCAGTCCTGGGAATGTGCGGCCCAGATCAGCAGCGGGATCTGGATGATCGAGATCCACAGCTGCAGCGGCTTGAAAGGTACCCGGTCGATCAGGCGTCCGACGACGATCTGCGCGAAGGACGCGATGGTGTAGATCACCGCCAGCAGCGTGCCGATCACTGCGGGGTCTTCGATGACGCCGCGGAAACCCTCGGCCAGCAGCTGTGCGTTGCCGTTGGTGGTGAAGTTGAAGAGGATGGTGCTGACCGCGGCGGCGGAGGTCATCACCATGAAGGCGCGCATCAGCATTTCCGGCGTCAGCGTGACCTTGGCCTTGCCGCCCTTGCGTTTGGCGGGCGCCTCGGTTTCCTTCGGGCAGGTCATCGCGAACATGATGCCGCAGGCGATCGATACCAGTCCGGGAATCACGAAGGCGGCGCGCCAGCCGATCCACTTGACGAGAAAGCCGGTGACCAGCGCGGCCACCGCGATGCCGAGATTGCCGGCCAGTCCGTTGAGCCCGATCACCGCGCCGGGATTGGGTACGTTCTGCACCAGCATCGGGATGCCCACCGGATGATAGATCGCGGCGAAGGCACCGAGCAGCGTCAGTGCCGCCGCAAGCTGCCAGGCATTCTGCGTCGCCGCCACCAGCATTGCCGACAGGCCCATGCCGACGAAGAAAATGATCATCATGCTGCGCCGGCCCCAGAGATCGCCGAGGCGGCCTGCGGGCAGCGCGCCGAGGCCGAACAGAGCGAAGGCGCCGACGCTGTAGGGCATCAGGTCGGTCCAGTTGTCGTAGCCGAATTCAACGGCGATCGTTGCCACCGCGGTGGCGAAGATCAGCAGGAACATGTGGTCGATGGCGTGTCCGGTGTTCAGCAGCAGGCGCACTGTTGCGGAAAAACCGGTCGGGGGGGAGATGGTGTCGGTGGCGGTTGTCATGAGAGCGGATTCTGCTAGAGTCGGAGCCGTCTGTCTTTCGAATATTTGCCTGAAACTTCTCAGAAATGGACAAATCCCGCCGCCGTCATTCCCCGTCCAAGCCGGCAGTCGCGAGCGAACACCCGGTCATCGGGGATCTCACGCGGCCGCTGGTGATGCGGCGCACCGCCTATCCGGCCGGCCACCACATCCGGCCGCACTGGCATACCCGTGCGCAGTTCGCCTTCGCGGTCGCCGGCACCATGCGCGTGCGCAGCGCGCGTCATGCGTGGATCGTGCCGCCGTCACGCGCCCTGTGGCTGCCCGCCCGCACGATTCACGAAATCCAGATGCATGGTGTCGTCGAGATGCGCAGCCTCTACCTCGATGACCGTGCCGCCACCGGCATGCCGGCGGATTGCGTGGTCCTCGAAGTGACGCCGCTGGCCCGCGAACTGATCGTGCGCGCCGCGGCCTTGCCCGGAGACTACGATCCCGAAGGTGATGACGGCCTGCTGATGCGGCTGCTGGTCGCCGAAATCCGTCGCCTGCCGGCCTGTGCCCTCGATCTGCCGCTGCCTGAAAGCGCTGACCTGATGCATCTTTGCGAGGGCATCCTCGCCGATCTCTCGACGCGGCGGCCGAGCGCCAGCGATGCCGGCGCGATGCGCACCAGCGCGCGCACGCTGTACCGGCGTTTCCTGCGTGAAACCGGCATCACCTTCGCGCGCTGGAAACAGCAGGCGCGGCTGCTCGAGTCGATCCGCCGGCTCGCGGCCGGGGCCCCAGTGACCACGGTGGCCATCGACCTCGGTTACGAGAGTCCTGGGGCGTTTTCGACGATGTTCCGCCGTGCGCTGGGTGTCGCGCCGCGGGACTTCGCCGCATCGGTGCCCGCGGCTGCGACGGCGAAGCGCGGCTCTACCTGAGGAAACGCTGGTAAAAAGCGGCGATGGCCTGCGCGCTGTCCCTGGCCGTGCGTTCCAGCGTTGCGGATTCGCGCAGGTCGCGGCCGAACTCGAGTTGCATTGCGTCTATGCCCTGATCGCGATGGCTGCCATAGGTGTCGACGGTGTAGCCGCCGATGTAATTGCGCGCCTCGACGCGATCCGTCGGTGAGCTGTCGTTGCCGGGGACGATGGCATAGCCCAGGGCGGCGAGGCGGCCGAACACGCTGTCCGGGCCGGTGACCGCCGCTGCGCCGGCGCGTGCGAGCAGTGCCTGAACGGTATCGCCATGGCGCGTGCCGCGCAGGATCGAGTCGCGGTATGCGCTCTGGCCGTGGATGTCGAACAGCATTGCCGCGGGATGGCGGGCGCGCAGCTCGTCGACCTGTTTGCGGATTGCTCCATGGTAGGCGTCATAGGCCGCAGCGCAGCCGGGGTCGGCATAGGCTTCGCCGGAACGGCGGTTGGCATCGATGTACTTGCGATGGAAGCGTGCGATTACCAGGTAGGGTGCCTTGCCCGTCAGACGCTGCAACTCTTCGGCGATGGCCAGCGTCAGGCGTTCGGTCGCCGTGTCCGGGCGGTTGACGAAGCGGGTGCCGACGGGGCGGCGTTCGCCGCATCCCGGCACTTCACCGAGGCCGCCATGCGGGGCGGCAAGGATGACCGGCAGTTCGCCCGGGCGCACCAACACGGTGTCGTTGCCGTGGGCCAGGGCCGAGGCGGATGCAAGCAGGACGGCGAACAGCAGACGGATCATGCGCGTGATCTCGGGGGCAATCGGGTGGGCAGTGACAAAAAAACGCCGCGCGGTGCGCGGCGTTTCAGTACGTTCAGCGTTGGGTCATTTCTGCTTGGCCCCGGAGATCCGGACCAGTTCGATGATGCGCTTGTTCTCTTCGTTGCGCCAGGCGTCGAGCGCGGCACGGTCGCCGCCGACAACCTCGAGGCCGAGATTCTTCAGCCGCTCGCCGAAGGCCGGCTCGCGCGCCGCGGTGACGATTTCCTTGCTGACCATGCCCATGATCGAAGCCGGAGCCTTGACCGGGGCGACGATGCTGTACCAGGCATTCATCGAATAACCGGGTACCACCTCGCCGATCGCCGGAACGTCGGGGATCAGCGCCGAGCGCTTCGCCGTGGTCACGCCCAGCGGGCGCAGCCGCCCGGCCTGGATGTGCGGGAAGGCCGCGGGCAGAACCGCGTAGGTGGTCTGCACTTCATTGGCAAGCGCGTCGGTGATCGCCTGCGCGACCCCCTTGTAAGGCACGTGGAGCATATTGATGCCGCTCAGGTGGTTCAGCATCACGCCCGAGAGGTGTTCAGATGCCCCGGTTCCGGCAGAGCCGTAGCGGATCTTGCCCGGCGATTTCTTCGCGAGATCGATCAGTTCCTTGAGCGATTTCGCCGGCAGCTGGTTGTTGGCGAGCAGCACGAAAGGCGTCACGCCGATCAGCGACACCGACTGGAAGTCGCGCTGCAGGTCGAACTTGATGTCGGCCAGCACTTGCGAGGCGACGAACAGCTGGGAGGTCAGCATCATCCAGGTGTAGCCGTCGGGCGCGGCGGCGAGCGTGAGGTCGGCGCTGATCGCGCCGGCGGCGCCGGGCCGTGAATCGACGACGATGCGCTGTTTCCAGGTCTCATAGAGCCGGTCGGCTAGCAGGCGCGAAATGATGTCCGGTCCCGAGCCGGGAGCGCTGCCGATGATCAGGCGGATCGGCTTCTCGGGGAACTTGGATGACTGGGCCTGGGCAAGGGGTGCGGCGAGCAGCGCCGGCACGACCATCGCGGCCAGCAGTTTCAGGGTGCACATCGGATATTCCTCCTCGGTGGATGTTATTTGTTCCTGAATGATCGTTAATTTTTGCCCGCAGGGCAACCATTCCCTTAAGCGGAGACGGCTGCCCGGCTCGCAAGCAGCGGGAAGAAGTCGCGGTCCGCAGTGAACAGGTGGCGCGCAACCACGTCCCGTGCCAGGAATTCGACGACGTTGCCAAGGCCGGCAGCGTCGTGCTCCATGGCTGCGCGCAGGCCGGCTGCCTTGGCGAGCAGGGCGGCATGCGCGGCTCGGTGCGCTTCGAGGCGGGGATAGGCGTGCTCGGCAAGAATCGCCTCCTCGTCCGAAAAATGCCTGCCTACATGTTCAATCAGCCGGTCCAGTGCCGGGCGGGCGTCCCTGTTGGAAATGACGGATTCGATCAGCACATTCGCGAGTTCGAACAGTTCGCGATGTTCCGCGTCGATCAGCGGATGGCCGCATTCGTAGTCCTCGCGCCAGTCAAGGTGCAGTGCGGAGAACTCGTTGTCGCCGTTCCAGGACAGGGAGTTGCCTCCCTCCGCGATGACCACCCGGTTGCGTCCTCCATGCTTGGCGGCATACAGGGCTTCGTCCAGCCTCGCGAACCAGGCGGCAGCGGTTTCGTCGCCATTGTGTTCGGCGACGCCGAGGCTTACGGTGATTTGCCCGGCTGCCGGAAAGGGATGCTGCGCGATTTTCGCGCGCAGCGATTCGGCAAGGATGCCGGCTTTCCTGCCGCCGGTGGAGGTGGCAAGCACGACAAACTCTTCGCCACCCCAGCGGAACAGCAGGTCTGCGCTGCGGATGCCGGCACGGATGGCGCTTACCAGTTCGCGCAGCACCGCATCGCCGGACTGGTGTCCGTGGCGGTCGTTGATCTGCTTGAAGTGGTCGATGTCGAGCAGCACCAGCGACAGCGGCTGCCGGAAGCGCAGGCTGCGGGCAAGCTCGGTCTCGATCACCCGGTCCAGGTGTGCTCGGTTCCAGGCGCCGGTGAGATGGTCGGTGCTGCTGCTGCGCTCGAGTTCGGTGATGCGCTGCTGCAGTTCCGTCATGCGTTCGTCTGCAGCTTCACCCGGAGTGTCGTCGAAAACCAGCAGCATGAGGTTTTCAACGCGTACTGCGCTGACATGCATGTCGACAGCGCGGTTGTCCTTGCCGGCCAGCTGCAGCCGGGTTCCGGGTCCGCCGGGGTCGCCGGCCACGGCGCGCACCGCCTCCGACTCGAGGCAGGATTTGTCCAGGTGCAGTCCGAACTGCTGGTTGATGGTCGCCGAGCCATCCGCGGCCACCAGTGCCAGAGGCGCGGGGAAACGCTGGAAGATGTCAAAGGTCTGGGCCGACAGCTTTCCGGGGCCGTTGTCCGAAGGTTCTGTCATGTCGTTACGGGCCGGAGTTGCTGCAGGTCATTGGCTTGAAGCGGGAAGGGATGAGGCATGAACGGGGCATCAACACGCGAAGGCCCGCGAACCCTGTGGATTCGCGGGCCTTGCCTGCGGACAACGGGGCTACCGGGATTTACATGCGCTCGAATACCGCCGCGATGCCCTGTCCGCCGCCGATGCACATGGTCACCAGCGCGTATTTGCCGCCGGTGCGCTGCAGTTCATACAGCGCCTTGACCGTCAGGATCGCGCCGGTGGCGCCGATCGGATGGCCGAGTCCCACGGCACCGCCGTTGGGATTGGTCTTCTTCGGATCGAGCTTGAGGTCGCAGGAAACAGCCAGCGCCTGCACTGCGAAGGCTTCGTTGGATTCGATGACGTCCATGTCCTCGATCTTGAGCCCGGCGCGCTTCAGCGCATTCTGCACCGCCGGCACCGGACCGATGCCCATGATTTTCGGATCGACGCCGGCCAGGCCGTAGGACACCAGCCGCGCCATCGGCTTCAGCCCGGCTTTTTTCGCGGCTTCCTTTTCCATCAGCACCACCGCGGCAGCGCCATCGTTGATGCCCGAGGCGTTGCCGGCGGTGACCGAGCCGCCTTCCTTCTTGAATACCGCGCGCAGCTTGGCGAGGCCTTCGAGCGTGACGTCGGCGCGCGGATGCTCATCGCGGTCGAACACGGTCGTGCCCTTGCGGGTCTTCAGTTCCACCGGCAGGATCTGTTCCTTGAAGTAGCCCTTGTCGATGGCGTTGATCGCGCGACGGTGGCTTTCGACGGCGAACTCGTCCTGTTGCTCGCGCGAGATCTTCCACTGCGCGGCAATGTTTTCGGCGGTGATGCCCATGTGCACGGTATCGAAGGGATCGGTCAGCGCGCCGACCATCATGTCGACAACGCCGCCGTCGTTCATGCGCTGGCCCCAGCGCAGGGTGGGCATCAGGTAACCGCCGCGGCTCATCGATTCGGCGCCGCCGCCGACTGCGACATCGCAGTCGCCGAGCATGATGCCCTGTGCCGCGGAAACGATGGCCTGCATGCCGCTGCCGCAGAGCCGGTTGACGGTGAGTGCGGTGGTGTCCTGCGGCAGGCCGCCCTTGATGCAGGCGACGCGGGAGAAGTACATGTCCTTGGCTTCGCCGTGGATCACATTGCCGAACACCAGCTGGCCGACCTGCTTCGGGTCTAGCTTCGCCCGGCTGACTGCTTCCTTGACCACCTGACCGGCAAGCTCGGTGGGCGCGACGTCCTTCAGTGCACCGCCGTAATCACCAATCGCGGTGCGCACGCCGCTCAACACGACCACTTCGCGTCCATTTGCCATTGTGTTCTCCGTAAGTCATTGATTTTAAAGTAAAATTGCCAACTTGAAGAGGGCGGGCAACCGAGGGGAAGCCAAAGTTTACGCCGCCCCCATGACAGTGTCGAGGCGATGCCGCGATGCGGCATCCCGGGTCAGTGGCGGGTGGGATCTGCCGGGGCCGGAGTCGAGACGGCAAAGATCTGTTCACTGTCGACGGCATCAAAAGCGTAGCGCCGGTTGCAGAACTCGCAACGCACTTCGACCTCGCCGCGTTCGGCGATCACGCTGCGCACCTCGTCGCGGCCGAGCATGCGCAGCATGCCGGTCACGCGCTCGGGTGAGCACGAGCAGCGGAAGTACACCGGCTTTGGCTCGAACACGCGCAGGTCTTCTTCGTGGAACAGGCGGCGCAGCAGGGTCTGCGGTGCGAGTCCCAGCAGTTCCTGCGGCTGCACGGTGCCGGCGAGGTGGCCTATGCGCGGCCAGGCATCGTCGTCGGCGTCCGGGTGCCCGGGCAGCTTCTGGATCAGCAGCCCGGCGGCGCGGTGTTCATCACAGGCGAGCCACAGCCGGGTCTCGATCTGTTCGGAGGCCGTCATGTAATGCTCCAGCGCGGCAGCGATGCTGGCGGCCTCGAGGTCGACCACACCCTGGTAGCCCTGCTGGCCGGAATCCGGAAGCAGGCTGATGGCGAAGCGGCCGCTGCCGAGCAGGGCGCGCAGATCGCCGTCCGGAACATCGCCTTCCCACTTCGCGGTCGCGCGCATGGCGTGTCCCGCAGCACATTCCACGACGATCAGCTTGACCGGCCCGCTGCCCTGCAACTGCAGCAGTATGCTGCCTTCGAACTTGAGCGTGGCCGCGAGCAGTGCGCCGGCAGCCATCAGCTCGCCGAGGGCGCGGCGCAGCGGCGGCGGATAGTCATGACGTTCGGTGACGGCCTGCCAGGTCGCGGCCAGTTGCACGAACTCGCCGCGGATCGGCGCGTGCTCGAACAGAAAACGCTGCAGGGTATCGCTCATCTGCCGTTCATCAATTCTGCTGCCGGCGGTACAGCCGCAGGCGCTCGTCCTTGTCGCCGGGGCGATGACCTTCCCAGATTTTTTGCCATTGCGGGGGCAGGATCATGTCGTCGAGCGGCACACCCTGCACCAGCAGCAGGTCGCAGGCGGACTGCGGTCTGGTTTCCAGGCGCTCGGAGCGGATGTCCGCGAAATAATGCAGCATCGCGCGCTGCGCCTCGCCGAGGTCGCGGCTGGCCATGCAGCGGTACTGCGCCGGCATTGCGCGCTGCATGTCGGCGATCACCGAACGGTAGCTCTTGGTGGTGTCGACCCAGCCGATGAACAGCGTGGCGAGCAGCGCCCAGACCGCGGTGATGCCGCCGGCCCAGATGGCGATCGGTTGTTCGGGACTGCGCGGCAGCCGCGCGACCAGCGCGAACCAGCCCGCGGTGTAGGCGAGGCCCAGCACGAAGGGCAGCAGGCGAAAACCGAAGTCATATCCCGGACGTATGGTGTGCAGGTGCTCGTGCAGTCTTGCCGGCACGCCGAGTTCCAGTGCGCCCCAGTAGAACCAGCCGACGAGGATGAAGAAGGTGAAGGCCATGACGCTGAACCAGTACCAGCCATTGGCCGCACCCCTTCGCAGCGGATCGACGCCGGGAACCGCAAGCAGTGCCAGCGGCACCAGCATCGGCAGCGCATAGAGTTCACGCGATTCAGCCGCGCTGCCGAGCATCAGCAGGGTGACCAGGAAGCCCAGAAGCGGCAGCAGCAGCGACGGCGCAGTGGCCTGCCCGGTTTTGAGTGCGCGCCACAGTGCCCACAGCGCGAGGGGCCACACCGGAAAGGCATACCAAGGGAGGGTGCGCAGGTAATAGCCGAGGCCGCCCAGCATATCGCGAGTGCCGAGGAAGCGCGAGAGGTTTTCGCCCTGGACCCAGGCCGCAAAAAGCGCCGGATCGTGCTGCTGCAGCAATAGCGGCCAGATCGCCAGCCAGGGCAGTGCTGCAGCAACTGCAACGGTCAGCGTCAGGGCGTACTGGCGCTTGCGCCAGTGGGCACCGAACACCGGCAGCAGCAGCGCAATGACCACGGCCATCACCGCCTCGGGTATGCCCTGGGTCATGAAGATGAGCCCGCAGGCGGTGCCCAGCCAGAAGCCCCCGGCCGCGGCGCGGCGCAAGGCCAGTGCCGCACCATGGTAGGCCATCGCAAAACCCGCCAGCGCGGCGACATCGGGGATCAACTGGTGGCCGCGCACCACCAGGCCGAGGCAGCCGAGCAGGAGCAGCACCGCAGTGAGTCCGTGGCGCGGCCCGTTCAGTTCGCGGGAGGCGAGCGCGCTGAACAGCATCGCCAGTCCGATCCAGAGACCTGCCGAGAGCCGCGCGCCGTCGTGCAGCGGCAGCAGCGGAGAGAACAGCCAGGCGCTGGCCGCGGCAACGAGGTGGAACAGCGGCGGTTTCTCGATGAAGGCTTCGCCGGCGATCTGGGGGATCAGCCAGCTGCCGCCCTGCAGGATTTCATACACCACGCCGAAGGTATAGGCCTCGTCGGGCTTCCAGGGGTCGTGGGCAACGAGGCCCGGCAACAGCCAGGCCAGGCAGAGGATGGCAATCAGCAGGGGACGCAGGGCGATGCTCACGGCAGACACTCATTGTTGTTATCGCTGCGGATTATCTCATCCGGAGGCCCGCGCGGACGACGCGCGCCGGAATGGTGCGTGATGCCCTGCGGGAGGGCGGGCGTGCACCGTGACATGGCGTGCCACGCATGGCTTCAGTCCGTATGACGCTGGTCTCGGCGCTGCTGCACCCAGAAAAAATTCCCTTTTTAAACAAATTGCTGCAGACAATTTTCGGATGCCGGGGAAGGTTGGCACGCTTGCTGCAATGAGAAGAGCCGACTCAACACCAATCAGGGAGAAGCGACCATGTCCACATTCAAGGATCCTTTCGACGCCGGCACCTCACTGACCCGCGGCTGTTCCTGCGGCCGGCATACGGACGAAGCGGCGCACCAGGCCGATCTCGCCGGGCAGACGTCAGACAGTGAGCTCCTGGGCAATCGCGTTGTCGAGGCGGCGGTGGTGAGGGCGCTGTTCCCGCATGACGCCACGCGGCGGCGTTTCCTGAATGCGGTTGGCGCGAGCACCGCGCTGGCGGCGATTTCAACCTTCTTCCCGCTGGGCGCGGCCAAGGAGGCTTTCGCGCAATCCGGCCGGCTGGAGAAGACCTCGCTGAAGGTGGGTTTCATACCGATCACCTGCGCGACGCCGATCATCATGTCGCAGCCGATGGGTTTCTACGCCCGCCAGGGCCTCAACGTCGAAGTGGTCAAGACCGCCGGCTGGGCGGTGGTGCGCGACAAGACCATCAACAAGGAATATGACGCCGCGCACATGCTGTCGCCGATGCCGCTGGCCATCACGCTGGGCGTAGGTTCGAGCCCGATCCCGTACACCATGCCTGCGGTGGAGAACATCAACGGCCAGGCCATCACGCTGGCGATCAAGCACAAGGACAGGAAGGATCCGAAATCCTGGAAGGGCTTCAAGTTCGCGGTGCCCTTCGACTATTCGATGCACAACTACCTGCTGCGCTATTTCCTGGCAGAACACGGTCTGGATCCGGACAGGGACGTGCAGATCCGTTCGGTGCCGCCGCCCGAGATGGTCGCCAATCTGCGCGCCGACAACATTGACGGTTTCCTTGCGCCGGATCCGGTGAACCAGCGCGCAGTCTATGACGGCGTAGGCTACATCCACACCCTGACCAAGGACATCTGGGCGGGACACCCCTGCTGTGCGTTTGCGGCGAGCCGGGAATTCGTCACCAAGATGCCGAACACCTACCGCGCGCTGCTGAAGGCGATCATGGAGGCGACCGCGTTTGCGTCCAAGGCCGAGAACCGCAAGCAGATCGCGGAGGCCATCGCGCCGGCCAACTACCTCAACCAGCCGGTGACGGTGGTCGAGCAGGTGCTGACCGGCACCTTCGCCGACGGCCTCGGCAATATCCGCAAGGAACCCAACCGCATCGACTTCGATCCCTTCCCCTGGCATTCCTTTGCAGTCTGGATCCTGACCCAGATGAAGCGCTGGGGCCAGCTCAAGGGTGAAGTGGATTACGCCAAGGTGGCTCGCGAGGTGTATCTGGCCACCGATGCCGCGCGGCTGATGAAGGAGGTCGGCATGAAGCCGCCTGCCACCACCAGCAAGAAATTCAGCGTCATGGGCAAGGAGTTCGACCCGGCCAAACCGGATGCCTACCTCGCCAGTTTTGCGATCAAGCGCTAAGGCCGGTGAGACGCGAAAGGGGATGGCGATGAGCCGACTGAAAAAATGGGGGGCGCCGCTGCTGTCGCTGCTGATCCTTCTGGGGATGATTGGCGTGTGGCACGCGCTGACGCTGCCCAAAATGGCCGCGCAGACGGTGGACGCGGAGTATGCAGCGCTGGTCGGCGCTGCGGCGGCGACCGGCCAGAAACGGCGTTTCCGACGCCGGCGGATTTCGGCAGGAAGATAGGGGAGCACCTGAGCGAGCCGTTCTACGATCGCGGGCCCAATGACAAGGGTATCGGCATCCAGCTCGGCTATTCGATTGGCCGGGTACTGGCCGGCTACCTGCTGGCGGCATTGGTCGCGGTGCCGCTGGGTTTCCTGATCGGCATGTCGCCGACGGTTTACCGCGCTCTGGATCCCTTCATCCAGGTGCTGAAGCCGATCTCGCCGCTGGCGTGGATGCCGCTGGCGCTGTTCACGCTGAAGGACAGCGCGGTGTCGGCGATTTTCGTGATCTTCATCTGTTCGGTATGGCCGATGCTGATCAACACCGCGTTTGGCGTCGCCAGCGTGCGTCGTGAGTGGCTGAATGTTGCGCGCACGCTGGAGGTTGGATCGTTCCGCACCGCCTTCCGGGTGATCCTGCCGGCGGCAGCGCCGACGATCATGACCGGCATGCGCATCTCCATCAGCATTGCCTGGCTGGTGATCGTTGCCGCGGAAATGCTGGTTGGCGGCACCGGCATCGGCTATTTCGTGTGGAACGAGTGGAACAACCTGTCGATCACCAACATCATGACGGCGATACTGGCCATTGGTGTGGTCGGAATGCTGCTCGACCTGATGATGGCGAAGCTGACCCGGCTCGTCACTTTTCCGGAATAGGGGGATGAACATGAGCGAACCCCTGATCCGCATCGAAGGCATCAGCAAGAAATTCACCGGCCGTGACGGCACCGAGACCACGGTGTTCGAGAATCTGCATTTCTCGGTTGATCCCGGTGAATTTGTCTGCCTGATCGGCCATTCCGGCTGCGGCAAGACCACCATCCTCAATGTGCTCTCCGGACTGGACCAGACCTCTTCCGGTTACGTGTTCGTCGGCGGACGCGAGGTCAGCGGACCCAGCCTCGACCGCGCGGTGATTTTCCAGAGCCATGCGCTGATGCCCTGGCTGACGGTGATGGGCAACATCGCCTTCGCCGTATCCTCGCGCTGGCCCGAATGGAACAAGGACAAGGTCCGCGCGCACTGCCAGCAATACATTGACCTCGTCAACCTGACCGGCTCCGAGAAAAAGCGGCCTGCGGAACTGTCGGGCGGCATGAAGCAGCGTGTCGGCATTGCGCGTGCGCTCTCGATCCAGCCGAAGATGCTGCTGATGGACGAGCCGTTTTCGGCGCTCGACGCACTGACCCGCGGCGTGCTGCAGGAAGAGGTGCTGCGCATCTGCGCGGAGACGCGGCAGACGGTGTTCATGATCACCCACGATGTCGACGAGGCCATCCTGCTGGCGGACAAGATCGTGCTGATGACCAATGGCCCTCGCGCCAAGATTGCCGAGATCGTGGTCAACACGATGCCGCGCAGCCGCACGCGCCACGACCTGCACAAGCACCCGCATTACTACCGCATCCGCAACCACCTGATCGACTTCCTGGTGGACCGCTCCAAGGCCTTTGCCGGCGAATCCGGCGACCATGATCCGCGGCATCCGCCGCTGGTTACACCGGGCCTGGATCCGGCCGAAGCCGCGGCGTTGCCGGCGGCCGGAAAACCGCTGGTGGCCGTGAAGTAGGCCGCGTACCGAATCTTCAACCGCAATCAAACGACAAGGAGAATCCCGTGAAGAAGAATGATGCACCCGAAGCCCTGCTGGCCGCGGCCAGCATGGGCAAGCCCATGAAGCGCATCGACGTCACCGAGATGGTGGTCGAGTCGAAGCTGAAGAAAGGGCTGTCCTGGGCGAAGATCGCCAAGGCGGTTGGTGCCAGCAAGGAATGGACGACCGCCGGACTGCTCGGCCAGATGCAGATGACCAAGGCCCAGGCCGAGGCCGCGGGCAAGCTGCTCGGCCTGCCGCCTTACGCGGTGCTGCTGCTGCAGCAGGTGCCGTACAAGGGCTCGCTGCCGACGGCTGTGCCCACTGATCCGCTGATCTACCGCTTCTATGAGCTGGTCAACGTCTACGGCACCACCTTCAAGGAACTGATCCACGAGGAATTCGGCGACGGCATCATGAGCGCGATCGATTTCAAGATGGACCTCAAGCGCGAACCCGATCCCAACGGCGACCGGGTGAAAATCGTGATGAGCGGCAAGTACCTGTCTTACAAAACCTACTGAGAACATCGGCGCGCGCCGGTCCGGTCTTGCGGGATGGAAGAGCGGATATTCCGCTGTTCCATCCCGCTTAAATTTTTAAATACGGGAGCATATCCATGACAAACAACCGCAGAAAATTCCTCAAGGGCGGCGCAGCTGCCGCCACCGGTGCCGCGATCACCGGCTTTCCGATGATCGCCAGGGCGCAGTCGTCGCAGACTTTCACCTGGAAAATGACCAGCGCCTACCCGAAGGGAGCACCTTTTTACATGGATGGCCCGGGCAGCGCGGTCGACCTCGCGCGGCGCATCGGTGCGATGTCCGGCGGGCGGCTGAAAATCCAGGTCTTTGGTGCGGGCGAACTGATACCTGCGCTCGAGGGATTCGACGCGGTGCGCGCCGGCACCGTCGAGATGAACCATGCCAACAGCTATTTCTGGACCGGCAAGACTTTTGCCGCCCAGTATTTCACCGCCGTGCCTTTCGGCCTGAACTTCCAGGGCATGAACGGCTGGCTCTACGACGGTGGCGGACAGCAGCTGTGGAACGAGGTTTACGCGCCTTTCGGCATGGTGGCGATGCCCTGCGGCAACACCGGAGTGCAGATGACCGGCTGGTTCAAGAAGGAAATCAAGTCGGTGGCCGATTTCAAGGGCCTGAAGATGCGCATCCCCGGTCTTGCCGGAAAGGTTTATGCGGAGCTCGGCGTTGACGTGAAACTGCTGCCGGGCGGCGAAATTTTCCCGGCATTGGAGCGCGGTGTGATCGATGCCGCCGAATTTGTCGGCCCGTACCAGGATCGCCGTCTCGGGCTGCAGAAGGCTGCGCGCTATTACTACACCACAGGCTGGCACGAGACCGCGACGGTGTCGGAGCTGCTGATCAACAAGGCGGCCTGGGAAAAGCTGCCGAAGGATCTGCAGGCCGTGGTTGAAAACGCGGCGGCGGCGTGCAACGTGATCAGCGAGGCCTGGTGCCAGCGCACCAATGCCGAGGCGATGGAAGACCTGGTCAAGAACCAGAAGGTCATTGCCCGCGCGCTGCCGGATCCGGTGGTCAAGGCCTTGCGCGACACCACGAACAAGGTGCTGGCCGAGGCGGTGGCCAAGGATCCGCTGGTGAAGAAGGTGCACAACTCGTACATGGCGTACAAGGCCAAGTACGATGCCTGGGCTGGGTACAGCGAGACCGTGTATCACAACAAGATCCGCGGCTGATCCATGTCCGGCCCGGGACTGCGCGCGCGCATCGAGCGTTTCACCGACCTCACCGGCCGGGCCACCTCATGGCTCGTGCTGGTGATCGTCGTGCTGATGGCGACCAACGTATTGCTGCGTTATCTGTTCAGTTATGGCTCCGTGTGGGCCCAGGAACTCGAATGGCATCTGCTCGCGCCGCTGATCCTGTTCGGCATGAGTTATGCGCTGTTGCACGGCGAACACGTGCGGGTGGATGTGCTGTATGCGAATTTCTCCCCGCGCAAAAAGCTTTATGTGGACTTGCTGTCCGCGGTGCTGTCGATCGCGGTTTCGCTGATCATCATTGCGCTGTCGTTGAAATACGTGCAGCAGTCCTGGGTTATCGATGAGCAGTCTTCGGATCCCGGCGGCCTGCCCTATCGATGGGCGCTCAAGGCATTGATTCCGCTGGGGTTCCTTTTCCTTACCCTGCAGTCACTGGCACTTGCGCTGGGGGCCGTCGAGAAACTGAAGGCGCTGCGGTCATGAGTGGCGGCGAAATCCTCGTGCTGCTGATGCTGGCGGGGTTCTTTGCGCTGCTCATGATAGGGGTGCCGGTGGGGTTGACGCTGGCCACCACCGGCTTCGTGTTCGGTGCCCTCGGTTTTGGTTTCGACCTGTTCAACCTGCTGCCGGCGCGCATTTACGGTGTGGTCGCGAACTACCAGTGGCTGGCGATACCGCTGTTCGTGTTCATGGGCGTGATGCTGGAGAAATCGCGGCTGGCGGACGACCTGCTCGATGTTGTCGGCCATCTTGCCGGCGGGCTGCGCGGCGGCATGGCGATCGGCATCATCGCGGTCGGCGTGCTGATGGGTGCAACCACCGGCATTGTCGGCGCGACGGTGATCACGCTGGGTCTGCTGACGCTGCCGACGCTGCTCAAGCGCGGCTACCATCCGGGCATTGCCTGCGGCGCGATCTGCGCATCCGGGACGCTGGGCCAGATCATTCCGCCGAGCCTGATCCTGATCCTGCTGTCCGACATCCTTCAGCTGTCGGTAGGCACGCTGTTTGCAGCGGCCGTGGTGCCGGGGATGCTGCTGGCGGCGATTTACTGCGTATACATCATTGTCATCGGCATGGTGAAGCCCGAACTGGTGCCGCCGCTACCGGTGGAGGAGCGCGATGCAGTGTCGCGGCGTGACCTCTGGGTACGGTTTTTCAAGGTGGTGGTGCCGCCGGTGCTGCTGGTGATGGCGGTGCTGGGCTCCATCATCGGCGGGGTTGCGGCACCGACCGAGGCCGCTTCGATGGGTGCGCTGGGCGCCATACTGGTGACATCGTTTTCCGGCCGATTTTCGTTCAGCGTGCTGCGTGACACCTGCCAGTCGACGGCCAAGATCACCGCGATGATGATGTTCATCCTGATCTGCGCGCAGGTGTTTGCCCTTTCTTTCCGCGGTCTGCATGGCGAGGATCTGATCAGCGATTTGTTCGAGTTTCTGCCCGGCGGCGTCAATGCCGACATCCTGTTCCTGATCCTGCTCATCTTTGTCCTTGGTTTTTTCATCGAATGGATCGAGATCAGCTACATCGCAGTGCCGCTGTTCCTGCCGATCTTCGCCCAACAGGGCGTGGATCTGGTCTGGCTGGGCATGCTGATCTGCATCACCATGCAGACATCCTTCCTGACGCCGCCTTTCGGCTGGGCGCTGTTTTTCCTGCGCGGGGTCGCGCCTCCGGAAGTGACTACCCGCCACATGTATCTGGGCGTGCTGCCGTTCGTGGCGATGCAGCTGCTGGCCGTGCTGCTGGTGTTCCTGTTTCCGCAGCTCGCGCTGTGGCTGCCGAAGGTCATCGGCTGGTAGCCCTTGTCAGGCAGGGCAGCCGATCAGCTCATGATGAACTCGATACTTGCTACCCGCGGCATGGCCGTCGCGCCGCATGCTGCAGCGGCCCAATCGGCGCTCGCCGTGCTGCGCGAGGGCGGCAACGCCGTGGAGGCCATGATTGCCGCCGCTGCGACCATTGCGGTGGTTTATCCGCATATGAATTCGATAGGCGGTGACAGCTTCTGGCTGCTGCATGTTCCGGGAGAAGCGCCGGGCGCCATCGACGCCTGCGGTGCGGCAGCTGGGCAGGCATCCCGGCACTGGTACGCGGAGCGCGGGATCACCAATGCCATTCCCCCGCGCGGCGGCTTGGCCGCAAACACCGTGGCTGGCACGATCTCCGGCTGGGGCGCAGCCCATGCGCTTTCCCGCAAGGCCTTGGGCGGTCGTTTTCCGCTGGCAAGGCTGCTGGAGGATGCCATTGCCTACGCCCGTGACGGTATGCCGGTGACCACCAGTCAATCGCGGCTGACGGCGGCCAAGCTGGGCGAACTGCATGTGCAACCGGGTTTTGCCGAGACCTTTCTCGATGCCGGGGGTGTGCCGCCGGCAGGCGGCCGCTTTTTCCAGAAGCGGCTGGCGGATACGCTGGAGCGCCTTGCCCGGGCCGGCACTGACGATTTTTACCGGGGCGAGCTGGCACGTTCCATGGCGGAGGACCTTGCCCGTACCGGCAGCCCATTAACGGCACGTGATCTTGCGCTGCACCGCGCGCAACTGGTTGATCCGCTGCAGCTTGCCCACCGCAGCGGCACGCTTTGCAACATGACGCCACCGACCCAGGGGGTGGTGTCACTGCTGATTCTCGCCATCCTCGACGTGCTCGACATTCGCGGCGTGCCCCAGGGCAGCGCTGACCATGTCCATCTGTGCGTGGAGGCGACCAAGCAGGCATTCGGCGTTCGCGATGCGCAGGTCACGGATCCGCGCCACATGCCGGTCTCCGCGCAGGGTCTGCTGGCACCGGAACATGTGCGCAGCTTGGCGCAACGCATTGATCGCCGCCGCGCAGCTCCCTGGGGCGGCCGCACGCAGGCAGGGGACACGGTGTGGATGGGGGTGATCGACGGCGCAGGGCGCGCGGTGTCCTTCATCCAGAGCATCTACCACGAGTTCGGTTCCGGCATCGTACTGCCGGGCAGTGGCATCAACTGGCAGAATCGAGGCTGCAGCTTTTCACTGGATGCCGGGGCGCTCAACACGCTGGAACCGGGACGCAAGCCTTTCCATACCCTCAATCCGGCGCTTGCCCGGCTGCATGACGGACGCACGGTGGTGTACGGGACCATGGGTGGCGACGGCCAGCCGCAGACGCAATGTGCGCTGTTCACGCGGGCGATCGAATACGGCATTCCGGTTCAGGCCGCGGTCAGCGCCCCGCGCTGGCTGCTTGGACGCACCTGGGGGCAGGTCAGCGAGACGCTGAAGCTGGAGTCACGGTTTGATGCCGCTGTCTTGCGTGAACTTGCCGAACGCGGACACGATATCGAAATCATCGGTGCGTACGATGAAACCGTCGGTCATGCCGGGATGATAGTCCGGCGTGCCGACGGTGTTCTGGAGGGCGGTTCTGATCCGCGCAGTGACGGCGTGGTGGCCGCCTACTGATGGATCCGTGTCAGATTGCTTCGGCGACAGCCTTGCCGAGGTCGGCGGTTTTCGCCTTGCCGCCGAGGTCCGGCGTCTTGGGGCCTTCGCTGAGGGAGGTTTCGATGGCCCTGACGATGGCTGCGCCGGCATCCTCGCAGCCGAGATGGTCCAGCATCATCGCGCCGGCCCAGATCATGCCGACCGGGTTGGCGATTTTTTTGCCGTAGATGTCGGGCGCCGAGCCGTGCACCGGCTCGAACAGCGAGGGGAATTTCTTTTCCGGGTTCATGTTGGCCGAGGGCGCGATGCCGATGGTGCCAGTGGCCGCGGGGCCGAGGTCGGAGAGGATGTCGCCGAACAGGTTGGAGGCGACCACGACGTCGAACCAGTCCGGATGCATCACGAAATGCGCAGTCAGAATGTCGATGTGGTACTGGTCGGTCTTCACGTCCGGATATTTCGCCGCCATTTCCTTCACGCGTTCGTCCCAGTACGGCATCGAGATCGAGATGCCGTTGGACTTGGTCGCCGATGTCAGGTGTTTCTTCGGACGTTTTTTCGCGAGTTCGTAGGCGAACTTGAGGATGCGGTCGACGCCCTGGCGCGAGAAAATCGCCTGTTGGGTCACGAACTCGCGGTCGGTGCCGCCGAACATGCGGCCGCCCACCGAGGAGTATTCGCCTTCGCTGTTTTCACGGACAACCCAGAAGTCGATGTCACCGGGCTTGCGGTCGGCAAGCGGGCATTTCATGCCGGGCATCAGGCGCACCGGGCGCAGGTTGACGTACTGGTCGTAGCCGCGGCGGAACGGGATCAGCAGTCCCCACAGCGACACATGGTCAGGCAGCATCTCCGGCCAGCCCACGGCGCCGAAGTACACCGCATCGTGTTTTTCCAGCTGCTTGAGGCCGTCCTCCGGCATCATGCGGCCGTGCTTGGCATGGTAGTCGCAGCTCCAGTCGAACTCGTCGAATTTGAACTGGATGTCGAACTTGCGGCCGACCGCTTCAAGTACGCGCAGGCCTTCGGGCATGACTTCCTTGCCGATGCCGTCACCGGGAATCACGGCGATGCGGAACGATTTCATCTACAGATCTCCTCGATGGGCCGGCATCGCCCGTGACGGGGGCCGGACAGGAAAAAACAAGGGCAGCCACGAGGCTGCCCTTGGTCGAATCATGAGCACCGCATCAGGCTGCGGGGGCCTTGGCGCTTGCCGGCGTTTTTTTGCCGTATTTCTGGTTGAATTTCTCGATGCGACCGGCGGTGTCCAGGGTTTTTTGCTTGCCGGTGTAGAACGGGTGGCATTCCGAGCAGACCTCGACGCTCAGGTCCTTGCCCATGGTCGAGCGCGTCTGCCACTTGTTGCCGCAGCTGCAAGTGACTGATATTTCACGGTATTCGGGGTGTGCATCGGCTTTCATCGCGGTATCCTGAGCTGGTGTCCGAACGGATTCGGGAAACCCGTAATTATCAGGGATCCCGCCCTTCAGGGCAAGAGGCTTGGGTTCCGGGGTTCAAAAGCTGACTAGGGCGGAGATTTGTCCGTTGCGAACCAGAGCCTGCCCACGACCGGGGTCCACCGCAATGAAGCTGGAACTGACAAATGTCCGGTAACCATGGGCCCGGTGTTCGACGTAGTAAATCCGGCCGGCGGCGGTATCCAGGGTGATGCCGCCGCTGTCGCCGGCCATGCCGCGCAGCACGTGCCGGCCGGCGGGAATCTCGATGCGCAGGTAAGTCCCGTGATAAGTGGAACCGATCATGCGGTCATTGAGCATTACGGGAACAATGAAAGTCCTGTCCGGGGCGGGGCGGGCGAGGTAAATGACGGCGCGGTCAGGCAGGGCCTCGAAACGTTTGGCCGCCGCATCCTCGGGAGGCGGAGGAAGTTGCGCGCATGCAGCGAGCAGCAGCAGCGCGGTCAACAGCAGGTATCGGATCCTGATCATGACATGCTCCCGGCCTGATTATTTCCCGGCAGTACGCTGCCCGGGTGCTGGCTGAAGACGGGAAATGAATTCCGCCGATCCCGGCAGGCGTCCATGCTGCACCAACAGGGCGCGGCCGGCCAATATTCCGTTTTGCCGGCTTCGGAGCGGGCAGACCCGCCTGCGGCCGGTGCCGCGGCGTCAGCCGCGCCGCATCGAGTCGAAGAAGTCCGCGTTGCTCTTGGTGGCGCGCACCTTGTCCAGCAGGAACTCGGTGGCCTCAAGCTCATCCATCGGGTAAAGCAGCTTGCGCAGCACCCAGATTTTCTGCAGCACGTCTTTCGGCACCAGCAGTTCTTCGCGGCGGGTGCCCGAGCGGTTGACGTTGATCGCCGGGAAAATGCGTTTCTCGTACATGCGCCGGTCGAGGTGGATTTCCATGTTGCCGGTGCCCTTGAATTCCTCGTAGATCACGTCGT
>CAYSQJ010000011.1:0-76711 GCA_964433345.1 uncultured Bordetella sp.
ACCTGACCAAGCAGGCCTGGGCCTACCGCCAGGTGTCGCTGCTGCTGCGCCGTCCGCCGGGCCGCGAAGCCTATCCCGGCGACGTGTTCTATCTGCACTCGCGCCTGCTCGAGCGTGCCGCGCGCGTTAACGAGGAGTATGTCGAGAACTTCACCAAGGGTGCGGTCAAGGGCAAGACCGGTTCGCTGACCGCGCTGCCGGTGATCGAAACCCAGGCCGGCGACGTGACCGCCTTCGTGCCGACCAACGTGATCTCGATTACCGACGGCCAGATCTTCCTCGAGACCGACCTGTTCAATGCCGGCATCCGTCCCGCGATCAACGCCGGTATTTCGGTGTCGCGAGTCGGTGGCGCCGCGCAGACCAAGGTCATCAAGAAACTGGGCGGCGGCGTGCGCCTGGCGCTCGCGCAGTACCGCGAACTGGCGGCCTTCGCGCAGTTCGCCTCCGACCTTGACGAAGCCACCCGCAAGCAGCTCGAACGCGGTCGCCTGGTCACCGAATTGATGAAACAGCCGCAGTACGAGCCGCTCCAGGTCTGGGAAATGGCGCTGACCCTTTTCGCCGTCAACGGCGGCCATCTCGACGACGTCGACGTGAAGAAGGCTCTTGCCGCCGAGCGTTCGATGCGCGATTACGTGAAGGCCAAGTACGGCGACCTGGTGCAGCGCATCGAAGACAGCAAGGACCTGTCGAAGGACGACGAAGAGAAGCTGACTGCCGCGATCAAGGACTGGAAGCAGAACGGTTCCTACTGATCCCGGTTAAATAATCGTTTAAAAACAGATAGTTAAGACATGCCCGGTTCGAAGGAAATCCGCACCAAGATCAAGAGCGTGCAAAACACGCGCAAGATCACCAAGGCGATGGAAATGGTCGCGGCCTCGAAAATGCGCCGCGCGCAGGAGCGCATGCGCACCGCGCGCCCGTACAGCGAGAAGATCCGCAACGTCGCGGCCAACATCAGCCACGCCAATCCCGAGTACCGGCACCCTTTCCTGGTCGATCGCGATTCGGTGAAACGTGTTGGCATCATTGTCGTTACCACCGACAAGGGTCTCTGCGGCGGCTTGAATACCAATGCCTTGCGCCTCGCGCTGAACAAGATCAAGGAGCTCGAGGCACAGGGCGAAGAGATCGAAGTCTGCGCGATCGGCAACAAGGGGCTCGGTTTCATGCAGCGCCTCGGCGCGAAAGTCGCGTCCCAGGTAACCGGTCTCGGCGACAAGCCGCACATGGAGAAGCTGATCGGCGCAGTCAAGGTGATGCTCGACGGCTATACCCGTGACCGTTTCGACCGTCTGCTGATCATCTATACCAAGTTCATCAACACGATGAAGCAGGAGCCGGTGGTCGAGCAGCTGCTGCCGCTGTCCGGTGAAGCGCTGGGTGCGCCCGAGACCTCCTGGGATTACATCTACGAACCGGACGCCCAGGCCGTGCTCGACCAGCTGCTGACCCGCTACATCGAGGCACTGATTTACCAGGGGGTTGCCGAGAACATGGCTTCCGAACAGTCGGCGCGTATGGTCGCGATGAAGGCCGCTTCGGACAACGCGGGCAACGTGATCGACGAATTGACGCTTATCTACAACAAGTCGCGGCAGGCTTCCATTACCAAGGAGCTGTCGGAGATCGTCGGCGGCGCCGCCGCGGTCTGATTGTGTGAAGAATTTTCTATCCAGGAATTGACCATGAGCCAGGGAAAAATCGTTCAGTGTATCGGCGCGGTGATCGACGTCGAGTTTCCGCGCGACCAGATGCCCCACATTTATGATGCGCTGAAAATGGAAGGCAGCGAGCTGACACTCGAAGTGCAGCAGCAGCTCGGCGACGGCGTCGTGCGCACCATTGCGCTGGGCTCCTCCGACGGCCTGCGCCGCGGCATGATGGTGTCGAATACCGGCGCGCCGATTTCGGTGCCGGTGGGTCCGGCAACGCTGGGACGCATCATGGACGTGCTTGGCCGCCCGATCGACGAAGTGGGTCCGATCAAAGCCGAGAAGACCATGTCGATTCACCAGAAGGCGCCGACCTTCGAGGAACTCTCGCCTTCCACCGACCTGCTGGAAACCGGCATCAAGGTTATCGACCTGGTCTGTCCCTTTGCCAAAGGCGGCAAGGTCGGCCTGTTCGGCGGCGCCGGCGTCGGCAAGACCGTTAACATGATGGAGCTGATCAACAACATCGCGACCAAGCACTCGGGTCTGTCGGTGTTCGCCGGTGTCGGCGAGCGTACCCGCGAGGGCAACGACTTCTACCACGAGATGATGGAAGCCGGCGTCGTCAAGAAGGAAGACCTGACCCAGTCGAAAGTGGCGATGGTCTACGGCCAGATGAACGAGCCGCCGGGCAACCGCCTGCGCGTGGCGCTGACGGGGCTGACCATGGCCGAGGCATTCCGCGACGAAGGCCGTGACGTGCTGTTCTTCGTCGACAACATTTACCGTTACACGCTGGCCGGTACCGAAGTGTCGGCGCTGCTCGGCCGTATGCCGTCGGCGGTGGGTTACCAGCCGACGCTGGCGGAGGAAATGGGCCGCCTGCAGGAACGCATCACCTCGACCAAGACCGGCTCGATCACCTCGATCCAGGCCGTGTACGTGCCGGCGGACGACCTGACCGATCCCTCGCCCGCGACCACCTTCGGCCACCTCGATTCGACCGTCGTGCTGTCGCGCGACATCGCTTCACTGGGCATCTACCCCGCCGTGGATCCGCTGGACTCGACCTCACGCCAGCTCGATCCGCATATTGTCGGTGAAGAACATTACTCCACCGCCCGCGCGGTGCAGGCGACTCTGCAGCGCTACAAGGAACTGCGCGACATCATCGCGATCCTGGGCATGGACGAGCTGTCGCCGGAAGACAAGCTGGCGGTGTCCCGCGCGCGCAAGATTCAGCGTTTCCTGTCGCAGCCTTTCACGGTGGCCGAGGTATTCACCGGCTCACCCGGCAAGTACGTGTCGCTGAAGGACACCATCAAGGGCTTCAAGATGATCGTCAACGGCGAATGCGATGCCTTGCCGGAGCAGGCCTTCTACATGGTCGGCACCATCGAAGAAGCCCAAGAGAAAGCCAAGACGCTGCAATAAGCGGCAAGGAACCCGACCATGGCTGAAGCCGTACAAACCCTGCACGTTGACGTCGTCAGCGCGGAAGAGCAGATCTATTCCGGCGAGGCGGAATTCGTCGTGCTGCCCGGCGAAACCGGCGAGCTCGGCATCTATCCGCGCCACACACCGCTGATCACCCGCATCAAGCCCGGCGAGGTGCGCATCAAGCCGGCCGGAGGCGGTGCTGAGGAGTTCATCTTTGTTGCCGGCGGCGTGCTCGAAGTGCAACCGAGGGTGGTCACCGTGCTGGCCGATACCGCGATCCGCGGCGCCGACCTCGACGAGGCCAAGGCCACCGAAGCGCTGAAGCAGGCCGAGGAAGCGCGCAAGAACGCCCAGGGCAAGCAGGAAGTCGCCACTGTCGAGGCGGAACTGGCCATGCTCGCGGCCCAGCTCGCGGCGATACGCAAGCTGCGCGGCAAGCGCTGAGCCTTACTTTCCGGGGCATCTTCCGGAATCAGAGGGGCGGCTGCGGCCGCCCTTTTGTTTTGAAGGACGTTTTCGGCAGGAAGCGACGGTTGCTGCCCGCCTTCATGCGATAATTTTCAGATGCGATTCCAGGTCGTCATACTCGCGGCGGGCAAGGGCAAACGGATGAATTCCGAATTGCCCAAGGTGCTGCATCCGCTCGCCGGCAAACCGCTGCTGGCGCATGTCGTAGCCACCGCGCGCGAGCTGTCTGCCGAATGCATCTGCATCGTTCATGGCCATGGCGGAGAACGGGTACGCGCGGCGGTGTCGGGCGACGACCTCGTGTTCGCATTGCAGGAACCACAGCTTGGCACCGGACATGCCGTGCAGCAGGCCTTGCCGCAGCTGACACCGGCGCCGCTGACGCTGGTGCTCTACGGCGACGTGCCGCTGGTACGTGCCGAGACCTTGCGCAGCCTGCTCGATGCGGCAGGCAAGGGCGTCGCAATTCTCACCGCGGAGCTGGCGGACCCCGCCGGCTATGGCCGCATCCTGCGTAACCGGCAAAAGAAAGTGATCGGCATCGTCGAGCAAAAGGATGCGACGGCGGTGCAGCGCAGGATCCGGGAAATAAACACCGGCATCATGGTGATGCCCACTGCAAAACTGAAACAGTGGCTGCCGAAGCTGCGCAACAGGAATGCCCAGAACGAGTATTACCTGACCGACGTGGTTGCACTGGCGGTCAAGGATCGGGTGCCGGTCACCGGCTTGATCGCAGCTGATGCTGGCGAAACCGAAGGCGTCAACAGCCGCGTGCAACTGGCGCAGCTCGAGCGCCTGTACCAGAAACGCCAGGCGGCCTGCCTGCTCGAGGCGGGGGTCACGCTGGCCGACCCGGCACGCTTTGACCAGCGCGGCTCGCTCGGCTGCGGCCGCGATGTCGCGATCGACGTCAACTGCGTGTTCGAAGGCAGCGTCGAACTGGGCGACGGCGCCAGCATCGGCGCCAACTGCGTGCTCAAGGACGTCGTCATTGGTCCTGGCACCCGCATCGAGCCCTTCTGCCATCTCGACGGCGCGCGGATCGGAGCCGGCTGCCGGATCGGGCCCTATGCCCGCATCCGGCCGGGCACACAACTCGCAGACGAAGTGCACATTGGCAACTTTGTCGAGATCAAGGCGAGCGAGATGGGCGATGGCTCCAAGGCCAATCACCTTGCCTATGTTGGTGATTCGACGGTCGGCCGCAACGTCAATATCGGTGCCGGTACCATCACCTGCAACTACGATGGCGCCAACAAGCACCGCACGGTGATCGAGGATGATGTTCATATCGGTTCCGACGTGCAGCTGGTGGCACCGGTGCGCGTAGGACGCGGAACCACGGTGGGTGCCGGCACGACAGTGTGGAGGGATACGCCACCGGGCGGACTGGTGCTGAATCCGAAAAGCCAGGAACACCGCGGCGGCTGGCAGCGTCCGCGCAAGCCTGGCAAAGGCAAATCCTGAACAGGACGGACTGATTCATGTGCGGCATTGTTGGAGCCATTGCCGGGCGCGATATCGTGCCGGTGCTGATTGAGGGCCTGAAACGGCTCGAATACCGGGGTTATGACTCGGCGGGGATCGCTGTCATCGACGGCCGGCTGCAGCGTGCACGCAGTACCGGGCGCGTTGCCGAACTCGAGCGCATGGCGCAGGCCGCCGGTGTCACCGGCCCTCTCGGCATCGCCCATACACGCTGGGCGACGCATGGTGCGCCGTCGGAGAAAAACGCACATCCGCATGTCTCAGGCGGCGTGTCCGTAGTTCACAACGGCATCATCGAAAACCACGACGAGATGCGCGAGAAGCTGCGTGCCGCGGGTTACGCCTTTGTGTCCGATACCGACACCGAGGTTATAGCCCATCTGGTGCACCTGCATCTCGGTCAATGCAAGGACCTGTTCGAAGCAGTACGACGCAGCCTCGCCGAACTCACCGGTGCCTATGCGGTTGCTGTCGTCAACGAAACCGATGTGCAGCGCCTGGTGGTGGCGCGCATGGGGGCGCCGCTACTGCTGGGGCTGGGCGACGGTGAAAATTTTGCGGCATCGGATGCCTCGGCGCTGGTGCAGGTGACCCAGCGCATCATCTATCTCGAGGAAGGCGATTGCGCCGAGCTGACGCGCGAGGGCATACGCATCGTCGATGGCAACGGCCAGCAGGTCGCGCGACAGGAGCAGATCACCCAGCTGACAGCTGCGGCGGTCGAGCTGGGCAATTACCGCCATTACATGCAGAAGGAAATCTTCGAACAGCCGATGGCGGTGGCCAACACGCTGGAGATGGTGACCAATGCGCGCGCCATCGCGCCCCAGCTCTTCGGCGCAGACGCAGATAAAATATTCAATAAAATCAATGGGTTGGTGATACTGGCTTGCGGTACCAGTTATCACGCCGGCATGGTT
Organism: uncultured Bordetella sp.; assembly: GCA_964433345.1. Lineage (GTDB taxonomy): Bacteria > Pseudomonadota > Gammaproteobacteria > Burkholderiales > SG8-41. Next base: position 5,981 of record CAYSQJ010000011.1, read on the forward strand.
GCCCGCTACTGGATCGAAGCGCTGGCCGGCCTGCCCTGTGATGTCGAGATTGCCAGCGAATACCGCTATCGCGAACCGTATAACGATCCCGATGCGCTGGTGGTCACCATTTCGCAGTCCGGCGAAACTGCGGATACGCTGGCCGCATTGCAGTACGCGAAGCTGCGCGGCCATCGCCACAGCCTGTCGATCTGCAACGTGCCGGAGTCGGCGCTGGTACGGGCTTCAGACCTGCGCTTCCTGACCCGCGCCGGTCCGGAGATCGGCGTGGCCTCGACCAAGGCCTTTACCACCCAGCTCGCGGCGCTGGTTTTGCTGGCCATGGCGCTGGCCAAGCAGCGGGGACGCCTGCCGGCGGAGCGCGAGGGCGAATTGCTGACCGCCCTGCGTCACCTGCCGTCGGCGCTGAGCCATGTGCTGCAGGTGGAGCCGGCGATTGCCGCATGGGCCGGGTTGTTCGCGCGCAAGGAGCACATGCTGTTTCTCGGCCGCGGCATCCACTATCCGATCGCCATGGAAGGCGCGCTGAAGCTGAAGGAAATCTCCTACATCCATGCGGAAGCCTATGCCGCCGGTGAACTGAAGCACGGGCCGCTGGCGCTGGTCGACCGCAACATGCCGGTGGTTGCCGTCGCGCCGCGCGATGCGCTGCTCGAAAAGCTCAAGTCCAATCTTCAGGAGGTGCGTGCCCGGGGCGGTGAACTGTACGTGCTCGCTGACCAGGGAACCCGCCTGCAAAGCGGCGACGGCGTGCATGTGATCGAGATGCCCGACCACGCCGGCCTGCTGTCACCGATTCTGCACACGGTGCCGCTGCAGTTGCTGGCCTATCACACGGCGCTGCATCGCGGCACCGACGTCGACAAGCCGCGCAATCTCGCGAAATCGGTGACGGTCGAGTAGGTCCTGCTGCCCCGGGCGGAACGGTCAGGCTGATCGTTGCCGCATCCTGCCATCGAAGGTGATCGGCAAACAGCAGGCCGTCAGGACCGGCTTCAGCGCATTCCGGCTTCGCTGCGCACCTTGTGCACCAGTCCGTCGACGATATCCACCACGCGGTTCAGCGACTCGGCCATGCTGCCGGAGGTCAGGTAGCGGCCGTTGACGACCAGCGAGGGTGTGCCGGTGACCTGGTATGCACGGGTCAGCCTTGCAGCTTCTTCGACCTTGCGCCGCACTTCCGGCGAGTCGTAGGCCTGTTCCCAGCGTTCACGGTCGATGCCGTTGCGCTGCGCCCAGGCCGACATCACCTCCGGCTTGCTCATGTGCAATTCCTCGACATGGTAGCCGTGATAGACGCGCTGGTGCAGGCGCTCGACCTCGCCCAGCGCCTCCAGCGTGTAATAGATGCGCGCGTGCGGTGCCCAGCTGTCACGCAGTATCGCGGGAATGCGGCGGACGAGGACGTCGGCGGGTTTGTTGCCGATCCAGCGCTCCAGCGCCGGCTGCAGATTGTTGCAGTGGGGGCAGCCGTACCAGAAGAAATCGATGACCTCGATGCGACCGGCAACCGCAACCGGCTGGGGCTTGATGACCCGATAGTCGATATCAGCCCGCACCGGCTGCTGCGCGGACGCGATAGCCGGCAACAGTGCTGACGACAGCAGGAGCGCACAGCAGGCGGCCAGCGCCCGCAGCATGCTATTTGCCGCTCTTGCCCTTGCGGGCTTCGGCGATCAATCCGTCGACGACCCGGAAAAAACGCTCGTAGTCGACCGTGCGGTCGGCCTTGAGGGTCATCGACGGCGCCGTCAGATAGCGGCCGTCGACCACCAGTGCCGGTGTTCCCGGGATGTCGTATTTGCGGGTCAGCTCGATCGAGCGCTGCGCCTTGCCGTTGACGCCGAAGGAATTGTAGGTGTCGGCGAACTTCTTGCGGTCGACGCCCCTGGCTGCTGCCCAGTCGAATATGGCATTGGCGTCGCGCAGCTGCACGCGCTGCTTGTGCAGGGTGACGAACATCTCGTTATGCAGCTTGTCGATCATGCCCAGGGCTTCGATGGTGTAGTAGGCACGGGTCATCGGCAGCCAGGAGTCCTGGAATACCGCGGGCACGCGCCGGAACTCGACGTCCGCCGGCTTGCGCTTGAGCCAGGCCTCCAGCGACGGCTGCAGGTTGTTGCAATGCGGACAGCCATACCAGAAGAACTCGAGCACCTCGACCTTGCTGCCGCTGTCGGTCGGCTGTGGCGGCTGCACCAGGGCGTAATCCTTGCCGGCGGTCAGCTGGGCCTGGGCGGAGGTGAAAAAGAGGCTTAAGGCGGCGGCAAGGAAAATGCGCCGGAAAATGCGGGTCAATGTCATGGCTGCTCCGGTGGAGGACGTTACTTGTCGGCGTCGCGCACCTTGATCAGCGTGGTGTCGATGCCGTTTTTCTTCAGAGTGTCCCGGGTGCGATTCAGTTCCTCGACGCTGCCGTAGGGTCCCAGGCGCACGCGGTGCCAGACGCCGCGGTCGGGCAGTGTCGTGGTCTGGATCGAAGCCTGCACCCCGATCAGCGCCAGCCGCGCCTTCAGGTTGTCGGCATCAGGCGCGCTCTGGAAGGCGCCGGCCTGCAGGTAGAAGGACTCCCGCGCCGCAGCCTTGGTTTCCCGCAACTGCTGGTCGGTGGCGGGCTCTTCGACGCCGGGCAGGATCTTGTAGAAATCGAAGCGGGGTTTGACCTCTTCCGCCGGCTTGGCGGCCTTGTCCGGTTTGCCGACGGGCCCGGTGGTTGCCGGTTTCGCCGGTTCGGGCGTTGCTGCGGGGGCCTTGGACTGGAAGGGCGTGGGCATCTTGTTGATGTACCAGGCAACGCCGAGCGCAAGCGCCAATCCAAGCACCAGGCCGATCAGGATGCCGATGAACAGCGATCCGCCGCTGCTGCGGGAACCGCTTTTTCTGTCACTGCCTTTGTAATCCCTGCTCACGCGCGCATCTTACATTTTTTCGGGAGCACCCACACCCAGAAGGGCAAGGCCGTTGCGCAGCACTTGCCGCACTGCGAGGGCGAGCGCCAGGCGTGCATGCTTCTGTGCTGGATCATCGACCAGAAAGCGTTCCGCGTTGTAATAGCTGTGGAACTCGCCGGCCAGATCCTTCAGGTAGAACGCAAGCGAATGGGGAGCCAGTTCCCGCGCGGCGGTTTCTATCACGCCGGGATAATCCATCAGGTTCCTGAGCAAGGCGGTTTCGTGCGTGGAAACGAGCGGCGAAAGATCCGCGTCGCTGACACTGTCCGGACTGCCGCCCCATTGTTCGAGCACGCTGCACACCCGCGCATGCGCGTACTGGATGTAATAAACCGGATTGTCGTTGCTCTGCGACTTTGCGAGATCAAGGTCGAAGTCGAGGTGCTGGTCACTCTTGCGCAGCACGTAGAAAAACCGCGCGGCATCATTGCCGACTTCCCTGCGCAGCTCGCGCAGCGTCACGAATTCCCCGGAGCGTGTCGACATCGAAACCTTCTCGCCGCTGCGATAGAGCACGGCGAACTGCACCAGCGCGATATCGAGCCGGGAGGGATCCTGGCCGAGCGCCTGCAGCGCGCCCTTGACCCGGGCGATATAGCCATGATGGTCGGCGCCCCAGACATCGATGACACGATCGAAGCCGCGACCGAACTTTTCGAGATGGTAGGCGATGTCGCTGGCGAAATAGGTGTACTGCCCGTTTTCGCGCTGCACGACACGGTCTTTCTCATCACCGAAAACGCTCGACCGGAACCACCTTGCACCGTCCTGAAGGTAAACATGGCCGCGCGACTCCAGCTCGCGCATCGCACGTTCGACCTGACCGGAGTCGTAAAGCGAGCGTTCCGAAAACCACTGGTCGAAAGTGACCCCGAACTCCTCGAGATCTTCCCGGCAGTCATCAAGCTGCTGCTTCAGTGCATGGCTGTGCACGGGGACATAATCGTCTCCCAGCAGCCGCTTGGCATTGGCGATCAGGTCGTCGAGGCGCGCTTCGGGATCGGATTCAGCGTCCGCCGCTCCCGCCGATGCCGCCGCCCAGGAATGCTGGAAACGCTCACCCTGGGCCTGCCGCAACTGTCCAGCCATGGTACGCACGTAATCGCCCTGGTAGGCGTTACCCGGAAACTGCACCGGCTCGCCGCCCTGCTCCAGATAGCGCAACCACGTCGATAGCGCGAGTATGTCCATCTGCCGGCCGGCATCGTTGACGTAATACTCGCGGGTTACGTCGAAGCCGGCGGCCTCAAGGATGGAGGCGACGCTGGCACCATAGGCCGCTCCCCTTCCGTGGCCGACATGCAGCGGCCCGGTCGGATTGGCGGAGACGAATTCGATCTGCACTTTTCTCCCCTTGCCAAGCGGGCTCCTGCCGTAGTCTTCACCGGCCAGCAGCACCCGGCGTACTACCTGTTGCTTGCAGGATGGGGAGAGAAAAAAGTTGATGAATCCAGCGCCGGCAATTTCCGCCTTGTCGATATCGGGCGACGCCGGAAGCGCGGCAAGGATCTGCTGGGCGATGGCCCTGGGATTGCCCCGCAGCTCCTTCGCCAGCTGCAGTGCAATGTTGCAGGCAAAGTCGCCGTGCTGCGCCTGTTTGGGCCGGTCAAGCACGATGGCGGCAGTCGCCGTAGGGGCAACCTGGGCCAGCGCTACACGCAGCAGGCTGCTGAGCAGGGTTCGGGCGTCGGCGTTCGGGGCGTTCATGGGAGATATGAAGGAGGCGCGGGCGGTTGCCGCTGCCAGACGTCAACTGACTGTTTTGGCGGCAGTTTTTCTGGCGGAAAAGTGGCGGATTTTAACATGGCGGGCTGGCCCTGACTCACAGTTCCGCGGGATCGACATCAAGCGACCAGCGCGTTGCCGAGCTGCCTGCATCAGCCAGCCGCTGATGCCAGGCCTTGAGGAACGCGCGCAACTCGGTGCGCGAGCCGGACTGCACCAGCAGGTGGGCGCGTTCACGTCCCGCCCTGCGCATCATGCCGGCCGGCACCGGGTCGTAGACAGACACCGCGGGCTTGAGGCCGCGTGCGGCACGTGCCGCCCTGGCAAGGAACTGCAGCGCGGTGTCGATGTTGCCTGCCTCGGCACGGAGCAGGGCTTGATGAACATAGGGCGGAAAGCCCGCCTGACGCCGCTCGGCCAGCAGCCCCCGCGCAAATGCGTCGAAGTCCTGGCTGCGCAAGGCGGCATACAGCGGATGGTCGGAAAACCGGGTCTGCACCAGAACCTGGCCACGGACGTTGGCGCGGCCGGCGCGGCCGGAAACCTGGGATAGCAGGGCATAGAGCCGCTCGGGTGCCCGGAAATCGTTGCTGTAAAGCATGCTGTCCGCATTGATGATGCCCACCAGGTTGAGCCGCGGAAAATCATGGCCCTTGGCCAGGATCTGGGTGCCGACAAGGATGTCGACGGTCCCCTCGCGAATGCGCTCACGCATGTCTGGCCAGGCATTCCTGCGCCGGGTGGTGTCGCGGTCGATGCGCAGGATACGTGCTTCGGGGAAGTGTTGCGCCAGGGCAGCCTCGATGCGCTGCGTGCCCTGGCCTACTGGAGCCAGATCGGCATTGCCGCAATCCGGGCAGTTTGTCGGCACGGCACTGTCGTGGCCGCAATGATGGCAACGCAGGCGGCGATCGGGCAGGTGCAGCACCAGTTTCGCCGAGCAGCGCCTGCAATCGGAGGTCCATCCGCAGCTGCCACAGACCAGCACCGGGGCGTAACCGCGGCGGTTGATGAACACCATGCTCTGCTCGCCGCGTTCGATCCGCGACGCGATGGCGGCGATCAATCGGCCGGACAGACCGTCAGCCTGCAGGCCCTGCCGCAGGTCGATACAGTCGATGAGGGGCGGACGGGCATTGATGCGCTGTGAAAGCCGCAGCAAGCGGTAGCGGTCATCGATGGCATTGCGATAGGTTTCCAGCGCAGGGGTTGCGGAACCGAGAACCACCGGTACGCCGACCTGGCGGGCGCGGACCACGGCGAGGTCCCGCGCCGAGTAACGGAAACCTTCGCCCTGCTTGAACGAGCTGTCATGTTCCTCGTCGACGATGATCAATCCAAGGGTGGGGATGGGGGCGAAGACCGCCAGCCGCGTGCCGAGCACGATGCGCGCCTTCCCGCTGCGCGCGGCTTCCCAGTGGGCCGCGCGCTCGCCATCGGCAAGGCTGCTGTGCAGGGTGGCAATGGTTGTGCCGGGGAAGCGCGCCACAATCAGCGACTGCAGCTGGGGCGTCAGCGCGATTTCCGGTACCAGCAGCAAGGCTTGGGCATTGCGTGCGAGGGCGGCGGCAATCGCGTGCAAATAGACTTCGGTCTTGCCGCTGCCGGTGATGCCCAGCAACAACATCGGCTGAAAGCGTCCCAGGGACGAGGAGATCGCCTCGACGGCTGCAGTCTGCTCGGGATTGAGCGGAGGGCCCGGGGCCACCGCAGGCGAATCCGGGGAATGCTGGACAAGGCCCGGCTCCGGAACGGCGGTGCGCACCCAGCCCTTCTCGAGAAAAACCTGCAGGGCTTTGCGGGCGGCCGCACCTTGCGCGGCAACTGCAGAATGACCGACAACAGGGGCGGACTGCAGCAGGGCCAGCAACCGGTGTGATGCACGCGCCCGTGGTGGCAGGATAGCGGCATCGATCGCCGCGCCCGCGGGAGTCAGTGCGTAGGCAGCAGGCGCCTGGTCGCGACGGCGCACCCGTCGCAGGGTGGCAGGCACCGCCATCATGATCGCAGCACCGAGCGGGTGAACATAATAATCTGCAGCAAAGTGCAGAAGCCGCAGGTCGGCCCGGCTGAGCAGCGGTTGCTCGTCGAGAACCCGGATGGCGTGTTTGAGGCTGGTCTCGGGAACTTCGCTGTGTTCAGGTTTGGCGACAACGATGCCGATCAGGCGACGGCGTCCAAACGGAACCAGCACGCGGGCGCCTACCCGGGCGGCGCGATCATCGCATCGATAATCGAACAGATGATCGACCGGAACATCCAGTGCAACCCGGATCAGTGTCATGGCTGTCGGCAACGATCCGCTGCACCGGGTTCAGCTGGAGATTCGAAACGTTTTCCAACTGCTTTACGGGCAAGGATTATTGGTCTCACCGTGTTGTGGATAAGTCTGTTGATCAAACTCCTGCCATGACTGGCGGCCGGTCGTCGGTCGAAATCCGCCTTGGAGCGAGAGCCGGGATAATAAAAAAATTCAATAAAAACAATAACTTAAAACATCATGCGGAGTGTCGAATCACATTCAAGACGGTGACAGCTCCTAAGTCCTTGTGTGCATAAGCTTTTTATCGCGCCGGAATCGATCCGGCGTGATCAATGATAGGCGCGACTGAGCTCGTGCACCGCATCGACCAGCACACCCACATGGTCCGGAGGGGTGAATTGCGAAATGCCGTGGCCGAGATTGAACACGTGGCCGCTGCCGTTGCCGAAATCCTGCAACACCTTCCCGGCTTCGGTACGGATTGTTGCAGGATTGCTGAACAGCACGGCAGGATCGAGATTGCCCTGAAGCGCTGTCCGGTCTCCGATCCGACGTCGTGCGGCGCCGATATTGACGGTCCAGTCCAGTCCAACGGCGTTGCAGCCGGTGGCGGCAATGTCTTCAAGCCAGAGTCCGCCACCCTTGGTAAAGACGATGCTCGGCACGGTTTCGCCGTTCCATTCGCGGTGCAGGCCGCCGACCACTCGGCGCAGGTACTCCAGTGAAAACTCGCGGTAGGCCGCGTCGGACAGCGCGCCTCCCCAGGTGTCGAAAACCATGACGGCCTGCGCGCCAGCTTCGATCTGCGCATTGAGGTACCCGATCACGGCCCGGGCATTGATATCGAGGATGTGGTGCAGCAGCTCAGGGCGCGCGTAGAGCATGCCCTTGATGTTGCGGAAATCATCGCTGCCGCCGCCTTCGACCATGTAGCAGGCCAGCGTGTAGGGACTGCCGGAAAAACCGATCAGCGGTACGCGGTTGTCGAGTGCGCCGCGGATCTGTCTGACGGCGTCGAGTACATAACCCAGACTTTCCCCGGGGTCGGGCACACGCAAGCCGCGGATCGCGGTTTCGTCGCGCAACGGCCGCTCGAACTTCGGTCCCTCGCCTTCGGCGAAGTACAGGCCCAGGCCCATGGCATCGGGTACGGTCAGGATATCCGAGAACAGGATCGCCGCATCGAGATCAAAGCGTGCCAGCGGCTGCAGCGTGACTTCAGTTGCGAAATCAGGGTTCTTGGTCAAGCCGAGAAAACTCCCCGCCCGCTTGCGGGTGGCCTTGTATTCCGGAAGGTAGCGGCCGGCCTGGCGCATGATCCACACCGGGGTGTAGGGCACCGGCTGGCGCAGCAGCGCGCGGATGAAAATGTCGTTCTTGGGCATCAGGATTCAGTGCAGGCCACTGCAGCCCGGGGACAGGCTGGAGACTTCGCCTGTCTGTTGTGCCCGGGCCACGGTTCCCGCAATCAGCGCGGCAGTTCCGTGGAGCCCATCAGGAACTCGTCAACCGAGCGCGCGCATTGACGGCCTTCACGGATGGCCCAAACCACCAGCGACTGGCCGCGGCGCATGTCGCCGGCAGCAAAAACCTTGTCCACCGACGTCTGGTATTTCTCGGTATCGGCAAGCACGTTGCCACGGGGGTCTTTTTCAACCCCGAGCTGTTCCAGCAGGCCCTTCTGCACCGGACCGAGGAAACCCATCGCCAGCAGTACGAGGTCCGCCTTCATCGTGAATTCCGAATCCGGCACCTCGCGCATCTGGCCGTCCTTCCATTCAACGCGCGCGGCCACCAGTTTTTCGACCTTGCCATTCTTGCCCTCGAAGCGCTTGGTCGCCACGGACCAGTCGCGCTTGCAGCCCTCCTCGTGCGAACTGGAAGTACGCAGCTTGACCGGCCAGTACGGCCAGATCATGGGCTTGTTCTCCTGCTCGGGAGGCTGCGGCAGCAGTTCGAACTGGGTGACCGAGGCGGCACCATGGCGGTTCGAGGTGCCGACGCAGTCGGAGCCGGTATCGCCGCCACCGATGACCACCACATGCTTGCCGGTGGCCATGATCTGGCCCGTCACCTTGTCGCCCGCGACGACCTTGTTCTGCTGCGGCAGGAATTCCATCGCGAAATGCACGCCGGCCAGTTCGCGGCCGGGGACCGGCAGGTCGCGCGGCTGTTCTGCTCCTCCGGAAACCACCACGGCATCGAAGTCGGCAACAAGTCTGTCCGCAGGCACTCCTGCTCCGACATGCTGGTTGAAGCGGAATTCGACCCCTTCGGCGCGCATCTGATCCATGCGGCGGTCGATCAGGTGTTTTTCCATCTTGAAGTCAGGGATGCCGTAACGCAGGAGGCCGCCGGCGCGATCCGCCTTCTCGAACACGACAACGTCATGGCCGGCTCGCGCCAGCTGCTGCGCGCAGGCGAGGCCGGCGGGGCCGGAGCCGACAATGGCAACCCGCTTTCCGGTCTTGCGTGCCGGGGGCTGCGGCAGGACCCAGCCGGACTCCCAGCCCTTGTCGATGATGGCGTGTTCTATCGACTTGATGCCGACCGGGTCGTTGTTGATGTTCAGGGTACAGGCTGCCTCGCAGGGTGCCGGGCAGATGCGCCCCGTGAACTCGGGAAAATTGTTGGTCGAATGCAGTGTGTCCAGCGCACGCTGCCAGTCCTGCCTGAACACCAGGTCGTTCCAGTCCGGGATGATGTTGTTGACGGGGCAGCCGCTCATGCAGAACGGCGTGCCGCAGTCCATGCAGCGCGCGCCCTGGATACCCGCGTCCTTGTCGGACAGGTGGCCGACGAACTCGCGCCAGTGCCTGAGCCGCTCCTGCGGTTGCTCCGCAGCCTCGTGCAGTCGTTCGAATTCCAGAAACCCGGTTACTTTTCCCATAGCTTCATTGCCCCTGAAACATCAGGCCCGTGCCGGGCCGAAAGTCATCCTTGCCTGAGCGGCATCATGGCCTCAGGCCGCGATTTTCTTGCTCTTCGCAGCGAGTTCGCCGAGTGCACGCCGATATTCGTTCGGGAAAACCTTGACGAATTCTCCGCGCGCCGCCGCCCATTCCGAAAGTATCTGCTGTGCCCGCAGGCTGCCCGTAAGACGATGATGGTTCTCGATGAAGCGCCTGGCCAGCACCTCGTCAGCCTGTCCCAGGTGCCAGATGTCGCGGGACACCCTGGCATCCTGCTCCGCTTCCGCCAGCAGCGGCTCGAGCTTGACCATGGCGGTGTTGCAGTAGGAGGCGAAGCTGCCGTCCTCGTCATAGACATAGGCGATTCCACCGGACATGCCCGCGGCAAAGTTGCGGCCGGTCGAACCCAGCACCACGACAGTACCGCCGGTCATGTACTCACAACCATGGTCGCCGGTACCTTCAACGACGGCATGGGCGCCGGAGTTGCGCACCGCGAAGCGTTCGCCCGCGACGCCGCGGAAGTAGGCTTCGCCGGCAATCGCGCCGTAAAGCACCGCGTTGCCGGTGATGATGTTCTGCATGGCGTCGCCGCGGAATTTCGGCGAAGGCTGGACGATGATGCGGCCTCCGGAAAGTCCCTTGCCGCAGTAGTCGTTGGTGTCGCCGATCAGTTCCAGCGTGATGCCGCGCGACAGGAAGGCGCCGAGGCTCTGTCCTGCCGAGCCGGCAAAACGCACGCGGATGGTGTCGTCGGGCAGACCGTCATGGCCATGGCGCTTGGCAACAAGGCCGGAGAGCATGGTGCCGACCGTGCGGTTGATGTTGCGTATGGGCATTTCGATCGTGACTTTTTCGCCACGCTCCAGTGCCGGTGCCGCGAGTTCGATCAGCCGGTGGTCCAGGGCCTTGTCGAGGCCATGATCCTGGGACTCGGTGTGGTAGCGGGCGACTTCCGGCCCGATCTGCGGCTGGTGGAAAATGCGGCTGAAATCGAGGCCGCGGGCCTTCCAGTGCTCGATGCCCTTGCGGGTGTCGAGGAGGTCCGACCGGCCGATCAATTCATCGAACTTGCGCACGCCGAGCTTTGCCATCAGTTCGCGGATTTCCTCCGCGACAAAGAAGAAGTAGTTGATGACGTGCTCCGGCTTGCCGGAGAATTTCCGGCGCAGCACCGGGTCCTGGGTGGCGACGCCGACAGGGCAGGTGTTGAGATGGCATTTGCGCATCATGATGCAGCCCTCGACCACCAGCGGTGCGGTTGCAAAACCGAATTCATCGGCGCCGAGGAGGGCGCCGATCACGACGTCGCGCCCGGTTTTCATCTGGCCGTCGACCTGGACGGCGATGCGGCTGCGCAGCCGGTTCAGTACCAGGGTCTGCTGGGTCTCGGCAAGGCCGAGTTCCCAGGGGGTTCCGGCATGCTTGATCGATGACCACGGGCTCGCGCCGGTGCCGCCGTCGTGGCCGGAGATGGTGACGTGGTCGGCCTTGGCCTTCGCGACACCCGCAGCCACCGTGCCGACGCCGACTTCCGAGACCAGCTTTACGCTGATCGAGGCATCGGTGTTGCTGTTCTTGAGGTCGTGGATCAGCTGCGCCAGATCCTCGATCGAGTAGATGTCGTGGTGCGGCGGCGGCGAGATCAGCTCGACGCCGGGCGTCGAATAGCGCAATTCGGCGATGTACTCGGACACCTTGCGCCCCGGCAGCTGGCCGCCCTCACCAGGCTTGGCGCCCTGGGCCATCTTGATCTGGATCTGTTCGGCACTGGCCAGGTATTCCGCAGTGACACCGAAACGTCCCGAGGCCACCTGCTTGATCTTCGACTTCAGGGAATCACCGGCTTGGAGTGCGATATCGTGCTCGATGCGACCTTCACCCAGGCGGGAAGCCAGCGTTTCGCCGGCCTTGACCGGCGCAAAGCGCCGCCGGTCCTCGCCACCTTCTCCGGTGTTGGACTTGCCGCCGAGGCGGTTCATTGCCACCGCAAGCGTGGTGTGGGCTTCGGTCGAAATGGAGCCCAGCGACATTGCGCCGGTGGAAAAACGCTTGACGATCTCCGCTGCCGGCTCCACTTCCTCGATCGGCACGGGCGTGCAACGGCTGAAACGGAAATCGAAAAGCCCGCGGAAAGTCATGTGGCGCTTCGACTGATCATTGATGATGTTGGCGTATTCGCGGTAGGTGGTCGCACTGTTGGCGCGGGCCGCATGCTGCAGCTTGGCGATCGCATCAGGCGTCCACATGTGCTCTTCACCTCGCACCCGCCATGCGTATTCCCCGCCGGCATCCAGCGCGCCGGCGAGAACCGGATCGCCGCTGAAGGCGCTGTTGTGGGTGCGGATCGCCTCTTCTGCCACCTCGAACAGGCCGATGCCGCCGACATTCGACGGCGTGCCGTGGAAGTACTTGTCGATCAGCGGAGTCGACAGCCCGATGGCCTCGAAAATCTGTGCACCGGTGTAGGACATGTAGGTGGAGATGCCCATTTTCGACATCACCTTGCGCAGGCCCTTGCCGACTGCCTTGACGAAATTCTTGATGGCCTTGTGGCCGTCAACCGCGGCGCCCAGCTGGCCGCTCTCCGCCATCTGCAGGATGGTTTCGAGTGCGAGATAGGGGTGCACGGCCTCGGCGCCGTAGCCGCCGAGGAGTGCGAAATGGTGCACCTCGCGCGCGGAACCGGTTTCCACGACCAGCCCGGCGCTGGTGCGCAGGCCCTTGTCGACGAGGTGGTGATGGATGGTCGACAAGGCAAGCAGCGCCGGGATCGCGACCTGTTCGCGGTCGACGCGGCGGTCGGAGATGATCAGGATGGAATAACCGGCGCGTACCGCGTCCTCAGCCTGGGCGGCAAGGCTGGCGAGGCGCGCCTCGATCGCTTCCTTGCCCCAGGCCACCGGGTAGGTGATGTCGAGCTCGCAGGACTTGAATTTGCCGTCGGTGTAGCTCTCGATGTTGCGGATCTTTTCCATCTCGAAAAAGTCGAGCACGGGCTGGCTGACCTCGAGGCGGATCGGCGGATTCGTTTCGTCTATGCCCAGCAGGTTCGGTTTCGGGCCGATGAAGGACACCAGCGAGGTCACCAGTTCCTCCCGGATCGGGTCGATCGGAGGGTTAGTGACCTGTGCAAAAAGCTGCTTGAAATACTGGTACAGGCCCTTGTTCTTGCTGGACAGGACGGCGGGCGGCGAATCGTTGCCCATGGAGCCGATCGGCTCTTCGCCATTGGCCGCCATCGGCAACACCAGGAACTTCAGGTCTTCCTGGGTATAGCCAAAGGCCTGCTGGCGATCGAGCAGCGGAACGGCACTGCGTTCCGGCTGCGCTTTCTGGCTCTCGACATCGTCAAGCTTGACGCGGATGCGCTCCATCCATTCGACATAGGGTTTGCTCGAAGCCAGCGACTCCTTCAGTTCCCTGTCGTCGATGATGCGGCCCTTTTCCAGGTCAACCAGGAACATTTTGCCCGGCTGCAGGCGCCATTTTTTGGTGATCTTTTCCTCCGGAATCGGCAGGCAGCCGCATTCCGAGCCCATGATCACCAGGTCATCGTCGGTGACGATGTAACGCGCCGGACGCAGGCCGTTGCGGTCCAGGGTTGCGCCGATCTGGCGGCCATCGGTGAAAGCGATCGCCGCGGGACCGTCCCAGGGCTCCATCATTGCCGCGTGATACTCGTAAAAAGCGCGGCGGCTGGGGTCCATCAGGCTGTGTCCCTCCCAGGCCTCCGGGATCATCATCATTACTGCGTGGGCGATCGAATATCCTCCCATCACCAGCAGTTCGAGCGCGTTGTCGAAGGAGGCGGAGTCCGACTGGCCGGGAAAGATCAAGGGCCACAGCTTGTCGATGTCCCTGCCCAGCACCGGGCTGGATATCGCGCCCTGGCGCGCGCGCACCCAGTTGACGTTGCCGCGCACGGTGTTGATCTCGCCGTTGTGGGCGATCATCCGGAAGGGATGCGCCAGATCCCAGGTCGGAAAGGTGTTCGTCGAGAAGCGCTGGTGCACCAGTGCGAGCGCGGAAACGACGCGCGGATCCTGCAGATCCCTGTAATAAGTGCCGACCTGCGAAGGCAGCAGCATGCCTTTATAGACAATGGTTCTGGCCGACATCGAGGGCACGAAATATTCGGTGCCGTGTGCCAGTTTCAGCGCGCGAATGGCATGGCTCGCGCTTTTGCGGATGACGTAGAGCTTGCGTTCCAGCGCATCGGTGACGCGGATCGCCGAACTGCGGCCAATGAACACCTGGCGTATGACAGGCTCGACTTTCTTGACCGATTCTCCGAGATCGGAGTTGTCCACCGGCACATCGCGCCAGCCGAGAAGGGTTTGGCCCTCATCCTTGATCGCGCGCTCGATTTCATACTCGCAGGCGATGCGAGAGGCTGGCTCGCGCGGCAGGAACACCATGCCAATGCCGTAGTGGCCGGCGGGCGGAAGCTTGACGCCCTGTTTGGCCATTTCCTCACGGAAGAAGGCATCCGGAATCTGAATCAGGATACCCGCGCCGTCCGAGGCCTTGGGGTCGGCGCCGACCGCGCCACGGTGCGTCAGGTTGCGCAGTATGGTCAGGCCCTGGTCGACGATGTCATGGCTTTTCTTGCCCTTGATATGGGCGACAAAGCCGACGCCGCAGGCGTCGTGTTCATGGGCCGCGTCGTACAGGCCTTGGGGTTCCGGCAGGTTTGGATGAGCCATCGGGCGCCTCGTTAAAAACGCTTTTAAATCAACAGGTTATATGCGCAATTGCTGCAATGCGCCAAAAACCGGTGATTCATGTGCGAAAAACGGAGTGAAACCCGATAAGTCTACCTGTACTCAAGGGCTTGGTTCAACCGCATTGCTGTCGAAAATCAGGAGGAAATCTCAGTTGACTCAGCTGACGTCGATCGCAAACAGGCGCCGATGCTCGGCCATGGCATAACGGTCGGTCATACCCGCAATATAGTCGGCGATCGCACGGGGGGTGTCTGCCTGCGCCCGCGACTGGAACTCCGGGGGCAGCAGCCCGGGTTCGGAAAGAAATGCTTCGAAAAGCTCGGTGACAATGCGCCGCGCCTTGCTGCTCATGCGGGATACCCGGTAGTGCCGGTAGAGATTGGTTCTCAGGAACTGCTTCAGCTCGGTCTGTTCGTCGCTAATGCGTGTGGAGAAGCAGATCATTGGCGGGGCTCTCCGCACATCGTCCGCGGAAGCCGGCGCATATTCCCGGATGGTCCTGGCACTTTGCCGAACGAGGTCGGTCACCAGCGTGTCGATCATGCGCCTGACGGTTTCATGAACCAGGCGCCTGCCTTCGATCCTCGGAAATTCGCGCAGCGCGGCGCGCATGTGGCGGCGGAAAATGGCGACCGTGGACAGTTGCTCCATCTGCAGCAGGCCCGAGCGCAGGCCGTCATCCACATCATGGTTGTTGTAAGCGATCTCGTCGGCCAGATTCGCGATCTGCGCCTCAAGACCGGGACGCTGCCGCCGGATGAAGCGCTCGCCGACGTCACCAAGCATGCGCGCATTCTTCAGGGAACAATGCTTCAGGATGCCTTCGCGGGTTTCAAAAGTCAGGTTGAGTCCGTCAAAGGCGCCATAACGCTGTTCGAGCACGTCGACTACGCGCAGTGACTGAAGGTTGTGCTCGAAACCTCCATAGGGCTTCATGCAGGCATTGAGCGCATCCTGTCCGGTATGGCCGAAAGGGGTGTGGCCCAGGTCATGAGCCAGGGTGATGGCTTCAGTCAGATCTTCGTCCAGTCCGAGGTGCCGGGCCACCGAGCGCCCGATCTGTGCCACTTCCAGGCTGTGGGTCAGGCGCGTGCGGAAAAGGTCGCCCTCGTGGTTAACAAACACCTGGGTCTTGTATTCAAGGCGGCGGAACGCGGTGGAATGGATGATGCGATCGCGGTCTCGCTGGTATTCGGAGCGCCCGCGCGGCGCCGGTTCGCGCAGCCTGCGGCCACGGGAACGCGCCGGATCGGAGGCATAGGGCGCCCTGTCAGCGGGCATCGACACCCTCGCCGCCCAGCACCGAATACAGTGCGTCACTGGGAACCGCATCGCTGATGAAAGCGTCCCCGATGCCGCGCAGCAGGATGAAACGCATCTTGCCGCCCTCGACTTTCTTGTCATGTCCCATCAGCTCGATATACCTGTCCGCACCGAGCGCGGGACCCCGGACCGGGAGCCGCGCTTTCCGCAACAGCCCGTCGATGCGCGCCACGCATTGGCTGTCAACCAGTCCCATATGCCGGGAGACACGCGCGGCGATGGCCATGCCGGCACCGACCGCCTCGCCATGCAGCCACTCGCCATAACCCAGGCCGGATTCAATGGCGTGGCCGAAGGTGTGACCGAAGTTCAGCAGGGCGCGGACGCCTTCCTCGCGTTCGTCCGTGGCCACGACCCGGGCCTTGTTACGGCAGGATATCTCGATGGCATGCGTCAGCGCTGCGGCATCACGCGCCATCAGACGCTCAATGTTTTCCTCCAGCCAAAGGAAGAACCCGGCGTCTCCGATCAGTCCGTACTTGATGACCTCGGCCAGGCCCGCGGAGAGTTCACGTTCCGGCAATGTGCGCAGCGTACCGGTGTCGGCGATGACTGCGCGTGGCTGGTAAAACGCGCCGATCATGTTCTTGCCCAGCGGGTGGTTGATCGCGGTTTTTCCGCCAACCGAGGAGTCCACCTGGGCGAGCAGTGTGGTCGGAATCTGGACGAAGGGCGCTCCCCGCTGGAAAACCGCCGCAGCGAATCCCGTAAGGTCGCCGATGACCCCGCCACCGAGGGCGATCAGCGTGGTCTTCCGTTCTGCACGGAATCCCATCAGGGCATCGAAAACCTGGTTCAGGGTTTGCCAATTCTTGTGCTCTTCGCCATCCGGCAACACGATGGATGTGGAGCTGACTTGCTGCCGGGCCAAGCTATCCTGCAGCTTTTTCAGGTAGAGCGGCGCCACAACGGTATTGGTGACGATTACCGCCGCGGGCTGTGGCAAGTGCGGCCGGATCAGATCCCCCCTGTCGAGCAGACCGGGCCCGATGTGTATCGGATAGCTGCGGTCACCGAGATCGACCTCAAGCGTGCAGGTGGTTTCAGTTGCGGCCATGCCCATGTCCTTGCGTCGCGCTGGGAGCAGGTTCATCCAGGCTGCCGAGCAAAGCCTGAATTTGCGAGGTCAGCGTGCCGACACTTTGCGCGCCGGTATCCACGACCAGATCGGCCACCTCGGTGTACAGGGGGTCCCGCTGGGCGTGCAGATCGCGCAGCCTGGCCAGCGGGTTCGCGGTTTGCAGCAGCGGCCGGTTACGGTCCCGGCGCGTACGTCGCCAGAGATCTTCGGGCGCGGCGCGCAGATAGATGACCCGTCCGCCCTGCTTGAGGCGGGCGCGATTGGCGGCGGACAGCACCGCCCCGCCCCCGGTTGCCAGAACGATTCCCTGCATAGCCGTCAGTTTCTCGATCATTTTCTCTTCCCTGGCGCGAAAGCCGGCCTCTCCCTCGACATCGAAGATCACCGGAATCTTGACACCGGTGGCTTTCTCGATTTCCGCGTCGGCATCGTAAAAATCGCGGTGCATGCGTTTCGCGAGCATGCGTCCGACAGAGGTTTTTCCGGCGCCCATCAGTCCCACCAGAAATATGTTCTGTGGAGCAGCAGGGTTATTGGAGGACGCATCAGCTTGCCATGACATGGCCTGATTCTAGCGGAAGCCGGGGGGCGGCCGGCTGGAAACCGCTGAAACAAAAAGGGCGGCGCCATGGCGCCGCCCTCTCCGGAGACAGGGGAATCAGCGCAGGCTCGCGCCATCCTTGAGGATCTTGGGTGAAATGAAAATCAGCAGTTCGCGCCGGTCGTCCACCCGCTGGTTGTTCTTGAACAGGAAGCCCACATACGGCAGATCGCCCAGCACCGGAACCTTGGTGGTTGTGGAACGCTCGTCCTGGGTATAGATGCCGCCGATGACGACAGTGCCGCCGTTTTCGACCAGGACCTCGGTCGAGACCTGCTTGGTGTCAATCGACGGACCGGACAGCGTATTCTGGCCGACACTGTCCTTGTTGACCCGCAGGTTCATGATCACGTTGTCATCAGGGGTGATCTGCGGCTTCACTTTCAGAGACAGCGTTGCCTTGCGGAAGGACACGCTGGTCGCACCGCTGGAAGTGGCTTGCTGGTAAGGGATTTCGGTGCCCTGCTCGATCGTTGCCTCAACCTTGTCAGCCGTGATCACGCGCGGGCTGGAAATAATCTTGCCTTTGCCATCCGCCTGCAGCGCAGAAAGCTCCAGGTTGAGGAACTTGGTGCTGCGGTCATTGAACAGCAGGAACGAAAACACTCCGGGATTGGCACCCGAAAGACCTTGTGCTGGAAGGTTGACGAACAGGCCGTCATTGAACGATCCCGCCGTCGCGTTCTGGCCTGCTGCTGCGGCGTTGTTTGCAAGACCGCCGCCGACTGAGCCCTGCAGCGCATTGCCGCTGCCGATCCGGAATCCCTGTCCCGTGGTGTCGTTGTATCCGAGACGGGCGCCGAGGTTGCGGCTGAACGTGTCATTTGCTTCCACGATGCGCGACTCGATCATGACCTGGCGCACCGGAATGTCGATCTGCTTGAGCAGTTTGCGGATTTCTTCAAGCCGGCTCGGCGTGTCCTGCACAAAAACCGTGTTCGTGCGCACGTCAACCACCGCGCTGCCCCGCTTCGACAGGATCTTCTGCGCAGGATCGGCCAGCAATTTCTGGAAATCGGCTGCCTTCTGGTAATTGACCTGCATGCTCTCGGTGCGCAGCGGCTCCAGGTCCGCGATCTGCGAGCGCGCTTCGAGCGCGAGCTTTTCCCGGGTGGCAAGTTCGTCGCGGGGCGCTATCCATACGACATTGCCGGTCTTGCGCATGTCGAGGCCCTTGCTCTGGAGGATGATGTCGAGCGCCTGATCCCAGGGCACGTCCTTGAGCCGCAGCGTCAGGCTGCCACCGACGGTGTCGCTGGTGATGACATTGAGTCCGGTGAAGTCGGCAATCACCTGCAGTACCGCCCGGACCTCTACATTCTGGAAGTTGAGCGAGAGCTTTTCCCCGGTGAAGCCCGGCTGTACCAGCCGGTTGGCATCGTCGGCCACTTTCTTCACTTCGATAATGAAGCGGTTGTCGGTTTGATAGGCGGAATGCTCCCAGGCACCGCGCGGGGTGATGACCATCCGCGTGTTTCCGCCCTGGGTAAATGTCTCGATGCTGTCGACCGGAGTACCAAAATCGACCACGTCGAGGCGGCGCTCCAGATTCTTGGGCACCGCGGTATTGATGAAATCGATGATCAGCGAGCGGCCCTGGGTGCGCAGGTCTATGCCGACTTGGTTGTCGGAAAGGTCCACGACCACCCTGCCTTCACCGGTCCGTCCGCGACGGAAGTCAATGTCGCGAAGGCTGTGCCGGCCATCACCAGGCTGAACCTGTGCAAAGGTCTGCGCCGCGGGCGCCGGGGCCGAGGAGCTGGCCGTGGCCGAGCCGCCGAGGGTGATCAAAATTGCATTGCCCTCGATCCTGGCGTCATAACCCAGGGGCCGCGCAGTTTCGAGGACGAGCCGGGAGCGATTGCCGGCCTGGACGATGTTGATGCGGCGGACATCACCCTCACCGACTTCCTGCACGTTCTTGCCCGAGCCATTGGTGGTGTTGGGAAAGTCGAATGCGATTCGAGGCGGGCTGTTGACCGCGAAGCTCGCGGGTGTTGCCGCGGGCGCGTTCTTCAGTGCGACCCTGATCAGCGTGGTGCCGCCCTGCTGTCCAGAAACATTGACCGATTCAATGCTGTTGTTCTGGGCGTGGGCCGACGTGGCGGACACGGCAACCCCGACCGCCAGAAGCAGGCCGGAGACATGTTTCATGAACCTGAAGAATCGAATCATTTGCTGGCCTCCTGTTCTTGCAGTTGCAGTGCCTGGTCCTTCTCTTCCCAGTTACCGCTACTGTCCTGAACGATTTCCTTGAGTTTGATGTCTGTTTCCGTGATACCGACGATACGGCCGAAATTCTGGCCGAGGTAATTGCCCGAACTCACTCGATAGAGGCCCTTGTCGGGTGCGCGCACCAGGGCATACATCTGCCCCTTCTGTTGCAGCGTTCCAACCATCGCCAGGTTTTCCAGGGGGAAGGCTTCCAGCGCCTCGCGCGGACGGTTAAGGTCAGGCTGCAGGCCGCCCTTGGCTGCGGATTTCGGGGGCTCGATCTTGCGCGGCTTGAACGGGTCCGTCAGATCGTACGCGTCGTAGGCGAAAGGCTCATAGGGTTTCACTTCCGGCAGGGGCGGGATGCGGCCTCCCTGCATCTTGTCCGATTCCCTGACGAATTCCCGAAGGTCGGAATGTTCCTCGCTGCCACAGGAGGCAAGGGCAACCGTGCTGAGCGCCGCGATCAGAATCAATCTCGGTTTCATTTTCTGGCTCCCGGCGCCGGCTTCTTCCTTGCCGCGGCAATTTCGGCTTCGTCGAGATAGCGGAAAGTCTTGGCGGTGGCATCCAGCGTCAATCCGTCCTTCGCTGCCGCCAGCGCGATGTCGTTCAGGGTCACGATCCTGGACAGTCTGCCGATATCGCTCGCGAATGCCCCGAGGTCGTGGTAATTGCCGGTGACGCGAATGGTGATCGGAAGTTCGGCGTAGAAGTCACGCATCGTTTCCTGGGCTGCGGGGCGGAACAGCTCAAACTGTAGGCCGCGGCCCAGCCCCGCCTGGTTGATATCCGTCAGCAAGGCGTCCATTTCGGATTTTCCCGGCAACTGCTTGAGCAGCGCCCCGAACTGCGATTCGATGTCCACCAGCTGCTTGCGATAGGCAGGCAGGTCGATCGCCTGTTTCTTCTTGCTGAGGAAGGTGCTGCGCAACTGTTCCTCTTTGGCCCGGGCTTCGTCGATTTGCGCCATCTGGTCCTGCCAGTCGAACCAGTACGCTGCAAACACCAGCAGGAGCAACAGTCCGAGGAGGACGCCGAATTTCGGCAGAATCGGCCAGCTGCCGATCTTCTTCGGGTCGAGGCGTTTGAGTTCGTCGAGGGTCATGATCTAGCCCTTCCTGCCGCTTTTCTTGTCGTCGGATTCGGTGGCGCGTACCACATCGATGTTCATCGTGAACTCGTTGATGCGGGACCCGCCAACCGTCGCGGCCTTGATTTCGACAAGATTGGCATTCTGGATGTAGAGGGAGCCCTCCAGGTTGCGCATCAGTGTCGAGACCCGCGCCTGGGACTGCGTGTATCCGCTGATGGCGACCTTGGTTCCGGTCTGCTTGATGGATTTCAGGTACATGCCGTCGGGAAGTTGGCGGATCAGCTGGTCCATCAGGTGCACGACTTCGGCGCGGTTGCTCTGCAGTGTTTCGACAACCTGTTTGCGTTTCAGCAGCGCCGCGGTCTGCTCCTTGAGCTTGTTGATTTCCGCGATTTCCTTGTCGAGCTTGACGATCTCGTCCGACAGGTACTTGTTTCGTGCTTCCTGGTTGGTGAACTGGCCGTCAAGGTAGGAGTGCACGGCAAACCAGATCACCGCGCCCAGGACAACCACGGCGCCAAGCATTGCGAAAAACTGCTGCTGCTGCTGCTTGCGCCGCATCTCCCGATGCGGCAGCAGGTTGATGCGAGTGGTCATTTGTCAAACCTCCGCATGGCAAGGCCGCAGGCAACCATCAGCGAGGGTGCGTCCTGTTTGAGGCCCTTTTCGCGGATGCGGTTGGACAGGGCCATGCCGGAGAAAGGGTTTGCAACAGACGTTTCCACCTGGGTTCTTTTGGCGACCGCCTCGTCCATGCCGGGAATCGCCGCGCAACCGCCGGAAAGAACGATGTGATCGATCTTGTTGAACTGGGTTGATGAAAAGAAGAACTGTATGGCCCGGGCGACTTCCTGCCCAAGGGTATCCATGAACGGAAGCAGAACCTCCGACTCGTAGTTTTCCGGAAGTCCGCCAGCGCGTTTTGCCGCCTCCGCCTCTTCTGCGGAAAGTCCGAACTTGTTCTGAATTTCCTGGGTCAGCTGTGCGCCGCCGAAAGGCTGTTCGCGCATGTACACCGACTGGTCGTTGCGCAACACATTGACGTTCATTGTCGATGCGCCGATATCGACGACTGCGATGTTGAGGTCGCGGCCACGATCCGGCATGGCGGCCTCGATCAATTCGAACGCGGACTGTGCCGCGAACAGGTCGACGTCCATGACCAGGGCTTTGAGGCCCGCACCTTCGGCAACGGCCACACGATCCTCGATCTTGTCCTTGCGCGATGCGGCGATGAGCACCTCGACGTCTTCGGCGCTGTTGGGCGCAGGCCCCAGCACCTGGTAGTCGAGATTCACTTCCTCGATCGCGAACGGAATGTATTCGTTGGCAGCCCGCTCGACGTCCATTTCGAGGTCGTCTTCGGTTTGCCCGGCCGGAACCAGCACCTTTTTGCTGATGACGGCGGCGTTGGGCAACGCCAGTGCGAGGCTCTTCAAGTTGCTGCCCAGACGCTTGTGGCAACGCTTGACCGCCTCGATCACGGCATCAAGGTTGTTGATGTTGCCTTCCACCACCGATTCGCTGGGCAAGGGTTCGATGGCATAGCGCTCCAGCCGGTAAACGCCCTTGCCGGCATCGGCTATTTCAACCATCTTGACGGCGGAAGAGCTGATATCGGCGCCGATCAATGGCGGCATCTTGGGCTTGAACCAGCCTTCGATGGCGTCAAAGTTTATATTGAATTTTCCTTTGGCCATATGTTCTTAGCGCGAACTCCCCACAACTTACTTTAGACAGTAGCAGCAACCTTTTATTGTGTAAAGGATTTGTGCTGCGTTCCCTTTGCGGTTCGATCCACCTATAATGCTGCGGCGACACTTGCTACTGTGCAGTATTTTTGCCGTACTGGCAATAAGATTTTGCATTAGATGTGGCGCGTAACCCACAGATTAATTTGACTTTTTTCACAAAAGCAGTTTTCCACTAGATGTCTGTTCGTTGGTGGGCATTCCCACTATTACTAGTGTTTTTGCTGGCTGCCGCAGGAAGCCTGGTCCTCGGTTTTGCCGCCGTCGTCATCTATCCGACGCTGCCGACGCTCGATGTTCTGACCGATTACCAGCCCAAAATCCCGCTGCGCATCTACAGCGCCGACGGCCTGCTGATCGGCGAATTCGGCGAGGAACGCCGGGCAGTGGTCTCGCTGGACCAGGTTCCCAAAACCCTGGTGGATGCCATAGTCGCCGCCGAGGACGAGCGGTTTTACCAGCACGGCGGCGTTGATTATGTCGGCGTCGCCCGCGCTGCATTGTCGAATTTCGCATCCGGTGGCGTGCGCCAGGGAGCTTCGACGATCACCATGCAGGTTGCGCGCAATTTTTTCCTGACCAAGGAAAAAACGCTGACCCGCAAGTTCAACGAGATGCTGCTTGCCTTCAAGATCGAGTCCAGCCTGAGCAAGCAGCAGATTCTCGAGCTCTATATCAACCAGATCTATCTCGGGCAGCGGGCATATGGTTTTGCCGCAGCCGCGCAAATCTACTACGGCAGACCCCTTGCCCAGCTGACGATTGCCGAGCACGCCATGCTCGCCGGTTTGCCCAAGGCGCCGTCACGGTTCAATCCAGTGAGCAATCCCGCCCGCGCAAAGCTCCGTCAGCAGTACGTGCTGGGGCGCATGCGCGAACTCGGCATGATCAGCCAAGAGCAGTTTGCCTCGGCGGCCACCGCTGTGCCCACGGTCCGCCAGTCGCTCAACGATTTTCCGGTGCGGGCCGACTTTTTTGCCGAGATGGTGCGGGCACAGATGTTCGAACGCTTCGGCGAAGCGGCTTACACGAAGGGCTTGCGCGTTTACACCACGCTGCTCTCGGATCACCAGCGTGCGGCATACCAGGCCCTGCGCAAGGGCCTGATCGACTACGACCGAAGGCAGGGTTATCGCGGTCCGGAAGCCCATGCCGATCTTTCCGGCGAACTGACCGACGAGCGTCTCGAAGACGCCCTGCACGACTATTCCGACAGCGATGACCTTCTTGTGGCCATCGTGCTTGACGCCGCGCCGAAGCAGGTTCGCGTCTACCGTCCGGGCGGCGAGCGTATCGTCATTGCCGAGGACGGACTGAAATTCGCTGCCCGCATGCTGGGTGAAAAAGCGGCACCCAACCAGCGGATCCGTCGCGGCGCCATCGTGCGCATCACGAAGGACGAAAAAGAACGCTGGCACCTGACGCAGATTCCGGGTGCGGAATCGGCACTGGTTTCGGCGGATCCGCGAACCGGTGCCATCCGCGCACTGGTCGGCGGATTCGATTTCAACCGCAACCAGTTCAACCACGTTACCCAGGCCATGCGCCAGCCGGGCTCGAGTTTCAAGCCCTTTGTGTATTCCGCGGCGCTGGAGAAGGGCTTTACCGCGGCCACCGTGATCAATGATGCGCCGCTCACCTTCACCGCGGCACAGACCGGCTCCGAGCCCTGGGAACCGAAAAACTACGACGGCAAGTTTGACGGACCGATGCGTCTGCGTACAGCACTCGCCAAATCGAAGAACCTGGTGTCGGTGCGCATCCTGCAGGCAATCACGCCGCAGTACGCCCAGGATTACATCGGCCGTTTCGGTTTCGATCCCAAGCTGCATCCGCCGTACCTCACTATGGCTTTGGGCGCAGGCACGGTGACGCCACTGCAAATGCTGGGCGCCTACTCCGTGTTTGCCAACGGCGGCTACCGTGTGACGCCGCAGTTCATCGAGCGCGTCGAGGATGGCAAGGGCAATGTACTGCTGGTCAACCAGCCCCAGGTTGCCGGGGAATCGGCGGAGCGGGTTATCGATGCCCGCAACGCCTTCATCATGTCGAGCATCATGCGCGACGTCGTGCGTTCGGGCACAGCCACCCGGGCGATGCGTCTCAAGCGAGGCGACCTTGCGGGCAAGACCGGCACAACCAACGAGTTTGTCGATGCGTGGTTCTGCGGCTTCCACCCCGGCCTGGTCGCCGTGGCATGGATAGGTTTTGATCAGCCGAAAACCCTCGGCCGCAACGCAACCGGTGGCAGCACGGCGCTGCCGATCTGGATCGATTACATGGCGGTTGCGTTGAAGAATGTGCCGGAAGAGGCATTTACTCCCCCTGCGGGAGTCATCTCGATGCAGGTGGATCCCGACACCGGCGTTCGCAGCGTGGCGGACGGCATCAGCGAGTATTTCTACCAGGAGTTTCCTGCTCCCGACCATGCCGAGTTGCTGCCGGGTTCCGAAAAGCTGCCGGAAGAGGCGCGAAACCAGCTGTTTTAGGAGTACCGATGTCCAGAGAGCGGGGCCGTGACGACACACGCCGCGCGATTGCAGTTCATGCGGCGCGGTTGATGGCGCAGGACGGCATCGAGGATCATGGCCTGGCCAAGCGCAAGGCAGCAAAGCTGCTGGGCGTTCCGGATGCGCGGCGATTGCCCAACAATGACGAGATTGATGCAGCGCTGCGCGAGTACCGCGGCATTTACCGTGACGAATCACAGGACAGGCGGCTGCGCGGATTGCGCGAGCAGGCGTTGCGCGCGATGCGCGAGTTCGCGGGTTTTGATCCCCACCTCACGGGTTCGGTGCTGTCCGGCAGCGCAGGCCCCTACGCAGTGATTAACCTGCAGCTGTACGCCGACAACCCGAAGGCGGTTGAGCTGCTCCTGATCGATCGCGGCATTGCCTACAAAACGGGTGAAAGGCGGCTGTACGCCGGCAATGAACCGCGGGTGCTGCCGGTATTCGCCATCGAGGGTGACGATGCCGGTATCGAGCTGACCGTGCTCGATTCCCGGGATCTGCGCGTACCGCTGCGGGCTAGCGTCGAGGGCCGCGTCATCGAACGCGCGCGCTTGCCAGCGGTGGAAGCCTTGTTGCAGGCGCCGTGAAACGGCGTCGCGGCTGATGGCAGGTTCAGCTGCCGGATTCGCTGATCCAGCCTGCCGCGTCCAGCGCAAAATAAGTCAGGATGCCGTCCGCGCCCGCGCGCTTGAATGCGAGCAGCGCCTCCATCGCGCACTGCCGTTCATCGAGCCAGCCGTTTGCCGCAGCGGCTTTCAGCATCGCGTATTCGCCGCTGACCTGGTAGACGAAAGTCGGCGCCCCGAACTCATCTTTCACCCGGCGCACGATGTCCAGATAGGGCAGCCCGGGCTTGACCATCACCATGTCGGCCCCCTCCTGCAGATCGAGGGCCACCTCGCGCAGTGCTTCGTTGCTGTTGGCCGGATCCATCTGGTAGTTGCGCTTGTCGCTTTTGCCGAGCTGCTTCCCGGAACCCACGGCATCGCGAAAGGGGCCGTAATAGCCGGAGGCGTACTTGGCCGAATACGCCATGATCCGGGTGTGGATGAATTTCCTGCGGTCCAGCGCCGCCCGGATCGCGCCGATGCGCCCGTCCATCATGTCGGAAGGCGCGACGATATCGACCCCTGCGGCTGCGCAGACCAGGGCCTGCTTCTCGAGGACGGCCACGGTTTCGTCGTTGAGTACATAGCCGCTGTCGTCGATCACGCCATCCTGTCCGTGGGTGGTATACGGATCCAGCGCGATATCGGTAATCAGGCCGAGATCGGGAAAATGCTTCTTCAGCGCGGAAACCGCGCGCGGCACCAGCCCCTTGGGATTGACTGCTTCACGGCCGTCCGCGGACTTCAGTCCGCTTTCGATGGCCGGAAACAGGGCGATGGCCGGGATGCCGGCGCGGACACAGGTTTCAGCGAGGCGGATCAGGCGGTCTATGGTGTAGCGACGCACACCGGGCATGGAATCCACATCCACTTCGCGGTTTTTGCCGTCGATGACAAACACCGGGTAAATCAGGTCATCCGTGGACAAGCGATGCTCGCGCATCAGGCGCCGCGAAAATTCGTCCCTGCGCATGCGGCGCATGCGTACTTCTGGATACTTGCCGGTCAGAGACATAGCGCTAACACCTTGGAAATACGGGCAGTTTTTCCTGCCCGTGAGCCCGGGAACTTATGCCGATTATAGCCGTCTGATGTTTCAGATAGCTTAGGCTGTCTCCCGCTTCTCCTCCCTGAGCGGGTGCCTTAATCCTAATTAAGGCTCTTTGCCCCCGGTTTACTCCCCTTATAACCGGGGGCTTTTTATTTCTTCAGCCAGCGTGCAATCACGGCCTGCGCTTCACGCACGCCGGTTTTGTCCGTGCCGGAAAAAATCTGCGCAGTCGCGTCACCCGGATGGCGGGCAAGTTCGGCGCGGGTCTGTCGCAACATGGCCTCTGCATCCCGCCGGTTGAGCTTGTCGGACTTGGTCAACAGCACGTGCACAGGTTTGTTGCTGGGCGCCAGCCAGGCCAGCAACTGCCGGTCGAGTTCAGTTAGTCCGCGCCGAATGTCAACAATAATTATCAATAAAATCAATGAGTTACGGTTAGATATGTAAGTGCCAATTAACTCGTCCCAGCGCTCCTGTTCAGGACGCGGAACCTTGGCGTAGCCATATCCGGGCAGATCCACCAGCGAGCAGTGATTGCCCATGTCAAAAAAATTGATGGCCTGGGTTCGCCCCGGAGTCTTGCTGACAAAGGCCAGTTTTTTCCGGTTCGCCAGTGCGTTGATGGCGGTCGACTTGCCGGCATTGGAACGACCGGCGAACGCGACCTCGGCACCGGTATCAGGGGGCATGTCGCCGAGCTGGTGCACGGCATAACGGAACTCGAGTTGCGAAAACAGGGACACAGCGCATTATCGCCCGACACAGGCGGCCGCGGCGCGAAATACTATAAAATACAACCCTTTTTTACCGATCGCATGAACCGAGGAGTACTCATGGAAGACCGCCTACCGACCCGCAGTCCCCGTTTCTGGCGGCCGCTGTTCGCCACGGCACTATTGCTGGCGGTGCAGACTGTGGCTGCGCAGGGTGTGATCAAGGGGGATCCGGCCAAGGCGCAGCAGATTGTCACCCAGCTTTGCGTGGCCTGTCATGCCGCCGACGGCAACAGCCCGACTCCGGCGAACCCGATTCTCGCCGCCCAGCATCCGGAGTACACCTACAGGCAGCTGATGAATTTCAAGCCGCAGGGAGGCAAGCCGGCGGAACGCAACAATGCCGTGATGGCCGGCATGGTTGCCAACCTGTCTGAAGAAGACATGAAGAATCTCGCAGCGTATTTTGCGGCGCAGAAACTGAAGCCGCGCGCAGCACGCGATGCCACGCTGGCCAAGCAGGGCGAGGCCATTTACCGCGGCGGCATCATGGCCAAGGGCGTTGCAGCCTGTGCTTCCTGTCATGCGCCGAACGGTGCGGGCATTCCCGCCCAGTATCCGCGCCTGGCCGGTCAGCATGCCGAGTACACGGCGGGCCAGCTGAAAGCGTTCCGCAGCGGTCAGCGCGCCAACGATCCCGCGAAGATGATGCGCGGCGTTACGGCAAAGCTGAACGACCAGGAGATTGCGGCAGTGTCCGAATACATCGCGGGACTGCGCTGACCGCGATCCAGCCGCTGTTCCGCTGCAATGGGGGAGACTGCACCGGTCTCCCTTTTTTGTCTGCATAAAGTTAAACCCCGATCCATGGCCCAGCACACCCGAACCCGCGCCGCTTACGACCTGCTGTCGTCGATGCGCTTTGCGATCAGCCTGCTGACCGTTCTGGCCATTGCCTCGGTTGTCGGCACGGTGCTCAAGCAGGCCGAGCCCTATCCGAATTACATTTCGCAGTTCGGCCCGTTCTGGTTTCCGGTGTTCGAGACGCTGGGGCTTTATGACGTCTACCACGCGGCGTGGTTTCTCGCGATCCTGGGGTTTCTGGTGCTGTCCACCAGCCTCTGTGTCTACCGCAATGGCCCCGCGATGCTCCGCGAGATGCGCAGCTTCCGCGAGCAGGCTACCGAGCGTTCGCTGCAGCATGTTCATCACCGTGCGGAATACAGCCTCGCGGCTGCGCCGGAAAGCGTACTGCAGCGCGCAAGCGCCTATCTTGCGGCTCAGGGATTCCGCTTCCGCATCATCCCGCGCGGCGGGGACACGCTGATTGCCGCCAAGGCAGGCAGCTACCACCGGACCGGATACCTGCTGACCCATTGCGGCATTGTCGTGATCTGCGTCGGCGGATTGCTCGACGGAAATATTCCGCTGAAGCTGCGCCAGATCACCGGTCAGCTGGTCCTCGAAACCCGCGACGTGCCGCAAAGCCAGGTGCCGCCGCAAAGCCGGCTCCCGCCGTCCAACCTGTCTTTCCGCGGCAACGTCAACATTCCGGAAGGTACCAGCGCGAACGTGGTGTTTCAGAACGTAGCAGACGGTTACCTGGTGCAGGACCTGCCTTTTACGATCGCGCTGAAAAAATTCCACATCGAGCACTACTCGACCGGGCAGCCGCGGGATTTCGCCAGCGACATCGTGGTCATCGACCACGAGACGGGAGAACGCTACGAGCGCACCATCCGCGTCAACTACCCCTTCATCCATCGCGGCATCGCCATCTACCAGGCGAGTTTTGCCGACGGCGGCACCCGCATGCAGATGAAGGGCTGGCCCCTGCTGTCGCCAAAAACGGTACCCTTCGACGTTGCCGGAGCAGTCAACCAGTCAACCCGCATTACCAGCGGCGACACCGAAATCCGCGTCGAGCTGTCGGATTTCCGGCCATTCAATATCGAGGATCTTGGCGCGAACAACGAGAGTTCGCGCATCGAGGTCGCCAGCGTCTCCAAGAAGGTGCTTGCCCAGCTGGGTTCCGGTGCGGCCGACCTTTCGAAGAAGGACCTGCGCAACGTCGGCCCCAGCTTCCAGTATCGTTTGCGCGATCCCCAGGGGCAGGCCAAGGAGTTCAGCAACTACATGCTGCCCCTGGAGCTGGAAGGCGCCTGGTACCTGATGTCCGGGGTGCGATCCACGCCGAACGAAGGATTCCGTTTCCTGCGCCTGCCGCTGGATCCCGACGGCCGTATTGACGGCCACATGCAGCTGCGCGCGGTGCTGCTCGACGAGAAAGCCTGGCCGGAAATCGGCCGCCGCTTCGCCCGCAACGCGGTCAGCGGCTCGACGGTGCCGGCGGAAATGCGGGCGCGGCTTGCCGAAAGCGCGGAAAAGGTGTTGCAGCTGTTTGCAGTGCGCGGCTTCGAATCGGTCGGACAGTTCATCGAGAAAGGCATCCCGCAGGCCGAGCAGGAGAAGGCTGCCGATGTTTACGTGAAAGTGCTGGAAGGCGCGGCGCTGGAAGCCCTGCAGCTCGCGCGCGAGCGGGCCAAGCTGCCGCCCGCACCTTTCGATCCTCGGACCCTGCGCTTTGTCCGCGATACCCTGACCTCGGTCAGTGACAGTTTCGCTTACGGTGCGCCGGTCTACCTGCAACTGGTCCAGTACGAGGAAGTGAAGGCCTCCGGCCTGCAGTTGACCCGCGCCCCCGGCCAGAACATCGTTTACGGTGGCTCGCTGATGCTGGTGCTGGGCGTGTTCGCGATGCTCTACATCCGCGAACGGCGGCTGTGGTTGCTGGTCAAACCGGCGCAAGGCAAGATGCTGCTGGCGATGGCCACCAACCGCCAGACACTGGAAAATGAACGCGAATTCGAACGCCACAAGGCCGCCCTGGCCGAGGCCGTGAAAGGTTGATCATGGAACTTGCACAGACCCTGCCGCAACAGCAGTCCCTGCTGCGCCGGCTGTCGTGGTTTGACTGGGCCTATGCCGTCGCATTGCTCGTCGGCGCCGGCGTGGCGCTCAAGCTGTACGGCGCCTATATGGATGGCTACGAGCAGGCCATTCTCGTCGGCGCAGCCCTCTCGCTCGCCGGACTTGGCTGGCATTGGAAGGCCGTGCGCGTGCTGATGATCGTGCTGGTGGCCGTCAGCCTGTGGAGCATTTCGCTGTACCAGGGCGACCTTGCCCGTGCCGAGCAGGTGTTTTTCCTCAAGTACATGATCTCCAGCCAGACCGCGATCATGTGGATGTGTTTTCTCTATGCGATATCCGGCGTGGCGTACTGGGCCGGCCTGCTGGCCCGCTCCGATGGCCTTGCCCGCGCCGGAACCGGCTTTGTCTGGAGCGCCACGGCGATGGGCTTCATCGGACTGCTGGTGCGCTGGTACGAGTCCTACCTGATCGGCCCGGATGTCGGTCATATCCCGATCAGCAATCTTTACGAAGTGTTCGTGCTGTTCTGCGTCATCACCGCACTGCTCTACCTGTATTACGAGGGACGCTATGCCACACGCCGTCTCGGCGCCTTTGTGCTGCTGATCATCCTCGCCGCGGTCTGGTTCATCCTCTGGTACACCTTCGATCGCGGTGCGCATGAAATTCAGCCGCTGGTGCCGGCACTGCAGTCGTGGTGGATGAAAATCCACGTGCCCGCCAATTTCGTCGGATATGGCGCGTTTTCGATTGCCGCGATGGTCGGTATTGCCTATCTGCTGGCCGGCAAGGGTGTGCTCAGCCGCGTGCTGCCCCCGGCCGAGGTGATGGACGACCTGATGTACAAGTGCATCGCCATCGGTTTCGTGTTTTTCACCATCGCCACCATCCTCGGCGCGATGTGGGCGGCCGAGGCCTGGGGCGGTTATTGGTCCTGGGATCCTAAGGAAACCTGGGCGCTGATCGTGTGGCTCAACTATGCCGCCTGGCTGCACATGCGCCTGATCAAGGGTCTGCGCGGGCCGATCCTTGCCTGGTGGGCCATTGTCGGATTGCTGGTGACGACTTTTGCCTTCATCGGCGTCAACATGTTCCTGTCAGGGCTGCATTCCTACGGCAGCCTGTAGCCGCCTCAGGGCGCAACGGGGGTCGCGGGCGGCAACGCCAGCCCGCGTTCGGAAGCAAGCCGGCGCAGGCGGTCGGGATAGTCGGAAATGATGCCGTCGACGCCCCAGTCGATCATGCGCTTGATGTCAGCCGGGTCGTTGACGGTCCATACCACCACTTTCAGGCCGAGTTGTTGCGCTTCCTGCAGCTGCTCCCGGGTCAACTCGGCGAAATGAGGTGACCACACGGCGCCACCGGCCGCCTTCACCATCCGCGCCACGGAGCCGCCGTGATTGCTGACATGAAAGCCCGCCGTCCACGGCGACGAAACGTCGCGCGCACGGATGTTGTCGAGCCAGGCCTGCTGCGCCGTCAGGTAAACGGTTGCGATCCGCGGCGCCTCCCTTTGCACCACTTGCAGCGTGCGCCAGTCGAAGGACTGTATCGTGACCCGCGATTCCAGGCCTTCCCGCCGGATCAGCCCGATCAGTGCGCGTGCAAATACCTCCGGTGACGGCGTCAGCCGCGGTTGCTCGGGAGTGATCTTGGTTTCGATGTTGAAACGCAGCGCCTTGTTGCCCGCCCTGTGTGCGAGTTCAAATACATCCGTGAGCCGTGGAATGCGTGTGCCATCAAGCGGCTGCTGCACCGGAAATCGCCGCGCATAGGCAGTAAGCGGGCGGATGCGCCCGACATCGTAGGTTTGCAGCTCCTTCCAGGTCAGCGCATGGATGGCGAGATCCCGGCGGGCAATCCAGGCCTCGTCGGGGCCGCGGGTAATGTCGGGATTGAGGACGGCATCGTGACTGACGACAACCACGCCGTCGCGGGTCACCGCGGTATCCAGCTCGAGGGTGCTGATGCCGATGGACAGCGCGCGGGCAAAGGCCGGCAGGGTGTTTTCGGGCAGCAGGCCGCGGGCGCCGCGATGCCCCTGCAGATCAAGGCCCGCCGCGCCCCCTGTGGCCATCAGCAGTGCCGCGGCAAACAGGATCCGGCGCATGGGGTCGTCATGTCATTCGCCGGCGGCGAGGAAGGAGGTCAGGCGCCAGCCGGCTTCGCCCTTGCGGAAACAGGCCAGGTGTTCGAGGGGGCTGCGGATGTGTTCCTCGGGGATGAAACCTTCGCGCTCCCCGGCGCGGATCTTCACCCATTTCTGCCGGTTGTCGGTGTCGCTGTCAGCGACTTCCCAGTCGATGACGCGCACGATGGAATGGCCGAGGTTCGCAAGAATTTCGACCTCTCCCGATGGCCCGGCGCGCAAGGCTGTTTCGCGGGCAGTGATCGCACCGTAACCGTGGGGGTCAACATCCCTGGGCCAGCGCGGCAGCACATAGGGAGCGCACAGGCTGCGCGGCATTTTTTCATGGCTGTACCAGGCCGTGCCGAGATGCAGCGCACGAGGCAGCTCGCGCCACAGCGGGCTGTCCTCGGCGTCGAAGTCCCATTGGCGCACGAATTCCACGATACCCGGCGGCTGGTCGATGCCGTTGCGCACGTTGCGCGCGATGATGCCGAGCACGAATTTTTTGTCGCGTGCCTGGAGGGCTTGCAGCAATTGTTCGCGGAACCGCGTCCATGACGGATCTCCCGCCGCTTCATCGCGCGGCGCAAACACCCCGCCCTGTGATATGGCGGACGGCTTCTTTGGCTGGGCGTCCGCGGCGATCGCCGGCATTGTCGCCAGCAGCAACATGCAGAGGCTGCGATACAGGGTGTGCATCATGTTTCCTCGAAACTGCCTTTGCGCCCGCCGAATTGTCCCTGCGGAAGCTTGGGCGCTGCGGTCATCGAATTCCCGGCGGGGTCGCAGGAAGGGCGCTATCTTAAGCGCCGCCGGAGTGGCGCACAACGAGAGGGCGGAGGTGAATTCAGCCGGCCTGCACGCGCAGATGCTCGACTGCGGCATTGCGCGAGTCGATCACCCGCTGGCGTGCGATGCGCTCCGCAGCGTCGCCGTCTCCGGCGCGTATGGCCTGCAACAGGCTTTGCCAGTTGCGCACAGACTGTTGCCGGCGCTGCGGCGTGGAGAGCCCGAGTCTGGTGTAGCGCACGGTCTGCACCGCAAGCGAACCGAGGATGGTCTGCAGGCGATGGTTGCCGGCAGCCTGGGTCAGCAGCCGGTTCAGGCGCAGCACAATGTCGATGTACTCATCGCCGGGGCCGGGGATGGCTGCGGTCTCGACAAGCCTGTCGATGTCCCGTTCCAGAGCCGGGATCAGTTCGGCGCGGTGTGGTCCTTCGGCGATCAAGCGATCGCGAAGACCGTTGAGCATGGCCCGGATGTCGAAAATTTCATTGACCTCTTCGATGCTGGGATTGGTGACCTGCGCGCCACGCCGCGGCAGGATCATGACCAATCCGTCTTTTTCCAGCAGCCGCAGCGCTTCGCGTACCGGTCCGCGGCTGACCTCGAATTCTTCGGCAACGCTCTGTTCCATGATGCGCTGGCCCGGGCTGTAGGCCCCGGAGACAATGCGTTCGGACAGCCGGGCAGCGATCTGCTCGGGCAGAGACTGTGTCAGCGGCGCTGACTGGCGCAGCTGCGGGAACATTTCTGCAGCAGGGTTGGCGGACATGGCGGACCGATCTGTGGAATGGGGGAACGAGCAAGGCTTATGCAATATGGACACAATAGTCCGCACTTGTATTATTGTCAACAATCTTCTTGACAACAATATGTCGCCGAGCATAGCATTCCACTCGCGACTTTTCCCTATTTTCGAGGAGTTCCACCATGGCCCGCATCGAAGTCAAATCCGAAATCACCGGCACCGTCTGGCAGCTCAAGGCCAAGCCGGGCGACAAAGTTGAGGGTGGCGATACCTTGATCGTGATCGAGTCCATGAAAATGGAAATCCCGGTAATTACCGAGGACGGCGGGACCGTTGCCGAAATCCTGGTCAAGGAAAAAGATCCCGTATCCGAGGGTCAGGTAGTTGCCATTATCGAAGAGTGAGCGCCCGCCATTTCGATGGTGCGAGCACACACTTCGATATAAATAATTGTTTTTAAAGTTAATTAATGATCTGGCAAGCCGAACTCGAGGAGCTGCAGCGGCGCCGCAGGCTGGCGGAGGCCTGTGGCGGGCCCGAGGCAGTGTCGAAGCATCATGCCCACGGCAAGCTGACGGTACGCGAGCGTATTGCCGCACTGACCGATTCCGGCTCGTTTCGCGAGGTCGGCAAACTGGCGGGACGCGGGCAATATGATGCGGCCGGCAATCTGATCGGCTTTGAGCCTGCGCCTTATGTGATGGGCCTGGCCCGGATCGATGGCCGGCCAGTGGCCATCGGCGGAGAGGACTACACCATCCGTGCCGGCACCGGTTTCGGCAGCGATCGCCGCAAGGGTGGGCAGGGCGGTTTTGTCGAAGACCTGGCCTTCGAATACCGCATTCCGCTGATCAACCTGATCGACGGCACCGGGGGTACGGTCAACACCGCCAAGCGCAAGGGCTATACCGTGGTGCCCGGTTACGGGCAGGACGGCATCGAGCGCTCGGTGGAACTGATGGGGCAGGTGCCGGTGGTTTCCGCGGTCCTGGGAACCACCGCCGGAGGTCCCTCGATGCGCGCGATCCTCGCCCACTGGTCGATCATGGTCAAAGGCAGCGGGCAGATCTTCGCGGCGGGTCCCCCGGTGGTGGAGCGGGCCTTCGGCGAGAAGCTGCACAAGGACGAACTTGGCGGCACCAAGGTGGCCGTCGACACCGCCGGCACCATAGACAACGTCGCCGAGAGCGAAGACGACTGTTTCGAACAGATCCGCCGCTTCCTGTCGTACATGCCGCAGAACGTCTGGGAGCTGCCGCCGGTGGTCAACAGCGGCGACCCGGTGGACCGCTGCGAGGACGCGCTGGCCAGCATCGTGCCGCGATCGAACCGCCAGGCCTACAACATGAAAAAGCTGGTTGGCATGATTGTCGACCGTGATTCCTTCTTTGAAATCCAGCCGACCTTCGGCAAGGCCGTGATCACGGCGCTGGCGCGGATGAACGGCAAGGTCGTCGGCATCATTGCCAGCAACCCGATGGTCGGCGGCATCATGGATTACAAGGCGGCGCGCAAGCAGGGCCATTTCGCCGAGCTCTGCGACATGTTCAACATCCCGATCATCCTCTTCGCCGACATTCCGGGACTGATGGTGGGGCGCGATTCGGAAGCCGACGCGATCCTGCGCGAGGGCGTGCGCACCCGCTACATCCTCGGCAATGTGAAAGTGCCGATGTTCACAGTGATCGTGCGCAAGTGCTATGGCGTCGCCGGAGGCGGCTTCATTGATCGCGCCGGTCTCAACTTCAAGATTGCCTGGCCGTCAGGCGAATGGGGTTCCCTGCCGGTCGAAGGCGGGGTGAAGGCGGCGTACCGCCGCGAGATCGAGAGCGCACCCGATCCCGCCGCGCGCGAGCGCGAGATCGAGGCCGAACTGAAGCAGCTGGCCTCCCCCTTCCGCACCGCCGAGGCCTTTGCCATTGAAGACCTGATCGACCCGCGCGAGACGCGTCCCTATCTCTGCCAGTTCATCGACGCACTGCAGGGACGGCTCGCCAGCCAGCTCGGACCGAAGTGGCGCGCCGGCGTGCGGCCATAAAGACGGAAAAGCAAAAAGCAGCCACAGAGAACACAGAGGACACAGAGAACTGCAAAAGCGCCATGGCAAGCCGGCAGCGATATACCGGTGTTTTGCCTCTGTGATCTCTGTGTCCTCTGTGGCTAAAGTTTTTGACCTTGATTTGATTCGAAGGCACAACATGGCTCACGAAGCACTCTTGCAGGAATACGAAGCCCGCCGCGCCAGGGCGCTGGCCGGCGGCGGCGAGGAAAAATACGCCAAACGCACGGCCAAGGGCGTGTGGAATGCGCGCCAGCGCATCGATTACCTCATGGACCCGGGTTCCTTCATCGAATCCGGGCTGTTCGGTTCTTCCGGCGTCTATCCGGAGCAGGAAGCAGAAACCCAGACCGACGGCAAGCTCGCCGGTTTCGGCCGCATCAACGGCCGCGACGTCTGCGCGGTGATCAACGATTTCACGGTGAAGGGCGCATCGACCTCGGCCACCAACAGCAAGAAAATCGCGCACATGAAACGCACCGCGATCGAGCGCGGCATGCCGCTGGTGCTGATCGGTGAATCCACCGGTGCCCGCCTGCCCGACGCCATGGGCTCGCGCGGCATGGGACTCCTCCTCGGCAACGACAACACCCAGTTCCGCCGTCTGCGCGAAGTGCCGACTGCGGCTGCCGCCTTCGGCCCCTCCTTCGGTTCCTCGACCTGGCTGATGTGCCAGTCCGATTTCGCGATCATGCACAAGAGCGCGATCATGGCGGTGTCCAGCCCCGGACTGGTTTCGATGGCGCTGGGTGAAAAGGTCGCGGCGGAGGACCTCGGCGGCTGGCGCCTGCATGCCGAAGTCACGGGTCTGATCGACCAGTTCGCCGACACCGAGGAAGAGGTGTTCGACCAGATCAAGAAATTCCTGTCGTACATGCCCAACCATCACCGTGAAGCGCCGGCCGATGCGCCGGTGCCGGCGGGTTCCGGCGCCGACATGGCGAAAGTGTTCGATATCCTGCCCGAGAGCCGCACCCAGGTGTATGACATGAAGCGGGTGATCAAGTGCATGGTCGACAAGGATTCGCTGTTCGAAATGAAGCCGCGTTTCGGCAAGAGCGCGGTCACCGCGCTGGCGCGCCTCGGCGGCAAGTCGGTGGGCATCATCGCCAATAATCCTCTGCACCGCGGCGGCGCGCTCGATGCCGACGCCTGCCGCAAGATCGTCGATTTCATCGTGATGTGTGATTCCTTCAACATCCCTTTCGTGATGCTGGTCGACACCCCGGGCTTCCAGATCGGCACCGAAGCCGAGCGCGCCGGCGCGCCGGGCAAGATCATGAATTTCATGAACGCGATGACGCTGGTGACGGTTCCGCACATCTCGGTGATCGTGCGCAAGAGTTATGGCCGGGCCTATGTCTGCATGGGCGGCGGCCGCCATTCCGACGAGGTGGCAGCCTGGCCCAGCGCCGAGGTCAGCTTCATGAGCCCGGATTTCGCCACCAAGATCGTGCACGGCGTCGGCCACGGCGAGCCGGGCTTCGAAGAGGCGCTGGCCGACATCCGCAAGGGCGCCGATGTCTGGGGACTCGCCGCGGTGTATGCGGCACAGTCCGTGATCCGTCCGCAGGACACCCGTGATTACCTGATCCGCATGCTCGACATCTACAGGCTGCGCATGACCAAGGGTGTCGGGCAGCACCTGATGCGCAGCTGGCCGACGAGCTACTGAGCCTTCGTGAAACGCGGAGCGCGCACCCAACACCCAATGGCCGCGTTCCACGTTTCCTTTTTAATCCTGTTTCCGGAATTCGCACCCGATGTTCAATAAAGTACTGGTTGCAAACCGCGGCGCTGTCGCCGCCCGCGTGCTGCGGGCACTGAACGAGATGAATATCCACTCGGTCGCCGTGTATTCAGAGGCCGATCACCACGCCCCTTACCTGGAAATGGCGAGCCAGACCTTCGCCATCGGAGCCGCTCCCGCGCGCGAGAGCTACCTTAATCAGGACACCATCATCGATGTCCTCAAAAAGTCCGACGCGGATGGTCTCCATCCCGGTTACGGTTTCCTTTCGGAAAACGCCTCCTTCGCCCAGAAAGTGATCGACGCCGGCGCGCGTTTTATCGGGCCGTCGCCGAAATGGATAGATGCGATGGGCCACAAGACGCGCGCCCGGGACATTGCCGAGCAGTACGGAATGCCGATGTCCCAGGGCTCCGGCGTGCTGCCCGACGACAACGACGCCATCATCGCGGCTGCCCGCAAAATCGGCTTTCCCGTGCTGGTGAAGCCGGCGGGCGGCGGCGGCGGCATCGGCATGCTGCCGGCGAAAGACGAGGCCGAGCTGCTGACGGCGGTGGAACGCTCGCGCTCGATGGCGGGCCGCGGCTTCGGCACCACCGAAGTCTATCTCGAGAAATTGATCGAGCGGCCGCGCCATGTCGAATTCCAGATTCTCGGCGACCAGCATGGCGGCGCCATGCACCTGTTCGAGCGCGACTGCTCGACCCAGCGCCGCAACCAGAAAGTGATCGAGGAGGCGCCGGGGCCGGAGATTCCCCGGGACAAGGCGGTTGCAGTGGCCGACCAGATCGCCGGGATCATGCGCACGATGGGCTACGACAACATCGGTACCGTCGAGATGCTGCTCGGCGCCGACGGTTCGTTCAATTTCCTCGAAATGAACACGCGTCTGCAGGTCGAGCATGGCGTCACCGAAGAAGTCACCGGTGTCGACCTGGTGCGCGCGCAAATACTCTCTGCTGCGGGCGGAAAACTTGACGACATCCTGCCGGGCCAGGCCGAAGTGAAAGGCCATGCCATACAGGCGCGGGTATATGCCGAAGACCCGAAGAACTTCTTCCCTTCGCCGGGCAAGCTGACGGTGTTCCGGCCGCCGGAGGGCGAGGGCATCCGCATCGACACCGGCTATGCCGAAGGCCGGGACGTGACACCGCATTACGATCCGATGATCGCCAAGGTCATCGTGCGCGCGGCGACCCGTGCCGCGGCAATCGACAAGCTGATCGAGACCCTGAACGGATTCGACATCCAGGGTCTGAAGCACAACATCCCGGCGGTGGTGAACATCCTGAACTCCGCGCAGTTCCGCGAAGGGCGGGTGCACACCGGAATCATAGGCGAAGTAACCGGCAGAAAAATATGATTAAAAATCAAGAAGATACGATTGTCTCCGCCGCGCGCCGCGCCGGCCGCAACGCGCTTGACGAAAGCACCGGCAAGCAATTGCTTGCCAGTCATGGCATCCGCGTGCCGCAGTCGCGGGTGGCAAAGGGCGTCGCCGATGTCGACACCGTGATGAAGGGCCTGCAACCGCCGGTGGTGGTCAAGGTGATGTCACCGGACATCCTGCACAAGAGCGATGCCGGCGGCGTGAAAGTCAACCTGCAGTCCGCAGCCGAGGTGAAATCGGCGATCGAGGGCATGCTCGGCGCGCCGAAAATCAGGGGCGCGCGCATCGAGGGCTTTCTGGTCGAGGAAATGGCGCCGGCAGGGCATGAGCTGGTGATCGGCGGGCTGCGCGATGCGCAATTCGGTCCGCTGGTGATGGTCGGTCTCGGCGGCATATTTGTCGAGATTCTCAAGGACGTGTCCTTCCGGCTGTGCCCGATCGCGCGCATCGATGCCGAGGAGATGCTCGACGAACTGAAAGGCGCGGCGATCCTCAAGGGTGCGCGCGGCGGCAAGCCCGCCTCGCGCGAAGCCATCATTGATGTGCTGCTGAAGATCGGCGGCGAGGATGGCCTGTTGTTGAAGCATGCCGCCGATATCAGCGAAGCCGACATCAATCCGCTGATCGTATCCGACACTGCGGCTGTCGCCGTCGACGCCCGCTTCATCCTCGGCTGACAGCTGGAAAGAGAACATGAACATCATCGAGCAATTCACCCCCCTGTTCGCGCCGAAGACCGTCGCCGTGATCGGCGCATCGACCAAGGGCAACGCGCTGCCCAATGTTTTCATTCGCCGCATCCGCGAGTTCGGTTTCAGCGGCGACATTTATCCGATCCATCCCGGTGCTGCCGAAATCGACGGTCTGACTGCCTACAAGTCGCTGGCCGACACGCCCAAGCCGGTGGACTATGCGTACATCGCCGTATCCGGCGCGCAGATTCCGGGCATGCTGGCCGCCGCGAAGGGCCATGTGCGCTTTGCGCAAGTCATCTCCAGCGGCTTTGGCGAGGTTGACGAGGGCAAGGGACT
The DNA here is from genome assembly GCA_964433345.1 of uncultured Bordetella sp. Lineage (GTDB taxonomy): Bacteria > Pseudomonadota > Gammaproteobacteria > Burkholderiales > SG8-41. The sequence goes on from CAYSQJ010000011.1 coordinate 46,336, forward strand.
GCAGGACGAACTGGTGCAGGCGGCCAAGGCCGGCGGCATGCGCCTGCTGGGACCGAACTGCCTCGGCATTTACACGCCGCGCGGCCGTGTCACCTTTGCCGAAATCGGACCCAAAGAGGTCGGTCATGTCGGCATCGTGTCGCAGAGCGGCGGCCTCGGCACCGACATCATCCGCCGCGGCCTGTCGCGCGGCGTGAAGTTCTCCGGCCTGGTCACCGTCGGCAACTGCGCCGACGTGACACCTTCCGATCTGCTCGAGTTCTATCTTGCCGACCCGCAGACCAAAGTGATCGGCATGTACATCGAGACCGCCAAGGACGGCCGCCGGCTGTTCGACATCCTGCGCAATGCCCGGGCTTCGAAGCCGGTGGTGATTCTCAAGGGCGGCCGCACCCAGCAGGGGCTTGCCGCCGCCGCGTCGCATACCGGTTCGCTCGCAGGTGATGATCGCGTGTGGGTGGCTCTGGCGCGGCAGACCGGCTGCATGCTGGTCGACACGCTGGACCATTTCATCGACACGCTGCTGATTTTCCAGACCCTGACGCCGCGGCCGCAGCGGCCCACACGCAAGGTCGTGCTGTTCGGAAACGGGGGCGGAACCAGCGTGCTGGCCACCGACTATTTCGCGCGGCTCGGACTCGACGTGTTGCCCTTCGAACAGGGCACTATCGACGCGCTGGCGGAGCTGAAGCTGCCGCCGGGTACCAGCATCACCAATCCGGTGGACTGCCCGGTGGGCACGCTGCAGCAGGATGACGGCCGCGTCGCCGAAAAAATCCTCGACATCATATGCGGCCAGGGCAAGCCCGAGGCGCTGGTGATGCACCTCAACCTGTCGGCCTTCGTCGGCCGCACCAAGCCCGAGGTGCTGGACAACCTGGTGGCCGCCGCGATGCGGGTGCAGGAAAAGTATCCGGGGCAGTCGCATTTCATCCTGGTGCTGCGTTCCGACGGCGAGCCGGTGCTGGAGGCGCGCAAGCGCGAGTTCCGCGACAAGGCGGTGGCGCTGGGTGTTCCGGTGTACGACGAAATGGCCAATGCCGGCCATCCGCTGGCGGCGCTGGCGGGATTCGAACGCTACAAGGCGGCCCGCGCCTGATGGCCTACCAGCACGGGTTTCGCGCCACGGGCTATCCGCTGCGGTTGTACAGCGGCCGCGATGTGCTGGAAAACCTGCCGGCGGAGCTGAAGCGTCACAAGGCCCGGCGCGCATTCATCGTCTGCGGCCGCAGCGTCTCGCGCAGGACGGAGCTGGTCGACTGCATTGCGGCAATTCTCGGTCCGGCCTATGCCGGCCGTTATGACGAAATCGAGAAGGACACCACGCTCGCCTCGGTGCAGGCGGCGACGGCTGCGGCGCGGGCGGCAGACGCCGACCTGCTGATCGGTGTCGGCGCCGGCAGCGTGATCCAGGGCACGCGCGTGGTGGCGATCCTGCTCGCCGAAAAAGCGCCCGTTGACCGGTTGATCACCCAGTATCCGGATAACGCGCCGGCGATCAGTCCCAAGCTGCTGGCACCCAAGCTGCCGATCATCAATGTGCTGACCGCGGCAACCACCGCGCAGAACCGCGCGGGCTCCGCGGTGAAGGATCCCGCACGTCCGAACCGCATGGAATTTTTCGATCCCAAGACCCGGCCCGTCGCGCTGTTCTGGGATGAAGAAGCGCTGCTGACCGCGCCGGTGTCGCTGGCACGCACCACCGGCACCTCGGTATTCTGGCGCGCGATCATGAATCTCGGTGCGCCGTGCATGGCGCCCTTGTCCGAGGGCGACCGGCTGCAGGCCTTCCGCCTGGCGCGCGGCGCCTTTCCGCGCATGGCGGATCCTGCAGATGCCGCGGCACGGCTCGAAATGTGTGCTGCCGCATTTTTGCAGAATCGTGATGCCGATGACGGCGGCGCGCTGACCGAGAAACACTGGCCGGCGCGGGTCACCTATGCGCTGGCCACCGCGCTGTTCAACCGCCATGCCCATGTCGGACAGGGGGAGGCCAACTCCGCGCTGACCGCGACCGTGATCCGCCATTTCGGCATGCGCGATCCTGAAGCAATGGCGCTGATTGCCGCCGCATTTGAAGCGACCGACAGCCGTGCGTCGCATGAGCGGGCTGCGGATGCCGTGGAGCACGCATTCGCGCAGGCCGGCATGCCGGTGCGGCTGGGTGAACTGGGCATAGCGCGGGACAGTCTCGGCGAGGTGCTGGAAGCTTCGCTTAAAAATTTCAATGCCGATCCCAAGCGTGAATTCCTGCGTGAGCGTGCTGCGCTGATGGCTGCGCTGGAAGCGGCCTGGTGATGCCGGCTCCATAGTGCGGTCGACAGCTTGACGCTGGATCCGGCACGGCAAAGAATGATCTTCAGCCCAAAATAACAGCGGCCTGAGCCGCGGGTTCCGCAATACCGGTCCACAACGAGGAGGTATTCATGAATGTCCCGTATTTTGCCGGCCGCTCCGGCCTGGCTTCACTGTCCTGTATTGCCTGTGCAATGTTTGCCGCCATGCCGGCGGTCTCGGCGCAGCAGTTTCCGCAGCGTCCTGTCCGTTTCATCATTCCTCTCGCGCCGGGTGGTGGCGTTGACATCACCGCACGTACCGTCGCGCCGCGACTCGGTGCGCTGCTGGGGCAGACCGTGGTCGTCGACAACAGGCCCGGCGCCACCGGGGCGATCGGACTGGAAACGGCCGCCCGTGCCCAGCCGGACGGGCACACCATGGTGATGATCACCGGGACACATACCGCGCGCCGCGCCACGCATCACGGGCGGTTGCCTTACGACCTGCTGAAGGATTTCAGGGCGGTCACCCAGATGACCCGGCAGTCCTACGTGCTGGTGCTGCATCCCGGCGTCGCTGCGAAATCGGTTCCGGAGCTGATGGCGCTGGCCAGGGCCAAGCCCGGCGGCCTGACCTTCGGCTCTGCCGGACAGGGTAGCCTGCAGCATCTTTCCGGGGCATTGCTGGGGGCGCTGACCAATACCAATCTGCTGCACGTGGCCTACAAGGGCGGCGGCCCTGCGCTAGCCGATGTCCTGGCAGGACAGATCAGCATGGTATTTGCCACGCCGCTTGAATCTGTGCCTCATATCAAGAGCGGACGCCTTCGCCCCCTCGCAGTGACCAGTCCCAAACGTTCACCCGCCTTGCCTGACCTGCCGTCGATCGCCGAAACCGGCGTCGCAGGCTATGAGGTGACCAACTGGTACGGTGTGCTTGTTCCGGCGGCGACCCCGGGAGCAACAGTCAACATCCTTAACCGGGGGATTGTTGATGTGCTGCGCACGCCGGAAATGCAGGAACGCTTCAAGGGTGACGGCGTGGAGCTGGTGGGATCGACACCTGCGGAGTACCAAAAACACATTTCCGCCGAGATCGTTAAATGGGAAGGCGTCGTCAAGAAGGCCGGGATCAGGGTCGACTAGGACATTCGCGGTTCAAACAGAGGAGCAGAAGATGCGAGTAGGATTCATAGGACTGGGCACCATGGGGGCCTCGATTGCGCTGAACGCAATCAAGGGCGGATTCGCGCTGACTGTGCACGATGTGCGCAAGGAAGCTGCAGCGCCACATCTCAAGGCGGGTGCGACGTGGGCGGACAGCGTCGAGGATGCCGGCCGCGATGCCGACGTCGTGCTGACCTCCCTGCCGGGCCCGAAGGAAGTGAAGGCCGTGGCCGAGGGACTGATCAAGGTCATGCGTCCCGGTACGGTTTGGTTCGACCTGTCGACAAACTCGCCGACCGTGATCCGCGAGCTGCATGCACGTTTCGCCGAAAAGAAAATTTCCCTGCTCGACGCGCCGGTCAGCGGCGGCCCTTCCGGCGCCAAGTCCGGGAAAATGGCCCTGTGGGTCGGCGGCGACAAGGCCGAGTTCGAGCGTTGCCGCAAGGTGCTGGATGCGGTGGGTGACCAGGTGATTTACATCGGGCCGATCGGCGCCGGCTCGGTGGCGAAGCTGGTGCACAACTGTGCCGGCTATGCGATGCAGCTCGCCCTCGTCGAACTGTTCACGATGGGCGTCAAGGCCGGCGTTGAGCCCCTGCCGCTGTGGGCTGCGATCCGCCAGGGCGCACTCGGCCGCAAGCGCTCCTTTGACCGCATTGGCGACCAGTTCCTCCAGGCAAAGTTTGATCCGCCGAATTTTGCGCTGGCACTGGCGCACAAGGATGTCACCCTGGCCACCGAGCTGGCCCGCGAGATCGGGGTGCCGATGCGGCTGGCGAACCTGACCTATGCCGAAATGACCGAAGCGCTGAACCGCGGCTGGGAGAAGCGCGATTCACGTTCCTATCTCATTCTGCAACAGGAGCGCGCCGGTATCAGCATCAAGGTGCCGGCCGAGGATATCGAGGCGGTACTGAAGCGCGACGGCTGATCTTCCGCGGCGGGCTGCGAGGCCGCGGGCCCGTCGCCGCCTGGAGGCATCTCTGTCCATGCCGCCCCTTCTGTGATTACAATCCGGAAAACGGTTCGTATCATTTGCGCAGGGGGCGGACATGTTCGCAATCGTCAGCAAATCCGACGGGTTCCCGGTCAGCCGCAGTGCCGGCAACGGCCAGCCCGACCTCGTAGTGACCTGGACTTCCGGCGACAGGGCCAGGGCTTTTCTCGCGGCCAAGGGCATCGAGGCTGAATACTCGGTGGTGGCGCTTACCGAGGATGCGCTGGCCGGCATGGCGAAGTCATTGGGCTGTGACGCCGATGCCATCGCCTTTGACGCCTATCCCGAGAAATAACCGGTTTTGCTTCTTCTGTATCCCTGTTGAAATACCTCGCCTGCTTGGGCATCCCGCTGCTGCTGCAGGCCCTGCTGACATTGATTTTCAGCCAGGCCGCATCCGGAGGCTCCTTTGCCGGCCTTGGCGCAATGCTGTTCGCAGTGATCGGCCTACCGCTGACCCTGATCGTCAATTTTGCGCTGATCCGCTCCTATCCGGCTCTGGGCGTCGTCGCGCATTTCAACCGTTCCCTGCTGCTTGGTCTGATCCTGCCCGGACTGCAACTCGGGCTGCTGATCGTCGCTTCGGTCGGACGCTGGTGATCCGGATGCTGGCCTGCGGTTTTTTCCGCATCTGTGCACTGGTGCTGCTGCTGTCGCTGGGCGGCTGCGGGACCTGGCACTACTCCGTCAACGAACCGCTTGCCGCTTACTCGGAAGCCCATGGTTATCGCCTCGCCAACCTCAAGGACGATGACAACAGCGACAGCCTGCTGATCCTGGCCGCATTTTCCGGAGGCGGCATGCGCGCGGCGGCCCTGTCCTACGGCGTGCTGGAGCGGCTTGCCGCCGAGCGCATCAGCTGGCAGGGCCGGTCGAAGCGCTTGCTCGACGAGGTCGACATCATCAACGCGGTTTCCGGCGGCAGCATCACCGCCGCCTACTACGCGCTGCACCGCGACCGCATTTTCGAGGACTTCGAGCGCAGGATAGTGACGCCGAACCTGCAGGACCAGCTCGCTTCGCGCATCATTTCCCTGTCCGCGATCCCCCGCCTGCTGTCACCGCGTTACGGCCGGGCCGACATGATGCAGGAGTTCCTCGACGACTCGCTGTTCGAAGGACGCACCTTTGCCGAATTGTCGGCAAGCCGCCGCAGGCCCTTCGTGGTGATCAGCGCCACCGACATGGCGCTGGGTGCCCGCCTCGAGTTCACCCAGGATTATTTCAACCTGATCTGTTCCGATCTCGACCGTTTTCCCGTCGCGCGGGCGGTGGCGGCCTCCGCAGCCGTGCCCCTGGTGCTGTCGCCGGTGACGCTGTGGAACTATGCCGGCAGCTGCAATGCGCCGAGCGCTTTTCTGGATACGCCGGCCGCCGAAGGGGAGATTGCGCCGCGCCAGCAGCAACGCCGCCGCGAACTCGCGTCCTATCTGGATGTGCAGCAGCGACCTTTCCTGCATCTGCTTGATGGCGGGCTTTCCGACAACATCGGACTTGGCGCATTCATGGAAGCGGCTGAAATCCACGGCAGCGTGGATGCAGCAATCGATGCGCTCGGTTTCCGCGGCGTGCGCAAGCTGGTGTTCATCATCGTCAATGCCGAAACGGAAGCCGACCGCGGCTCGGACCTCAGTGCCGATGTGCCGGGAATCCTGCAGGTCGGACGCGCGCTGGGGGACATTCCGATCAACCGATACTCCTACGAAACGCAGCTGCGCCTGAGCCAGTCGCTGCAACGCTGGTACCGCAGCCAGCAGGGTCCGCCGGAATCTCGGATCGAGCTCTATATCGTCAACGTCGGGCTTAACGCAGTGGAAGACCCGGAGGAGCGCCGCACGCTGATGTCATTGCCCACGTCACTGCAGCTTCCGGCCGAGTCGGTCGCGCGCATCCGCGCGGCCGCGGCGCGGCTGATGGAAAGTTCGCCTGACTTTCGCCGCCTGCTGTCGGACCTGCGCTGACCCTTCCGTCCGCGCTGGCCGTCCGCAAGCTCGGCTACAATGCCGGCGACTCAAACAGAGGGGGACAGCAATAAATGGATACGCTGCGGACCGGCATGACACTCACCGTCGAGCGCGAGGTTACGGAGGCGATGACCACGCCGCGCGGTGATTACCGCGTGTTCTCGACACCGTCGATGGTGCAGTTCTGCGAAAGTTCGGCGGGACAACTCGTGGCCCCGCATCTCAAGCCCGGGCAGGGTCAGGTCGGCACGGTGGTGACCATCCGCCACATGGGGCCGACGCCGATGGGCAAACGCGTGCGCGCGGAAGTCGAGCTCACCGGCATCGATCGTCGCCGCCTCAGTTTCAGGATCAAGGTCTATGACGACATCGAACAGGTCGGCGAGTGCGAGCATGACCGTTTTGTCATCGACCTCGACAAGTATCAGGCAAAGTTGAAGCAGAAGATCGAGGGGTGATATCCGGGGTTTGGATATAACCTATTGATTTTATTGATTATTTTTGAGTGCTCCGGCGCGCCAGGGCAATCCCGGTCAGCACCAGCGCGGCACCGGCGAACTGCAGCGCACCCAGGGTTTCGCCGAGCAGAAGCCATGCGAAAAGCGTTGCCATCACCGGTTGCAGCAGCAGGCCCACCGAGGAAAACACTGCAGGCAGATGGGCCATTGCCCATGCGATCAGGCTCTGCCCGATGACCTGCGCGCACAGCGCGATGCCGATCAATGTCATCCAGCCCGCGCCGCTGTCCGGCAGCAGCTGTTCGCCTGTAAGCCAGGCAATCGGCAGCAGCAGCAATGCCATGATCGATGTGCTCCAGGCCATCAGGCTCGCCGTCGGCATGTATGCGCGCATCCGGGTCACCGCAATCTGGTAGGCGGCGTAGAACATCGCAGTGATGACACCGAGGCCGTCGCCGAGCAGCGCGCTGCCGCCCTGGCCGAAACTGGCGCCGATCAACAGCAGGGTGCCTGCCATCGCGGCAGCAAGTCCGGCGACAAAGAGTTTCCGCGGCAGCTGCCCGTAGAGCAGCCATGCCGCCGCGGTGACAAAAATCGGCGCGAGGTTGGCGAGCAGCGTGGTGTTGGCGATCGACGTCAGCAGGATCGACCAGTGCCACACCGCGAGGTCGCCTGCAAAAAAGGCGCCCACGGCCAGAAGTCCGCCGCGATGCTCGCGGAAATGGCTTGCCTGACGCGCCACGCCCTCGCTGGCCAGTGTCCACCACCACAGCAGCGGCAGCGCCAGGAAAACGCGCCAGAAAGCCGTCGCCACCGGCCCGGTTTCGCTGACCTTGACGAACAGCGGGGCGGTGGCGATCGCGGTGGCGCCGGCAAACAGTGCAGCGAGCGCCAGCCACTCGCGCGGTGGTGAGGATGTCATGCGCGGGGCGGGTGCTCCGCCCTGAATCAGCGTCCGCTGAACTTCGGCTTGCGCTTCTCGATGAAGGCGGCCATGCCTTCCTTCTGATCCTGCGAGGCGAACAGCATCTGCAGCGTGCGCGTTTCCAGCGTCAGTCCCGTTTCCAGCGAAGCATCCATGCCGCGGATCACCGATTCCTTGGTCTGCTGGATGGCGAGCGGCGGCAGTTCGGCAATCTGGGCGGCCATCGCCACCGCGCGTTTCTCGACTTCGGCATCCGGCACGATTTCACTGACCAGTCCCATTTCGCTGGCCTCGCGGGCACCGAACAGGTCGCCGGTAAGCACATAGCGCATGGCCTTGTACTTGCCGACGGTGCGCGGGAAGCGCTGGGTGCCGCCGCCACCGGGGATGATGCCGATCTTCACCTCGGGCTGGCCGAACCTGGCCGATTCCCCGGCGATGATGATGTCGCAGGTCATCGCCAGTTCGCAGCCGCCGCCCAGGGCGAAGCCGTTGACCGCAGCGATCACCGGTTTCGGGCAGGCATAGATGGTGCGCCACATTTTCTGGGTGCCGCGCAGCAGCATCTCGATCGCCGATGCGTTCGCCATCTCCTTGATGTCGGCGCCTGCGGCGAAGGCTTTGTCGTTGCCGGTGAGCACGATGCAGCGCACCGAATCGTCATCCGCCATTTCGGTCAGGTACTGGCCTATCAGCCGCCGCACTTCCAGATTCAGCGCGTTGCGCGCTTCCGGACGGTTGATGCGGATCAGGCCGACGCCCTCGGCGGGGCGCTCGGTGATGACGGCGGGTGCATTCATGAAAAGCTCCTTGCAGTTGCTGCGGTTATTGCTTGGCGAGTCCGAGGTCGACCAGAACCGCCTTCATGTCGTTGTAGTCCTTGTCGATGTCCTTGCTGAACTGTGCGCTGGTGACAAAGTCGTTCGACCAGAAGTTCTTCTCGATATTGGCCTTCCAATCCGGCGCCTCGGTGGCCTTGCGCAGCACGTTCTCCCAGTACGTCACCTGCTCCGCACTGATGCCCTTGGGTGCTACGATCGCGCGCCAGCCGCCGTAGACCAGATTGACTCCCTGTTCCTTCCAGGTCGGGATGCTCGCGAGCGAGCCTCCGAAGCGTTGATTGGCCGATACGCCGACCACGCGCAGCCGTCCTTCGGCAACGTGGGCCGATACATTGCCGGCCGCAGTGGTCACCATGTCGATGTGGCCGCCGAGCAGCTGGGTGATGGCTTCGGCGGAACCCTTGAAGGCGACCACCTTGAGGTCACGCGGATTGATGCCAATGCTCTTGGCAAGCATTCCGGCCGCGATGTGGTTATGGCTGCCCAGCGTGGTCGCAAAGCCGATGGTCAGCGACTGCGGGTTCTCCTTCAGCTTGGCCGCCAGTTCCTTGCCGGTCTTGAGCGGCGAGTTGGCGTTCACTGCGAACACCACATAGTCATTGAACAGGGAGGCTATCGGTGTGAAATCCTTGTGGCTCAGCTTGCTGCGACCGACGATGTGGTTGGCCAGCAATGCCGTCGTACCCACCATCAGCGTATGCGGATCGCCCGCCTTCTGGCTGACGTAGGTGAAGGCGATCGAGCTGCCACCACCCGGCTTGTTGACCACGGTCAGCGAGGTCGGGATCAGTTTTGCCTCGACGATGGCCCTTTCAACCGCGCGCGCGGTCTTGTCATTGCTGCCGCCCGGGGCGGAACCGACGACGATCTCGACATTGCGCGACGGGGACCAGCCCTGGGCGCCGGCAATTCCGGCGATTGATGCGGCGACTACGGCTGCAAGCAAGCGTGACAAGCTGTTCATGACACTCCTCCCTGGTTAAATGCCGCACGCCGGGCCGCCGGCGGCGGCCCGTACGTGCAGATCAAAGCTGCTTGATGCCGGCCTTCTTGATGACGTTGGCGTATTTCTCGGTTTCGGCGCGGATGAACCTGCCGAAATCCTCGGTAGTGCCACCCTTGGTGATCAGGCCGTCACGGTCGAAGCGTTCGCGGACATCCTTCATCGCCAGCGCCTTGTTCACGTCGGCGTTGACCTTGTTGACGATGTCCTTCGACACCTTGCTCGGGGCCATCAGGCCGAACCAGTTGCTGGCTTCATAGCCCTTGACGCCGGACTCGTTGAAGGTCGGGATGTCGGGTACCGCCGGAAAACGCTCCAGGCTGCTGATGGCAATCGGGCGCAGGCGGCCGGACTTGATGTGGGGCACCAGCGCCGGCACGCCGCTGAACACCATTTCGACGTTGCCCGCGATGGCATCCGTGATGGAGGGCGTGTTGCCCTTGTACGGCACGTGGACGATGTTGATGCCGGTCATGTATTTCAGCAATTCGCCTGCCATGTGGTTGGAGCTGCCCAGTCCGGCATGGCCGTAGTTGAGCTGGCCGGGACGTGACTTGGCCAGCGCGATCAGTTCCTTTACGGTCTTGGCGGGAAACGAGGGGTGCGCGGCGAGCAGCGCGGCGCCCTGCACGCACCAGACCACCGGCTGGAAATCGCGGGCGGTGTTGTACGGGGGCTTGGCGTACAGCGTCATGTTGATTGCATTGGAGGCGCCGCCCATGAACAGCGTGTAGCCGTCCGGTGGGGCGGTGGCCGCGAGCTCCGAGCCGATATTGGTTGCGCCGCCGGGCCGGTTGTCGACGACCACCTGCTGGCCCCACATCTCGGCGACCTTGGCGGCCACCGTGCGCGCCGTGTAATCGGTATTGCCGCCGGCGGCATAGGGCACGATGATGCGCACCGTGCGTGCGGGCCAGTTCTGGGCCAGTACCGGTGCTGCTGCCACCAGCAGCCCGAGTCCCGCGATCAAACCATTGATTTTTTTCATCTTTCCTCCTTTGTTGAGGCGATTTCTCGCACTTCGTTGATGAGGGGCTTGCCCTGGTGCCAGCGTTCGAGGTTGTCCAGGAACAGCTCGTACACCCGGTCTTCGTTGCCCAGCGCCGCCGCCGAATTGTGCGGCGATACCAGCGTGTTGGGCAGACCCCACAGCGGTGAATCCGCCGGCAAGGGTTCCTTCTCGAACACGTCGAGATAGGCGCCGCCGAGCCGGCCGTCGCGCAATGCGGCGACCAGTGCAGTTTCGTCGATGATCTCTCCGCGCGCAACATTGATGACGTGAGCCCCTGCGGGCAGGCGGGCCAGCATGCCGGCGTCAATCAGGCCGCGGGTTTCCGCGGTCAGCGGTGCTGCGAGAACCAGCCAGTCGGTACGCGGCAGCAGGTTTGCCAGTTGCTCCGGTGGATGCAGTTCGTCGACCGGATCGCCGGGTCGCGGTGGACTGCGGCGGATGCCGATCACCCTGAGCCCCAGCACCCGGGCAAGGCGCGCGATCTCGCGGCCGATGCTGCCCAGGCCGTAGATCAGCACGGTTTGCCCGGCGAGATCGCGCGGAACATCAGGCACCCGCATCGGATCCCAGCGATGCGCCTGCTGGGCGCGGATCCAGCGCGGGACATTGCGTGCCAGCATCAGCAGCCCGGCGATCGCTGTCTGCGCAATCGGCACTGCCGTGGTACCCGCCGAGGTGCTCAGTCGCGCGCCGCGCTCAAGCATTTCGCTGAAAATCGGATGGTCGACACCGGCGTTGAACACATGCAGCCATTTCAGCGCGGGCGCCTTGCGCACGGTCGAAAAGAATTGCCGCCCGTGCAGCGGAATCACGTCGGACGAGAAAAATGCGAGATCGATCCGCGCGCATTCGGTCGTTTCGAGCCGGCCCTCGGGGTCGGCGGGCAGCACCACCAGCTCCAGCCCGATGCCCAGCCGCTGCGCCCGCGCGGCGAGATCCGCGCCGCGTTCGGCATGCAATCGGTGGGAAACGAGCAGGGTGGTCATTGCGGAGGGAGCGCGGCAGGTAACGACAGGAGAGCGGTGATTTTAACCGCTCTTTGCTACCATGTACGACATCCACACACTGCGAAATTCACACGAAAAGTCCATTCGATGGAAATCAATACCCTGGAACTCACGCAGCAGCTGATCGTGCGTCCTTCGGTCTCGCCCGATGACGCCGGCTGCCTCGATCTGGTCATTGCACAGCTGAAGCCGCTGGGCTTCTACTGCGAGATCATCGCCAGCAACGGCACCACCAACCTGTGGGCGCGCCGCGGCCGCGCCGCGCCGCTGGTCTGCTTCGCGGGGCACACCGATGTCGTGCCCACCGGCCCGGTCGAGAACTGGGGTATTGATCCCTTCACGCCGACCATTCGCGATGGTGTGTTGTACGGCCGCGGCGCCTCCGACATGAAAACCTCGATCGCCGCCTTTGTTGTCGCGATCCGCGAATTCGTGCAGGCCAATCCCGACCATCCGGGTTCGATTGCGGTGATGTTCACTTCCGACGAGGAGGGTCCGGCCACCGACGGCACCGTGAAGGTGGTCGAGGCACTGGCAAGGCGCGGCGAAAAACTCGATTACTGCATCGTCGGTGAACCGACCTCGGTCAAGCAGCTCGGCGACATCATCAAGAACGGCCGCCGCGGTTCGCTGACCGGCATACTCACTGTCGAGGGCGTGCAGGGCCATGTCGCCTATCCGCAGATGGCGCGCAACCCGATCCACGAGGTCGCGCCGGCGATCGCCGAGCTCGCCGCCGCCGAATGGGATCGCGGCAACGAGTATTTCCCGCCGACGACCTGGCAGATTTCCAATTTCAATGCCGGAACCGGCGCCAACAATGTCATTCCCGGCACCGCGCGCGTGCAGTTCAATTTCCGCTTTTCCACTGCCAGCACTGTCGAATCGCTGCAAACCCGGGTCCACGGCATCCTCGACAAGCACGACCTCCGCTACGACCTCGAGTGGCGCCTCGACGGCCGGCCGTTCCTGACGCCCAAGGGCGACCTGGTGGCGGCGGTGGCGCAGGCGATCAGGGAAGTCACCGGCGTCGACACCGAGCTGTCGACCACCGGCGGCACCTCCGACGGCCGTTTCATCGCCGACATCTGTTCGCAGGTGGTCGAGTTCGGACCGACCAATGCCACCATCCACAAGGTCAACGAATGCCTGCCGGTGGCGGAAATCGAGCCGCTGGAAAAAATCTACCGGCGCATCCTCGAAATCCTGCTGCGGCGCTGAGCGCTGCGGCTTGTTCTTATGGATGCCTTCATGCAGGCGGCGATCGACGAAGCCCGGCGCGGACTTGCAGAGGGCGGCATTCCAATCGGCTCGGTGATCGTGCACCAGGGGCGCATCATCGGGCGCGGCCACAATCGCCGTGTGCAGCGGGACAGTGCCATCCTGCACGGCGAAATGGATGCCTTCGAAAACGCCGGCCGCCAGCCGGCGCAGGTCTATCGAGAATCCGTGCTCTACACCACGTTGTCGCCCTGCGCGATGTGCAGCGGCGCGATCCTGCTCTACGGCATTCCCCGGGTGGTTGTTGGCGAGAACCACACGTTCACGGGTGAAGAAGCGCTGCTGCGCGCGCGGGGCGTCACGGTCGAGGTGCTGCAGGATGAAACCTGCATCGCGCTGATGCGGGAATTCATTTCCGTCCGGCCGCAGCTGTGGAACGAGGACATCGGTGTCTAGCGGCCCTCCCGCGAATTCAGCCATGCGAGTGCGCCCTGCGCCGCCGTCTTTCCGGTGGTAAAACACCCGGTCAGCAGATAACCCCCGGTCGGCGCTTCCCAGTCGAGCATTTCCCCGGCGCAGAACACGCCGGGTAGTTTTTTCAGCATCAGGTGCTCGTCGAGCGTCTCGAGAGGAACGCCGCCGGCACTGCTGATCGCCTCGTCGAGCGGCCGCGGCGCGGTGAGCCTCAGCGGCAGCGCCTTGATCGTGGCGGCCAGTTTTGCCGGATCGGCCATTTCCTCTGCCGACAGCGCTTCGCGCAGCAGTCCTGCCTTGATGCCTTTGAGTCCGAGCCGGCTTTGCAGGTGGCTGCTCAGCGAACGCGAGCCACGCGGGTGGCTGACCGCGGCGGCGACGCGCGCTGCGTCGTGGTCGGGCAACAAGTCGAGCAGCAGCGTGACGTTGCCTTGCGCCGCGATGCTGTCGCGCAGCGGCGCCGACAGTGCATAGGCCAGGCTGCCTTCGATGCCGTAGTCGCTGACCAGCAATTCGCCCTGGCGCCGGTGTTGCCCGCCGATGGCATCGCTGAACGAGGCCGTGACGGCTTTTAACGGCTGTCCGGCAAAGCGTTCGCGGAAATGCGGGCTCCACCTGACTTCAAAGCCGCAGTTCGCCGGTTTCAGCGGCGCGACCGCAATACCGCGGGCTTCCAGCAGCGGCACCCAGGCGCCGTCTGAACCCAGGCGCGCCCAACTGCCGCCGCCGAGTGCCAGCACCGTGCAGCAGGGACGCGCGGTGATCTCACCCTGCGGCGTCGCAAAGCACAGTTCGCCGCCTTCATTCCAGCCGGTCCAGCGATGGCGTACATGGATGCGCAGGCCGGCCGCGCGCAGTCGGTGCAGCCAGGCGCGCAGCAGCGGCGCGGCTTTCATCTCCTTCGGAAACACCCGCTGCGAAGTGCCGACGAAGGTCTCGACGCCAAGGCCGTGGACCCAGTCGCGCAGCTCTGCGGCACCGAATTCCTGCAGCAGGGGTGCAAGCCGGGCTGTGCGCGCGCCGTAACGGGTCAGGAATTTTTCATGAGGCTCGGCATGGGTGATGTTCAGCCCGCCCTTTCCGGCGAGCAGGAATTTGCGACCGACCGAGGGCATCGTGTCGTAGAGCTCGACCGCAACGCCGCCCGCGAGCAGTGTTTCCGCGGCCATCAGCCCGGCCGGTCCGCCGCCGATGACGACGGCGGGGCTTACAGCCACTTGGCCTTGCGGAAGCGCCAGAACAGGTAGCCGTCGATGACCACCATCGCGATCAGCGACAGCGGGTAACCCCACTGCCAGGCGAGTTCGGGCATGTGCTGGAAATTCATGCCGTAGATGCCGGCGATCAGCGTCGGCACTGCAACCAGGGCGGCGTAGCCGGCGAGCCGCTTGGTGACCTCGTTCTCCTGCAGCGTGATCAGCGACAGGTTGACCGAAATCGCGGTGGTGATCATCTCGCGCGCGGCGTCGATGCTCTGGTTGATGCGTCCGAGATGGTCGGCGACGTCGCGGAAGTAATCGCCGAGCCCGGCGCAGAGCTGCGGCACCCGGCCGCCGTGCAGCTTGCCGACAGCCTCCTGCAGAGGGGCCGTGGCGTGCTTCAGCGTCACCAGCTTCTGCTTGAGGTCGTAAAGCGCCTCGATGTTGCCGCGTGGCGAAGTGCCGGCGAAGATCTGGTCCTCGATGGTTTCCAGCCGGGTCTCGATATCGTCGAGGATCGGGAAGTAGCGGTCGACCACGGCGTCCATCAGCGCATAGAGGATGTAGCCGGTGCCGTACTTCATCAGTTCAGGTTCGCGCTCGCAGCGGGCGCGAACGTCCTGGAAGTTGCGCTGGCTGCGGCTGCGCACCGAAAGCACGTAGTTGCGGGCAACGAAGATGTTGACCTCCCCGACCTGCAGTTCGTCGCCGTCCGGTTCCAGCATGTGCAGCACGAAGAACAGGGAGTCGCCGTATTCCTCCAGCTTCGGGCGCTGGTGGCCGTGGCGGGCGTCTTCCACCGCCAGCGGATGCAGATCGAACTGTCCTTCCAGTTTTTCGAGTTCGTGGGGCTCGGGGTCACGCACAGCCACCCACAGAATGCCGTCGTTGCGTGCGAGCCAGGTATGGATTTCCTCCTGCGCGACATCGGCGACTTTTTTGCCGTCCTTGTAGGCAACACTGTTGACCAGCATGGTGGCTCCGCGATCAGGTGTCCGGGTTCAGGCGAGCCAGGGCCGTTCGCCGTGGTAGCGGGTTTCAAAAGCCTCGATTGCCGGCGTGTTCTCCAGCACGAGGCCGATGTCGTCCAGCCCCTTGAGCAGGCGCTCCTTGTAAACCGGATCGATCATGAAGGGATGCGCCGTGCCCTCGGTGTCGGTGACTGTCTGCGCCGGCAGGTCGATCGCCAGCTTAGCGCCGGGTTGCGCCTGCAGCTGGTTGCGCAGGCCGCGGCAGATCTCCTCGGGCAGCGTCACCGGCAGCATACCGTTCTGCAGCTCGTTGGCGTAGTGGATGTCGCCGAAGGAGGGCGCGATTACCGCGCGGATGCCGTAGTCGAGCAGGGCGTAGACCGCACCCTCGCGCGAGGATCCGCAGCCGAAGTTGGCGCCGGCGACGAGGATGCCGGCCTTGCGGTAAGCGGGACGGTGGAGCACGAAGTCCGGGTTTTCGCGACCTTCGTTGTCGAAACGCATGTCGTGGAAGAGATAGGGGTCGTAACCGGCCTTGTCGTTGCGCAGCTTGCGCAGGAAGCGCACCGGGATGATGCGGTCGGTGTCGATGTTCGCCATGTCGATCGGCGCAGCGACGGCGGTCAGTGTGGTGAAGGGCTTCATTTCAGGCTCCCGTCAGTGTGCGGACGTCGGTGACGCGGCCGGTGACCATCGCCGCGGCAGCCATTGCCGGGCTCATCAGGTGGGTGCGTGCACCCTTGCCCTGGCGTCCCTCGAAGTTGCGGTTCGAAGTCGAGGCGCAGCGCAGACCCGGCGGCACCTTGTCGCCGTTCATCGCCGCGCAGCTCGAGCAGCCGGAGGCGCGCCACTCGACGCCGGCATCGAGGAATATGCGGTGCAGGCCTTCGGCCTCCGCCTGTGCCTTCAGCGCGGTGGAACCCGGCGAGATCCAGGCCGGGATCATCGACTTGCGGCCTTTCAGCACCGCGGCGGCGGCGCGCAAGTCCTCGATGCGGCCGTTGGTGCAGCTGCCGATGAAGGCGCGGTCGATGCGGATGTCGGTCAGCGCCATGCCGGGCTTGAGGTCCATATAGGCCAGCGCCTGCAGGGCGTGTGCCCGCTTGTCCGCATCGCCCAGCGATTGTGGATCGGGGATATGGCCGGAGACCGGCAGGGCTTCCTCGGGACTGGTGCCCCAGGTCAGCATCGGCTCCAGTGCAGTGCCGTCGAGCGTCACCTCGCGGTCGAAACGCGCACCGTCGTCGCCGGGCAGCGCGCGCCATTGCGCCAGCGCACGTTCCCAGTCGGCACCTTTCGGCGCGTATTCGCGGCCGTGCAGGTAGTCGTAGACGGTGTCGTCGGGCGCGATCATGCCGGCGCGGCCGCCGGCCTCGATCGCCATGTTGCAGACCGTCAGCCGGCCCTCGATGCTCAGGCCGCGGATTGCCGGTCCCGCAAACTCGATGACATGGCCGGTGGCTCCGGCAGCGCCGATTTTGGCGATGATCGCCAGCACCACGTCCTTGCCGGTGATGCCGGGGCCGAGCCGGCCATTGACCGTCACGCGCAGGGTTTTCGGCTTTTTCAGCCACAGGCACTGCGTGGCGAGGATCTGCTTCAGCTGCGAGGCGCCGGTACCGAAGGCATAGGCACCGAGCGCGCCATGCGTCGAGGTGTGGGAATCACCGCAGGTAATGGTCAGTCCCGGCTGCGTGATGCCGAGCTCGGGACCGATGACGTGGACGATGCCCTGGCGCGCATCGTCCATGCCGAAATGCGTGATGCCGTTGACGCGGCTGTTCTCCTCCAGCAGCTGGATCATGTGCCGCGCATCGGCGTCTTCGGTGGCATCGAGGCCGCGCTCGCGGCCGACGGTCGGCACGTAGTGGTCCGCGACCGCAAAGTTCTGCCGCGGCTTGCGCACCTTGCGGCCTTCCTTGGCCAGCGCGCCGAAGGCGTGAAAGGAGCCTTCGTGCACGAAGTTGCGGTCGATGTGCAGCAGGGTGTCGCCGCCCGGCTTCTCCAGTATCACGTGGCTGTTCCAGATTTTCTCGAACATCGTCAATGCCATTTCAGCGTCCTTTCGCAATGCCTTCACGGCGCGGGTCCGCGCCGCCCTGCCAACCCCGGCCTGCACGCATGATGCCGTGCAGGCCGCTCGTCATGTCCACCAGCTGCACCTCGTGCCCCATCGCCTGCAGCGGCTTTTCCATCCCTTCAAATGCGGTGCCGCGCTCGATCTCGGTAGGACCGTTGCGGCTGCCTGCATTCGGCAGGGCAATGGCGGACTGGATGTCCATGTTCCAGTCCAGTGTCGCGATCAGTGTTTTCGCGACGTAATTGATGATCCGGCTGCCACCCGGCGAGCCTACCACCAGGTGCAGGTCGCCATTCTTGCGGAATACCAGCGTTGGCGCCATGGAACTGCGCGGGCGCTTGCCCGGCGCAACGGCATTGGCCACCGTGCGGCCATCCTGCTGCGGATTGAAATTGAAATCGGTGAGCTGGTTGTTGAGCAGGAATCCGCGCACCATCAGGCGGCTGCCGAAGAAGTTCTCGATCGTTGTCGTCAGCGACACCGCATTGCCATCCGCATCGACAATGGCGACATGGCTGGTGCCGGCGACCTCCTCAAGTGTGTCGTCGGCATGGGCAAGCCGCGCCCCCGGCGGCGTCCCGGCTTCAGCGATGCCCATCGAGCGCTGTTCCGAGATCAGCTGCGCCCGGCCGGCGAGGTACGCGGGGTCGAGCAGGCCAGCGACCGGAATCTCGACGTAGCGGTCATCGGCCACCCAGAGATTGCGGTCGGCGTAGGCGAGGCGCCCGGCTTCGGCGAGCAGGTGAACGGCCTGCACCGACTCCGGCTTCACCGCCGACAGGTCACGGTGCGACAGCATGCCCAGCATCTGCAACACGGCAATGCCCCCCGAGGACGAGGGCGGCATGCCGCAGACACGATACGCGCGGTACTGTGCGCACAGGGGATCGACCTCGCGTACCTGGTAGCCGGCGAGATCACCGAGATCGAGCACCCCGGGGTTGGCCGCATGGCCGCGCACGGCCGCGACAATGTCGCGTGCGATGTCGCCGTGATAAAACGCGTCCGCGCCGCCGCTCTGAAGCGCGCGCAGCGTTTCCGCGAGTTCAGGGTTGCGCAGCATTGTGCCCGCCGCTTTCGGCCTGCCGTCGGCATCCAGGAAATGATCACGTGCCGCTGCTTCTCCGGCGATAGACTTGTCGCGCAGCAGCAGTGCATGCACGCGCCGGGACAGCGGATAACCGTTTTCGGCGAGGGCAATCGCCGGCTCAAACAGCCGGGCCCACGGCAGTTTTCCGTGCTTGCGGTGCGCCAGCTCCAGCAGGCGGGCCACGCCCGGTGTGCCGACGGCGCGTCCGCCGGTTACCGCGTCGCGGAAGCGCATCGCCTTGCCGTCGCGCATGAACAGCCCGGCGGTGGCCGCAGCCGGAGCGGTTTCCCGGCCGTCGTAGGCGCGGATCTCGCGGCGCCCGGCGTCGTAATACATCAGGAATGCGCCGCCGCCAAGGCCCGATGCATGGGGTTCGACCAGGTTCAGCAACAGCTGCACCGCGATCATGGCATCGACCGCGCTGCCGCCGGCGTCCAGGATATTCAGACCGGCTTCCACCGCCAGGGGATGCGCGGCCGCGACCATGTGACGCTCGGCATGGGCGAGCGCCTTGTCCACACTCCCGGTGGACGGCTCGGGCTGCGCCGGCCGGTCGGTCTGTGCCTGCAGTGGCAGGCATATTGCGGCCCACAGCAGGGCGACGAAGCCGAGCCGGGCGAGGCAATGCGTGGTCTGGCCCATCAAGGGAACTTCAGAGTCCGGCGCGCTGGTCTTCGGGCAGGCCGTAGAGGTTTTCCAGTTCCTGGATTTCGGGCAGGCCGGCGATGTCGGTGAACTGCTTGAAGTTCGCCACCTTGTCGCGCATGTGGGCGATGGAGCCGGTCTTTTTCAGTTCGCGCAGCAGGTTCTGCATGGCAGGGATCGCCGCCAGCATGACCCAGTTCGGGTAGATCGCGATCTTGAAGCCCAGCCTGCCCAGTTCGTCGGCCGGCAGATCCGGCGTCTTGCCGCTGGAGGCCATGTTGTAGAGCAGCGGCACGCCCTGGAAACGCTTGGAGACGATTTCGACCTGCTCGCGTCCCACCGGCGCCTCGATGAACAGCACGTCGGCGCCGGCCTCGCGATAGCGTTCGCCGCGTTCCAGTGCCGCGTCCATGCCTTCAACAGCGATGGCATCGGTGCGGGTGATGATGATGAAATCATCGTCGCGCCGGGCATCGCAGGCGGCCTTGATTTTGGCCACCATTTCCGCGGTCGGAATCACGCGCTTGCCGGCGAGATGGCCGCAACGCTTGGGCCAGGCCTGGTCCTCCAGATGCACGCCGGCGACGCCCGCTTTCTCGTAGTCGCGGATCGTGCGCCGGGTGTTGATCGGGTTGCCGTAGCCGGTGTCGGCGTCGGCGATCACCGGCAGGCCGGAGGCGTCGGCGATGCGGCCGGCGTTGTCGATCATCTCGGTCGCCGTCAGCAGGCCGACATCGGGCATGCCGAGCCGGGTCAGGCTGGTACCGAAGCCGGTCATGTAGACCGCTTCGAAGCCCTCCATTTTCACCATGCGCGCGGCGAAGGCGTCGGCGACGCCGGGGACGACCAGGCAGCCGGGGCGCGCGAGGAGCGCGCGCATGCGGGTGGTCAGACGTTCATTGCTCTTGGCCATCAGGATTTCCAGTCATTCAAATTTCAGGTTGAGTTTCTTTACCAGCACCTGCCACTGCTGCAGCTCGTCGCGGATGCGCCTGCTGAATTCCTCGGGCGAGCTTGCGCCGGGGTTGGCACCCAGCCCGCGGAAACGCTCGGCCACGGCCGGGTTGTCCATCGCCTTGCGCACCGCGGCGTTGAGTTTTGTGACCACCGGTTTCGGCGTGCCCGCAGGCGCGAGCAGACCGAGCAGGGTCGAGGCCTGGTAGCCCTTGTAGCCGAGTTCATCCAGCGTCGGCACCTGCGGCAACGCCGCTGCTCGCTGCGCGGTGGTCACTGCCAGCACCCTCAGCCGGCCGTCCTTGACGTAGCCGATGGATGCAGCGAGCTGGTCGACCATGGTTTCAACCTGTCCGCCGAGCAGTTCCGACAATGCCGGGCCGCTACCCTTGTACGGCACATGGAGCAATCTAACGCCGGCCATGCTTGCAAACAGTTCTATCGCGAAGTGGTTGGTGGTTCCGGCGCCGGCGGAAGCGATGGTCAGCTTGCCGGGGCGCGATTTCGCGGTGGCGACGAGATCGGCTATCGACTGGATGCCGGACCTGGGGCTGGCCAGCACCACCAGCGGCACCGCCTGCACCGTGGAGACCGGCGCAAAATCCTTCAGCGAGTCGTAGGGCAGTTTCTTGAAAATCACCGGGTTCACCGACAGCGGCCCGCTGGAACCGACCAGCAGGGTGTGGCCATCAGCCGTGGATTTTGCGACCAGCGCAGCGCCGAGGTTGCCGCCGCCACCGGGCCTGTTGTCTACGACCACCGTTTGTGCCAGTGCCTCGGTGAGGTACGGCGCGATGATACGGGCGGAGATGTCGACATTTCCGCCCGGCGCATAGGGCACAACCATGCGGATCGGGCGTGACGGAAAAGGTTCTGCGGCGAACGAAGGCCATGTCAGTGCCGCAAGTGCCAGCAGGGCAACGGGTTTGTTCATCTGCTGAGGTCCTCTCGATGGCGGCGCTGGCGGTTGCTGCGCCTGTTATTCTGGCCGGAGTGGAGCCGGTGCCGTGAAACCGGCTCCATTTTATCGCGGTTCCCCTTGCCCCGGGCCTTCAGAAGGTGCTGCAGTCCCAGCGGCCGTCGGCTGTACGGCTCAGCAGCAAGGGCAGGCTGTTGGCAACCGGAGCCTCCTGGGGCGGCAGATCGATCCAGGCGGCGAGTACCCGGAAGGTGCCGGAGTGCGCGACGATCAGCGGCATGCGGCTCGCACCGATTTTCTGCAGTCCTTTCAGGGTGCGTGCGCGGAAGGCGTCGGGGCTTTCGCCGCCGGGCGGAGTCGCCTCGCGCACGCGCAGTGCCCGCGGCTGACCCTCAAGCGTGCCCCAGTTGCGCTCTGCGAGCTCAGCCACGATGACCGGCTCGATGCCCAGCACCTCGGCGACGCAGCGCGCCGTGTCGCGCGCGCGCCGCAGGGGACTGCACCAGATGGCGTCGATGTTGCCGGCTGCCAAGCGCGCTGCCGCAGCCCGCGCCTGCGCCAGCCCCCGCGCGTTGAGCGGGACATCGCTGGCTCCGGCGACCAGGGCGAGGCGGTTGTGTTCGGTTTCACCGTGCCGCAGAAAGCAGAAGGGTCCGCCGAGCAGCGGCGCAGCGCCGGTTTTCACAACTCGACAGGCCCCGCAGTGACCACCCGGGCCGGGGCAAACGCGCACTGCCAGGCTGCAAGATATTGTGCGTCGCCGAAAGCCGGCAACACACAGCGGGCGCCTGCCGCTTTTGCCAGCGCTGCGTTGTCCGACAGCCGTGGATGCACATTCCAGCGCCGGTAGCGGGCACGGCCGCTGCGGGTCAGCCGCTCGGCCGGCGTATCCGGCGGCAGGTAGCCGGTGAACACGATGGCAGGCGTCTCGCGATTCTCCCAGCGCGCAAGCAGCTCCGCAGCATCGCCCGCGGTACCGTCGGCGCGGCTCGCCAGCGTGATGCCCCCGGGTTCACCGGAGGCCGGGGCAGTTTCAGCGGTGTGCGACAGCTCCGACGCCACGCCGGGACGGAGACAGGCCGCATCGCTCGTTGCCAGCCGTTGCAGGGCCTTGCGGATGCGCCCGTCGATGTGCGGCAGCGGATGGCCGCTGCGCAGCAGGTGGAGGGCAATCTCGGGACCGCGGCCGTTCTCGGGAACGGGCAGCAGCAGGCCCTCCGGGGCGGCGAAAGATTCCGCCAGCGCTTCCTGGCATTGCGCAAGTGACAGGTCATAGTCGCCGTAAGAGGCATCGAGGATCAGCGTTCCTGCAGGCGGCGGCAGGTCGTGGGCATAGAGCGCGGATTCAACCGAGTTGTCGCCCATGTAGAGCAGGCCATTGCCCAGCGCGAGGTGCAGCCAGATGCCGCCGGGTGCGTGGCCCGAGCGCCCTGTGGTGACGCGCAGGCCCAGCACCTCGGTGCTGCCACTCAGCGGCAGCGACCGCGCAGCGATATGGGAAGGCAGGCTGCGGGCGACGATGTCGGTCGCGTATACCGGCGGGTTGCCGACCTGCGGCAGCAGTTTCAGGCCGCCGGCATGGTCGGCATGTCCGTGCGACAGCAGCAGGGCATCGACATGGCCGACCTTGCTGACGTCGGGCCACAGACCGGGCTGCGGCCCGTAGCCGAGGTCGAGCATCAGCCGCAGGCCACCGGCTTCGACGACAAAGCAGGCCGGACCCTTGCGCCCGCAGCCTGACACGGGGAGCAGTGCGGCTCTGGCGGACATCACGCTTCAGTCGCCGGTCGGGGTGATCTGGAAACCCTTGACCGCTTCCATGCTTGACAGCGTCGCCGCCAGCGCGCGCAGGTTGCGGGTGTCGAGCGTGCGCAGCACCATGCGGTATTCGAAGTTCTCGCCATGGTCGCGCAGGCGATAGGTTACGCGGGCAACCGTGAAATCATGCTCGGCGACCAGCCTGCGCAACTCGTCTTCGCCCATCTCGTGGCCGCGTTGCACACGCACGCTGAAAATCGCGTACTGCTCGGTGCGCATCCTGCCCTCGATCCAGCGGAAGCCTGACAGCGTCGCGAGCGTCAAGACCGTGGCCAGCGCAGCGGGCAGGTAGAAGCCGATGCCGACCAGGATGCCGATGGCCGAGGTGATCCAGATCGAGGCCGCGGTGGTCAGTCCGCGCACCGATGCCCCTTCCTTCATGATCACCCCGGCACCGAGGAAACCGATGCCGGTCATGATGCCCTGCGCCATGCGCGTGGGGTCGACCACGACCCGCGAGTTGCCGTCTGGCTGGAACCACTGGCTTTCGTAGACGGTGACCAGCATCAGCAGGCTGGAGGCGACGCAGACCAGCGCGTGGGTGCGGAAGCCGGCGGGGCGGCCGCGATAGCTGCGTTCAAGGCCAATCAGGGCGCCTACGCCCAGCGCGCCGGTCAGGCGGATGCAGATTTCAATGAAGTCGCCGCTCATGTTGGTCTTTTTGTCCTTATGATTACCTCCGCACTGCGGGCATTTTGCTGCATGGAGGCCGGATGTCTGTCATATTGCTGCAACGCCTTTCACATATCAAGACGGGTCGTCCGCATCTGCGGCAACTCGAAAACGATCGAAGGACAAGACATGAACCGAATGCTGACTCTCGTGGCTGCGGTCTGCAGCCTGCTTCTGCCGGCACCGGCATTTGCCGCTGCTGCAGAAACCTATCCTGCCCGCCCGATCCGCTTCATCGTGCCTTTCCCGCCGGGCGGCGGCAACGATATCGTCGGCCGCATTGTCGCCCTGAGGCTCGCCGAGGGACTGAAGCAGACGGTGGTGGTCGACAACCGCGGCGGTGCCGGCGGCACCATAGGTACCGACATGGCGGCCAAGGCGCCGCCCGACGGCCATACCATGCTGGTCAACAACATCAGTCTCGCGGTCAATGCGACGCTGATTCCGAAGCTGCCCTATGACACGCTGCGTCAGCTGTCGCCGGTGTCGATCATCGGCCGCCAGCCGAACATCCTGGTCGTGCATCCCGGGGTGAAGTCGAAGAACGTGAAGGAGTTGCTCGATCAGGCGCGTGCGAAACCCGGTGGTGTCAACTATGGCTCCGGCGGTGTCGGCACCGCCTCGCATCTCGCCACTGAATTGCTGCAGCTCAGCACGGGTACGAAAATGACCCACATCCCGTACAAGGGTCTGGGACCGGCCCTGGTCGACCTGATGGGCGGGCGCACCGAGTTCATCATCTCGACCATGGCCTCGGCGCTGCCGCACCTGAAATCGGGCAAGCTGCGGCCGCTGGCGGCGACGACCGTCAAGCGCTCGGCGTTTTTCCCGGAGGTGCCGACGATGATCGAATCCGGCGTTGCCGGTTACGACTTCACCACCTGGTATGCGCTGGTGGTGCCTGCCGGCGTGCCCAAGGCGGTGATGGCGCGCCTCAACGGCGAACTGAAGAAGATTGCGGAAATGCCTGTGGTGAGAGAGCAGTTTTCGGCGCAGGGGCTTGAGACTGCGCATACCGGCATCGAGGCGGCGCAGAAATACCTGGCCGCCGAAGTCGCGAAGTGGGGCAAGGTGATCAAGGCTTCGGGCGCAAGGCCCGATTGAGGCGCCGCCCGGCATCGCGCCGGGCGGGTCGTGCAGCGGTTCAGCCTGCCGCGCGTTTCGCGCCGGCGCCGGTGTCGTAATCGACGCTGGCCAGTTTCTCGGTATCCCACAGCTGCTTCAGCAGCGATGCGGCGGCGGCCTTGCCCAGCACCGGTTCGGCGAGCTCGGTGAACTTGTCGTTCAGTTCCTCGTCGGTCAGCGGCAGCTCGGGATCGCCCTTGCGGTAGGGCTGGAAATGTTCCAGCTTGCGGCCGTCGTTGAGTTCGATTTCCACGCGCGACTCGCGGCGGTTGGGGTAACCCGCCGAAATGTCCGGGTCGGCGATCGGCTCGATTTTTTTCAGCAGCGCGCGCACGTCCGGATCGTTCAGGTGATCAGGGTCGAAGGCGTTCAGGCGCACACTCCCGCGCACCAGCGCATGGGCGACCGTGTACTGGATGCTGAACTTGGCCTGGTATTCGCCTTCGGGATTGTTGTTGTCGATGATGTTGAGGCCGGCCTTGTAGGTGTGCAGGCGGATTTTCTTCACATCCTTGTGCGTAAAGCCGTGCTGCTTCTGCAAATGCAACGCGCCGTCGATCGACGGGAAGGTGTGGCCGCAGCAGCCGTGGTTTTTGAAGGTCATCTGGTTGATGTGGTAATCGGTGCCGAGGCCTTTCGTCGCCTTGCTCCAGTCCGGGTTCACGCTCATCGCATTGCCGAAGCCGACCTCACCCTCCAGCATGTCCAGCGCGCCGGTGAGGCCCTTCATCGCCGCCATCGCCGCCCAGCAGCCGGCATCCGCCGCGTGGCCGCCGTGCAGCGGCTTGGTCATCGCCTGCGATCGGAAGGCCTGCTGCAGCCCGGAGGCGAAGCTGCCGACCGTCGCCAGGGCGTGCATGAACTGTTCCTTGTTGGCGCCAAGGATGGTCGCGGCGGCGGCGGCTGCGCCGAAGGAGCCGACGGTGCCGGTGGTGTGCCAGTACTTGTAATGCGAGGGCATCACCGCCTCGCCGATGCGGGTCGAGATTTCGTAACCGACGATCACGCCGCGCAGGAAACGGTCACCGCTGACGCCACTGGCCTGGGCCGCAGCCAGAGCTGCCGAGATGGTCGGGCTGCCCGGGTGGTAGCCGGCGTCGCGGTAGATGTCGTCGAATTCGACCGAGTGCGAAGCCGCGCCGTTGATCAGCGCCGCGGCGCGCAGCGTAGCGCGGCGGCCGGTGGCGAGGCGCGCGCGGCCGCGGTCGAGGTCCTCGGCAAAGGCTTCTTCCATCAGTTTCGCCGGGTTGACGATGCTGCCCGGCAGCAGCGCCGCGTACCAGTCGATCACCGCGCGCTTGGCGTGGTGGATGACCTGCGGCGGCAGTTTCGAAGTCTGTTCGCGGATGGCGTAATCGGCCAGTTGTTGCAGCAGCATGATGGATCTCCTCCGTTCGGCTCGGTGTGTCGTGACTGTGCCAGTACTGCGGGTTTCCTGCTCAGCGGCGGACGATCAGCCCGTCCACCGCCACCACGCCTTCGCCTTCCTTCCTGACGATCAGCGGGTTGATCTCGGCTTCGGCGATGTCCTCGAAAGCGGCGAGTTGCGAGAACGCGGCCACTGCAGCGGCCAGCGCCTTGCAGTCGCCCTTCGTCATCCCGCGGTAACCGCGGATCACCGCGAGGCCCTTGACCTCCTCGATCATCTGCAGCGCGGTTTCCGGGGTTACCGGCGCCAGGCGCATCGCGAAGTCCTTGTAGATTTCGGCCAGCACGCCGCCGACGCCGATCACCACCAGCGGGCCGACCTGCGGGTCGCGCTTGAAACCGACGATGACCTCGGCCAGTCCGCGTTCCATGCGCTGCACCAGGATGCCGTTGAGCTTCGCCTGCGGATGTTTGGCCTTCACGTTGGCGAAAATCTTTTCGGCCGCCTGTTTCAGCTGCGCGGCATCGCCGATGTTGAGCAGCACGCCGCCGGCGTCGGTCTTGTGCGCGATGTCCGGCGACAGGATCTTCGCCACCACCGGGTAGGATATCTCGACTTTCGCGTTGGCGTCGGCCATCACTGCGGTCTGCGCCTGCGGCACTCCCAGCGCGCCGAATACCGCGCAGGCCTGCTGCTCGTTCAACTGCTTGCCTGTGGCGGCCTTCAGCAGCGCGCCGGCTGCGGCACATTTCTGCGCATCGGCCTCGGGGATGTCGACCGGCGGCACCCACTGTTTCCAGGCACGGATCGAATCGGCGCAGGACTCCGGGGTGCGGAAGCCGGCGATGCCGGCCTGCGCCAGCAGTTTCAGCGAGGCTTCGGCATGGGGTGCGAGGAATACCGCAATCGCCTTGTCGCGGCGGTCGGCCTCGACCAGCGGCTCCACCGCGATCTGCGGCTGGAACTGCGCCGAGCTGCCGGCGACGGCCAGCACCAGATCGCAGTGGTCGGAGGCGAGCAGGGCATTCAATACCCCACCGTAGATTTCCTTTTTGGCGCCGGCCAGCGTCAGGTCGGTGATGCGCGACTTGCTGATGGTGATGTTTTTCTGCGCCAGTGCCGCAACCAGGGCATCGGTGGGCCCGACGACATCGACGCCGTAGGTGCCGATGCGGTCGACCACGCAGGCTGCGCCGCCGCCGGTGGTGGTCATCGCCGCAACGCGATGCTGCTTGTTCGGCTTGCGGCCCTGCACCAGCGCCGGCAGTTCGAACAGCGCTTCCAGCGTATCCACGCGCAGCATGCCGTGGGCCTTGAAGAAGGCGTCGACAGCCTCATCGGCGCCGGCCATCGCGCCGGTATGCGAGGCGGCGAGGTCCTGGCCCACTTCGGAACGGCCCAGCTTGTAGACGATCACCGGCTTGTTGACCGCATAGGCGCGGCGCGCAGCCTCGGCAAGGTGCGGCGCGTCGCGGATGGTTTCCATGAACAGCAGGATCGCCTGGGTGTGCGGATCATCGACCAGCAGGCCGGCCAGCTCGCCGACGCCGAGGTCGGCTTCGTTGCCGACAGAAATCAGTTTCGAGAAACCGACACCGCGGCCCAGCCCGCGCGACATCAGGCCGCCCATCATGCTGCCGGACTGGGACACGATCGCCAGGCCGCCGGGGGTGATGTCGAGTTTTTCCAGCACCGCGTTGACCGACAGCGCGAGGTGGGTCTGGGTGCTCAGCAGGCCGATGCAGTTGGGTCCTACCAGCCGCGTCTGGCTGCCGCGGATGATGTCGTTGAGTTCCTGCTGCTTCGCGCGGCCGGTCTCGCCGGTTTCGGCGAAACCGTCGCTGTAGACGGTGACCACCGGGATCTTTTTCTCGACGCACTGTTTCAGCGCCGCCGGTACCGCTTTCGCCGGCACCATCACGAAGGCATGGTCGACTTCACCCGGAATCGACAGCACATCCGGATAGGCCTTCTCGCCGAAAACCTCGTCACGGCCCGGATTCACCGGGATCAGCTTGCCCTGGTAACCGTGGCGCTTCAGGTAGCGCTGCGGGCGCGAGGTGTTTTTCTTTTCGTCGCTCGAAGCGCCGATCAGCGCGATGGAGCGGGGGTCAAAGACGGCTTGATAGAGTTTGTTGGTAGCCATGGATTTAACAAGTGAGGCGTGAGGCGTAAAGAGTGAGGGGCGGAGCAGACGCGGCGGGTTAACTCCTGACCCCTCACACCTTACTTTTCACTGCTTAGGCGGCCGCTGCGAGAAGCTGCGTTCGAAAATGCCTTCGGCGATGCGGTTTTTCAGGATCTCGATCGAGCCGCCGGCGATCATCCAGCCGCGGCACTTGCGGAAGCAGTACTCGACCAGCGATTCGTCGGTGTAGCCCATGCCGCCCATGATCTGCATCGCTTCATTGCAGATGTCGAAGCCGGCCTGGTTGCAGAAAGCCTTGGCGATCGCGGTGTCATCGGCCGAGGGGATGCCGTTGTCGGCGTTGACCGCCGCCTTGTAGAGCAGCAGCTGCCCGGCGTCGAGCTTCATTTTCATGTCGGCGAACTTCCACTGCAGGCCCTGGAATTCGCACAACAGACGTCCGAACTGCTTGCGCTGCATCGCCCATTCGCGGGCGACGTTGTAGGCGTAGCGGCCGAAGGCCAGCGAACGCGCAGTGTTGCCGATGCGCTCGACGTTGAAGCCGGCGATCTGCTTCTTGAATCCGCCTTCCTTCAGCATCACGTTCTCGGGGCCGACGTAGACGTTGTCGAGGTAGGTCTGCACCCATTCCTCGCCGTTGAGGAATTTCGCCGGCGCGCCCTGCTTGAAGCCTTCCGCATCGCGCGGGATCAGTACCGAGCCGATGCCGCCGACGCCGGGACCGAAGCGCACATAGGTCAGCATCACGTCGGCATAGGAGGCGTGGGTCTGGAATACCTTGACGCCGTTGATGCGGTAGCCCTCGCCATCGGGGGTGGCGGTGGTCTTGAGATCGGTCACCGCGGAGCCGGCTTCCGGTTCGGTCATGCCGACGGTGATCACCGATTCACCGGCGAGGATCTTGTCGAGGTAGCGCTTTTTCTGGTCCGGCGTGCCGTATTCGGCGAGCACGCGCACCGGTCCGAAGTTGCCGGCCTGGATCACGTCCGCGCTGCGCGGGCAGATCGAGGCGATGGTCTCGATGGCGATGATGGCATCCATCAGCGAGCCGCCCTGGCCACCGTCCTCTTCCTTCATCGTGATGCCCATCAGGCCCTGCTCGGCCATCAGCTTTGCGACATCCCAGGGATGTTCTTCCTGGTGCGCGCGCTTCAGCGCGCCATCACGCAGATGGCGCTCGGCAAAACCGCGCACGGCGTCGCGGAACTGTTCCTGCTCGGGAGTGAACTTGAAATCCATGATTTGAAACTTCGCAAAAAACGGCGGGTTGTAAAGGCCTACATTTTACCGCCGGCTGCACGGAGAGTCAGTACTTGAGGGTGAATCCGCATCATGGAAAATGAAACCGCTTGCAACACATTCCGGGCGTCACCGCAGCGCCCGGCAGTTTTGTATTCACCTCAGGGATACATCGCCCAGCCGATGCGCCCGGTTTCCGCGCGGAACAGATGGCCGTCGGTGCTGGTGACGAACAGCGTACTGATGTCCGGCCCGCCGAAGCAGCAGTTGGTCGGGCGGTTGCAGGGCACGGGATGGGTTTCGAGCACGCGGCCGGTCGGCGAGAACACGTAAATCATCGGTCCCGGTCCGGACACTTCCCAGCCCGCGGTGGCGACGATGTTGCCTTCGCTGTCCAGCGTCATCCCGTCAATGCCGCGGTGGATGCCGCGATAGTCCTCGCCCCAGGTGAACAGCGTTTTGTACGGGCCCAGGCTGCCGTCATCGCGTATCGGATAGGCGCGCAGCTCGCGCGCGATGCCGGCGGTGAAACTGCTTTCGGCGACATAGAGCGTGCTCTGGTCTTGCGACACCAGGATGCCGTTGGGCTGGGTGGTGTCGAAGACGACCCGGGTGATCGAGTAGGAACCATCCTTCTGCGGATCGAGGCGGTAGACCGAACGGTTGTCTAGCTCCTCCTTCTCGGTCTTGTCGATGTTGCCGTCGTTCCAGGGATTGGTGAACCAGATGCGGCCCTTGCGATCGATCGCGAGGTCGTTCGGCGTGTTGAGGCGCTTGCCTTCGAACTTGTCGGCGATCAC
>CAYSQJ010000011.1:76811-79905 GCA_964433345.1 uncultured Bordetella sp.
CGCCGGGCCAGCTTGTGCAGATTGCTGGGATCGAGATCCAATTGCTGCGCAGCCCGGGCCCAGTTGTCATCTTGCGCTGCGAGCGCCTGACGTATGGCCTGACGCTGGCAGGCAACGACGGCATCGCGGAGTGACATGCCCGCCGGCATGGCGGCGATCTCGACTTCCGGCTTGCCGGCGGTGCTTGATGGTGGCGGGGCGGGGCTGTCGAGGTTCAGCAGGTCGGGGCCGAGGGTCACGATTTCGTTGCGGTTGACTCCCTGGCTGATGGCCTTGAGCGCCGCGCGGCTGATGACATGCTCGAGTTCGCGCACGTTGCCCGGCCAGTGATAGCACTTCAATGCGTCCTCCGCCTCCGGGGACAGGCGCAGGCTGCGCAGTCCCAGACGCGCCCTGTTCAGTTCGAGGAAATGCCCGGCCAGCATCGGAACGTCCTCGTTTCGATCCCGCAACGCCGGAATCGGTATCGGGTAGACCGAGAGTCGGTGATACAGATCAGGGCGGAACGACCCGTCGCGCACATGTTCTCTCAGATTACGGTTGGTGGCTGCAATCACGCGGACATTGACATGTCGGGGTTGATCGGCCCCCAGGCGCTGGATTTCGCCGTTTTGCAGCGTGCGCAGGAGTTTGGCCTGGATGGCCAGCGGCAGCTCTCCGACCTCATCGAGGAACAGCGTGCCACCATCGGCGGCCTCGAACCGCCCCGGGCGATCACCAGCGGCGCCTGAGAAAGCGCCCTTGACGTGACCGAACAGCTCGCTTTCAGCGAGGGATTCCGGCAGTGCGGCGCAGTTCACGTGCACCAGAATCCGATCCCGTCGTCGGGACAGCTGGTGCAGCCGGTGCGCGAACAGTTCTTTGCCGACCCCGGTTTCCCCGGACAACAGGACGGGGAGCTCCGTATCGGCGACGACGGCCAGCTCATGCAGAACCTGGTTGATGGCATCGCTTTGTCCGATGATTCTGCAATCCTCGAGCAGCGACGCGTCCGGCAGCGCGTCTGAATTTCGGGAAATTCGCAGGGCCCGGATTTCGGTTTCCAGCCGGGTAACACGGATCGTGGCCTCGATCAGGACGAGGAAACGCTCAAGTTCGGCTTTGGTGTCCGCGTCGAAGGCGGTGGCTTCCAGGGCATCCAGCGTGATGACACCCCACAGGCGACCTTCGGTATGGAGCCGCGCTCCCATGCAATCGTGAACCGGCAGCGGCTCGCCCGCGCGGTCATCGATCAGACCATCGTACGGATCGGGCAGGACGCTGTCGTGATCGAAACTGGTGATTCCTCGGCGCGCGAGGATCGCGGCGAGGCGCGGATGCTGGCTTACGGCGAAGCGTCGGCCCAGTGCTTCGCGTGCGAGTCCTTCGGTGGCGATGGGCCGCAAGTGATCGTTATCCAGTTGCAGCAATGCGACGGCATCGCAGCGGAAATGGGCGCGCAAGGTGCTGACAAGGCGCTGCAAGCGGATGGCTTGAGGGAGGTCAGTGACGAGATCGGTCAGCAGCAATTGCTCAAACATGGTTATTTTTACCGCATTGGGGTTTATATGACCATATCAAATAAGGGTTTTATTCACCCGCAATTATATAACGCATTATTTTTAAAGGGGTTTATATCTGGCATGCATTTCGCATAATCATATGCGACTTCTATCGGAGAAATTAATGAACACGGATCTGATCGATCAATCCATAGGGCAACTGGCCCGCAGAATCGCCGGCGCCACCCGCGTGTTTCATGAGAACCGTCTCGATTTTTGCTGCGGTGGCAAACACAGTCTGCGCGAGGCAGCAGCAGCCCGGGGGCTGGATGCCGGCGCAATTGCCGAGCGCCTGTCCAGGTTGCAGTCTTTTGCACAAGCCGGTGAGCGCAATTGGGCGGCTGCCCCGGCCGGCGACCTAATCGACCATATCCTCCGTCGCTACCATGAAGTGCACCGCGAACAATTGCCCGAGCTGATCAGGCTCGCCAGGCGCGTCGAGCAGGTACATGGCGAGCGGCCGGACAGTCCCGCCGGACTGGCCGAACACCTGACAGAAATGCAGCAGGAGCTGGAAAGTCATATGCAAAAAGAGGAACAGCTGCTGTTCCCGATACTCCGAAGTGGCAGCGGGGCGATGCCTTTGGGGCCGATCAGCGTCATGCGCATGGAGCATGAACAGCATGGAGAGGCCCTGCAGCGCCTTGCGATGTTGACCCATGACATTACGCTGCCGCGGGATGCATGCAACACTTGGCGCGCGCTGTATTTGGGGCTGCGGACCTTGCGTGATGACTTGATGGATCACATTCATCTCGAAAATAACATCTTGTTCGAGGGAGTTGCCGGCAACCCGGATTCCTGAACGAGGGGTGGACGGCGATCATCGCCAATGCATCACAAGAAACACCGATTCTGAGAAAAGGGATTTACATGGGGCCTTATCGCAAGTTGTGGTTCACGCTGATCGCCATCCTGGCGGTTACTTTTACCCTGTTGGGTTACTTCGGCGGCGAGATTTACCGACAGGCTCCGCCGATTCCCGCGAAGGTAATCGCGCCCGATGGCAGGGTGCTTTTCTCGGAGAAGGACATCGTGGACGGCCAGACGGCTTGGCAGTCCGTCGGCGGCATGCAACTCGGTTCGATCTGGGGCCATGGCGCCTATCAGGCACCGGACTGGACCGCAGACTGGTTGCATCGTGAACTGACGGCCTGGCTGGACCTTGCGGCCCACGAGATGCAGGGCATGCCTTATGCCAATCTGGATGCCGGGCACCAGTCGATGCTGCGTGAGCAGCTCAAGTTGGAGTACCGCACGAATCGGGTCGATGCTTCAAGCGGCGAACTGCAGGTTTCGGAACGCCGCGCCAAGGCGATGGCGATCACGGCGAAATATTACGATCGGCTGTTTTCCGATGACCAGGGCCTGCGCAAGAGCCGGGAGAGTTTCGCGATGAAGGAGAACACGCTGCCCGACCCCGGGCGGCGCGAGCAGCTCTCGCATTTCTTCTTCTGGACGGCTTGGGCGGCCGCCACCAACCGGCCCGGCGAGAAGGTCACCTATACCAACAACTGGCCGCACGAGCCGCTGATAGACAATCGACCCAGCAC
>CAYSQJ010000012.1:0-70819 GCA_964433345.1 uncultured Bordetella sp.
CTTCTGTGCAGGCCTTAAACTGTTGCACTTCAAACGTGAATGCACCTTCCGGCTTTCGCCGGAATGATGATCAAGGAAATGGGAAATGGTTTTCTCTGTGAACTCTGTGGCCAGGCTCCTGAACTTGTTTTTTTGAACTGGATTCGACAATGAAGAAAAACCCCAAGAAAATCGGACTTGCCATCATCGGTGCCGGCCGCGTCGGCCTGATCCGCGCCGAACTCGCCGCCCGCCATCCCGAGGTGGGATGGATCGGCATTGCTGAAATCAATCCCGAACGCGGCGAGATCGTCCGCGAGAAATGCGGCGGCGATTTCGTCACCACCGACTTCCGCGAGCTGCTGGCCCGTCCGGAAGTCAATGCGGTGGCGGTATGCACCGACGAGCATCTGCATGTCGATCCGGTGATCATGGCGGCGGAACGCAAGCTGCCGATGCTGATCGAAAAGCCGCTCGCCACCGATCTCGGAGAGTCGGCGCAGACGCTGGCCGCGATCGAAAAGCACGGCGCCGACGCGGTGATCGGCTATACGCAGCGCTTCCGCCGCCGCTGGCTGGTGGCCAAGGAAAAGGTGCGCACAGGTTCGCTGGGCGACGTGACAATGGTCACCTCCCGCGCTTTCATGAACCGCCTGGTCGCCATCGACAACTACAAGCGCAGCGACAATCGCGCGGAAGTGACGCCGATGGTCATTTCCGGCACCCATGCCCTGGACGTGGTGATGTGGCTGATGGAAGCCAAAAAGCCGGTAGAGGTGTATGCGCGCTCGGTCAACAAGGCGCTGGGCCCGACCTGGCAGGGCGTCGACGGCACCGGCTACACGATCTCTTTCGACGACGGCGCGATTTACCACGGCGTGATCTCCTGGGCGCTGCCCGAGATCTGGCCCGGTGCGGTTTACAGCCTGGAAGTCGGCGCGGTCGGCACCGAAGGCGTGCTGACCATTGACGACACCCACCGCGACATCGTGCTCGCCACCAATCTGATCCAGAGCGAAGGCTATGCACCGGACAAGCGCCGCCACGTCGACTTCCTGACCAGTTACCCGGTCGGTGACATGGCGCTGGGCGAATTGCGCGGGCCGATGCGTGAAGAGACCAATTCGTGGTTGAATCGCGTCTCACTGGGTGTTCCGACGCAGCACGCCACTGCGGCGGAAGGCCATAATCGGTTGATGCTGACCAAGGCCATAGACCTGTCGGCAAAACTGAAGCGGCCGGTGTCGTTACCCATCGCACCCGGCGATGAAAAAGTTTAATAAAAACATATAGTTATAACCAAAGGAGAGAAATCATGAAGTGCAACCTGAAACGCCTTGCCATGGCCACAGCGCTGTCGATGGTGGTCTGCGCTCCCGCACTCAGCGCGGAGGGCTATCCCAACCGCCCGATCCGCATGATCGTGCCCTTCGCGCCGGGCGGGGCGTCCGACTTCGTCGGCCGCATCATCCAACCGGCGCTTGCGGAACAACTGAAGCAGACCATAGTGGTGGACAACCGCCCCGGCGCTTCCGGCAACATCGGCGTCGAAACCGCGGCGCGTGCGACTCCCGACGGCTACAACATACTGCTAGGCAACGTCGGCACGATGGCGATCAACCCGGTCTACTACACCAAGTTCCAGTTCAAGCCGCTGGTCGACCTGATTCCGATCACCCAGGTCGTCGACGTGCCGGGCAGCCTTGTTTCCCACCCCTCGGTACCGGCAAAGACGGTGAAGGAACTCGTGGCACACATGAAGGCCAATCCCGGCAAGCTGAATTTCGGCGCCGCCGCACCCAGCAGCGCGAACACGCTGGAAGCGCTGATGTTCCTCAACCTGTCCGGCACCAAGGCGACCATGATCCCGTACAAGGGCGGTGCAGGTCCCGCCACGATCGGTTTGTTGGGCAACGAGGTGCAGTGGCTGATGGCTACATTCAGCTCCACTGTCAATTTTGCCAAGCAGGGCCGCCTGCGGATGCTGGGCATCATCGCGCCCGAGCGCAGCCAGGCGATGCCCGAGGCGCCGACGATGCGCGAACAGGGTTTCAACATGGTGGTGGGTTCCTGGCAGGGCATCTTCGTGCCCAAGGGCGCGCCGGCCAATATCGTGAATGCCCTGTTCAAGGCCGGACAGGCGTCGATGAAGAATCCGGACGTCCTGAAGAAACTCGGTGACAGCGGCGTCGCAGCGATCACCAGCAAGGACCCCGCGGATTTCCGCGCCTTCGTGAAAAGCGAAACCGACCGCTTTGCCAAGGCGATCCGCGACAACAATATCCGGACCGAATAAGACGGCTCACCCGCCGCTTTCGAAAGATCAACCAGCCAGGACAGCCAGGATGAAACTCGCCACCTTCATGATGCCGCTTCACCCGCCGGGGAAAAGCTATCCTCAATCCCTGCGCGAAGACCGCGAGGCCATCATCCTGGCCGACAGGCTGGGCTTCGAGGAAGCCTATGTCGGCGAACACGTCACCGATGCCGCGGAAACGGTAACCCATTGCATGACTTTTCTTGCATCGCTGATTTCCGAGACCAAGCGCATCAAGCTTGGCACCGGCACCATCAACATTCCGAACTCACATCCGGCGGCAATCGCCGCCCAGGTGGCGATGCTCGACAACATGCTCGAAGGCCGTTTCATGATGGGTATCAGCCCGGGCGGGCTGATGTCCGACGCGGAGGTTTTCGGCAACCTCGGCAACGACCGCACGGCGATGTTCATCGAGGGCATCAACATGGTGCTCAAGATCTGGGAATCGGAGCCTCCGTACAACCTGGAAGGCAAGTTCTGGAAGGTCAGCACCGAGAAGACGATGATCCCGGAGATCGGCCAGGGCATCATCCTCAAGCCCTTCCAGAAGCCGCACCCGCCCATCGTCGGTACCGTGGTTGCGCCCTACTCCAAGGGTGTCACCGCGATGGCCGAACGCGGCTGGCTGCCGATCTCGGCGAACTTCCTGATGCCCGAATGGGTGAAGACGCACTGGCCCAATTATGTCGAGGGCAAGAAGAACATCGGCCAGGTCGCGGATCCCGCCGACTGGCGCATCGCCAAGAGCATTTTTGTCGCCGAAGACGAGGCCACCGCCCAGCGCTACGGCAAGTCGGCCGAAGGCCCCTACCATTTCTATTTCAAGCAACTGGTGCGCAAACTGGTCGGCTTCGGCAACCGCGGCAACCTGTTCAAGGTCGACCAGAGCATGCCGGACTCTGCGATCACCCCGGAATATGTCACCGACCAGCTGGTGATCGCCGGCACCGTCAACAGCGTCGTCGACCAGATCCTTGCCTTCCGCGAAAAGGTCGGCGATTTCGGCACACTGGTATATGCCTGTCATGACTGGATGGATCCGAAGCTCGGCAAGCGCTCGATGGAGCTGCTCGCCGAGAAAGTGATGCCCCTGGTCAACGCCGCCATCGCCAAGGGCAGCAGCAAGGCTGCCTGATCCGCAACTGAAATACCGAAGGAGAAACAGCTTGTTCAATGTCGCCGTCGTCGGCATGGGCTGGTGGGGCAAGATCATTGTCCCCCTGCTCAAGACCAGCAGGAAAATCAGCGTCAGCACCGTAGTCGAGATCAATGCCGCCGGCATCGCGGATTTCGCGAAGGAACATGGCGTCAAGGTCATCACCAGCTTTGATGAAGTGCTGAAGGATCCGTCCATCCATGGCATTGTGCTCTGCACACCGCATACCCAGCACACCGACCAGATCGTTGCCGCGGCCAATGCCGGAAAACACGTGTTCTGCGAAAAGCCGCTGTCGATGACCCGCGCCGACGTTCTGCGCGCGATCAAGGCGGTCAATGACAACAAGGTGGCACTGGCCGTGGGCCACGAGCGTCGTTTCGAACCGCCGATCATAGAACTGATGAAGGTCGTCAAATCAGGCGAGATCGGCGTGCCGCTTCAGGTCGAGGCCAATTTCAGCCAGGACAAATTCCTGACGCTGGCATCCGACAACTGGCGACTCTCCGGCAAGGAAGCGCCGGCCGGCCCGATGACCGCGACCGGCATCCACCTGCTCGATCTCTCAGTCGGCGTTTTCGGCGAGGCAGAACGCGTGTTTGCCAGCGTCAAGCAGCTGGGCAGCCAGCTGGTCAACGGCGACACGCTGGCCATCCTCGCGTCCTTCCGCAACGGCGGCCATGCCCTGATCACGGCCATCCTTGCCACGCCATTCGACGGCCGCTTCGCGGTGTACGGCAGCAAGGGCTGGGTCGAGGTGCGCGACAAGACCCACCCCGAGAAACCGACCGGCTGGACTTTCACCAAGGTGATCCGTGACCGTGAAAGGGAAACCCGCGAGTACCCGCCCGCACCCAATGTGCTGGCCAATCTCGAGGCCTTCGCCGACGCCGCGGAAGGCCGCGCGCCCTACCCGGTTCCGCAGTCGCAGATGATCGCCAACATCTCGGCGCTGGAGGCCATTTTCAAGTCGGCCGCCAGCGGCCGGATCGTCAACGTCGAGTCCTGAGCGGAAGCCGCCAGGCGATGACCACAGCTGCCACCCAGCCCGGCCATGCCGACCTCGTCGCCCGGGCGCAGACGCTGGTGCCGGTGCTGCGCGAGCGCGCACCGCGCACCGAAGAGCTGCGGCGCATTCCGGACGACACGCTGCGCGACCTGCATGCCAGCGGACTGTTCCGCATGCTGCAGCCGAAGCGCGTCGGCGGCAGCGAGCTGTCGTATGAAGCCATTGTCGAGCTGACCGCGATCATCGGCCGCGGTTGCGGTTCAACCGCCTGGGTGCTGGCCAATCTCGCCAACCACCACTGGATGCTTGCGCTGTGGCCGCGCGATGCTCAGGACGAGATCTGGGGGCCTTCTGCCGATGCACTGGTCGGCTCGGCCCTGATGTTTCCCGCCGGCCACGCCGAGCGTGACGGCCACGGCTTCCGGCTTTCCGGACACTGGAAATTCTCCAGCGGCATCGACGCCTGCGACTGGTGCATGCTGGGCGGCATCGTTCACAGTGCCGAAGGCGAACTGCCCGAATACCACGTATTCTTGGTGCCGAAGTCGGACTACAGGATCATCGACACCTGGCATGTCGCCGGGCTGCGCGGCACCGGCAGCAAGGATGTCGAAGTCAGCGAAATTTTCATACCCGCCCATCGCGCGCTGGCCGTCGATCGCATGAAAGGCGGCGTCGGTGCCGGTGGCGAAACGGCGCCGCTTTACCGGCTCGCCGTATTCGACATGTTTCCGTACGTGGTCGCCGGCGCGGCGCTGGGCATTGCCCAGGGTGCGCTGGAGGTGTTCGCCGAGGACATTCGCCACCGCATTACCGCTTATTCGACGACGCTGCTCGCCGATTACGCGACGACCCAGGCACGCCTCGGCCATGCGGCAGCGGCGGTGTCCGCGGCCGAACGCATACTGATGGGCAGCTGCCGCGAGGCCATGGCCATTGCCGCCACCGCAGTCCCCTCGCAGGAGCAGAAAATCCGCCTGCGGCGTGACGGCGCCTATGCCGCCCATCTCTGCACCGAGGCTGTCGATCTGCTGTTCGGCGCCGGGGGTGGCGAGTTCCTCTACAACCAGCAGGTGATCCAGCGCTCCTTCCGGGATGTCCATGCTGCCAACAGCCATCACGCGCTGGCCTGGGACATCGCCACCACGATGGCCGGCAAATCGCTGCTCGGTATCGCCACCGACCTGCCCACGCTGTAGCACGATGGCCGATATCCCTTCGACGCCGGGCAACGCGGAGCACGATCCACGGGATTTCCGCAATGCGCTTGGACTGTTTGCCACCGG
The DNA here is from genome assembly GCA_964433345.1 of uncultured Bordetella sp. GTDB lineage: Bacteria > Pseudomonadota > Gammaproteobacteria > Burkholderiales > SG8-41. Next base: position 5,751 of record CAYSQJ010000012.1, read on the forward strand.
TGTGACCATCGTCACCACCAGAACATCGGCAGGCGACCCCATCGGCCTCACGGCAAACTCCTTCAGTTCGGTATCGCTGTCACCGCCACTGGTGCTGTGGAGCCTGTCGCTGCGCTCACCCAATTTGCCGAATTTCCTGCAGGCCACGCACTTTGCGGTCAACGTGCTTGCACAGGACCAGATCGCGCTGTCGCAGCGCTTCGCCCGTCCGATGCCCAACAAGTTCGAAGGGGTCGCATACTGCCTGGGCAGCAGCGGCATGCCACTGATCGAAGGCGTTGCGGCGCAGTTTGAATGCCGTACCGAGGCACGTCATTACAGCGGCGACCACGTGATATTCATCGGCCACGTGCTGAAATACAGTTACAGCGAGCGCCCGGCCCTGGGATACTTCCGCGGCCGCTATGCCGGCATTACGACCTTGCCCGACAGTGGCTGATCATCTGCACTCCTTCACATCAACTTATAAGTATTTGTTTTTATTAATTATTTTATGATAAACGCAGCGATCGTCGGACTTGGGTGGTGGGGCAAAAGCATTGCCGATGCAGTGCAGGGCAAGAGCCGGAAACTCCGCTTCGTGCATGGCGTCACCCAGGAACTGGATGCGACGCGCGATTATGCGCAGAGCAAGGGGTTTCGCCTGTCCGCCACGCTTGAAGAAGCGCTGTCCGACCCTGCCGTGCAGGCCGTGGTGCTGGCGACGCCGCACTCCCTGCATTGCCGGCAGGTGATGCAGGTTGCAGCCGCCGGCAAGGCGGTATTCTGCGAAAAACCGCTGTCGCTGACACGGGCGGACGCCGAACGCGCGGTCGCTGCCTGCAGCAAGGCCGGTGTGCCGCTGGGCGTGGGCCAGAACAAGCGTTTCTGGCCGTCGTGCACCGAACTGCGCCGCGTTGTCGCCAGTGGCGCGCTCGGGAGGATCATGCACGTCGAGGGCCATTATTCCAACGAACATTCGAGCAAGTTTTTCGCGCCCTGGCGCGACCTGCCCAGCGAAACACCCGGTGCCGGCATGACCGGCACCGGCATCCACATCCTCGATGCCTTCGCCAACATCGCCGGCCCCGCCGAACAGATCACCGCGCAATTCATTTCGCACCGTGCCGGCGCGGATCCGCGGGATACCGTATCGGTGCTGTTCAAATTCAGAAACGGCATCAGCGGCTTTCTCGGCGCGGTGCGTGCCTCGCCGCTGTATTTCCGCGTACATGTGTTCGGCGATGAAGGCTCGGTCGAGGCGCTGGATGAAACGCGCACCATCATCCGGCTCAGGGGCGGCAAGACCGAGGTGAAGGAATTCCCGAAAATCGATTCTGTGCTGGCGGAAATCGATGCCTTCGCCGATGCGGTGGCGGGCATTGCCCCCTACCCTATCACCACCGCCGAAATGGTCGACACTATCGGCTCATTCGAAACCATCATCAATTCGATCAGGACCGGCGGGACCATCAGGCTCTGATACCGCTGTCCCGCAGCCAAGTCGTCTTAGCGGGCATTGCCTGCCGTGTCCGGGAGCGTCGCGATCGCGGCGCGGATTTCGCGCAACTTGGCCTTGATTCTCAAGGCATGCGCCGGCCCCATGCGCATCAGGATTTTCTGTCCCGCGGAACGTGCTTCAAGCTCGGGATCGGCATACAGGTAAAACACCTTGGGCCTGACCAGCGCCACCGGCGCCTGCAGTTCCGGCGCTTCGAGCAGATGATCGATGACTTCGACCAGCCGGTCATTGAAATGGCCCTTCGGATAACCGAGTTCGCGATACGCCTGCTGGAACAGCGGGTAGTAATGAAAATAAAATGCGGCGAGTTTCCTGCCGTCAATCGACTCCGCGAGTTTTACGTAATGCGCATAACGTGCCGCATTGTCAGTGGCGATTACGTAGCGCCCCTCTTCGCCGCTGACCGCAAATGAACCGGCAACCCGTTTCACCGGCATGATCCGCGACGCCATCTTCGGTCCCGGCAGATTGTCTATGGTTGCAACCACGCGCCTGATGAACCCCGACAGCAGCAGTGCATCAACCAGGCTGTTGTTTCCGGAGAGCTCGACCAGCGCGTTTTTTATGGTGCTGTCGCTGGTATCCAGCGCCGGCAGCGGTTTCTCCGGGAGCGTTTCCCGGACCGGATGCCGGATTTCCGGCTCGGCAGCGGCAGGCGGCACGGATGCCACGGGTGCCGGCGGCGCAGGCGCCGGTAGTGGGGGCTGCTCGATGGTGCGCCATGCGTTCCAGACGATCAGTCCAAGGATTGCGGCGCCTGTCAGGACGATCAACCACCAGATCATACGTTGCATGGCATCCTCCTTTTGTGCCTTCTGGCTCTGAGACGGTCCGGCTGGCGCGCAGGTTCCCGGCCAGTTTTCGAATCAGCCACAAAACTGTAACAGGATTGTTATAGCGTGTTCATATTTGAGCCGCTGGCGCCGGGGGAAGCCGCGTGGTCACCATTGATATTCTCCGCAACGAAGCAGACACCCTTGCCATTGCGGCGGGCCAGGCCGTATTCAAGGAAGGTGATATCGGCGGTCAAACGATGTTCGTCGTTGTTGAAGGCGAAGTCGACCTGCTGGAATGGGTGAGCTCAACGAACGGCGCTTCAGGTTCCTGGCGCAGCAAACCCCGCATTTTGCCCTGCAGATGATGCGCGTCATCGCCGACCGGCTGCGCCGGATGGACGAGCGCCTGTAAAGCCTTTGCAGGCTATCCGTGGCGAAGTTTTCCGGCTGTGGAGCCGCCAGTTCAGCCGCCGGCCTGCCTGAATATTTCCCGCAGTGCTTCGCGATCCTGTGTCTGCGCCAGCGCAACCATCAGCAGGATGCGCGCCTTGAGCCCGCTGAGGAATCCGGACGGAATGGCGCCCTTGTTCACCATGCTCTGGAACGAACCGGGGTAAGCCTTGCCGGCATGCGGCGCGCCGGAAACCAGACGTACACCGGCGATTACCGGGATGCCGGCATCCAGCGCCGCACAAACCCCGTCATAGTGCGGACGGTTGACATTGCCGCCACCGCTGCCTTCGATCACGATGCCGTCGACCCGTGCCTGCACGCAGGCGCGCAGCAGCAGGCCGCTGCCGCCCTGGACCATCCTGATGACATGCACTTCCGGCTTGACGTGGTCGACCTCGAGATGAATGCGTCGCTGCGGCATTGCGAAAAAGCTCACGCCGCCATACTTCGACACCGCACCCACTGGTCCACCATCGCGTGCGCCGAAACAGGTCACGACTTCCGGATTGACCTTGGTGACGTCGCGGGCGGCGTAAATCTGTCCGGCCAGCGCCGCCAGCACGCCGCGCCCACGTGCCTCAGGATCAGCGGCGATCATGGCCGCGTACAGCAGGTTACGCGGACCGTCGGGATCCTTTTCATCGGCATTGCGCTGCGCGCCAGTGAAGACCACCGGCTTGTTCGATCCCAGCGTGAGGTCCATCAGGTAGGCCGATTCCTCCAGTGTCGCCGTACCATGGGTGACCACGGCGCCAGCGACAGCATCATCCGCCAGCACCCGGCGCAGGGTGTCGCGCAATGCGAAAGCCGTCTGCGTATCCATCAGCGCACTGTTGATGTTGGAGTGTTCGACGACACGGATTTCGGCAATCTCCGACAATTCCGGCACGGCCTCGACAAGATCGCGTGCTGAGGCCGCCGAAACATGGCCACCGATGGCGGGATCAAAACGTGAGGCGATGGTGCCGCCGGTACCGACTATGCATATGACAGGTTTGCTCATGGATTGTGTTGACTCGTCGTGAAAATCAGTTATTTTCGAAAATATTCATCAATGCTGCTCAATGTCCCAGCAATTGCATCAACCAACGCGCATGACCGCACAGCGCACCATCCCTGCCTGCAGCGCCTATCAGCTGCACGCCGACCGGCAGCCCTTCGACACGCATCAAAGGCAGGCTAAAAGCGGGCAAACCAAGGAAAGTTGCATAGACCAGGAAGGTCCGGCTACCGGTATGCTGGTGTCCCAGCGGTGCCGGCCCCGAGGCGGCGAGAGTCATGACCGCGTCCACGCCCCGGAGCATTGATTTAACTTCCTTACGCATGCGCGTGCTGGTAGCTAGACGCGCCGTATAGTCGGCCGGCGTCATCGCCGCCGCTTGTTTCATGCGGTCGTGGACCCGTTGCTCAAGTAGCGATGAATAACGCTCGACATACTGACGGTACGGCCATTTCATCTCGTAGGCGGTAATGTCAAGGCATCGATTGATGAATTCCTCATCGATCGCGGTTTCCAACGCAGCTGCACCGGCATGATTGTCTCGACTGACGATCTCGACGCCCGCATCGCGCATGACGTTGAGCACGCGCTCAAACTCCGCGCGTGTTTCGCCCGTCGTTTCCGCATCCCATCCCGGCGTGCGCAGGTGCATTACGCGCTTAGGTTTCGAGGTGCGCGGCAGTTTTTCGCTCGCACGATCCAGAAACGGATGACCTGGATATCCTTGGGCCAATGAGATGTGCGATGCGAATCGCCAGGTATCTTCCAGAGTGCCGCCGAGGATACCCATGTGATCGTGAGTGTACGAAATCGGATGCACACCTTGCATTGTCAGCACCCCGTGTGTGGGTTTGAAGCCGACGACTCCGCAAAACGACGCCGGTCGCAACGTCGAGCCCTGAGTCTGCGTGCCCAAGGCTACAGGCACCATGCCCGCGCCGACTGCAGCGCCGGAGCCGCTGGACGAACCGCCGGGGGTACGCTGGATGTCATGCGGGTTGCGCGTCTTGTTGGTGGCGCCGCAGGCGAATGCTGTGGTGACAGTCTTGCCGATGATCACTGCCCCACCCATGCGCAGTGCCTGCACGCAAGCGGCATCGTAGGTCGGCTGCCAGCCCTTGAACACCGGACTACCCATTTGGGTCGGCATGTCGCAGGTGTCCATGATGTCCTTGATCCCGACCGGGCAGCCATCAACCATGGATAGCGGATGCCCCTCTCGGTAGCGCCGGGTCGCCGCTTCGGCAGCGGCGCGCGCCCCTTCGAGATTGAGCGTTTCAAAAGCCTGTACCGTGGATTCCCGATTGTCGATGGCTTCGATGCAGCGCTCGAGAAAAGCGGTTGGCGTGTCTTCTCCCGAACGGAATGCGGATACAGCGCGCGAGAAGCTTATGACATTCGGATTGTAGGCTGTCATGGACGCATCTTCAGTTGGCAGTAATCTTGGCGGCCTTGACCACTTTCGCCCATTTTGCGATTTCCGCCTTGACATAGGCATTGGTTTTATCGAGGGTGTCAGCCATGGATTCCATGCCGAGTGCGGCCAGTTTTTCGCGCACCGCCGTTACCTGCATCATCTTGATCAGTTCGCCATTGAGTTGCGACAGAATCGGGCGAGGCGTTGCGCTAGGTGCGAACATGCCGTACCAGACATCCACCGAGTATCCGGGCACGCCAGCCTCAGCCACGGTCGGCACATTGGGTAGCACCGGCGAGCGCTTGCTGCTGGCAATGGCAAGCAGACGCAGCTTTCCGCTTTCGACGTGGGAACGCACGGATGTGATGCTGGCGAATGTCAGTGAAACTCTTCCCGCGAGCAGATCGGTCATGCCGGGTCCGGTTCCCTTGTAGGGAATGTGCATCATGTCGATGTTGGCGAGAAGCTTGAGATTTTCCATTGCCATGTGGGGCGGGCCGGCGTTACCCGAAGAAGAGAACTGAATTTGTCCGGGGCGCGCTTTGGCAAGTGCGATCAAGTCCTTGACCGAATTGACCTGCAGGGATGGATGCACTACCAGTACATTCGGGGAGTTGACCATTATGCTGACAGGGGTCAGGTCGCGCTCCGGGCTGTACGACAAGTTCTTGTTCGTACTGGGCAGCACCGCGTGGCTGATCGATATCGTTTTCAGCGTGTAACCGTCAGGAGCCGCCTGGGCAACGATGTCGCCGGCCAGTGCGCCACCTGCACCGGGTCTATTATCGACCACCACTGGGTGCCCCCAGCGCTCGCTGAAATGCTGGGCTGCCGTGCGGCTGATGGTGTCGACGCCGCCACCGGGTGTCGCTGCAACAACAATGCGAATATTCTTGTTGGGATAACCCTGCGCCATCCCCAGGGAAGAAAAGGCAGCAAGGCAAATAAAAAGCGGGATGACACTCGATTTCATGGGGGACCTCCGGTAAATTTAAGAATAATCCGGGTTAAACATTACGCGCGGCCAGGTCACGCAATGCAGAAGCACAGAAGCCAGCGGACCTTCTTAAGGGGAATACTAAACAAATACCACCACCGTCCGGCTTCAACTTCCGCATGATGAGAAAGAAAAATGGGGCACGGCCGTGCCCCGGCAATTCTGGCAAACGACTCAGTTCGCCTTGATATTGGCTTCCTTGACCACTCTTGCCCAGCGCTTGATGTCGCTGGCCACCAGCTGGCGAAATTCCTCGCCGGATGTCGCCATCACGTCGAGGCCCATGGCCTCGAAGCGCCGGGTGGTTTCCGGCTCCTTGAGCACGCCGCGGATGGTTGTCGACAGCTTGGCTGCGATCGGTTTCGGAATGCCGGCCGGAGCCAGCATGCCCTGCCAGTCGAGCACGTAAAGATCGCCCGCACCGGCTTCCTTCATGGTCGGCACTTCAGGCAGCTGGGCGGACCTGACCTTCGCACCCACGGCAAGCGGACGCAGGCGGTTGCCCTTGATGTGCGGCAACGCCGAGGTCATGGACGCAAAACTCATGCTCACGTTGTTGCCCAGCAGGTCTGCCACGGCTGGTCCGCCGCCCTTGTAGGCAATATGGGTCAGCTTGATGCCCGTTTGTTGTGCAAAGAATTCACCAGCAAGGTGCGGCGCACCGCCGATGCCGGAAGACGCGAAGGTGAGCTGGCCCGGTTTCTCCTTCGCCTGCGCGATCAGCTCCTTGACCGAAGTCAGCGGTGACTTGACGTTGACAACAAGCACATTGCCTACCGCACCGTTCATGGTCAGGAATTCGAAGTCCTTGAGCGGGTCGAAGGGCATTTTCAGCAGGCTGGGATTTACCGAGAAGCGCAGCGAAACGATGCCGATGGTGTAGCCGTCAGGCTCCGCTTTCGCGACCAGACCGGCACCGATCACACCACCGGCTCCGCCGCGGTTGTCCACGACGATCTGCTGTTTCCACAATTCGTTCAGGCGCTGGGCGATGACGCGTGACGCACCATCGCTGCTGCCACCCGGCGCCGCAGAGACTACAAGGCGGATCGGGCGGTTGGGATAATCCGCGGCCTGCTGTGCCGCGACCGGCAGCGCGGCGACGCAAAGCGCCGTTGCCGAGACGGACATCAGGAACTTCTGTGCTGCATGGCTCATGACATTCTCCATTTCATGTTTCAGGGCCGGCACCGCCGGACCTTGCGCATTAAGCAAGTTTCTTGCCACGCAGATTACGGCACGCTTAATCAAAGTCCTCTTCAGGAAACACTGGCGGCAGCGGCTCGACCGCATCCATTTCGGTGCCGAGTTCAGTCTCCAGTTCCTCCATCGACTCCAGCAGCGCCGACAGGCGCAGGGTCACGTTGTCGAGATCGCCTTCAGGAATATTCAGCCCGGCAATCAGTGCCAGCGCCTGGGTCTGCTCCCTCTTCAGCATGCTTCGCTCCTTCAGGCCGCCTTCGCGGAAATTGTCGACAGGTCCGGATGACGGGTATGCCAGGAAGTAGCCTGCTCGTAAGCGTGCCCGACCCGGAAAACCATGGCTTCGGCAAAGGGTTTTGCTGCAATCTGCAGAGACAATGGCAGTCCCGCCGCGCTGAAACCCATGGGCAGTGCCAGTGCCGGCACATTGGCCATGCTGAAGGGATAAGTCGAGATTCGCCTCAGCAGGACCTTGTTCTTCATCGCGTCCGGGGAATCCACGGTTTCGCGGGTGGCCTCTATGCGTCCCGGCGGGTTGAGACTGGTCGGGCATACCAGCACATCGCAGGTCTGCAACGTCGCCAGTACCTCCCTGCGCACCAGCACCCTCCCCCGCATCGCGCGGTGGTACACCGCAGCCGGGATCAGCGCGCCGGCGGCAAGGCGGGTGCGCGTGCCCACGTCCATGTCCTGCCAGCGCGTGCGCAGCCAGTGCCTGAGCATCATCGCCGCGATGTCCGAATCGGAGGTCAGCAACTGCAGGGGCACCGCGTAGCGTGCCCTGGGCAGCGACACTTCGGTGATTGCCGCGCCCAGGCCTGACAGCACCTCGATTGCCGCACGCATGGCTGCAAGGACTTCCGGGTGAGCGCCTTCCGGCCAGCACAGTTCCCGGATCACGCCGATCTTGAGTCCGCGCAAGTCGCCGCTGAGGGCCGAGCGGTAGTCCGGCACTGGTCGCCGGCTGCACAGCGGATCGCGCGGATCAGGTCCGGCGATTGCCTGGAGAAACATCGCGTTGTCCTCGACGGTGCGTGTCAGCGGACCGATGGTATCGGCAGTCCAGCCATACATCACGCCGCCCCAGCGGCTGACCCGGCCGAAGGTCGGGCGCAGGCCGACGATGCCGTTGGCGGCAGCCGGGCTGCGGATCGAACCGCCGGTATCTTCGCCGAGCGAGCCGGAACTGAAACCCGAGGCCGGCGCGATGCCGGAGCCGCTGGAGGAACTCGCCGGATTGTGTTCGATATTCCAGGGATTGCGCGGCTGTCCATAGGCGAAATCGATGGTGCCGCCCTTGCCGAACTCGTGCAGGTTTTCCTTGCCGATCAGGATCGCCCCGGCATTCCGGAGCCGCTCGATCACTGCGGCGTCATGGTCCGGCACGTTGTCGGCGAGGATGCGTGAACCCAGGGTGGTACGGATGCCACGGGTATTGAGCTGATCCTTGACGCCGAAAGGCAGGCCGTGCAGCGGACCGCGCCAATGTCCCGCTGCAATTTCTCGCTCGGCCGTTTCGGCTTCGGCAAGTGCACGATCGCCCAGCACGGTGATATAGGCGCGCAGCACCGGGTTCCAGCGTTCGATGCGGGTCAGGCTGGCACGGACCAGTTCGACCGGGGAGAGCCTGCGCTCGCGGATCAGCAGCGATTGTTCGCTTGCACTCAGGAAAACAATGTCATCGGCAATGGCAGTCATGTCCGTGGCTTCGAAAACAATTCGATTTCATGCCGCGTTGTATATCACGCGCGATTCCCGGGCGGCAACTTGCAGACATGTCACATAACGTGGACAAACATGCACTCCGCCGCCAGGAATGTCGTATCGTGCGCGCTTTGTTGCGAGAGGATAGGACCATGTATTTTCGTAAGTCCATGCAAGTCTGTGGTGCAGCCGTCGTTGCACTGTTTTGTTCAGCTCAGGCCGCGGCCCAGCCGGCCGCTTATCCGACACGCGCGGTGCGCGTGGTGATTCCCTATCCGCCCGGCGGTGGCAATGACATCATCGGCCGCATCGTCGCCGAGGATCTCGGCAAACGTCTCGGCCAGCAGGCGATCGTGGACAACCGCGCCGGCGGCAGCACCGCAATCGGCGCCGAGCATGTTGCCCGATCGGCTGCCGACGGCTACACCCTGCTGATCACCAGCCATACCACTTATGCGCTGCTGCCGAATCTCAGGCCCGGGCTCGGCTACGATCCACAGCGCGATTTCGAACCGGTTTCGCTGCTGGCGACCCAGTCATTTGCGCTTGCGGTACATCCATCGCTGCCTGTGACCACCGTGAAACAGATCATCGCCCTCGCCCGCTCCAGGCCTGGTCAGCTCAGCTTTTCGTCGGCCGGCGGCGGTACAGGTACGCACTTTTCGGGCGAACAGTTCAGGGTGCTGGCCAATCTGGATATCCTCCACGTCCCCTACAAGGGCGGCAACCCGGCGATCACTTCGGTGTTGAGCGGCGAGACCACAATGACCTTCGGCAGCCTGTCAGCCCTTTCGCCTTTTGTCACCACCGGCAAGCTGCGCATCATCGCGGTGACCAGCGCCAAGCGCTCGCCGCTTGATCCGAAAATTCCGACCATTGCCGAGAGCGGCCTCAAGGGTTACGAAATGACGCCCTGGTATGGACTGACAGCGCCTCGCGGAACACCTGCAGCCATTGTCGACCGCCTCAATGCTGCGGTGGTCGCTGCAATCCGCTCGCCGGAAACCCGGGAACGCATGATGAAAGTCGGCTACGAGCCCGCGGGCAGCACGCCGCAGCAGCTGGCGGAACATATTCGGGCGGAACTCGCGCGCTACGCAAAGCTGATCAAGACCATCGGCTTTGCCGAGCAGTAGTCCTTTACCGCGAGTAATTGTCAGCCGAGGTTGCGTACGCCGGTGATCTGCGGGTAACGGCTGCGCACCAGCGTTTCGACCACCTGTTTCAGGTCCAGCGGCGCCCGCGGGCAGCCGCTGCAACTGCCCTTCAGGCGGACGGTCAGCACGCCCTGCTCCAGTCCCAACAGCTCGATATCACCGCCGTCGCGCCTGAGTATGCTGCGTGCCTCATCAATCACCGGCTCCAATTCCTCGAGCCGGGGCATCGGGCCGGCGACATCAGCCGCGGCCTGCGACGCAAGCAGCTTTCTGAGCTGCAGCTGCTCCCGCGCAATGCGCAGGGCGGCGACCGGATCGACCGCTTCCAGCCGGTCGAGCTCTTCCTCGGTATAGAACGGTGCGTCTGTCTTCAGCGGTGCGGACATGACAGCCGGGTCATGCGACCCAGCGCCGCGCATTGCGGAACATGCGCAGCCAGGGGCCATCCTCGGGCCATTGCGCCGGGTGCCAGGAGTTCTGCACCGTCCTGAAAACCCTTTCCGGGTGCGGCATCAGTATAGAGTAGCGGCCATCCGCCGTGGTCAGCCCGGTGATTCCCTGCGGCGAACCGTTGGGATTGAACGGATAGCTCTCGGTGGCCGCACCATGGTTGTCGACATAGCGCAGGGTCACCAGGGGCTGTGCCGACGCAAGGGCGCCGGCATCTGCGAATTCTGCATAACCCTCGCCGTGGGCCACCGCAACCGGTATCCGGCTGCCCTCCATGCCGGCAAAGAACAGTGATGGCGAGGATTGCACTTCCAGGGTCACGAAACGGGCCTCGAACTGCTCCGACCGGTTGCGCACGAAATGCGGCCAGGATTCCGCGCCGGGGATCAGCTCGCGGAGATTGCTCATCATCTGGCAACCATTGCAGACACCCAGCGCGAAGCTGTCGGGTCTTTCGAAAAAAGCCTCGAATTCGTCACGGGCCCGCGCATTGAACAGTATGGACTTTGCCCAGCCCTCGCCGGCACCCAGCACGTCACCATAGGAAAAACCGCCGCAGGCCGCAAAACCCTTGAAATCCCCGAGGCTCGTCCGCCCCGAAATGATGTCGCTCATGTGCACGTCAATTGCGGCAAATCCCGCGCGATCGAATGCCGCCGCCATTTCGGTCTGCCCATTGACGCCCTGCTCGCGCAATATCGCGATGCGCGGCCTGGCACCCTTGCCGATGAAAGGTGCGGCCACATCCTCGTCCGGGTCGAATGCCAGCTTCGGCGAAATGCCGGGATCGGCGGCATCGAGAATGCGGTCATATTCCTGCTGCACGCAATCCGGGTTGTCGCGCAGCTGCTGCATGCGGTAAGTCGTTTCCGACCAGGCGCGATGCAGATCTTGGCGCGATTCGTCGAGCACGATGGCGCCATCGACGCGGACCAGCAGCCGGTCCTTGTCGCCGACTTCGCCGATGACGGCGCTGCATTCGCCGAGGCCGGCGTCAGCAAGCATCTCCAGCACCGCTTCGCGATCGTCCAGGCGGACCTGCAGCACGGCGCCGAGCTCCTCGCTGAACAGTCCCGCCGCGGCGTCGCCGTAAAGATCGAGGTAGGCGCCGCAGCGCGACGCGAACAGCATTTCGCAGACCGTCGCCAGCAGTCCGCCGTCGGAGCGATCGTGGTAGGCCAGCAGCAATCCGTCCGCGTTCAGCTTCTGGATCACCGCAAAAAACGCCTTCAGGTCGTCGGCGCTGACCACGTCGGGCGCACGGTCGCCGGTCGCATCGTAGACCTGCGCCAGAGCCGACGCACCCAGGCGGTTGCGGCCGCGGCCAAGGTCGATCAGCAGCAATTCGGTTTCGCCGCAATCCATGCGCAACTGCGGCGTCAGCGTGCGGCGGGCGTCGGCCACCGGCGCAAAAGCGGAAACGATCAGCGACAGCGGCGCGACAACTTCCCTGCGTTGTTCGCCTTCGGACCATGTCGTCTTCATCGACAGCGAATCCTTGCCGACCGGAATGCTGATGCCCAGTTGCGGGCAAAGCTCCATCGCCACGGCGTGCACGGTATCAAACAGCGCGGCATCCTCGCCGGCATGTCCGGCCGCGGCCATCCAGTTCGCCGACAGCTTGATGTCGCCGATTTTTCCGATGGCAGCAGCGGCAATGTTGGTGATCGCCTCGCCCACCGCCATTCGGCCCGAGGCCTGAGGGTCCAGCACCGCCAGCGGCGTGCGTTCGCCCATCGCCATCGCTTCGCCGCGGAAAGTACTGAAGCCCATCAGTGTCACTGCGACATCGGCCACGGGCACCTGCCAGGGACCGACCATCTGGTCGCGCGCAGTCATGCCGCCCACCGTGCGATCGCCGATGCTGACCAGGAAAGTCTTGTCGGCCACAGTCGGCAACCGCAGCACGCGATAGGCCGCTTCGCGGATGTCGATGCCGGCGGCGTCGAAGACCTGGCCTTCGCGGACCATGCGTTTCACGTCGCGCAGCATCTTCGGAGGCTTGCCGAGCAGAACGTCCATGGCCATGTCGACCGGATTGTTGCCGAAGAAGCGGTCATGCACCTGTAGCTGGCCGTCGGCGGTGGCCTTGCCGACCACCGCAAAAGGACAGCGCTCGCGCCCGCACAGCGCGCGGAAGCGCTCGAGGTCAGCCGGCGCGATCGCCAGCACATAACGTTCCTGCGCCTCGTTGCACCAGATCTGCAGCGGCGACATGCCCGGCTCCTCGCTGGGCACGTCGCGCAATTCGAAGTGCGCACCGCGCTGCGCCGAATGCGCCAGTTCCGGCAATGCATTCGACAGGCCGCCGGCCCCCACGTCGTGGATCGACAGGATCGGATTGGCCTCGCCCAGCGCCCAGCAACGGTCGATGACTTCCTGGGCACGGCGCTCGATTTCGGGGTTTCCGCGCTGCACCGAATCGAAATCGAGGTCTTCCTGGTTGGCGCCGGTATCCATGCTTGATGCCGCACCGCCGCCAAGACCGATCAGCATGCCGGGTCCGCCGAGCTGGATCAGCAGCGCCCCTTCGGGCAGCGCCTGTTTTGCGGTATGTCTCGCAGCGATGTTGCCGAGGCCGCCGGCGATCATGATCGGCTTGTGGTAGCCGCGAACCTCGCTGCCGACGCGCTGCTCATAACTGCGGAAATAACCGGCCAGGTTCGGGCGGCCGAATTCATTGTTGAAAGACGCGCCGCCGATCGGGCCGTCGAGCATGATCTGCAGCGCGGAGGCTATGCGGCCGGGCTTGCCGACCGGATTGGCTTCCCAGGGCTGTTCGGCGCCGGGGATACGCAGGTTCGACACCGAGAAACCGGTCAGCCCCGCCTTCGGTTTTGCGCCGCGGCCGGTTGCACCCTCATCCCGGATTTCGCCACCGGCACCGGTGGATGCGCCGGGAAACGGCGAAATCGCGGTCGGATGGTTGTGTGTCTCCACCTTCATCAGGATGTGCGTGGACTCGCGCTGGTAACCGTAGGCGCCGCCATCGACCGGGTAGAAACGCTCGATTTCTGCCCCCTCGATCACCGAGGAATTGTCGGAGTAGGCCACCACCGTGCCCTGCGGATGTTTTTCGTGGGTGGTGCGGATCATCCCGAACAGCGAGCGCCCCTGAGGCTCGCCATCGATGACCCAGTCGGCATTGAAAATCTTGTGCCGGCAGTGCTCGGAATTGGCCTGGGCAAACATCATCAGCTCGACATCGGTCGGGTTGCGGCCGATGCGGGTGAAATTGTCCAGCAGATAATCAATCTCGTCCGCTGACAGTGCAAGCCCCATCGCGACATTTGCCTGTGCCAACGCTGCGCGGCCGCCGCCGAGAATGTCGATCGTCGACAGCGGCGCCGGTTCCACACGCCGGAACAGGGCCTGCGCGGCATCAAGGTTGTCGAACACCGACTCCGTCATCCGGTCATGGATCAGCGGCAGCAAGGTTTTACGCTGGGTGGCGGACAGCGCTTGGCCGGCGGATGAACACCACCAGGCAAGCCCGCGTTCGATGCGAAGGACCTCGGGCAGTCCGCAGTGCCGGGCGATGTCACTCGCCTTCGATGACCAGGGCGAAATGGTGCCCAGCCGCGGCGTCACCAGCAGCAGGCTGCCCGCCTGGACGACTGCAGTGCTCGCCGGACCATAGCTCAGAACGCGTTCCAGCCTTTGCCGGCCGGCGTCGTCCAGCGCCTGTGTCAGTTCGATGAAATGCCAGTATTCGGCAGTGACCTGCAGGCCGGGAATGTCGGCAGCGACGGCCTGCAGCAGTTTTTTCCGGCGGAATGCCGAGAGGGCGTCGCGACCTCTCAGGCGTAGGAAATGCGGCATGATCAATGGGCTATCGGAAAGCGCAATTTTACCCGAACCCGTCCCGTTCCGTCCGGACCCATGCGTTAAACTTGCGGCCACCATGTCACTCCGTCACGCTTCCCCCGTACTGCTCTCCGCCGATCTTCGTGCCGTCGAACGGTCCGCGCTGTCAGGCCATGCTCCGGCGCCGCTGATGGAGCGCGCCGGATTGGCTGCGGCCGAACTGGCGCGCCGTCTCGCCGGCGACAGCGGCAAGCCTGTACTGATACTGGCCGGCCCCGGCAACAATGGCGGTGACGCCCTCGTGGTGGCCCGTCATCTGAAAGCCTGGTGGTTTCCGGTGATCGTGGTCTGCCCTGCGGGACTAAAGGACTATGCGGGCGATGCGGGTGGCGCTAGCCGGGCCTGGCAGCAGGCTGGCGGCACGGCCGTGCCGGCCATACCCCGTGGGCAGGACTGGAGCCTGGTGGTCGACGGGTTGTTCGGCATCGGCCTCAGCCGCGAACCGGCCGGCGATCATGCCGCATTGATCGAACAGGTCAACGCGCTGGATGCGCCCGTGCTTGCGCTGGATGTACCCAGCGGGCTCGATGCCGACAGCGGACGCGTGTTGGGCAGCGCGATCGAAGCCGATCACACGATCACCTTCATCGCGCTGAAGCCAGGCCTGCTGACCCTCGACGGCCCTGATTACTGCGGCAGCCTGCATCTGGCCGAACTTGGGCTGGGGGATGCCCCGGCCACGGCTCCCCACGGCGTGCTGATCGGCCATGAGGTGCTGACCCATCTGCTGCCGCCGCGGCCGCGCAATTCGCACAAGGGCAGCTACGGCAGTGCCGGCATCGTCGGCGGCGCACATGGCATGAGCGGCGCCCTGCTGCTCGCAGCCCGTGCAGCGCTGAAATGCGGAACCGGACGCGTGTATGCCGGGCTGCTGGCCGACGACATTGCCTTGCTGGATCCCCTGCAGCCTGAACTGATGCTGCGCCCGGCCGACGCCGTGCTGCGCCTGGATCATCTCAGTGCACTGGCGGTCGGTCCCGGGCTCGGCAATTCACCGGATGCCACGGAGTATCTGGACTGGGCACTGGAGAAAGACCTGCCGCTGGTTTTCGACGCCGATGCGCTCAACCTCGTCGCGGCATTCCCCGCACTGGCTGATCGCCTGCGGGACAGGACAGCAGCATCGATCCTGACCCCGCATCCGGCCGAGGCCGGGCGTTTGCTCGGCAGCTCCACGGAAAGCGTGCAGCGTGACCGTGTCGCCGCGGCACTGGAGCTTGCGCGGAACTATCGTTGCGGCGTGGTGCTCAAGGGCTGCGGCAGCGTCTGTGCCTGGCCGGACGGACACTGGGCCATCAATGTTTCAGGCAATCCGGGCATGGCCAGCGCCGGCATGGGCGATGTGTTGACCGGCATCATCACCGCACTGCTCGTCCAGGGTGTCGATGAACGCCATGCCTTGACGGCCGCCGTCCACCTGCACGGTGCCGCCGCCGATTGGCTGGTCAGCCAGGGCACGGGGCCGATCGGCCTTGCCGCAGGCGAAGTCATTGATGCCGCGCGCCGGCTGCTGAATCGCAGCTGAGCAGCTGGCGAAACTATCCGCTGATCGCGCGAACCGCTGCAAATCCCAGCAGCGTCATTGCCAGCGACCCGATCAGGTGGCTGCCGATCAGCAGCAGCGCCCAGCCGTAGCGCGCCTGCTGCAGCAGCGTCACCGCTTCCAGCGAGAAAGCCGAAAAGGTGGTCAGGCTGCCGAGGAATCCGGTAATGAACATCAGGCGGTATTCAGGCGGCAGCGCGGTGTTCTGGACGAAATATTCGAACGCCGCGCCTATCATGAATCCGCCCGCAAGGTTCGCCACCAGCGTGCCCATCGGCAGCGCCGGCACCAGCTGGTTCAGCGCCAGCGCCAGACCCCAGCGCGACCAGGCGCCGAGCATCGCGCCGATGCCGACCGCCGCGAACGCGGTGAAATTCATTTGGAGCGATTCAGCTGGTGACGCCAATGTTCCACGGCACGTATTCGTGATCACCCAGGCCCAGCAGTTCGCTCTTCGATTTTTCGCCCGAGGCAATGCGCAGCATCAGGTCGAATATTTCCTGTGCTTTCTGCGAGAGCGACTTGGTGCCGTCGAGGATCTCGCCGCAGTTGATGTCCATGTCCTCTGCCAGCCTGCTGTACATCGGCGTGTTGGTCGCCAGCTTGATCGACGGCACCGGCTTCGCGCCGAACATCGAACCGCGGCCGGTCGTGAACATGATCATGTTGGCGCCGCCGGCGATCTGGCCGGTTGCCGATACCGGGTCGAAGCCCGGCGTATCCATGAACACGAAACCGCGTTCGGTGACGGGGTCGGCATAGCGGTAGACGGCGTTCAGTGGCCCGGTGCCCCCCTTCATCGATGAACCCAGGGATTTCTCGAAAATGTTGGCAAGCCCGCCGTGCTGGTTGCCGGGGCTGACCACCCCGTTGATCTGGGTGTCACGACCTGCGTTGTAGACATCCTTCCACCAGCGGATGCGCTCGATCAGCTTTTCGCCGACCTCGCGTGACCTCGCGCGCCGCGTCAGCGTGTGTTCAACGCCGTAGATTTCCGGCGTTTCCGAAAGGATATGGGTGCCGCCGTGGCGGGCCAGCAGGTCCATTGCTGCGCCCAGCGCCGGATTGGCGGTGATCGAGGAAAAACCGTCGGAGCCGCCGCACTGCAGACCGACCATCAAATGACTCGCAGGCACCTTCTGGCGCACCACCTTGTTGGCCTCTGGCAACATCTCCTTCAGCGCGGCTATGCCCGCCTCGATGGTCTGGCGCGTGCCGCCGGATTCCTGCATGACGAAGGTTTTCAGCCTGTCGCTGACGTCGATGCCCTGCTCCTTCATCAGCCCCTTGATCTGGTTGCGTTCGCAGCCCAGGCCGATGATCAGCGCGCCTGCCAGATTGGCGTGGCGCGCATAGCCGGCCATGGTCCGCCGCAGCAGATCCATCGGTTCACCGGTCATTTCCATGCCGCAGCCGGTACCGTGCGCGAAGGCGCAGACACCATCGATGTTGGGGTAGTCGGCGAGGCGCTCCGGCGTGAAATACTCGGCGATCTTGTGCGCAACCGTCGCCGAACAGTTGACCGTTGCCAGCACGCCGAGGTAATTGCGCGTCGCGACCTGGCCATTGGCGCGAACGATGCCCATGAACGAAGCGCGCTCCGCCTCGGGGATCATCTGTTCCGGCTTGTAGTCGCGCGCATATGCGTAATCGCGATCGAACTCGCGGAACTCCAGATTGTGGGAATGGACGTAGGTGCCCGCCGGGATGTCTGCCGAGGCAAAACCGATGGTCACCGCATATTTCAGGATGGGTTCGCCCTTCCTGATATCCCGTGCCGCAATCTTGTGTCCCGCCGGCACCTGGCTTTTTGCGGTCAGTCCGCCGTCGAGTTTGGTGCCGATGCCGATATCGCCACGGGCGATCAGCACATTGTCGTTCTCATGAAGCCGGATTACCGGCCCCGAAGCGGGTTTGTCCTTGATATGAATGACACCGTCGTCCATGGCCTTGCCTCCGAGTGAGCCGATTATGGCCATATTTTATCCTCATCGCGGAACAACCGTGCCGGGCGTTACCAAATGACCGCGGCGCCCTGATCGGTCGGATTCGGTGCTAGGCGACGTCCTTGTTTTTGGATTAGCATCGATCGCGGCGCATCTGTGCCGGCGCGACGTTATCCCGGCAATCCACATCACTTCGTTTTGGACTCATGGACATGCATCAAGTACAAAATTGGGCCGTAACCAAACCCGTGGTCACTTCTCGTGGCGGCGTTGTTTCTTCACAAAACCGGATTGCCAGCGAGGCTGGAGCACGGGTACTGGCAGCAGGCGGCAACGCAATCGATGCGGCGGTGACCACAGGGTTCGCATTGGCGGCGGTTGAGCCCTGGAACAGCGGCTTGGGCGGCGTCGGCTTCATGATGGTTTACCTTGCCCGGGAGAACCTGGTTCATGTAATCGATTTCGGCCCGATTTCCCCATGCGAACTCAATCCGGCTGATTATCCGCTGACCGGAGGATTTACCAGTGATTTGTTTACCTGGCCGACAGTCAAGGACGACCGCAATGTTCACGGTCCGATGTCCATCGCGGTCCCGGGCCACGTTGACGGCCTGGCCACGGCCCTTGAACGCTTCGGCTCGCTGCCTTTTGCAGATGCAATCAATCCGGCGATCAAGCTTGCCGAGGACGGCATTGCCGTCGACTGGTATCTCACCCTGAAAATCGCGACCATGGCCAGGGAACTGTCGCTTTATTCAACCACCCGGGACATCTGGCTGCCCGATGGCCTGCCACCCGTCACGATGCCCGGCGCACCATTGAAAAGGCTGAAGCTTACCGGCCTTGCGGCTACCATGCGCCGCCTTGCCGAAGCAGGTCCCCGTGATTTCTACGAAGGCGAGATTGCCGCCGGAATCATCCGCGATATCAAGGCGATGGGTGGAAACCTGTCACAGCAGGATCTCGCGAAATTTCATGCACGTATCGTTGCGCCCATCGAGACGGAATATGGCGGCGCGCAATTCGCACTGCCGCCGCAGCTGACCGCGGGCCCGACGATGCTGCGCGCCCTCGAGCCTTTGCGCAGTGCGGATTTCCGGCGTGGAACACTCGACTCCAAGGCGTTCATCGCCTATGCCGGGGCCTTGCGCGACGCCTACGCCGAAAGGCTGACCACCATGGGCGACAACAGCGATCACCGTGATCCTTCCACGACAACACACCTCAACGTCATCGACGCGGAAGGCAACATGGTTGCGCTGACCCAGACCCTTCTTTCGGTCTTCGGATCCAAGGTGGTGTTGCCGTCCAGCGGCGTCCTGATGAACAACGGCATCATGTGGTTCGATCCGACTCCGGGTTCGCCCAACAGTCTCGCTCCCGGAAAGCGGGCGTTATCGAACATGTGTCCCGTCATCGCAAGACGCGGAGGAAAGCCGTGGTTTGCGATCGGCGCCTCCGGAGGACGCAAAATCCTGCCTGCTGTCTACCAGATCAGCTCGTTCATCATCGATCACGGCCTGTCTCTGGCCGATGCATTCCATCATCCCCGTATCGATGCCAGTGGCGGGGATAGTGTCGGCGTGGATCCCAGGCTTTCTGAAGCCATCCGTTCGGCACTCAAGAATCAATTTCCGGTGAATCCCACCGAACTGGTGGTTTATCCGACAAATTTTGCATGCCCCAGCGCGGTGCTGCGTGACCCGGAATCGGGCGTATATCAGGGCATCAGTGACGTGATGTCGCCATGGTCAGGCGCCGTCGGTGCATCCTGATTGGACGGCACGGAAATTGCTGAACCTGGCTCCTGCTCGCAGCTGTGAATTGATCGCGGTCAACTTGCCAGTAGAACCCCGAAATCTGCAGTCCGCGACCTCTGCAGTATTCGGAGATGCTTGCCGGCATTCACGATATGGAACAGTAAGGGCGAAATATCCGCCAGAATCCGGTGATCACGGACACTTCAGGCATCTGCGGTATTAGTATTGGCAGAAGCGGCAACAGAAAAGCTGCAGTACACCCCGGCACAAGGCAATCGGGATGCGCCGGATCATAATTTTTCGATCGAGGAGAAGTTCATGCATAAATCCTTCCGTCTTTTCCGCCATTCCCTGATTGCCGGTTTATTTGCGGTTACGGCCGCGCCGGCGGCGGCACAGGATGCCAGCAACTTCCCGACGCGCCCGATGCGCATCATCACCGGATATCTGCCCGGCGGCGTCAGCGACACCATTGCCCGGACTATGGCCACGCAGCTGGGCGAGCAAATGGGGCAACGCATCATCATTGACGGACGGCCCGGTGCAGGTGGCACACTGGCGATGGAAATCGCCGCAAACGCCACACCGGACGGCTATACCCTGTTCATGGGACAGCCCGTAATCACGATCAGCCCCAACTTCAAGCGCAGACCCTCCTACGACCCGATCAAGGCCTTCGCGCCCTTATCGGTAATTGGCCTCGGCGCCACGATGATGATGAGCAACCCTTCGCTTCCCGCAAACAATGTCAAGGAGCTGATTGCTTACGGTAAATCCCAGCCTCCCGGAAAAATGCTGTTCGGACATTCAGGACAAGGCTCCACCAACCACCTTGCGGGCGAGCTTTTTTCGGTGATGAGTGGCATCAAGCTGACGCCAGTCGCCTACAAAGGTGCCGCCGCCAACATCCTGGCAACAATACAGGGTGAAGTTCAACTCGGTTTCCTTCCGGTGCTGGCTGCCCTGCCACAGATCAAGGCTGGCAGGCTGAAAGCGCTGGGGGTTACCGGTTCAAAGCGCGCCAAGGCTGCGCCACAGGTTCCGACGATCGCGGAAACGCTCCCCGGCTATGAAGTGCCGGTCTGGTACGGACTGATGGCGCCAGCTGCGACTCCGAAAGCGATCACCGGCAAACTCAACCAGGAAATCAAGAAAGCCCTGGAGGTATCGTCAGTCGTAGATAAACTTGAAAACCAGGGTATCGAAACAAATTACACGACAATCGCCGAGTTCGAGAAGCTGATCCAGGAGGACGCCGCACGCTGGGCCAAGCTGGTGAAGGACGCCGGCATCGTGCTCCAGTAACTTCAGCTAGATTTTCAGCGCATCGAGAAGGCGGTAGTAGCCGGCTACCGCCTTCATCGCAGGGATGCGGAGAGCGTGAAAGGGAATGCGCTGAAAATTATCCCCGCCCATCGGCCCCGCATCCAGCGGTTCGTTGCGGACAAGCATCGCCAGCATTTTTCCCAGAAGACCGGTCAACACCACGCCGCGCCCGCCGTAGCCCATCGCATATGCCGTCCGCGGGCTCAGCCGCCCCACGTGCGGGAAGTCGTCCAGCGTCACCGCGACCTTTCCCGACCAGCGGAATTCAACTGCCGTGTCTTGCAGTGACGGAAAAGTTTCACGCAACCGATCTTCAAGACCGGAATAGACTTCCGGCGATTCCTGTCCGGTCAATGAACCCCTGCCTCCGAACATCAGCCGGTTTCCAGGCGCGATGCGGTAATAGTTCAGCAGATGTCGTGTGTCGGACACCAGTTGTCTTTCGGGAAGCAGCCGGTCAAGCACTGCCTCTGCCAACGGTGCAGTGGCAATGACCGATGTCGATACCGGCACCACGCGGCGATCCAGGTCGGTGCCAAATCGATGCAGTGCGGTATAGGCATTCGTTGCGACAATCAAATGACGCGCCCGCACTCCCCCACCCGGGGTCGACAGTGCAACCCCTGAGGAGTCCTCGGAAACGCCGACTACGGAAGTATTCGTGTACACCGGCACCCCGGACTCCGCGAGACCGTTGGCCAGGCCGCGGACATAGTCAAGGGGGTGGATTCCCGCTGCCCTTGGATCCAGATAACCGCCGACATAACAATCCGTGCCGCAAAGCTCCGCGGTCTCAGCACGTGTCAGCATCCGCGGCGCCCGGTCATTTACAGTTGCAAGCCAGTCGATGTCCGCTTCGAGCATCCGGATGGCGGCGCCTCCGTTTGCGGCGGTGATATGGCCGTGGCGGGCGAAGCCGCAGTCAATGCCGATCTCGCTGACCATGGATTCCATCGTATCCAGCGCTTCCAGCAGCAGCCTATGCAGCCGTATTGCGACAGATTCGCCATGGCGCCGCGCGAGCCCGGCCCAGGGAGTTTTGTAGCGCAGCACGGCCATTCCGCCGTTGCGCCCGCTGGCTCCCCAACCGATATCGTTTGTTTCCAGAACGGCGCAAGCCACACCGGCACGTGACAGATGGTAGGCGGCTGACAGGCCGGTAAATCCCCCGCCGATGATCGCCACATCGGTTTGAATGTCGGATTCCAGCTGCGGAAATGCCCTAGCCGGATGTGCGCTGGCCGCCCACAGGGATTGCGGATGCGCGCGGGAACCGGCGCTGTTCAAAGCTTCGTTCAAGCCGTTTTCTTGTAGCAATCGCGCGCGGCATCAATGCTGACTTTGCCGTTGGCGATGTCCTCGTTCAGCGCGCAGCGCTCATCCGGATTGCCGAAACCGCCGCCTCCCGGCGTTTCGACAACGACCCGGTCACCCTTGTTGAGCATTGTCAGTATCTTGGACGGAATAACTTCTTCGGAGCCGTCATTGCGGATTATCGTCGAGCGAGCCGGAGCGCCGGGCATGCCGCCGCACAGTCCCGGAGCGGCGCTGAAATGCCGTTCACCACGATGCGTGAACGTCACGCCGTCGGCGAGAATCTCGTACTCGCGAACCACACCAAGTCCGCCACGGGACTTGCCGGGTCCGCCGGAGTCGCGACGCAACTCGACGCGGCGCAGCCTGATGGGCGCCTCCATTTCCAGCGCTTCAGCCGGAAGGTTCATGCAGTTGCTGGCATCGGTGTCGACCACGTCGACGCCGTCAAGCCCATCCGCCGCCCCGCTGCCGCCGGCAATCAATTCGCCGACGATGAATCGCTTGCCATCCGCCCCCTTCCCGCCAAAAGCCACAACCAGCAGGGTGCCGGCCGCAGGTGCCGCAACCCGGTCCGGCAATTCTTCCGCGAGCGCGCTGACCATTGAAGTCGCGATCCGCTTGATGGTCGAGGTCCGGGCATTCACCGGCGCAGGCTCCACGGGATTGACGAGCGAGCCCTCCGGCAACTTCAGGCTCACGGGCCGAAAACAACCGCCATTTGTCGGGATGGTGGGGTCGGTCAGAACGCGTACCGCGTAATACGCCGCGGCCCGGGAACCCGATGGCACGCAATTCATCGGCCCCTTGACCTGAGGGCTGCTGCCGGACATGTCGAATTCGATCGTGCCGTCGCGCAGGGTCACGGCAACTTCGATCCTCAGCCTCTTGTCCAGATCGATGCCGTCGTTATCCATCTCGTCCACGTAACGGTAGGTGCCATTCGGGATTTTCTTCAGCGCCTCCCGGGTCATGATCTCGGAGCGGTCCAGCAATTCATCGAAAATCGCCATCAGCAGATCGGCGCCGTAGACATCCGCCAGCTCCTGCAGGCGCCGCGCACCGACATTGCAGGCGGCAAGCTGCGCATTGAGGTCGCCCATCAGCGTATCGGGCAGGCGGGAATTCTGGCGCAGCAGCGCTACCAGGGTGTCGTTGTAGGCACCCGCCTCCCGGAACTTCAGCGGCGGAATGCGCAGGCCCTCCTGATAGATCTCCGTCGAATTCGTTGGCAGGGAACCCGGTGAGTAACCGCCGACGTCGCCGTGGTGTGTCATTGTCGCCGACAGCGCAATGATCCGCCCGCGGTGGAAAACCGGCGTCATGATCGCGATGTCCGGCAAGTGGGTTCCACCGCAATAGGGATCATTGAGGATGTAGGCATCCCCTTCGCGCATGCTGTCCAGAGGGTAACGCTCCAGCATGCTCAGGATTGTCGGAATGAGGGTGGCGAGGTGCACGGGAATCGCACAGGCCTGGGCCAGGGTTTCCGCCCGGACGGTAAACAGGCTCGCCGAGGTATCCAGCCCTTCCTTGACGATCGGCGAGAAAGAACTTTTCAGCAGCGTCAACTCCATTTCGTTGGCGATGCCTTCGAGCTTGTTGCGGATCACCTCGGCAGTGATCGGATCGACGACTTCCGTCCTCTCCACGCGGTTCATTTCTGTTCTCCCTGCGTCAATATCAGGTTTCCGCGGTCATCGACCTCGGCCCGCCACCCGGGTTCGATCACGGTGGTGGTGTCAGCCTGCTCGACGATTGCCGGACCGCAGAACTTCATTCCGGGCCTGATTTTCATGCGCTCGTATACCTGGGCCTCTACAAAGCCGCCGGAATGTTCGGTCAGGATGGGGCGCGCGCCCTTGCGGGGGTCCCCTTCAGCGGGCACATGGATAGCGTCGCCGCCGGTGCCCGAAGCACGGGCCTGGTGCACGCTGCGCAGGTTGACGAACTTCACGGGGCCTTCCGTGCTGTGACCGTACATGCGGTCATGTGCCGTATAGAAGTCCCTGCGTACCTGCTCAATGACATCCGGGCCGGGCTTCAGAGGTATTTCAATATGATAGGACTGCCCCACATAACAAACGTCGGCGAAATACTGCACGGTCACCGCTTCCTTGGCGACGCCCTCGATTGCCATCAGCTCGGCGCATTGCCGGTCGAGTGCCTTCAATTCCCGCTCCAGGTCACCGGCGGCAGCCTTGTCCAGCGAATCGTGAAACGCCGTCGCCGCCTCGTGCTCCACCGGTGCCGCAAGCAGCCCCGAGGCCGACAGGACCCCCGGACACAGCGGAACAATGACGCGCCGCATGCCGAGTTCCCTTGCCAGGGCAGCGGCATGCACCGGGCCGCCTCCGCCCAGCGGTATCAGGCTGAAGCGGCGCGGATCGATGCCCCGTTTCACCGACACGAAACGGATGCCTTCCGCCATATTGGCATTGACTACCCTGTGGATGCCCAGTGCCGCCTGCTCCACCGACATGCCCAGCGGACCGGCGATTTTTTCCTCGATGGCACGACGGGACAGTTCCGGTTGCAGGCGCAGGGCCCCCCCTGCGAAATAGGACGGGTCGACATAGCCGAGCACGATCGACGCATCGGTGACGGTCGGCTGCTCGCCCCCGCGTCCGTAGCAGGCGGGTCCGGGTTCGGAACCGGCAGAGGCAGGACCGACGCGCAGGGATTTCGCGGCATCGAGCCATGCGATGCTGCCACCACCGGCACCAATGGCATTGACGTCGACCATCGGTACCCTCACCGCGTATCCGTCGAGCATGCCTTCGGCGGCGATCAGTGGTTTTCCGCGGCTGATCAGCGCGATGTCCGCGCTGGTGCCGCCGATGTCTATGGTGATGATGTCATCGTGACCCGCGCTCTCTCCGGCCATGCTGCCGCCGATCACCCCGGCCGCAGGTCCCGAGAGAAACAGGCGGACAGGCCGCCGCCGCGCGATTTTGGAGGATGCCACGCCACCCCTCGACTGCATGATCTGCAGGGCCGAGCCGACACGGTTGCCCTCCAGATCGCTTTCCATGTTCTCGAGATAGCGGTCAATGACCGGCTTCAGGTAGGCGTCGAAGGCAGTAATGCAGGTGCGCTCATACTCCCGGAATGCCGGATCAACATCGCAGGACAGCGACACCATCAGTTCCGGATGCGTCTCACTGATGATTTCTGCAACCCGGCGTTCATGCGTCGGATTGAGGAACGAAAACAGGAAGGACACCGCGATGGCTTTTACCCCGGCCTGTGCCAGGTCTTCGACTTCCCGCCTCACAGCGTCCTCGTCGAGAACCACCAGCACTTTCCCGGTGGAGGTCACGCGCTCGGGGACTTCACGGCGCAGGGCGCCAGGGACCAGAAACACCGGCGTCTCCGGCTTCAGCATCACGCTGTACACCGAGTGGCGGTTCTGGCGCCCGATTTCCAGCGTGTCGCGGAATCCCCGGGTCGTGATCAACCCGATCTTCGCACCTTTGCGCTCGAGCACGGCATTGGTCGCAACCGTCGTGCCGTGGACGAAGCGCACGATCTGCTCGGGAGAGACACCCCACTCCCTGGCCATATGCTGGACAGCATGCAGTACGCCGGCGCTCGGATTCGCGCGCGTCGTCGGTATCTTGACCAGCCGCATGGTTCCGTTGTCACTGCGACAAACCACATCGGTAAACGTGCCGCCAATATCGACGCCGACTTCAAATTTTTGCGTCGGCTGTGCAGAAAAGGTCATCAGGATTTCCGGGAGAAATTAACGAGTACGGTCAGCAATTTATGTCGCCAGTATACTGAAGCCATTCGCTGTTTGAGCGCCCGACGGCATCAATTCCAAATCGTGACCATCTCAACTCCATCGGTACGCCCTGATGCAAGTCGAATTTGACCGCTCCTGCCGGCTGCACTGCCCGCATTCAAGGCAGAATCATGCACAATGCAGGTAAATCGGTTCACTGCAAACTGCCAAGGAAATTCATGATCAATGCCGCAATTATTGGCCTGGGACGCTGGGGTCAGAACCTCGTCAATAGCGTTCAAGGCAAAAGCCGCCATATAAAATTCGTAGCCGGCGCCGTGCGCCATCCTGAGCGCGTGCAGGACTATGCCGACAGCCAGGGCATCCGGCTTTACGATGACTATCGCAAACTGCTGTCTGACCCGCATGTGGATGCCGTGGTGCTGGCCACGCCCCACAGCCTGCATGCCGAACTGATCATTGCCGCGGCCCGTGCAGGCAAGCATGTTTTCACCGAAAAACCGTTCACGCTCACCACTGAATCAGCAAAAGATGCCGTCCGGGCCTGCACCAGGCGTGGCGTTACCCTGGCAGTGGGCTACAACTGGCGCTTCCAGCCGGCTTTGCAGGAGATACGCCGCATGCTCGATGACGGCCGGCTTGGCAAGCTGCTGCATGTCGAGGGCAATTTTTGCGGCCCCAGCGTCTACTGGTATCCGAAGGAACACTGGCGGCAAAAAAGCGAGGAAGGCCCTGGCGGTGGAATGACCGGCCGTGGCGTGCATGTGGTGGATGCCATGCTGTATCTCGCCGGACAGGTGGATACCGTTTATGCACAAAGTTTCCGTCGCGCCCTGGCCTACGGTATCGACGACACCACATCGATGCTGTTCCGCTTCAAAGAGGGAGCCAGCGGGTATCTGGGCACTTTCATCGCCACGGCCGAAACCTGGCGCATGCAGGTGTTTGGTTCAAAAGGCTGGGTCGAGGTCGGTGATGTCGAACACCTCAATACCTGGCAGATGAAGGTTTGCCTGCTCAATCCGCAGGACTTGCGGGAGCGTCGTCGCCCCGAGGTCGTGACTTTTCCGGACACCAGCACCGAGCGCGCGGAACTGGAAAATTTTGCACAGGCGGTGGAACGCCGGATGCCACTGGCAATTGCCGGAGGTGACGAAATTCACGGCGTCACCGTACTCGAATCTATCCTTCAATCGGCAAGCAGCGGCAAACCGGTAAAAATAGGCAAAGGTGTAAAGCCGGCAAAACGCAAGCCAAAGGCGGCCGGACGCACCACCCCGGCACGGAAAAGACCGGTCGCCAAGAAAAAGTAAAATTATATTTATAATCAATTACTTACAATAACATTCCGACACGGAGTCAAGGCCGAAAAGGCGACCGTTGCGCATACTCGGCCGCGGCATCCTCCAGTTTCATGAATACGGCGCCTCCCTCCTTCAGGGTGGCAATCAGCTTCTCCAGTACCAGCATGCGATGCCCTCTGCCGATCACGAACGGATGAAAGGTATAGGTGATGACGCCCCAGTCGAGATGGTCACGCAGGTAGGCGAAGTCGCTGACCCAGTTGTCGAGCACATGGTTGGCATTCATGTTGCCCTGCATGATCCAGTCGGGCGTACGGATGAATTCGAAATGCGGATAGTCATCCAGCGTCCAGCTGATAGGCATTTCGATCAGGCTTGTCTGCCGGCCGAACACCGCCGCTTGTTCAAGTGAGATGACGTCGCCCTTGCGCACGCGGTAGGGAGTGTAATCGTCGCCCATCATGCTGCTGTCGTACAGAAAGCCGTGTTCCAGAAGCAGCTCGACGGAATGTGCCGACAGATCCCAGGACGGTGAGCGGTAGCCGCGTGCGCCCTGCCCGGTCAATTTACGGATCAGTTCATTCGCCTTGACCAGTTCGGCTTCCTCGCCTTCCCTGCTGAGACTGGCCGGAGGGCGGTGTGTCCATCCGTGATGCCCGATTTCATGTCCCGCCGCGAAAACCTGGCGGCATTGATCCGGATAGGTTTCAAGAGTGTGACCCGGGATGTACCACGATGCCGGAATGTCGTATTTTTTCAGCAGCGCGAGTATCCGCGGCAAGGCAACGTTGGGACCGAATTCACCGCGCGAAATCGGTGACGGTGAAGTCATTCCGCGCGCGATCCAGCCGGAAATCGCGTCGAAATCGAAGGTGATGCAGGCGATATGTCGTCCCATGACGCGCGGAATGGTAGCACGCGTTCCCTGATTCCCCGTGCGTCAGCATTTCGGGGTGTCGCCTCCCCAGCATCGACGGATTGCACAAAAAAAGGGCGGAGAAATTCTCCGCCCTTCTTCGCCGCATACGCGGATTCTCGTGAAATCCGCGTCCGGCCTCCACGCCGCCTTCGTGGGGCTGCTGCGTTCTGCCTTTTGCCAGGTTACTTCAGGTCGAAGCGATCCAGGTTCATGACCTTGGTCCACGCGGCGACAAAGTCCTTGACCAGTTTCTCCTTGCCATCAGCGCTGGCATAGACCTCGGCATATGCGCGCAGCACCGAGTTGGAACCGAACACGAGATCGTTGCGTGTTCCGGTGTGCTTCACCTTGCCGCTCTGGCGGTCGCGGCCCTCGAACACTTCGCCGCCGTCCGTCGCTTTCCACTCCGTGCCCATGTCGAGCAGCCTGACAAAGAAGTCGTTGCTCAGCACGCCCACCTTGTCGGTGAACACCCCGTGCTTGCTGCCGTCGGCATTGGTGCCGAGCACGCGCATGCCGCCGACCAGTGCCGTCATTTCGGGCGCGGTCAGGGTCAGCATTTGGGCCTTGTCGACCAGCATGGCCTCGGTCGGCGTACCGCCCTGGCCGCGGCCATAGTTGCGGAAGCCGTCGATCACGGGCTCGAGCACGACGAAGGACTCCACGTCGGTCTGATCCTGGCGTGCATCGACCCGGCCCGGCGCGAACGGCACTTCGACAGCCACTCCGGCCGACTTGGCTGCCTGCTCCACACCCACGCAGCCGGCGAGCACGATCACGTCAGCCAGCGAAGCCTTGCCGCTCGCCTTCTGAATCTCCTCCAGCTTCGCCAGGGTTTTCAGTACGGGCTTGTTGATGGCCCAGTCCTTCTGCGGTGCGAGGCGGATGCGCGCGCCGTTTGCCCCGCCGCGCTTGTCACCGCTGCGGAAGGTCGACGCCGAAGCCCAGGCCACGGACACCAGATCGCTCACCGCGATGCCCGAGGAGGCGATCTTCGCCTTGAGATCGGCGATGTCGGCCGCAGTGGGCTTGTGCGTGGCGGCCGGCAGCGGGTCCTGCCAGATCAGGTCTTCCTTCGGCACCTCGGGCCCCAGGTAGCGGGCCTTGGGTCCCATGTCGCGATGGGTCAGCTTGTACCAGGCGCGGGCGAAGGCGTCGGCAAAAGCCTGCGGATTCTCGAGGAAACGCTTGGAGATCTTGCCGAACTCCGGGTCGAAGCGCATGGTCAGATCGGTGGTCAGCATCGTCGGCTTGTGGAACTTGCCCTTCACATGCGCGTCAGGAATGATCTCCGGCGCGTCCTTGGCCACCCACTGCTTGGCCCCGGCCGGCGATTTCACCATTTCCCATTCATACTTGAACATGATCTCGAGGAAATCATTGCTCCAGCGCGCCGGAGTCGTGGTCCAAGTCACCTCGAGGCCGCTGGAGATGGTGTCCTTGCCGTGCCCGCTGCCGTAGTTGCTGTTCCAGCCCAGACCCTGGGCCTCGAGCGGAGCGGCTTCGGGCTCCGGTCCCTTGTGCGATTCCGGCGCAGCACCGTGGCACTTGCCGAAGGTGTGGCCGCCGGCGATCAGCGCGACGATCTCCTCGTCGTTCATTGCCATGCGATAGAAGGTCTCGCGAATGTCTTTCGCCGCAAGCAGGTAGTCACCGCTGGCGTTCGGGCCTTCGGGATTCACGTAAATCAGGCCCATGTGGGAAGCACCGAAGGGACCCTGAAGCTCTCGCTTGCTGTCATCGATGCGCTTTGCATCGACACCCAGCCACTTCATTTCCGGACCCCAGTTGACGTCCTGGTCCGGTTCCCACACGTCCTCGCGCCCGCCGGCAAAGCCGAAAGTGCGGAAGCCCATCGACTCCAGTGCCACATTGCCGGCGAGGATGAAAAGATCCGCCCAGGAAATCTTCTGGCCGTACTTCTGCTTTATCGGCCACAGCAGGCGTCGGGACTTGTCGATGTTGACGTTGTCGGGCCAGGAGTTGAGCGGCGCGAAGCGCTGCTGGCCACGCCCGCCACCGCCGCGCCCGTCAATGGTGCGGTAGGTGCCGGCGGAGTGCCAGGCCATGCGGATCATCTGCGGACCGTAGTGTCCGAAGTCGGCAGGCCACCAAGGCTGCGAATCGGTCATCAGCTTGACCAGGTCGGCCTTCAAAGCATGGTAATCGAGCTTCCTGAATTCCTCGGCGTAGTTGAATTTTTCGCCCAGCGGATTGGAACGGTTGCCGTGCTGGTTGAGCAGGTCAACGCGCAGCTGCTTGGGCCACCAGTCGCGGTTCGACGCGCCGCCACCGGCGACATGGTGAAAAGGACATTTGGCTTCGGTGCTCATGATTTGCCTCCATGGTGGTTGTGACTCGGTGTCTCGCCCTGGTCCGGAATCTGCAGCTCCGCTGCGCAATCCCGGCCTTGCGAAAGCACTGCAAGCTTAGGCGCAGCCTCACAATTGCTCAAATTGATTTTTAACACCATTTCAATAGTTATTGACTATGTTCATCCCGCTGATTGTCTTTACTGGCTCTTTCAGCTCGAACTGCGCAGCAGCTGCGCGGGTGACAGACGCAGTCTGCGCATCAGGTACGTCGCACCAAGGCCCAGGCTGGAGCCGCTGACGGCCACCGCGGTCAAAGCCCCCGTCCACAGCAGGCCCGCGCTATCAAGTTGCAGGCGGAAATGCAGCAATGCAAGTGCGAGCACGCTGCCAACCACCACTGCAAATGCCGAAGTCAGCAGTGCGAGCAGCAGGTATTCCAGCTGCAGGCTGCGACGCACCGCACCGAGACGGGCGCCGAGCGTGTGCAGCACGCTGGCTTCGTAGACCTGGCGGGCACGGCTGGCGGCCATCGCGCTGGCCAGTACCAGCAGGCTCACCAGCAGGCTCACTGCGGCAATCATGGCCAGGCCGCTGCCTGCCCGTCCGAGCAGCAGCCGCGCCTCGCTGAGAATGCCTTCGGTGCGCACGCTCACAACGTTGGGCATGACAGCGGCAATCCGGTTCTGCGTTTCCAGCGCATCAGCCGCATTCATGTATGCCGCGCCGACATAGCGCGTGACATGGGGATCAAGAACGCCATCGGAGAATATCGCCTCCAGCCACAGTCGCGACTGGAAACGCCGCTGGCTGTAGATCGCCGCGAGCCGCGCCTCGACCCGGGAGCCGATGATTTCGAACTGCAGAAGATCGCCGACACGCAGCCCCAGTTGATCCGCCTCGCGGTCCTCCATCGCGACCAGCGGCGGTCCGGCATGGTCGGCGGGCCACCAGGCGCCCCGCCCGACGACCACGTCATCGAAGTTTCCGGAGCGGTCGCTCAGCTTGTGCTCGTCCCGGGCCTCGAGGACCTGACGTGCGTCTCCGCTGTCACGCAGAACTGCGCCGTTGACGGCTGTCAGTCGACCCAGCACCAGCGGCGCCAGATCCAGTCGTTCGAGGCTGCCTGCCTTGCCGGCGACTTCGCGCAAGGCCTCACGCTGCGAAGGCTGGATGTCGTAGAACACCAGCGCGGGCGCGCGCTCGGGCACCGTTTCATTGATCGTGCGCAGCAGGGTCATGACCACCAGCGTGGATGCAACGAGCAGCGTCAACGCCGAACCGAGGGATATCAACGCAGGCCGCAGGGGCGATCCGCTGCGGCCGACACTGGCGATCGCAAGCCGCCACTCGAAGCGACTGGCAAACACCGCTTGCCTGAGCAGCGAGCGCGCCGCACCTTGCAGCAGGCGGACGCCGGCCTCGAGCAGCACCAAGACCAGGAGCATGGCGAGGATAAACGCCAGACCGAAACGCGGATCCGGCATCACCGCCACCAGCAGGACCAGTGCCAGAACAGCACTGCCGGCGGTCAGGTGCAGCCAGCTGCGACCGGCCCTGGTATCAACGCCCTGCAGTCCGCGGAACAGTGCCGCCGGCGACACCGAAAGCGCACGCCCCAGAGCGGGCAGCGCAAAGGTCAATGCGGTCAGCACGCCGAAACACCAGGCCAGCAGCAAGGGAGCGGACAGCTGTGACAATACCGGCGCCAGCGGCAGTCTCTCGGCTGCCAGGGAAATTCCTGCGAGAGCCAACGCTCCGCCGAGAATCACGCCGACGAGACTGGACAGGCCGGACAGCATCAGCAACTGACTCATGTAGAGCATGGCGAGGCGCCGGTCGCGCAGCCCCAGTGCACGCAAGGTTGCCAGCGTCCCGAGCTTGCCCTGAAGATAGGCGTGCACGCTGTTGAACACGCCGAGCCCGCCGATGAACAAGGCACTGAAACCGATCAGCAGCAGTCCCGAACCGATCTGCCCCAGAACCTCAGCCATGCGGTCGCTGCGTTCCGCGAAGGTACGGACTTCCCAGCTCGCCTCGGGGAACGCCGCAAGCAGCGCCTGCCGCAGACTTTCCGGCGCGGCATCGGTCCTGATCCGGTAACGGTATTCCACGCGGCTGCCAGGCTGCAGCAGGCCGGTTGCGGCGAGTGCGTCAGCCGCGATCATCACCGGCGCCCCGCTCCAGTCGGCGCGCAGACTGCGGTCCGGCTGATGACGGATCAGCGCACGCACCGAAAAACGGCCATCGCCGAGGGCCACTTCATCACCGGGTTTGATGCCCAGCCTTTGCGACAAGGCGGCATCAAGCGCCACGCCCCAGCGGTCCCCGCGACGGTCGAGCGCGCTGCCGAGTGCTGCCGGCGGATCGAGCCGGACTTCACCGTAAAGGGGGTATTGCGCGTCGGTGCTCTGCAACTCAACCAGCTGGCTGCGCCCGTCCGCGGTTCGCAGCATGGTACGGAACTCGGTCAGCAGGGAAACCCTGCCGCGCTCCCTGAGCCAGGCGAGCTCTGTAGCGCCCAGCGGGCGGTCATGCCGGATTTCAAGGTCACCCCCGAACAGTGCCCGCGCATCGGCCTGCAGGTTGTGGCTCACCAGGCGGTACAGGCCACCGCCGGCAGCGACCAGGCAGACGCCCAGCGCAAGGCAGACACAGAACACCCAAAGCGACTGGTCGCCAGCGCGCAAATCGCGCCATGCAAAACTAAACAGGAAGCGCATCGCGTACGGCAGTCGTGGAAGCCGATTTGAGCTCGCGGAGTCTGCCCTCATGCAGCCCCAGCACCCGGTCACAGCGCGCCGCAAAATCCGGATCGTGGGTCACCAGCACCAGCGTGGTGCCCGATTGCGCGTTCATTTCGAACAGCAGCTCGCGTATGCCCTCGCCCGTCGCGTCATCAAGATTGCCGGTGGGCTCGTCTGCCAGCAGCACCTTGGGGCCATGGGCCAGTGCGCGCGCAATCGCCACCCGCTGCTGTTCACCGCCCGACAGCTGTGAAGGATAGTGGTGCATGCGGCCGGCGAGACCGACACGTTCCAGCTGCCGGATCGCGCGCGGCATGGCATCGCCCTTGCCGGCGATCTGCAGAGGCAGCGCCACGTTATCCAGCGCGCTGAGGCTGCCGATCAGGTGAAAGGACTGGAAAACAATGCCGATATGATCCCGCCGCAGATCTGCCAGCGCGTCACTGTCGAGCCGGTCGAGTTGCCGGCCGTCAAAAGCAACCGATCCCGCTGCCGGACGTTCGAGTCCGGCGAGCAGCAGCAGCAGCGATGTCTTGCCAGAGCCGGAAGGCCCGGTGATGGCCACACTTTGGCCGCGAGGAATGTGCAGGTCCACCGACCTCAGCACCTCTATGCGCGCATTGCCGGGCGCATAGTGCATGGAAACACCCTGCAGTTCTATCATGCCGGATCTCCCTGGGAAACTCGACGCGGGAATCCGCGCGAATCGTGTTCTGAATTGTTCGGGAAAAGCCCTGTTGCAGTTCTGACCACACACCCTCTGCAGGGTTCCGCATTTCCCGGCGTCCAGGACACAATACCGCCGGTCACCGCCCCTGCTTTTCGCCCTGCTCCCAGCGTTGCGCAGCCTGGTCGTCGGTGACACGGGCATCGACCCAGCGACCTCCCTGCGGTGTGATCTCCTTCTTCCAGAACGGTGCGCGAGTTTTCAGGTAGTCCATGATGAACTCGCAGGCCGCGAAGGCATCACCGCGATGAGTGCTTGCCACGATCACCAGCACGATCTGGTCTGTCGGTCTGAGGGTGCCGACACGGTGTATCACCAGCGCATCCAGCACTTCCCAGCGGCCGCTCGCCTCCCCGATGATCGCCGAGATCGACTTCTCGGTCATGCCGGGGTAGTGCTCCAGCGACATTGTCGACACACTGTCGCCCTCGTTGACGTCGCGCACCACACCGACGAAGCTGGCGATGGCGCCAATCTTCGGGTTGCCCTGGCGCATCGCGGCAATCTCCGTGCTGATATCGAAATCCTGTTCCTGCACGCGAACGTTCATGACATCAGCCTCCGGTCACCGGCGGGAAAAAAGCCACTTCATCGCCGTCTTTCAATGGGGTGTCCGGACCGGCGATCTCCTGGTTCACAGCGGCGCGCAGGTTGCGTCCTGCAGCCATCTCCCGGGCCCAGGCTTCGCCGCGCACCGACAGATGCGCGCGCAGCGCGCCCAGCGTGGATACCCCGGCCGGCAATAACATTTCCTCGCGGCCGGTGCCCAGCGACTCGCGCAGCCTTGCAAAATAAAGCAGCTTAATCATGCCTGGATTGTCGCTCTGCCGATGACCGCCGGCAACTCAGCGCAGGCCGACATGGCCGAGTATGAAGTTCGCGATGGCCGGCGGATCGTTGAGATCAAGCAGCGGCAGCACCGTGTCGACTTTCCGGTCACTGGCCACCGCGACGATGTTGCCGTCGTAGGGGTGCAGCAGCGATTCCCCGGTCACCTCGCGGTAAACCTCCAGCTTGGGAATGCGCTCGTGCTTGAAACCCTCGACCAGCAAAAGATCGCAGGGGGACAGGCGTTCGATCATCTCGGTCAACCCGGGTTCCGCTGCGCCTCGCAACTCGTGCATCAGCGCCCAGCGCCGCGACGAGGTCACCAGCACCTCGGTGCAACCGGCGTGGCGGTGGCGGAAAGAGTCCTTGCCGGGCTGATCGACATCAAAGGTGTGATGGGCGTGCTTGATCAACGACACTTTCAGCCGGCGCTGCGTGAACAGCGGGATGAGTTGCTCGATCAGCGTCGTCTTGCCGCTGCCGGAATAGCCGGCAAAACCGAATATTTTCATGTAATCAGGATATTGCTGCCGTATGCAAACGAGCCGCCATCATAATCCAATCGCATCGCCATCACGCCGGCCGCGCCGGAGTACGCGATTCATCGGCCGGCATCAGGTGTATGCCCTCGGCGAGCAGCGAGATGCCGATGGCAACCCCGGTTGCGATCCCGTTGCGTCTCGCCGTATGCGCAGGCACGTTCAGGAACAGCGGTGGTCGTCCGGGCCCGTTCACCGCCACTGTCAGCGCGACGTTCTCGCCCAGCTGCAAACACTCGATGACGGTCCCGGATACCGGATTTTCCCGCTCGCCCAGAGACGGGCGGTCACGGCGGTGCAGGATGAGGTGCCCCTGCGGAATCACCCAGGTCACCTGCCGGCCGGCAGCGAAGGCCGGTTGCAGCCTTGCCTCCAGGCGATGCCCGCGCCACTCGATGGTGGTGACTCCGCGGGATTCGTCGTGGCCGATGACCCCTGCGCGGAACACATTGCGCAGGCCGACCAGCTGCGCCACTTCGACGCTGTCCGGGCGCGTCATCACCACATCCGGCGTCCCCGTCTGCAGCGTGCGGCCCTGGTGCAGCACGCACAGCCGGTCGGCGAGCATGATCGCCTCGTCGAGGTCATGGGTCACCAGGATCACCGGCATGGCCAGCTCGCGGCGCAACTCAGCCAGTTCACGGTACAGCCGCTGGCGCGTGGCGCGATCCACCGCCGAAAACGGCTCGTCAAGCAGCAGCACCCGGGGTTCACGCGCCAGGGCACGCGCCACCGCGACGCGCTGCTGCTGGCCTCCCGAAAGTGTTTTCGGCAGCCGCTGTTCGAGACCTGCGAGCCGCACCCGCGACAGCGCCGCGCGCGCGAGTTGCTCGCGTTGGGCAGGCGCATGCTCCAGCAGTGCCTCCATCACGTTGTGCAGAGCGCTGAGGTGGGGGAACAGCGCATAGTTCTGGAACACATAGCCGACCCGGCGCCGGCGCGCAGGCAGGTTGATCGCCCTTCCGGAATCGAACCAGGACTCGCCGTTGATGCGTATCGATCCCTCCTGCACCTGCAGCAAGCCGGCGATGGCGCGCAGGATCGAGGTCTTGCCGCTGCCCGAGGGGCCAACCAGCGCCAGCACCTCGCCAGGCGCGCAGGCGAGCGTGACATCCAGCGGGATCGGTCCCGGCTGCTGCAGCCGGACGTGGATGCCCGGTTCAGTCATGGCGGCGCGATGGCGCGCGTGATGACGCGAAGTAAGCAGCGCCTATCGCAATCAGCGAAATCAGCAGCAGCGCCGCCGACATGATGCCGGCGCCGGCATTGTCGAAGGCCTGCACCCGATCATAGATCGCGATCGCAATGGTCTTGGTTTCTCCCGGAATGTTGCCCCCGACCATCAGCACCACACCAAACTCGCCGAGCGTGTGGGCGAAAGTCAGCACCACCGCCGACAGCAGGCCCGACCATGCCAGCGGCAATTCGATGCGCCACAGCGTGCGCCACGCCGACAGGCCGCAGCAGGCCGCGGCATCGCGCACTTCCGGGGCAATCGCCTCGAAGCCGCGCTGTATCGGCTGGATCGCGAACGGCAGATTGAATATCACCGAGGCCACCAGCAGGCCCTCGAAATTGAATACCAGCGGCCGGCCGACCAGCGATTCGTAGAACTGCCCGACCGGAGAGGCGCCGCCCATAGCTACCAGCAGGTAATAACCCAGCACGGTGGGCGGCAGCACCAGCGGCAATGCCAGCAGAGCCTCTACCCAGGCCTTGCCGCTGAACTGCTTTACAGCCAGCAGCCGTCCCGCTCCGATGCCGATCGGCAGCAGGATCAGCACCGTCCATGCGGCCAATTCCAGGGACAGTTTGAGCGCGGACCAGTCCATGACGGTTTACTTTGCAGCTGCCTGCGGCAGGACAAAACCGTAGCGTACCAAAATCGCACGTGCCGCCGGTTGCTGCAGATAGGCATGAAACGCACGCGCAGTCTCCCCCGCTCCCTTGACCAAAACCATGCGCTGGCGCAGAGGGTCGTGCAGTCCCTCGGGCAGCAACACGTAGCGCCCCAGATTCGCGAGCTGCGGTGCCAGCGCCAGCGAGTAGGCAAAGATGCCGCCCTGCGTCGAGCCACTGGCAGCGAATTGCGCGGCCTGCGACACGTTTTCACCCAGTACCAGGCGATCCCGCAATGCTTCCCACAGACCGAGTTGGCGCAAGGCCTGCTCGGCGGCGCGGCCGTAGGGCGCGTGTTCCGGATTGGCAATCGCGAAGCGGCGGATCTGTCCCGCGGCCAGCGCCTTTTTCAAATGTGCCATTGCGGCGTCAGGCTGAAATGGTGAGCCTTGCGGAGCAAACAATACGATGCGGCCGGTGGCGTACAGTGTGCCCCGGTCCACGGTGCGCCCCGCGGCATGCAGTTTGAACACGAAATCCTCGTCGGCCGACATGAACAGCTGGAACGGCGCACCTTGTGCGATCTGCTGGTAATAATTTCCGGAGGACCCGAATGACAGCCGCAGGTCGCGCCGGGTATCCGCGCGAAAGCTCATCGCGATCTCCTCGACTGCGAACTTGAGGTCGGAGGCTGCGGCAATGGCCGGAATGTCGGCCTGAGCACCTGCCCCTCGAGAAATAATAAAAATTATGAATAAAATCAAATACTTATGTAACATCCTTAGCACACTCCCAAGGGCAGGCAAAGCTTGCGGACAGCACCACCCGGCAGCGGCACTTCAATCAGGCTCACCGTGATGCCGTAGATCTGCTGCAGTCGCGCTTCAGTCATCACATCCCCCGCTTCCCCGCAAGCCAGAAGCCGTCCTTCGTGCAGCATCGCCACCCGGTCGGCACAGTGCAGTGCCTGGTCCGGATCATGAGTGGACAGCAAAATTCCGATCCCGGAGCCGGCCAGCCTGCGTATGTGGTCCAGCACCCGCAGCTGGTTGCCGAAATCAAGATTCGCCGTGGGTTCGTCCATGACCATCAGCCGCGAATCCTGCGCCAGCGCGCGCGCGATCAGCGTGAGCTGGCGTTCGCCGCCGGAGATCCGGGTATAGACGGATTCGGCGAGATGCTCGATGCCCATCCGCTGCAGCGCTTCCGCCGCTGCGGCACGGTCGCGCACCGCCGGCGCACTGAACAGCCCGAGATGCGCGGTACGCCCCATCAACACCACCTCGGCCACGGTGTACGGAAAAAAAGTGCCGTGCGCCTGAGGGACATAGCTGACATGTCGCGCAATCCGGTCACGGGAAAGTCCTGCTGCATCCCTGCCATCGACCATCACCCTGCCGGACTGCGGCGGCAGCAGGCCGAGCAAAGTTCTGAACAGCGTGGTCTTGCCGCTGCCGTTGGGCCCGAGCAGACACAGCACTTCGCCAGGCTCGAGTTGCAGCGTGACATCGCTGCCGACACGACGGTCGCGGTAGCCGAAGGAGAGCTTCTCCGCAGCCAGTGTCATTGCCATCCCCTGCGCGCAGTCACGAGCAGCCACAGGAACAGCGGCGTGCCGATGAACGCGGTCAGCACACCCAGCGGAACTTCGATGTCGGCAGCCGTGCGCGCCAGGGTGTCCACGGCGAGGAGGAATCCCGCGCCGAGCAGCATCGACACCGGCAGCAGCCTTGAAAAATCGGGACCGCTCAGCATGCGTGCGAAATGCGGAATGACGAGGCCGACCCAGCCGATGATGCCGGCCACGGCCACCGCCGCCGAGGTCATCAGCGTTGCCGCGACGATCACGACAAACCGGATGCGCCCGGTGGCCACGCCGATTGCCCTTGCTTCCTCGTCATCAAGGGACAGCACATTGATGCGCCAGCGCAACAGCCACAATGGCAGCAACCCGGCCAGCACCAGCGGTGCCGCGAACCTCAGGTCTTGCGGCGTCACCGCGGCAAGACTGCCGAGCAGCCAGAAGGTGATCGCCGGCAACTGGTTGTAGGGATCGGCAAGGTACTTCATCAGTGCGACGCAGGCGCCGAGCAGCGAGCCGAGCACGACGCCGGCGAGCACCAGCACCAGCAGCGGATCGTGGCCGCGCACCGAGCGCGCCACAAGGTAGACCAGGCCCACGGCCACCAGGCCCCCGGAGAAAGCCAGCGACTGGGTCAGTGCGACGCCCAGCGACAGGAAAATACCCAGCACCGCGCCGACGGCGGCACCGGCCGAAACGCCGAGGATGTCCGGAGACACCAGGGGGTTGCGGAACAGGTTCTGGTAGGCGGCGCCGGCAGCTGCCAGCGCTGTGCCGACCAGCAGCGCCGCCAGCACCCGAGGACCGCGGATCTGCAGCACCACGGTTTCAATCGCGGGATCGAGTCCGTGCGCTGCGCCGCCGAGTCCCGTCCACAACACCCGCAGCAGGTCAGCCGGTGCCACCGGATAACGACCCATGGCAAACGCCAGCACCGTGATTGCTGCCAGGACCGCAACGGCAATCGCGCAGGTGCCGAAAGCTCTTTTATTCATTGTCGCGGATCCCTGCTAAAGCCGCAGGCCGCCACGGCGTGCGATGTGGAGCATCAGGAGACCGAACAGGAAGGCAATGCCGACATTCCATACTGCGAGTGCAGCGGTGCCCAGGGTCACGAACCGTTCGCCCTTGTCACGTGCAAAATCGCAGGAACCCAGCGCCAGCTGCAACCCGGCAAGAAACAGCATCACGCCCAGGGCCGGCTGTGGAAACAGGCGCAGCAGCACCGCCAGTGACTCACTGAAGGCCAGTGCCATCACGATCAGGATGCCGCCGAGAATCACCGGTGCCCCGCCGCTGCGCGCGCCAAAGCCGGCCTGTGCCGCCATACCGCCGGCGCCATGGCACATCGGCACGGCTCCGAAGAAACTGCCCAGGGTATTGATCAGCCCGGTGGAAACGGCCATCCGGCGTTCGGTGACGGGGCGGTCCGGAAATTCGCGATTGCTGAACTCGACCGGTGCCAGCACGGCATTGCCCAGGGTCAGCGGCACCTGTGGCAGTGCCAGCAGCACGATGCCGGTCAATACCGCTTCCCAGGACAAGTTCTCAAATGGCCATTCGGGAGCCACGAATCCGGGTTTCGTTGCAGCCAGCGCACTGGTCATGCCGGCATCGCTGAACAAGGCCCAAACCACGCCACTGACGAGGATCAGCGCCATCGCGAGAATCGCCTTGCGCGCCAGCAGCAGTATGGTCAGCAGCAGCAAGGGCGCCGCAAACCACGGCGCCGTGGCCATCAGCTGCGTGCCCTGCAGCATGAATGCGAATCCCAGCCCGAGGGTGATACCGATGATGACCGGACGGCCGATCCAGCGGATGACGCGTTCCGCAGTGCCGGTCAGGCCCAGCACCAGCCAGATCAGGCCGGTCGCCAGTGTGGCCACCGCGACAGCCTCCGGCGTCACGGTCACTGTCTGCGCCGCACCGGCGATCGACACCGCACCGATCGCCTTCATCGGTTGTACCGCCACAGGGGTGCCGAAATAGCAGCCGGCGGCTACCAGTGCCAGACCAAAGCCCAGCAGCATGCCGGACGGCGCGACTCCGACCACGGTCACGTAGGCAAGCAGGAAAGGAACGAGGGTGCCGAGATCGCCAAAAGCACCGGACCACTCGCGACTGTCGAAACGCAGCCGCGGCGCAGCACCGGCATCGCCATCCGGTTGTTCGGGGGAAAGAGGTTTCACAACCCCGGATGCTAACGCAGCCGCGCGGGCAGCGTGCGTTCAGCGTTTGGCGTTGGGGAAAAACAGCTGGTCAGTGCCGATCTTGTAGTCGGCAATGGCTTTCTGTCCTTCGGGTGAAATCACCCAGTCGATGAAAGCCTGCCCGAGATCCTTTTTGACATGCGCGTGCTTGGCCGGATTGACCAGCATGATGCCGTACTGGTTGAACAGGCGCTGATCACCCTCGACAACGATCACCAGGTCGCCGCGGTTCTTGAACGACAGCCAGGTGGCGCGATCGGTAAAGGTGTAGGCATTCATGCTGGAGGCCGTGTTCAGCGTCGGTCCCATGCCGGAACCGGTTTCCCGGTACCAGCTGCCCTTGCCCGTCTGCGGGTCAATGCCGGTCGCCTTCCAAAGGCGCAGCTCTGCTGCATGAGTGCCGCTCTTGTCACCACGCGAGGCAAACGGTGCCTTGGCAGCGGCGATCTTTTTGTAAGCATCAAGGATGTCCTTGCCGCCGGCGACCTTCGCAGGATCGGCCTTGGGTCCGACCAGCACGAAATCGTTGTACATCACCTCGAAGCGCTGCACACCAAAACCGTCCGCTACAAATTTTTCCTCGGCCACCTTGTTGTGAACGAACAGCACGTCGGCGTCGCCGCGACGTCCGGTTTCCAGTGCCTGCCCTGTGCCCTGCGCGATCACCCGCACCTGGATGCCGGTCTTTTTTTCGAACAGCGGCAGCATGTGCTTGAACAACCCCGACTGCTCGGTCGAGGTCGTCGAGGCGACCGTGATGAATTTCTGTTGCGCAACTGCCGGCGTCTGCATGAACCCAAGCAGTGCCAGTCCCAGTATCCAAACCCTTGTCAATGTCATGGCAGTTCTCCTTTGATGTAATCGCCGGCCTCCTTCGAAGCCGGGTTCCTGAAAAATTGTTCGATGGGCGACTGCTCGACGAGGCGACCACCATTCATGAACAGCACCTCGTCGCCGAGACGGCGCGCCTGGCCGAGGTTGTGCGTGACCATGATGATCTTGGTGCCCGAGGCGTGAATCGCCTGGATGATGTGCTCGATATCCAGCGTTGAGGCCGGATCGAGATTGGCCGTAGGTTCGTCGAGGAACAGCACATCGGGCCCCAGCGCCCAGGCGCGCGCCAGCGCGAGGCGCTGCTGCTCGCCACCGGAAAGCACTCGGGCCGGGCGGGCGGCATGCTGCGCCAGGCCGACCACCTCGAGCACGTCCATCGCGCGCAATTCGCTCTCGCGGCGCGATTTTCCGGCAAGCCTCAGGCCGTAGACCACATTGGCCAGCGCCGATCGGCGCAGCATCACCGGGCGCTGGAATACCATGGCCTGGCGTCGGCGCGGATCGCCGTTGCGCAGGCCATGCCAGACCACGCGCCCGCCGGTGGGCTGCAACAGCCCGTGGCAAAGCCGCATCAGCACGCTCTTGCCGGCGCCGTTGGGGCCGAGAACGATGGTTCGCGGGCCGGCCTCGATGCGGGCGGAAATGCCCCGGATGATCGGCGTGGCACCAACGCCGAAAGTCAGCTGATCAAGTTCCAGGGGCAGCATTTCAGCCGTACCTCCGCTGTGCCAGTTCGCGCAAAAGCGCCGCCGCGGCATTGAGCAGCAGGACCAGCCCGAGCAGAACGATGCCAAGGCCCAGGGCCAGCGGCAGGTCGCCCTTGCTGGTTTCCAGCGCGATGGTCGTGGTCATCACCCGTGTCACGCCATCGATGTTGCCGCCGACGATCATCACCGCCCCGACTTCCGCCGCGGCACGGCCGAAACCCGCAAGCAGGATGGTCAGCAGCGAGAAGCGGGTATCCCAGATCAGGGTCATTGCCGCATTCAGGCGTCGCGCGCCGAGCGAACGCAGCTGCTCGTCGTACTCACGCCAGGCGTCCTCGATGGTCTGACGCGACAGCGCGGCGATGATAGGCACGATCAGCAGGGTCTGTGCGATGACCATCGCCGCAGGAGTAAACAGGATGCCGAGGGAACCGAGGGGGCCGGCGCGCGACAGCAGCAGATAGACCAGCAGGCCGACCACCACCGGCGGCAGACCCATCAGTGCATTGAGCAGCACGATCAGCGCCTGGCGGCCCGGAAACCGGCCCACCGCAATGGCAGCACCGAGCGGCAGGCCGATGCAGCTGGCAATCAGCACCGCGCTGAGGCTGACCTGAAGGCTCAATCCGACGATCTGTGCCAGCGTGGCATCAAATCCGACAATCAGCGCCCAAGCCGCCGCGAAGGCCTCCCATAAGCTGGTCATGCAAGGAATCTCATAGTTCAGGGTCGCCAATCATCAAAGATCATGGGAGAATCCATAACATGCAAAAACTTGCAAGTATGAATATTTCCGCCCAGATCCGCTGGACTCTCGGCGACCTGGAAATCGAGCCCAGACTGGTGGCACTGATGGAGGCCGTGGCCCGCCACGGCAACCTGCAGGGCGCCGCCAGCAGCGCCGGAATTTCCTACCGCCATGCTTGGGGCCTGTTCGAAGCCGCAGCCACACAGCTGGGCCAGCCCCTGGTGCTGCGCCAGCAAGGCCGTGGAACCGTGCTCGCCCCGCTCGGTGCGCGCCTGCTGGAGGGGATGGTCGACGTCAATGGCAGCCTGGCGGCCGCGCTGCGCGAAGGGGAAGCCCGGATGGCCGAACACCTGGCGCAGGCAGTCCACATCGCCGGCCCACCGGTGCGGGTCAGCATGCATGCCAGCCATGACCTCGCGCTCGCCCGAATGCGCGACATCATCGCTCGTCAGGAAGATTTCGAACTGGCGCTCAATTTCCACGGCAGCCTTGACTGCCTCGCCGCCTTGCGCCGCAAGCAGTGCGAACTTGCCGGATTTCACCTGCCCGCGATTCCGGGCGCACGTACGCTCGCCGCACAGTTTCTGCCCTATCTGCAGCAGAAAGGCTGGCGGGCGGCCCATCTTTTCGACCGCACCCAGGGCCTGATGGTGGCCGCAGGCAATCCGAAGGGGCTGACGCGCCTGACCGACCTTGCCGGCGGCAAGATCCGTTTCGTCAACCGGCAGCCGGGTTCCGGCACCCGGCTCTGCCTCGATTTCCTGCTTACCCAATCGGGCGTACAGCCGGCCGGCATTCATGGTTACAGCCACGAGGAATTCACCCATGCCGCGGTCGCGGCGACCGTGGCCAGCGGCATGGCCGATGCCGCCTTCGGCATCGAGGCCGCCGCACGCGAACAGGGGCTCGACTTCGTGCCCATTGTCAACGAGCACTATTACATTGCCGCGCGCAGTACGGCACTGCAGCGCCCCGGCATGCGCAAGCTGCTGGCCTGGCTGGACAGCCGTGAATTCCGCCGTCTGGTCAATGAACTGGCTGGCTATCGTTCGGTGGCCGCGCTGCGCTGGATCGACGCTGCCGGGATCATCGAATAACGCCGCCCCGCCCTGCTAGAATCCGGCCATACCCTGCTTCGAGGAATGCGCCATGAGCAATGCTCCGACACTGCGCGAGCTGTCCTGCGCGGACGATTACGATCCGAACTCGATGCCCGTGCCCAAGGCGCGGGAAGTCATAGCGAAATTCCTGTCCCCGATCTCCACCGTCGAACGCGTGACGGTGCGCGCCGCGCTGGGCCGCGTGCTGGCCGCGGACGTGGTCTCGCCGGTCGATGTGCC
The DNA here is from genome assembly GCA_964433345.1 of uncultured Bordetella sp. GTDB lineage: Bacteria > Pseudomonadota > Gammaproteobacteria > Burkholderiales > SG8-41. The sequence continues at coordinate 50,552 of CAYSQJ010000012.1, forward strand.
CTCTCACGACAATTCGGCGATGGACGGGTACGCCCTGCGTTTTGCCGATCTGAAGGCAGACGGAAAAGTCACGCTGAAGGTTGCCGGCAGCTCCTTCGCCGGCGTGCCCTATCAGGGTGCAGTCAAGGCCGGCGAAGCCGTGCGCATCATGACCGGCGGCGTCGTTCCGGCAGGCGCCGACACCATAGTCATGCAGGAACATGTCGAGGCGAAGGACGGACAGGTCACCATCGGCAGCGGCCACAAACAGGGACAGAACCTGCGCAAGGCCGGCGAAGACCTGCAACGCGGACAGCCGGCGCTGCGCCGCGGCCAGCCTGTCCGCCCCGCGGAAACGGGGTTGATCGCATCACTGGGTATCGCCGAAGTTTCAGTGTACCGCCGGCTGCGGGTCGCGTTTTTCTCGACCGGTGATGAACTGGTCTCCATCGGCTCGCCGCTGGGTGAAGGGCAGATCTACGACAGCAACCGCTACACCATCCACGGCATGCTCACCCGGCTCGGCTGCGAAGTGATCGACATGGGCGTGGTACGTGACGATCCGCAACTGCTCGAATCCGCCTTCCGGGAGGCCGCCGCGGTGGCCGACGTGGTGATCACCAGCGGCGGCGTGTCTGTCGGCGAAGCCGATTTCGTCAAGGACCTGCTGAACAAGCTGGGCGAGGTCGTGTTCTGGAAAATTGCGATGAAACCGGGCCGCCCCCTGGCCTATGGCAAGATCGGCAATGCTCATTTCTTCGGTCTGCCCGGCAATCCGGTGTCGGTTATGGTCACCTTCTACCAGTTCGTGCGCGACGCGCTGCTCAAGCTCGCCGGCCGCGACCCGATCGATCCTCTGCCGACGTTCAGTGTGCCCTGCACTTCGACACTGAAAAAGGCACCCGGCCGAACCGAATTCCAGCGCGGCATCCTGTCGCGTGACGCCGCCGGCGCGCTGAGCGTCCGTGTCACCGGAGAACAGGGCTCCGGCATCCTGCGCTCGATGTCGGAAGCCAACTGTTTCATCATCCTGCCCACCGAACAGGGCAACGTCACGCCGGGCACGATGGTTGAGGTGCAGGTGATGGAAGGCGTCATTTAGGCCCGGGAACAGCCGGAACACCTGAAAGCGAACAGGAGCATTCATGCCCGCTTACTGGCTTGCGCGCTGCAAGATCAACAATCCGGTCGAATACAAGAAATACACGAATCTTGTGCCCGGCATCATCGCCAAATTTGGCGGCAAGGTGCTGGCCCGCGGCGGCAAGCACCAGATCATGGAAGGCAGCGACAGGTTTCATCGTTTCGTCGTCATCGAATTTCCGACAATGGAGCTGGCGGTAAAATGCCATCAGTCGCCGGAGTACCAGGCTGCCGCCGCATTCCGGCGCGCACCCGGTGTCGGAGAGGTCGAACAGGTGATCGTCGAATCCGGCGACGCCACACCGGTTTGAAACCCGCAGGAGACATTGCATGCCCGTCAGCCATCTCGAGCATTTCCTGATCCAGACCGCCGACATCGAGGCCACCCGGGACTGGTATGTCGACGTGCTCGGATTCCGCGAAGGCCCGCACCCGGACTTCAAGTTCCCCGTGGTCTGGCTCTACCTCGGCGACACCGACGTCGTGCACCTGACACAGGGCGGCAAAAATGTCAGCGAGAACCGCAAGGCCTACCTCGGCCAGCAGTCGGACGCGGTGCACGGCAGTGGCGTGGTCGACCACATGGCCTTTCGTTGCACCGGCCTGCGCGAAATGATGGAGCATCTGCGCAGCCGCAAGGTCGAGTTCCGCCAGCGCATGGTCAGTGACCAGGGCCTGTTCCAGCTATTTCTGCTTGATCCCAATGGCGTCAAGATCGAACTGAATTTCGCCAATGCCGAAGCTGAGGGCATCGCGCCTGAGCTGATGGCCTCCGCGTTGCCGGCATGAGCGCTCCGCAATGGCGGGTCCGCCAGTACCACTACCTGTCGGAAAAAAGCCACGTTCACCCCTTTCTTGTCGACCTGTGGAATGAAGTCGCACAGGCCACCGGCGGCCGCATCACGGCAACAGTCACCGCGGGCAATGCCGGACTGCCACCGACCCACCAGGCGGTTGTCGACCTGCTGGTCGCCGGCGACATCGAGTTCTATGTGCTGATGGGCGGACTGCTGGGGCCGATGCTGCCGGCAATGGAAATCCAGGGGTTGCCTTTCGCCTTCGAAAGTCACGAACAGGTGCATCGTACGCTCGACGGCGCGCTTGGCGACTACCTGCGCAGTGAACTGCGTGCCAAGGGCATCCATGCGCTGCCCCACGGCTTGCTCGAGAACGGCTTCCGTCACATTTCCACGGTTGACCGGCCGATTGCCAAGGCGGCAGACCTCGAGGGCCTGCGCATCCGCATCCCCGAGGGAAAGATGTTTGCCGATGCCTTCGAAAGCCTTGGTGCGGTGCCGGTCGAAGTCAATGTGCTGAAGCTGTACGACGCGCTGAAGAACCGCGACATCGATGCCCAGGAAAATCCACTGTCGATCACCGAGGCGCTGAAACTGCATGAGGTCACCCGCCATGTCGCGCTGGCCTCGCACATGTGGTCCGGGTTCAACCTGATCGCCAGCCGCCGCTTCTGGGATGCGCTGCCCGAGGATGTCCGGCAAACCATCGAAAACATCGCGCGCCGGCACGTGGCACGCCAGCGCGCGCATACCGACGCGCTGAATCGCAGCCTTGAATCGCGCATTGGCGACTGGGGCATGAGTGCCACGACAGTGGATCGCGGGGATTTCCGCAAACGCCTTCGGGATGCAGGTTTCTATCGGCGCTGGCGCGAAATCACCGGGGAAAAAGCCTGGCAGCTCCTGGAGGCCGGCGTCGGAAAAATATCATAAGTTATTGTTTTTATTGATATTTTTATTTAATTTATGAAGAAAGAAGCCCGGGTTCCCCGGGCTCCTTGAGCGAGGCTTATCAGCCGGCGGTTATTTTTTCGGTGATGCCGCTGTGCCGCCCTTCTGCTTCTTGTAACGATCCGCGACCCGATCCTGGGCTTTCGCCAGCTGATCCGCCTGCATTTTTGCCGCGTCGGCAGCTTTTTTCTTGGCGGCCTCCGCCACTGCCGGATCCACGGGCGGCGGTGCCGGCAACTTGGCCGACGCCGCCCCGATCAGGCAGCCCATCATCAACGCCATCATGGTTGTGACCGCTTTTTTTGGCGTATTCATGTTCTCCACCCCTCCTTCAGAGACGAGGCCACGGCAGGACTGGCTGTCCCGCCGCCGCCTTTGTTTCCGGCAACAACTTCCCGGTACCAGTATTCGTGGTGTTCCTTCGCCCAGACTTCATCCACATAGCCGGTGCGCATGGATTCATATGCACCTTCGACGCCGATCGTACCCATGTAGATATGCCCCAGCGACAGCGTCATGAACACCACCGCCGCTATGGCATGGATCACGTTCATTTGCTGCATCAGCTCGCGGCCCTGTGCGAAGTTCGGGAAATTGAGCACCAGGCCGGTGACGCTGACAACCACGCCAAGCAGCGTGACACCAATCCAGAACCAGGCTTTCTCGCCGGCGTTGAAACGGCCGGAAGGCACATGGGTTCCCGAGAACAGTCCGCCGGCCTTGGCAAACCACTGCAAATCCTGCGCCTTCGGCAGGTTGTCCTTCACAAAGGTGAGGAACATCAGGATCGTGCAGAAGGCGAACACCGGTCCGACAAAGTTGTGTACCAGCTTGGATGCCGTCGCCAGCCAGGAGAACAGGGTATAGCCGAAAACCGGCAGCAGGATGTGCTTGCCGAAGAGGATCACGATGCCGGTAACTGCCAGCAACACGAAGCTGATGGCAGCGCCCCAGTGCACCATGCGGTCCCAGGCGCCAAAGCGCAGCAGTTTCCTGCCAGTGGGCTTGTCATGCAGTTTGAGCGGCCCCTTCAGCGAGTAAAAAGCGCCGATGATGATCATCATCGCCACTATCAGCCAGCCGCCGTAGATGGTAATCGGTCCGTTGCGCAGTTGCCGCCAGGTCTCGCCGGCGGGCAACATCAGCACCGCGGTCTCGACACCGCGGACCTGTGTGGTCTGGTACGGGTTGTCTCCACTGCGCACATCGCGCCATACCGGCGCATTGTTGCCGGGCTGCGCCTGTTGGCGCGCGGCCTGCTCCTGCGCCGAACTGGTGTCGGCAGCCGCGGCCGGCATCGCCAGCGCAGCGAACAGCGCACAGGATGCGGCGACCAGCCAATTCTTCAGGACTCTTGCCTGCATGGCACCTCCTCTTGACCTTCAGTTGCCGCTGATGCGGGCGTATTCGTTCTGGCCAATGGTGCGCGCCCTGATCGTCTTGTCCCAGGCCGCGCGGTCGTTCTTGAAGCGCTCATTGTCCCAGGGACGCGCATCCGGCTTGCCTTGATACTCACCCTGCTTGTAGACGGTGACCTGCGTTTTCTCACCGCAGCCCGCCAGCAGCAGGGCACAGCAGGCGCCGGCCGATATCAGCGCCCTGCTCATGATTTGGCTCCCGCAGGCGGTGTTGCCCCTTTCTCCGGCTTGCCGTAGGCCGTGCCCCAGCCCCAGACCTCGGCACCCTTGCCCCGTTTGAGCACGCGGTTGCGGTAGATGTCCGCGACCACGTCACCGTCACCGCCGAGCAGGGCCTTGGTCGAGCACATCTCGGCGCAGGCCGGCAGCTTGCCCTCGGCCAGGCGGTTGCGCCCGTACTTCTGGAACTCCGCTGCGGAGTTGTCGGCCTCGGGACCGCCCGCACAGAACGTGCACTTGTCCATCTTGCCGCGCATTCCGAAAGCGCCATCCTGCGGAAACTGTGGCGCGCCGAAGGGACAGGCATAGAAGCAGTAGCCGCAGCCGATGCACAGATCCTTGTCATGGAGGACCACGCCTTCGGAGGTTTTGTAGAAGCAGTCGACCGGACACACCGCCATGCACGGCGCATCCGAGCAGTGCATGCAGGCTACCGAGATCGACTTCTCGCCCGGCAGGCCGTCGTTGAGCGTCACCACCCGGCGCCGGTTCACGCCCCAGGGCACCTCGTGCTCGTTCTTGCAGGCAGTCACGCAGCCGTTGCACTCGATGCAGCGCTCGGCATCACACAGGAATTTCATTCTGGCCATGTTGTTCTCCTGGATCTCTGGTCGTTATGCCTTGGACACCTGGCACAGCGTGGTCTTGGTTTCCTGCATCATGGTCACGATGTCGTAACCATAAGTGGTCGCCGTGTTGACCGCCTCGCCGCGCACCACCGGAGCAGCACCTTCCGGGTAATGCTTCTTCATGTCCTCGCCCATCCACCAGCCGGCAAAGTGGAAGGGCAGGAACACGGTGCCCGCGCCGACGCGCTCGGTGACCAGCGTCTTGACCTTGAGCCGCGCCTTGGTCGGCGACTCGACCCAGACATACTCGTTGTTGCGCACGCCGCGGTCGTTGGCATCCTTCGGGTTGATCTCGACGAACATCTCCTGCTGCAGCTCGGCCAGCCAGGGATTCGACCGGGTTTCGTCGCCGCCGCCCTCGTATTCCACCAGCCGTCCGCTGGTCATGATCAGCGGGTACTGCTTGCCGGCATCCTTGTTGGCGTCCTGCACCGTCTTGAACAGCACCGGCAGGCGCCAGCGGTTCTTCTGGTCGGCGTGGGTCGGGTATTTCTCGATCAGGTCGGGACGCGGGCTGTACAGCGGCTCGCGATGCAGCGGCACCGGGTCCGGGAAGTTCCAGACCATCGCGCGCGCCTTGGCATTGCCGAAGGGATGGCAGCCGTGTTTCATGCAGACACGCTGGATGCCGCCCGAGAGATCGGTTTTCCAGTTCTTGCCTTCGGCAAGTTTCTTCTCGTCCTCGGTCAGCTCGTCCCACCACCCGAGTTTCTTCAGCAGCGTATGGTCAAACTCCGGATAGCCGGTGGTCAGGTCCGCACCTTTCGAATGCGAACCATCCTCCGCCAGTAGACTGACGCCGTCGCGCTCCACCCCGAAATTGGCACGGAAGTTCCCGCCGCCATCCATGACGTGCCGGTCGGTCTGGTACAGGTTGGGCGAGCCCGGATGCTTGATCGCGGCGGTGCCAAAACATGGCCACGGCAAACCGAAATAATCGCCGTCGAGCACGTAGCCGGTCTTCGCGTCCTTGCCGCCTTTCGCGCGCAGTGACTTGATGTCGAAGACATGCATGTTGCGCATGTGCGCCTGCAGCCGCTCCGGCGACTGGCCGGTGTAACCGATGGTCCACACCCCGCGGTTGATCTCGCGCAGCGTGTCTTCCATGTCGGGCTCGTCCATGCCGCCCTTGCCTTTGGAGAGTTTGATCTTCGCCGTGAACTCCTTGGCAAAGCCGAATTTCTGCGCCAGCTGGTACATGATCATGTGGTCGGTGCGCGATTCGAACATCGGCTCGATCACCTTCTCGCGCCACTGGATCGAACGGTTGGAGGCGGTGCAGGAGCCGGCGCATTCGAGTTGGGTCGCCGCCGGCAGCAGGTAAACGCCGTCCTTGCGCGCCATCGCCGCCATCGCCGCGGTGGCCGAGGGATAGGGGTCGATGACCACCAGCGTGTCGAGCTTCTTGATTGCATCGATCATTTCCTTGCCGCGACTCTGGCTGTTCGGCGCATGCCCCCAGAACACCACCGCCTTGACGTTGTTGTCCTGGTCGATCAGCTCGTTCTTTTCCAGCACCGCATCGATCCAGCGCGACACCGTGATGCCCGGCTTGGTCATCATCCCCGGTGCGAACTGCTTCTTGATCCACTCGAAATCGACACCCCAGACGCTGGCGAAATGTTTCCAGGAGCCTTCGGCGATGCCGTAGTACCCCGGCAGCGAATCCGGATTCGGGCCGACATCGGTTGCGCCCTGTACATTGTCATGGCCACGGTAGATGTTGCAGCCGCCGCCGGAAACGCCGACATTGCCCAGCGCCAGTTGCAGGATGCAGGAGGCGCGGACGATCGCGTTGCCGTTGGTGTGCTGGGTCTGGCCCATCGCCCAGACAATGGTGCTGGGCCTGTTCTTGGCCATCTTCTCGGCGACGTCGCGGACCTCGGCCTCCTTCATGCCGGTGACTTCCTCGACCTTGTCGGGAGTCCACTTCGCAGCCTCCTCCTTCACCTTGTCCATGCCGTAGACACGGGCCTTGATGTAGTCCTTGTCCTCCCAGCCGTTCTTGAAGATGTGGTGCAGCAGGCCCATCAGGAACGCGACGTCGGTTCCCGAGCGGATACGGTAGTAGGTGTCAGCCTTGGCCGCGGTGCGGGTAAAGCGAGGATCAACGACGATCACCTTGGCGCCGTTTTCCTTGGCGTGCAGTGTGTGCAGCATCGACACCGGATGCGCCTCGGCGGCGTTGGAACCGAAGAACAGGATGCACTTCGAGTTCTGCTCGTCGTTGTAGGAGTTGGTCATCGCACCATAACCCCAGGTATTGGCGACGCCGGCGACCGTGGTCGAATGGCAGATGCGCGCCTGGTGGTCCATGTTGTTGGTGCCGAAGAAGGACACGAACTTGCGGAACAGGTAGGACTGCTCATTGTTGTGCTTGGAGGAGCCGATCCAGAAAGTCGCATCGGGGCCGGATTCCTTGCGGACCTTCAACAGGCGGTCACTGACCTCGGTCAGTGCCTGGTCCCAGGAAATTTTTTCCCACTTGCCGTTGCTGAGCTTCATCGGCGAACGCAGGCGGTGCGAGATTTCGTGCATGCCGTGCTCGCGGATCGATGCACCCTTGGCACAATGGGCGCCGAGGTTGATCGGCGAATCGAACACCGGTTCCTGGCGCACCCACACGCCGTTCTGGACCACGGCGTCGATCGCGCAGCCCACCGAGCAGTGGGTGCAGATCGTGCGCTTGACCTCGACCGTGCCGCCCGCGGCCTTGTCCGCAGCCTCGGCCTTGCGCATCACCGGGAACGGCAACTGCGACAGCGCCGCAGCACCGCCCGCGGCCATGCCACTGCGTTTCAGGAAAGTGCGACGGTCAATGGTGCTGCCGAGGAAGGCCGATGCGCCTCGCGCAAGCCGGTTCCGGGCGGGTGCCGTCTGGCTGGATTTGCGGGTGAGTAACATGGCTCGCTCCTCAGACCTTGGTGGTTTCGTAATAACGGCGCACATGCGCCGTCAGCTGGTAGCCCTTGCCCTGCTGCGCAACCTGCTTGGCCTCCGGATTCGGCCCGCCGGCCGTCCGGGTGGCGACCACGGCTGCAGCGGCGACACCGCCTGCACTGGCTGCTGCAAGAAATTTCCTGCGGCTCATCTTGGCATTCATGTCGATCCTCCTTCAGGCAAGCTCGAAATATACGGATTCGTTGGCAAAAAAAGCGGTGACAAAGCGCGAAACATCACGATAAAAAAGGGCCTGCTCTGCCCCCTCCAGAGCCGCACACAAGGCAGCATGCCAGGGGGAAAGATAACTTTGGAAAAACCGCTGCTGTGCGGCAAAAGAAGTCTCCGCATCCCCCTCGTCGACGATCAAACCCCGCATCACGTCGCAAAGAGCGGAGATGTGGTCTTCGTATTCCGATGCGTCATTGCTGCGCCGGAAGCCGAGACGAATGAGGTCTTCACGCAACTCTGCCAGCAGATGCCCCTTGCGCTGCCCCTGCATGTAACTCGACGCGTAAAGCGACACGGTTGGACGTCCGGTGCTGACGAACAGCGCATCGAACTCGCCGCGCAGGGTTTCGGGTTCAGCCTGCCGGACAGCATTAACGAGGATTTGCCAGGCTTGCGACAATTCGTCCGAGCCGGTGATGACCCCACGTGAATCGGCAATCTGCTGCAGCAAGGCAGCGCCCGGTGGTGCGAAAAATAGGTGGCTCAACAGGCCGTACAGCGCGCTACGGACGGCATCCCCATCCTCTCTCACGGAGATGGCGGGCACAGCTTGTCTGTGTGGTAGTGCCGTCGCGCTAATCATTTTCTGCCGTCGCAGCCAATATGTGAAACAGTGCCTATCTTAGGTGCGTTTTTCCCAAACATCCACCCTGTTCGCGTCGGGGGCAAGCGATTCGTGAAAGGCATCAAAAGACAACATCAGAAATCATTAATGTTGCCATGCCGCGAATTTTGCAGCAGATCGACCACGCGGCAATCTGCGCACATCTTGATGCGATCCAGCGCGCCGGCCTCGGTAAACATCGGATGGCTGCCCAGCCGGGACAACATGCCATCGACCATCTGTCTGGTTCCAAAAGGTTTTCCGCACTTGATGCAATTGAAAGCCTGGGCTTCGTTGAGGGTACGTGCGGTTTTTGCCGGCGCTCCAGGCAGCAGGCGCGGCAACAGGGCAAGCGCCTGTTCGGGACATGTGCGTACGCACAATCCGCATTGCACGCAGTTCTTTTCGATGAAGCGCAGCGCGGGCGACTCCTTGGCATCGAGCAGCGCACCCTCCGGACAGGCGCCGACGCAAGCCATGCACAGCGTGCATTTGTCCTTGTCGACTTCGACGCTGCCATACGGGGCGCCTGCCTTGAGCACAATGGCCGCCTCCACCTTCCCTGGCGCATGACTCAACAGATGGTCGAATACGAAATCCAGGGTGCTGCGCTTGTCGTTGCCGAGATTGAATCCGGCAACGGGCAGAGACTGGGGTCTGGACAGGCCCCACAGCCTGGCCTGCGCCTCGGCGGCATCGGCAGCCGTCAGCCAGAATACCCTTTCACCCTCGTAACCAAAGCCGGCCAGCAGCTCCTGCGCCAATGCCGCCTCGCGGACACCCGCCTCGACATAGCCGGCGGACTCCGTGCCGGTGCCCAGAACGACCACTTGGGCCGCCCCGAGGGCAATGGCGCCCAGCATCAGGTCCAGCCCCACCGCAGCGACATGCTGCACCTCGAGCGGGATCAGATCGGCAGGCAGGCCTTTTCCACGTCTTGCCAGCATTGCCAACAATTCCCGACTGCCGCCGGCATGAAACAGCAGACGCGGATTGTGAACGCCTGCAGTCCGGTAAGCCTTCAGGGCCGCCTTCAGCCGCAGGCCGAAATCGGCAACCCGTGGCCATGCATAACTCATCGCCCCCGAGGGACAGACCGTCGCGCAGCCGCCGCAGCCCATGCACAGGTGCGGCTCGACCACGACCCTGTTTTCCTTGAGCAGGCTGCTGATCGCGCCCGTGGAGCAGACATCGATGCACTGCGTGCAGCCGGTAATGCCTGAGCGCGCATGTGCGCAGATGTTCTCCCGGTAAGAGAAGAATTTCGGCTTTTCGAACTCACCGGTCATCTGCGCAAGTCCGGCCACAGCCAGCGCCTGTTCCAGCGGATCGCGGCCCGGCGCGAAATAACCCTGCGGAGGCTGTTCGGTGCGGATGTGAGGCCTTTCATCGAGATCGAGCACCAGGTCGAAACGGTCCTCGCGCGGCGCATCGCCGCGGCCGAAATCGATCGCCTGTACCGTGCCGCAGGCCGTCACGCACTTGCGGTGGCTTTTGCATTTGTCCAGATCGATCTGGAAGCTGAAATCGATCGCCTGCTCCGGACAGGCCTCGATGCAGGCGCCGCAGCGGGTGCAAGCTTCGAGGTCGATGGGGTTACGCTGCTTCCAACTGGCCGTGAAGGCGCCGAGGTAACCGGACAACGCGCCGACCTTGCCCGAGAACACCGGATAGCGGCGCTCCCCCGGCAGTTCCGCGCCGCGCCCGTCGTCGCTCATCAGCACCGTCACCGAGAACTGTCCAGCCAGCCGTTCCGCCCAGGGCAGCGCCGCCGCACCGGGACCGACGATCAGCAGTTCATTGCCCGCCTCGTAGCTTACCGTCGCCACCGGTTCGGGGTCCGGCAGGTCGGCGGCTGCGAGCAATGCCGCCATCTTCGGCGCGGCCTGCGCGCCCTCTTCCGACCAGCCCGCGGTTTCCCGCACATTGACGAAACGGATGCTGCCCTGCCCGTCCATCTCTTCGTGCAATGCCGAAAACAGCGGTGCCTCCTGCGTACAGGCGACCAGCAGGTCGTCGCCGGATTTCACCGCAGCCTCGAAGCTGGCGAGATGGTGCCGGCAGAGTTCGCTGCGCACTGGCGGCATTTCATCGCCGCCAAGCGCGCCGGCGATGGCCTTGCCGTCGACCGTCATGGTCCTGTTGCAGTTGCAGAGCAGCGTTTTGTGCCTCATGGGGAATCCGCTGAAAAGAAAAAGTCTGCGCAGTCTACGTGGTTTGCGACGGCGTTCCGGATTCGTCGTCCGGTTTCTGCGCCAGCGGCGCAGGCTCCTCAGCCACCGGCGGCGGCAAGGCTTCCGCCTCCTGTGCGGCCAGCGCCGCGGCTTCCGCTGCCGCTTCGGCCTCCACCTCCTGCTGCGGCGTCATCGCGCGCCGCTTCTGCGCCTCTTCATCCGTCTCCTTCGCCCAGCCGAGGATTTTCTGCGCCTGTTTCAGTTCCGCCAACATCGAGGCCGGCAAGGGATCGGAAATCGAATAGTCGTCGATATAGACGTCCAGCCCGTCCATCACGTTGAAATGCGGATCGCTGAACATTTTTTTCAGCGCCGCGCGGCGCAGGGTCTCGTCGACCTTGGGATGCATGAAACCGCGGTAATCGGAGTCGATGCCCAGTTCCTCGAGCGGCGGCAAGCTGGGAGCCTCTTCCGCGGTGGCCGGCGTCACCGGTGCCGGCGGCTTCAGCGCCTCCTCGCGCGCATCACGCTTGCGGCGCGACCAGCGGGAGAGGAATTCTTCCGGGGTTTCGGAGGGTTTGTGTTCGGACTCGGCCATCGTGCTCGTGAATCTCAATCGGGTCGCCAATTGCCCATGCGCCCCTTGTCCTTGCTGGTCGCATATTTCGCCTTCTTGCGCGGCTCCGGCTTGTAATGCGCCTCGCAGAACTTCGCCATCCAGGGCAGCAGTTCCAGCGGCAGCGGCACGCCGTCGACGGTCTCGCCGCTGTCGAGCCAGCGCGAGCCTTCGTGGTAACTCACGGTCAGCAGCTGCGGCTTCGCCACTGCATCCTCCATCCGCCACAGCACGAATACCTTGGGCTGCGGCGAAGTGATGTTCATGTAATAACCTTCGGCCTCGTCACGCTGCAGCGTGATCTGCAATCCCGGGTGCAGCATCTGCATGCGGCCCGCATCCTCCAGCAGCACCCTCGGCAGCGCAGCCGGATCAATGTCGGGCAGGACGCTTTTGGCTTCCCATTTCTCGCTGGCCCAGCGGTTGTTCAGCGACGTGCGCTCCATCACCACCGCGGCGGCCCGGCGTTGCGTCACGGATGTCGGGTATTCGGACATGAGGGGCATTCTGCGGGAGAAGCTGCGGGCAGACAACCCTGCACTGCAGCTAAATACTTGATTTGCAAGTGTTGTCATCCTTGCACCGCGGGATTCGACTCGGCCATAATCAACCTCCATCAGAAGCCACAGTCCATGACCCCGTCCAGTCCCGCATCTGCAGCCAACTTCGTCCGTGACCGCCTCCGCCGGCCGTTGCGCGATCTGCGCATTTCGATCACCGACCGCTGCAACTTCCGCTGCGTCTACTGCATGCCGAAGGAGAAGTTCGGCGCCGACTACCAGTTCCTCGAACGCTCGGCGCTGCTGTCCTTCGAGGAAATCACGCGGCTGGCACGGCTGTTCACGCAGCTCGGCATCGAGAAAATCCGCCTCACCGGCGGTGAACCTCTGGTCCGCCGCAATGTCGAGAAACTGGTCGAACAGCTGGCGACCATTCCCGGCCTCGACCTGACGCTGACCACCAACGGCTCGCTGCTCGCCAAAAAAGCCAAGGCCCTGCGTGCCGCCGGTCTGCAACGCATCACTGTAAGCCTCGACTCGCTCGACGACGCGATATTCAAGGCGATGAACGACGTCGACTACCCGGTGGCGAAAGTGCTCGACGGCATCGATGCCGCGGCGGCGGCCGGTTTCAGGCCGGTCAAGGTCAACATGGTCGTCAAGCGCGGCGTCAACGAGCACAGCATCCTGCCGATGGCGAAGTTCTTCCGCGAACGCGGCCACATCCTGCGCTTCATCGAATACATGGACGTCGGCGCCACCAACGGCTGGCGCATGGACGACGTGGTCAGCGCACGCGAGATCGTCGACATCATCAATCGCGAACTGCCGCTGGAACCCGCCGATCCCAACTACACCGGCGAAGTCGCCGAGCGCTGGCGTTACAAGGACGGCAGTGGCGAAATCGGCGTCATCGCCTCGGTGACCCAGGCCTTCTGCCGCGACTGCACCCGTGCCCGCATCTCCACCGAAGGCCAGCTCTACACATGCCTCTTCGCCACCGCCGGCCACGACCTGCGCGCACTGCTGCGCGGCGGCGCCAGCGACGAGGCCATCCTCGCCAGAATCGGCGGCGTGTGGACCGCGCGCGAAGACCGCTATTCAGAAATCCGTGGCCAGCAGACAGTGCCGCTGAAAAAAATCGAAATGTCCTACATCGGCGGTTGACCCGGATTCCCTCTCCCCCAGAATATCCCCTCTCCCCGCAAACTTGCGGGGAGAGGGTCAGGGTGAGGGGCAACAAAAGCCATTAGCCATACCCCCGTGCCCAAACCCGAAATCACAAAAGCCACCCGCCCGCTGACCGTCGAGGTCGAATCGGTCAACGAACGCGGCGAAGCCGAATCCACGCCCATCGCCGGCGAACATCCGCTGACGATCTACATCGACAAGCGCGAAATCGTCACGCTGATGACGCTGGGCCAGAACCCCGAAGCACTGGTCCTGGGCTACCTGCGCAACCAGCACCTCGTGCCGTCGATCGACCACATCGCCGCGGTGCAGGTCGACTGGGAAACCGGCTCCGCCGCTGTCACCACGCGCAAGGCGGTGAAGGACCTGACAAAAAAGATGAGCAAGCGCACCGTCACCACCGGCTGCGGCCAGGGCACGGTGTTCGGCGACCTGATGGAAGAAATTGATTCGATCAAACTGCGCGACGATGTGCGTTTGAGCGAAACAGGCCTCTACGCCCTGCTCGACGCCGTGCGCCGCCACGAAACCATCTACAAGAGCGCCGGCGCGGTGCACGGCTGCGCGCTGGCGGCGGTGAATGGTGACAGCGCCGGAATCCTCCACTTCGTCGAAGACGTCGGCCGCCACAATGCCGTGGACGCCATCGCCGGCCTGATGTGGCTGGAGGACATCGACGGCTCGGACAAGGTGTTCTACACCACGGGGCGCCTGACCTCGGAAATGGTGATCAAGGCCGCGCAGATGCGCATCCCCTTCCTGGTGTCGCGTTCGGGACTCACGCAGATGGGCCACGACGTCGCGCTGCGCACCGGCATCACCATGATCGGCCGCGCCGTCAACAAGCACTACCTGCTGTTCACCGGCCGGGAGCGTTTCGTGAAGCCGGTAACACAGACGATGCTGGCATGAGCGGCATCACCGGAATACTCCTCGCCGGCGGCCAGGGCCGGCGCATGGGCGGCGTCGACAAAGGCCTGCAACTGCTGCGCGGCAAGCCGATGGCGCAGCATGTCATCGACCGGTTCGCGCCTCAGGTCGATGAGTTGCTGATCAATGCCAACCAGAATATCGAACAATATCAGGCACTTGGATATCGCGCCATCCCCGACGCCATCGGCGGTTTTGCCGGTCCGCTCGCGGGCCTGCACCGGGGCCTCAGTGAAGCCGCGCACCCGCTGGTGGTCACCGTGCCCTGCGACTCCCCCTTCCTGCCGCTCGATCTGGTCACGCAACTGAAAACCGCGCTGGACGCGCAGCAGGCCGACCTCGCCGTCGCGAAGACCGGCGAGCAGCCGCATCCGGTGTTCAGCCTGTGCAGAAAATCCGTGCTGCCCGGCCTCACCGCTTTTCTCGAAAGCGGCGGCCGCAAGATCGATCTCTGGTATTCGCAGCTGAAGGTGGCGGAAGTGCAGTTTGCGGATGAGGCCGCGTTCCGCAACATCAATACGCTGGAAGAACTGACTGCCAGCACCAAGGCCTGACACCGCTCATGACGCGCGCCGCGCCTCGCGCATCAGCTCCTGCGCCACCTGTGCCGCTGCACGGGTGAATTTGCCGACCAGGCCGGCGCGCTGCAGACCCTTGGGATAACCGACAGCGAAACGCTGCTCGATGCGTGTCTCGAGCGGGCGCAGCACGAGGCCACGGCTGATGAACTGCGCGCCCAGCAGCTCGGGGACCAGCGCGATGCCGAGCCCGTTGGCCGCAAATCCGCAGGCCGCCCCCACCGCATGGGTCTCCAGCCGGACCGTCGGCATTTTTCCGCCATGGCTCAGTAGCGCGCGGACTTCCTGCAGCCAGGCCGCGTTGCGGCCGAGCATGACCAGCGGCTCGCCGGCCAGATCGCGCGCGCGAATGACCCGGGCGCGCGCCAGGCGGTGGCTCGATGACAGCGCACAGGCGACAGAACTCTCCGCCAGCGGTAGCGTCGAAATGCCGGCATGCACCACGGGCTCCTTGAGAATGCCCACATCGACCTCGCGTTTGGCAATCATCGCGGCAATGGCCTCGTAGCTGCCGAGTTCGACGGCGTACCGCAGGTTTGCATGCTGCGGCGCGAGGCGCGCGATGATGCGCGGGAGCAGCACCTCGCAGAAACTGTAGGGTGCGGCAATGCGCAGCATCCCGGTATTGTTGGCGCGCATCTTGCGGACCAGATTGAGCACCCGCTCGACGCCCTCGAAGGCATGGGCGACCTCGCGATGCAGTTCCAGCGCGTGCGCCGTCGGCAGCAGCCGGCCGCGCTCGCGGGCAAAAAGGTCGATGTCGAATCCGGCCTCGAGCTGCGCGATCTGGCGGCTCACCGCGGGCTGGGACAGGCCGAGGAGGCGTGCCGCGGCACTCGCCGAACCGGTGTCCACCACCGCGCGGAACACTTCAAGCTGCCGGTAGTCCATGCGTCCCCCATGTCAAAAATGCATAGATTAATACGGAACACGGATATTGTTGCGCGTTTGTTGCAGGCTGTGGAGACTGCCGGCGCATCCATCCGACAGGAGCAGTCCGGTGAACCGTCCAGAGGTCCATGCCGTGCCGCCGGTAATCGTCAGGCCAGCGCGGGGAATCCCCCTGCCGCTGCTGTTTGATTCCCCACACAGCGGCACCATCGCACCGCCCTGGATGCAGCCTGTCGCGCCGCCCGAGGCACTGGCCAGCGGCTGCGACGCGTTTGTTGACGAACTCTACGGCATGGCCCCCGACCACGGCTGCACCCTGATCGCCGCCACCTTCCCGCGCTGGGCCATCGACCCCAACCGTGCACGCGACGACATCGACCCCGAACTGCTGGACGCCCCCTGGCCGGAACCTGTGGTCGTCACTGACAAGTCCCTGAGCGGTATGGGCCTGATCCGCCGCCTCGCCCTGCCCGGCATGCCGGTGCACGGCCGCAAACTGCGCGTGAACGAGGTCGAAGCCCTGATCCGCGACTACTACGACCCTTACCACGATGCAGTGCGCACGCAGCTCGATACACTGCATGCCCGCTTCGGCGGCGTCTGGCATGTCGACTGCCATTCGATGAAATCGCGCGGCAATGCGATGAATGTCGATGCCGGCCAGGCGCGCCCGGATTTTGTCGTCAGCGACCGCGAAGGCAGCACCAGCGCCCCCGAATTCATCGACTGCGCCGTGACCACGCTGCGCGGGCTGGGTTACCACGTCAACGTCAACAACCCGTACAAGGGCGCGGAACTGGTGCGCCGTTACTCCGACCCGGCCGCCAACCGCCACAGCATCCAGATCGAGGTCAACCGCGCGCTCTACATGGACGAAACCACGCGCGAACGCCACCAGGGGTTCACCGGGCTGGCCGCCAATCTTGAACGGCTGATCAGCGCCCTGTCGGATTTCATCCAGTCACGCCTTGCCCGCCGATAACATCACGAGGAGAACCACATGAGAAAAACACCCCGCAAAACCGGCAACAAACATCTGCGCACAGGGCTGTGCGCCGTCATGGTCACGGCGGCATTCGCGGCCGGCGCATCCGCCGCCGGATATCCCGAACGGCCGGTGCGCCTGATCCTCGGCACCGGCGCCGGCGCGGCACCGGATGTCACCGCGCGGATCTACACCACCAAGCTGACCGAGCTGCTGGGCCAGCAGTTCGTCGTTGACAACCGCCCCGGTGCCGGCGGCATCATCGGCATGGACGTCGTCTCCCGCGCCACACCCGACGGCTACACCCTGGTCGGCTGCAGCCTGGGCCAGGCCATCCGCCCGGCGTTGCGCAAACAGCTGCCCTTCGATCCGCTGAAGGACTTCACCCGCATCACGCTCTACGGCGCCGTGCCCAACGTCCTCGTCGTCAATCCTTCGGTGCCGGTGCGCAGCCTCAAGGAATTCGTCGCCCATGCCAAGGCCAACGAAGGCCGCTTCCGTTATGCCTCCTCCGGCGTCGGGCTTTCACCGCACCTGACGATGGAGTATTTCAAGACCCTCGCGGGGATCAACATTCTGCATGTGCCCTACAAGGTCGGCGCCCAGGCCACCAACGACGTCATCGCCGGCGAAGTGCACACGCAATTCAACAATCTGCCCACGCAACTGACCAACATCAAGGCCGGCAGGGTGCGCCCGATTGCCGTGACCGCAATGAAGCGGCAGACGGCGCTGCCCGACGTACCCACCTTCGACGAATCCGGATTCAAGGGTTTCGAGGTGACGGTCTGGTACGGCCTCTGCGGCCCGGCGAAAACCCCGCCCGCGGTGGTCAAGCGCCTGGTCGACGCGACGAATCAGGCCCTGTCATCGAAAGACCTGCTGTTCAAGTACAACGAGCACGGCGTCGAAGCCCGCAACTGGTCCGGCGACAAATTCGACGCCTTCTACAAAGCGGAGATTGCGCGCTGGGCGAAAGTGGTCAAGACCGCGGGCATTGAGCCGGAATAGTTTTCCACGAGTTGCAGCGGAACATGGCGTAATCGCCACGCAGCGCAGCTGGTATCGGGCAACCTTTTTCCCGTCACCCCTGCGCCGCCACCCGCAACGCCCCCCGCAAGCCCACCTGCGCATCCATCACCACCCTGACCGGTATGCCCGACAGCAAGGGTGCAAACGCGCCCTTGGCGGTGAAGGCGCGCATGAAACCGCCTTCCTTCAGGCGTCCGACGATTCGTGGCGCAATGCCGCCGCCGATGTAGACGCCGCCGCGCGCAAGCGCCGTCAGCGCGATGTTGCCGGCGAAGGAGCCATAGGCCGAAATGAACAGGTCAAGCGCGCGCACCGCCAGCGGGTCGAGCTTGTTGAGTCCGTATTCGGCGATCACCGCGCTGGGATCGGCGCCGGCGCGTTTGGTGGCGTCGAGCAGCTGTTTCGACGGCACGCCCAGTCCGGTTTCCTGCATGAAGCTGAACACGCGCATCAGACCTGGCCCGGAAATCACCCGTTCCCAGGATACGCGGCCATAGGTGCGGCGCAGGTGCATCAGCAGCTTGTCCTGCAATTCGTCGATAGGCGCGAAGTCGGCATTGCCGGCTTCCGAAGGCAGCACTTCCCAGCCCGTACCGTTCCAGTGAATGAGGCCGACGCCCAGGCCGGTGCCGGCGCCGATGATCACCGCGGTGCCCTGCTCCAGCGCTTCGGCTGATTGCAGCGTGGTGAAGCTGACATGGGGCAGTTCGAGCACACCAAGGCCGGCGGCGTGGAAATCGTTGACGATCTGCACCGGCGGCAATCCGTAACGCGCCGCGACGCCGGCGGCGCTGACTTTCCAGCCGAGATTGGTCAGCGTCGATTCACCTTCGGCGACCGGGCCGGCGACGGCAAAGGTCACGGCACTGAGCTGCGGGCGGGCGGCGGCGGGCTCGGGCAATGAAAAAAAACGCTCCAGCAGCGTATCGAAATCATTGAACTCGCGGCTTTCGAAGGATATTTCGTAGAGCACACGGCTGCCATCACCA
The DNA here is from genome assembly GCA_964433345.1 of uncultured Bordetella sp. Classification (GTDB taxonomy): domain Bacteria; phylum Pseudomonadota; class Gammaproteobacteria; order Burkholderiales; family SG8-41. The sequence goes on from CAYSQJ010000012.1 coordinate 69,349, forward strand.
TTCTTCCGTTCGGCGATGGCGAAACTGGCGTGGGTGCCGCCGATGTCGGCGGCGAGGATGAAGCGTGGGGTGGGATTGGTCATGTTTACTATTTCTATCTGGAGTACCTGACAAAATGACTCTTCGCGGGCCATACCCGTAGCCCGGAAGCAGGCCGCAGGCCGGAATCCGGGTACACAGTAGCTATTTGGAATGACTGACCCGGATTCCACTTCCTTCCATCCGGGCTACAACCCCGTGATGTGCCAACCTCGATAGTAGAAGGTGATTTCATTTTAGGTGCTCTCGTTTATGCATTGGTGATCCTCCTACGCGTTCCCTCCCCCAGTGGAACAAGGCGAGGGAAAGCGACTTGAAAGGAAGAATGGGTCATGCGGAAGCCCTGTCGTTGACCGGGCGCATGCGCGCCAAGGGATTCTGCCGGTAGAACTGTGACAACTGGTCGTAGATCGCGGGATAGAGGCCATGCAGCGCTTCGGGCCGCTCGAAAAAGAGTTCGCTGGTGACGGCGAAGAATTCCGCGGGGTCTTCGGCGGCGTATTCGTCGAGGGCGGTTTCCTCGCGGGCGTCGAGGCGGCGTTCGAAATCGGCGAAGGCGGCGCTGAAGGTTTCGCTCCAGGCCTTGCGGTCCATCTCCGCATGCAGCGGCGGGAAACCGTTGGGTGTGCCGTTGCGCATGTCGATCTTGTGGGCGAATTCGTGCAGCACGACGTTGTAGCCGTCGCCGCCGTTGGCCTCCTGGGCATCGCGCCAGGACAGGATCACCGGGCCGTGCTCCCAGGCTTCGCCCGACAGCGGCGCGCGCACCTTGTGCATCACGCCGTGTTCGTCCATGTAGTCGTGTTCGACGATGAATTCGTCGGGATAAACGATGACCTCGACCCAGTCGTCGTAGAGCTCAAGGTCAAGGTTCAGCAGCAGCAGGCAGGCCTGGGCGGCAATGACCAGCTGCATGTCGCGGGTCAGCTGCAGGCCGCCGGCGCCGCTGACGGCCTTGCTGTCGAGGAACAGCGCGGTCAGCTCGCGCAGCCGGAGCTGTTCGGCGGCCGACAGCAGCCGGAAAAAGGAGAAACGCGACATCAGGCGCAGCCACTGCGCATCGTCGATCGGCTGCCGCTCGACGGCACGTGTGCGGCGCCAGCGGCCGAACCAGCTGCCGAGGCCCATCGCCTCAGGCGCCATCCCGGCCGTCGCCGAGCTTCAGCACCTTCGCGCTTTCCGGTTTCTCGTCGTCGAGCTCGACACCCTCGATCTGCGCGAAGCGCTGCGAAATCTTGCCGCTGGTGACCTGCACCTTCTCGACGTCGTCGTAGGCCTGGCGGATGTGTTTGGCGAGATCCTTCATGCGGTCGTCGAAACGGCCGAATTCCACCGACAGCCGCGACAGAGAATCCTTGATGACATGGATCTGCTTGCGCGTCTCGACGTCCTTCAGCACCGCGCGCGCGGTGTTGAGCACCGCCATCAGCGT
>CAYSQJ010000013.1:0-50643 GCA_964433345.1 uncultured Bordetella sp.
CAACACCCCCTTGGGGAAGTGTTGCACTTGTTTCGTGAACTCAGGGAATCCAGTGCCTTGCCGGGGTGACGAAACTACGCCGTGACCGTCGCCGGCTCCCGTGCAAAAAACGCCTCGACGTCGGCCACATCCCGCGTCCGCGTCATCGGCGGCAGGCTGCGCCAGATGCGCTTGCCGTAGGATTTTGAAATCAGCCGCGGATCGCAGATCATCAGCACGCCGCGGTCGGCCTCGTCGCGGATCAGCCGCCCGGCACCCTGCTTCAGTGAAATCACCGCCCGCGGCAGCTGGTGTTCCATGAAGGCATTGCGGCCTTCGGCGTTGATTTTCTCGATCCGCGCCGCCAGCACAGGATCATCCGGCGGCGCGAAGGGCAGCTTGTCGATCATCACCAGCGACAGCGCCTCGCCGCGCACGTCCACCCCTTCCCAGAAGGACTGGCTGCCGATCAGCACCGCGTTGCCCAGCGCGCGAAAACGCTCCAGCAGCTCGCTGCGCGAACCTTCGCCCTGCACCAGCAGCGGATAGTCCCAGCCGCGGCTGCTGAAGGCCTCGGCCAGAAGAGCCTGCGCCTCGCGCATCGCGCGCAGGCTGGTGAACAGCAGGAAGGCACGGCCGCGGCTGGCCCCGACCGCCGGCAGCACCGCCTCGACCACCGCCGCGGTGTAATCCGGCGTATTCGGCTCGGTCAGGCCCTGCGGCACATAAAGAAGACCTTGCTGCGTGAAATCGAAGGGGCTGGGCCAGCTCGCAGTCTGCGCAGCCTCGATGCCGAGTTCGCCGACGTAATGCGAAAAATCGCCATTGACCGACAGCGTCGCCGAGGTGAACACCCAGGCCCGCGCCTGGGCCTCGACCTGTTTCCTGAAAATCTCGGCAATCGACAGCGGCGTCGCGTTGAACTGCACCGACTGGTGGAACACCTCCACCCAGCGCACCAGCGAGGCGTCCTTGTCCTCGCGCCATCCGGCGAGCTGGGCGCGCAGTTCGTCGGCGCGTTCGAAACATTTCTGCAGCCCCTCGCTGCGCGCGGCCTGGCCGTGCAGCGTCTCCGCCAGTTCGGTCAGGCGTTCGGTGGCCGTCGCCAGCGCCTCGGTGACTTCGCCGCGCTTGCGCAGCAGCGCCGCCGGCATCCGCGCGCCGCCGTCCTCGAAGGCCAGCCGCAGGTCGCGCGCCGCCTTCTCCAGCACATTGGCCGCCGCCGGCAGCGCCGCAAAATCCTTGGCCGCGGTCGCGCCCTCGATGCGCGCATCACGCGCGAGGTCGAGCAGCTGGGTGGTTGATACCGACTGCCCGAAAAAAAGGCTTGCTGTTTCAGGGAGCTGGTGCGCCTCGTCGAAAATCACCGTATTGCAAGCCGGCAGCAGCTCGGCGACGCTCTCTTCACGCAGCATCACATCGGCAAAGAACAGGTGGTGATTGACCACGACGACGTCCGACTCCAGCGCCTGCTTGCGCGCCTTCATGACGAAACATTTGTCGTAATGCTCACACTGCGAGCCGAGACAGTTGTCGCGGGTGGAGGTCACCAGCGGCCACACGCCGGCGTTCTCCGGCACCTCGGCGCAGTCGGCGCGGTCGCCGGTATTCGAGATGCGCGCGAAACTCTCGATACGCGCGAGAAACATCACGTCATCGCGTGTCGGCAGCCGGCCGTCGTTCTTCGCGCGCTCAAGGTGATGGTGGCAGACGTAGTTCGCCCGCCCCTTCAACAGCGCCACCGTCACCGGCACACGCAACGCATCACGCACGGTCGGAATGTCACGCCCGAAGAGCTGGTCCTGCAGCGTCTTGGTGCCGGTGGAGATGATCACCTTGCCGCCCGACAACAGGGCCGGCACCAGATAGGCAAAGGTCTTGCCGGTGCCGGTCCCTGCCTCCGCAACAATAACTTCTTGATTATTAATGACTTTTTGTATCGCCTCGGCCATTTCCAGCTGCCCTGCGCGGGCACGGAAACCGGGCACGACCTGCGCAAGCGCGCCGGTGGCGGAGAAGACGGAAGCGAGATCGGACACGGGCGAAGTTTATCAGGGGCAGGCGCATCCCGAGACGCATAAAACCTGGCCGTATCTGACGAGCCTCTCAAAACTGTGTGCGATTACAATGTCAATTAAATCTGGCAACTAAAAATGTCAACCAATACACGTTAGCCGATCAGCTTGTCGTACTGCGCGTGTGGGCCAATCCAAAACCACACGATACCGTCCGTGGATTCGACGCCGACCGCCCGATAATGAGCGCCAACGCGCGCCGACCAGAAGCGGCCGACTTTCTTGAAATGAAGAGATGGGTACTTCGGATCCCGTTTCAACTGCTCGAAACATCGATCCGCGAGACGCTGAATCGAAACGGGAAGTGCGCGGTAACTCTGCCAATACTCCGGCGATGCGTAGTGGTTCAAAGCTTCGTTGTGGCGCCTGATGCATGGGCTTTCAGCGCCTCGGCAGCCAGCGCGTCGAGTTTTCCGGCGCGAACGTCGGCCCCAAACTTTCGGTCCCACGCATCTGCATCAAAGGCAGCGAACCAATCGCGCAACTGGGCCATCTCCTGCGGCGATAGGCCTTTGATTTCACGTTCAATTTTCTCAAGTTTTCCCATAGCGCCAGCCTCACAATGTGCGGTCAGTATAACGCCATCGCTTCGCTGACGGCTAACCCTGCGTTCGAGAGCGGACGCGTCAAAAGCGGCGCGCTCGCTCAACGCGAACGTTAAGAATCTAAAACCGCCCGCTCCCTCATCCACTCCGCCAACCTCTCCTCCGTCAGCCTGCCATCCGCCACTTGCTGGTAGATGATCACCGCCTCCGCTTCCGGCGCATTGAGGGAATATCCGTTGATCTCGAGAAACACCGCGGCAACGGTCAGCGCGATCCGCTTGTTGCCATCTACGAAGGGATGGTTGCGGGCCAGGCCGTAGCTGTAGGCCGCCGCCAACTGGAAAACGGAGTTCTTCTTGCCGTAAGCCGCTTGCTGCCGCGGACGCGCCAGCGCCGAATCGAGCAGTCCCTGATCGCGGATACCCGGGAGTCCGCCGTGTTCCGCGATCAGCATCTGGTGGATGGCCGTGACGACTTCCGGCAATACCCACCGGGGCTCGCCTCTGGCGCCGGTTTTCCGGGTCACGCGACCGACCGGCTTATTTGGCCAGTTCCCGCAGCGCGTTGCGGTACTTCTTCATGACTTTTCCGGCCGCCTCCATCTGCGCCTCGAAATCCTGCTGGTAAGGCGTCAGCGTCAGGCCTTCGGGCGTTTCGACCAGATACAGCACGTCACCCTTTTCGGCACGCAGTTTAGCCAGCGCCTCCTTCGGCAACACAATGCCCATCGAATTGCCGATAGCGGTCACTTTTACCTTGAGCATGCTGCACCTCCGGGACGTTATTACATCAGTAATTACACAGTCTATGCCTCGGGAGAAAGGCCGTCAACGCAAAACGACAAATCCCACGCAGCGTCTGAATCTCGCACCGTCAGTCAAGTTGACGGATGTCGGCAGCCGGTCGCGGCAGCCTGCAGGTTGACATACCATAAATGATATAGACACAATAAGCCATGTGGCGCATTGAGGAACATCGTCGGGTGGGCAGGAAGCTTTCCGGAGCTGTGCCCAGGGAGATCCTGATGCGTTACGAGAAATGGAAAGACATTGCCCGACTCTCCGGACCGCAGGGCTTGCGGGCCATCAAGGGATTTCACGACGAAGCGCTGGCTGGCGAGTGGAAAGGCCACCGCTCATCGCGACTCGAATTGCAATGGCGGGTGATTTACCGGGTCGTGGCCGATGCCTTGCTGGTACAGGTCATCCAGGTCACCCCTCACGATTACAGGAGACCCTGACATGAAAGAGTTTCGCCCCGCAAAAAAACGCATCGAAGTTTCGGTCGGCGAGTCGGTCCGCATCCTGCGCGAACTTCAGGAACTGAGCCAGAGCCAGCTCGCCGCGCTCACCGGAATTCCCCAGGCAACCCTGTCCGCCATCGAGAATGGCCGCGTCAACCTCGGCGTCGAGCGCGCCAAGGTACTGGCCCGGGCACTGAAATGCCATCCGGCAGTGCTCGTTTTTCCGGGCTGGGAAGTCCCGCTGGAATCCGCAGCCTAGACGCAGGCGCCTACATCACCACCTCGATCAAATACGGCCCCGCCACCGCCAGTCCGCGCCTGAACTGCGCCGCCAGTTCCTCCAGCGTCGCCGCCCGCCCCGCCTCCACGCCATAACCCTTGGCCAGCGCGACCCAGTCGAGGTCTGGCCGGTCCAGCGTCAGCATCGAACGCGCGTTGGCACCGGGCGCGGCAGCACCGACATTGTTCAACTCTCCCAGCAGAATCTTGTAGGCGCGGTTGGCGAAAATCACCATCGTCACATCGAGCCCCTCGCGCGCCATGGTCCACAGCGCCTGCAGCGTGTACTGCGCGCTGCCGTCACCCTCGAAAGCGACGACCTTGCGCCCCGGAGCCCCGATTGCAGCGCCGGTGGCGGCGGCCGGACCCCAGCCGATGGAGCCGCCCATGATGTTCAACCAGTCATGCGGCCGCGCGCCCATCATCGCGCCGGTGAAGGCGCGGCCGCTGGTGACGGCCTCGTCGATGACGACAGCGTCCTCCGGCAGCAGTGCATTGAACAGCGCGCCGAGGCCGTCGAGCGTGATCGCGCCGCTGGGCAGTGCGCTGTCATGGCTGGCAGCATTGATCCGCGGCGCGGTGGTCCGCGCACCGAGCGCATCAGCCAGCGCTTCCAGCGCCTGATCCAGATCGGCTTCAGCGCCGGCGACCGTGGTCACCGCACAGCCTTCGGGCACCTGCACGCTGGGCTTGCCGGGATAGGCGAAGAAGGACACCGGCGTCTTGGCGCCGACCAGCACCAGCTCACGCACGTCCTTCAGCATCGCCAGTGCGGCATCGACGGCAAAAGGCAACTGCCTGACCACGGCCCGGCCCGCGCCGCGTTCCATGCGCGCATTGTTGTATTCACTGAGGAGTTCGCAGCCGGTCTTCGCGGCGATGCGCGCGGCCCATTCGAGAGCCTTGCCGCGCAGCGCTGCGCCGCCGAGCAGGATCGCTGCGGGTTTGCCGGAACGCAGCGCCTTCGCGCCGGCATCGATGGCGCTACTGTCGACACGCGCGCGCAGCGCAGGTGGAGCAACGGTCACAGGACCGTCAGCCTCACCCCAGGCCGTGTCCGCGGGCAGGATCAGCGTCGCGATCTGTCCCGGCGCGGTGCGCGCGGCTTCGATCGCCTTGGCGCCGTCGGCGGCAACATCCTGCGCCGAACGCGAAGTCAGCACCCAGTCCGACATCGGCCGCGCGACGCCTTCGATATCGGCGGTCAGCGGTGCGTCGTGCTGGATGTGGTAACTCGCATGTTCACCGACGATATTGACCATGCCCGAACGCGCCTTTTTCGCGTTGTGCAGGTTGGCAAGACCGTTGCCGAGTCCCGGCCCGAGGTGCAGCAGCGTCGCCGCCGGTTTGCCCGCCATGCGGTAATAACCGTCGGCCGCACCGGTGACCACACCTTCGAACAGGCCAAGGATGCAGCGCACGCCTTCGACGCGATCGAGCGCGGAAACAAAATGCATTTCCGAAGTGCCGGGATTGGCGAAACAGACATTGACGTCGCCATTGAGCAGCGTGCGCACGAGGCTTTCCGCGCCGTTCATAAAATATCCTTTATAATCAAATACTTATAATTTACTCTCCGGGACATCGCAATATCGCTGCGTATCCGATTGGAAAGGCTGTATCAGGCGCATCGAGTGTAACGGGCAACACAGCAGTGCTCCAGCGCTGCGGCTGCATTGAACCCGCATCAAGCTCCACGTTCCGGACGTCTTGACGCATCTGCCCGTTCATCATGAAATCGGGCTTCCTGAAATCGGAGAACAAGAAATGCTGATTGTCGATTCGCAAGTACACATCTGGGGCGCCAACACGCCGGAACGTCCCTGGCCTGCGCGGGCACATGCGCAGCGCGAAATTCCGCTCGGCCACGAACAGCTGCTGAAGGACATGGACGAGGCCGTCATCGCCCGCGTGGTGATCGTGCCGCCGTCCTGGGAAGGCGACCGCAATGACCTCGCGATCGAGGCCGTGAAGCAGCACCCGGACCGTTTCGCGATCATGGGCCGCTTCAACCCGGAAGCGCCGGACGCCAAAACCGCGATCAGGAACTTCAAGCAGCAGCCCGGCATGCTGGGCATGCGTTTCTCCTTCCACATCCCCGTGCTGCAGGAACCGCTGGTCAACGGCAAGTTCGACTGGGTGTGGAGCGAGGCCGAGAAGCTCGACATCCGGCTGATGATCCTGGTGCCGCAGAGCCTGGTGCACATCATCGACGGCGTCGCCGCGCGCCATCCCGGCCTGAAGATCATCATGGACCACATGTCGCTCAGCAGCGGCAAGCCGGAGGAAGAGACCTTCCGCGATTTCGACAAGCTGCTGCCGATCGCGAAGCGCTCCAATGTCGCCTGCAAGGCGAGCGCGCTGCCCTGCTACCTGAAGGAACCCTATCCCTTCAAAAAGATGCAGGGCTACGCGAAGCGCGCCTACGAGGCCTTCGGTCCGCAGCGCCTGTTCTGGGGCAGCGACTGGTCGCGCTCGCCGGTGCCCTACCGCGAACACGTCGACATGTGGCTGAAGGACGCACCCTGGCTCAAGGAAGAAGACAAGGAATGGGTCATGGGCCGCGGCGTCTGCGAGTGGCTGGGCTGGAAGCTGCCCTGACGCAACGGGTGCGCGCCCGATGCCGGAATCGCACCCGACACACATCTGACCGATGCCTTCTCCCGCCGAGATTCCGGCGCCCTGGCTCGCCTGGTTCGCCGCGAATGCGGTGATGGCCGTGGCCTGCGCGATGCAGGCCGCCGTGGGCATCGGCATGGCGCTGCTTGCGGTGCCGCTGCTGGTACTGATCGATCCGCAATTCGTGCCCGGCCCGATGCTGCTCGCCGGCGCACTGGTGCCGTTCAGCGCCGCATGGCGCGAATGGCATGCCGTTGACCTGCACGGCCTCGGTCCTGCATTGCTGGCGCTGATCGCCGGCACGCTGGCCGGTGCGCTGGCGCTGGGCATGCTGAACCCGGCTTACCTCGACAAGCTCTTCGGTGCGCTGGTGCTGCTCGCGGTGGCGATCAGCCTCAGCGGCATCCGCCTGAAACCGACACGGCCGGCTCTGGTCGCCGGCAGCAGCATTGCCGGGATCATGGGCACCATGGCGGGTATCCACGGCCCGCCAGTGGCGCTGGTTTTCCAGAACGCGCGGCCCGAGGTCGCGCGGGCGATGATGGGCACGATATTCGTGCCGGCCTATCTGATCTCGGTCGCCGCACTGGCCGCATTTGGCCTCTTTGGTCTGCCCGAACTGCGCCTCGCTGCAGTACTGCTGCCGGGCACGATCGCCGGCATCCTTGCCGCGCCGCTGCTGATCCGGGGCCTCAACGCGCGGCGCATGCGCCTGGCCATCCTTGCAATCTCCGCAACCAGCGCCATCGTGCTGCTGTTGAAATAGAGGGCAGCCGGCCCTCCGGCACATCGCGCCCGGCAAGCGCAAGGCCCGGAGTTGTTCTACAGTGTCGCGGCGTCCCACAAGTGCCGACTGCCCGGGAGAACCTCCGCCATGTTTCGCCTCGCCTGCTTCGCCGGCATCGTGTTCGCGATCTACTGGTTCGGCTTGCGCGACGGCTGTGGCAGCCAGGGCGCGCTGGCCTGCCCGCCGCCCGAACTGGAAGAAGGCATCGGCGTCACGCTCGATGCACGCGAGGTTTGCCGGGACTCCGGTTATCTCTGTGCGCAGGGGCGCAATTTCCAGGTGATCCGCTGGGGGCTCGACAAGGGCAAGCTGAGGGTGCGCGTGCCGCCGGTGGAATTCCTGCAGGGTGAAGCCGAGCGCAAGGTCCGTGCCGCCGTGGTCGAAGGCATCAAGGCCTGGGACCGCAAGCCTTTTCCCATCATCATCGACGATGGCAACTACACGCTGCGCTTCTGGGACATCCGCGTGGTCTGGACCCAGGGCATGAGAAGTGACGCCATCGGCCAGGCACGTGTCAACTGGAAACCCGACGGCAAGCGCATCCGGATGGAAACCGACGGCATGGCCGTCGTGATCCCGCCGGCCGCGGCCTCGGAATTCAACGAAGGCTTGCACGAATACATCAAGGCCGTGACCATGCACGAGATGTCGCATGCGCTGGGGGTCATGTGGCACAGCGATTCGAAGCGCGACATAATGTACCCGCAGATCCTGCCCACCACGATCGCGGAACTGTCGGAGCGCGATCTGCGAACGGTCGAGGCGCTCTACGCCTTGCCCAACGGCGCCATGGTGCAATAAGGCAGCCTGCTGCCGCGTTCAGGCCGCCCCGCAGTAGGGCTGCAGCTTCTCACCCAGCGGACTGACCGGCGGCGCGAGCTGCAGCGGCTTGCCCACCCGTTCGCGCACCTGCTCCAGCATCCGCTTTGCATGACCCTGCCGGCGATAGGCCGGATGCACGAAAATGTATTCGATATTGCCGTCATCGTCGTGGCGGCAGTAACCGATGGTGGTGTTGGCATCGGTGATGGTGAGTATGCCGTGCGCATGGCGCACCGACACACCGGCATCGAGCATGACGCTCACGCCGCCTGCCCAGCAGGCAATCCCGCCTGCATGATTTCAATGACATTGCCGAAGGGATCTTCGGCATAGACCGAGGCGGTGCCGTCGCGGTGGGTTTTCAGCTTGCCGTATCGCGCGGCGTCAGCACGCTCGATGGCGATGTGCGGCGGGTGCTGGCCCGGAACCACCAGCGCGAGATCGATGTTGGCAAAGCGCAGCAATGCCCAGGTCGCATCTTCATAGACAATCTCTACCCCGAACTGGCCGCGATACCAGGCCACGGCCGGGGCAATCTCCGGAACAACAATGGCGACATGATGCAGGCGGTCCATGAAATCCTCCTCAGACCAAGCTGGCCGCGAGCAGCGACACTGCGGCAATGCCGCTGAGCGCGGCGCGCAGGCGCAGGAACCATGGCGGAACCGGGTCGACGCGCTGCATCGCGCGATCGAAGGCATAGCAGGCGAGCAAGGCGACGGCCTGCAGCCGCAGTGCCGTCCAAACCGGAAACAGCAATGACAGCCAGGCCAGCAGCGCGGGCAGCACGCTCGCGCCATACTGCAGCCAGGCTTCACGCCCTTCGGCGCCGCGCTTGACGGCATACGCCCAGTGCAGCGCGCCGACAAAAGCAAGGATCACCGCTCCGTAATTCGACAGCGCGGTCAGCCAGTAGACATGCGAAGCCACCGGCCCGGCGGCCGCGAGCAGCGCGAGCCCGACAAAGGGCAGCAGGCCGCCGGCTCCGAGCAGCAGCGCCGGCAGCGGCATCGCCGGGCGGGATGCGGAAATCATGCCGCTTTCGCGGCCTGCGGCAGCGGCAGACCCTCGGCCAGCGCGAGCTCGACCAGCGCATCCTCGAGCAGCGCGCGGGCGCGACCGGCACTTTGTTGCAGTCGTCCGTGCAGCGCGGCATCGGCCGGGCTGCGCACCGCGCACTCGGCGCTGTAGCGCTCGAATCCCTGCACCGCACGCACCAGCTCGGCGAGGTGGCGCGGGCATTCGCAATAAATGCTGTTGCGTGTGGCGGAGAGCGCGCTCAGTGCCGCGGTATCGAAACGCGGGGCCGGCGGCTCGTCGCCGGCCGGGCGCTCCGGTGCAACCATCGCGCTGCGGCACAGTTCGTCAAACTCGACGGCATCAAGCGCCGCGTGGGCGACGACATGCCCCGCCTCGCGCAGGTGGCGCATCACCGGCGCGGGACCGTAGCGGTAGAGCACGATGGCGACCGGCGCCGCGGCAGCATCGCGGATCGCGGTGATGCGCTTCGGCTCCGCCTGCATCAGCGAGGACATCTCAATGATCACGGCATCGACACTGATCCCCTGCAGCGCAATCGTCGCCTGGGTGATGTCCTCGCATACGGCCACCACATTGAGCCCGCGGCCGCGACCCGAAGCCTGCGCCTCGCCGACCAGCGCCACGCGCAGCGCACGGTGGCCGGGCACCTGCGCCCGCGGCGCCATCACCAGCGGCGCCGAGTCGGCAAGCATCTGCTGCAGCGTCTGCATCGGCAACGAGGCGACCGACCCGATCGAATTGCCCATCGCCACCAGCTGCTTGATCAGGCGCAGGCGCTGGATGTTCTCCGCCGAGTAGAGCTTGCGCCCGCTGGGGCTGACCTGCGGACGCACGATGGCATAACGGCGTTCCCACACGCGCAGTGTTTCCACCGGCACGCCGGAGAGGCGGGCAGCGGCGCCACTGCGGTAGAGCACGGTGTCGTTGAGGTCGGGGGCGATGGATGTGTCCATGATGTTTTCGGGCTCCTGAATAAGTTAGCCGAGAGTAATCATCTGAACCGGAACTGTCACGGTCATGACCACAAAAATTCCGGTTCATCCTGGACAAAAAACCGTCAAATCCCGGCATTGATCCGTAGAATCCGGTTCACTTTGTCAACACGCACAGGAGAACTTCGCATGACCACTCGTCGCCAGTTCATTGCCGCCGCCCTGCCCGTCACCGCCGCCGGCCTGATCGGCAGCCGCATCGCACAGGCCCAGGCCGCGCGCCTCGAGGAAAACGATCCGCAGGCAGTCGCACTCGGTTACCTGCACGACGCCACCAAGGTCGACCGCAAGAAGTTTTCCAAGTACGCACCCGGCCAGATCTGCGCCAACTGCCAGCTCTACCAGGGCAAGGCCAGCGATCCCTGGGCACCCTGCGGCGCGGTCGGCGGCAAGCAGGTCAACGCCAAGGGCTGGTGCATCGCCTGGGTGAAAAAAACCTGAGCACCGCCACGCAGGCAATGCCTGACGGCGGGCTCGCACTGGTCTTCGGGGCGAGTGGCGGCATAGGCAGCGCACTCGCTGCGAGCTTGCGTGCCGATCCGCGCTTTGCCGGAGTAGTCGCGCTGTCGCGCGCCGGATCACCATCACTTGATCTGCTCGATGAAACCAGCATCGCCGCTGCGGCAACCCATGTCTCCGGCATCGGGCTGGACATCCGGCTGCTCATCATCGCCACCGGCGTGCTTGAAGGCGAAGGCTGCCATGCCGAAAAAAGCTGGCGCCAGCTCGATGCGCAGGCGCTGGCAAGAAGCTACGCGGTCAACGCCATCGGACCGGCGCTGCTGATCAAGCATTTCATGCCGTTGCTGCCGCGCTCGGGCCGATGCGTGTTCGCTGCGCTGTCGGCGCGCGTCGGCAGCATCGGCGACAACCGTCTCGGCGGCTGGTACGGCTACCGCGCGGCGAAAGCGGCGCTGAACCAGATCCTGCGCAGCGCCGCGGTGGAGCTGAAACGTTCACGACCGGAGGCCATCTGCGTCGCCCTGCATCCGGGCACCGTGGATACCGACCTCACCGCGGCTTTCGCGAAACACGGACTGGATGTGCAGACGCCCGATGCGGCGGCTGCGAGGATCATCAACGTGACCAATCACCTGGTCGCCGCGGATTCAGGCGGCTTCTTCGACCAGCACGGCCGCGTCATTCCCTGGTAACGGCGGCAGGGTTCAGGGTCCGGGCGGATTATCCCGCACCACTGCCGGAACCGAAGTCGACTGGCGTGGCGGCGGCGTGAGCCCCATAGACACATAGATTTCGGTGAGCTTGTCGATGCCGATGTGGGCGGGCTTGACCCACTCGACAGGCACGTAGAGCAGTCCGCCGCCGATGGGCACCGGCGCAGTAGGCACCAGCACCGCGAAATAATTCCGGCCGTCGATCTCGATCGGCTCCGGACTGGGCGCCAAGGCCAGCACGGCGACACCGTCGCCGCCGAAAAAGCACCACACCGCGCTCATTGTGCCGATGTCGCCCTGGTTTTTTTCCAGAAGTCCGACAAAACGCTGGGTAAAATCGTACAGCGCACCGACCAGCGGCACCCGCTTCAGCGTGACATTGAGAAATCGCGACAGCGGACCGCGAAGCCCCAGGCGCAGGGCCACGCCCAGCAGGTAAATGGCGAACATCAGCATCAGGGTGCCCACCAGGTACGGCACCGGCAGCACGGGAAGAATCTTGTAACCCAATACCGAAAAGAAATGGCCGATGCCGCTGTCGGGTCCGAGATAATAGTTGAGTATGCCGATCAGCCAGCCCAGCACGCCCAGCGTCAGGGCCAGCGGCAGGAACACCACCAGGCCGGCAAGCCAGGTTGCAAAAATGGAATCGAAACCGCGCTTGATCAGCATGGACCGTGCTCCGGGGAATTGGACAGCAATGACGCAGCGCATGGTCACCGCATGCGCCAGCGGCGTCAAGCCCGATGGCAATCTGGTTTATGCTTGGAGTCAGCAAGGAACCGGCGATGAAAAAACTGCTGATCTTCAGCATCACCCATGCCGCCACGCTCGTCGCGGGTGTCGCGCTGGGCATCTATCTGCTGCCCATAATCACCGCACCAACCGCACCCACGGCTGCCGAAATCCAGGCACGATCCGGCGAGATGCAGTTCACCGGGGTGTTTCGCCGCGATCTCGAGGACAGCGATTTCCTGCACTGGGGCGAAGGCAGCGTTGCGGTGGGCCGCCGCAGCATCGCGCTGACCGGGCGCCTCGCGCCGGGTCCCGATTACAAGCTCTACCTGTCGCCGGAATTTGTCGAGACCGAAGCCGCCTTCATGCGCCTGAAGCCGCGCATGGCGCTGGTCGGCGACGTCAAAACCTTCAACAATTTCATCGTGCCGGTGCCCACGCATGTCGATCCGGCAAGCTACAACACGGTGATCGTCTGGTGCGAATCCTTCGGCCAGTTCATTACTGCAGCGAAGTACCGCTGAGCGCGCGATGAATCCGGCCGCCAACCCCGAAGACGTTCTCGCATTCTGGTTCGGGCCAGAGGCCGGCGACAGCAAGACGGCGGAATCGCAGAAAAAACTGTGGTGGTCCAAGGATGCCGTGGTCGATGCCGAGATCCGCGAACGTTTCGGCGCGCTGGTTGCCGCTGCCGCGGGCGGCGCCCACCGCGAGTGGGCACGCGAGCCGCGGGGCCGGCTGGCGTTGATCCTGCTGTTCGACCAGTTTCCGCGCAACATCTATCGCGACACCCCGCAGGCTTTCGCCCATGACGGGCTCGCCCTGCGCCTCGCGCTCGACGGCATAGCCGCAGAAGCAGACCGCAGCCTGCGCGCCATTGAACGGGTGTTTTTTTACCTGCCGCTGGAGCACGCGGAATCGCCTGAAATGCAGGAACGCAGCGTCGCGCTGTTCGAAGGATTGCGCGACAGCGTGGCGGAAGCCGACCGCAGCGCATTCGACGGCTATCTGGATTTTGCGCGGCGGCACCGTGACATCGTGCAGCGCTTCGGCCGCTTCCCCCACCGCAACCTCATCCTCGGCCGCGCATCGACCGCCGAGGAAACCGCCTTCCTGCAGCTACCCGGATCCGGATTCTGAGCCCCCTCCCCCGGGTACGGCGCAGGCGGGGCAACGACCTCAGGGCAGGATCTCGACCCGCACCTGCACGCCGCGCCGGTCCCCGGTCCGCCCGCTGCTGCGGCCGAGCAGCGCGGAACGCTCGTCGATGCGCGAATCGTCCATGCCGCCGAGGTCGATCCACTCGCCGATGCGCCCCGACACCGTGGTCGTCACCTGCTGCACGTTGACAGTGCCGCGACGGCGGTCATCGAAACTGTCGCGCTGAGGGTTGATGTCCAGGGTGACGATGTCGCCCTGCAAGCGCGGGCGCACGCTGAAGCCGGTGGCGGCATCACGGTACTCGGTGCTCTCGACAACGCGGTCGACAATCTGGCCATTGATGACCGTGCGCACCACCTGGCGGCTGGGCACCGGGCGCGACTCGCCGACGCGGATGTAGGCCGAGGATCCCTCGAGCACCTGGAGCGTCTGGGTGCTGCTGTCGCTGCTGGCCCGGCGCGAGTCGATGATACGCGCGCCCAGCCGGTCGTCGCCGTCTCGCAGCACGACGTTGCCGCCGCCGCGCGAGCCGCTGCCGGGTATGGTCACGCGTGCATGGTCATTGCCGATGCTGCCGGAGACTTCGGCCTCGCGGCGCTCGCGCTCAAGGTCGGCATTCTGGCGCACGGTGATCAGCAGCCGCCGCGGCGCCTTGTCGATGCTGGCGAGCACTCGCCGGATCTCGGCCAGCTCCGTCGCCGTGGCGCGGATCACCAGCTGATTCTGGAAACCGCTGACACTGGACTCACGGCCGAGCAAGGGCTGAATGACCGGAATGACCTGCTCGCTGCTGCGGTAGTTGAGCGGGATGATTTCAACCGTCGTCTGGGCAGACGCGCCCGTGGTCGCGGCAAGCATGACGGCGAGCAGCAGCCTGCAGGCAAGTCGAAGCATGGATGGTCGAAGGGCCATGGCTGGATCACGGTCGGCGGAAGACCGCAGTGTACCCCGGGAATCCACAGTTTCCCGGGCCTTCACGGCGATTCAATTAAGTCTTTACAATCAAACAGTTGTTGTTTAAATTTCGCGCATGCTGAAAACACTGGCTCTTATCGTCGCGCTGACCATGCTGCCTGCAGCCGCCCATGCCGAGGAACCCGGCCATGGCCCCGGCAGTTTCGAGGTGTCGCCCGTCGCCGATTCCGGCCTGTTCTCCCAGGCACAGGAACTGGCCATGCGCGCGCTCGGCTTCATCGGCGTGCGTTACAAATGGGGCGGTTCCTCGCCCGACACCGGTTTCGACTGCAGCGGATTGATCCGCTATCTCTATGCGCAGATCACCGGCCAGTCGCTCCAGGGCAATGCCGCTGAAATCAGCCGCGTCGGCGCAGTCATCGACAAGTCGGAACTGCAACCCGGTGACCTGGTGTTTTTCAATACCCTGCGCCGGCCGTTCTCGCATGTCGGCATTTACCTCGGCAACTCGCGCTTCGTGCATGCGCCCAGCCGTGGCGGCTCGGTGGAAATCGTCGACATGAGCCAGCGCTACTGGAAAAGCCGCTTCAACGGCGCCCGTCGCCTGCCGATCTGACGATCGGAACCATCCCCCCCCTGTTACGCCCCACTGCCCGCTGGCAGCCTCCGGGTTTCGCTGCGCCGGTTTGCGCCTGATCAAAGCCGATCCTCATCGACCGTGCGAGCCTTCAAGCTGAACATCAGTCACAAACAATAATCGTTCTCATTTTTGTTGATATTGAGAATAGTTCTTGTTACTATTTTCGGCGTGAACTCGCATCTCGCCCGCATCACGCTCAGAAAATTAGTTATAAATACTTGTTTTAAAAGGATATTTTAATGAAGTCCGCCGTATTGACATTGCTCATGGCCAGTCTGTTCAGCACCTCCGTCGCCGCCCAGAACCTCAATCTGTACTCCTCGCGCCATTACCAGACCGACGAGGCGCTGTACGGCGGCTTCACCAAGGCCACCGGCATCAAGCTGAACCGCATCGAGGCCGGCGAAGACCCGCTGATCCAGCGCATCCGCAACGAAGGCGCAGCCTCCCCTGCCGACGTACTGATCACCGTCGATGCCGGCCGCCTGTGGCGCGCCGAGCAGATGGGTCTGTTCCAGCCGATCGAATCGAAAGTGCTGGCCGAACGCCTGCCCGCACACATGCGCGCATCGAACAACCAGTGGTTCGGCTTTTCGGCCCGTGCCCGCGTCATCGTCTACAACAAGGCCGCGATCAATCCCGCCGAGGTGCAGAACTATGAGGACCTCGCCAACCCGAAGCTGAAAGGCAAGGTCTGCACCCGCTCCGGCGGCCACATCTACAACCTGTCACTGATGAGCGCGCTGATCGAGCACCTCGGCGAGGCCAAGGCCGAGCAGTGGGCCAAAGGCGTGGTCGGCAATTTCGCGCGCGCGCCCAAGGGTGGTGACACCGACCAGATCCGCGCGGTTGCCGCCGGCGAATGCGCAGTGGCCATCAGCAACAGCTACTACTACGTGCGCCTGATGAAGTCGGACAAGCCCGAGGACAAGAAAGTCATCGCCGCCACCGGCCTGATCTGGCCCAACCAGAAAAGCTTCGGCACCCACATGAACGTCTCCGGCGCCGGTGTCATCAAGACCGCACCGAACAAGGCCGCCGCGATCAAATTCCTTGAATACCTGACCAGCGACAGCGCACAGACCTATTTCGCCAGCGGCAACAACGAATGGCCGGTGGTCAAGAGCGCGCCGCTGGACAACGCTGCGCTGGCCTCGCTCGGCAACTTCAAGATGGACACGCTGAACATCAGCGCGCTGGGCAAGAACCAGCCGACGGCGCAGAAGATCTTCGACAGGGTCGGCTACAAGTAATCCGCGTCAATCGCGGGATTGCCCCGGCCCCGGCCTGAGCATCATCCGCGACAGCACGATCAACGGCAGCAGCCCCACCAGCACGATGGTGAGCGCTGCCGTTGACGCTTCTGCGAGCCTTTCGTCGGAAGCGAGGTTGTAGGCCTGCACCGCCAGGGTGTCGAAATTGAAGGGACGCATCACGAATGTCGCCGGCAACTCCTTCATCACATCCACGAACACCAGCAGCCCCGCCGTCAATGCGCTGCGCCACAGCAGCGGCGCATGCACCCGCGCCAGCGTCGCGCCCGGCCCCAGTCCCAGTGATCGCGCCGCATCGCTCATCGACGGCGTGATCTTGGCAAGCCCGGCATCCACGGTCTGCAGGGCCACCGAGAAAAAGCGCGCGAGGTAGGCGTAGACCAGCGCGGCGATGCCCCCGGTCAGGATCAGTCCGGGATGGGTCCCGGTGAAAGACTGCACCCAGCCGGCGAGGACATGGTCGAGCCGCGTCACCGGAATCAGCACACCAACGGCGATCACCGCGCCGGGCACCGCGTATCCCAGTCCCGCGACGCGGTTGGCAGCGCGCACCAGGCGCGTCGGCGACATCCGTCCGGCGTAACCCACCACCAGCGCCAGCGCAACCGCGAGCGCGGCCGTCACCGCGGCCAGCGTCACCGTATTGCCGGTCAGCGTCAGGTAACGCGCGCCGAACTGGGCATCGCCTGAGGTGAAGGCCATGTGCGCCATGATCCCGGCCGGAAGCAGGAATCCGAAGACCAGCGGCAGCACGCAGAACATCACCGCCACTGCGGCACGCAGCCCGCGCAGCTGGTAGACGTTGCGCAGCCGCTTGCGATGCGACACCGAATGGAATGCGGCGCCGCGGCGGGTCAGCCGCTCGAGCAGCAGCACCAGGAACACAAAGCCGAGCAGCATCGCCGAGAGCTGCGCAGCGGCGACATGATCGCCGAGCGAAAACCAGGCGCGGAAAATGCCGGTGGTGAAAGTCTGCACACCGAAATAGGCGACCGTTCCGTAATCGGCCAGCGCCTCCATCAGCGCCAGCGCAGTGCCGGCGACGATGCCCGGCCGCGCCAGCGGCAGTGCGACGCGGCGAAAGGTGCCCCAGGGACCGTAGCCCGAAACCCGCGCCACCTCGAGCATGCTGTCCGACTGCTCGAGAAAGGCCGCGCGCGCGAGCAGGTAGACATAGGGATAGAGCACCAGCGCGAGCATGACGACCGCGCCGCCCAGCGAACGCACATCCGGGAACCAGTAATCGTGCACGCCCCAGTCCATGAGTTCACGCAGCGTTGACTGCACCGGCCCGGCATATTGCAGCAGGTCGGTATAGGCATAGGCCATCACATAGGCCGGCATCGCCATCGGCAGCAGCAGCGCCCATTCGAAGACGCGGCGCCCCGGAAAACTGCACATGGTAGTGATCCACGCCGTGGTGACGCCGCCGACGATGACGCCGAAGGCGACACCCAGCATCAGCAGCAATGAATTCGCGACATAGTCGGCAAGCACGGTGTCGGCGAGGTGACGCCAGGTGTCGGTGGACGGCGCCAGCAGGTTCAGCAGCACCACAAGCACCGGCAGGGCCAGCACCGCGGCCAGCGCCACTGCGAACACTGTCAGCAGTCGCGGCAGGCGGACACGGGCGACGAAGTCGCCGTGGACAGGTTGCGGGGTATGGGCTGTGGTCACCGGGGAGGCAATGCCGCGAAGTACGGCACCGCAAACAGTTGATCTGGATGGATCCTGAGTTGAGGATCGTAAGTTATGGAAATTACTGGGAAAATCATTTTAACAAGAATCATTATCAGCAGCAAAAACGCTATAATTTCCGCATGCCTGCGCGCCTCGATTTCACCGACGTCACCCACGCCTACGAACGCAGTCCCGTGCTGAAAGGCGTCAGTTTCCATGTCGAGCCGGGCATGATTGCCTGCCTGCTCGGCGCCAGCGGCTGCGGCAAGACCACCGTTCTGCGCTGCATTGCAGGATTCGAACCGGTGCTGGGCGGCACTGTCGCCGTCGACCAGGTGGTAATGAGCGCGAAAGGTTTCGTGGTGCCGCCGGAAAAACGCCGCATCGGCGTGGTATTCCAGGACTACGCATTGTTCCCACACCTCACCGTGGCCGGCAACATCGCATTTGGCCTGCGTGACACGCCAGCCGCAGAGCGCGAAACACGCGTCGATGAGCTGCTCGACATCGTCGGCCTCGCCGATCTCGGTGAAAAATATCCCCAGGAACTGTCAGGCGGCCAGCAACAGCGCGTGGCACTGGCACGCGCGCTGGCGCCGCGCCCCCAGCTGCTGCTGCTCGACGAACCGTTCTCCAATCTCGACGTCGAAATGCGCGAGCGCCTCAGCCTGGAAGTGCGCGACATCCTGAAACGCGAACGCACGACCGCAGTGCTGGTCACCCATGACCAGAACGAGGCTTTCAACATCGCCGACATGATCGGCGTCATGAAGGACGGGCGCATCGAACAATGGGACACGCCGTACCGGCTTTACCACGAGCCGCAAACGCGCTTTGTCTCCGAATTCGTCGGACAGGGGCACTTCCTGCCGGGTACCCTGCTCAAGGACGGCAGGGTTCGTCTCGGACTCGGGGAATTCACGCCGGACATCACCCTGCCCTGGCCCGGCGGCACCGCAGTCGACGTGCTGTTGCGTCCGGACGACGTGCTGCATGACGACGCCAGCCCTCTGCAGGCCAAGGTGCTGCATCGCGCCTTCCGAGGCGCCCAATTCCTCTACACCCTGCAACTGCCCGACGGCGAGCAGGTGTATTCACTGGTGCCGAGCCACCACAACCACGCTATCGGCGAGAAGATCGGCATCCGCCTCGAACTCGACCACCTGGTGGCTTTCCGGCGCGAGCCGGCGGCCGTCTAGGGCGCCGTCCTGCCGCGCAACTGGCGCAGCGTTGTCGCCAGTTCATGCACCGTCATCGCATAGTTGATACTGCGGTTGTAACGGGTAATCACATAGAAATTGTTGAGCGCCAGAAAATATCGCGGTCCGGTTTCGGTCTCGACAGCGATCAGCGCCGCAGGCGCCGCATCGTCCACCGCCTCCAGCGGCACCACGCCGCGCTTGCGGAATTCGCCAACCGCAAGATGCGGCGCGATGCCCGCTGCGAGCAGCGGGTCTATCTGGCTGTCGCCGACATCCGCCGGAATCACCACGGGCTCGCCCATGCGCCAGCCGAACTCGCGGTAATAGTTGGCGACACTGCCGATGGCATCGGCCACAGCGCGCAGATCGCGCCGGCCGTCGCCGTCGAAATCGACCGCATACTTGCGATAGCTGCTGGGCAGGAATTGCGGCACGCCGATGGCGCCGGCAAATGACCCGCGGACGCTGTTCGGATTCCAGCCGTTCTCCCGCGCGAGCAGCAGGAACTGCTCGAGCTCACCGCGGAAAAACACGGCGCGGCGGGGATAACCGAACGCCAGCGTCGTCAGCGCATCCAGCACCTTGACCCGGCCGGTGTTGCGGCCGAACAGGGTTTCGATGCCGATGGTCGCGACAATGATCTCCGGCGGCACCCGGTACTCGCCTGCGGCACGCTCCAGCAGCGCGGCATGCTCGCCCCAGAAACGCAACCCGCCTTCGAAACGCGCGTCGTTGACATGGCGCGGCCGGAACTCATGCCAGGGCAGTGCGGTCGCCGGCGCATCCATTGCGCGGATGATCGAGTCCAGGAAGCGCGTTTCACGCAGCAGGCGCTCAAGCGCCGGACGCGAGAAACCGTGACGCTCGACCATCTCCTGTACGAAGGACTGCGACCCGGCAGCGGAGGCACTGGCCTGGGCCGCAGGGCTAAGCCCGACGGCCAGTGCGACAAGTGCCACGCGGATGAATGCTGCAAGATGGCGCATATGGAAATGCCTGCGCCCTGTCAGGCGCGTCAACCCCGGTATCAAAACCCGAGGTTACCAAATCCCGGCGGCGTGACGCCGCCGCAGTCCGCGTTGCGGCGGCAGATGAAGATCAGGAGGCGCTGGACTGACCAGCCTTGGCAGAGGCGGCCTCATGCAGGGGCGGCAGCGGCGGCAGGCCGGGATAGGGATCGACGACAGTGCCCTTGCCCACGGTGTGCATCGACAGCAGCGTGCGGCCGATGGCCAGCCACTGCTCGCGCGCCGCGGGTGGCATTGATTCATAAATCTTCAGCAATCCGACAACATCCCCCTCGGCGAGGTCGATTTGCGCCGGTGCGGTGTCACCCACCGCGAGCCAGCGCGCGCGCACCTGCAACACGTCGGCCACCTTGTAGAGATTCTCGTGGGTCATGTTCTTGGTGTCGCCGTTGATCCAGCGATGCACCGTCTGCCGCGGCAGGCCGATGCGGCGGCCGAGTTCGGCCACCGACTTCATGCCGCAGGCCGCCATCGCCGTGCGGATGCGGCTGGCGATGGAGTTGTTCGGATCGGTCGGTTCCGCCTTGATACGCCCTCTGCCCATGTGCCTTCTCCTGTCAGGGTGCAAGTCACTGCACGGTGACACCTTAATGCGCATGACTTACGGCAGGCTTACATCACGAAAAATTCAAGGCCTGTCGTGGATAAACAAAAATATTATTAAAATCAAATACTTATATTGAACCGACGGCACCGACTGCGAATCCGGCACGGCCCGTTATACACTCGGCCTGCCTTCCGCCCAGCGGATCACGGCACAGCACACAACCATCCCAACCCAACGGAATACCCGCATGCCCCGCATCGTCGACGTCCGCGAAGTCACAAAACCCATCGCCTCCCCGATCCGCAACGCTTATATCGATTTCAGCAAGATGACCACCAGCCTCGTCGCCGTGGTCACCGACGTCAAGGTCGATGGCCGCACTGTGGTCGGTTATGGTTTCAATTCCAACGGTCGCTACGGCCAGGGTGGACTGATACGCGAACGTTTCGCATCGCGGCTGCTTGAGGCCGATCCGAAGACGCTGATGAACGAAGCCGGTGACAACATCGACCCGCATCGTGCCTGGAATGCGATGATGCAGAACGAGAAACCCGGCGGCCACGGCGAACGTTCGGTCGCGGTGGGCACGCTCGACATGGCGATCTGGGACGCCGTCGCCAAGATCGCACGCAAGCCGCTGTTCCGGCTGCTAGCGGAGAAGCACGGCGTCACCGCCAATCCCAAGGTCTTCGTTTACGCGGCCGGCGGCTACTACTATCCGGGCAAGGATCTGCAGGCACTGCGCAAGGAAATGCGCAGTTACCTCGACCGCGGTTACCGCGTCGTCAAGATGAAAATCGGCGGCGCCGATCTCGCCGAAGACCGGCGTCGCATCGAAGCCGTACTTGCCGAGATCGGCCGCGATGCGCAACTCGCCGTGGATGCCAACGGCCGCTTCGACCTCGAAACCGCGATCGCCTACGCCAAAATGCTGCGCGACTACCCGCTGTTCTGGTACGAGGAGGCCGGTGACCCGCTGGACTTCGCGCTGCAAGCTGCGCTCTCCGAGTTCTACCCCGGGCCGATGGCCACCGGCGAAAACCTGTTCAGCCACCAGGACGCACGCAACCTGATCCGCTACGGCGGCATGCGTCCGGACCGCGACTGGCTGCAGTTTGACTGCGCGCTGTCCTATGGCTTGTGCGAATACGAACGCACGCTGGACGTGCTCAAGGTTGCCGGCTGGTCGCCGGCGCGCTGCATCCCGCATGGCGGGCACCAGATGTCGCTCAACATCGCCGCCGGCCTCGGCCTTGGCGGCAACGAGAGCTACCCTGACCTGTTCCAGCCCTACGGCGGGTTTCCGGATGGCGTGCGCGTGGAGAACAGCATCATCACCATGCCCGAACTGCCGGGCATCGGCTTCGAGGGCAAGTCCGACCTGATCAAGGTCATGCGCGAACTGGCGCAGTAGTCCTTGCCTCAGCCGTGGCCGACGGCACCCTCGTTGCGTTCGCAGTGCTGCGCAGCCGCCAGCGCCGTGGCCGCGAGCTCCGTTGCCAGCTGCTGACCGATGGCGTACGGCGCATGCAGCATCGCGGTGCGCACCGCCAGCGCCATCGCCAGCGCCTGCATCACATCGCCGTTGGCGGTATTGCCCAGCACCTTCAGCTCGCGGTCGAGAGCGCCCAGCACCGCATTCAGCAACTGCGACACGCGCATCGCCGACTGGGTTTCAGCATGCAGCGGGAACTCGAAGGCGATTTTCTCGCCGGTGGCGGTGGTGACGTCGTAGGGCAGGTTCTGCGGCATGGCGTGATCCTTTTGCGATGCAAGGGGGCAGGAACATGGTAGCCGGTTCCGGTGGGTTAAGCCGCTCTCGCGGCTAACCCGCCCTACGTTTTCGCCCCGCCACCACTCCGTAGCACCAATCCCGTCTTGCCAAATAAAAACGGCCCCGTGCGGGGCCGTTTTTATATTTCTGGCGGAGAGGGTGGGATTCGAACCCACGGTACCCTTGCGGGTACTCCGGTTTTCGAGACCGGTACATTCAACCACTCTGCCACCTCTCCAGAAATCTGGTCTTGCTATCCACCACCGGCGGTTTTGGCTCCGGCCGCCCTGCGGGCTTAACTTGCCTGCGGCAAGTTAGCCTTCGCCGCAACAGCGCAAGCGCTGTTGTCGAGACCGGTACATTCAACCACTCTGCCACCTCTCCAGAAACCGTTCTGTCCGTGGCAGGACAACAAGGGGCGCGATTTTACCAGTCTTACCGGGCCGGCTCCAGTGCTGTCAGTCCACCCATATAGGACTGCAAGGCGGCCGGGATGTCCACGCCACCGTCGGCGCGCTGGTAATTTTCCAGCACCGCGACCAGCGTGCGGCCGACTGCGAGGCCGGAGCCGTTGAGCGTGTGCACCAGTTCGGGCTTGTTCTTGTCGTTGCGGAAGCGCGCGTGCATGCGCCGCGCCTGGAAGGCCTCGAAGTTGGAACAGGACGATATTTCGCGATAGGCGTCCTGCCCCGGCAGCCAGACTTCGATGTCGTAGGTTTTCGCGGCCGAGAAGCCCATGTCGCCGGTGCACAGGGTCATCACGCGGTACGGCAGGCCGAGCTTTTTCAGGATGTTCTCGGCGTGGCCGGTCAGCGCTTCCAGCCCTTCGTAGGATTTCTCCGGGTGGATGATCTGCACCAGCTCGACCTTGTCGAACTGGTGCTGGCGGATCATGCCGCGGGTGTCCTTGCCGTAGGAACCGGCCTCGCGCCGGAAACAGGGCGTATGGCAGACGAACTTCAGCGGCAGGTCGGCGCCGGCCAGGATCTCTCCGCGCACGATGTTGGTCACCGGCACTTCGGCGGTCGGGATCAGGTAGAGCCCGTCGGCGGTCACCGCGAACTGGTCGTCCTCGAATTTCGGAAACTGGCCGGTGCCGCGCATCGAGTCGGCGTTGACCAGGTACGGCGCATAGACCTCGGTGTAGCCGTGCTCCTGGGTATGCACATCGAGCATGAATTGCGCCAGCGCACGGTGCAGCCGCGACAGTCCGCCCTTCATCAGCACAAAGCGCGCACGGGCAATCTTGGTCGCGGTCTCGAAATCGAACAGCCCCAGCCCTTCGCCGATGTCGACATGGTCCTTCGGCTTGAAATCGAACTTGCGCGGTTCGCCGACGCGGCGCACTTCGACGTTGGCCTCGGCATCGCGCCCCGCCGGCACGCCGGCATGCGGGACGTTGGGCACGTGCATCAGGAAGTCGTTGAGCCGCTGCTGCACCTCATCGAGCCTCGCCTCCAGGGTCTTCAGCTGGTCGGCCTGGGCATTGACCTCGGCCATCAGTTGCGAGGCGTCTTCCTTCTTGGCTTTGAGCGCGCCGATCTGTTTCGACAGTGCGTTGCGCCTGGCCTGCAGGTCCTGCGTTTCCGTTTGTATGGTTTTGCGTTCCGCTTCCAGCGCCGCAAACTGCACCGTGTCCAACACAAAGCCGCGATCGGCCAGCCGCGCAGCGACTGCCTGCACATCGGCTCTCAGTGTTTGTATGTCAAGCATTTCCGTCTCAAATCAAGGTTTTTCCGCAGATGATGCATGAACAGCACATCCAGTTTCGGCGGAGGGTCCGGATGCTGAAAAGAAACGCAATTATCGGTCAGATCACCCACTGCAGCCAGTCCTTGACAGCGTAGCGACCCCCCTTCTACAGTCGCTGCTCCCGCCGCCAACAACACCATGCCGACGATACGCCCCCCCAACATTCCGGGATTCATGCCGGCGACCGCCAGACCCCGCACGCATTTCCCCGAAGGCGCCTGCGACTGCCATGCCCACGTCTTCGGGCCCCAGGACCGGTTTCCCTATCTCGAGCATGCCGGCTATATCCCGCCCGACGCCGTGACCGCGGATTACCTGGGCATGCTGAAGAACAACGGTTGCGACCGCGGCGTGCTGGTGCAGCCCAGCGTCTACGGCACCGACAACCGCTGCATGGTCGATGCGCTGCGTTCAGGCCTGCATGACTTGCGCGGCATCGCGGTGGTCGGGGCCGACGTATCCGACCGCGAGCTCGAAGACCTGCATGCCGCAGGCGTGCGCGGTGTGCGCATCAACCTGGCCTCCGAAACCGAAGGCCTGACGCTGGCCGACGGCGAGCGCCTTGCGCCGCGACTGAAGGAACTGGGCTGGCATCTGCAGTTCTACCTCGACCTGCCGAAAATGCCCGAGGCCGAGGCCAAACTTGCAAAACTGCCGATCACCATCGTCATCGACCACTTTGCCCGTTGCCCGGCAGCCGACGGCACCGATGCCCCGGCATTCAAATCGCTGCAGCGTCTGGTCAGCCGCGACAACTGCTGGGCCAAGATCATGGGCCCCTACTTCATCTCGACAAACGCCCCCCTTTATCCGGAAGTCACGCCGCTCGCACGCGCGCTGGTCGCGACAGCGCCGGAGCGCATTGTCTGGGGTACTGACTGGCCGCATCCCGGTGCACGCGCGCTGATGCCTGAAGATCACGTGCTGGCCGATCTGCTGGCCGAGTGGGTGCCGGACGAAGCACAGCGCCGCAAGGTGCTGGTCGACAATCCCGCGCGGCTCTACGGTTTCTGACCGCCATGGGCACCAGTCTGCTGCAGCAGTGGCTCAAGACTCCGGCGATGGTTGGCGCAATCCTGCCGTCCTCCCAGCACCTGGCGAGGGCGATGGCGCGCCATGCCGGCGAAACCGACGCGCTGGTCGAGCTGGGCGCGGGCACCGGCACGATCACCCGCGAACTGGTGCGCCAGCATCCCGGCGTGCCGCTGATCCTGTTCGAACAGAATTCGACGCTGGCCGGCCGGCTGCACAGCCATTTTCCCCAGGCTGAAATCATCGCCGAATGTTTTCATCAACGTGCCGACCGGCTGGCGCAACTGCCGGAGCGGACGGTATTTGTGTCGTCGCTGCCGTTTCGCTCACTGCCCGCAAGCATTGCGATCCCCACGATCGCGGCGCTGAACCGGCTGCTGAGCGGCCACCCGCAGCGGCGCCTGATCCAGTTCACCTACCAGCCGCGTGCGCCGTTCAGGGCACCGGCCGGACTGGCATGGCATCGCTACGTCACGGTCTGGCGCAACGCTCCGCCGGCGGGGATATGGGAGCTGGGCATGCCGGAGCAGCAGCGCCGCAACGGCTTCGCCGCCTGAAATTCAGCCCTGGATTCAGGATCCGCCGTCTTCACGGCGCTTCCTCTTCGCCTCCCGGTCCAGCGACCGTAAACCCTCCAGCCGTTCCCTGATTTTCGCCTCGAGACCGCGCTCGACCGGCTCGTAGAAGGGCTCGGGTGACAGATGTTCCGGAAAATAATTCTCGCCGGCCGCATAGGCACCGGCCTCGTCGTGGGCATAACGGTACTCGCGGCCGTAGCCCAGGTCTTTCATCAATTTTGTCGGCGCGTTGCGCAGATGCTCCGGCACCGGCCGCGACCCGTCGCCACGCACCAGCTCCCGCGCGCGGTTGTAGGCCACGTAGGCCGCATTGCTCTTTGCCGCCACCGCCAGGTACAGCGTGGCCTCAGCCAGGGCCAGTTCGCCCTCCGGAGATCCGAGACGTTCATAGGTCTCGCAGGCATCGAGCGCCATGCGCAGCGCACGCGGATCGGCAAGACCGATATCCTCCACCGCCATGCGGATCAGCCTGCGGCCGAGGTACAGCGGGTCGGCGCCGCCATCAAGCATTCGCAGTAACCAGTACAGCGCCGCATCCGGCGCCGAACCGCGCACCGACTTGTGCAGCGCCGAGATCTGGTCGTAGAACGCATCGCCCCCCTTGTCGAAACGGCGCAGGCTCTGTGCCAGCGTCCTTTTGACAAAGGCTTCATCGACGTCGGACTGCCCGGTCTGCGCCGCAGCCGTGGCCACCTGCTCCAGCAGATTCAGCAGACGGCGTGCATCGCCATCGGCGCCGGCCACCAGGCTGTCGCGGGCGGAATCCAATAAATTGAATGAAAACAATGACTTGCTGATAGCCCTATCCAGCAGTCCGGCAAGTTCGTCAGCACTCAGCGGCTGCAGCACATACACCGCGGCGCGCGACAGCAGCGCGCTGTTGACCTCAAAGGAGGGATTCTCGGTGGTGGCGCCGATGAAAGTAATCAGGCCCTGTTCGACAAAGGGCAGAAAGGCATCCTGCTGCGATTTGTTGAAGCGATGCACTTCATCGACGAACAGGATGGTGCGCCTGCCGCTCTGTTGCAGCACGGACTCGGCGCGCGCGACGGCTTCGCGGATCTCCTTCACTCCGGACAGCACCGCTGAAATCGCGATGAACTCGGCCTCAAAGGCCTGCGCCATCAGCCGCGCCAGCGTGGTCTTGCCGACACCCGGCGGTCCCCACAGAATCATCGAATGCGGTTTGCCGGCCTCGAAGGCCAGCCGCAATGGTTTGCCTGGACCCAGCAGGTGCTGCTGGCCGGCCACTTCGTCCAGTGTGCGCGGCCGCATGCGCTCAGCGAGCGGCGCCTCGGGTTCGCGCTTGGCGAAAAGATCGTTCACTGCAGTTTGCCCACTGCGAACCGGCCGCCGTCACTCGCTGATGACGTCGGCGCCCTTGGGCGGCGTGAAGCGGAACACCTCCGCGGGAATCTGCGGATTGCGCTCGATGTCGGCGAAGGTGATCACCGTGATCTGGCCGAACTGGTCGCGCAGTTCCATCGCTGCGAGGCCGGACTTGCCGAAACCCATACGCACACGTTCGAAGGCGGTGTCGCGGTTCTTCGGGACTGCGTCCAGCCAGTCGATTCCGTCCTTGCTGCCGGAATCGGACAGCGTGAAATCGCGCTCCAGGTCATTGCGGCCGGCGAGCAGGGCCGCGGGGCTGGCACCGAGGGCACGGTCGAGCTTGCGCACGGTGACCTGGTTGAGATCCTTGTCGTAGATCCACAGCTGCGAACCGTCACCGACGATGGTCTGCTCGTAGGGTTTGGTGTAATCCCAGCGGAACTTGCCCGGGCGAGAGAACTGCATCACCCCCTGCGCCTGCTGCAGCGGCTTCAGGTTGCGGTCAAGCACCATTTGCGCGAAACGCGCCTTCACCGACTGGGTCTGCCCCAGAAAATTTTTCAGCGCCTCGGTTCCGGAGGCCGCAACGACACCGGGAAACAGGCACAGCAGCAGCAGGATTTTTTTCATTTGGGACTCTTGCGCACGCGCTCGATGTTGACGATACGGCCCGAACGCAGGGTTACCGTGGTCAGGTAAGGATACGCCCGCGTCGGCAGATAATAGTACGATTTCACCGCCTTGCCCCGGCCTTCAGAGGCCTGGCGGTCGGGCTTCCCGGCACGCAGCACCAGTTCCCCCTCGGTCATGCCATGCTCGAGCCGGATGTAGACGTCGAAAGCCATGCCCCGCGGCGCGCTTTCCGCAGCCGCTGACGCGGTAGCGAACCACAGCACCGCGGCAAGCATCAGCATGCGCACCGGCATGACGGTCAGACCCCGCAAACCCGGAAAAGTTTGGAACCGGTCAGTCGGCATCCGCGGCAGACGCCGGCGCCAGCACCTCGCGGTTGCCGTTGGACTGCATCGGCGATACCAGCCCGGAGCGCTCCATTTGCTCGATCAGGCGTGCCGCCCGGTTGTAGCCGATGCGCAGGTGACGCTGCACCAGTGAGATCGACGGCCGCCGCGTCTTCAGCACGATGGCCACCGCCTGGTCGTACAGCGGGTCGGCCTCGCCGTTGCCGCCTTCGCCCCCTTCACCGCCGGCCTCCGCGGACGCTTCGGGGCTTTCAAGGATCTCGTCGATGTACTGCGGCTGCGCCAGGCTCTTCAGGTGGTCCACCACCTTGTGCACTTCCTGGTCATCAACAAAGGCGCCGTGCACCCTTTGGGTATAACCCTGTCCCGGCGGCAGATAGAGCATGTCGCCCTGGCCCAGCAGCGCTTCCGCGCCCATCTGGTCGAGAATGGTGCGCGAATCGACCTTGGCAGACACCTGGAAAGCGATCCGCGTCGGAATGTTGGCCTTGATCAGGCCTGTGATCACGTCCACCGAAGGCCGCTGGGTGGCGAGGATCAGGTGCACCCCCGCAGCCCTCGCCTTCTGCGCGAGCCGCGCGATCAGTTCCTCGATCTTCTTGCCGACCACCATCATCAGGTCGGCCAGTTCATCGATCACCACCACGATCAGCGCCATTTCCACCAGCGGCACCGGGTTGTCGGGGGTCGATGCGATCGGATTCATCAGCGGCGCCTTCTTCTTTTCAGCCTCGCGCACCTTCTGGTTGAAACCGGCCATGTTGCGCACGCCCATTGCCGACATCAGCTTGTATCGGCGCTCCATCTCGCCGACGCACCAGTTCAGCGCATTCGCCGCCTGGCGCATGTCGGTCACCACCGGCGCCAGCAGATGGGGAATGCCCTCGTACACCGACAGCTCGAGCATCTTCGGATCGACCAGGATCAGCCGTACCTGCGACGGCGGCGCCTTGTAGAGCAGCGACAGGATCATCGCGTTGATCGCCACCGATTTGCCGGAGCCGGTGGTGCCGGCGACCAGCAGGTGCGGCATGCGCGCGAGGTCGGCCACCACCGGATGACCGGCGATGTCCTTGCCAAGCGCCAGCGTCAGCGGCGAGCCCATGTCGGCATAGACCTGTGAACTGAGAATCTCGGAAAGACGCACCACCTGCCGTTTCGGATTCGGTATCTCCAGGCCCATGCAGCTCTTGCCGGGTATGGTCTCGACCACGCGGATGCTCATCACCGACAGCGCGCGCGCAAGATCGCGCACCAGGTTGATGATCTGGCTGCCCTTGACACCCACCGCAGGCTCGATCTCGAAGCGCGTCACCACCGGTCCCGGATAGGCCGCGATCACCTTCACTTCCACGCCGAAGTCGAGCAGCTTTTTCTCGATCAGCCGCGAGGTGAATTCCAGGGTGTCGGCGGACACGGTCTCGACATTGGAGTCAGCCGGATCGAGCAGGCCCAGCGGGGGCAGCAGCGAGTCGGGCAGGTCACCGAACAGCGGCACCTGCTTTTCGCGCTCTACCCGCGCCGATTTCGGGATTTCGACGGGCGGCGGCTCGATGCGCACCGGCTCGCGGATCTCGATCCTGCGCTTGGTGACCTCGACGGCGTCGTCACGCGCCACCACCGCCTCCGCACCGGCCTTGCGGTCGGCACGTTCCTGGATTTTGGCAAGGACGAATGCATAGAAACGCTCCGACCAGTCGCCGATGCGCTCGATGACAACGAGCCAGGAGATGCCGGTGAACAGGCTGAAGCCGGCCGCCAGCAGCAAGAGCAGCAGCAGCGTCGCACCGGTAAAGCCGGCAATCGCGGCCAGCCCGTTGCCGGCCAGCGCCCCGAGAACGCCTCCCGGGTCGCCGGGCAGCGCAGCGGTCAGGCTGTGCAGACGCAGCGATTCGATGCCGCAGCTTGCCGTCAGCAGCACCAGGAATCCGATCAGCATCACCACCTGGGAGCGGCGATCGGATTCAGCCACGCTCTCGATGCGGCGGAAACTCCAGTGCACGAGCGCGGCGCAGAGGGCCACCCACCAGTACGCCGAGAGACCGAACATGAACAGCATCAGGTCGGCGATATAGGCGCCAACCAGGCCGCCGGCATTGCCGATCCGTTCGACGGCAACGCTGTGGGACCAGCCCGGGTCACCCTTCTGGAACGTGAACAGCACCAGCAACAGATACAGCGCACCGGCAAGGAATGCGAGCCACCAGGATTCGCGCACCAGCGCCGCCAGTTTCGGCGGCAGCGGGTTGCGCGCAGCCTTGGCATCAGTGGATTTCTCGGCAGCCGGCATCAGATGTGATCGTCAGTTTTCGTGAGGAATGCGAATCCGCAGGATTATAAGTGATGCCCACTGCGCCGGCAGGCGCGGCAACCGGAAAAAACAAACCCCGCCGGGAGGCGGGGTCTGGAGCGGAAAAGGTGCAAGGGTCAGCGCACGATGCATTCCTGGCTTGCGCCGCCGCCGATCGCGCCGCCGCCGATGCCCAGGGTGAACGGAAGCTGGCTGAGATTCAGCCCCGGATCGCCCGGCAACAGCACGGGCGGCTTGCTCGGATCCTGCGCAAAGCCGAACTGGCCTTCGTTCACCAGCTGGCTGCCGCCCTGGGTCTGCATGATGTAGCTGCCGGTATAAGTCGTGTGATAGGTGCCGGGTTCCAGATTGCCGCAGTCCGATGAGCAGGCGACCGTGTCTCCGGAGGAGCCGCGAATGCCGATGGTCGCTGTCGAAGTGCCGATCTTGTAGGCATCCTGATTGCCGCGTTTGCCGATGAGGCCGGTGACCGTGCGCAAGCCGCCTTTCAGCAGGCGCATGAACATGCCGTCGTTCTGCGGTGTCTCCTTGCTGAAGGTATACGCCTCGAGCTTCATCGTGGTGTTCGGGCGCATCGTGGCAGCGCTGCCATCGGTGAAGTTGATCTGGGCATAGCTGTCGCGCTGGGTGGTCAGAACATCTCCCGGCTGGACCTCGGATTTCTGGGACAGGATGCGCACCGAGCCGTCGGGACGCTGCACCGACATCGTTCCGCTCAGATGGGTGACTACTCCGGCACCCGCTGCCCAGGCGCCCGCGGCAGCCAGGGCGAAGGCCGCACCGGCAACGGTATGCAGCAGCCATTTGGTCGACATCATGATCAGCCCCCTTTCAGCGCATTTCTGAGCTGCGCTGGCGACGCGTTGGAAAATCGTTTCTAACAGTTTCTAACAAGTTCATTTTTATACCATAAGTGCACGGCAATGGCGGATTTTGGCTTACCGAGCCGGCTGGCATGGCGAAACGTGAGAAAAATCACGTGCCGGCGAACACCGGCCGGACTGTGCAAGCCCCTCAGGCTGAACCGCGAAGCGCCATCGACTGGCGGTCGAGCACGAAAATCTTGCGTTTCTCGGCGCGGATCAGGTTTTTCTCATGCAGGTCCTTGACCACCCTGCTGACCATCTCGCGCGAAGCCCCGATCATGCGTGCGATCTCCTGCTTCGCCGGCGCCTTCTGCACCACCCATTGCCCGTCGATCTGTTCGGCCATGTCGATGATCAGCCGCGCCACCCGGCCGTACACATCAATCAGCGCGAGGCTTTCGATCTTGCGATCGGCTTCGCGCAGGCGCTTGACCAGATTGCGCAGCACCAGCATGGCCACCTCGCTGTTGCCCTGCAGGCAGGAAAGGAAAGCCGTCCGCGGCAGGCGCAGGATCTCGCAGGGCTCGATGGCCTCGACGGTCGCCGAACTGGGCAGTCCGTCAAGCAACCCCATTTCGCCGACAAACTCCTGCGCGCCCATCACGCTCAGAATGACTTCGTGGCCTTCATCGTCGGGAATCAGCACCTTCACCCGGCCGGACAGGATGATGTACAGGCCATCCGTCTCCTCGCCGGCGCGCAGAATGGCCGATCCGCGTGTATAGCTGCGGTGCTGCCCCCAGGAGGCCACGGTGGCGATCTGTTCGTCCGAAAACGACGAAAACAGGGGGACGGTCTTCAGAATCTGCGGGTTCAGGGCGACGGATGCAGGCATGCGGATATTCACTGTTCTGCTGTTGTCAGGCCGCGGAATGACAGGCGGATATCCCCATGTTGCCAGAATGATGGCGAATAGTCATGTCGTCATGTCGCACCGCCTCCCGCAACACTGCCTTTTGCAACAATCACCTGCAGCATCCCTGGCGGCACTGATCCCGGCGCCGCAGGCCTCCGGACATCGGCATCAGGTCGCAAGGCAGGCTGCAAACTGATACATTCCCTCTTTTAATTTGCACCTCTTTCGAATACATCATGAACCAGACTCCCAAGCATTGCCGGGTGCTCATCCTCGGCTCCGGCCCCGCCGGATATTCCGCCGCCGTCTATGCGGCGCGCGCCAACCTCAAACCCGTGCTGATCACCGGCCTCGCCCAGGGCGGACAGCTGATGACCACCACCGATGTCGACAACTGGCCTGCCGACGCCGACGGCGTGCAGGGTCCCGACCTGATGGCGCGCTTCCAGAAACATGCAGAGCGTTTCAACACCGAAATCATTTTCGACCACATCCACACGGTGCAGCTCAAGAACACGCCGATCACCCTCATCGGCGACCAGGGCACTTACACCTGCGATGCGCTGATCATCGCCACCGGCGCCTCGGCGATGTACCTGGGCCTGCCCTCGGAAGAGAAATTCATGGGCAAGGGCGTGTCCGGCTGCGCGACCTGCGACGGCTTCTTCTACAAGAACCAGGAAGTCGCGGTGATCGGCGGCGGCAACACCGCGGTCGAGGAAGCGCTGTATCTCACCAACATCGCAAGCCATGTCACCATCGTGCATCGCCGCGACAAGTTCCGCGCGGAAGCGATACTGATCGACAAGCTCAACGAGCGCGTCGCCGCCGGCAAGGCCAGCATCCTCTGGGACCATGTGCTCGACGAAGTGCTGGGCGACAACACCGGAGTCACCGGCATGCGCGTCAAGCACGCCAAAACCGGCGCAACCACCGACAAGAAGCTGCAGGGCGTGTTCATCGCCATCGGCCACAAGCCGAACACCGGCATCTTCGAGGGGCAACTCGAGATGAAGAACGGTTACATCATTACCCAGAGCGGCAACAACGGCAACGCAACGGCGACCAGCGTGCCGGGCGTGTTTGCCGCCGGCGACGTGCAGGACCATGTCTACCGCCAGGCAGTCACCAGCGCCGGCACCGGCTGCATGGCCGCGCTGGACGCCCAGAAATATCTCGAAAGCAAGGGCCTCGTCTGAGGCTGCACGGCGGGGTAACGCGTGAAGCGCAGGAAAGCGCCTCCGGTCACCCCGCCTGCACCTGCCACGCCTGAAGATCCCCTGCTGCTGGCTGCACTCGCCGGCGTCACGCCACTGCCGCCACCCAACCGCGCGAAGCTGGCACGGCCGCGGCCGAAACCGGTTGCAGCACAACGCGAACTCGATGAGCGCGCCGCACTGCGCGACACCCTCAGCGACAGTCCGGCCTGGGAACTGGGGCTGGAGGACGGCGAGGAACTGCAGTTCCTGCGCGACGGCATCTCCCGCGATCACCTCAGGAAACTGCGCCGCGGTCACTGGGTAGTACAGGCCCATCTCGACCTGCACGGCCACAACGCCGCCGAGGCGCGCCAGATGACCGCGGAGTTTCTCGCACGCTGCCTGCGCGACGGCCTGCGCTGCATTCGCATCGTCCACGGCAAGGGACTGCGTTCGCCGAACCGCGAACCGGTGTTAAAAAAGAAGCTTTCGGGCTGGCTGGCCCAGCGCGACGAAGTGCTCGCCTGCTGCCAGGCGCCGCGCAACGATGGCGGCAGCGGCGCAGTGCTGGTGCTCCTGCGCGCTGCGAAGCAAGTCCCCTTGGGGGGCGCCGCGAAGCAAGTCCTCTTGGGGGGCGCTGCGAAACAAGTCCTCTCGGGGGGCGCCGCAAAAAGAAAAGGAAAAAACTAAGAGCACGTAACAAAATGACTTTTCAGAAGCCCCTCACCCCAGCCCTCTCCCCGCAAGCGGGGCGAGGGAGAATCTCATTTTGATACCGACTCTAAGCGGTGGACGCCGGCTTCAGACGGCCGACTCGTCGGTTTCGCCGGTGCGGATGCGGATCACCTGAGCGACATCGCTGACGAATATCTTGCCGTCGCCGATCTTGCCGGTGCGCGCCGCCTTGACCACCGCGTCGATCGCCTGGTCGAGCAACTTGTCGGAAACGACCACTTCGACCTTCACCTTGGGCAGGAAATCCACAACGTATTCCGCGCCACGATAGAGTTCGGTGTGACCTTTCTGCCGGCCAAAGCCCTTCACTTCGGTCACTGTCAGCCCGCTGACGCCCATCTCCGACAGCGCCTCCCGCACTTCGTCCAGCTTGAAGGGCTTGAATATCGCTTCGATTTTTTTCATGTCGACCCCGGCAACGGCAGATTGGATGCCGCAAAGAATAGCACAGGGGCTGTGACCGGGAACCGGCTCAGTGCCTGAACTTGTTGGTGATCGGGTAGCGCCAGTCCTTGCCGAAACCGCGACTGGTGATGCGGATGCCGACGGGGGCCTGGCGACGCTTGTATTCGCTGATGCGGATCAACCGGATCACGCGGTCGACGTCCGCCGGCGCATAACCCTGGGCGATGATTTCCTGCGGACTGCGGTACTGCTCGACATAGGCCTCCATGATCGCATCGAGCACGTCGTACGGCGGCAGGCTGTCCTGGTCCTTCTGGTCGGGTCGCAGTTCGGCCGACGGCGGACGCTCGATGACCCGCCGCGGAATCACCGGCGATACCGTGTTGCGGTATTCGGCCAGTCGATAGACCAGTGTCTTCTTCAGATCCTTCAGCACCGCGAAGCCGCCTGCCATGTCGCCGTAGAGCGTCGCGTAACCGGTGCCCATCTCGCTCTTGTTGCCGGTGGTCAGCACGATGGCGCCGGTCTTGTTGGACATCGCCATCAGCAGCGTGCCGCGGATACGCGCCTGCAGGTTCTCCTCGGTGACATCTTCCTTCAGCCCACGGAACTGCTCCGCCAATGCCGTGCGGAAAGCATCGAACACCGGGCGGATCGCGATCTCGGAATAGCGCGCGCCCATCGCCTGCGCCTGCGCCTTCGCGTCCTCGCAGCTCATGCCGGCGGTGTACTGCGAAGGCATCATCACCGCGTGCACCCGGTCTGCGCCCAGCGCATCGACCGCCACCGCCAGCGTCAGCGCGGAATCGATGCCGCCCGAAAGCCCCAGCAGCGCGCCGGGAAAGCCGTTCTTGCCGACATAATCGCGCACGCCCAGGGTCAGGGCCGCGTAGACGTCCTGCTCAAGGGAGACCACGGGCGCGATATCGCCCTTCACCGGAACACCGCCGACAACCTCGATCAGCGCCAGTGCCTCCCTGAACGCCGGCAGCTGATGGGTCAGTTCGCCGCGGCCGTCGACGGCGAAGGATGCACCATCGAACACCAGCTCATCCTGCCCACCGACCTGGTTCGCATAAATCACCGACATTCCGGTCTTGCCGACACGTTCGCGCACGACTTCGTGACGCGTCAGCTGCTTGTTGATGTGGTACGGCGAGGCATTGAGCACCAGCAGCAGCTGCGCGCCCGACTCGCGCGCCGCCTTTGCCGCCGGTTCCTCCCAGACGTCGGCGCAGATGTTGATGCCGATGCGCAAACCCTCGTGCTCGAACACGCAGGACTCGTCACCCGAATCGAAATAGCGCTCTTCGTCGAATACCGTGTAGTTGGGCAGCGTGCGTTTGAGGTAGGTCGCCACCACACGGCCGTCGCGGATCACCGAAGCAGCGTTGTAGCGCCTGCCGCCGGTCTGCAGGGGATGGCCGAGCACCACGGTGATGCCGCGGACTTCGGCCAGAATGCGCTGCAAGGCACGGTCACAGGCCGCGTAAAAATCATCGCGCAGCAGCAGGTCTTCCGGCGGGTAGCCGCAGAGCACCAGCTCGGTGGTCAGCAGCAGGCTCGCGCCCTGGGATTTCGCCTTGGCTGCCGCATCAATGATCCTGGCTGCATTGCCGTCGAGATCGCCGACGGTGACGTTCAACTGTGCAATCGCTATTTTCATGTTGCTAATATATCATCGGCACGCATCGTTCCCGACCCGTATCCCGACGTTTCCCGAACCGCAAACCCGTCCCGAACAGGCCTTCCCGAAAGCGACTTCCATGCTGCACTGGCTGCACTACTACCGGGCGCGCCTGATGCTCGCACTGCGTCGGCAGGACGAGGCCATCGCCGCATACCGCGACGCACTCGCAACCCATCCGCGATTCGTGCTTGCCGCCGCCGGCATGGGTTATCTCGAGGCCACCCGCCGCAGCTGGGACGCCGCCGCCGCCGCCTTCGAGCAGGCGCTGGCGATCACTCCCGATGACGCCGACCTCTGGTTCAACC
The DNA here is from genome assembly GCA_964433345.1 of uncultured Bordetella sp. Lineage (GTDB taxonomy): Bacteria > Pseudomonadota > Gammaproteobacteria > Burkholderiales > SG8-41. The sequence goes on from CAYSQJ010000013.1 coordinate 36,555, forward strand.
AGGGTTACGTGCGCCAGCAGCAGGAAAACGATCTCGAAGCCATCCGCTGCTTCGAACGCGCCGTGGAACTGAAACGCAGCCTCGACCGCGCCTGGTTCGGGCTCGGACTGGTGCACCGCCGCCGCGGCGAACTCGAGCGGGCCGTCAAGGCCTTCGAGAAGGCAGCCGACCTGCAACCGATGAATCCCTATGCCTGGCAGGAGCTTGCGATGGTGCAGTTCGCACGGGGCAACCTGCAGGAGGTGCGCCGCATCATCAGCCATCTCTCCGGCTTTGATCCGCAGATGACCCGCCTGCTGATCCGCGACACCGGCCAGCGCCCGGAGGACGTGAAATTGCAGTGAAGCTGCAGGTCGTCTCCTCGCTGCAGGACGTGGACCCGGCTTGCTGGAATCAACTCGCCGGCGATGACCCCTTCCTGCAGCACGCCTTCCTGCATGCGCTGCATGACACCGGCTGCGCCTGCCCCGAGACCGGCTGGGCGCCGCAGTACCTGCTGCTGCAGGACGGCGAAACGCTGGCCGGCGCGATGCCGCTGTACCTGAAAAGCCATTCCTACGGTGAATACGTCTTTGACTGGGCATGGGCCGACGCCTACCACCGCCACGGCCTCGAGTACTACCCAAAGCTGCTGAGTGCGGTGCCGTTCACCCCGGTGGTCGGCGCGCGGCTGCTGGTCCATGAGCCTCAGCACCGCGAACTGCTCGCCGCAGGCGCGCTGGAACTCGCCCGGCAGACGGGCACGTCCTCGGTACATGTGCTGTTTCCGCATGCCGCCGACCTCGACTGCCTGACCCGCCTGGGTTTCATGCTGCGCCAGGGCAGGCAGTTCCACTGGCAGAACCGGGGTTACGCCGATTTCGACGATTTCCTCGCCCGTCTCAGCCACGACAAGCGCAAGAAAATCCGCCAGGAACGGCGACGCGTGCGCGAGGCCGGCATCAGCTTCCGCTGGCTGGAGGGCGATGCCGTCGGCGGGGAAGACTGGCGTTTCTTCGCACGCTGTTATCGCCAGACCTACCGCGAGCACCACTCCTCGCCCTATCTCAATCTCGAATTCTTCCTGCGCATCGGCGCGGCGATGCCGCAGAACCTGGTGATGATCCAGGCGCTGCGCGAAGATCGCGCGGTCGCCGCATCGCTGCTGGTACGCAACGACAGCCGCGTCTACGGCCGTCACTGGGGCGCCCTCGAACATCACCCGATGCTGCATTTCGAGGCCTGCTACTACCAGGGCATCGAATACGCGATTGCCCGCGGCCTCGAAGTATTCGAGGGCGGCGCCCAGGGCGAGCACAAGATGGCGCGCGGACTGCTGCCGGTAGCCACGCAGTCGGCGCACTGGCTTGCCCATCCTGAGTTCGCCTCGGCGGTTGAACAATTTCTCGATCGTGAAACCGGATTGATGCAGGCACATGACGTCGAACTCGCCGAACGCAACCCCTTCAAGGCCGTCTGACGGCGCGGCAATGGCTTACTTGCCGTATAGTTACGCAACTTCCACCGGAACACAGCCATGAAGTTCTGCAGCAATTGCGGCGTCGCCGTCGCGCTCAAGGTTCCCGCCGGCGACACGCTGCCGCGCCATGTTTGCGACGCCTGCGGCATCATTCATTACCAGAACCCGAAAATGATCGTCGGCTGCATCGCCGAGTGGGAGAGTCGCATCCTGCTCTGCCGCCGCGCGATCGAGCCACGCCACGGGCTGTGGACGGTACCCGCAGGCTTCATGGAAAACGGCGAGACCACCGCCCAGGGCGCCGCCCGCGAAACGCTGGAAGAAGCCAATGCCCGGGTCGAGATCGGGCCGCTCTACGCGATGTACAACATCCCGCACATCAACCAGGTCTACATCCTGTTCCGGGCACGCCTGCTCGACCTCGATTTCAGCGCCGGCAGCGAGAGCCTCGAAGTGCGCCTGTTCGAGGAAGCCGAAATTCCCTGGGAACAGCTCGCCTTCGCCACCGTGCGCAACACCCTGACCCATTACTACAGCGACCGCGCGGCCGGCGAATATCGTTTCCACCTCGGCACCATCGAACGCGCACCGGTGAAGGCCTGAGCAGGCTCACGCCGCGCGCAAGGCGTCGACTATCCCCAGGCGCGCAGCGCGCACGGCCGGCAGGAAACCGCCGACCAAACCCATCAGCACCGCAAACAGCAGCGAGGTCGCCACAATCCGCGGCGTCAGCGTGAAACTGAAGGCAAGTTCGGAAAAAGATTGCCAGTTCAGGGTCGATATCTGGATGAACTGCATCAGTGAGGCCAGAGCCACGCCGCAGACGCCGCCGACCAGTCCAAGCAGCACCGCTTCCAGCAGGAACCCTGCAAGGATGCTCGAGCGGCGGAAACCCAGCGCACGCAGCGTCCCGATCTCCGCGGTGCGGTTGGCCACCGCGGCATACATGGTGATGGCCGCACCGATCATCGCGCCCACCGAAAAGATCACCGACAGCGTCAACCCCAGATAGCTGATGAAATTCGACAGCGCCTTCGACTGCTCCTCGAAGAACTCGCGCTCCGACCTGACGTCAAGCGTCAGCCGCGGATCCTCCTCCAGCCGCGCCTTCATCGCCGGCAGCAGCGCGGGATCGGTCAGTCGCGCAACCACCGAAGACCAGGCATTGCGGCGAAAGGCCTGCTGCAGCTGACCGGCATCCGCCCAGACCTCCGAATCGTAGGCCGATCCCCTGGCTTCGAAATGCCCGACCACCCGCCATTCGCGGCCGCCGAATCGCAGCTGTGAACCCACGGCCGCGCCGTCGAAACGCCTGGCAATGCTGGCGCCGATCATGACCTCGGCCGAGCCAGGCCGAAAGGCACGACCCTCGAGAATGCGCAGCTGCGGACGCAACGCGAAGCCCGCAGGCCCGACACCGCGGGCCGTGACATTGGTGGCGACGCCGGATTCGCGCTTGGGCAGCGTGATCAGCACCACCACTTCCTTGGACACCAGCCCGAGCCCGCCAGCGCCGATCGCGATTTCCGGCTGGGTCTCGACAACAGCCGCCTGTGCCAGCTCGACTATGCTCGAGATCTCCGCGCCGGCGCCGCGGCGAGTGACATGCACGTTGTCCGGCTGGCCGGTGGCGATCAGCGACTGGCGCAGGCCTGTATCAAGCATCTGCACCGCGGCGAACACGAACACCACCAGGGCCATGCCCCCGGCGGTGAGCAGGGTGGTCAGCCTGCGCGTCCACAAATTGCGCAGCGTGTAGGAAAACGGTATCGCCCTCATCCCGCGGCCCGCAGCCCTTCGACGATGCGCACCCGCGCCGCACGCAGGGCCGGCAGCACCGCGGCGGCGATGCCAACCACGGCGGCGCAGGCGAGCTGCAGTTGCACGGTCGAGGCACTGACCTCGAACACCGGAAACAGTGTGCCCATCTGCCGCGCGAACCAGTCGGCGACCGGGAAAGTCAGTGCGACACCAAGCAGCGTGCCGGCAGAGGCGATCGCCAGCGACTCGCCGAAAATCAGGCCGCCGAGGAAGCCGGGACCAAAGCCCAGCGCCTTCAGCGTCGCATATTCCGCCATGCGTTCGCGCGCGGTCATCGCCATCGTGTTGGCCATCACCGCGAGGATGATGAAAATGACGACAAAGGACACGATGCGGATGGCGATGACAATGGCCTCGGTCTGTCTGACGAAGCCGATCTGGAAGGCCTGCTCGGTTTCGGTCAGCGTCTCGGCCGCGGAATTCGCGAACTGGGTGTCGATGGCCCGGCTGATCTCGGCGGCGCGCGAGATGTCCGCAACCTGCACCACGAACACGCCGACCTGATCGGCGCGCTGCGGTGCGCGCGTGCGCGCGCTCTCGTTGAGGTAGTCCCAGTGGAAAAAGAACTGCGAGGTGTCGGTACGTGGCGTCGCGCCGTCGTAGATCGCGCGCACGACGAAATCCCAGGTGCCGGTGAAAATCGTGCCCTTCAGCGGCACCGTGTCGCCGACCCTGAAACCATAGGTGTCCGCGAGCTTGCGGCCGACCACTGCACCCTTGCGGTCGCGCAGGAAATCGCGCATCTGGTCCTCGGGAATGCGGTATTCGGGGTACATCGCCAGGTACGGCACTGCGTCGATCGCGAACTGCGGGAAAAAATTCTTCGGCTCCTGGTAGACGCCGGCAAACCAGTTCGCCGCTGCGACGCCGCGCACGCCTTCGAGCGCGCGGATCTTGTCGCGGTAATGCACCGGCAGCGGCACCATCAGCGATACCGAACTGCGCGTCACCAGCCGGTCCGGCGCCGCGTTGTTCGCCCCCGAGTACCAGGCATCCACCACCGTCTGCAGCAGACCGAAGGACAGTATCGCCACCAGCAGGCCGAGCACCGTCAGCAGCGTACGCAGCTTGTGGCGCAGCGCGTTGCGCAGAATCAGCTTCAGCAGATGCATAAAAATATCAATAAAAACAAATACTTATAAATCAGTCGACCAGCACGCCCTTGTCCAGGTGCTTGAGCAGACGAGCGCGCTGCGCGGCATGCGGATCATGGGTCACCATGATGATGGTTTTGCCGAGGTCCTGATTCATGCGCTCCATCAGTCCGAGAATGTCTTCGGCCGACACCCGGTCGAGATCGCCGGTCGGCTCGTCGGCGACGAGAATCTCCGGATCAGTGATGATTGCGCGCGCGATCGCCACCCGCTGCTGCTGGCCGCCGGACAGTTCGGAGGGGTAGTGGTCCACGCGGTCCGACAGCCCGACCATATTGAGCGCGACGCCAACCCGCTCGCGGCGATCGCGCGCGGACAGCCCCGTCAACAGCAGCGGCAGCTCGACGTTCTCGAAGGCGGTGAGCACCGGCATCAGGTTGTAGAACTGGAAAATGAAGCCGACATTGCGGGCCCGCCAGTCGGCAAGTCCGGCTTCGTCCAGCGTCATGATGTCGGTGCCGCAGACGCGCAGCTCGCCGCTGTCGGGGCGGTCGATGCCGGCAATCAGGTTGAGCAGCGTGCTCTTGCCCGAGCCCGAGGGTCCCATCAGGGCGACGAATTCCCCTGCGGCAATGTCGAGCGTGATGTCCGACAGCACCGGCACCACCTGTCCGCCGCGATGGTACGACTTCACGAGATGGCGGATGGTCACCGCCGGTTCGGGCCGCGACATGGCTGCGCGGCGCTACTTCGCCGTCACCGCGACCGCCATGCCGTCGCGCAGCCGCTCCGGCGGACGCAGCACTACCGGATCGCCGGCTTTCACGCCGCTGACTTCGAGCAGCTCGCCGATGGCATTACCCTTCTTCACAGGAAGCTGCGACGCCCGGCCGTCCCTGACCACGAATATCACGCTGGCACCACCGCGCTCGACCACTGCCGCCGGCTGCACCGCGGTGCGCGGCGCGCGTTCCGCCTCTGCCACCTCACGCTCAAGAAAAGCCACTTTCGCGCTCATCTCCGGCAGGATGCGCGAATCGGCGTCGACGAAGCGCACTTTCACCAGCACCGTCGCCTTGGCGCGGTCAACCGTCGGCACGGTGCGATGGACCACGCCACGGAAGCGTTCGCCGGGCAGCGCGTCGAGCCGGATTTCGCAGTGCTGGCCTACGCTGACGCGCGCAAGATTGGCTTCGGAAACATCGGCTTCGACCTCCAGGGTCGACATGTCGGCCATGGTCACCACCGCCGCCTGCGAGCCGAGGGCCGAAGAAAACGGCGTGATCACATCGCCGACGTTAGCGTTCTTGGTCAGCACCACGCCATCGAAAGGCGCCCGTATCAGCGTCTGCTCCACAGCCACCTGCGCCGCGCGCAGGTTGGCCTCGGCCACGGCGATCGACGCCTTCAGCGAGACCACCGCCGCCCGCGCCTTTTCCTGGCGTGCGACCACCGCATCATGCGCCGCCGGCGATACGAATTTCTTCGCCAGCAGCTCGCTTGAACGCTCCAGCGCGCGGGTCGCATCCTTCAGTTCCGCTTCGCCCTGCACGAGGTTGGCGCGGGCCACATCAACACTGGCCGCGGCCTGCTTCATCTGCGCAGCCACGTCGCTGCTCTCGAGACGCGCCAGCACCTCGCCGGCCCTGACCTGGCTGCCCTCGCGCACATTGAGCCATTCCAGCCTGCCGGTGGCCTTTGAAGCCACCGCCGCCTTGCGCTGGGCCACGACATAGCCGGTGGCATTGAGCACGGTGTAAGCCTGGGAGGGATAGGCCAGCGACACGGTCGTGACTTCGACCGGAACCGCCGCATTGCGGCCGACTGTCCAGTACGCGATTGCGGCAACGGCGGCGACAGCCAGCAGCCACCAGCCATGGCGGCGCCGGCGCGGCGCAGTCTGCGGCGCATTTCTGTCGATGCGCAGGCGCGCGAGGTCTTCGTTGGCCAAAATGATCTAGAATCGGGAGAGAGAAATTGAGACTGCATTGTATCCGGAGACACCCATGAACGCCGCAAATCACCCCGCCAAAGCCAGTTTCCAGTGGGACGACCCGCTGCTGCTCGACGACCTGCTCACTGACGAGGAGCGCATGGTCCGCGACACCGCGCGCGCCTACTGCCAGGACAAACTGATGCCGAGGGTGCTCGAGGCCAACCGCCACGAGAAATTCCACCGCGAAATCATGAACGAATTCGGCGAACTGGGCTTCCTCGGACCGACCATCGAAGGCTACGGCTGCGCCGGCGTCAACCATGTCTGCTACGGCCTGATCGCGCGCGAGGTCGAGCGCGTCGACAGCGGTTACCGTTCCGCGCTGTCGGTGCAGTCCAGCCTGGTGATGTACCCGATCTACGCCTTCGGCAGCGAAGCGCAGAAACAGAAATATCTGCCCAGGATGGCCACCGGCGAATGGATAGGCTGCTTCGGCCTGACCGAACCCAATGCCGGTTCCGACCCCGCAGGCATGGCCACCCGCGGCAGGAAGGCCGACGGCGGCTACATCGTCAACGGCGCCAAGATGTGGATCACCAATGCCCCGCTCGCCGACGTTCTGCTGATCTGGGCCAAGGATGACGAAGGCGTGATCCGCGGTTTCATCCTCGAAAAAGGCATGAAGGGCCTGTCGACGCCGAAAATCGAGGGCAAGTTCAGCCTGCGCTCATCGGTCACCGGTGAAGTCGTCATGGACAACGTGTTCGTGCCGGAAGAGAACGTGCTTCCGAACGTCTCCGGCCTGAAAGGCCCCTTCTCCTGCCTCAACAAGGCGCGCTACGGCATCGCCTGGGGCGCACTCGGCGCGGCGGAATTCTGCTGGGACGCCGCGCGCCGCTACACGCTGGAGCGCAAGCAGTTCGGCCGGCCGCTCGCCGCCAACCAGCTGGTGCAGTTGAAGCTGGTCAACATGCAGACTGAAATCACGCTGGGCCTGCATGCCGTGCTGCGCCTCGGCCGCTTGATCGACGAGGACCGCGTCGCGCCGGAAATGATTTCACTGCTCAAGCGCAATTCCTGCGGCAAGGCACTGGACATCGCCCGCGTCGCGCGCGACATGCACGGCGGCAACGGCATCTCCGACGAGTTCCATGTGATCCGCCACGTGATGAACCTGGAAGCCGTCAACACCTACGAGGGCACGCACGACATCCATGCGCTGATCCTCGGCCGCGCGATCACCGGCATTCCCGCCTTCGGCTGAGGAGTACAGAGAAGCAGCAAGTGCCGGGCGAAACGCCAAGACAAGGAACATGACCATGCTGGACATCCGCCTCACCGGCGCCGCACTCGGCGCCGAAATCCGCGGCGTCGACCTGTCGCAGCCGCTCGATGATGCCGCCTTCCGTGCAATCGAGGATGCGTTGCACGAACACGAGGTGATTTTTTTCCGCGGCCAGAAGCTCACGCCGGAACAGCACATCGCCTTCAGCCGCCGCTTCGGCGAACTCGAGCTGCACCTGCGCAAGGACTGCTGCAAGCCGGGTTATCCGGAAATCTTCGTGGTCTCCAACATCATCGAAAACGGCAAGCCCATCGGCACCCAGGACGCCGGGCTGTTCTGGCATTCCGATCTCGCCTACATGGCAGTGCCCAGCCGCGGCTCGCTGTTTTATGCCCTGGAAGTGCCGCATGATGCCGACGGCAGGCCGCTGGGCGACACCATGTTCGCGAGCATGACCGCCGCCTGGAAAGCGCTGCCGGAGGACATCCGGGAGAGGATCTCGGGGCGCCGCGCGGTGACCTCCTATGCCAAGGGCTATTACCGTGACCGCAACAGCGGTCCGCGGCCGCCGCTGACCGAAGCGCAGAAGGCGCGCACGCCGGATGTCGAGCACCCGATCATGCGCACCCACCCCTACACCGGCAAACCCTGCCTGTTCGTCAACGAGGGCTACACCGCGAGCATCGCCGGCCTGCCGGAGGCGGAGTCCGCCGAATTGCTCGATGTCCTGTTCGAACACGCCTCGCGTCCGGAATTCGTCTACCGCCACCAGTGGCAAGCAGGCGATTTCCTGATCTGGGACAACTGCTCGACCCAGCACCGCGCAGTCTTCGACTATGCACTGCCGCAGCGGCGACGCATGGAACGCACGACGCTCAGCGGCAGCGCGCCGTTCTGAGCCATGATCCGGTCCGCGCAGTTGCTCCTGCTTGTCCTGCTCTGCGGCATCGCCGCACTGCGCGCCGAACCCTTCCCCGAGGGTCGCAGCCTGCGCACGGTTGCCATTGCCGGCGAGGACATCGAGATCCACGCCTACAAGCCGGCCGGCTATGCCGGAGGACCGATCCTGATGGTGCTGCACGGCCTGGGCCGGAACGCACCCGGTTACCGCGACTATGCGATCCCGGCCGCCGATGCCCAGGGCTGGCTGGTGGTGGCGCCGCTGTTCGATCGCGAACGTTTTCGCACCTGGCGCTACCAGACCGGCGGCATGGTCCGCAACCAGCGCGCCGAAGGCGAGTTCGCGGTCGAGCCGCCGGTACAATGGACTGGCCAAATCTTTCTCTCGATCATCGACGCAGTGCGCCGCGCCGAGGGCCGCCCGGACCTGCCCTATTCGCTGATCGGACACTCCGCCGGCGGCCAGACACTTTCGCGTTTCGCGGCCTTCATGCCGCACCAGGCGCGGCACATCATCATCGCCAATCCCTCGACCTGGCTGTGGCCCTCGCTCGATTCACGCTTCCCGTATGGATTCGGCGGACTGCCCGCAGCGATGACCGACGATGCCGCCCTGCGCCGTTATCTCGCGCAACCGGTGACCGTGCTGCTCGGTACCGCCGATGTCCGTCGCGACAACAATCTCAACCTGCGCGAGGAAGCGGAGCGCCAGGGCGCCACCCGCCTCGAACGCGGCCGCAACGCCTTTGAGGCCGCCCGGCAAGTCGCGCAGCAGCGCGGCTGGCCTTTCCACTGGCAACTGGTCGAAGTGCCGGATGTCGGACACAGCGCGCGGCGCATGATCGGCAGCACCGAAGCGCTTGAGGTGCTGTCACGGCAGTGATCGCCTGACGCGGGGCCCTCCGGGCTGCTACAGTGCGGGCTGAAGTCAGCCGCCAAGGGAGATGCGCATGTCCGCACCGAACACAGTAAAAGCCGCGTTAGCCGCCGCCGCGGATCCGGCGCCGGCCGCAACACCGTCGATCTCGCAGCAGATTGCCGCCTTCGCCGCCAACCTGACACCGGAGGATGTGCCGCAGCGCGTCCGCGACAATGCCAGGCTGCATGTGCTCGACGTCTGCGGCACCGCGCTTGCTGCGACCCGCTTCGATTTCGCCCAGCATGCGCTGGCCGGCATCAGCAACCTCGGCGAGTCCGGCAACAACAGCGTGATCGGCATGAACGTCCGGCTGCCCATGCGCGATGCGGTGCTGATGAACGGCATCCTCGCCCACGGCCTCGACTACGACGACACCCATCCGGGGGCCATTGTCCATCCGACCGCCAGTGCCTTCCCCTGCGCGCTGGGCCTCGCCGAACAGCGCGATGCCCCGGGAGCCGATTTGCTGCTGGCCTATATCCTCGGCGTTGAAATCGCGACGCGGCTGGGCGTCGCGGCGAATGGCGCGATGCTCCCCCAGGGTTTCCACACCACCGGCATTGCAGGTCATTTCGGTTGCGCGGTCGCCGCCGGTAAGCTGTTCAGGCTCAGCCCGCAGCGGATGCAATACGCGCAGGGCTTTGCCGGCAGTACCGCCTCGGCAATCGCCGAACACCGCGCCGACGGCGCCTGGAACAAGCGCCTGCATCCGGCCTGGGCGGGAGTCGGCGGCATTACCGCGGCGGCGCTGGCGAGCGGCGGCTTTGTCGGCACCCGAAAAGTCTACGAGGGCGTCGACGGCATTTTCCGTTCGCATACCGGCACCCATTTCAACGAGGTCGACATGGACGCGATGACGCGGCGCCTCGGGGACGAGTGGCTGCTCGAGGAAGTCGCGATCAAGCCTTTTCCCATCTGCCACTTCCTGCATGCCTGCGCCGATGCCGCGCTGGCGATCCACCGCCGGCACAAGGTGAATCCCGACGACATCGTCCGGGTGCGCGCACTGCTCCACCCCGGAACCTTTCATTCCATCGCCGAACCGGCCGAGATGCGCCGCCGCCCGACATCGGACTACATGGCCAAGTTCAGCGTGCAGTTCGTGCTTGCCGCCTGTTTCGTGCGTGGCCGCTTCGGCTTCGCCGAACTGGAAACCGAGGCACTCAACGATCCGCAGATCCTCGCGCTGGCGCAGAAGGTCCATCACGAAGCGGATCCGGACTCCGCCTTCCCGAAATATTTCTCCGGCGGCGTGGTGGTGACGATGAAGGACGGCCGCGAGTTCGTGCACATGGAAAAAATCAACCGCGGCGCGGGCGAACGCGCGCTGTCGGAGGCCGATATCAGCGAGAAGTTCTTCGACAATGCGACGCTGGTGATTTCGAAACCCGAGGCCGAACGCATCCGCGATGCGGTGCTCGACATGGACCGGCGCAGCGCCCGCGACCTTGCCCGCACCTTGTCTCTAAAATAGTCAATAAAATCAAACACTTATGGAAATAGACCTGAATCACCTGCGCAACTGGATCGGCAAGAAGGAAGTCCATCACGACACCGCCACCAGCTTCCCGGTTGCAGCGCTGGCCGCGACGCTGGACCGCAAGGACCCGCCGCCCGGAATTGGCGACGCAATCCCGCTCAGCGGGCACTGGCTTTATTTCCTCGAGACCGCGCCCAATGCCGAACTCGGTCACGACGGACACCCGAAACGCGGCGGCTTCCTGCCGCCGGTGGCGCTGCCGCGACGGATGTGGGCCGGTGGCCGCATCGATTTCCGCGCGCCGGCCCGCATCGGCGATGCGATCAGCCGCGAATCCGAAATCATTTCGGTCGACGCCAAGTCCGGCAGCAGCGGCCAGTTGGTGTTCGTGACGGTGCGCCACACGGTCAGCGCCAACGACACTGTCGCCATCGTCGAGGAACACGACATCGTCTACCGCGAGGCAGCCAGACCCGGCGACAAACCGCCGGCCGGAAAACCCGCGCCGCAGACCGCCGCCTGGCGGCGCGAACTGCAGACCAACGAGGCCGTGCTGTTCCGTTACTCGGCGCTGATTTTCAACGCCCACCGCATTCATTACGACATCGACTATTGCCGCGACGTCGAAGGTTATCCGGGCCTGATCGTGCACGGTCCGCTGCAGACCACGCTGTTGCTGGACCTGTGCCGCCGTCACGATCCGCGGCCGGTGCGCCGCCTCGACTACCGGGCCACTCACCCGGTGTTCCACCAGGAAACGTTCACGGTGAACGGCCAGCCTTCCGCCGATGGCGGCAGCGTGGAACTGTGGACGGCAAACGCCGCCGGCTGCTACGCGATGCGCGGCACGGCGACGTTCTGAACATTTCAGTTCGCCGTTGTTAAACGCGACTCAGTCGCGGCTTGTGTATTACGGCGTCCGTACAAATACGGCGGATGAAGCCGCTGCGCGGCTCATCCGCCCTACCAAGAAATTACCAGTTCGCTTCGCGGTCAGGCGTAGCCCCGATCCTGTGTATCGACAGGTCTGAACCGTTGAACTCCTGTTCGCGTTCGAGGCGGATGCCGACGACCGCCTTGAGCACGCCATAAACCAGGAATCCGCCGATCAGCGCGATGCCCACGCCGAGGCCGGTACCTATCAACTGGGCCGTGAGGTTGACGCCGCCCATGCCGCCCAGCGCCTGCGAACCGAATATGCCGCAGGCGATGCCGCCCCAGACGCCGCACAAGCCGTGCAGCGGCCACACGCCGAGCACATCATCGATCTTCAGCCTGTTCTGCGTCAGCGTGAACATCCACACGAACAGCGCGCCCGCAACCAGGCCAGTCGCCAGTGCCCCCGCGGGATGCATCACGTCGGAACCCGCGCACACCGCGACCAGGCCGGCCAGCGGGCCGTTGTGGACGAAGCCCGGATCGTTGCGGCCGATCACCAGCGCGGCAACGATGCCGCCCGACATCGCCATCAGCGAGTTGACGGCGACGATGCCCGAGATCTTGTCGATGGTCTGCGCCGACATCACGTTGAAACCGAACCAGCCCACGGTCAGTATCCACGCGCCGAGTGCGAGGAAGGGAATGCTCGACGGCGGCTGCGCCGCGACGCCACCCTCCTTCGGGTAACGGCCGATGCGCGGCCCGAGCAGCATCACCGCGCCCAGTGCGAGCCAGCCGCCCATCGCATGCACCACGATCGATCCGGCAAAGTCGTGGAACTTCGCGCCGGTAGTCGCCTCGATCCAGGGCTGGATGCCGAAGCGGTCGTTCCAGGCAATGCCCTCGAACAGCGGATAGACCAGGCCGACGATCACCGCGGTCGCCACCAGTTGCGGGTTGAATTTCGCGCGCTCGGCAATGCCGCCGGAGATGATCGCCGGCACCGCGGCGGCGAAAGTCAGCAGGAAAAAGAACTTGGTGACTTCGAAACCGCTTTTCTGCGCCAGCTGCTCGGCACCGACCATGAACGACACGCCGTAGGCCACACCGTAACCGACGAAGAAGTAGACGATGGTCGAGACCGCGAAGTCACAGAGTATCTTCACCAGCGCGTTGACCTGGTTCTTGCGCCGCACCGTGCCGACCTCGAGAAACGCGAAACCGGAATGCATCGCCAGCACCATGATCGCGCCGAGCAGGATGAACAGGGTATCGGTACTGATTTTGACAGCTTCCATTGCTATCTCCCCCCTTGAGTTGATCCGGAGCTGGAAAGCAATACCTGTTCCTGATATCAACTCATTGTTTTTTATAGCTTTATTAACCGACCATGGCCAAGTTACGCTCCTTATTGGTGCGGAACGACCTTTTCCGCACTTTTACGATGCGCGATGGATCTGTGCTGCAGCCCATCCGGCCAAGCCGCCCCGAATTCACCTAAATCATTGAATCGTAAAGAACCAGTGCGTATATTCAGCGACCATGTCCACCATCCCCGCAGCCCAGCCTCAGGGTGACCGCCCCCTCACCCTGTCCCAGGTCATCGCCGACCTGATCACCGACGGGCTGGTGCCCAAGGACGAGGCGGAAAAGCTGGTCGCCAACCGCCGCTTCAGCCGCACCGACGTGCATCCGCTGGTGGTGATCGCCGACCAGAAATGGAAAGACCCGCGCAGTCCGCGCAAGCTGCTCACTGTCGAATCACTGACCCAGTGGCTGGCCGACCGATGCGGTCTGCCCTACCTGCACATCGATCCCTTCAAGATCGACTTCACCGCGGTGACCAAGGTGATGTCGAACGCCTATGCCGAGCGCTACCGCATCCTGCCGGTCAGCGTGAACACCCGCGAGGCCACCATTGCCACCGCCGAGCCCTGGGTGCGCGGCTGGGAGGCTTCCCTGAAGCAGGTGCTGCGGCTCGACATCAAGCGCGTGCTCGCCAACCCGGTCGACATCCAGGGCTATATCGTCGAGTTCTACAACCTCGCGCGTTCGGTGCAGGGTGCCTCGGACAAGGACAAGGAAAAAGGCGGCGCGGCCAGCAGCATCGCCAATTTCGAGCAGCTGGTGCAGCTGGGCCGCAGCGGACAGCTCGATGCCAACGACCAGCATGTCGTGCACATCTGCGACTGGCTGTTCAATTACGCTTTCGAGCAGCGCGCCAGCGACATCCATCTCGAGCCGCGGCGCGAAGCCGGCAGCGTGCGCTTCCGCATCGACGGCGTGCTGCACCAGGTCTACCAGATCCCGACGCCG
>CAYSQJ010000014.1:0-49182 GCA_964433345.1 uncultured Bordetella sp.
TCCATCTCGCCTGTTCCATGATCCTCATGCGAAGGTATTTATGACATGACTTCTAATCATTGGCGACCGGAGCAAGTTTGTTCTCTTCTCGAGTGTTTTGTAAACGGCGATTTGATTCCATCTGTGATTCTATGGCAGTCACCAACTTGTCTTTTTGTCATTGATGGGGGGCACCGTCTTAGTGTTCTTCGCGCGTGGGTCGAGGACGATTACGGAGATGGCCCGATTTCTCAGCCCTTTTTTGGGTTTCAAATTTCAGATGAACAAAAGAGAAATGCGGATCGCACCCGTCAGCTTGTAAAAGATAGGGTTGGAACGTGGCAGCATTACCTCTCAAAATTGAAGTCTGACTCAGCAAGTCCAGAAGAAAAGAGAAAGCTTAATGTCATAGTATCAAGGGGAATACCAATTCAATGGGTCAAGGGGGATGCCGATAAAGCAGAAAGCTCTTTCTTTAAAATCAATACAAAAGGAACCCCTTTAGATTCTGTAGAAGAGTTGTTGCTTAAAAATCGGAAGAAACCTGTTTCAATAGCTTCAAGGGCGATCATCCGAGCTGGGAAAGGGCACAAATACTGGTCTTCATTTGCCGCGGAAAATGCTGAAAAAATTGAGAGCCTTTCCAGGAAAACCCATTCTGCATTTTTTGATCCTGAACTTAAGAGGCCCGTTAAAACGTTGGACCTCCCACTGGGTGGCCCCAAGGGGGTGAGGGTCGCGCTCGAGACGTTAATAGAGTTGAACCTAATTGCAAATCGTAATCAAGCCGGCGCTCCGGTAAAACTCGAGGATATGTCTGATGATGAAGATGGCTTATCCACAATCCAAGTGCTTGAGAGAACGTTTGGGCTCGCGAGGCGAATTACAGGTAATGACGGGGGTAGTCTTGGACTTCATCCTGCAGTTTATTTTTATGGTCCGACAGGTAGGCATTCCGGCCCCATGTTCATGGGAACAATGACTTTATTGGCTAGAAAGCTTGCTAATAACGACAAGGAATTTTTTAAGAAATTTTCAAATGTCAGAGAAAAGCTGGAGACATTACTTATTTCGAATAAGGATTTGGTTGCAACTATTCTGCAAAAGCATTTAAGCCCACGCAGAACTAATAAATATGCGTCACTACTTGATCAGTTAATCGAGGCTCTACACTCAGGAAAAGATATTGACCAAGCGGAGTTTGTAAGAATGTCCGGGTTGGAGGGAAAGATCATCGTTGGCTCTGAGGGTGGTGCGGCTAAGAATTTTAGTGATGATGTTAAAAGCGCTGCTTTCATAAAAACTGCTCTTGCGTCTGCGGTTAAGTGCCCTATTTGCGGAGGTTATATTGATACTGAAAAATCAGTTTCATATGATCATATTAATCGTGTAGAAGACGGCGGAGTTGGGGTGTTGGAAAATTGCAGCTTGACGCACCCATATTGCAATCAGGCTGTTAAGAATTGAATCTCAACGCTCTAATAGCTCGCCCAAGGCGGAATTAGCAAAGCATCCCACCGAAGTGTCATATAAACAGGGCCAGCGTGAGCTGACCCTGTTAACCGAATCGGGGGGTAAGAGTGCGCTAATACTCCCCGCTCTCACAGCGCATATTCCCCGTGAGCCTCTGGCTGCCACACCACCTTGCAGATGCGTATGCAGGCGCTGCGGCCGTGCGGCAGCGGCAGCACGGTTTCGTCTCCGGCCGCGAGCCCGAGCAGCGCCGCACCGACCGGCGACAGCACCGAAATGCGTCCGGCGGCGGGATCGGCGTCCTCCGGGTACACCACGCGCACTTCGTGCAGTTCCCCGGTTTCGAGGTCCTGGTAGAGCACCTGCGAATTCATCGTGACGACGTCGCCCGGGACGTCCTGCGGCGGCACGATGCGGCCGGCGTCGAGCAGTTCGGCGAGCATTTCGGCGCCGCTGAGCGCGGCGGGTGCGAAGCGTCCGAGGTCGACGACGAGCCGGCTCAGGCGCTGATGGTCCTGTGTGGTGAGACTGATGTTCTGTTGCATGACTTAACCTTTTCCGGTGAAAACCCATGGAAATCCGTCACGGCCCTGGGGCGGTGCGGACAACGATCCTGCGTGTTGGGATAGCCCGGCGACCTTGCGCCGGACCGGAGGGTCAGCGGCGGTTGCGGTGCCGGGCGGTAGAGACGAAGACGTTCTGCGTCCGGGTGGCGGTTTCGTGCTTGCGGGTCGGGATCAGCGCACGGCGGGGACGTACGGACACCAGCCGCGCCATGCAGCGGGCTGTCAATGTGAGCCAGTATCCGATTATTGTTGCCATGTCCTGATGGACTGCGGTTTTCCGGGAAAGTTCAGTGCTTGGGTCGTTGGGGCCGGTGTAAGATTTCGCGATGCCGAATCATTTCCCCGATCCTCGCTATCTGACCACAGCTTCCGACCTGGCGTCGCGCCTTAATGACGTCACCCTGATCGACCTCCGTCCCGCCGAAGACTTCGCCGTCGGCCATATTCCCGGTAGCACCCACGTCGACATCTACGGCGTCAGCCTCAACGATTCTTCCGAGGCGCCGCTGAATTCATTTTTGGCGATTTTTCGTGTGCTCTTCGGTTCGCGCGGTGTGCGTGCCGACCGGCCGGTGGTGATTTATGACCACGAGTCCGGCGAACGCGCGGCGCGGGCGGTGTGGCTGCTGGCGGTGCTGGGGCATCCGGATGTGCGGTTGCTTGACGGCGGCAGCGAGGGCTGGACGAGGGCGGGGCAGAAGCTGGTGCGGCTGACCGAAGCGCCGCCGCCGATGGATCCGACCAGGGCGCCGCCGACACCGCCGCCGTTTCGCGGCACGATGAACATGGATCTGCTGGCGACGCGTTTCGACGTCGAACGCGCGATCGATGATCCGGGCGCGGTAATCGTCGACGTGCGCCGCGAGTCCGAATACCGCGGCACCGAAAAACGCGCACGCCGGGTCGGCACGATACCCGGCGCGGTGCATCTGTTCTGGCGCGAGCATCTGGACGAGCATGGCGCTTTCCGCGAGCCCGCGGAAATCCGTGCGCTGTACGAAGCGAAGGGCATCACGCCGGACAAGACGGTGATTCCGCTGTGCCACGGCGGTTACCGCTCGGCCAGCACCTTCATTGCGCTGAAATCGCTGGGTTACCCGAAGGTGCGCAACTACGTCTCGGCCTGGGGCGAGTGGGGCAACCGCGAGGACACGCGCATCGTGGTCCCGGATGTTTCTTGAGCGGATCGCCCGCCATCGGTTAAGGTGAACGCCGTCCTCCAAACCGATTTCACTGACTGTCGACTGAATCCATGAATGCCCTGCTTTTTATTGCCGGCCTGCTGATACTGGTGCTCGGCGCCAACCTGCTGGTGCGCGGTGCCTCGAAGTTCGCGCTGTCTTTCGGCATTTCGCCGCTGGTGGTGGGGCTGACGGTGGTCGCGCTGGGCACCAGCGCGCCGGAGATGGCGGTGTCGGTGGGGGCGGTGCTCGACGGCAAGACCGACATCGCCGTCGGCAACGTGGTCGGCAGCAATGTGCTCAATGTGCTGTTCATCCTCGGGATCAGCGCGCTGATCGCGCCGCTGGTGGTGAACGCGCAGGTGATCCGGCAGGAAGTGCCGATCATGATCGGCGCCAGTGTGCTGCTGCTGGCGCTCGGCATCGACGGCACAGTGTCTTTCCGGGACGGCGCCTTCCTGTTCGGATTGCTGATTGCCTACACGGTGTTCGTGGTGCGGCAGTCGCTGCGCGAGACGCAATCCGCGGACTGCTACGACTGCGAGGTCAAGCCCGCGGAGCCCGGTTCCTGGGATGCCGCCTGGCCGGCGCAGCTCGGGCTGATCGCGGCGGGACTGGCCTGCCTGGTGATCGGTGCCGACTGGCTGGTGGATGCATCGGTCGTCTTCGCCCGTGCCCTCGGCGTCAGCGATGTGGTGATCGGATTGACGATCGTCGCCGCCGGAACCTCGATGCCTGAAATCGCGACCTCGGTCACCGCGGCCTTCAAGGGCGAGCGCGACATCGCGGTGGGCAATGTCATCGGCAGCAACATCTTCAACATCCTGGGTTGCGTCGGCCTGTCGGGACTGGTCGCGGGAGGCTCGGGACTGGTGGTGGCGCCGTCACTGCTGGCATTCGACCTGTGGGTGATGATTGCCGTGGCCATTGCCTGCCTGCCGATCTTCCTCACCGGCGGCGAGATTGCGCGCTGGGAGGGCGGGGTTTTTCTCGGCTATTACCTGGCCTATGTCGGCTACCTGATACTCGCCGCCCAGGATCATGATGCGCTGGAGGAGTTTTCCGGTGTGATGACAGGCTTCGTGGTGCCGCTTACGGTGGTCACGCTGGTAGTGGTTGTGGTGTGCAGGGCGCGCGGCAGGCGGGACTTGAGCGCATGAGTCGAAGCGGAATGCGTGATCCGGTCGTGGCGGATCCGCGGCGACCGTTGCGTGCTGTTTCCCGAATGACCGGCATTTGCTGATGCCCGCCTACCCGACCAGCGCTGCGGCCTGGATGTTCACGGCCCTGGGCGCGCTCGGCCTGCTGTTCTCCTTGTGGCTGCAGTTGCCGATGTGGCTGGCGGTGTTCGGTTTCCGTCCGGTCGCCCCCGGCGGAGGCGAGTACATGATCGCGCTGTTCTTCGGCTTGCCCGGCCTGCTGTTGTCGACACTGCTGCTGGTCATGGCCACGCTGCGCGCGACCTGGCGCTCGAAGGCTGCGGCGATTGCATTGATTTTTGCGATGACGGCGGTGCTGGGCTGGCTGGCGCTGTTTCTGCGCAGCCTGCTCACCTGAGGCGCTGTAGTCCGTTAGCTGACGGTCGAACCCGCCGAGCTGCCTTGACCGTTATTTCCGCTCGAAGCGGTCGAAGGCGTAGAGCAGCGCGACCACTGCGGCCGAAGTGGGCGGACCGGCGAAGGGGTGCAGCATGCTCGCCAGCACCGGCGCGACCAGGATCAGGTGGCGCAGCGCCCAGCTGTAGAGCACGCCGGCGCGGCGCACGTAGGCGATGCCGGTGGACAGCCATTGTTGCCGCTCCGGAGAACCCACGGGAATGGCGCTGATGAAGCTGGCGTGGTTGTAATAGCGGATTGCCATCGCGGAAGCGACCAGCGAGCCGAACAGCAGCGCCAGCAGCACCAGTTCCAGGGTCATGCGCGGCGTCAGCTGCGGAATGCCGGTGGCGGCAGCGCCGAAGGTCGCATTCAGCGAAGGCGCCGCCAGCGTCACGGTGCCCATCAGACCGAGCACCGCCGTCGAGGCCATCACGGTGGCCGACATCAGCGAGTTGCGCAATGCCTGCACCGCGAGGATTTCCGAGCCGGGCTGGCGGGAGACCGCTTCGAACCACTGTTCCCGCAGCCGCGCGTGGGCGGTCCTTGCCACGGCGACCGGATTGCGCCGGCCCATGAAGACCTGCGCCAGTTCGTAGATCAGCAGCATGACCACGGTGGTGAGAATCGCCAGCCAGGTCGACAGGTTGCTCATCGCCGTTTTCTCCGTTGCGGGGCTTTGCCGTTGAACAGGGATTCGGCGACCTCGAAAATCGCCATGCCGCCGAGCATCGCGGCGACGAACACCAGTGCTTTCAATTCACCCATGCCCAGCGCGACCAGCGCGGGACCGGGACAGAATCCGGCGATGCCCCAGCCGATGCCGAAGACCAGGCTGCCGGCGATCAGGCGGTGATCGATGTCGCGCGCGGTCGGCAGGTGCATCGCGCCGCCGAGGAAGGACACCGTGCGCTTGCGGGCGACGAAAAAAGCGGCGATGCCGACAAGGATGGCGCCGGCCATGACGAAGGCAAGGGAGGGATCCCAGTTGCCTGCGAGGTCAAGGAAGCCGAGGACCTTGGCGGGGTTGG
Source organism: uncultured Bordetella sp. (assembly GCA_964433345.1). Lineage (GTDB taxonomy): Bacteria > Pseudomonadota > Gammaproteobacteria > Burkholderiales > SG8-41. Next base: position 5,826 of record CAYSQJ010000014.1, read on the forward strand.
CCATGCCGGAGAGGATCAGGCCGAAACCGAAGATCAGGCCGGAGAGCAGTGCGGTGAAGACAGTCATGTCGTGATCCTCAGGCGGCCAGCAGGTGGCGCAGGACATAGACGGTTGCGAAGCCCGCGCCCATGAACGCCAGCGTCGCCGCGGCGGACCTTGGCGAAAAACGGGACAGGCCGCAGACGCCGTGGCCGCTGGTGCATCCGGCGCCGTAGCGCGCACCGATGCCGACCAGCAGGCCGGCGATGATCAGGGCGCCGTAGCCGGCGTCGATCTGAGGTGCCGGCACGGAGACGGCAGCCATGTAGATGAGTGGTGCGCCGATCAGTCCGAGAACGAAGGCGATACGCCAGCCGCTGTCGCCCTTCGGCAATCGCAGCAGGCCGCCGACGATGCCGCTGATGCCGGCGATGCGTCCGTTGAACAGCACGAATATTGCAGCGGCGATGCCGATCAGCACGCCGCCGGCCAGCGCGGACCAGGGCATGAAGGCGTTCCAGTCGATGCTCATCAATGCTTTCCTTTTTTGCCCCGTGTGCTGCCTGGACAGTAAATCCGGTACAGCGTTTCGAGGATTTCCAGCATCCGCGGATCGCGGATGCTGTAGTAGATGTTCTTGCCGTCGCGCTCTGCGTTGACGATGCCGTCGCGGCGCAGAACGCCGAGCTGTTGTGAGAGCGTCGGCTGGTGGATGTCGAGGCTCTCTTCGAGCTCACTGACGCAGCTGCGGCCCTTGGCGATCTGGCACAGCAGCAGCAGGCGCTCGCGGTTCGCGAGCAGTTTCAGCGCGGCGACTGCCTGGGTAGCGGCACCGCGCAGGACCTCGGGTTCAATGACTGCCTGGCTCGTTTTCATGGGGGTGTCCAAATATCAGTTGACATTAATATATCAAAAAATATAATATCCGTAAACATATTGATTCACAGGAGGCAGCCCGCCATGACCGCCCAGATCCAGGCTTTTTTCGACCCCAGGACTTCCACCGTGACCTACGTGGTGGCTGATCCGGCGACCCGCCGCGCGGCCGTCGTCGATCCGGTGCTGGACTATGACTTCAAGTCCGGGCGCACTTCGACCGCCTCGGCCGACCGGGTGGTGGCCTGGGTGCGGGAACAAAACCTGCAGCTGGACTGGATACTCGAGACCCACGCGCATGCTGATCACCTGTCGGCGGCGCGGCACATCCAGCAGCAGCTGGGCGGGCGCATCGCCATCGGTGAACACATCCGCGAAGTGCAGGCGACTTTCAAGAAACTGTTCAACCTCGAGCGCGGTTTTCTGCCCGACGGCAGCCAGTTCGAGCACCTGTTCCGAGACGGCGAGGTGTTCCGCATCGGCGGGCTCGAGGCGAAGGCCCTGCATGTGCCCGGCCATACTCCCGCTGATATGGCTTACCTCGTCGGTGACGCGGTGTTCGTCGGCGACACGATGTTCATGCCCGATGTCGGCACCGCGCGGGCCGATTTCCCCGGCGGCGACGCGCGTCAGCTCTACCGCTCGATGCGGCGCCTGCTCGAGTTGCCGCCGCAGACCGCGATTTATGTCTGCCACGACTATCCGCCGGCTACACGCAAGCCGCAGTGGAAAACGACTGTTGCAGAACAGCGCGCGTCCAACATCCATGTGCGTGACGGCGTCAGCGAGGACGAGTTCGTGAAGATGCGACAGGCGCGCGATGCCACGCTGGAGATGCCGACGCTGATCCTGCCGTCGATCCAGGTCAATGTGCGTGGCGGACGCCTGCCGCCGCCGGACGACAACGGCATTGCCTACCTGCGCATTCCGATTAATGCGCTGTGACGGAGCTGCCGTACATCCGGTGATTCCGCTGCTGTACGAGGAATTTTTTACCATTCGAGAGGTGAAACATGTTGCGCTTTGACGTTCCGCAGGTCTGGTCCAACGTGACCCGTTGGGAAGCTTTCATCACAACCGTCGTTTGCGTGCTGGCGCTGACGGTGTCGCCCTGGGTGATGCTGCTGCTGGTGGTGCAGGGCTTCATCCGCGGCTTTTTCGGCCATCACCGCTGCCCGGCCCACCTGCTGTGGAAGAAGGTGGCCGAGGCGAAGCAGTGGGGTGGCAAGAAGGAAAACGCCGGTGCCAAGATGTTCGCGAGCAAGGTGCTGTTCATCGTCAGCGCGATCGCGATGATCCTGTTTCTGTCGGGCAGCACGCTGTGGATGGTGCCGATGGTGGCGCTGATCGTGTTCTCGACGCTGGAATGGGCGCTGTCATTCTGCGCGGCCTGCTGGGCCTACGGCTTCTGGTACCAGCATTTCCCGCCGAAAATGGGTTGAACCTGCGGCTCGCGGCGCAGGATTCCGGCCACCGCGGCCGGAATCGTCCACATGCTGATAGCACGGGAACACCCCTGCGGCAGGACCTCTATAATCGGCGGCAGATCGCCAACGCTACGGAACAAGAGGTTACGCCATGCCGCAGATTGCCGCCTTTGAAGATGTCAAAGTCAACCGCAAGGAACGCCAGACGCCCACCGGGACCGCATGGCGGACCAATTTCATCGATCCCGATGCAAACGATCCGGCCACCGCGCAGGCCTTCCTGGTCGAGGGCACGCCGGGCCGGGTGATCAGGTCGCATTACCACGACCATGACCAGTATCAGGTCATCGTCAGCGGCGACGGCGTGCTCGGCAAACACCAGTTGCAGGTCAACGCGGTGCATTTCTCGCGCCGCCACACCCCCTATGGACCGATCGTGTTCGGGCAGGGCATGGGCTTCCTGACGCTGCGTGCCCACCAGGATGCGGGCGCGCAGTACATCGACGAGCCGGAGAAGCTTGCCAAGCTGAAATCCGTCGACCAGCGCAAGCCCTGGCAGGCGACCGAGCTGCCGAAGTTCGACGCCACCACCGGCAGCGCGGCGCTGCACACGTTCAACGAAATCCGCGACGACGAGGGTCTCGCCAGCTTTTCGATGAGCGTCGCGCCGAACGCGAAAGCGCTGGCGCCGGATCCCGCCGACAGCAATGGCCAGTACCTGATCGTCGTGCGCGGCAGCCTGTACTATGAGGGCAGGGAATACAAGGCGCTGTCGGTGGTCTTCATCAAGCCGCAGGAAGGTCCCTTCGAACTCGTCGCCGGTGCCGAGGGGCTAGACGTGCTGGTGCTGCATTTCCCGCGCGCGATCGCCGAAGCCGCCGTCGCGCCCCAGGCCGCGAAGGGCGTGCCGGGCACCCGGGTCTGGCAGTGCATGCTCTGTGCCTTCGTCTATGACGAGGCGAAAGGCATGCCCGACGAAGGCATTGCACCGGGCACGCCCTGGGAGGATGTGCCGGAAGCCTGGTACTGCCCCGACTGTTCGGCTTCCAAGAGCGATTTCCAGATGGCGCAGGTCGGCTGAGTGCTGCGTGGCCTTGCGGATTGACGACACGCCGGCGAACTGGACAGCCGCAGAGCTCGATGCCAACCGGCGCTGGATATTCCAGCTTGATGAACGCGCGCGCTGCGACCTCGTTGCCGCGCTGACCCGCGCGCTCGATCCCGGCAAGTCGCTGTTCGATTACCGGCGCGAGGATTTCGACCTCGGTTCCGCCGAACCCCTGCTACGCGCGGCCTTTGCGGAAATGCAGCGCGGCCGCGGCGTTGCGCTGGTGCGCGGCCTGCCGCGGGAAGGGCTCGACGAGAAGGATTTCGAGATCCTGACCTGGGGCATAGGCCTGCATTTCGGCGTCGGCCGGCCGCAGGGCAAGCAGAGCCATTACATTTCCGCGGTGCGCGATGCCGGCAATACCTACCGCACGGGCACCGGCCGCGGTTACAACACCAATGCCGAACTCGATTTCCATACCGATTCGGCTGACGTGGTCGTGCTCAGCTGTTACAACCGCGCGGCGGAAGGCGGCATGAGCATTACCACCAGTTCGGTGGCGGCCTGGCACGCCATGCAGCGCGAGCATCCGCAACTCGCGGAACTGCTGCTGGAGCCCATTCATTTCAGCCGCCAGGGGGAGCAGGCGCCGGACGAGGCGCCATCTTATCCGCACCCGGTATTCGATACGGTCGACGGCCGGCTGTTCAGCAAATGGAACCGCAATCGTGTGACCTCGGCGCAGAAGATCGAGGGCGTGCCGCAGCTGTCGGAAAAGCAGTGGCAGGCGCTGGAGGCCTTCGATGCGCTGGTGCGGCGTCCCGACCTCGCGCACAACATGTGGCTGCAGCCCGGCGACCTGCAGATCATCAACAGTCATGTCACGCTGCATTCGCGTACCGATTTCAGTGATCACGAGGATCCCGCGCAGAAGCGCCTGCTGTTCCGGTTATGGCTGGCGCCGGCCGAGGGTGAGCGCCTGCCGGAGAGCTGGCGCGTGCTGTTCAAGGCGGTGGAGCCGCGCACGGTGCGCGGCGGCATCATCGGCCAGCAGCACGACGCGCTGCGCAAGGCCTACGAGGCGCGCCAGGCGGCGGCGCTGGACATGCGTCTGCCCGTATAAAAATATCAATAAAATCAATAAGTTATAATTTATTGATTCAGGCGAGCTTGATCGCCACCGCGCCGGCCACTACCACCCCGATCGCGGCATAACGCGTCCGGCTGACGCGCTCCTTCAGCAACAGCGCCGCGAGCAGTGTGCCGAACACCACCGAGGTTTCGCGCAGTGCCGCGACCAGTGCGATAGGCGCCTGGGTCATCGCCCACAGCGCCAGCGCGTACGAGGCGAGCGTGCAGGCACCGCCGAACAGTCCGCGCCGCCAGTGCTGCCGGGCATAGGCCAGTGTTGCCGCGCGGTCACGCAGCAGGAAAATCCCGGTCAATGGCAGCGCGGTCAACAGGAACACCCAGCCGGTGTAGACCGCGGCATTGCCCGACAGCCGCACGCCGACGCCATCGACCAGCGTATAGATGACCACGATGCCTGCGGTGCCGAGCGCGAACAGCGTGGCACTGCCCTGCGGCGTTGCCTTGCGCCAGGCATCGCCGGCGAGCAGCAGCACGCCGCCGCAGATCAGGGTCACTCCTAGCCAGCCCTGCAGTGCCGGCACTTCGGCCAGCAGCAAGGCGGCGGCAATGGCCGACAGTGCCGGTGCTGTGCCGCGCATCAGCGGATAGACATAACTCAATTCACCATGACGGTAGGCGCCGGCCACCAGCAGGAAGTAACCGACATGGATGAGGCCGGAGGCGAGGGCATAAGGCCAGCTCGCAGCGGCGGGCAGCGGCAGGAAGGGCAGCAGCAGAATCATGATTGCGCCGGCGCCGGCGACCACCAGCACGGTGTCCAGCGTGCGATTGCCGGAGCCGCGGATCATGATGTTCCAGCCGGCATGCAGCAGTGCGCCCAGCAATACCGCAAGCAGAACTTCGAGGCTCATGGATCAGCTCGCTTGCAGATGCTGCAATACGAGCACCAGCGGCGGTATCAGCAGCAGCACCCAGCCCAATGCGCGGATGGCGGCGGGCGGAGCCGGGCGCTCGGCACGGCGCAATCCCCAGCCGCGGCCGATGGCGCGGCTGATGCTGCCGGCGTACCAGATCATGCCTAGCGACAGGACCAGCGGCGGCAGCAAGGCCAGCACACCGGCCCAGCCCTCGCGCTGTTCCATCACGACGAGGCAGCCGAGGGCGATCAGGACGGAGAGCAGTTGCGGACGGTCGTTCAACGGTCAGCGCGGAGAAGCATGCGGATCGCAGGATGCCGCGCAATTCTCGATCTCGATCTGCAGCGTGACATGCGTGATGCCGAAGCGCTCGCGCAGCACCTGTTGCGCGGCCTGAAGGATGTCGTTGTTGCCGCGCTCGCCGCTGGCAACCAGATGTGCGGTCAGGGACTGCTCCGCGGTGCTCATCGCCCAGATGTGGAGGTCGTGCACCGAGGCGACACCGGGAATATTGCTCAGCGCGGCCAGTACCTCCGGGAGGTCGATGTGCTCGGGCACGCCGTCGAACAGCAGGTGCAGCGACTGGCGGAACAGCGACCAGGTGCCGATGACCACGACGGCGGCAATGACGAGACTCGCCAGCGGATCGATCCACAGCCAGCCCTGCCACAGGTAGAGCAGACCGGCGATGACCACGCCGATGGAAACCAGCGCGTCGGCGGCCATGTGCAGGAAGGCGCCGCGGATGTTGAGGTCCGATTTGCTGCCGGCCATGAACAGTGCTGCAGTGACGGCATTGACGACCACGCCGATCGCGGCAACGACGATTACCGTGACGGCGGAGATGGGCGAGGGATCGGTAAAGCGCTGGATGGCCTCCCAGCCCAGCGAGCCCATGGCCACCAGCAGGATGATGGCGTTGGCGAAGCTGGCGAGTATCGAACCGCGGCGCCAGCCGTAGGTGTGGCGCTCATCGGGTTTCAGCCGCGCTGCGGCGAAGGCGGCCCAGGCCAGCAACAGGCCGCCGACATCGCTCAGGTTGTGGGCGGCGTCTGCCAGCAGCGCCAGCGAGCCGGTGATCCAGCCATACCAGGCTTCGATGATGACGAAGCCGACATTGAGCAGGATGCCGATGCCGAAAGCGCGCCCGTGGGCGGGCATCGGATGGTCGTGGCCGTGGGGGTCGTGCGCGTGCGCGTGGCCGTGGTCGTGCGGAGGGCTCATGCCGGCACAGGATACGCCATCGGCGAAGCGCTCAGGCAGCCTTGTCGCGGGCGGCGATGATGGCGTCGAGCACCGGATGGATGGACCCGGGTTCCTTCGGGAATTTCGCCGGCATCTCCATGCGGATCAGCTCGCGCAGGGTGCCGACAGTGGCCTTGGTGCTGCGGTCGCCGGAGCCCATTTCGCGCAGCAGCGCGAGGCAGTCCTGCATTTCGTGCAGGCGCCGCTCGCAATGCACTGCAGTGCCGCTGATGTAACGGCGGATGATCTTGTCGAAGGGAATCTCGCTGAAGGTCTTGGCGATGTCGCCGGTCATCACGTCGAGGATGCCGCGGCGCCGCGCCGCTTCCATGCTTTCGATCAGGATCGCGGCAAGGCTCTTGGTGAACGCGCTGCGGATCAGCTTCATCGCGCTGGCGTCTCCCGCCGCCTCGCCGACGACGCGGATCATCAGTCCGTGCGGCGTCATGAGGTCGCGGAATGCCGCGGCATGCGGGCCGCTGGCGACGAAGGGCGACTTCAGTCCCTGCAGATCCACCGGCGCGAGGATCGCCGCATCGACGAAGCGGGCCCGGTCGCCGACCAGCGCGGCCGCCTGTTCCATGGCCTTTGCCGAGTTGCTGCTGGCGTCGACATAAAGCTGGTCGGGGCGCAGGTGTTTGAGGATCTTTTTCAGCGCCGGCAGCGCGGCCTTGCCCGGGGTCAGCGCGAGGATCAGGTCGCTGCCCTTTGCCAGCGCGGCGACGGTTTTCGTCAGTTGCACGCCGGCGGCCTGCGCCTGCTCGTAAGCCGCATCTCCGGGTCCGGCCTTGGCACCGCGCCGGCTGTAACCAAGCAGCCGGCCGCGATAGCCGCTTTTCACAAGATCGGTGGCAAGCAGGCGCGCAGCTTCGCCGAAGCCGAGGAAGCCGATGCTGGGGGATGTTGCGTGGTCGTTCATGGCAGGGGTCCGTTGACAGTGCTGTGGATGGATTGACGGGGGTGCATGATACCGCCTGTGCCGCGCCTTGCCGGAGGCCGGTCCAGACTATGGGTCACCCAGTGCCTCGAGCTCGTCGTGCACCGCCAGCCAGCGCGACTCGGCGTTGTCGACGGCTTGGGCGAGTTCCGCCTGGCGGGTGGTCAGTTCGCGCAGCTGCGCGGGATCGGGGCTGGCATAGAACGCGGGATCGGCGAGCCGCGCGTCGATGCCCTGTTTTTCCTGCTGCCATTGCGCGAGCTGCTTCTCCAGCCGTTCAGCCTCCTTCAGCAGCGGTCGCCGCGCCGCGAGTTTCTGCTGGCGTTCCGCGGCCGCAGTTTCGCGTGCCTCGCGCCTTGCAGCGCGATCCTGCCCCGGTGCCGCAGTGCCAGCGGTTGCCCGGTTGGCGCGCCTGCTCGCGAGCCAGCTGATGTAATCCTCGACGGTGCCGTCGAAAGGCGCGGCTCCGCCGTCGCAGACCAGCATGAAGTCGTCGCAGACGGTGCGCAACAGCGCGCGGTCATGCGACACCAGCACCAGGCTGCCTTCATATTCGGCGAGCGCCGCGGTCAGTGCCTGCCGCATGTCGAGGTCGAGGTGGTTGGTCGGCTCGTCGAGCAGCAGCAGATTCGGGCGCCGCCGCACCAGCAGCGCAAGAGCCAGGCGCGATTTTTCGCCGCCGGAAAAGGGCGCCACCGGGCTGTCGGCCATCGCGCCGCGGAAATCGAAGCCGCCCAGATAGTCGCGCAGTTCCTGCTCGCGGGTCTGAGGCTCCTGGCGCAGCAGGTGCTGCAGCGGTGATTCGGCCGGGCGCAGCTGCTCGAGCTGGTGCTGCGCGAAATAGCCGATGGCAAGTCCGCGGCCCTCGCTGCGCTGCCCCGATGCCGGACGCAATTCGCCGGCGAGCAGCCTGACCAGCGTCGACTTGCCGGCGCCGTTGGGGCCGAGCAGGCCGATGCGCGCGCCCGGCGCCAGCGCCAGTTCGACGTCGCGCAGCACCACGCGCTCGCCGTAGGCCACGCTCACCCGGTCGAGGCGGATCAGCGTGTCGGGCGAGCGTTCCGGTTCCGGAAAGGCGAACTCGAAGGGCGCGTCGACATGCGCCGCGGCGATGCGCTCCATGCGGGCCAGCGCCTTCAGCCTGCTCTGCGCCTGTTTCGCCTTGGTAGCCTTGGCGCGGAAACGGGCGACGAAGGATTCCATGTGCGCGATCACCCGTGCCTGTTTCTCATGAGTAGCCTGCTGCATCGCCAGCTGTGTTGCGCGCGCGTCCTCGAAGGCCGAGTAGTTGCCGGTGTAGAGCGTCAGCTTAGCAGCCTGGATATGCGCGATGTGGGTCACGCAGCCGTCGAGGAAGTCGCGGTCGTGCGACACCACCAGCAGCGTGCCGCGGTAGCCGGCGAGCCATTGCTCGAGCCACACCACGGCGTCGAGGTCGAGGTGGTTGGTTGGTTCGTCGAGCAGCAGCAGGTCGGCGCGCGCGACCAGCGCCTGTGCGAGGTTGAGGCGCATGCGCCAGCCGCCGGAGAACTCGCGCACCGGGCGTTCGAATTCGTCATCGGCAAAACCGAGGCCGGCGAGCAGGGATGCAGCACGGGCGCGGGCACTGTAGCCGCCGATGTGGTCGAGCTGAGCGTGCAGTTCGGCGATGGTTTCGCCGGCATGCGCAGCCTCGGCTTCTGCCAGCGCGCGTTCCAGCGCACGCAGCTCGCTGTCGCCGTCGAGCACGTACTCGATGGCCGGAATGCCGAGTGCCGGCGTTTCCTGGGATACCGAAGCGATGCGCCAGGCGGCGGGCAGTTCGCAGTCACCGCGCTCGGGCATGAGTTCGCCCCGCAGCAGTGAGAACAGGCTCGACTTGCCGCTGCCGTTGGCGCCGGTGAGGCCGACGCGCCATCCGGCATGGATCTGCAGGCTGGCGTCGGCGACGAGGTCGCGCGCGCCGCGGGCTAGGGTGAGATTGCGGAACTGGATCATCAGGAGGCTGGGACTTGCGTGGCCGGCATGGCGGAAGAATCCGGATGCCTGCGGGCAGCCCCGATTTTACCGGAGCAGCTGCGGATGGCGGTGCCGTGGCGCGACATTGATTGCCTGCGGGGCAAGCAAATTCGGGGGAACAATGCCGCCATCATGTTGTCAACATATCAGGCGTCGCATCCGGTCTTCCGGTCTTTGCGGACTTGAGGCCTGCCTGCGGGGTGCAATGCAGTCCGCACTGCGGTATCCTCGGGGTGCTGCATCACAAAACTACAGGAGGAATAATGCGGTTATCCAAATTCAACAGCATCACCAAACTGCCGTTGCTGCTGGCTGCGCTGGGTGTGGCATTCCCGGTCGCTGCGCAGAACGTCAATGACTATCCGACGCGTCCGGTGCGCATCGTCACGCCGGCGGCTCCCGGCGGCACCACCGATTTTCTGGCCCGACTGCTGGCGAATCATCTTTCCAAGGCCTGGGGCCAGCAGGCGATCGTTGACAATCGCGGCAGCGCGTCCGGTGTCAATGGTGCGCAGATCGTGCAGGAAGCAGCCCCCGACGGTTACACGCTGCTGATTCCCTATCACCAGCACACCGTCAACGCCGCACTGCTGCCGAAGCTGCCCTATCACCCGGTGAACGACTTCACGCCGATCTCACAGATGACGGCCGGCGGCCTGTTGCTGGTGGTGAATCCCTCGCACCCGGCGAAGAACGCCAAGGAATTCGTCAACTGGGCGAAAACCACCAAGGATCCGATCAACTTCGGTTCCGCGGGCATTGGTAGCGGTGGCCACCTTGCAGGCGAGCTGTTCAAGCTGATGGCCAATACCAAGGGTCAGCACATCCCGTACAAGGGCACCGGTCCCGCGGTGATCGGCCTGATCGGTGGCGAGTACCACTACAACTTCATGGGTCTGACGGGTGCCTTCGCACAAGTCCGCGCCGGCAAGCTGCGCGCGATTGCGGTCAGCGCACCCAAGCGCATCAAGGCGGCGCCTGACGTTCCGGCGCTGGCGGAAGTGCTTCCGGGATTCTCGGTGGTTGGCTGGTATGGCGTGGTTGGTCCGGCCAAGCTGCCGAAGCCGCTGCTGACCAAGATCCATGCCGAAGTCGCGAAGTACGTGAAGTCGCCGGAGTTTGGCGGCATCGCGGAGAAGAACGGCTCAGAGGCGGTGACCAACTCGCCCGAGGAATTCCGCAAGTTCATGCTCGACGACATGAACAAGTGGGCGGACGTGGTGAAGCGCGCTGGCATCAAGAAGTCCTGACCCGGGTCAGTGGCGTACGGCAAAAGGGGCGGATGATTCCGCCCCTTTTGTTTTGCAGCAGGTTTTTTTGAAGCGTGTTCCGGCGTTCAGCCGAACTTAACCACCTTGGGGTCGAACTCGAGTCCGAGACCCGGCTTCTGCGGTACCGCCAGTTGCCCGTTTACAGGCTGCACCACTTCCCTGAACAACCGCGATGACCAGGGCATGTACTCGACGGTGAGGCCGTTGGGCACCGCGGAAACCAGGTGCACGTGGATTTCCGGCGCGAGATGGCTCACCACCGGCAGGTTGAAGGCCTCGGCCATGCCGGCGATCTTCAGCCACTGCGTGATGCCGCCGGCGCGCAACACGTCGATCATCACGATGTCCACCGAGCGGGCTTCGAGCATCTGCCTGAAGGGCTGGATGCCGTAGACATATTCGCCGCCGGCGACCGGGGTATCCAGCGCGCGGGTCACCGCGGCGAGTCCGTCGTAGTCGTCGCAGGTGGTGACGTCTTCCAGCCAGAACAGGCGGTAGGCGTCGACCTCGCGGCCGATCGAAATCGCCTGGCGCACGTCCCAGCGCTGGTTGATGTCGCACATCAGGTCGGTTTCGTAGCCGATGGCTTCACGGATCAGGCGGATGCGCTCGACTTCCTTCACCGGGTTGGTGTCGCCGGGCAGCGCGAGCTGGGTTTTCATCTGCCTGAAGCCGCGTGATTTCAGCAGCGCTGCCGCCTTGACCACATGGTCCAGCGGGAAATGGCGCATCAGCGCGCCGCTGGCATAGGTGTCGACGTGCTTGCGATGGCCGCCGGCGAGGGTCGCCACCGGCTGGTTGCAGATCTTGCCCTTGATGTCCCACAGCGCGATGTCGATCGCCGACATTGCCAGTGTCAGGATGCCGCCGGGGCCGCCGGGGCAGGACGCGCGCAGCTTGTCGGTGATGTGCTCGATGCGCCGCGGGTCTTCGCCGATGGCAAGATCGGCGAGCGACTGCACGGCGGAGAGCAGCGCTGCGTCGAGGGAGCCGCCGAAGAAGGTGAAGCCGATGCCCTCGACGCCCTGGTCGGTGCTGAGCTTCAGGGCAACGAAGTTTTTCGAGCCCGGCGTGGTCGGTCCGTCGGCGAGCGGCTCGTCGTGGGGCAGGGAGGCGAGGGTGGTGCTGGCGTGGGTGATTTTCATTGGTTTGGGTGAGGTGTCAGGAGTCAGGAGTGAGGAGAGGGAAGCCAGCGGCAAATGTTAAACCGTAAATGACGGGGCCGCACGTTCCGGCTTGTGGCCGATTGCCCGTCGCCCTCAGGGTCTCAAAGCGTAGACTTCGTCGAACCGCCGTTCCAGCTCGGGATGGGTGCCGCGCAGGCGGTCGACGACTTCCTTGGCCCAGTCGAAGTACTGGCGCTTGCGTTCCAGCGACCACCCGGCGGGGGCGCGGGTGCCGAGGTCGCGCACGTTGCAGATCTTGTCGGCGAGCTTGACCAGGCGCGCCCTCTCGCTGGAGTGCCGGGCCTTCGCCACCTGCAGGCGCTTGCGCAATTCCTTCTTGATCCACTGCGTGTCGGTGACTTCGAGCACGATGTCGGCGATCTCCTCGCCGAATTCGCCGCGCAGTTCCTGCCAGGAGGTCTCGGTGTCCTCCAGCGTGTCATGGAGCAGGGCGGCGGCGATCACCAGCGGATCGCGCACTTCGCCCTCGTCCCACAGCACATGTGCGAGTTCGATCGGATGGTTGATGTAGGGCGAGGCTTCCTTGTCCTTGCGTCGCTGGTCGCGGTGTTTGTGCGCGGCGAAGGCCACCGCGCGCAGCACCAGGTCCGTGGTGGCGGAATCGGCATTGGGCGGTTTCAGCAGATCCATGGTTTCGTACCCTGATCAGGCGCTGCGCAGCCTCAGCAGGCGGGTCAGCCCGATGGCCGCGAAAGGAATTGCCACGGCTATGGTCAATTGTACGACCAGGAGTTCACCGAGCTGGCTGTAGTCGGCGGGAATGGTGACGGCGCCGCTCTTGTCCCTGACCTCGCGCGACACGATGTAGATCTGGTTGAGATACTTGGTGCCCAGCGCGGAGGCCGACAGCGCGAGGTTGGTGAAGGAGGCCATCACCGCGAAATAGGTGGCCTTGAGGTGCGCCGGAGCGGAATTGGCGATCCAGGCGAGCATCGGGATCATCGCGATCTGGCCCAGCGGGGATTCCAGCGCGGTGTTGACCAGCGCGATGAAACGGGCGTCGACCACGCCGCCTGTCATCGCCGCCGTCCACTGGTGGAGGCCGAAATACATGCCGACATAGGGCAGCGACAGCAGGCCGCCGAGCAGCGTCAGTGCGCCGACGACGTAGGCGATCGAGTGATCGGCCATGAAGCGGCGGAAGATGAACATGCCGGCCAGCGTCAGCACCGAGCCGATCAGCGACAGGATGGAGATGAAATGCTGGTCGAATTTCAGCTCATCGATGAACCACCAGGTGATGCCTTCACCGGGCCCGGGAATCGCGCGAAACACGAAAATGACGATTACCGTGCCGAGCATGGTCGCGCGCACGTCGGGCTCCAGTTCGCGGAACAGGCGCAGCAGCAGGAAACTGATGATGCCGAAGGAGCCGGCGAAAATGATTTCCTGGTTGTACGGCAGCCGGCTGAATCCCATGCCCAGCGTGAAGGCGACGAAGGCGAGGCTGCCGCCGAGGATCCACCAGTTCGGCCGCGTGGCTTCGAGGCGGCCGCTGAGCAGGATGTCGATCTCGGCATTGCTGCGGCCCTGCGCGCGCAGTTGCCTTGCGTCGCGCCGGCGCAGCCACATTGCCGACAGTACGCCTGCCACCGAAATGGCCGGGATGCACAGCGCCAGCAGGTAGATGCGGCGGTAGATGGCAACCTTTTCCGCCTCCGACAGCGCCTGCACGCCGCTGAACAGGTAGAGATTGACGACCGCCACCAGCACGCCGCCGCCGATGATGGCAACGCGACCCAGCGTCTGCATGGTCGTGTTCATCAGCTTGCGCCTTGCGGGATCGACGGGATTGCCCTGCGCGTCGACGCGCGGCACGGCTTCGACGGTCATCGCATCCGCGACCACGTCCTGCAGCACATAGCCGACCACGCCGAGCAGCACGCTGGTCACGTACCAGGCACCGGGGGGCATCATCACCGCCATCGCTTCGCGGTCGCTGAGCAGGCCGATCATGATCGACAGGCTGGCGGCGATCATGCCGGCGCCGATGAACACCAGCACGCTTTTCCAGCGCCAGATCAGGTCGACGAGATGGCCCAGCGGCATTTTCAGTGCCCAGGGGATGCCGGCCCAGAAGCCGAGCGCGGCGAGGAAGGCGGCTGACAGGCCGAGGTAATCCTTGACGAAGAAAGTGCCGACGATGCCGGTGAGGCCGGAGATGCCGGCGGCCATGTAAACCATCAGCGGCGGCAGATAGGACAGGCGCATTTCGCGCCCGAGTTCCAGGATGTTGCGGTCCAGCCAGTACCATAGTTGCCGGGATATCGTCATAAGTATTTGTTTTTATTGATATTTTTAGTCGGGGAAGTGGTATCCCCGTTCGCGGAACAGGCGCAGGGTCACGGCCACCACCTGGGAATCGTAAAGGCTGCCGGAGTGGGCGAGGATTTCCTTCAGCGCGGCTTCCAGGCCCAGCGCGGGACGGTAGGGCCGATGGGTGCTCATTGATTCGATGACGTCAGCAACGCAAAGTATGCGCGCTTCCAGCATGATGTCCCCGCCCTTGAGGCCCTGCGGATAGCCGCTGCCATCCATGCGTTCGTGATGCTGGAGCACGATCTTCGCCACCGGCCAGGGGAAGTCGATGTTCTTCAGGATCTCGTGGCCTTTCTCGGCATGGGTCTTGACGATTTCGTACTCGGCTGCCGAGAGTCTGCCCGGCTTGGACAGTATTTCGGCGGGCACCGTGATCTTGCCGACGTCATGCACATTGCCGGCGACGCGCAGCCCGGTGATGCGGTGCTGGTCGAGGCCGAGTTCCTGACCGATGGCGGCGGCGAGGTCGCCGACCCGCCGTTCGTGGCCCGAGGTGTAAGGGTCGCGCAGTTCGACCATCTGGGAAATCGCTTCCACCGTGCGCATGATCGAGCGTTCGAGCTGGGCGACATAATCGGCGAGCCGCTTCTCCGCATCGAGACGGCTGGTGATGTCCTGCACCACGGCGATCACCGCCGGGCGGCCGGCATACTCGGTGCGGCTGCCGTGGGTGCCGAGATGCACGATGCTGCCGTCCCTGCGCAGGCCGCGAAACTCGTGACGGATGTCGTGGAAGCGTCCCGACAGTACGCCCTCGATGCGGTCGTGCACCCCGGACCAGTCCTCGGGATGGATCAGCCGGGAAATTCCTGCGCCGAGAACTTCGTCGGCTGCGTAGCCCAGGATCTCGGCGGTACGCGGATTGGCGTAATACATCGTGTCCTTGTCGACGATGACGATGCCGACGATGGATTGTTCCACCAGCCCCTTGAACTTGGCTTCGCTTTCGCGCAACCGCAATTCGGCTTCGCGGCGTGCGCTGATGTCGGTCTGGGTGCCCGTCATCATCAGCGGCCTGCCGTCGTCGCTGCGGGTGACGACCTTGCCGCGGTCGAGTATCCACAGGTAGCGGCCGTTGCGGTGCCGCAGCCGGTGCTCCGACGCGTAGACCGGGGTTTCGCCGCGCAGGTGGCGCTCGATCTGCCGGCTCGCCTCGTCGATGTCCTCGGGATGTATGCGGGATCGCCACTCCTCGACGGTGTTGCCGATCTCCTGTTCGGCGTAGCCCAGCATCGCCTTCCACTGC
This sequence comes from uncultured Bordetella sp., assembly GCA_964433345.1. Lineage (GTDB taxonomy): Bacteria > Pseudomonadota > Gammaproteobacteria > Burkholderiales > SG8-41. The sequence goes on from CAYSQJ010000014.1 coordinate 21,369, forward strand.
CGCGAGTAGAAGGACTCCCCGGTCTGCACGTTCCATTCCCAGACGCCGTGCTCGCCGCCCTCCAGCGCCAGCTGCCAGCGTTCCTCGGCGATTTTGAGGGCGGCCGTTGCCCGCTCGCGCTGGCGTTCGCCCTCCAGCGTGTCGAGTGCGTGCGACAGGCCGGCGGCGATTTCGTCGAGCATGCGGACGATCCCGGCGTCGAAGTGATCGCGCTCGCGGGCATAGACGTTCAGCGTGCCGATGATCCGGCCTGACTCGCGGATCGGGAAGGATGCGGAGGCATGGACGCCGGCCCGGGCCGCGGCATCGTGCCAGGGTTGCATGTACGGCGTGGCCTGAATGTCGTTGACGATGCGGTGCCTGCCCTCGCGCACCACCAGGCCGGTGGCGCCACGGCCTTCGGGACGCAAGGGGTCGCTGCTGACCTGCAGCTGGTCCACGTAACCCGCGTCCTCGCCATGGCGGGCCACGGGCCTTACCAGCCCGGTCGCCGGCTCGAGCAGGCCCACCCAGGCGAAGGCAAAGCCGGCTTCCTCGACGGCAACGCGGCAGATCCGGGAAAACAGGGCGTCACGGTCACGCAGCCGGATGATCGCTTCCTGGGTGGCCGACAGCGCTGCGTAAAGGTTGCGCTGCTGCTGGAGCTGAAATTCGCGCTGCTTGCGTTCCGTGATGTCCTGCACCATGCACATGAACAGCTCGACCGAACGGTCGGCGCGACGCACGGCGCGCACATCCATGGCGACGTGGACAGTGGTGCCGTCGGGTCGCAGAAAGCGCTTGTCCATGGCATAGGCTTCGGCTTCACCACGCATCACGCGGTCGAAATTGGCGAGATCCTCGGCGAGGTCGTCGGGATGGGTCATTTCCGACCAGGTCTTCAGCAGCAGCTGTTCGCGCGGATAACCGAGGATTTCACAGAGCCGGTCATTGCAGCGCAGCCAGCGCCGGGTGTCCGGCGAGGACGTGGCCATGCCGATGAAGGGCAGGTCGAAAAACAGCTGCAGCAGACCTTCCCCCTGACGCAGGGCCGTGATGTCCATCAGGTAAATGTCGCAGCAGTCGGCGGCACATAGGAAGCGGAGTAGGTCTGCGTGCCGACTACGAATTCTCGGCTGCCGGGCCTGTCCTCCGCGGCAATCGCCTGGATTGCGGCATCGAGCTGCTGGGATTCCCGCGTGCCGCGCGTGGACTGGAGCAGCCGCCTCGCGGCATCGTTCATGAACAGCCGCTCGCCGCTGTGCGACACGCTGAGCACGGGATTGCGGTTTTGCAGCGGATAACGCGCCAGCTCGGCCGCCTTTTTCTGCGACTGGATGCGCATCCGCAGCTGCCGCAGCAGGATGAAGGCCAGCGTGACCACCACGCCGATGATGATCAGCAGGCTGCCGATGCTGATTGCCGCCAGGCGCCGCCATGACGACAGCAGCCGGTCTTCCGAAATGCCGACGAACACCAGCAGCGAGGCATGACCGGGCACGCGGCCGAAGCCGAAAATCCGCGCCCTGCGGTCGATGCTGCTGGTCGCACGGTAGACGCCGGCTTCTTCGCGGGGCACGCGTTCCTTCCAGGCGCCCGTGTGCAGGAAGGATTTGCCGATATTGTCATCAACATGGGGGCTGCGCATCAGCAGGATGCCGTCGTCGCGGAACAGCGCGATGCTGCCGCCGTGATCGGTGCCGGGCATTTGCCAGTACTGACCAAAGCGCGTGGAATCGAGTGCCGCGACCACCACACCGAGGAATTTTCCGTCCGCGCTGCGGATCGGCCGGCTGGCACTGACGAACCAGGTGCCGGTGGTCAGGCTGCGCAGGGGGTCGCCGATGAAAAATCCGCTGTCCGGATGGTCGCGATGATGGCGGAAGTAGTCGCGTCCCGATAAGTCGATACCGGGTGCGTTGGGGTCGGAGTCATGGATCAGGCGGCCTTCGCTGTCGACAATCCAGATGGCGCGGACCAGCGAGGAGCGGTCACCGAGCCGGCGCTGCAGTTCGCGGTCGGGGTCGGCGAGCCGGCCTTCCGTCAGGTCATGCGCGATTTCACCCAGCGTCAGGTCGACGACACGCATCGCGCTGCCGGTCTGGCTGGCAATGGCATGTCGCAGCGACGACACGGACTCTTCGCCGGCGACCAGGGCGTTTTCCCGGGTCCAGGCCAGACCGAGCAGCAACAGGCAGAGCAGCGTGATGATGATTGCGACCAGTCCCGGCGGCAGCCAGCGCAGGGTGCGTTCGCCGACGTGGATCGAGTGCCGGAATTCATCGGCGATCCGGCCGAAGCTGCCGTCACCCGTGTGTCCGATATCCATCCAGCCCAGCACAAAATACAAGGTGCCCCCGGTCACCGCGACGAACGCCAGTCCCTTGTAGAGTTCGAACAGAGAGGTCGCGCCGTCCTCGTCGATTGTGCTGGAAATGAAAAAGCCGATGATGATCCAGCCGCTGCCTACCAGCAGGTAGGCGAGCGTGGCAAACAGCGGCAGTTTCGAGCGCTCGCGTGGCACTCAGCGCTCCGTTTCGCGCCAGCAGCTCACGCTGTAGCGCCGCAGCTCGATGACCGGATCCCAGAAGTCCGGGGGCAGTCCGGCGCGATACTTGAGGTGCGCCAGGAAGTCCGCGGGATCGGTGTGCCCGGCCCAGGCCTCCGGCAGGAAAATGCCGTGATGGTGTCCGTAGCGCAGCGCGAGACCGTCGATGCCGGCGCGGATCGCGGCGAGCGCTGCATCCTCGCTAGAGGTGTCCAGTTTTTCGGGCGGCGACATCAGGCCTATTTCGATGACCGTATCCTCGAGTTCGCCGGCCTGCAACGGACCGAAGCAGGGGTCGTGGAGGGCGGCGGCCACGGCATTGGCCATCACGTCGTCGCGCAAGGGCCGCAGCGCTTCCAGGGAGCCGCGACGGCCGCGCAGTTGCCCCCCGCGGATCAGGCTGACGAAAGCAGCGCCCGGTGCGTGCAGCCAGGGCGCATCGCCCGTTGCGTCGTCTGTGTCGCGGCCCAGTGCGCGGGTGATTGCGGTGCGGGCCAGCGGCAGCAGCAGATGTCCAGGATTGACGGGCATGACAGAGTTCCGGTGTTCGCGCGTTGCCGCGCTGCTGCAGGAGGCGCGCGGGCTGCTGATACAATCCACCGCCTGTTCAGCCCCGATTCTACGACGCCGAGTCCGCCGATGCCGCGCCATGTTGCTCTGATTCCTGCCGCAGGCAGTGGTTCCCGGATGGGCGTGGATCTGCCCAAGCAATACGCGCCGCTCGCCGGCCGTCCGCTGATCCAGCATGCGGTGCAAGTCCTTTGCGACCATCCGCAGATCAGCCAGGTGTTTGTCGTGCTGGCACCGGGGGACAGCCGCTTCGCGGCCTGCGACTGGAGTGCCTGCGGCGACAAGCTGATGCCTCTTTATTGCGGCGGCGATACCCGTGCTGCGAGCGTTTTCAATGGCCTTCTTGCGGCGAACGATGCCATCGATGCCGCGGACTGGGTGCTGGTACATGACGCCGCGCGGCCTTGCCTGGGTGCCGGTGATCTCGACCGGCTTATCACCGCGATTGGCGATGGCCCGGTCGGCGGGCTGCTGGCGATTCCCGTGGCCGACACGCTGAAGCGGGCCAATGCCGAAGGCGAAGTGCTGCAGACCGTGGCGCGCGAGCAGCTGTGGCGGGCGCAGACGCCGCAGATGTTCCGCTACCGGGTGCTGATCGAGGCGCTGCGCCGTGCCGACATTGCTGCGGTCACCGATGAGGCGAGCGCGGTCGAGCAGACCGGCGCGCGGCCGCTGCTGGTCGAGGGCAGCCAGGCCAACCTCAAGGTGACCTATCCCGAGGACCTTGCGCTCGCGGCGCTGATCCTCGGGCAGCGGGGGCGGCAATGATGCGCATCGGACAGGGATTCGACGTGCATGCGCTGGTCGAGGGGCGCCGGCTGATCATCGGCGGCGTGACCATACCCTTCGACCGCGGCCTCGCCGGCCATTCCGATGCCGACGTGCTGCTGCACGCGCTCTGTGATGCACTGATCGGCGCTGCCGGGCTGGGCGACATCGGCCGCCATTTTCCGGACACCGATCCGCGCTACAAGGGCATCGACAGCCGGGAACTGCTGCGCGCGGTGATGAAGCTGCTGCGGGAGCGCGGGTACGTGGTGGTCAATGTCGATGCGACCATCATCGCCCAGGCGCCGAAAATGGCGCCGCATATTCCCGGCATGCAGGCCAATATCGCCGCCGACCTCGGTATCGCCGGGACGGAGGTCAACATCAAGGCCAAGACCGCGGAGAAACTCGGATTTGTCGGGCGTGGCGAGGGCATCGTCGCGGAAGCCGTGGTGCTGATCCGGCGCGACGACGGGTCCGGTCGCGGATCAGACGGCTGAACGCGATTCCGCCAGGCAGCAAGCTGCGGCTTTTTTTCGCGCTGTGGCCGGATGCGCGGCTGCGTTCCGCACTGGCCGCGACCGCGAAAGAGCTGCAGGACGATTGCGGCGGCCGCGCCACTGCATCGCGGAATTTCCACCTGACACTGGCCTTCCTTGGCGATGTCGATGGCGCGCGCCTGCCGGAGCTGTCGCGCATTGCTGAGCAGGCCGCGGCTGCGGCAGAGCCCTTCGCGATGACTCTCGAGCGCATCGGCTGGTGGCCACGCCAGCGGCTGCTGTGGGCGGCGCCCGGGGCCTGTCCGCCGCAGCTGCCGGCGCTGGTTGAGTTCTTGGTCAGCGGCTTGCGCGCTGCGGCCTTTCGCACCGAGCGCCGCCGTTTCCTGCCCCATGTGACGCTGCTGCGCGATGCGCGGCGCGAACCTCCGGCGCGAACCTGTCGCCTGCCGCCGTGGCCGGTGGCCGAGTTGGCGCTGGTCGCCTCTGAACCCGGCAGCGGTGGTCCGCGTTACCGCAGCCTCGGCAACTGGCCGCTGACCCGGGGGCTATAATCTTCGATCAGCCTGCATTGCGGGAAAGGATTCCATGAACGGTGCTGATTGGGCCGCGGCGTTTGCGCAGGCCGTGTCGGAACGGGCTTCACCCGATGCACTCGTGCTGCCGCACTGGAGCGACGGGCATTGGGGCGCGCTGCTGCAATTCACCGCGCCGCGGCCGTTTCGCGCCAGCGAAGTGGTGATCCAGCGCTCTGCCGCGGACCGCACGCTTTACCTCGTTGCAGCCGGTTCGCTGGAAGTCGGCGTGACCCACGTCGACGGCGTGAGCATGACCTCGCTGGCGCGCATCGGCGCCGGCAGCATACTCGGCGAGCAATCCTTTTTTGACGGTCAGCCTCGATCGGCGAATGTCTGGGCTGTCACCGACGGCACGCTGTTGCTGCTGCCTTTCGAGGACTTCACGCGTTTTGGCGAGAGCGAACCTGCGCTCGCACGCGATTTCCTGTTTGCGATGGCGAGGGTGCTGTCAATCCGCCTGCGCAACACCTCATTCCGGCTGCGCCGGTAGGGGCAATTCGACGCGGGCGCGCAGCCCGCCGCCGTCCCGCGGCAGCAGGCGGATGCGGCCGCCATGCAGGCGCATGATGCGGTCGACGATGGCCAGTCCGAGTCCGGTGCCGCTGGTCGAGCGCGCGCTGTCCATGCGAGTGAAGGGCTGCAGCATGCGCTGCGCCTCCGCTGCAGGGATGCCGGGGCCGCGATCCAGCACTTCGAGGAATGCACTGCCGCTGGCGCTGTCGCGGCCGGTCACGACTTCGGCACTGTCGCCGCCATGGCGCAGCGCGTTGTCGATCAGGTTCGAGAGTACACGCTGCATGGCCCGGGTGCGCAGCGGCAGCGGCGGCAGCGGTCCGGGTGTGAAGCGCACCGTCTTGCCCATGCGCGTGTAGCGTTCGATCACCGACTGCGCCAGCGTATTGAGATCGGCCTGTCCGGTCACTGCCTCCGCATCCGGCGCCCGCGCGAAGTCGAGAAACTGGCCGATTGCGGCATCGATGTCGCCGATGTCCTGGGCGACGCCGGCCTTGAGGTCTCCGGTGCCGCGGTCATCGAGCATTTCCAGCGCGATGCGTATCCGTGCCAGGGGTGTGCGCAGATCATGCGACACACCGGCGAGCAGCAGTGCGCGTTCTTCGTCCTGGCGCCGGATGTCGGCGGCCATCTGGTTGAAACTGCGCGCCAGCGAGCGGATTTCCTCGGGGCCGGACTCGGCGACCGGGGAGGGCGTCGCGCCGCGGCCGAGCTCCGCGGCCGCCCGCGTAAGCTGCCGCAGCGGCCGGTTGATGCGCACGACGATCACGAAAGCGCCGATCACCGCGAGCGCCAGCACCAGCGCGCCCCAGCCGATCCAGCGCAGCGAACTGTCGCGTTCGATGCGCGAGCGTGGCAGCGACACCCAGAATTCCTCATTGTCTATGCGGAAACTCACCCAGACGCCGGCGACGCCGTTGCGCTCCAGCGCGAGGCGGGTCTGCGGTCCGAGATCCTGTTGCAGGCGTGCCTGCATGATGCGCAGGAAGGGGCGTTCGGGCAGGGGCGGCACGGCTTCCTGCGGATCGCCGGCATAGACCTGTATGCCTTCGCGCTGTGCCAGTTCGTCGAGCAGCGCGAAACGGCGTCCCGGATCGGCAGTGACCAGCGCGGCCCGGGTCAGGTTGACCACGCTGGCCACCTGCTGCGCGGCCTGCAGCGCGCGCGGTTCGATTTCCGAGGCGCGGAAAATCTGCAGCCAGGCGAGATGGGCGACCACCAGCAGCGCCGCGATCAGCAGCACACTGCGCCACAGCAGCGTGCGGGGCCAGAGGGTCATGGTTCGTAAGCGGTAAGGAGTAAGGAGTAAGAAGTCAGGAGAGAGGCGGCGGCGTTATGCGGGGTATGATTTTTCTGCTTGCTGCTCACCGTTCACTGCTCACTCTTTTCCCCACCTTTCCCATCAGGAATGAACACATAACCAAAGCCCCAGACCGTCTGTATGAAGGCGGGTTTTGCGGGATCGGTTTCGATCAGCTTGCGCAGTCGCGAGACCTGCACGTCGATCGAACGGTCGAAGGCGCCGAATTCCCGTCCGCGCGCGAGTTCCATCAGCTTGTCCCGGGACATCGGCGTGCGCGGATGCTCGGCGAGTACTTTAAGCAGTGCGAATTCGCCCGTGGTCAGGGTGATCTCGGTGCCGGCTCTGGTCAGGCTGCGGCTGCCGAGGTTGAGCCGGAATTCGCCGAACTCGATCACCTGCGCCGCATTGCCGGGCGCGCCCGGCGGCGCCGGCGGCGGCTGCCGGCGCAGCACGGCCTGGATGCGCGCCACCAGTTCGCGGGGATTGAAGGGCTTGGGCATGTAGTCGTCGGCGCCGATCTCGAGTCCGACGATGCGGTCGACATCGTCGCCTTTCGCCGTGAGCATGATGATGGGCATGGTCTCGCCGCTGCCGCGCAGCCGCCGGCAGATCGACAACCCGTCTTCCCCGGGCAGCATCAGGTCGAGGATCATCAGCTCGAAGCGTTCGCGCGCGAGCTGGCGGTTCATCTCCGTGGCATCGGCGACGACGCGGACGACGTAGCCCTGTTCGGCGAGGTAGCGGTTGAGCAGGTCGCGCAGCCGGGCGTCATCGTCAACCACCAGAATCCGGGTTTTGGTCTGTGTCATGCGTCAATCGTACCCAGTTCGACGCGACCTAGCCATGCTTTTGAAACAATCGCTTACAAAATCAGTGCCACGCTGCAACGGCAGCAGGGTCGAAACACCTGCTTACACAGTGTGTTGTGCTTGAAACAGTCTGTTTACAGCCGGCGGCGAGAATGGCCCTGCTGTGATGGCCTGAGGTTCGCCGGCATCGGGACACGGCATCCGCGCCTGCAGCAGCACAGTTACAATCGGAGTGTGACAAGATCGAAGGCATCAATTTCAGATGGAGTGCGGGCATGAGAGTGTGGCTGGCAGTCATTCTGGCGTGGACGGCCCTGCAGGCCGCGCCCTCGGCTGCCGGACCCTGGCGCGAGCTGCGTGCAGCAGAGGGACGGCCCGACCGCTTCGACCGCAGCAGCCCGCGTGATCGCAGCATGGACCGGCCCGAGCGCTTCGAGCGTCAGGAACGTCCGCAACGCTTGTCCGATGAGGAGCGCCGCAGCCTGCATCGCGACCTGGACAAGGCGCGCCGGGAAATCTACAAGCCCCGGCGCGAGCGCTGAAGCCGGTCTGCGCCGGCGGCTGATTCGGGTGATTTTCCCGGTTCCGGACCGCGACAGCGTCCGCTGACTGGCCTTCCATCATTCCGGATTCCTTCGCATATTGCGAAACAGCCCTTGGTCAGCCCGATCAGAAAATATATAACTATTTGATTTTATTGAATAAAATAAAAACACCGGCTTGCCGGCCCGGGCAAACCTCGCCTTTCGGGGGTAGCGAACGCTAGAATGACAGCCGGAATCCGGGCGGCACCCCCGCGAACACAGGAATTTCCGCGGTCCGCCAAGTACTTACAATACGAAGGGATCAGCCACCATGCTGGCAACGCGCATAAGACAAAAAGATGGCGTGTTCTATTTTGCAAGCTATCCGGCAAAGGAGGTGCTGGAAAGGGTCCGGTTCATCAGCCGCTTTTATGGCGATGGCGAACAGATCGCTCCGCAAAGCCTGCCCCAGCATGACGAGATTGCCCAGTTCATTGCGCGCGTGGAAAGCACGGACGAGGCTTTTCAGCGCCAGATGTCCAAATCGAAAGTGCGCCAGCTGCGTAATTTCTACGAAATGGCGGTCAGCCAGCCGCCGATACCCGGCACGGTCTTGCTGTTCACTTCCGATGAGCTGCGTTTCACCGCGCTGCCCGGGCAGGAGTCGGTGGGCCACCTCGCCGAGCCCTCATCCAAGTACCTGATCATCGACGGCCAGCATCGCCTGGCCGCGCTGAAGTTCTACCTGATGGAGCACCCTGCGGAGGCTGCTTCGATCAACGTGCCCTGCGTGATCTTTGACGGCCGCAGCGAGGATTTTGCCGCCGAGATGTTCGTCATCATCAACTCGACGCCGACACGCATCAACAAGAGCCACCTGGTCGACCTCTATGAACGCGTGTCCTGGGCCGATCCCGACAAGCGTTTTGCCGCGCGCCTGGTGGAAGACCTTTATACCGAGGACGACAGTCCGCTGCAGTACCGCATCAACCGCCTCGGCGGTCGCAGCCAGAAGGACAAGTGGATACTGCAGGCGGAACTGTTCAACGAACTGCACCGCTGGGTCAGCGGCGACTGGCGCAAGATCAGCCGCAGCAGCAACCTCTATCGCGAGAGCGAGCACTATTACGAAATCATCCGCGATTTCCTGAAGGCGGCACAGAAGGTCTGGGGTGACGCATGGGGAGGGGATGCCTACCAGGTCACCAAGCCGGTGACGCTGAAGGCGATGATCCGGGTCTGCGCCGATCTGGGCCGTGCGGATGCCGAGCCGGTCCAGGGAAGGGTCAAGCGCTGGGAGGAACGGCTGTCGCCCTGGTCCGCGCAGAAGGCACAGTTCAGGGGCGACGGATTCTACGAACGGTTTCCGGCAAAGGGACAGACCGAAAGGGTGGCCCGCATCCATCGCGACCTGGCGCGCTGGGCGGGCATCGAAATCAAGGCCAAGGCGCGCGCCAAGGCCTGATTCCGCTGCAGGTGTCAGCCGTCTACTTGACTGCCTGCACCATGATTTCCACCAGCGTGTCCGGCGAGCCGAGGCGGGCTTCGACGCAGGCGCGCGCCGGCAGGTTCTGCTGGTCCGCCCAGGCAGCCCAGGCTTCGTCCATTTCCGGCTTCGCGCGCATGTCGCTGATCCAGATCGTCGCCGACAGCAGCTTCGACTTGTCGGTGCCGGCGGTTTTCAGCAGGGCGTCGATTTTCGCCAGGATCTCCGCGGTCTGGGCGCGCATGCCCTTGCTGCGGTCATCGGCGGTGATGCCGGCGAGGTAGACCGTGTTGCCGTGGACCACGGCGCGGGAGAGTCGCTTGTCGCTGTTGAATCGCTTGATGTCGCTCATGTGATTACTCCTGGATGGTGCGGGTGGTAAAGAACACCTGCATCCCGCACAGGGCGGAGTGCAGGCTTGCGGAAACGGTCAACTGCGCCTAGATGTGGCCGCTGGTCAGCAGCCGGCCGAGGAAAAATACGCCGGTGGCGATGAAGGCGAAGAGGATGAGATCCGGGATCTTGCTTTCGCGCTTGTTGCCGACCTGCGCGCCGCGCAGCGCCTTGAACACGAAAATCGCCGCGATGATGAGTATCACGACCATCGCCGGCGCCTCGTACTGCGCGCTCCACAGCGCGCCGAGACCCTTGGACAGCAGGCCGTCCTCGCGGAACACGTGGTAGGCGGTGCCGCCGATGCCCAGCATGATCAGCGCGCCGACAAGCAGTGAGCCCAGCGTGGTAAGCGTTGATTTCATGTGCAGGTCAGGGATTTCGGTTGGGCGGTCTGTTTCTTGTTCACCGCCGCAGTATAACGCAGGCCGTGCGCCGCGGAAGCCGCCGCCGGCTCGGCTACAATCGCCGGATGATGAGGGCAGGCAGATCATGAACATACTGGCTTTGGATGCGTCCACCGAGCACTGCAGCGCGGCGGTCTGGCGCGACGGCGCGGTATTCGAACGCGAGGCGCGGGCCGGACAATCGCATTCCGAAATGCTGATCGCGATGGCGGACGCGGCGCTGGCCGAGGCCGGCGTTGCCTTGCCGGCGCTCTCGGGCATCGCTTTCGGCGCCGGGCCGGGTTCGTTCACCGGCTTGCGCGTGGCTTGTGCCGTAGCCCAGGGCCTCGCCTTCCCGACGGACATTCCGCTCGCCGGCATCGGTACGCTGCAGGCAATGGCTGCGGGCTGCGGCGCCGACGCGGTGATCTGCTGCCTGGATGCGCGCATGGGCGAGGTCTATCACGCGGCGTACCGGCGCGAAGGTGATGGCTGCATCGAGGTGTCGGCGCCGCGGGTTTGCGCGCCGGAGGCGGTGCCCGAACTACCGTCCGCGCGCTGGACCGGCTGCGGCAGCGGTTTCGCGGTCCATGGTGAGGTGCTGCGGCGGTGCCATGGCGCGATGCTTGAAGCAGTGATCGCGGATCTGGTGCCCCAGGCGCGGGACATCGCGCGCCTCGCGGCGCCGGTGTTTGCTGCGGGCGGTGGTGTTCGCGCCGATGCCGCGGCGCCGCTGTATGTGCGCGACCGCGTCGCGCTGAAGACGGCCGAGCGGTGAGCGCGCTGCCCGACGCGGTGCGCAGTTTCCGTCAGATGACGGCGGCAGACATCGACTGTGTCGAGGACATCGAGCGTTCCGTCTACAGCCATCCCTGGACCCGCGGCAACTTTGCCGACTCGATCGAGGCCGGTTACCAATGCTGGATCATCGAAAATTCCGGCACTGTTGCCGGGTATTGCGTGGTGATGATTGCCGCGGGCGAGGCGCATTTGCTGAACCTGAGCATTGCGGCGCCGCTGCAACGGCGCGGACTGGGCGGCGAGTTGCTGGCTTTCGTGCTGCGGCTGGCGCGCGAGCACGGCGCGGCCACGGTGTACCTGGAGGTGCGCATCTCCAATATGGCCGGCCGCGCGCTGTATGCCCGCCACGGATTCGCCGAGATCGGGCGGCGTCGCGACTATTATCCGCATCACGCGGGCCGCGAGGACGCGGTGACCATGGAAAGAAAACTGTGACTACAGCGGGCGGCTCCCGCCGCGACGAAATCCTGCGGGAAATCGGCATCGGCCCGCGCTGGCGCCTGCGCGTTGCCGCGGAAGCGGCGCCCGCGCAGGAGCCGGCCGCCGAAGAAACCGTCGCGCCGCTGCCTGTAATGCGGCCGCGGCCTGATCCGGCACCGGGGCCCGACTGGTCCGAATTGAAGGCGCAGGTCGCGTCCTGCACCGACTGCGGGCTGCACGAAAAACGCAACAAGACGGTATTCGGTGTCGGCGACGAGCAGGCGGACTGGCTGTTCGTCGGCGAGGGACCCGGCGCGGACGAGGATGAGCAGGGTGAACCCTTCGTCGGCCAGGCCGGCAAGCTGCTCGACAACATGCTGGCGGCGATCGATCTGCGCCGCGGCAAGAATGTCTATATCGCGAACATCGTCAAGTGCCGGCCGCCGGGCAACCGCAATCCGGCGCCGGAGGAGGCGCAGGCCTGCTCAGGGTATCTGCAGCGGCAGATCGAGTTGATCCGGCCGAAGCTGATCATTGCGCTGGGCAAGGTGGCCGCGGTGAACCTGCTCGGCCGCGATGCCAGCATAGCCGCGCTGCGTGGCCAGGTGCACGAGCATCGTGGCATACCGCTGATCGTCACCTATCACCCGGCGTACCTGCTGCGCACGCTGGGCGACAAGGCCAAGGCCTGGCAGGATCTTTGTTTTGCGGTTGACACGATGCGGCGCTTGCAAAGCACCGCGGCTGCCCCGATCTGAATGGTTCCGGTCGATGACCGAGGAGTGGATGATGAAAAAAATCAAGCTGCTGTTTTTACTGGCCTTTTCGGTTCTGCTCAGCGGCTGCGGTTATAACGCGCTGCAGGTTGCCGACGAGCAGATCAAGGCCAACTGGGCAGAGGTGGTCAACCAGTACCAGCGCCGGGCTGACCTGATACCCAACCTGGTCGAAACGGTCAAAGGCTTCGCGGGCCAGGAGAAGGAAATCCTGCTCGGCGTAACCACTGCCCGGTCCAGGGTCGGTTCAATCCAGGCGACGCCGGAACTCGTCAACGATCCGCAGGCCTTCGCGCGTTTCAGCCAGGCGCAGGGCGAGCTGTCCTCGGCCCTGTCGCGGCTGCTGGTGGTCGCCGAGAATTATCCGCAGCTCAAATCCGATGCCAACTTCCGCGATCTTCAGGCCCAGCTCGAGGGCACCGAAAACCGCATTGCCGTGGCGCGCAAGCGCTACATCGATGCGGTCAGCCAGTACAACGTGATAGTGCGTTCGTTTCCGAGCAACCTCACCGCGATGCTGTTCGGTCACAAGGAAAAGGCGCAGTTCACGGTCGAAAACGAAAAAGAGATCAGCAAGCCGCCGAAAATCGATTTCGGCCAGCCGGCGTCCGCCGCAAAGTAAGGGACCATGCGCCTCCCCGCATTGCTGCGCCCGACCTTTGCCGCGGCGCTGCTATGCCTGTTTACAGCCGCGGCTTGGTCGGTCACGGCGGTACCGCCCCTGCAAAAGCGGGTAACCGACCTGACCGGCACCCTGTCGCCGCAGGCGGTCTCGCGGATCGAGCAGCGTCTCGCGGCCTTCGAGCAGGAGAAGGGCGCGCAGGTGGCCGTGTTGATGCTGCCTTCAGTGCAGCCGGAGTCCATCGAACAATACGCAGTGCGCGTGTTCGAGCAGTGGAAGCTCGGCCGCAAGGGCGTCGACGACGGCGTGCTGCTGGTAATCGCTCTCAATGACCGCCAGCTGCGCATCGAAGTCGGTTACGGCCTCGAGGGCGCGCTCAACGACGCGACGGCGAAGCGCATCATCAGCGACGACATCGTGCCGCATTTCAAGCGCGGCGATTTTGCCGCGGGCGTCGAGGCCGGTGTGTCGAGCATCCTGCGCGTGGCCGGTGGTGAGCCGCTGCCGTCTCCCGCTGCGGCAAAAGGCGGTGACGGGCATCTGCCGCTCGATCCGTTCTGGTTGTTCGGCGGACTGATGTTAGCCCCTCTGGTCACACGCCTGTTGACTCCGCTGACCGGACGGGCAGGTGCTGCAGCTCTGATCGGTGTTGCGGCGGGAATTGCAGGGTGGGCACTGTTCGGCGCGATCATCGCCGGCGTGTTCTGCGGGCTGCTGGCCTTCATCTTTGCATTTAACGGCGCGAGGGGACGTGGCGGCAGCGGTTCCTGGTCGTCAGGGAGTCATCGTGGCGGCGGCTTTGGCGGTGGATTCGGAGGCGGCGGCGGCCGTTCCGGCGGCGGCGGAGCCTCGGGGCGCTGGTGACATGAATCTCAGGCGACTGTTCAAACATCTGCTGATGCCGCCGTGGCTGGCGGGTCGGGCATTTTCGGCCGAAGTTCTGCAGCGGATCGAGGACGCGGTCGCGGCCAGCGAAGGCCGGCATCGTGGCGAGTTGTGTGTGGCCATTGAGCCGAGCCTTGACTTGATGCCCTTGCTGCGCGACCAGAGCCCGCGCGCACGCGCAGAGGAGCTGTTTTCGCAATTGGGTGTCTGGGATACCGCCGAGAACAGCGGGGTGCTGCTCTACGTCAACTATGCCGATCACGACATCGAGATCGTCGCTGACCGCAGCATTGCGGCGAAGGTGACACAGGCGCAGTGGGAGGGCATCTGCCGAAGTATCGAGGCGCACTTCCGCGCAGGGCGTTTCGAGCAGGGCATGCTCGAGGCAGTACAGGCTGTCGCGGATTTGCTGGTGCTGCATTTTCCGGCGGCGGAAGGCAATCCAAACGAACTCTCCGACCGGCCGATTTTGCTTTAGGACATCAACCCAAGCGGCTGTCGCCGCGAGGTGACAGTAGCAGGGGATGACTTGCCCGCGATGCGGGTCTCCTGTTAAACCATAGCGGTGAACAGCTGCGGACTGCAGCTGTAACAGCTGATACCGGCAAACCGAACCCAGGAGGCCATCGACCCATGTACCGGATCTCGTTCCGTTTCCTTGTTCTGGCGCTGATCATCGCGGCGCCGCTGCTAGAGGTGTCCGCGGTCAACGCACAGACACCGGCGCAAACGCAGACACAGGCGCCGGCCAAGTCATCGGTGATGATCACCCGCAGCGAGCATGCCTGGAGCGGCGGGGGGCGCTCGTCGACTTTCGATGTGCACTGGCACAACGGCGAACTGAAAATGATCCGCGAGGAATTCGCACCGGCATCCGGATTCATCGAGAAGAACGAATTCATGTTCAATGCCGGCGTGCTGCTGCATTACAAGCACGATCGTTATCCGGCGCCGGGCAAGTCCGGCGATGCCGTCGCGCTGATGGTGACCTTCGACAAGTCCGGCAATCCGCTGGTGTCGATGAAACGCGTGGAGGGCAAGCCGGTAGGCGCGGCGAGTCCCGACGAAATTGAGCGCGCACGCAAGCACCTCGCCGAACTGCAGGCGATTGCGATGAAGGCACGGCCCTGATTTTCATCGCTGAAACCAAAAAATATCATTAAAAACAAATACTTATAGTTTATCGTCATTGTCGCAGCGACAGCCCCCGTGTATGCTCACAGCGACACGGAGACGCCGGATGCTGCATGAATCTGCGTAGCGCAGAGGGCTGTCCCGGTGAGCACTATCCTGCGGCGGAGAACTGAAGATGGTCATCCTGTTGAGCCTGTTCGCGGCAATTGCCGTCGCCTGGCTGCTTGCCTATCACCGCCTGCCAGCGCTGCTCTGGTCCGCGGCCTATGCAATGTTGCTGGGACTGTGTGCCTACCGCGGCTGGTGGCCCGATGGGCTGCTGCAGGCCGGCTGGGTGCTGTGGCTGCTGCTGTCGCTGCTGACGATCCCGTTGCCGCTACGGCGTGCGCTTGCCGGCGCGCCGCTGCTGAAACTGTTCCGCCGCATCCTGCCCGTGGTGTCGCAGACCGAGCGCGAAGCTCTGGAGGCCGGCACTGTGTGGTGGGACGGCGAACTGTTCAGCGGCCGCCCGAACTGGAGAAAGCTGCTTTCTCATCCGGCGCCGCGGCTTACCGCAGAGGAGCAGGCTTTCATCGACGGACCGCTGCGCGAACTCTGCGAGATGCTCAGCGACTGGGAGGTCACGCATGAAATGACCGATCTGCCGCCGCAGGTCTGGCAGTTCATCAAGGACCGCGGTTTCCTCGGCATGATCATCCCCAAGGAATACGGCGGGCTCGGCTTTTCCGCGCTGGCGCATTCGCAGGTGGTGATGCAATTGACCACGCGCAGCGGCACTGCTGCGGTGTCGGTGATGGTGCCCAACTCGCTGGGACCGGCCGAACTGCTGCTGCACTACGGTACCAAACAGCAGAAGGACCATTACCTGCCGCGGCTGGCGAAGGGGCTGGAGATGCCCTGTTTCGCGCTGACCAGTCCCGAGGCCGGTTCGGACGCCGGCGGCATTCCGGATTTCGGCATCGTCTGCCGCGGCGAATGGCAGGGCAAGTCCGGCGTACTCGGCATCCGCCTGACCTGGGAGAAGCGCTACATCACGCTGGGCCCGATCGCGACGCTGCTCGGGCTCGCCTTCCGGCTCTACGATCCCGAACACCTGATCGGCGAACAGGACGACGTCGGCATCACGCTGGCGCTGGTGCCCACCGACACGCCGGGCGTGCACATCGGGCGGCGCCATCGCGCGATGACCGCGACTTTCATGAACGGCCCGAACTGGGGCAGGGATGTGTTCATCCCGATGGATTACGTGATCGGCGGCGCGGCGCAGGCGGGCGAAGGCTGGAAAATGCTGATGAACTGTCTCGCCGCCGGGCGCTCGATCTCGCTGCCGGCCAACGGCGTCGGTATCTCGAAACTCGCGACCCTGACCACCGGCGCCTACGGCCGCGTGCGCCAGCAGTTCAAGCTGTCGATCGGCCGCTTCGAGGGCGTCGAGGAGGCGATGGCGCGCATTGCCGGCAATGTCTACGTGATGGATGCGGCGCGGGTGATGACCGCCGGCGCGATCGACCTCGGCGAGAAGCCCTCGGTGATCTCCGCCATCGTCAAGTACCACCTCACCGAGCGCGGCCGCCAGGTCATCAATGACGCGATGGATGTGCATGGCGGCAAGGGCATCTGCCTCGGGCCGAGCAACTACCTCGCCAGCGCCTATATGCAGACGCCGATCGCGATCACCGTCGAGGGCGCCAACATCCTGACGCGAACGATGATCATCTTCGGCCAGGGCGCGATCCGCGGGCACCCCTGGGTGCTGAAGGAAATCGAGGCAACACGCGAGCAGGATCCCGGCAAGGCGCTGCGTGACTTCGACCGCGCGTTCTTCGGGCATGTCGCCTTCACGCTGTCGAATGTCGCGCGGGTGCTGTGGATGGGCATCACCGGCGCAAGGCTGACCCCGGTGCCGGGCGCACCGGAGCTGCGCCGCTATTACCAGCAGCTGACGCGGCTCTCCAGTGCCTTTGCGCTGACGGCGGATGCGGCGATGTTTCTCTGCGGCGGCACGCTGAAGCGCCGCGAGCGGCTGTCGGGGCGGCTGGGCGATGTGCTGTCCCAGCTGTACCTGGCTTCGGCCGTGCTCAAGCGCTACGAGGACGACGGCCGCCCGCAGGCTGACCTGCCGCTGGTGCGCTGGGGACTGCTCGATTGCCTGAGCCGCATCGAGGAATCCTTCTATTCGATTTTCGAAAACCTGCCCTGGCCCGTCGCGGCCTGGGTGTTGCGCGGCCTGATATTCCCGTTGCTGATGCCGTACGGACGCGAGTTCGCGCCGCCGCGCGATCCGCTGGGCCATGACGTGGTCGGCCTGATGATGACCCCGGGGCCGACGCGTGAGCGTCTCACCCGCGGCGTATTCGTTTCCGCCGACGAGAACGATCCGGTGCGCACGCTGGAGGACGCGCTGGTCGCTGCGATCGCGGCTGAGCCGGTGGAGGCGAAGCTGCGCCGCGCCCAGCAGGACGGCCGCATTGCGCGGCGTTACGCGGACCAGGTCGCCACCGAAGGACTCAGGCATGGCGTGATCACGCAGGACGAATTCGATCTGCTGCAGCGTGCGGCGAAACTGCGGCGGCAGGTGATCATGGTCGATGATTTTCCGAAGGATTTCGGCAAATCGGAGTTGCACCAGACTACGCAGCCGGTGACTTTCGAGGCACTGGCGCGGCGCCCTGGGGCGGCGAACTGATGCGCCGTCGCGGAGCCCTGCATGGCCGGGCTTGAGGGAAAAACCGTCTTCATCACCGGCGCGAGCCGCGGCATCGGCCGTGCCATCGCGCTGCGTTGCGCCCGAGACGGCGCCAAGGTCGTGGTCACCGCGAAGACGGTGGCGCCGCATCCGAAGCTGCCGGGTACCATCCACGAGGTGGCGCGCGAGGTCGAACAGGCGGGCGGCCGGGCACTGGCGATCGCGCTTGACGTGCGCGACGAGACCGCGATCGCGGCGGCAGTGGCGCAGGCGGCCGGACATTTCGGCGGCATCGACATCCTGGTCAACAACGCGAGCGCGATCCAGCTCAGCGGCACGCTGGATACCCATCCGCGCCGCTTCGACCTGATGTTCGGGGTCAATGTGCGCGGCACCTTTCTCTGCTCGCAGGCCTGCCTGCCGCACTTGCTGAAGGCGGACAACCCGCACATCCTCAATCTCGCGCCGCCGCTGGCGCTGGATGCGAAATGGTTCCGCGACCACCTGGCCTACACCATGGCCAAGTACGGCATGAGCATGTGCACGCTGGGCATGGCGGAGGAGTTTCGTGACCGCGGCGTGGCCGTGAATTCCCTGTGGCCGCGAACCACCATTGCCACCGCGGCGATCGCGGTGAACTTTCCGCCGGAGATCCTCAGGGCGAGCCGCAAACCGGATATCATGGCCGACGCGGCGCATGCGATATTCAGGCGCGACAGTCGCAGCGCGACCGGTCATTTCCATATCGACGAGGACGTGCTGCGCGAGGAAGGGGTGACCGACTTCGAGGCTTACGCGGTGACTCCCGGAACAGAACCGTACACAGACCTGTTTCTTGAAGGGTTCAGCAACGGTCAGGAGGAGAAAACATGAGCAACGGCAATGCACCCCATGTCATTCCGATGTCTGCGGCGGGCACGCTCGACGGCCTGTTTCGCGAACGCGTGAAGCGCACCCCGGATCTCGCGGCCTACAAGGCATACAACGAGCAGCATGGCGAGTGGCGTGATTACACCTGGACGCAGATGGACCGTCAGATCGCGCGCTGGCAGGCGGCGCTGGAGCAGGACGGCCTGAAGCCGGGCGATCGCGTCGCGGTGATGCTGCGCAACTCGCCGGAGTGGGTGATGTTCGACCAGGCCGCACTGGGCCTGGGGCTGGTGACGGTGCCGCTCTACACCCAGGACCGCGCCGACAACGTTGCCTACATCCTCAACAATGCCGGCTGCCGGGTGCTGCTGCTGGAGGGCCAGGAGCAGTGGCAGGAACTGCAGGGCGTGCTCGGCGAACTGCGGCAGGTCGTGCGCTTTCTCGCTGTCAACGCGCTGCCCGCGGCCGGCAGCGATCCGCGCCTGAAATGGATAGGCGACTGGCTGCCGGAGGACGGCGGTGAAACACGGCACCTGGTACGGGATGGCAACGACCTCGCCACCATCGTCTATACCTCGGGCACCACCGGCCGGCCCAAGGGCGTGATGCTGTCGCACAACAACATCCTGTCGAACACCGAGGCCGCGCTGAAGGTGCTCGCCACCGGGCACGACGACATTTTCATGTCCTTCCTGCCGCTGTCGCACACTTTCGAGCGCACCTGCGGCTACTACCTGACGGTGATGGCCGGATCGGCCACTGCCTACGCGCGCTCGATCCCGCAGCTTGCCGAAGACCTGCAGGCCGTACGGCCGACGATGCTGATCTCGGTACCGCGCATCTACGAGCGCATCTGGGGCAGCATACGCGCCAGGCTCGACGAGGGTCCGGCCTTGCGCAAGAAGCTGTTCCTGCTCGCCGCCAGCGTCGGTTATGCGCGTTTCGAGCATGCCCAGGGCCGCGGACCGTGGAAGCCGTCCTTCCTGCTGTGGCCGCTGCTCAACAGGCTGGTGGCCTCCAAGGTGCTGGCGCGTCTGGGCGGACGGCTGCGTTACGCGCTGTCGGGCGGTGCTGCCCTGCCGCCGGATATCTCGAAAATCTTCATCGGCCTCGGCCTGCCGATCCTGCAGGGCTACGGGTTGACCGAAACCAGTCCCATCGCCACCGCCAACCGCCCGGAGAACAACATTCCGGCCAGTGTCGGACCGGCGATACCCGGCGTCGAAGTGAAAATCGGCGACAAGGGCGCAGTGCTGATCCGCGGGCCCAACGTGATGCTCGGCTACTGGAACAACGAGGAGGCGACCCGCGCCATGATCCAGTCCGACGGCTGGCTCAATTCCGGAGACACCGGCCATATCGGCGACCAGGGCCACCTGTTCATCACCGGCCGGCTGAAGGACGTCATCGTGCTGTCCAATGGCGAGAAGGTGCCGCCCGGCGACATGGAGGCGGCGATTGCCCGCGATCCGCTGTTCGAGCAGGTGATGCTGCTCGGCGAAGGCAAACCCTTCCTCAGCGTGATGGTGGTGCTCAATGCCGACCACTGGCAGAAGCTGGCGAAGGCGGCGAACATCAACCCCGATGCCTGGGCATCGGACGAGGCCGAGCGGGTGCTGCTCGAGCGCATCGCAACGCAGATCACCGAGTTTCCGGGTTATGCGCAGGTTCGACGGGCGATGGCCACGCTGGAGCCCTGGACCATCGAGAGCGGCCTGCTGACGCCGACAATGAAACTGAAACGGGCCAAGGTGATGGAGAAGTTCAATGCCGAGATCGACCGCATGTATGCGGGACACTGATATGAGCGTGAGGCGTGAGGAGTGAACGGTGAGCAGTGATGAGCGTGGGGACAAGACGATTTTGCCCGAGGGCAGGCAACCGGCTTTGCGGGTGATACCGATGCCTGCGGACGCCAATCATACCGGCGACATTTTCGGTGGCTGGATCATGGCGCAGGTCGATCTCGCCGGCAGCGTGCCGGCGACGCGCCTGGCGCAGGGGCGGATCGCCACCGTGGCGGTCAATTCCTTCGTCTTCCGCCAGCCTGTGTTCGTTGGCGATCTGGTCAGCTTCTATGCCGATGTGGTGAAGGTCGGGCGCACCTCGATCACCGTCGACGTACAGGTCTACGCACAGCGCCGGCCGGAGCGCGAAGAATGCGTCAAGGTGACCGAGGCTATCCTCACCTATGTCGCGGTCGACAACCAGCGCCGTCCGCGTGTGGTGCCGCAACCACAGCAGGATTGATGAAGCACGCATTGCGGTTGAAATTGCATATACCCTGAGTAATATGGGCGGCAGGCGAACAGCGCGGGAGACATCGCGCGAATTCACGCAACGACAGGGACAATCCGGGAGAGAGGTCATGAAAAATATAAATAAAATCATATACTTATCAGTATCTTTCGCGCTTGCGGCGATGGCGGCGCCGGCTGGCGCTGGCGGTTTCGGCATCGGCACCCAGAGCGGCAGCGGTACCGGCAATGCCTTCGCCGGCGGCGCAGCAGCCGCGGATGACTCCAGCGTGGCCTGGTACAACCCCGCAGCGATGACGCTGCTGTCATCGAACCGTGAGGCGGCTGCGGCACTGCATCTGGTCAAGCCCTCGTTCAAGTTCACCAATGCCGGCTCGACCGGTGCATTCGCATTGCCGGGTACTGGCAATGGCGGTGACGGCGGCGACTGGGCGGCGATTCCCAACGGTTTTTATACGATGACGGTCAACCCGCGGCTGAAGTTCGGGCTCGCGGTGAACGTGCCTTTCGGCCTCGCCACCGAGTATGACCCGGGCTGGCGCGGCCGCTTCAGCGCGGTGGAGTCGGCGATCCAGGCGCTCAACATCAACCCCTCGCTGGGTTACAAAATCAACGACAGTTTTTCGATCGGCGGCGGCATCAGCGTGCAGCACATCAAGGCCACGCTCTCCGGTGTGGGTGCTGCCGGCCTCGTCACCAACAAGGGTGATGATATCGGTTTCGGCTACAACATCGGCCTGATAGCGCAGCTGTCGCCAACGACCCGGCTGGGTGCGACCTACCGCTCGGCGATCGACTACACCCTTGAAGGCACGGTGACGGTGTCGGGGCTGGGGGCCGCCAACGGCAACATCAAGGCAGACCTCAAGGTACCGGATTCGGCCTCGATCAGCCTGTTCAGCACCGTCAGTCCGAAATGGGAGCTGATGGCCGATATCACCTGGACCGGCTGGAGCACGGTCAAGCGCCTCGACATCATCCGCACCTCGGCCTCGGCCGGCGGCGCCGTCGGCAGCACGGTGTCCTCGCTGCTGTTCAACTGGAAGGACACCATCCGTTTCGGCGTAGGCGCCAATTACCGGCTCAACGAGCAGACCAAGCTGCGCTTCGGTGTCGCGCTCGATCCGACCCCCACCAATGACATCGACCGCACGCCGCGCCTGCCCGACCAGGACCGCACCTGGCTCGCCTTCGGTGTGCAGTACAAGCCGTCAAAGCAGGGCATCCTCGACATCGGCTATGCCCACGAGTTCATCAAGGATGCAGGCATCAGGACGACCGTCACCGGGGCCGGCACACTGACCGGCAGCTTCAACAGCCGGGCCGACATTCTCTCGGTCCAGTACTCGCACGCGTTCTGAGCGGTAATCACATGCGAACCGGGTGGCCTGCGCCACCCGGTTTTCTTTTGCGGGTCCGGGCCGCGTAAAATGGGGGCGGCCTTATTCACATCGTTTTCATCAGAGGTTGCCATGTCCGCAAAATCCCCGCTGCTGGTGCGCAAGGTCGCCGTCCTCGGCGCCGGCGTGATGGGCGCCCAGATCGCAGCACACCTGATCAACGCCAACGTGCCCGTCGTGCTGTTCGAACTGGCGGCGAAGGAGGGTGATCCCAACGGCAATGTGCTGAAGGCGGTGGCCAACCTGAAGAAGCTGGAGCCGAGCCCGCTGGCGGTGAAAGACCGCGCAGACCTGATCGAGCCCGCCAACTACGACCAGCACCTCGGCCTGCTCGCCGGATGCGACATCGTGATCGAGGCGATTTCCGAACGCATGGACTGGAAGGCCGACCTCTACCGCAAGGTCGCACCCCACCTCGGCGAGCACACGATCTTCGCCAGCAACACCTCGGGCCTGTCGATCAACAAGCTGGCAGCGGTGTTTCCGGAAGCGCAGCGCCACCGCTTCTGCGGCGTGCATTTTTTCAATCCGCCGCGCTATATGCACCTGGTCGAGCTGATTGCCTGCAGCGGCACCGATGCCGGCATCCTCGACGAGCTGGAGCGCTTCCTGGTGACCACGCTGGGCAAGGGCGTGGTGCGCGCGAAGGACACGCCGAATTTCATCGCCAACCGTGTCGGCGTATTCTCGATGCTGGGGACGCTGCACCATGCCGAGCGCCTCGGCATCGGCTTCGACACCGTCGATGCGCTGACCGGTCCGCTGGTCGGGCGCCCGAAGAGCGCCACTTTCCGCACCGCCGACGTCGTCGGCCTTGATACCTTTGCCCATGTCGTGCACACCATGCGCGATACGCTGCCCGAGGATCCCTGGCACAGGTATTACGGCATCCCGGAGTGGATGCAGAAGCTGATCGATGCCGGTGCGCTGGGTCAGAAGACGCGCAAGGGTGTCTACCAGAAGGTCAGTCGCGACATCCAGGTGCTCGACCTCAAGACCGGCGCTTACCGCCTGTCCGACGGCAAGGCCGACGAGGCGGTGGTAGAAATACTGAAAAACAGGAACGCCGCGGAGCGTTTCGCACAACTGCATGCCTCGAACCATCCCCAGGCGCAGTTCATCTGGTCGATTTTTCGCGACACTTTCCATTACTGTGCGCTGCACCTGGAGTCCATCGCCCACAACGCGCGCGATCTCGATTTCGCGATCCGCTGGGGTTTCGGCTGGGACAGCGGTCCCTTCGAGATCTGGCAATCCGCCGGCTGGCGGCAGGTCGCCGGATGGATCGCCGCCGACATCGCTGCCGGCAAGGCCATGGTCGATGCTCCGCTGCCAGCCTGGGTGAACGAAGCCTCGCGCAGCGGCGTGCATGGTCCCACGGGTTCCTGGGCGCCGGCGACGCAGGACTATCAGCCGCGTTCGGCGCTCCCGGTGTACCGGCGGCAGCCCTTTCCGGACCGCTTGCTCGGCGAAGAACGGACCTACGGTAAAACCATATTTGAAACCGACGGTGTGCGCTGCTGGCACATGGGCGACGACATCGCGATTGTCAGCTTCAAGAGCCGGATGCATGCCATCGGCGACGATGTGCTGCAGGGTGTGCAGCAGGCGATCGACGAGGCCGAGCGCAATTATGCCGGTCTGGTGATCTGGCAGACCGAGCCGCCGTTCTCGGTGGGCGCCAATCTGAAGAAAACCAGCGGCAGCGGCGCCAAGGCGCCGCCGGCGCCGCCCTCGGCACTGGGCAGGCTGTTCAAGAATTTCAGGCGCGAGGCCGAGTCGCTGGCGCTGAAGGCGGCGCGCCAGCTGGGCGTTGCCGACCAGCTGATGGCCGGCAGGCTGGCCGAGGTCGAACATCTGGTCGAGCAGTTCCAAGCGACGACGCAGATGCTCAAATACTCGATGGTACCAACGGTGGCGGCGGTCGACGGGCTGGCACTGGGTGGCGGCTGCGAATTCATCATGCACTGCGATCGCGCGGTGGCGACCCTGGAGAGCTACATCGGCCTGGTCGAAGTCGGCGTCGGCCTGCTGCCGGCGGGCGGCGGCTGCAAGGAATTCGCGATGCGTGCCGCTGCGGAAGCGAAGGGCGGCGACATTTCGCCCTTCCTGCAGAAATACTTCAAGGCGGTTGCGATGGCCGAGGTCGGCCGCAGCGCCGAACATGCGAGCGAGCTCGGTTACCTGCGTGCAACCGACCGCGTGGTGATGAACCGTTTCGAGCTGCTGGAGATCGCCAAGGCCGAAGCAAGGGCGCTGGCCGCCGCCGGTTACCGTCCGCCGCTGCGCGCCAAGGCGATCCCGGTGCTTGGCCGCAGCGGCATCTCGACCATCCGTGCCTTCGTCGAGAACATGCATGCCGGCGGCCACATTTCCGACCACGACCGCCTGATCGCGACCAAGGTGGCGACGGTGATGTGCGGCGGCGATATCGAGGGCGGCAGCCTGGTCGACGAGCAGTGGCTGCTCGACCTCGAACGCCAGCACTTCATGGAACTGATCGCGACCGAGAAGACCCAGGCGCGGATAGAGCACATGCTGAAGACCGGCAAGCCGTTGAGAAACTGAATGTGAGTGAGGAGAAAGGAGTCAGGAGTGAGGAGTGAAAAACCTGGAGCAGCCGAGACCTGCGGACTCTCCTGACGCCTTACTCCTGACGCCTCACTCCCCTCACCAGGAGCGCAATATGACCAAAGCAATCCAGGACGCCTTTATCGTCGCCGCCACCCGCACTGCCGTCGGCAAGGCGCCCCGCGGCATGTACAAAAATACCCGGCCCGACGATCTGCTGGCGCATGTCATCCGCAGCGCGGTCGCGCAGTGCCCGGGGCTGGATCCGCGCGAGATCGGCGATGTCATCGCCGGCTGTGCGATGCCCGAGGGCGAGCAGGGCATGAACGTCGCCCGCATCGGGCTGCTGCTCGCCAGCCTGCCCGACACCGTGCCGGGCATGACCATCAACCGTTTCTGCTCCTCCGGACTGCAGGCCGTGGCCGATGCTGCAGCGCGCATCCGCCTCGGCGAAGCCGAGGTGATGATCGCCGCCGGCACCGAAAGCATGAGCATGGTGCCGATGGGCGGCAACAAGCCGAGTTTCAGCCCGGCGATATTCGGCAAGGACGAGAACGTCGCCATTGCCTACGGCATGGGCATTACTGCCGAGCGCGTCGCTGCGCAATGGAAAATCAGCCGCGAGGACCAGGACCTGTTTGCGGCGGAGAGCCACCGCCGTGCCAACTGGGCTACGGACGCCGGCGAATTCCGCGACGAGATGTCCCCGTACGAGATCGTCGAGCATCTGCCCGACCTCGCCGCGCGGCAGGTGGCAGTGAAGAGGAGTTCGGCGACGCAGGACGAGGGCCCGCGCCGCGACACCTCGGTCGAGGCGCTGGCAAAGCTGAAGCCGGCTTTTGCCGCGAAAGGCAGTGTCACCGCCGGCAACAGCTCGCAGATGTCGGACGGTGCCGCCGCGGTAGTGCTGATGAGCGAGGCGGCGCTCAAGCGTTATGGCCTGCAGCCGCTGGGTCGTTTTGTCGGTTACGCGGTGGCCGGCGTGCCGCCGGAGGTGATGGGCATCGGCCCGGTGCAGGCGATTCCCAGGGTGCTGGCGCAGGCGGGTCTGAAGCAGGAACAGCTGGACTGGGTCGAGCTCAACGAAGCTTTCGCCGCGCAGTCACTGGCGGTGATGCGGGAACTCGGACTCGATCCGGCGAAGGTCAATCCGCTGGGCGGCGCGATTGCGCTCGGTCATCCGCTGGGTGCCACCGGCGCCATCCGCACCGCGACGCTGCTGCACGGTCTGCGCCGCCACAAGAAGCGTTACGGCATGGTCACCATGTGCATAGGCACCGGCATGGGGGCCGCGGGACTGTTCGAAGCGCTGTAACGCACCGGCGGTCGCGGCACGGTTCCGCGGATCGAGTGTTCAGCGGATGCCGTTTATCGGGCCCGGCCGCGCGATGCCGAAACCCTGGGCATAGTCGATGCCGATTTCCCGCAGCTTTTCCAGCGTGCGGTCATCCTCGACGAACTCGGCGATGGTGCGCACGCCGAGCTTCTGGCAGACGCCGACGATCGCACGCAGCTTGTTGAGGTCGCCCGGGGTCTTGAACATGTTCTGGATGATCACGCCGTCGATCTTGATGAAATCCAGCGCCAGTCCGCTGAGATGCGAGAACGAGAGCTTGACGCTGCCGAAGGCGTCCGCGGTGAAGCGACAGCCTGCAGGCTTCAGCGCGTTGATGAAGCGCACGACGTTGTCGTGGTTGCTGATGGTTTCCAGTTCGCCGACCTCGAAACACAGCCGGTTTGCCGCGAACTTCGTGCGATGCAGTTCGGTGCGCACGAAACGTGCGAACTCGGGATTGCTGATTGCAGCATCCGACAGGTTCACGCAGAACAGGGGCATTTCCCATCCCGGATTCGCCTTCTGCTGCGCCATCGACCAGGCAATCACCTTGCGCACCACCCAGCGGTCGATCTCCTCGGTCAGGCCGAACTGCTCGGCAATGGGAATGAAGCCGCCCGGAGGCAGCAGGTTGTCCTCCTCCTCGCGCAGCCGCAACAGGATTTCATAGCAGCCGTGCTCGAAAGGGAGGTTGCGCAGCGGCAGGATTTTCTGCGCGAACAGCAGGAACTCATCCTCGCTTTTCAGGGCGCGGAGCAATTTGGCGCGCGGATCCTCGGAACCGGTCAGCTGGTCGCTGAGGGAATGCAGGTAGAGGGTCTCGCCGGAATCGTCGGTGATCGCGGCATGCGGCGTGGAGAGGGTGGTGGCCGCAGGCACAAAATCCGCTTCTGATTGCGCGGGGGCGGCAGCGCCCGCCTGTTCCGGCAGCATCAGGATGTAGAAGCCTGCCGCGTGCGGGCTGTCGGACGGCCAGGGTACCTGCTCGACCAGATAACTCGCCGAGCTGCCGTCCGCTGCCGACCAGCCCATGCTGTAGCTGACCATGGCACCGGCGAGCGTCTCGTGGAATCGCGGCAGCAGCGCAGGATACTCGCGCGGCGCGACGTCGCGCAGCAGCTGGCCATTGATGCGGTCGGCCGGCCAGTCGGTCAGCTTGAGGAAGGCGCGGTTGTGCTGGCGGATGCGCAGGTCGCGGTCGATGTAGAGCAGGGGGGTCGGCTGCAGGTCTTGGATCATCCGCGCGCGCTCGTCGGCCACCCGCAGGGCATCCTCGGCGCTCTGCGCCCGCTTCTTTTCCAGTTCCAGCAGCTCCCGGGTGCGCTCCAGCTGCCGGGTGCGGCGAGCCACCACCCATTCCGATTTCGAGGCCTGGCTCGCCAGTGACAGGATCGCGGCGAAGAGGATGCCACCGAGGAAGGTCAGCCACTGCAGGTCGAACAGCGTGAACTGGATGGTGATGACCAGCACCGCGCCGAGGACCAGCGTCAGCAGCACCGACAGCACCAGCTGTACCGGACGCCGGTAGACGAAGGCCAGCAGTCCGTAGAGGATTCTCATGGTTTGCCGTCGCAGATTGCTGGCAGTGGTCCCGGATTACATGTTCGGATAATTCGGTCCGCCCCCGCCTTCGGGCGTCACCCAGACGATGTTCTGCGTCGGGTCCTTGATGTCGCAGGTCTTGCAGTGCACGCAGTTCTG
>CAYSQJ010000015.1:0-38231 GCA_964433345.1 uncultured Bordetella sp.
ACGTAGCACGGCCCTTCCAGAAAGTACAGAACCTATTTATGAAATGACTTCTAGTTGAAATGATGTCGGCTTGTTGCGCCTGAGCTTTTGGTGTTGTCCAAAATGGCCATTTTGGCTATAATTGCCGAAACTGTGACCGGGACCCGCCATGCAGACTCTGACCTATCGCAACAGCCGCGGCGAACTCGTCGATGTTCCCGCCGTGCCCTCGACCCAGCTCAAGAACGGGCTGGGCACGGTGCTGGAGCAGGTGATGCGCGGTGGCGCTGTCGCCATCACCCGCCACGAAACGCCCAAGGCCGTGCTGCTCGCCTACGATGAATTCCTGGCGCTGACCAAAGACCGTGCGCCGGCACTGAACGAGCTGGCCGCTGAATACGACGTGCTGCTCGCGCGCATGCAGACGCCGCAGGCGCGCAAAGCGATGGCGGCCGCCTTCGATGCCACGCCCGCGGAATTGGGGCGAGCGGCGGTCAAGGCGGCGCGCAAGCGGCGCTGATCCGGACCGGGCAGGGCGCGGCCGGTGCCGAACATTTACGTGCTGGCCGGCGTTAACGGCGCGGGCAAAAGCAGCATCGCCGGCGCGGCCTTCCGTGACAAGGGCGCCGACTACTACAACCCAGACGAAGCGGCGGCGGCGCTGAAGCAGGCCAATCCGGGCCTGAGCCAGGTGCAGGCGAACAGTGCCGCCTGGCATCGCGGCCGGGAACTGCTGGAGCGCGCGATTGCCGGCCGGCTGGATTTCGCATTCGAAACCACGCTCGGCGCATCCACGCTACCGCGCATGCTGATCGGCGCTGCGGAGCGGGGCATCGATGTGCATGTCTGGTATGCAGGACTGGCGACACCCGAACTGCATCTCGAGCGGGTGCGCTCCCGCGTCGCGCGTGGCGGCCATGACATTCCCGAGGCAGCAATCCGCCGCCGCTTTGAACACAGCCGGCTCAACCTGATCCTGCTACTGCCGGTGCTGGCTTCGCTGCGGGTGTATGACAATAGCGCCGAAGCCGACCCCGCCACGGGAAAGGCACCCAGGCCGGTGCTGGTGCTGCACATGGTGCGCGGGCGCATCCTCAATCCGCAGGATTTGGCGCGGGTGCCGGACTGGGCTAAGCCGATCGCGGCGGCTGCGATCAAAATCCACGGAGAAGTGACATGAGCGGGTCGGTACTCCCAAACCGGGGCGGGTTCAGCTACTGGGTCAGCGACGAGCAGCTCGAAGCTTTCGGCAAGCTGTCGTTGCTCGACCGCTTGCGCTGGGTCGAAGCTGCGCGGCAGTTCACGCTGGCGGCGCAGACCCCGGAAACGCGAGAACGCATGGAACGGCTGCGGCGGGGCGAGACCATCGTCTGAACCCGTTATCGGACGCCTCCCCGATTCCGGCCTGACGGCCTTCATTCGGGCTACGGGATTTGTCCTGCGGCATTTGTAGCCCGCAAGGAGCGCAGCGTATTGCGGGGAAGCTGTTATCTACCCGCATTTCACTTCGTTTCATGCGGGCTACAGGACGGCTGAAAGTTGGGGCGCCATCCTTTTCATTTCAGGTGCGCACCGGAATGACGGTGCGGCTTTCGCTCATCGCTCATCATTCCGCACTCATCGCCGCCCTTCAGTGTCCGCCCGCTCCGAAATGCCCCTGCAGTTCCTCGTCAAACTGGCCGTCGATCAGCACATAGAGCATCAGCACCGGCTTGTCCGAACGGTTGCTCCAGGCGTGGTTGGTGCCGCGCTGGATGACGACGTCACCTTCCTTCAGCACCACGTCCTGGTCGTCGAGCAGCATCGTCACTTCGCCTTTCAGCACCACGGCGTAGTCGATGGTCTGCGTGCGGTGCATGAAGGGATGGCGGCCCTTGGTGGTGCCGGCGGTGGTGGCGTTCTTGTTGCCCATCGCCTCGAACACCGCTTTTGACTGCTCCGGGCTGATGTTGCGGATGGCTTCGGTCTCGGGGGCGATCTCGCTGATGCGGAACACCGTGCCGCCGGGCAGAGGGTGGATCTGCTTGGGGCCGCCGGTGGGATCGGGCTCGGTGGCGTGGAGAATGTGCGGTGTGGCCGCGGTTTTCCACATGTCGACCGAGATATGCCCCGGGCGCAGCGGGTTGGTGCGCACCGCCGGGGCGAGGCCGTCCTCGATGACAATAGCCTTGCCGTTCTTGTCGTGGCCGGTGACCACGCGGCGGATTTTTCCGTTCATTCTGAAGCTCCCTGACCTTGCAAATAAAATACTGAAACCGTCTTCGATTACCTGATGCGATTACGCCAATACTCTGGTTGTTGGCGATCATGAGCTACCGCAATAATTTCTATGACATCGCCCTTGACGCGATAAATGAGGCCGTAGCGGAAACTTTTGAGATGACAGCGACGGAGCGTCGTCCCCATCGGATGCCATGCACTGGGATGTTCGAGGATCAGCCGTCGGGCTTGCGCCACTTCCAGTAGGAAGCGTTCCCCAAGACCGCTTTCCTGAAACTCAAGCCAGATTGCGGCTTCGTTGAGTTCGCGCCGCGCTGCCGCAGCAAAGCGAGCCTTCATACCCGTTTCAGCCGCGCGCGAGCCTCCACCATGACTTCATCAAAATCATAGGTTTTCATTTCGCCCCGGTCGAGCG
This sequence comes from uncultured Bordetella sp., assembly GCA_964433345.1. Taxonomy (GTDB): domain Bacteria; phylum Pseudomonadota; class Gammaproteobacteria; order Burkholderiales; family SG8-41. The sequence continues at coordinate 2,615 of CAYSQJ010000015.1, forward strand.
CGGCAAGTCGGTCCTCACACTCCTTGATCCATGCGGCTTCCAATTGCGGATCAAGTGGAGCATTGAGATCGTGCAGCGCATCAATCAGAACGGAGCGATCTTCAGCGCTCAGTTTCTTGGCCTGTTCAAGCAGACTGTCAATGGACTCTGGCATGATTGGAATCCCTCACGGTGTGACGGGAGTTAATTCTATACCGTGGTTGTCCCGGATTCCGGCCCTCCACCCAAAGTGACTTCCTTCGGGGCGCCACCCAAGATGACTTCCTTCGGGGCGCATCCGGGTCACGAAACTGGATTCCGGCTTGTCCCCCGAGGGGACTTCCTGCGGAGCGCGCCGAAATGATGGCCCGAAATCTCCGCAGTTCCTGCTCAAGCCCTGCTGCCTGACAACCCCGCCTCGCCATCGTCCTCATCCGCGGGCTTGCGGACATCCCGCCCGATCAGCATCGCGCCGATGCGGGCCGAAGCGCCGGTGTAAAACCCGGTGGGCAAATCGGTCACGGTTTTCGGGTTGAGGAAAGTGCCGAACACGATGTCCCACAGCGGCAGGTCGGCGTAGTTGTAGCGGTGGATGCCGCGGGCGTGGTGCACGTTGTGCATCTCCGGGCGCTGGATGAAATAGCCCAGCCACTGCGGCGTTTTGATGTTGGCGTGCTGGAACATCGCGTTGAAGGTCAGGAACAGCGTGCCGATTACGCCGGCTTCCATCGTCACCCCGAGCAGCGGGAAAAACACCAGGCTGCCGATGCTGGTGAAAATCGCCGCATCAAGCGGATGCAGGTAATAGGCGCCGAAGGCATCGAGGCTTTCCGCGCTGTGGTGCATCTGGTGGCCGGCGCGCCACAGCCAGTCCGACTGGTGCGCGTAGCGGTGATACCAGTAATGAAAAAACTCATACACCAGCACGCCGACCACCGCGCCGCCGATGGCGCCGAGGCCGCTCAGGTCGAGCAGGCTGATGCCCTCGAACAGCCGGCCCCACAGCCCCGCGACCCAGCCGGTGAAAAAGAAGATGCCCACGGTGACCGCGAGCGCGCGCAGCCGCCAGTAGCGCGGGGTCTCGAAGCGGCGGTGCCGGTACACCAGGTCGAGCAGGATGAACGCCGGGATCAGTGCCAGCGTCAGGTAACCCAGAACGTCATACATCGGAATCTCTCCCTTGAATAAGTTGTCCGGATTGATCTAAACAGACCAAACGGTCCGGAAACATACGCAAGGGAAAACGCCTTGTCAAACTATTTAGTCTGTTTTGTTGAAAAATAAAATAATTATTAAAAACATATAGTTATGTAAATTTCTGCCATCTGTGTATTAATTAACGGAGTTGAGGCATACTACCCAGTATGTTGATTTACAGGCGAAGTACAGAATCATGAACATGCGCAAGGACGGCATCGCCACCCGCGAAAAAATCCTCGACGGCGCCCGGGAGCTGATCCTCGAGCGGGGCTACTCCGGCACGAAGATCGACCACGTGCTCGAACACGTGGGCATCACCAAGGGCGCGTTTTTCCACCACTTCAAGACCAAGGATGAGCTGGCCAAGGCACTGTTGCGGCGTTATGCCAGCCAGGACGCGCAGGTGTACGCCGAGACCCGCGAGCAGGCCGAGAAGCTGAGCGACGATCCGCTGCAGCAGATCCTCATCTTCATTCGCCTGTTCGAGGACATGTTCAGCGAACTGACCGAGCCCTATCCCGGCTGCCTGCTTGCCTCGTACCTCTATGAACTGCAGCAGTTCGATGACGAGACCCGCGACCTGCTGCATGGCACCTTCGCGCGCTGGCGCACGCTGCTGCAGGAAAAATTCGAAGCCATCGTGAAGAAATATCCGCCGAAGATCTCCGTCAGCCCCTCACAGCTCGCCGACGGCTTCACCGTGGTGCTCGAAGGCGCCTTCATCACCGGCAAGGCCATGAACGAAGCACGGCTGGTCACCGAACAGCTGCGGCTCTACCGCAACCACATCGAACTGCTGTTCGCCGCGCCGGCGAAAGCTGCGGCCTGAGAGGTGCCGGCCGACGAGGGCTCAGGCAGTCGTCGATTGGCCGACATTGATGAGCAACTCGCGCAGTCGTTCGCCCGCGGCCTCCAGCGTCCCGTCATTGACGATGGTCAATGCATCCGGGCCGGCCGGCAGTTTCAATGACTCCGCCCGCATCATGCGCAGCCCGACTTCTGCCGCGTTCTCGCGTCCCCGCTGCTGAAGCCTTGCCTTGATGGTGTGCATCGGTGCTGTAATGCTGATTACCATCAAGTCAGTGGCAGGTCATGTCGAAAATTCCCGGTTTTATCGACACGTGCTCACAATGTGTCGACCGCTTCGACAGATCGGGCGCCGCTTACTGAAGGCTGGGTGTTAGCGGCCCGCAGGCTGAACAATCCACTGCAGCCGCCTCGCGCAGTATTGATGTAACTAATTGATTTTATTTATTATTATAATAATCACGGCCGTTTGTTAGTCATCACGGACAGTTTCATTGATTTGTATGGTTTTTGCATATTTCTATACACATCGGACAGGATGTGTATATAAAATGACATTTTCTATGCATATTAATGGCAAAGGACAAAGATCGTGACCACGATTAATCCATTGGCCCAGCTTCCCGCGCAACGCTTTGAAACGCCCGCCATCCTGAAAAAACTGGCCACAGCCAGCCGTGCGCTGGCCGAACTCAAAGGTGTGGCGGCGTCGATCCCCAACCAAGGCATCCTGATCAACACCCTGGGCATGCAGGAGGCGAAAGACAGTTCCGCCATTGAAAACATCGTTACCACCCACGATGAATTATTCAAGGACGACGCCTTCCCCGAAAGCCTGTCCAACCCGGCAGCCAAGGAAGTGCTGCGTTACCGGCAGGCCATGCGCATCGGATTCGAGGCGGTGCTGCAAAGCGGTCTGTTGACGGTAAGTCACATGATCGAAATCCAGGCCGCGCTGGAGCGCAATAACGCCGGCCTGCGCAAACTGCCCGGCACGGCCCTCAAAGACGCCGCCGGTCAAACGGTGTACACGCCGCCGCAGGATTACGACACCATTGTCAAGCTGATGAGTGACATGGAGCGCTTCATCAACGATGACCAAATGTATGACGCCGACCCGCTGATCAAGATGGCGCTCATACACCACCAGTTTGAAAGCATCCATCCCTTTTATGACGGCAACGGCCGCACAGGGCGCATCGTGAACGTTCTCTATCTCATCAAGCAGGGGCTGCTGGATACCCCGGTGCTTTACATGAGCCGGCAGATCGTGCGCACCAAGGCTGATTACTACAGGTTGCTGCAGACGGCGCGCACCGGGGATGCCTGGGAAGACTGGGTCGTGTACATGCTCACTGCCGTCGAGCGCAGCGCCATCGAAGCGATTGCAACCATCAATGCGATCAGTGCGGCGCTGATGGACGCCAAGCACCGCATCCGCGCGCAATACAAGTTCTACAGCCAGGACCTGATCAACAACCTGTTTACCCACCCCTATACCAAGATCGAATTCATCGAACGCGACCTCAAGGTATCCCGCCTGACGGCGACCAAGTATCTGAATGCGCTGAGCGAGGGCGGCTTTGTGCGCAAGCTGAAAGTCGGCCGCTCGAACTACTACGTCAACGTGGCGCTGAACGCGATCCTGACGGGGGAAGCCATGCAGAGCGAAGACCGGTAACGCACCATCACTCCGGCTTGTACCCCGTCGCCTTCACGATCTCCGCAAAGCGCTTCAGCTCGCCCGCAAAAAACGCCTTGAACTCCGCCGGCGAGTCGCCCACCGGGCGCAGCTTGCGGGCGGCGAGGCCTTTCTGCACCGCGGCGGTCTTCAGTGCCTTCGCCGCTTCGGACTGGATTTTCGTGGTGATCTTCGCCGGCAGTTTTGCCGGGCCGAACACGCCGTACCAGCTCATGTTGTCGAGCGTCATCTCCGGCACGCCGGCCTCCGCGATTGTCGGCACTTCCGGCAGGTAGGGCGCGCGCTCCGGACCGGTGAAGGCCAGCGGGCGCAGGCGCTTCGCCTCGATCTGCGGCAGCCCGAGCGAGGTGGTGACGAACATCACCTGGATGTCGCCGCCGACCACCGCCGCGATCGCCGGGCCCGCGCCCTTGTACGGCACATGCACCATGCGCGTTCCGGTCTTCACGTTGAACAGCTCGCCCGCGAGATGCAGCGTGTTGCCCAGGCCCGCCGAACCGAAGGCGAGCTTGGTGGCCGGGTTTTTGCCCATCGCGATCAGCTCCTTGACCGAATTGACCGGCACCTTCGGATTGACCACCAGGAAATAACCGCCGCCCGCGGCGACATTGGTGATCGGCGTGAAATCGCGCTGCACGTCGAAGGGCAGGCTTTTCTGGGTATGCGGATTGGTCGCGAACGAGGCCGAGGTCAGCAGGATGGTGTGGCCATCGGGTGTTGCCCCGCGCACCAGCTCGGCGGCGATGATGCCGTTGGCGCCGGGCCGGTTGTCGACGATGAACTGCTGCCCGACCTGTGTTGAAACCTGGCCGAACACCAGCCGCGACACCGTGTCCGGCGCGCCGGGGCCGAAGCCGATGATCACGCGCACGGGACGGGTGGGGTAATCAGCGGGTGACTGCGCGGCGAATGTGGGTGCCGAGAAGACAGGCGCCGCGAGGGCGAGTGCGGCAAGGCTGGCGTTGAGGGTGCGGGTAAACATCGGTTCCTCCTGATTTTGTTATGGGTGTGATGCGACCGATTTTATCAGCGAGGGTTAGTAGCCCGGATGGAACGCAGCGGAATCCGGGGGGCAGTGTCGATAATGACCAAGTATGCGGGCAATCCGGGCAAATGCTAATGTGTTGTAGCCTGCATAACGCGATTCATTAAATATGGCCACACGATACGATGCTCACGGTGCCGAGACAGAGTTCGAGCCCGGCTCACGCGGCCGCGTTCTGCGCAACCTTCAGGAAATCCGCTCTGCGCGGGAAATGGCACGCAGGGAATCGGAAGCCTTATTTTTGGCGACCCAGCAACTGATCGACAGCACGGAACTGGATCATAAATTCACCGCTGCTGACATTTGCCGCATACATGCGTTGTGGCTGGGAGTGATTTATCCGTGGGCCGGGGAATATCGGCAGGTCAATGTGGCGAAAGGTGGATTCATGTTTGCGGCCGCCGGAGAAATACCGCGACTGATGCGCGAATTCGAACGAGGGCCATTACGGGAATTCACACCCTGCAGGTTTGCGGATCTGGAGGCGCAGGCCCGCGCGCTGGCTGTAGTGCACGCGGAACTGGTGCTGATACATCCATTCCGCGAAGGCAATGGTCGCTGCTCACGGCTGCTGGCCGTGCTGATGGGGTTACAAGCCGGGTTGCCAGCGCTGGATTTCGGTGGTGTACACGGCGAGGAAAAACAACGCTACATTGCCGCGGTACAGGCTGGTCTGGATCGTGACTACGCTTTGATGACTGCTGTTTTTGCGCGGATTATCAAGCGCACACTGCGTTTGCAGCGTTAGCGCTTGGTCCGGGGGGTGTCCGATTTCCCGGATTTTACGGAGAGAATGCCCGAGTTTGAGTCCCGGAATGGCGCACGGATGCCTTCAATGGCAGACGAACTGGCAACGGATTTGAGCACGGACCGCTCACGTTGCACGGGATCGCGCAGGTAGGGATTGGTGGCAAGCAGTTTGCGACTCATGGCAGAAGTATATCAAACACTAAATCAGGGTATTGCCTCTGATTTTTCAGGTGATTCTCAACCATGCACCGATTTCCGTTTTGGGATTTATGGCGGAAAGGATTTTCGCAAGATTCCTCTCAACCCGACCCGGTTCGGCGCCTGGCTTCCTCCGCCAGACTCTGCAGCAGGCCAGGCAAGTGGTGGTGCTCTGACCCCGGATTCCGGCCTGCCACCCAAGGTGACTTCCTTCGGGGCGCGCCCTGCATCCGGGCTACGGGGTTGCAGGCCGGGAGCGCGGATTGATCGCGCGCAGGACGCAGATCACCCGGAGCCTGATCCCGGGACGCGTTATGCTGGAACGCTGATATCCGCAGTTCACCGCAGAAGGAACCACCATGCCCACCAAACCCAAAATGCCCGAGTCATTCAGCAAAAGCGTCGATCGCATGGCCGACCGCGCGTTTGCGGCGCTGGACATGGACCCGGGCATCGCCAGCACGATCAAGGCCTGCGAGGCCATCATCGAAGTCAACTTCCCGGTGTCGATCAAAGGCCGGACCGAGGTCTTCACCGGCTGGCGCGCCACCCACAGCACCCACCGGCTGCCGGCCAAAGGCGGGCTGCGCTTTGCACCCTTCGTCAACCAGGATGAAGTCGAAGCGCTTGCCGCGCTGATGACCTACAAATGTGCGATCGTGGACGTGCCCTTCGGCGGCTCGAAGGGCGGCCTGCTGATCAACCCCGCCAAATACGACCGCGACGAAATGCAGCTGATCACCCGCCGCTTCGCGCGCGAGCTCATCCGCAAGGGCTTCATCAGTCCCTCGACCAACGTACCCGCGCCCGACATGGGCACCGGCGAGCGCGAAATGGCGTGGATCGCCGACACCTACAAGCAGCTCAACCCGGAAAACCTCAACTACGCCGCCTGTGTCACCGGCAAGCCGGTGCAGCACGGCGGCATCGCCGGGCGCATCGAGGCCACCGGGCGCGGCGTGGTCTACGTGATGCGCGAATTCTTCCGCCACGCCGACGACGTCAAGGCCGCGGGCCTCAGCGACGGGCTCGAGGGTAAGCGCATCGTGCTGCAGGGGCTGGGCAATGTCGGTTATCACGCTGGCAAGCTGCTGCAGGAGGAAGACCGGGCGAAGATCATCGCCCTCGTCGAAAAGGACGGCGCATTGATCAACGCCGACGGCCTGCCGATAGTGCAGATCCGCGAATACATCAATACGCACGCAACCATCAAGGGCTTCCCCGGCGCGGCGTTCACCGAGAACGGCCACGCGGTGCTGGAAATGGAATGCGACATCCTGATCCCGGCCGCACTCGAAGCGCAGATCACCGAAGAGAACGCCGAGCGCATCAACACCCGGCTGATCGTCGAGGCCGCCAACGGCCCGCTGACATTCGAGGCCGACGAAATCCTGCGCAAACGCAACATCACCATCCTGCCCGACGCCCTGGTCAACGCCGGCGGGGTGATCGTGTCGTACTTCGAATGGATCAGGAACCTCTCGCACATCCGCTTCGGGCGGATGCAGCGCCGCTACGATGAAATGCGCGGCGGACACCTGATCGCGGCGATGGAGAACGTCTCGCAGAAGCAGGTGCCGGACTGGATGCGCGAGGAAATCGTCAAGGGCGCCGCAGAACTCGACCTGGTGCGCTCCGGCCTCGATGACACCATGCGCCACGCCTACCAGGAACTGCGCGAAGTCCTGCACAGCAACCCCAAGGTGACCGATCACCGCACCGCGGCCTACGTGGTGGCCATCAGCAAAATCGCGCGGTCGTATTTCGACCTGGGGACGTACTGACCGCTGGCAACCGCGGCAATGGCGATCGCCTTGTCGGATAGAGAGGGCATATCATCAAGGGTTCTGGCAAATTATTCAATAAAAACAAATACTTATACTTAATCATCATGTGTGCATGTTGATTCGAGCCGGTGGCTCCTTATAAGAGCCGGTCGTCTATCTGCCCCGTGTGACAAGTCACAAATCAATGATTACTCTAAAGCTCTGTACATCATTGATGTACAAGAGTTTAAAATGTACAGACGAAAATTCCTTAAATATCAATGGTTAATTTAATTCGATAAACTACAAAGTACAGTTATAACAACTGTACACCATTGATGTACACACATTAATAATGTACAATTGCGCGCATGGAAAATACCGCCCCCATTCACATGGCCGAGCTTGAAACCCTCCAAGCCGGTCTGCAGGCCTTGCGCGAGCATGGGTTGGTTGCCCGGATCGAGGAGCGATTTGCGGGCGACGACCAGAATCGCGGGGATGCGCGCGTCCGTCTTGGTTATGGCGGGCAGGCGGATGCGGTCTACATCGTTGAGTGCAAGCGCTGGATTACGCCGAAGACCGTAGGGCCGATCGCCGCACGCATGCAGGAACTGGGTCCCGATGCGCTGCTGATCACCGATTACGCAACGCAAACGGTCGCCGAGCAACTGAAGGCGCAGGGGATTGCATTTGCCGACGCTGCGGGCAATGCCTGGCTGCGGGGGCCAAACTTTCTGATCTGGGCCACTGGCCGGAAACCGCTTGCGGAGCACAAGGCGCCGCGTGCCGGACGCGCGTGGCAGCCAGCCGGCATCAAAGTCATCTTTGCGCTGCTGTGCAATCCGGAGTGGATCAATCTGGGTTATCGCGACCTTGCGGCACGCGCCGGCGTGGCCAATGGCACCGTCGGACAGGTCATGCGTGATCTGGACGAACAAGGGTTTCTGGTCAAGCCGCGCCGTCGCAAGCTGAAGCGTCAACTGGTGCAGCGGCGCAAGTTGCTCGATCGGTGGGTGGAGTTTTACACCGGCACATTCCGGCAAACCACGCTGCTGGGGCGTTACAAGGCCGACAACTTCGACTGGTGGAAAACGCTCGATGCCCGCAAGTACGCCGTCATGCAGGGCGGCGAGACGGCGGGCGCGATCCTGACGGATTTTCTCAAACCGGGCATCGTGACTTTGTATGGCCGGGAAATACCGCCACAACTCATGATCGAGCATCGCCTGCGAAAAGCGGCCGACGGCAACATCGAAATCCGCCAGCGATTCTGGACCTTCGATTACGACTGGAATCATCCTGAGCTGACACCGCCGGTGCTGGTCTATGCCGATTTGCTGGCAACCGGCGATGCCCGTTGCATCGAAACCGCGCAGAAAGTCTACGATGGCCACCTTGCTGGACTTGTCGCAGAAGGGTGATCGGCTGCTGGGCTCGTTGATCGGCCGCATCAATGCGATTGTCGGTGATGCGCATTACCTGCTGGCGGGGGCAACGGCGCGGGATCTGCTGCTGCAGGCTGCACACGGCATTGATCCGCGACGCGCCACGACAGATGTTGATCTCGCGTTTCTCGTCAGCAGCTGGGACGAATATCTGGGATTGAGAAACCGGTTGCTGGCGTCCGGTGATTTTGTCGAAGTACCCAGGGGCGGCCTGCACAAGCTGCGGTTCCGCGGCAATCTGGAAGTCGACATCATGCCGTTTGGCGCCATCGAGCGGCCCGACCGGACCATTGCATGGCCGCCCGAAGGCAACATCATCATGATGGTGTTCGGGTTCAGGGAAGCGCAAGGTTCGTGCATCACCGTGATATTGCCGCCCGCAGAGCGCGTCCAGGTCGTATCGTTGCCCGCGCTGGCGATACTCAAGTTCGTGGCCTGGAAGGAACGCCGTTTCCAGCAGCCCGGCAAGGATGCGCATGACCTGGCATTGATCATCAGGAGCTACCTCGATGCCGGGAACCACGAACGGCTGCACAGTGAAATCCCCGATGCCGGCGGCTCGCCATACGATTACGAAATCGGCGGCGCACAGTTGCTCGGCAAGGACATGGCGCGCTTGCTGGATGTCGAGGGCCGTGAGCGGCTTGCACAACTGATTGCCGAAGAGGCGAACGAACAGGGCCAGTTGCGCCTGGCCGGCGACATGATGCGGGCTGACCCGGAGCGTGCGCTGGAATTGCTGGCTGCGCTTGAAAAGGGTTTTGCCGATGGCTCGACCTGACGTGCCGTATTCCGATTCAGTTCCGTAGCCCGGCTGCGCCCCGAAGGCAGTCCCGTTGAGTGGTCCAAACGTCCTCGTAGCCTGGATGAAATGAAGTTTCCCGTAGCCCGGATGCGCCCCGAAGGAAGTCACCTTGGGTGGCAGCGAAGCGGAATCCGGGACCGCTGCCTCACCACCCCATAAACAAGACAGTTACCGCGAAAAACAAAAATATCAATAAAAACAAATACTTATAAAAACACGACTGAACGCGCCACCCACATCCCGAACCTCCCCGGGGCCTACCCCCGCAATCCCCAGCCTTCGCAAACCGTGAATCAACCCGACGCCCCCGCTGTGATAAAAACAGACCTGTCCCGCCTCGGCTCCGCACGGCGGCCGGGCCCCGGCCATCTGAATCACCCAACAAGGAAAACAAGAAAATGAAAGCCGTCTTCTTCATGCAAAACGGAGGCCCCGAAGTCCTGCAATACGGCGAGCAGCCCGATCCCGTCGCCCGTGAGGGCCAGGTCGTGGTCGACATCCACGCCGCCAGCGTCAACGGCGCCGACTGGAAAGTCCGCTCCGGCTACCACGGGCCGACTAAAAAATTCCCGCACATCCCCGGCCGGGATTTCTCCGGCGTGGTCAGCGCCGTCGGCCGCGGCGTGACGGATTTCAAGGCGGGCGACGAAGTCTTCGGCGTGGCGGAGACCAGTGACGAAGGCTGTTATGCCGAGAAAGTCGCGATCAACGCCGCCATCGTCACCAGGAAGCCCGCGCAGTTAAGCCACGTTGAAGCGGCCGCGCTGGGCCTCGTCGGGTTGACGGCGATTGTCTCGATCGAAAACGCCCTGCAGGTCAAAGCCGGCCAGACCGTGCTGGTGCAGGGCGGGGCGGGTGGTGTGGCGAGCTTCGGGCTGCAGCTGGCCAAACACCTCGGCGCGCGGGTGATCACCACCTGCAGCGCGGCCAACATTGACTATGTGAAAAGCCTCGGTGCCGATCAGGTCATCGATTACAACAAGGAAGATTTCACGAAGGTGCTGAAAGACTGCGACGCCGTGTTCGACACCGTGGGCGGCGAAGTCGCGAAAAACGCCTTCAAGGTGCTCAAGCGTGGCGGCCGCGCGGCGTTCATCAACGGCCCGGCGCCGACACCGCCCCATGAAGACATGGCCTCGATCAAACCCGACGCGAGCCGCAAGCGCGCCCACCTCGACCGCATCGTGCAACTCGTGACTTCAGGTGCGGTGAAGCTGCCGCAGATCACCACGTATGCGCTGGCGGATGCGCAGGCGGCGCACCGGGTGAGTGAGGGGCGGCATTTGCGGGGGAAGTTGGTGTTCAAGGTGCGGTAGCGCGGGGCCGCAAAATGCGTCCCCGAGTCGTTTGTAAAAATATCAATAAAAACGAATACTTATAATTCTGCAATATGGACGGCTTCCCATGTTCGCCCCAGTTGAATCCATCGTTGCCGCGAGTGGAACGCTTGAGTGACTTTCTGCCGGTGATTGGGAGTTGAGCGGCTACAATCGGAACAAAATCAACAACAAAGCGGTGGAGGGTTGATCGTTGGTGCCGGCAGGGGACGAAGCGACAGCGCGTGAAAAGATCGATGCCTTGCTTGCACTCGCGGGCTGGCATGTCTGCGACGCCTCGGCAGCCAACATCCACTCCGCACGTGGTGTGGCAATCCGTGAATTCCCGCTACCCGGTCACGGCTTCGCCGATTACCTGCTCTATGTTGATGGCAAGGCCGCCGGTGTTGTCGAGGCCAAAAAGGAAGGCGTGACGCTCTCTGGCGTCGAAACCCAATCAGACAAATACACCAAGGGTTTGCCTGCCGGATTACCCGCATGGCGCAAGCCGCTGCCGTTTTCCTACCAGACCACCGGCACGGAAACGCGGTTTACCAACGGCCTTGATCCCGAGCCGCGCTCGCGGCCGGTGTTTGCTTTCCACAAACCTGAAATGCTGGCGCGCTGGCTGGAAGATGCCAACGCCTTCGCCGCGGCCGTGCAAAGCACCGGCGAGGCGCTGGTTTATACAGCGGCTGATGTAACCGCAGAGCGGCGTGGCCAAACCTTCCTTGCGCGCATGCAGCACATGCCGCCACTGAAGGAAGAGGGCTTGTGGCCGGCGCAGATCAATGCCATTCGTAATCTGGAAGCCTCGCTCGCCGCCAACAAGCCGCGCGCGCTGATCCAGATGGCCACCGGCTCGGGTAAAACCTACACCGCGATCAACTTCATCTACCGGCTGATCAAGTTCGCCGGTGCGCGGCGCATCCTGTTCCTGGTCGACCGCGGCAACCTTGCCGACCAGACGCTGAAGGAATTCCAGCAATACGCCTCGCCCTACAACAACTTCAAGTTCACCGAGGAATACATTGTTCAGCGCCTGCAGGGCAACACGCTGGACACCACGGCGCGGGTCAGCATCTGCACCATCCAGCGCATGTATTCCATGTTGCGCGGCAAGGAACTGCCCGAGGATCTGGAAGAGCAATCCGCCGACCAGTTGAGCAGCCTCTTCAAAAAGCCCGATCCGCTGGAATACAACCCAGCCATTCCCATCGAGAGCTACGACATCATCGTTACCGACGAATGCCACCGCTCGATCTACAACCTGTGGGCGCAGGTGCTGGAGTATTTCGACGGCTACCTGATCGGCCTCACCGCCACGCCCAGCAAGCAAACCTTCGGCTTTTTCAACCAGAACCTGGTGATGGAATACAACCACGAGATGGCTGTGGCCGACGGCGTCAACGTCAACTACGACGTCTACCGCATCCGCACCAAGATCACCCAGGGCGGTTCGGAAGTGGAGGCGGGCTACTCGGTGCAGATTCAGGAGCGCGACACCCGCAAAAAGCGCTGGGAACAGTTGGATGATGATTTCAGCTACGACCCCGCCCAGCTCGACCGCGACGTGGTCGCCCCGGATCAGATCCGCACCATCATTCGTACCTTCCGCGACAAGCTGTTTACCGAAATCTTCCCCGGCCGCGAGTGGGTGCCGAAGACGCTGATCTTCGCCAAGGACGATGCTCACGCCGAAAACATCGTCGAAATCGTGCGCGAGGAATTCGGCAAGGGCAACGACTTTGCCCAGAAGATCACCTACCGCACCACCGGCGCGAAACCGAAAGACCTGATCAACGAATTCCGCACCAGCCCCATGCCGCGTATCGCGGTTACGGTGGACATGATCGCCACTGGCACAGATATCAAAGCGGTGGAAATCGTGCTGTTCATGCGCGCCGTCAAATCCCGCGCTTTCTTCGAGCAGATGAAAGGCCGTGGCGTGCGCATCATGAAGGCGGATGACCTGCAAAGCGTCACGCCCGATGCCAAGGCCAAGGACCACTTCGTCATCGTCGATGCCGTCGGCGTCTGTGAGCAAGACAAGACCGACTCCAAGCCGATGGAGCAGAAACCTACGGTCAGCTTCGAGAAACTGATGCAGGCCGTCGTCTTCGGCAATACCGAAGACGAAGTGCTGTCGTCACTGGCTGGCCGCCTTGCGCGCATGGCGCATCGCATGATCCCGGAAGATGAGCAGAAAATCCGCGCCCTGTCCGGCGGACTAGGAGTCAAGGAACTCAGCCACCAGATCGTCGCCGCGCTCAGCCCAGACCGCCACTACGAAGAAGCCGTAAAAGTAGCCCGGATGGAGCGCAGCGAAATCCGGGGAGAGATCATCCCGACCGAGCAAGAACTTAAGGCCGCCCGCGACAACATCATCCAGTCCGCCGTAAAACCCCTGCACGACCCCAAACTGCGCGAAACCATCGACGCCATCAAAAAGAAAAACGAAATCGTCATCGACACCGTCAGCGCCGACGAAGTGCTGGAGGCCACATTCTCCAAAGACGCGCTGGATCGTGCCAAAGGCGTGGTTAAATCCTTCGAGCAATTCATCGCTGACCACAAGGATGAAATCACCGCCCTGCAGGTGCTCTATAGCAAGCCCTATAAACAGCGCCTGACCTTCGAAGCCGTCAAGGAGCTGGCCGAGGCCATCCACCAGCCGCCCCACCTGTGGACCGAATCGCAACTGTGGAGCGCCTACGCCGCGCTGGAAAAATCCAAAGTCAAAGGCGCCAGCGGCAAACGCATCCTCACCGACCTCGTGTCACTGGTGCGCTTCGCCATTCACCAGGACAACGAACTGATTCCATTTCCCGAGCGCGTCAATGCCAATTTCCGTGCATGGCTCGCCGCCCAGCAACAAGGCCGTCACCCCGGCGAAAGCCGGGGTTCAGGGTTTACGCCTGAGCAACTGAAATGGCTCGAAATGATCAAAGACCACATCGCCGCGAATCTGGGCATCGAACCCGAAGACTTCGAATACGCGCCCTTCGCCCAGCAGGGTGGGCTGGGCAAGGTGCATCAATTGTTCGGCGATAAGCTGAATGTGATTATTGATGAATTGAATGAGACGTTAGCGGCATGAGCACAAAGGAAAACATTGCAATTGCGGAAGTGGCCGGTATTCCCGAGGGGTGGGAATGGTCAACCCTTGGCGATGTCTCCGAGAAACCACAATACGGTTGGACAACGAAGGCCAATCACGACACCGGCAAGCTCAAGCTACTGAGGACCACTGATATCACGTCTGGTTCGGTAGATTGGTCGTCGGTACCTTTTTGCACGGAAGAACCCGAAGACATCGAGAAGTACTTAATTGAGTCTGGTGACGTGCTGATCTCACGTGCAGGATCAGTGGGCGTGAGCTTTCTTATTAACAAACCCGAACGCGCAGTGTTTGCGTCATACCTGATCCGGTTCCGTCCAAAGAAGGGAATTGATACCAAGTACTTTTATTACTATCTCAAGAGCCCTTCGTATTGGAATGCAATCGGTGCAAGAAAATCAGGAATTGCGGTTCCGAATGTAAATGCGTCAAAGCTTGCCCAAGTTCCGATCCCCATCGCGCCCGTCGAGCAACAAAAACACATCGTCTCGGAAGTCGAAAAGCAATTCTCCCGCCTCGACGCAGCCGTCGCCAACCTCAAGCGCGTCAAGACTAACCTCAAGCGCTACAAAGCTGCCGTCCTCAAAGCTGCCGTCGAAGGCCGCCTCGTCGAAACCGAAGCCGAAATCGCTCGCCGCGAAGGCCGCAGCTACGAAACCGGCGCCCAACTCCTGCAACGCATCCTCGAGACCCGCCGCAGCCAGTGGAAAGGCAAGGGTAAATACAAAGAACCCGCCGCACCAGACACTACCGAATTGCCGGAGGGGTGGGTGTGGGCGACGGTTAATTGCCTAGGTAAAGTGATCGGCGGACTGACTAAGAATCCAAAGCGCACAAGACTAACCAAGAAACTACCGTACCTCCGGGTAGCAAATGTTTATGCAAATGAGCTCCGGCTTGAGGATGTTGAAGAGATTGGTATAGAGGAGAGGGAGCTCGAAAAGTTGTTGGTGATAAAAGGTGATCTGCTAATCGTAGAGGGTAACGGTAGTCCTGAGCAAATAGGGCGTTTAGCTGTTTGGGATGGCTCCATAGAGCAATGTGTTCATCAAAATCACCTTATTAAGGTTCGCCTGCCCCCAGAATGCTTGCCGCAGTGGATGCTTAGTTGGCTTATGTCTCCTGCTGGGCGTAACTGTATTAAAGAGGTGGCGAGTTCAACCTCAGGTCTTTATACGCTTAGTGTCGGAAAGATCGGTGGCTTGCCAGTGCCATTGCCACCAGTCGTGGAACAAGAGCGAATCATCTCTGAAATCGACCGCCGTCTGTCTATTTGTAATAAGGCAGATGCTCAAGTTGACGCTAATCTCTGGCGTGCGGAACGTCTTCGACAGGCTGCATTAGGGAGTGCATTTTCCGGTGAATTGTTTTTTGTGTAAGAAGGTGAATGTAAAACTCTGCACGAATTTCTCAGGGAGGGTAAGTGACTCCAGCTGAATTAATTGAATTGCTATCACCGACAACTCCAGATCTATCAAGTCGGATCGGCAGTTTGACGAAGGTGTGGTCTGACTCGTCGACAAAAGTTACTGGAAGGTTCTTGTATGTCGCGTTTCGCGATAGCCGCCCAACTGTCGATGACCTAATTGTTGTGGCGCATGCGCGTATGGTGAATTTTGCAATCCCTCGCTCGAGAATTGACGAGGCTGTCAAGCAGATGCGTCTCAATCCAGGTGTAATGGATCCCTGGGTTGTACTTACAACCGAAGCACGTGACTTATTTATAAAAACACGTAAGGAAACTGGCCGCAGTGGTGAGCTTGGCGAGGTGCTTCTTTATATGCTGATTGAATGGATTCTGGGTGCGCCAATTGTGGCCTGTAAGATGTATCTGAAGACCACTCAGCAAATGCCTATTCACGGCACTGACGGCGTGCATCTTGGCTGTGAGGGCGACAACTTGATTATGTACTGGGGTGAGTCGAAGTTGCATTCGACGCTTGCGTCTGCCCTAAGTGATATTTCTTCGTCAATAGCAGGAATTGTGAGTTCTGCAGCGAATTACCAGAATGAAATACGCATTATTCGAGCCAACTTAAATCTTAAAGGTGTTGATGCTGGCGCCGAGGCTGCAATAAAGGACTACTTCAACCCCTATAAGCCTGAAAGTAACAAGGTCTTAGATGCCTATGCTTGCTTAGCGGGCTTCAACTCTGAGCTGTATCAAGAGGTTGAAGCTTGCGCGCATGACGTTTGTGATGCGGAATTTCAAAAGAAATATAGAGCGCGAATAGGTCCTATTGGCGATCTAATCCTTAAGAATGTAAAGAAGGCGGGTCTAGAGAGTTTCCGCTTTACCTATTTCCTGCTGCCTTTCCCGTCCGTTGATGAAGCTCGATCCAAATTTCAGAGCAAGTTGTGGGGTGAAAAATGAGTCTAGTAGATGAACTCGCCACTGAGATTATTGCGGGCAATGAATTCAAGGCCGATTTATCCCAATTGCAGGCTGTAAACATCCTTTCACAGCTTGGGGAAAATATCGAGCAGAACAAAACATACAACATAGATCAAACGCTAACTAGGAGATTACTTCAGTCGGCGATGATCTTCGCTGCATGTAATGAACTCCATTTTCGGGAGACAGCGCAACGCATCTCGACGGCTATTCTTTCCTTAGCGGGCCAGCACGATAAAGGTATAGGCGAAATCTTTTCGCTCGTGCAGGCTCGTCTTCGAAATTTCCCGGCGATTCGTGGCGATGGTGGGTACGCCGTTGCGCCCATTTATGCGCCGTTAACGTTACAGTATGAATTTATTGAGGCACGGAACGAACAAAGCGTTAGGTTAAGTGATGGGCGAGAGTACGTGCTTACGGAATTCCAGAAAGAAAGCTGGCGCACACTAGTAGACCGCATCCCGACAGCGTTATCAGGACCGACCTCGGCAGGGAAGTCGTACGTGCTAATGCTCTTTATTGTCGAGCAGGTACGAAATAAGAATTTATCTTCTGTTGTGTACGTAGTCCCGACGCGGGCGTTAATAAATCAGGTGGCAGACGACGTGCTCAGGGAGCTTAAACGGTCGCAGGTCAACGATGTGGCTGTGATTACTATCCCGGTCGATATGGGTTTTGACGGAGAAACCAGGGCGGTATATGTGCTTACGCAGGAGCGTCTCGAAGCTCTGCTGATTGCTTCTCCGGATTTTAATATGGACCTTGTCATAATTGATGAGGCGCAGATGTTGTCCGAGGGCGTCCGAGGTGTGCTGCTGGAGTCTGTAATCGATCGCGTAAAAGATCGCTCGCCCTCTGCGCAGCTTGTATTTAGCGGGCCTCTAATTGGTAATCCTGACTACTTCGGGAATGTATTTGGGCTTGATGGATTCAGATCATGTGAGACTAGGCAGTCACCTGTTACACAGAACCTGATATTTCTGGATTGTAAAAGTCAGCCGAAAAGTCAAGTTTTTGTTCGACTGGGAACCGACGAGGGCTCGACGGCAGTTAAAGCCATTGACCTTCCAATTAGGCTATTGAATAACGTAGATAAATTAAGCTATCTCAGTTACCTCTTTGGTCGTTCGGGTAGTAGCGTCATTTACGCGGGTGGGAAAGCTGAGTCAGAAAGAATAGCGATCAAGATCGCACAAGAGATCCAATCTACAACCACAACGCAGCCAGATCTGGTTGAATTAATTCAGTTCGTTAAAAGGCATGTGCACAAGGAGTATGCACTCGTTGGAACACTCGCAAAGGGCGTCGGCTTTCACTATGGGCACATGCCGAGCTTGCTTAGAAAAACTTTGGAGGAGTATTTTAAGGAACGTAAGTTGGCCTTCATGGTTTGTACGAGCACGCTTCTTTATGGTCTTAATCTCCCCGCGAAGAACATTTTTATGCTTAATCCAACGACTGGCAGGGACACGCCAATCGACGGGCCAGATTTTTGGAATCTAGCGGGTCGCGCGGGGCGTTTGGGTAAGGAAGCCGAGGGCAATGTTTTCTTAATTGATTACGCAAGCTGGGAAGCAAAGCCTGTAAGTGAAGCGAAGGATGTGGTCGTCAGTTCGGCGCTAAAAGCAACTTTGATAGATCAATCAGAGAAACTGGCAGATTTTCTTAATAATTCTGGGGTCTCATCAGAGGCTGAGCCAGAGTTGGAAATTGCACTTGGTAAATTGATTCTCGACAAACGGACTGATCAACTTGATCGAACAATCGCGCGCTACCGAATTTCAACTAACGCACAGTCATTAGAGCATATCGTAGTCGACGTCGAACGCATATCAAATGATATTGATTTACCAACCGAGGTTCTTGATAGGAACATCGGAGTTTCGATCTTTCGGCAAAAGGATCTTCTCACGTACATGGTAAAGCGCCTGCCGGAACTGGGCCCGGAGGAGCTAATTCCGGCTCACCCGCTGGAAGATTTTGAGGTTGCCAGAGCCAGCTATGTGCGCGCATTCAAAAGAATCCATACCTATTTGTTGCGCTATCCCGGAAAGGATAGGCGCCATCATTTCTTTTCTGGCCTCGCGTTGCGATGGATGCGTGGGGATCCATTGCCAGTGCTAATTGACGCTGCGATTAGATATTCCAGAGGAAAAGGGGAAACGCGCAGTACGGCTCGAATAATTCGAGACACTATGGAGAACGTTGAGGATGACCTTCGCTTTCGCTATGTTAAGTTCTTCAACTGCTATAACTCGCTTCTCAAGGTGGCGTTGGAGCGGTCGGGCCTTACCGAATACGTTGATTCCATTCCAGACATTCCACTCTTCCTTGAAATGGGTGGTTCGTCCGGCGCGATGATAAGTCTAATGGCACTCGGCCTTTCGCGTACTACAGCTGAATCGCTTTCAGAGTATGTGACAAACAAGGATCTCGATGTCGCTGGAGCTCGTGAGTGGTTACGTACCCAAAACGTCGAGCAGCTTGATATTTCAGAAATTTGTCTTAGGGAACTTCGCGCGCTTTTGACCCACAGCCATTAGTTGTATACCTGCTTATAGAAAGGTTTATCTATGCAGGAAAATTATCGTTCAGAAAACTCTGGAACTACTTCAACGTCCTGCGTAACGACGGCATGTCGTATGTCGACTGCGTCGAACAGTTTTGACCTGTCTGCTGTTCCTTAAGGTGTCCGACGAGTGCGGCTAGGCGCCGTATAGCCAGAAAAGCCCGGTACCGGATAAATACGGTGGGCCTAGCCTGAGCAATTAAGACGGCAACGCATTTTCCGGACCATGCGCAGGCGTAAATTATAAATAATTGATTTTAAAGGATTATTTTTCATGGTTCGTTGGCGCTACGGACTCGCGAAAAGGCTTGAAAAGGTATACTAAAAGCGCTTTAATTCAATCCTGAATGGAAAAAAGGCGCTCTCAATATACTGAATCAACCCTGTCCGGTCTGGGCAAGGCATCCCGTGCGCAGCTGGCGGCAGTGCTGCGCCAGTCGGCGGGTACGGTCACGCCATCGGTGGTTGCCGAGGTGTTGAAAATGCCGCGCACCGATTCGGCCAAGCTGCTGGCGCGGTGGGCGGTACAGGGCTGGCTGCAGCGGGTGCGGCGCGGCCTCTATATTCCCGTAGCGCTGGAAAGCGCGCGCGCGGATGTGCCGCCGGAGGACGCCTGGGTCATCGCCGAAGCGGCATTTGCGCCGTGTTACATCAGTGGCTGGAGCGCGGCGGAGCATTGGGGGTTGACGGAGCAGATGTTTCGCACGGTGCAGGTATCGACTACTCGCCGCTTGCGTAATCGCGAACCGCGCATGGGCGGAATCACTTTTCGTGTGCGTACAGTGAGCAAGATTACGTTCTTCGGGCTCAAGACGGTGTGGCGTGGCCGCGCGCGGGTCAGTGTCAGCGATCCGTCTAGGATGATCATCGACCTGCTGTCTGATCCGTCGCTGGGAGGCGGGCTGCGGTCATCCGTGGATATGCTGCAGAACTATCTGGCGTCAAAGGAACACCGCGATGTTGCGCAACTGGTGACTTATGCGGAAACCCTGGGTGTCGGCGCCGTATTTAAGCGGCTGGGATATCTGTTGACGAAGTTCGCGCCCGAAGAACGCGCCGCGATTGCACGGTGCGCAAAATCGCTGACCACGGGCAATGCCAAGCTTGATCCGGCACTGCCTGCCAATAAGCTGATGACGGCATGGCGCCTGTGGCTGCCGGAAGGGTGGTCGGTGCCATGATTCCAAAGCAGGAGTTGCTCGATCTCGCGACTGATTTCGGGCTTGCGCCGAATGTGGTCGAAAAAGATTACGCGCTGGGCTGGATGCTCGCCGGGTTCGGCGAGCATCCTGAAACGCGCGACACCTGGCTGTTCAAGGGTGGCACCTGCCTGAAGAAGTGCTTCTTCGAGACCTACCGGTTTTCTGAGGACCTTGATTTCACGTTGCTGGATGCCGGGCATCTGGATGAAGCCTTTCTGGCGAGGGTGTTCCAGGAAGTTGCGGATTGGGTGTACGAGCGGACGGGTCTGGTTATGCCGCCCGAAGCGCGAAAAGTGGATGTTTATACAAATCCGCGTGGCGGAAAATCGGCGGAAGGCCGCATCGGTTACCGCGGGCCGCTGGCGCGCGCGGGCGATGCGCCGCGTATCAAACTCGATCTGACCGATCACGAGCGCGTGGTACTCGCCGCTGACAGAAGGCCGCTACATCATCCCTACAGTGATTGCCCCGCTGATGGCATAGAGGTTACGACCTATGCATTCGAGGAAGTGTTTGCGGAGAAAGTCCGGGCATTGGCTGAAAGACTGCGGCCGCGTGATCTGTATGACGTGGTGCATCTGCACCGGCGACGGGAACTTGAGCCGGACCGCGGCGAGGTGATTGCCACCCTGCGGGCGAAGTGCGAGTTCAAGGGTATCCCGGTGCCAACGCTGCAATCGATACAAACCTCTCCGCTGGTGGGTGAGTTGAGGACGGCCTGGGAGCAGATGCTGGGGCATCAACTGCCGGAGCTGCCCTCATTCGATGGTTTCTGGGATGAGCTGCCGGAGGTGTTTGCCTGGCTGTTTGAAGATAAGACGCGGCCCGCACTACCGGTGATGACGGTGGCGAGTGCCGGTCCGCTGGATGCTGCGTGGCGTCCGCCGGCGATGGCCTCGTCCTGGCGTTCGCTGGGTGCGAAGGCGCCGTTGGAGATCATCCGCTTTGCTGCGGCCAACCGGCTCTGTGTCGATCTGGATTATCTCGACCAGAACGGCAATCGCAGTTCGCGCATCATCGAGCCATATTCGCTCAGACGCTCAAGCGTGGGCGATCTGCTGCTGTATGCAGTGCGCTCGGATAACGGCGCTCCCCGCGCCTATCGGATTGACCGCATTCAGGGTGCGACAGCAACCCGCCAGTCCTTTACGCCGCGATATGTGGTGGAGTTGACTGACGGTGGTCCCGTCTTTGCGCCATCCTTGGAGAGACTGGATGCGAGACCACAGCGGCCGGTCCGACCGGTTGTTTCTCGTCCCAAGCCGGCAAAAGCGGTTTTTTCTTCGGGTGGACCGAAGCACGTGTTTCGTTGCACGATGTGCGGTAAGACTTTCAAGCGTTCGTCCTATGACGGCACGCTAAATGCTCACAAGGGCAAGAATGGCTGGGATTGTCCGGGACGCTATGGCGTTTTCGTAAAAACAGTTTATTAGGCACCGGTAATGCAATTTCCTAAAAATATGCGTGATTTCTAATGGAAATGTTTCGAAAAGAATCGGGCGCACAAGACGCGGCGCAGCGATCGTTGTCCACGACGGTGCTGATGCCGCTAGGGTCGTTATTGGTTGCGGGATTGGGGTTGTTAGTCCAAAACGTGCCGTGGTGGGTAACGGCAATAGTCATTTCCTACATCCTGATTGTGGCGCTGGTTGTTCTGATTCCGGCGGTTATTCGGGTCTTCCAGGCATTGCGGCGTGTGCTCACAAATCGGGCTATTGCACGGCAGTACTGTCCTCGGGTCATTCGGTTTACTACAACGTTGATACCGGCTCTTGATGAGTCAAGGTCTGATTACATATTTGATGTGTGGAGGCATGCGGCATCATTAAACCCCCAACATGTGCATCCAGATTACTTGCACATAAGAACGTTGCGATCATGGCTTGCTTCGATAGAAGCCCGTTTGAAAAGGAATGATGTAAAAGCGTTTGAAGGGTTGTGCAAGGAATTGGCGGAACTGGTGCTTCAATTCGGCAGGGTTTGCGAGCATGCGCAACAGGAGATAGAGGCGCATGTGATGAGGAAAAAAGATCTCGAAGATTACAAAGTAAGAGGGATTAGGCAGGAGTGGGGTAACGCAAGGGATAAGCACAATCAGTTACTCAAAGCGTGGGAAGACCTCGCGAAAAATATTAATCATGATGCCGGGTCGCAAATCTGTTTTGAGCACTACGGATTTTTGAAGACGATTGAATAACGGCTAATTTTCAGCGCGTAAACAAAATGAATCAGGCAGCGATCGTCCAAAAACTCTGGAACTACTGCAACGTCCTCCGCGACGACGGCATGTCCTATGGTGACTACGTCGAGCAGTTGACCTATCTGCTTTTCCTCAAGATGTCTGACGAGCGCACCAAGGCGCCGTATAACCAGAAAAGCCCGGTGCCGGAGAAATACGGCTGGCCCAGCCTGCTCAAGAAAGACGGCGACGAGCTGTTCGATCACTACCGCCATATGCTGGAGGCGCTGGGTAACCAGAAAGGCCTGCTCGGGCTGATCTTCAGCAAGTCGCAGAACAAGTTCCAGGACCCGGCCAAGCTGCGGCGGCTGGTGGTGGACCTCATCGACAAGGAAGAATGGGTGTCGATGAGCGCCGACGTGAAGGGCGATGCCTACGAAGGCCTGCTGGAAAAGAACGCACAGGACACCAAGTCCGGCGCCGGCCAGTATTTCACCCCGCGCCCGCTGATCCAGGCGATAGTCGATGTGATGGTGCCCAAGCCCGGCGAGACGGTCAGCGACCCGGCCTGCGGCACCGGCGGTTTTCTGCTGGCAGCGCACGACTATGTGGTGAAGCACAACCCGAATCTGACGCGCGATCAGCGCAAGAAGCTCAAGGAAGAATCCTTCAAGGGCTGGGAGTTGGTGCAGGCAACCGCGCGGCTGTGCGCGATGAACATGCTGCTGCACGGCATTGGCAGTCAGGATTTCGAGCCCATCGTGGTGGCTGACTCGCTGGCCGCCGACCCCGGCGACCGCTTTGATCTGGTGCTGACCAATCCGCCCTTCGGCAAGAAGAGCAGCACGACCATCGTCGGCGAGGAGGGCAAGGTCAGCAAGGAGCGCGACAGCGTCGAGCGCGGGGATTTCTGGACCACCACCTCGAACAAGCAGCTCAACTTCGTGCAGCACGTCAAAACCATCCTCAAGCAGAACGGCCGTGCGGCGCTGGTGTTGCCCGACAACGTGCTGTTCGAAGGCGGGGCGGGCGAGACCATCCGCAAGAAGCTGCTGCATGAGTGCGACGTACACACACTGCTGCGCCTGCCCACGGGCCTGTTCTACGCCCAGGGCGTTAAAGCTAACGTATTGTTTTTAGAGAAAAAACCGGCCAGCGAGACGCCGTGGACCAAGAAGCTGTGGATCTACGACCTGCGTACCAACAAGCATTTCACGCTGAAAACCGACCCGCTCAAGCGCGCCGACCTCGACGAGTTCGTAAAACTCTACAACCCAGCCAACCGCCACGAACGCAAACCCACCTGGTCAGCCGAGCAAGACAAAAAAGCCGGCACCGGCCCCGATGGCCGCTGGCGCGTCTACGACTACGCCGACCTCATTGCCCGCGACAAAGCCAGCCTCGATATTTTCTGGCTGAAAGACGAATCGCTGGAAGATTCCGACAACCTGCCCGCACCGGAAATCATCGCGCAGGAGATTGTTGATGATCTGGAGGCGGCGCTGGAGCAGTTCCGGTTGATTGCTGGGGATTTGGGCGATACAGCCGTTCGCTAGCGAGTTCGGCTTCCGATCTTGGCGTTTGGTACCTGACAAGGGGGGATATGGCTGAGAAACCTAGATGGTCATTTCGCCAAATGCATGCTGGCGAGATGAACATCGATCCCATCGAGGCGGAATTTTTCTCGACGGAGGCCTTGGGGAGCCTTGCCGATGCATTCGTGCGCGAGGCGATCCAAAATTCGCTTGATGCGCGGAGGAACGGTGAACGTCTGAAAATTCGCATGCTTTTCCCCGGACCGCTTCATTTTCCGATCAAAGCGCGAAAAGATTTCTACACTTCCGGATTGCTGGATCATTTCACCGCGAGCCGGAGCGGCCTTAGCCATGCGCCGTCACCAGATGAACCGTTGGTGTTCATGGTTTATGAGGATTTCGGTACACGAGGCCTGCAGGGGGATCCACGGCAAAGCGAGGATGAAGAAATTGACTCGACCGGCCCGCGTAACGATTTTTACTATTTCTGGCGGAATATCGGTCGCTCCAGGAAGCAAGCGTCGGAATTGGGCAGGTGGGGGCTTGGGAAAACCGTATTTCCAGCGGCCTCCCGAATTAACGCCTTCTTCGGTTTCACGGTTCGAGCCGATGACCGGCGAAGAGTTCTGATGGGGCAGTCGGTTCTCAAAATTCACAAACTTGAGGGGAAACGGTTCTATCCATACGGATACTACGGAGAGTTTGATGGCGATTTCGCTGTGCCGGTCGACAACGAGGCACTGCTGGAAGACTTCCGTCGCGACTTTCATATTTCGCGTACGGATCAGCCAGGCCTTTCTATAGTTGTACCGTATCCTGACGCTGAGTTGTCTCCGGAAACAATCGTGCCTTCGATCGTGCGGCATTATTTTTCGCCGATTATCAGTGGTGACCTCATTGTCGAGGTCGTCCACAACGATCAGGTTCAGATACTGGATGCCAAGGCTTTGCCGAAGCTTCTTGCCCAGGTCAGATGGGAAGACGCTTACCGGTATCAGCGCCTGATCGAACTCGCGCAATGGGGCCTGAGGTTGCCGCGTGATCAGCATGTCCGGCTTGTGAGCCCAGCCGAGGATAGTGCTCCCCGTTGGGCAAACGATGTGATTGCGCCGGACCTTATGCAGGGGCTACGCGACGGATTAAATGGCGGGCACCGGATCGCCGTCACCGTGCCGGTTTGGGTTAAACCGGCATCAGGTCAGTCAGTACTTTCGCATTTCGACGTTTATCTGGAGCGCGACGAAACTCTAAGCGGAGCGGATGAGCACTTTGTTCGAGACGGAATTTCAATCGCTGGTGTGAAAGCTACGCTGCAGAAGGGGATGCGTGCGCTGGTGACGGTGAGAGACCGGTCACTTTCGCAACTGCTTGGAGATTCGGAAAACCCGGCGCATACGGAATGGCAGGAACGATCGCCAAAGTTCAAGGATAAGTATCGGCATGGTCCTTTCACTTTGCGGTACGTAAAAAACGCGCCTCGTGAGATTGTCCGAATTTTGACGCGACCGGCCGAGGGGCGTGATTTCAAGCTCCTGCAACATCTTTTTTCGCTGGATGTGCCGACTGAGGATGCCGTCATTGATCCCAAGAGGGGGCGTCAGGAGAAAGCAGGAACCGAGGCTTCCGTGCCCCCGGGCGGTGTGGAAACGGTCGGGAGCGACCGCTTTTTTACGCTTCAGAAGCTACGCGGCGGATTTCGAATATCCGGAAGCGGTGCGGCAAAAAACATGCCGATCCACGCTTCAGTGTCCGTGGCTTATGAGGTCAGACGAGGTAACCCGTTTAGCCAGTATCAGCCACCTGACTTTGAGATGGATAAGCCTCCGATTGAAATCACTAATTCGGATGCCGAACTGGTGCAGCGGAAGGGAAATCAATTGGTTCTGCATATCAAAAGCCCCCAGTTTCAAGTCACCGTGAGGGGATTTGATGTGCGTCGCGATATACGGGTTAGAGTGTTGGGCACGGATGGCGAGGGCATTACATGATCCGGCGACTGAATTACACAGGCCGAAGAAAGATCTCGAGATCCAAGGTCACGGCTCGCCTGTCGACGTTGGAAGCTGGAGTATACGGCTTCGATATTGAATATGATCTAACCGGATATGGCTTTCCAGGGAACGCGCTGGTATTCGTTGAGGCTTATAACACCACTTCATATATGCGGTTTCCATTCGGGACCGTTGCGGAACGGGTGGATCCGAAAGACGTCCGGCTTCTGGATATCACCACCCGACCGCTGCCAAAGTTCCGCTTGAAGGTCGTGGATCAAAGCGAGAAACACGGTTTGCTGCTGGGCGTAGCGGACAAGCTGATTCCTCTGCGCCCTGACGAAGACCTGGCAAACAAACAATCATTGCTGCCTGTGGATTTTGTCGATCTGGGAGACCAGGTTTGGCGGCTTGAACTGAGCGATTGGCCAGTGCTAGAGCTGAATAGCCGGATCGACAGCATCGCCGAAGTCGCGCGGTCGGGTGATTCATTCCTCGGGCTCGTGTATCCGGAGATCGTAAGGCAGATCCTGCGTGAAATCGTGATTTCTCAGGAACAGACCGACCCTGGACTGGATGATACTGAATGGACAAGTCTCTGGCTGAGGTATGTCTGTACTCTGTCGGGTGTAAATGAGCCGCCAGAGGGTAACAGTGAGGAGGCCCAGGGGCGACAAAAGGAATGGATTGAGGAGGCTGTAGCTGCCTTTTGTAGATCGCGACAGGCACGCCGGCGTTTCGAAAGCGCTATTCAGAAGGAGACCGACTGATGGCTCGGTTCATTCGGGCATTGAATAGCGTCGGGGTTGATCGATTCCGCGCTTATCTGGAGCGAGCGCAAGGTGGTGCAGTTGCCGAACCCCCGGTTGAACTATTAGATGACGCCAATTTCACGAACGAACTGACGGTCGAGGTGCCGATTGAGAGGCGGCGTTTCGCAACGAGGTTCGCAATGGGCGAATTTCTTTGCAACGTCTTGCGGGGGTTCCGACCTGATGAAGTAGACCGGAATGTGGGTCTTTGGGCCTGGCTTTCACTTTTCTTTTTTGATGAGGTATGTCCGGCTTCAAAAGACGGTACGCGCCGACCTGGCCAAGATTACCGACATATTCCTGATCTGGGTTTCCGTAATCGAAACCGGCACCTTTTGCTAGGTCCTTATCAGGTATACCGGCGCCACGGTCCATATTCGATATTGCTCTTGTCTGGGCTGCCAAATTCCGAGAGCGCCATTTATCATGAGATTGTGAGCCGCCAAGATCTGATCGCAAATAAAGGCGTGATCGAGGCGACACTTTTGCTTTACATGGATAAGAAGCGTGGTGCACCGAAGCCCGGGTGCCAGGATCCTAAAGCGCCGCCGGGTTCTGTTCGGCGATTCGTGCGTGTTTTACAACAGCTCGACATCAATTACGACGTCTACGGAATGTCCGGAAGCGACATTATTGGGTTGCTCCCAAGCGAGTTCGATGTTTGGGCTAGTCGAGGGCAAACGAGCCTGGAGCTGTAACGATCACGCGAGTTGGAGCTTCGAACGTGCTGTCAGCCGGGTGGGGAAGCCGGAGGGTGAGCAGGGGATTGTTTCCAGCCTGATGGGGTTTTTGGGGCGGTAGAGGGGGACTTCCTGCACCGCGTTTACCAGTTGTGGATGTTTGTTCTCAAGCTGTTGCGGCGGCTTGTGAGTATCTGGGTTAACCTGCAGAGACTTCACAAGGAGAACGACCATGGCCAAAGGCCAGCAGCGCAGCAACAAGGAAAAGAAGAAACCCAAACAGGACAAGAAGATGGTCCCGGTGGCGGGCGGTTTTCTCAAGCCCAAGGCGACTGAGCCGGTCAGGAAGTAAGCGGGCCGGTTTTATCTGCACTCCAGGGCGCGCCCGCGCCGTGCAGATGGGGTATCTCGTGCCGGATGGATTCTTCCGGCGCAGAGATACTTTATAAGTATTTGATTTTATTGATATTTTTATGCAAGCTGGCGGCGGCGCTGCGTCGTATTTCCGTGCTGTGCCGGCTCTGCGGCTTGCGCCGCATTGATGACTGCAGTGCCTTGCACATGTTGAACCCTGCCCTTGTCATCTGCGCACAAAGAAACTAATAGTCGGGGTGTCAGCGCAGGCTCGCCCCCGGCATCACTGAAAAGAGGGCGGCACGGCGCGACTTTCAGGCTGTCCTCGCGGAGGAGGATGTCGGTCATACGGTTGCCGTCGCGCACACGCTAACGATGCGTTTGCGCGCGGTGTTGCAGTCTTAACGTTTCGTCTGGATGCTCATGGATAAGGTTTTTGCTTCTGCTGAGGAGGCCATCGCCGATTTGCCCGATGGCGCCACGGTGGCGCTCGGCGGTTTCAGTGTGGGTCACCGTTTTGCGCTGGGTCTGATCACGGCGCTGCGTGACAAGGGTTCAAGGAATCTATGCCTGGTGTGCAATTCGATGGGCGCTGCCGGCGAGCTGCGCGGCCAGATCCTCGCCGAGAACCGGCAGGTGCGGAAGCTGATCGCCGCGTTTTCGGTGCGGCCGGGCATGCCCACCGCCACCGAGGAGCAGATCATTGCCGGCGAGATCGAGGTTGAGCTGGTGCCGCAGGGCATCCTGGTGGAGCGCTGCCGCGCGGGCGGGGCGGGCATTCCGGCGTTCTACACCGCGGCCGGCGCGGATACCGATCTCGCCCGCGGCAAGGAGCTGCGCGAATTCGGCGGGCGCAGTTACGTCATGGAAACCGCGATCCAGGTCGATTACGCCTTTATCCGTGCGTATCGCGCGGATCGTTCGGGCAATGTGCAGTTCCGCGGCGGCAGCCAGAACCTGAGCCCGGCGTTTGCCAAGGCGGCGAAGGTCGCCATCGTCGAAGTCGACGAAGTGGTCGAGGTCGGTGAACTGCCGCCCGAGGCCGTCAACCTGCCGGGCATATTCGTGTCGCGCGTCGTCAGGAGCACGATGCCCTTTGATGCGAAGCAGGTGCCGCAGTCGAAGCGCCGCCCGGCCGACACCGCTCGCGAATACAACGGCAAGCCCGCGCTCACCCGTGCCGGCATTGCCCGGCGTGCGGCGGCGCTGCTGCGCGAGGGTACTTATGTCAATCTCGGCACCGGCATCCCGACGATGATTTCAAACAATCTCGAGGGCCGCGACATCGTGCTCCATGCCGAAAACGGCGTGCTCGGTTACGGTCGGATGGTGACCGGCGATGCGGTGGACCCCGATTACTACAACGCCAGCGGCCAGTACATCGAGCTCAAGCCCGGCGCGTCGTTTTTTGATTCGGTGACCTCGTTTGAAATGGCGCGCGGCGGCCGCATCGACACCGTGGTGCTCGGCGCCTACGAGGTCGACCAGGACGGCAGCGTCGCCAACTGGAGCACGCAGAACGAAAAACTTGGCGGCATCGGCGGCGCGATGGACCTGGTCTCCGGCGGCGCCGAGCTGATCATCGTGATGGAGCATTGCGACAGCAAGGGCCGGCCCAAGCTGAAGAAGAAATGCCGCTTCCCGCTGACCGGGCGCGGCTGCGTGGATTATGTGGTGACCGACCTCGCGGTGCTCAAGTTCGAGAACGGCGTCTGCCGGCTACTGGAAGTCGCACCGGGATTCACCGCGGACGAGGTCATCGCGCTGACCGAAATGGATATCCAGAAATCCGCGGATGTGGCGGTCATGGCCTAGACCGACCGCGACGGGGGTCGTGATGGAATGACGGCAACACCACCTCGTCATTCCGGACGTGCAATGCACGATCCGTAATCCGGGCGGTGTTGTAACCACCCCTCTGGATTCCGGCTTCCGCCGGAATGACGTCACAACCTCATCGTCATTCCGGACGCACACAGTGCGATCCGGAATCCAGGCAGTGCTATGACCAACCCCCCCTGGATTCCGGCTTGCGCCGGAATGACGGCAACCCCACATCGTCATTCCGGACGCAAGCAGTGCGATCCGGAATCCAGGCAGTGCTGCGACCACCCCTCTGGATTCCGGCTTGTCCCCCAAGGGGACTTCCTTCGGGGCGCCCCCCAAGGGGACTTCCTTCGGGGCGCGCATGAATGACGTCAACACCACTTCGTCATTCCGGACGTGCAAGGCACGATCCGGAATCCAGGCAGTGTTGTGACCAAATCCCTGGATTCCGGCTCGTCCCCCAAGGGGACTTCCTCCGGGGCGTCCCCCAAGGGGACTTCCTTCGGGGCGCGCATGTATGACGATTAGGTCGTGACGGAGAATTGCACAGGCGGGAACTCCGGCAAAACATCCGACTCAGACTGGAGTGCATATCGACATTCAGCCGCTGCGCCGGGCCCTGAAGCCCGGATACCTGCCCGCATTGCTGGCCCTGCTGCTGGGGGCCTGCGCGCAGCAGCAGCCGCTGGTGATGCGCCCGCCGCCGCCGGAGCTGGTGATCCACGTGCCGGTGGTGGAGACGCCGGCGGAGGTGCAGGAGGAAATCGACCGCATGGCCGATGTCCCGGGCGACCGGATGCTGCCCGCGCTGAGCGGCAACATCGAGCAGATCGACTGCAAGAGCGGCGTCGAGGACCTGCATGCGCGCATGGCGCTGGAGGCGCAGGGCGGGCAGATCGCCAGCTTTGCGTTCTACAGCAAGCGGCGGCCGCGCACCTGTTCCATGGACATGCGGCGCGATGATCCTTTCATCAAATGGCGCCTGACGCCCGACGGGGCGACCCGGGTGCAGACGCCGCAGGGCCTGTTTCTGATTCGCATTTCGGCCGATGCATACGAGTTCGAGTTTGTCGACGTCGAACGCCAGAAATTCTGCGGCATGGACGGCCATATCAACGGCAGGATGATCATCCAGCGCAGGGTTTCCGCTCCGCAATGCTCGGTCGCCGGGCTGCTCGATCACGAGGAAGAGGATGTCGCCGAGGTCGGTGAACCGGCGCAGCTGCTGACGGTGCAGGGTCTGCGGCGCTGAGGCCTCAAGGCGTTAAGAGCGCGCGCCGAAGAAAGTCCCCTTGGGGAAAAGCCGGAATCCAGGGGGGTGCAGCACTGCCTGGATTCCGGATCGTGCGTTGCACGTCCGGAATGACGAGGTGGTGTTGCCGTCATTCCGGCGCAAGCCGGAATCCAGAGGGGTGGTCGCAGCACTGTCTGGATTCCGGATCGTGCGTTGCACGTCCGGAATGACGAGGTGGTGTTGCCGTCATTCCGGCGGAAGCCGGAATCTAGGGGGGGTGGTCACAGCACTGCCTGGATTCCGGATCGTGCGTTGCACGTCCGGAATGACGATGTGATGGTGACGTCATTCATGCGCGCCCCGAAGGAAGTCCCCTTGGGGGGCGCCCCGAAGGAAGTCCTCTTGGGGGAGAGCGACGCGAAATCCGGGGCAACCATTGCACTGGCCACCACGGCCCCCGGACTCCGGCCTTTGGCCGTCCTCCGGGCTACGGGGTGATGAGGGGGCGCGGTATGATGCGCGTCCTTTTGCTTCGGGCTGCACATGGATTTTGATGTCATCGTGGTGGGTGCCGGCGCTGCCGGCATGATGTGCGCGGCGGTGGCCGGTGCGCGCGGGCGGCGGGTGTTGATCATCGATCACGCCGAGAAGCTCGCTGAAAAAATCCGCATCTCCGGCGGTGGTCGCTGCAATTTCACCAATCGTGAAGTCGGGCCGCGCAATTTCCTGTCGCGCAATCCGCATTTCTGCCGCTCCGCGCTGGCGCGTTACACGCCGCGGGATTTCATCGCGCTGATCGAGCGCCACAACATCCGCTATCACGAGCGCAATCTCGGCCAGCTGTTCTGCGATGACAGCGCGCTGCAGATCATCGCGATGCTGAAGTCCGAATGTGATGCCGCGGGTGTGCAATGGGCAATGCCGGTGACGGTGGAGCGGGTGGCGCGGACGGCGGATGATGCGCCGGGTTTCGAGGTGGCGACCACGCAGGGCACTTATCGCAGCCGCGCGCTGGTGGTGGCCACCGGCGGGCTGTCGATCCCCAAAATCGGCGCCACGCCTTTCGGTTATCGCCTGGCCGAGCAGTTCGGTCTGCCCATCGTGCCGCCGAAGCCCGCGCTGGTGCCGCTGGCGCTGCCGCCGGAATGGCTGGCGCGTTTCGGTGCGCTGTCCGGTTCGTCCTTCGATGCGGTGACCTCCTGCGTGCAGCAGCCGCGCGGTGAACGCTGGCCTGCGTTCCGCGAGGCGGCGCTGGTGACCCATCGCGGCCTGTCGGGGCCGTCGATCCTGCAGGTGTCGTCGTACTGGCAGCTCGGCGGCGCGCGCGGGCCGGTGGCGCTGGATCTGTTGCCGGAGATCGATGCCGCTGAATGGATCGACCGGCATCGCCGCGGGCAGCAGGCGCTGGGCGCGGTGCTGGCGGAACATCTGCCGCGGCGTTTTGCGCTGGGCTTCGCCGAGCTGCACGGCTGGACGCAACCGCTGGCGCAGTTGTCGAAGGCGGTGCTCGTCGAGATCGCGCAGACGCTGAAGGGTTGGCCGATCCAGCCCTCGGGCACGCTGGGTTATGCCAAGGCCGAGGTCACGCTGGGCGGCGTGGATACCGATGCGCTGTCGCAGCAGACGCTGGAGGCGCGCAGCGTGCCGGGGCTGCATTTCATCGGCGAGGTGGTCGATGTCACCGGCTGGCTCGGCGGTTACAACTTCCAGTGGGCCTGGGCTTCGGGGCAGGCGGCGGGGAATGCGGTGTAGGGCAGCCCGGGGTTGATAATACCCAATTTGGGGTTTAACATACCCAAAATGGGAACGATAAGGAAAAAGGCGAAAAAGACCGCCCGCAAGGCCGGAGCTGCGGCAACGGAGCCCGTGGGTCTTGCCGATGCACTGTTCACCAAGGTGCAGCAGCGTGTGCTGGGGCTGTTGTTCGGCAATCCGGGGCGCAGTTTCTACGCCAACGAACTGATCGAACTCGCGGGCTCGGGCACGGGTGCCGTCCAGCGCGAGCTGGCGCGCCTTGAATCGTCGGGTCTCGCCACGGTCACGCGGGTGGGCAACCAGAAGCATTACCAGGCCAATCCCGGATCACCGGTTTATGCGGAGCTGCGCGGACTGGTGCTGAAGACTTCGGGGCTGGTGGATGTGCTGCGCGCGGCCCTGCAGCCGCTGAAGTCCGGGATCGAGAATGCGTTTGTGTACGGCTCGGTCGCCAAACAGCAGGACACTGCAGACAGCGACATCGACCTGATGGTGATCAGCGACACCTTGTCCTATGCCGAGCTGTTCGGTGCGCTGGAGGACGCGGCCGCGCAGCTCGGACGCACGGTCAATCCGACTGTGTATTCGCGCAGGGAGCTCGACAAGCGTCTGCGCTCGGACAATGCCTTCATCAAGCGCATTTGGTCGCAGCCGCGACTGCCGGTGATCGGAGACCTGCATGACTTCGCCACTTGAGGCGCTGAGTGGTCCCGGCAAATCCCTGCGCGCGGAGCCGCCGGATGCGCAGGAGTTCGCGGGTCTGAAGCGATCGGGGCTTTCGCGGCTGAAAGATGCATCGAATACCGGTTTGTCGCTGGAGGGCCGGTTTGATCTGGCCTACAACGCGGCTCATGCCCTGTGTCTTGCGGCACTGCGGCGGCAAGGCTATCGCCCGGCCAATCGGTACATCGTTTTTCAGGTGCTGCCGCATACGCTGGGCCTGGGGCCGGAGGTGTGGCGCGTACTGGCGAAATGCCATGAAGTGCGCAATCTCGGCGAGTACGAGGGCGACCTGAATATTGATGATCGCTTGCTGGCGGACTTGCTGGCTGCGGGGCAGGCCGTTGCGGCAGCGCTGGAGAAGCTCTGAGCTCCAGGTTCAGCCGCGTGGCCGGACTTTCATGATCCGGCCACGAATCGGTGCCGAGTCGGATTCCCTGAAATCCGTAAAACTCCAATATTAATAATGACTTGCTTGCATTTCCTCCAGTAAAGGAGTACTTTTCCGCCCAGTTCAACCGGCGGGAGTTGTCATCGTTCGTTCCATCCTGAGCTGGCGCGGTTTCTGGGCGGCGATCTTGCTGCCGATCGCGTCGTCGGCCATTGCGGCGGAGTGGGGCCGGATGGTGCTGCTGTCTTCTGCGGGTGAACCGCTGCGTGCGGAAATCGAAGTGCCCGCCCGCTACACCGAAGCCGAAGTGCCCGTGCTGCAGCTCGCACCGGCCGAGGCCTATGCGCCGGCCGGCCTTCAGTACGATCCCGCCCTCGCCGCCGCGCGTTTTCAATTTGATCTGCGCGCCGACGGCCGTCCCTATTACAGTGTGCAGTCCGCGCGGCCGGTCGTTGCGGCGCAGGTCGCGCTGCTGGTCGAGCGCGTGGCGCCGGGGCCGCGCGAACGGCGGGCCTATGTGGTTCAGGTCGGCGGCAATGCCGATCGCGGTGCGGTGTTCGCGCCGGTGGCGCTGCGCCAGCCGGCTGCTGCGCGTTCGCCCACGCGCGCTTCCGCGAACGATGCACGCTGGGTGCGCGAGATCGAGCGCATGCAGTCGGAAGTCGATGCACAGGGGCAAACACTCGCCGGCATGCTCGAACGCGTGGCAGCGATGGAAGTTGCGGTGAAGGAACTGCAGCGCGGGCTCGAGGCGATGCGCGCGAAGGCGGCCATTGCGCAGCCACCGGTGCAGCCTGTGCCCGTGGCGCCGCCGGCGCCGGTGGCAGTCGAGCGCGAGAGCCGTCCGGGACTGTCGGCGGCCTGGGTCAATCACAGCCTGCTGATCCTGGTCGCAGGTTTTCTGCTGCTGATGATGGGCATCGGCGGCTGGATACTTTGGGGTCCGTCATCGCGGGCCGCCAAGGCTGCACCGCCACCGGCAGCGGAGTAGAGCGCTCCGGAAGTTTTTCAATCAGGCCGGTCTCGAAACATCGCGCCTGATTTTTTCCAGGAACTGCTGTCGCAAGCTTCACGCAAGTTCCCGCAAGTCCCGCGCAAGAAGCTTCTGCAAACATCACGATCGCCAGTCCGCTTTGCCGTGTCAGCGATGACGCGGACTGCTTTCCGTTTTTCCGGAGGAGTTCGTGATGAAAAAAATCATTCCTGCTGCAAGTCTTGCATTGTTCTCGCTGTCGGCCTGGGCTGACGAGTCTGCTGCCGTCGTGCCGCCACCGCCGGCGAGTCCGTGGGCGATGATCATAGTGGTGTTGTTGATGGTTGCGATGGTCGGCGGCTTCATCGCATTCACGGTGATCAAGGATCGCAAGCGCAAGGACAAGTGATGGCGCGGGGCTGCGGCCCTGCACTGGATTTCATGCGTGTGTGTGGCGCGAGGGGAGGTCGCCCGGGGATCGTGGGGTGCCTCCCTGTTTTTTTATGAGTATTTGATTTTATTGATAAAAATGAAGCCCGGCTGTTCCTGTTCAGGAGGCCGGGTTTGCTGGATGCCGGCTCGGGGGCCGGCATGACGGTGGGGTTTGATTGGGAATGGTGAGGGTTCTCGGTAGCCCCTCTGCTTCGCTCCAAGTGTTCCCTTGACCCCAGCCCTCTCCCCGCAAGCGGGGAGAGGGAGTTATATCGAAACGATTGTTTAAGACTCCGCAGCTTTGCCTTCGACGACGCGCAGTTGCGGGCGCTCTTTCGGCGGACGCAGTTCGTGTTTGTCGGCGAAGAGCAGGCATTGCGGGCCGATGTCGGCGATGGTGTTGCAGCCGAGCAGCGCCATGTTGCGGTGGA
>CAYSQJ010000016.1:0-34423 GCA_964433345.1 uncultured Bordetella sp.
GCGACCGCGCCGGAGCGATCGATGTTGGCCTTCTCGGCAATGACAATCTTCTTGTCCTGCCCCCAGAACCTGGCCTCCCATGCGGCACCCGTGCCGCCAAGGCCCGCACCGACGACCAGAATGTCGATGCCGTCTTCGACGATCGTTTCGTAAGCCATTAGTAGTACACGCCTTTCTTCATCGTCAGCCCGTTGGATTTCAGCGTATGCAGGCCGCCGTCATCCATGCGGATCCATTTCGGTTCGTTGTACAGCAACTGGCTGTCGCGCATTTCCTTGCTCGGACCGGGAACTTCCGCGAGCTTGGGAATAGCGGTTCCCCAGGGCTTGGTGGTGATCGGCGACAGGAAATTCTTCTCGGTGCCGTTCCTGAACTTGATTTTCCAGGCGATCGTGCCCTTCTGCTCGTCGCGCTGGACGCGCACGCTGTGGCCTAGCGGCGCAAAGTCTGCATAACCGCGTACGTCGATCGCGTTCTGCGGGCAAGCCTTGACGCAGGAGTAACACTCCCAGCACATGTTGGGCTCGATGTTGTAGGCACGTCGGTAGGTCTTGTCGATGTGCATGATGTCGGACGGGCAGATGTCGACACAGTGTCCGCATCCGTCGCACCTTGTCATGTAGACAAAGGTAGGCATAAGTCAGCTCCTTGATCTCTTCCGGTAGAACTGGGTTTTTTAGTAGTGACGGGGCGCTTCGCGCTTGATGCCGAGCCCCATGTCCATCGGCGCATCCCGCAACAGCTCCATCGAATGCCGCTGCTGCTGTTCGGGATCGTCGCGGGTGAGCGTCGGCAGGTTCTCCGCCGTGCCGTTGGCCTTGCCCAGCCTTTTCTCGAAGGCTGCGGCGGGCTTGAAGAACATGTGCGCGAACTTCGACCAGATCACCGATCCGAACAATACCGTGGTGGCGATGATGTAGAGCGCGAACAGCACCATCGATCCGGCCATGCCCTTGGTCTGCATCCAGGCCCAGACCAGACCCAGCGTCACGCTGGCCAGCAGCGACAGCACGAACAGGTCGGCGCGCATCACCCGGAATGGCGAATTGCCCTCGGCCGACACGTCAACGCGGATAAAGAACCAGAACCAGTAGCCGCCGACACAGACCATCAGGCCGCCCAGCCACCACAGCTGGGGCACGATCGCCGGTGCTGCATTCATCGCGGTCGGGTAGCAGAACACCATCAGCACGGTGGTCACAGCATAGAGCACGAAGCCGTACATCGTCAGCAGGTGCGCGATGCGGCGACGGACATTGCAGAACTCGCCTGAGGCCAGCACGTCGACAACCACGGTCTGGACTGCGATGGCGGCCACATCACCACCACTCAGCTGCTTCTTGGCCTTCGCCTTCGACCTGCGCATGTTTTCGAAAAAATACCTGGCGCTGCCCTTGTGGACAACGTCGAACAGGGTGCCCGCGACAACCAGTAAAACCATGACGATGACGAAAGTCTGCATCATGGCGGGCGAAATGGACGCCGTAAGCTCGGCGAACGGATTGCTGGTGAACATCTGCCTCCCTCCTTTTTGGTGCCGGGATTTTAAACAGCCCTTGCCCAGCATACGTGAAAAAAAGGTTATGTCGTCATAGAAAATACTTGGGATGGCGCGGAGTAGAATCGCCCTGAAATGGAGGTGCCCCCTGAAAATCTGCATCGTCTCTGACAGCCACGACCATCGCGAACCCTTTGCCGCTGCGATCGCCGAAGCCAAGGCGCTGGGCGCGCAAGTCATATTGCACTGCGGCGATCTCATTGCGCCGTCCACATTGCATGCCGTCGTCGGATTCGGCCTGCCGATCCACATGATCCACGGCAACAACACCGGCGATCTGTATTACCTCTCCAAGTGGGCACAGGACCCGAAAAACCGCCTGCACTACCACGGGCAGGACGGATCGCTGGTGCTCGCAGAGCGGCGGATTTTCATGGTGCACTACCCGCACTACGCCAAGGCGATGGCGCTGACCGGTGACTTCGATCTTGTGTGCAATGGCCACGAACACCGCCCCGTCATCGAGCGTATCCGCAACATTAAGGATGGCGAAACTCTGCGTATCGATCCCGGCAGCGTCGCCGGCGTCAGCGCGCCAAAGACCTATGTGTTCGGTGACCTGCAAACTCTCGAATTCGAGATCCGGCAAGTGCCCGGTTCAAAATAATATGAATAAAATCAAATATTTGAGAACAGTCCGACAAACAGGGCTGACGCCTGCCCAAGACGTCGTTGCCAGGCCGGACTGACCCGTGCCCAGCCGAGCCACTCCGCTGAAAGCACGGCCGCTGCAGGGCGAAGCCCGAATCATCGCGACCGAGCCTTACTACGAGCCTGTCGGCAGCGAGATCGCGCTGTTCGAAGCGGCATACGCCAGCACACTGCCGGTATTGCTGAAGGGGCCCACCGGCTGCGGCAAGACCCGCTTCATCGAACACATGGCCTGGCGGCTGAAGCGCCCGCTGATCACCGTGTCCTGTCACGACGATCTCACCGCTGCCGACCTCGTCGGCCGCTACCTGATCACCAACAACGAAACCCTGTGGGTCGACGGCCCGTTGGCCCGCGCCGTACGTGCAGGCGCGATCTGCTATCTCGATGAAGTCGTCGAGGCGCGGCGCGATACCACGGTGGTCATCCACCCGCTCGCCGACGACCGGCGCATCCTGCCGATGGAGAAACACGGCGAGTTGCTGAAGGCGCCGCCCGAATTCCTGCTCGCGATGTCCTACAACCCCGGCTACCAGAGCGTGCTCAAGGAACTGAAACAAAGCACGCGCCAGCGTTTCGTCGCGATCGAATTCCAGTACCCCGACGCTGCGCTGGAAGAAGTCATCATCCGCAGGGAGTCGGGCGCCAGTGCCGCGACAGCCGCTGCTCTGGTACGGCTCGCGCAGATGACCCGCAACCTCAAGGGCAATGGTCTGGACGAGGGAGCATCGACGCGCCTGCTGGTGCATGCCGCCAAGCTGATTGCCCGCGGCATCCCGGCCGCGGCCGCCTGCCATGGCGCAATCGCGGAGGCCTTGTGCGATGATCCGGAAATGCTGCGCGCGATCGACGAATTCACCGCTTCGGTATTCTGAGCGCGGCCCGGCGCACGCCCGATGACCGCGCCGCTGAACGCCAAGGAACTGCGCGACAGGCTCGACTACCTGCTCGGCCCGGTGCTGTCCTCGCGCCGCAGCGCAGCCCCCCTGGCAGAAGCAATTGCAGCGCTCGACCGCCACGACCAGGATTTCGTGCTGCACTGGATCGAGGTGATTGGCCGCAGCAATTACGAAATGGCCTACCAGTTCGCAGCCGCGGCACCCGCCGCCCTTAAAAGCTTTGATGTCGTCACCGCCGAGGCCTGGATCATCCACGCAATGGATGTCTACGATCGCGACGGACTCCACCAGGGTGCGCAGGAATTCAGGCAATTCGAAACCTTTGGCCGGCAAATGACCGAAGTGCATGCCGCGACTTTCGCCGAATACGCGCGGGTGCTCGAGCTGTTCGTCTGCGGTCTCGCCGGACGGCGCCTAAAACTGGACATCGCGGAGGATGCCGGCACCGATACCGAAACCCTGTATCTGCCTCCGCGCATCGCCCTCTTCCCCGACAAGACCGACAATTTCGCGGTCTATCGCATTCTCGTCGCACTGCTTTGGGCTCAGGGACGCTACGGCACCTGGCAGCCCGACCTCGCAGCAGCCTGCGCGGCCTATGCCGATCCGGCGCGTGCGGGTCTGCTGCTTGCCCGCCTCGAAGGTCTACGCCTGGAGGCGAGGCTTGCGAGAATGTTTCCCGGTCTTGCGCGCACGATGGCAAGGCTGCGCGGTCATCCACCTGACCCGCGCTGCGCGGAACTCGCCGCCGCCGACGCCACCGTCGCCGACAGCCTCAGACTGCTCGAACGGCTGTACGACGGTCCCGAGCCACCGGAGCCTCCCTGGAGTTTCAGGCTGCGCGCCGGCACCGGCGCAGTGCGTGCTGCACGGCTGCAACGCGAACGCAGCGAATTCGCCGCCGCGCTCGCCG
The DNA here is from genome assembly GCA_964433345.1 of uncultured Bordetella sp. Lineage (GTDB taxonomy): Bacteria > Pseudomonadota > Gammaproteobacteria > Burkholderiales > SG8-41. Next base: position 4,022 of record CAYSQJ010000016.1, read on the forward strand.
ATCTGATGCGGCAACAGCCCCCGCCGGAAAACGCCGCGGCTGCCGCGGAAGGCCGTTTCAGCATCGATGTCGGTCCTAGTTCAGGCGGCGACGGCAGTCGCGACTTCGAACTGCGGCTCGACGGTCATCCCCTGCGCCCTCCGCAGCCCCTGGCACAGCTGATCGATTCAATCCTGCAGGACCTCGGTGAAATACCCGACGATTACCTCGAAGACGCTGGCAGTGCCGCCCGCACTGAACGTGACGATGCCTCTGCACCCGAGGCCGACGAGACATCGGCGCAGGCAGTACCTGTCAGCGATGTGCACTTCTACGACGAGTGGGATTGCCGGCGCCGGCACTACCGCAAGAACTGGTGCGCGCTGCGCGAGACCGATGTGCAGCCGGCCGACAACGGCTTTGTAGAATCGGTGCTGTCCCGTTACCGGCCGCAGATCGCGCAACTCAAGCGCAGTTTCGAGGTGCTGCGCGGCGAGGACAGGCTGCTCAAGCGCCAGGCCAGCGGTGACGACATCGACTTCGACGCGCTGGTCGAGGGCTATGCCGACCTGAGAGCCGGCATGGAACTGCCGGAGAGGCTGCTCACCCGGCGCCACAAGGCGGAGCGCAACCTCGCTGCACTGTTCATGGTCGACATGAGCGGTTCGACCAAGGGCTGGATCAACGACGCCGAGCGCGAGGCACTGGTGATGCTCTGCGAAGCGCTGGAGGTACTCGGTGACCGTTATGCGATCTACGGCTTTTCCGGCGTCACCCGCCAGCGCTGCGAGATTTACCGCATCAAGCGCTTCAACGAAGATTACGATGACACAGTCCGCGGCCGCATTGCCGCCATTGCGCCGAAGGACTATACGCGGATGGGGGCGGCGATCCGGCATCTGAGCGCCATGCTCAACGGCGTCGATGCACGCACCAAGCTGCTGGTCACGCTGTCAGACGGCAAACCCGATGACTACAGCGACCACTATCGTGGGGAATACGGCATCGAGGACACCCGCCAGGCGTTGATCGAAGCCCACCGCTCGGGCATCCGCCCCTTCTGCATCACCATCGACCACGAGGCACGCGACTACCTGCCGCACCTCTACGGGCCGGTGAACTGGACTCTGGTTGACAACGTGGAGCGACTGCCGCTGAAGGTCGCGGACATTTACCGCCGGCTCACCGCCTGAGGCGCGCTGCGGATCCGCCGCGCGATGGATTTCTAATGCAGCCTGGTGGCGGACTCTTCGTCTGCTGCGATCGTCCCGGCATTCCCGGTGTCTTCAGCCGCTTCGGCCTCTTCGGGCATTTCCGCGGATGCGGAAAACTCCTCCGCACCGTCGCCGGATTCCGCATCATCGTCAGACTCGTCTGCATCCATCACGCCCTCGGCCATGCTCGCCGAAGGCAGGGTCGCCGCCAGCGCCGCCTCGAGGTCTATTTCCGCATTCGGGTTCTGCTCGACCAGGCTGCCCAGTTCGGACAGCGGCGGCAATTCCTCCAGCGAACGCAGGTTGAGGTCGTCCAAAAAGGATTTGGTGGTCGCGAAAATCTCCGGACGGCCCGGCACCTCGCGGTGACCGATGACGTCGATCCAGCCACGGGCCTCCAGTGCCTTCAGGATGCCCGGCGATACCGTCACGCCGCGGATTTCCTCGATGTCGCCGCGCGTCACCGGCTGCTTGTAGGCGATGATAGCGATGGTTTCAAGCACCGCCCGCGAATACTTCGGCGGCTTCTGCGGATTCAGCCGGTCGAGGAATCTCTGCGATTCGGGGCGCGCGCGGAAACGCCAGCCCGAGGCCACGCTGACCAGTTCCACACCGCGTCCATCCCAGTCGTCGCGAAGGTCATCGAGCACCTTGCGCAGCGTGCCGTTGTCGATCTTTTCGTCGAACAGCTTCTTCAGGTCGTTCAGCGACATCGGCTCCTGGGTGACCAGCAGCGCGGTCTCCAGCACATGCTTGACGCGGGCGAGATCCAGCCCTTCAGGCGCCGCGCCGTCTTCGCCGACCTGTTCCTGACCCTCTTCCAGATCTTCCCGGACTTGCTCTTCTTCCATGGCTCTTCGTTCTGTTTATTTGACCGCAGCAATCGCATTGCTGCGCAGTTTGACGTAAATCGGCGCGTAGGCCTGCTCCTGGCTGATCTCGAGCAGCGTTTCCTTGGCCAGCTCCAGCACCGCGAGGAAGGACACCACCAGCACCGGCACGCCCTGCTCCGGCGTGAACAGCTTTTCGAAGGCGATGAATTCCTCGGTCTGCAACAGGCGCAGGATGCGCGTCATGTGCTCGCGCACCGACAGCTGCTCGCGGGTGATGCGGTGATGGCGGTTGACCGAAGCCCGCTGCAGCAGTGTCAGCCAGGCATGCTTGAGGTCCTCGATGCTGACGTCGGGCAGGCGCAACACCGCCTCGCGCTCGAACAGCACCTGCACCAACGTGAAATCGCGCCCTGCCTGCGGCAGCTCGTTCAGCTTGTGCGCCGCGAGCTTCATCTGCTCGTATTCCATCAGCCGGCGCACAAGCTCGGCGCGCGGATCTTCCTCGATGTCGGTGTTTGCCGGCCGCGGCAGCAGCATCCGCGACTTGATCTCGATCATCATCGCCGCCATCAGCAGGTACTCGGCCGCCAGCTCCAGTTGCTGGGAACGCATCATCTCGACATAGACCAGGTACTGCTCGGTCAGCTTGGCCATCGGGATATCGAGAACGCTGATGTTCTCCTTGCGGATCAGGTAGAGCAGCAGGTCGAGCGGCCCCTCGAACTGCTCCAGGAACACCTCCAGCGCATCCGGCGGAATGTAGAGATCCTGCGGGATTTCCAGCACCGGCTGGCCGTAAACCCTGGCAAAAGGCGCGGCTTCGGCGGCGGGATTGACGACTTCAGTCATGGAATTGCCGCGGGCCGGCCCTGCGGCCCGGGTGACGCGGACGGTATTGTCGGATTTGCAGGTCTTGCATCGCCGTATTTTACCGGGATTTGACAGTGCGCCCAATGCGCACAGGGGCATTCCCGGGCGAAAAGCTAAGTTCTTGACGCGATTGCCCTTTGCCCGGGAATCAGCGTTTGACGCAGTTTAGCGACAGCGCGATCCAGAACAGCAGCAGCAGTCCGCCGATTGCGGCAGCGAGGTAAACCCCCACCGGAAGCAGCGCAAGCAGCAGGTTCAGCGAAATTTCGGCATCCCAGACGTAACGCTCGCGCGGCGCGGAAAAATAACCGGCAATTTCCCCGGTCAGCCATATCAGCAGCACCGCGGACGCCGGCAGCAACAAGGTCCACAGGGAGCGCAACGCGGCCTGCAGGCGGCTGATCCGCCCCCGGCGAGCGCGCAGCCACAGCAAAACAAGCACCGCCAGGGCCAACAGCAGCGCAAGCACGGGCGCACCGTAGAACATGCCGATCTTGACGGTCAGCCACATCGCAGGATCAGGTCCTGAACATCAGGTAAACACCGGCAGCCAGCAACACCCCTCCGGCAACACGGTTGAGCATCCGCCCCAACCGCGGCCCGGCCACCAAACCCGCCCGGCTCGCTGCAACCGCATACGCCAGCTTGACGCCGCCGACCGCGATCGCGGCAATCACCACCACTGCCAGCGCATCAGCCGGGGTAAGAGCAGCCAGGTCAATGAAAGCCGGAAAAAAGCCGAGATAGAACAGTATTGCCTTGTGGTCGCCCAGCGTCAGCAGCAGGCCGGACATGAAACTCGAGGTCGAAGCCGCAACGCCACTGGCCGCCCGAGCCTCCACTGCCGTGTCGGCGCGCCACAGCCGGAAACCCAGCCACAGCAGATAGGCAGCGCCGAGATACTTCAGCCAGACGAAGGCATCTCCCAGCGCTGCCGCCAGCCATTGCAGGCCGAAAATCGCCAGCACGATGAACACCGTGTCACCGGCGACGATGCCCAGCGTGACCCATGCACCCTGCCGGAAACCGGCGGAAGCAGCACGGGCGCTGACGGCGAGCACGCTCAGGCTGGGGACGGCAGCGAGCACGCCCATCGCGGCGAAGAGTGCGAAGGCGTCGACAAGGGTCAGGGACACAGGGATGGCTTTTGTTTCGGACACCAAACGGCGCGCTTGATACGCCCTGCGTATTCCGCGACCACGTTCATGCAATCCATTTTCCTCAACATGCCGTCACATCGTAACCGGGTACTCGCAGAAAAAACCCGCTGGAATCATCACAAGCCTTTGATTAAATTCCATTTATTCTCCGGACATTGTTCATAAGTATTTGTTTTTATTGATATTTTTACATATTCGCCGAAAGCAGCGCTTCCACCGCCGCGCCGTCCCGCGGCGCATGCCAGTAACGCACATGGCGATCGCGATAGCGCACCGCCGACAGCGGTTTCCCGACCTGCAACTCCACTGAAATCGCCCCGCCCTGATCGGTCCTTGCCCCCACGCTGCCCGACGCGGCATAACGCGCGACCACCTCCGGGTGTGGATGCCGGAAAGGATTGCGGTAACCGACGGGAAAAATCACCAGCCGCGGTGCGACAGCTTCGACGAAGGCCTGTGATGAAGAGGTGCGGCTGCCCTGGTGCGGCGCGATCAGCACATCCGACTTCAGCTGTTCTGCCGCTGCCGAGAGCAGCGTCTGCTCGCCGCGGCGTTCGATGTCGGCGGGTATCAGCACGCTGCCCGCCGCAGTGGTGATTTTCAACACGCAGCTGCGTTCATTGTCCTTCAGCTTTTCCGCTTCGCGCATTGCGGCGTCGGGGTAAAGCATTTCGAAAGCCACGCCATCCCAGCTCCAGGCCTGCCCGGCCATGCAGCGCTGTTCCTCGGGACCGAGCAGCAATAGCGGGTCGAGATCAGGCAGCGACGTCAGCAGGGTATCCACCGGCAGGGCCTGCAGCACTGACAGCGCGCCGCCGGTATGGTCGGCATCATCGTGGCTGATGACCAGCATGTCGAGCCGGCGGATGCCCGTCGCGCGCAGGAAAGGTACGATCACGCGGCTGCCGCTGTCGGCGCCGGGGCCAAAGGCAGGACCCGCGTCGAACAACAGCGCATGGTTCCGGGTCTGGGCGACCACGGCAAGTCCCTGCCCGACATCGAGCACGGTCAGCCTCAGCGCGCCTTCGGGAGGCGGAGCGGGTACGATCAGAAACATGGGCAGCAGTGCCAATGCGCCAATCCATCTCGCCGGAAATCCGCGCGGCAACAGCAGCCAGGCCGTGCCGGCGAGGGCGACGACCACCGTCCAGACTGGCGGCGCATGCTGCTGCCAGGCCGCTTCGGGCCATTGACCCAGCCATTCCAGGACCCGCAGGCAGCCGGCCATCACCCAGTGTGCGAAATGCAGCGACGCATCGAAAGGCAGCAGCATGCCGGCCAGCGCCGGCGGCACCACGACAAAACTCACCAGCGGAATCGCCAGCGCATTGGCCAGCGGCGACACCAGCGACACCTGCTGGAACATCGCCAGCAATGGCGGAATCAGCGCCAGCGTCACCGCCCACTGCACCCGTCCCCAGGTGACCAGCCAGTGCGGCTGGCGCAGGCGGTTGACCGACACCCACATGATCACCGCCACCGCGCCAAAGGACAGCCAGAAGCCCGGTGCATTGACCGCCCAGGGATCAATCACCAGCACCGCGAACAGCGCCAGTGCCAGCACCGGCCCGGCTGCTGTGATCCGTCCTGACCACAGCGCCGCCGCAACCACCGCGAGCATGAACACCGTGCGCTGTGCCGGTACCGCAAACCCCGCGAGCAAGGCATAGGCCAGTGCGATCACAAAGCCGATGACCGCGGCGGCTTTCACCGCGGGCAAGGCCAGCGTCAGCCGCGCGCTGCGCCGCCACAGCAGATTCGCCAGAGCAAATGCGAGGCCCGAGAGCATGGTCACATGCAGACCTGAGATGCTCATCAGGTGATTGACCCCGGTGCGCGTGAACGTTTGCCACTGCTCCGGCGGAATCGCGCGCTGGTCGCCCATCGCCAGCGCAACGATGACGCCGGCGGCAGGCGCATCGCCGAGCACCGCGCGAATGCGACCGCGTAGCCGCTCGCGCAGGGCTTCAAGGCGATAATCAAAACCGGAGGCTGCGGCATCAAGGCGCCGCGACTGACTTTTCGGGCGCACGTAACCGGTGGCACGGATGCCGCGTTCGAGCAACCAGGCCTCGTAATCGAAGCCCTGCGGATTGGCGAGGCCGTGCGGACGTTTCAACCGCACCGTCAGTTGCCAGCGCTCCCCGGCATGGACCTCGGGCAACTGCAGCGGACCGCCATCACGGGCGCCGCGCCCCCACCACGACAGCACGATGCGTTGCGGAACCTGCGCTTGTGGCGTCAGCACCTGTTCGACGTCGAACTCGAAACGGAGGCTGCGGTCATAAGGCTGCGGCAGGCCGGCGACGACACCGCTGACCATGATGTCGCGTGATTCCCATTCCGGAGGCAGATGATCGGCAAGACGCCAGTGGGCGCAGGCAGCAGCCCACCAAAAGCCTGCGGCCGCGGCACAGGCCAGCGTGATCGCCGCGCGCGGGGCGGCGCGCCATCCGCCGCCGTGCAGCGCCGCCGCGAACAGCAGGACCGGCGGCAGCAGCCAGCCCCAGTGCAGGGGTGGCAACTGCTCCTGCTGCTGCAGAACCCAGACGCCGGCAGCGAAAGCGATAATATGTGCAACCATCGTTCCCTAACGCGGCGCAAGCTGCCGCGCTGACCGCAAGAGCCCGGAAGCACTTCATGCCGCGCAAATACTTCCGCAAGTACCTGCCCTCGCACGAGTCGATCACCGGCAACCGCTGGATCGCGCGCTTCGGACCATGGCTGAAACACCACAATCTCTGGCATCTGCATCGGCGTTCGGTTGCCGGCGGCGTTGCAGTGGGCCTGTTCGCCGGGCTGGTGCCGGGTCCGCTGCAGATCATCAGCGGCGTGATTCTGTCGATCCTGCTCCGTGTCAACCTGCCGGTGGCGGCGCTGGTGACGCTGTACACCAACCCGCTGACCATAGTGCCGCTGTATTACCTCGCATACCGCTACGGCGCGCTGGTAACCATGGCGGAGAACGGCAACGGCATGCCGTCGACTTTCAGCATGGAAGGCCATACGCTGACCAGCTGGATCCCGGCGCTGTTTGACTGGATGGTCTCGATGGGCAAGCCGCTGGCTGTCGGCCTGCCGCTGCTCGGGATCACGCTGGCGGCCGCGGGTTACCTGATCGTCGACACCGCCTGGAAAATCCACGTGCGCCTGTCCTGGCGCCACCGCCTGCAGCAGCGCCGCGACCAATGAAAACCCAAACACCCGCGTACTGGAAACGCGCCACCCGCGAGCTCGGCGCCGCCGATCCGGTCATGGGCGCACTGATCGTTCAGTACAAAGGGCTGACCATGGCCAGCCGCGGCGACGCCTTCCAGACGCTTGCGCGCTCGATCATCGGCCAGCAGATCTCGGTGAAGGCGGCGCAGAGCGTTTGGGAGCGTTTTGCTGTCGCAGTGGGCGACGTGCGGCCGCAGCAGGTCCTCAAGCTTTCGGAAACGCAGCTGCGCGGCTGCGGGCTTTCGGGACAGAAAGTGAAATACCTGCGCGATCTCTCGGAACGTTTTGCCGGCGGTGTCATCGAGGTCACGCGCTGGCACGACATGGATGACGAAGCACTGATCGAGGACCTGACACAGGTGAAGGGCATCGGCCGCTGGACTGCGGAGATGTTCCTGATGTTTTACCTGACGCGTCCCGACGTGTTTCCGCTCGGCGATCTCGGGCTACAGCGTGCGATGAGCCTCCACTACAATAAGGGCCGTCCGCTACCGGACCGCCGTATCGCCGCACTGGCGAAACTGTGGTCACCGTGGCGCTCGGTGGCCACCTGGTATCTCTGGCGCAGCCTCGACCCGATACCGGTGGAATATTAAAAATATCAATAAAATCAAATATTTAACAAATGCCTTCGGAGAGCGCGCCGCAAGCCCCGTCGCTGATGCTGAGCCATGGCGAGTTCGTGCAGGCCTATGGTGAAGGCCGCATCATCGTCAATTTTGATCCGCAGGCCGCCGCCAAATTCCTCAGCGCGCGGCTGCTGCTGCCACTGTTCATGATGCCCGTGCTGGGCATCGGTGTCGCGCTGGCGCTGAGCGGCTGGATCTGGATCGGCTTGCTGGTGATTGCACTGGGCATCGTGGCGCCACGACTGATCAAGCGTGGCGCGCCTGGTTTCCTGATGCAGCAGATGATGGGCGACGAGGGGCTCTACCGCGAAGCGTTGCACGCCGGAATCATGCACATCGTCAGCCGGGACAACAGCTGAAATTTACAGGACATCCTGTTAATCGCCCTTGACGTAAGGCTTAAGCTCACCATCGACCAGTTCAAGGATGCGATCGGCGCGTTCCGCGATGCGCAGATCGTGGGTGACGATGACGAAGCTGGTGTTCATGTCGCGATTCAGCTGCAGCATCAGGTCAAACACCGTCTCTGCAGTCACGCGGTCGAGGTTGCCTGTCGGCTCATCCGCCAGCACGCAGGCCGGCTGCGTCACCAGCGCCCGCGCCAGCGCCGCACGCTGACGTTCGCCGCCGGACAATTCACCCGGGACATGGGTCAGGCGGTGCCCCATGCCCACCGCCTCCAGCATCTTCCTTGCTGCTGCCAGCGCCGCTGCACGCGGTTCACGGCGGATGATCAGCGGCATCGCGACATTCTCCTCGGCGCTGAATTCCGGCAACAGGTGATGAAACTGGTAGACGAAACCCAGCGTGCGGTTGCGCACTTCGCCGCGGCGCTTCTCGCTTTGCCCCGACAACGCCTCGCCGAGGATGCGGACCTCGCCCCCGCTCGGCGTATCCAGTCCTCCAAGCAGGTGCAGCAGCGTGCTCTTGCCCGAACCGGAGGCACCGACGATGGCGATGCGCTCGCCCGGCATCACCTCGAGGTCGACGCCCAGCAGCACCGGCACCGCGTCGGCGCCCTCGCGGTAGGCCTTGCGCAGGCCATTGCAGGCAATCACCGGGGTTTGCACGGCGATCTCACTCATAACGCAGCGCCTCCGCCGGATTGACTTTCGACGCGCGCCAGCTTGGGTAAATCGTCGCCAGCACCGACAGCACGAAGGCCACCACAGCCGTCATCACCACGTCGCCCGCCTGCAGCTCGGAAGGCAGGTCGGCGATCTGGTAGACGTCCTGCGGCATGAACTTGACACGAAACACCTGCTCGATGAAACCGATGATGCTGTCCACATTGAGTGCGCCCAGGATGCCAAAAACGATGCCGCAACAGACGCCGATGACGCCGATCAGTGTGCCCTGCACCATGAAAATCCGCATCACTTCGCCGGGCGAGGCACCCATGGTGCGCAGGATCGCGATGTCGGCCTGCTTCTCGCGCACCATCATGTAGAGGCTGGACACCATGTTGAAGGCGGCGATGGCGATGATGAAAAAAAGCAGCAGCGACATCATGCGCTTCTCGAGTTCCACCGCGCGGAAATAGGTGGCGTTGAAGCGTGACCAGTCGCTGACCGACACTTCCGGCGGCAGCATCTCCAGCAGTTCGCGCGCGACCTGGCGGGCAAGGAACAGGTCGTCCAGCCTCAGTCGTACGCCCGACACTCCATCGTCCAGGCGGTAGAGCCGCTGCGCATCCTCGATGTGCACCACCGCGAGCCCGGAGTCGATCTCATAATGGCCGACTTCGAAGGTGCCGGTCACCGTGAATTGGCGCAGCCGCGGCAGAATGCCCGCCGGCGTCACCTGCCCCTGGGGCGCAACCAGCACCACGCGCTCGCCGACAGTGACGTCCAGAGCACGCGCCAGCGGCGCGCCGAGCACGACGTTGTATTCGCCCGGGCGCAGGGACTCCAGGGTGCCGTAGCGCATGTGCCGGCCGATTTCGCTGACCTTCTCCTCAGTTGCGGGATCGATGCCGCGCAGCAATGCACCACGCACCTTGCCACCGCTGGTCAGCAGCCCCTGCGCCGAAACGTACGGCGCGGCGGCGATCACGTGCGGATGTTTCAGGGCCGCATCCGCCACCTTTTGCCAGTCCCGCAGCGACTCGCCGAAGCCGGTGACCTGGACATGCGCCACGGCGCTCAACATCCGCGTGCGCACCTCGCGCTGGAAACCGTTGAATACGGACAACACGGTAATCAGCACCGTCATGCCTAGCGCGATGCCGACCACCGAGATCAGTGAAATCACCGAAATGAATTTCGTGCGCTGGCGCGAGCGCGTGTAACGCAGGCCGACGAAGAGCGGGAAGGAGTTCACGGAAGACCATAAAAACGAAAGGCGCAGTGTGCCATAAACGCACGGCGCGACGCACATGCTAGACTCGCCGCGTAACCCCGCGTGCACTTGTTTGTGCGGGTATTGCAACAAGAGCGTCATCGTGCATCTCACCCTGTTCATTCCCGACCTGCTGCCCTCACCCGGCTGTGAAGCACTGATCGCCGACCGCGATCCCGCCCCCGCGCTCGGGCGCATCCTCGCCCGCGGTGAAGTCCTGCGCTTTCCGGAAATCGATTCCGAAACCTGGCTGTGCCAGGCCTTCGAAGTCGAGCCGCGGGAGGACTGGCCGGTGGCGCCGCTGACCGCCGCGGTCGATGGCCTCCCCGCCGAATCGGGCTGGTGGCTGCGCGCCGATCCGGTGCACCTGCAACTGCAGCGCAACCATACGCGGCTGCTGGCCGCGCCGGCGCTGACGCTGGACGGGCAGGAAGCTGCCGCCCTGGCGGCGTCCCTGAACGCGCACTTCTCGGAGGAAGGCCTCGAACTGCTGACGCCGCAGCCGCTGCGCTGGTATTTCCGCCTGGAGGAATCGCCCGGCCTGGCGGCACCGATGCCGGGCGCGCTCGCCGGCCGGCCGCTGCCACCCGACGCGCTGAGCGGTGCGCGTGCCAGCCACTGGCACCGCGTGCTGACCGAGGCGCAGATGCTGCTGCACGACCATCCGGTGAACCAGGCTCGTGAAGCACGCGGCCTGCCGCCGGTCAACAGCCTGCTGCTGTGGGGTGGTGGCCGCAAGCCCGCCGTCCCCGGACGCCATTTCTCGCAGATCTGGAGCGACGACCCGCTCGCGATCGCACTGGCCGTGCAGGCCGGCGCCGAACACCAGAACGCGCCGGCCAGCGCCGCGCTGTGGTTAGGCCAGCGCCCCGGCGCAAGCGACCGCCATCTGGTGATCCTGGATCGCGCGCATCTCGCGCTGCGCTACGACGGCCCCGAAGCCTGGCTGCGCGTCCTGTCGGCACTCGATGAGCGCTGGTTCGCACCACTCTACGGCACCCTGGGCCACCGCGACCTCGACGAGCTGGTGGTCGTCGCGACGGGGCCGGGGCTGTGCCTGCGCTGTACACTGCGCCCGCTTGACCGGCTCAAGTTCTGGCGTCGTCCGCGCCCGCTGCCGGTCCCGGCGATGCAGGACGCATGAACGCGATAGTCACCCGCCCCGTCGATGGCGGCGCGGCAGCGCGCCTAGTCGCGGCCGGCATGTCGCCGTTCATGGCAAGGATCTACGCTGCGCGCGGCATCACCGACTGCGCACAGCTCGTGCCGGAGCTGTCGCGGCTGATTCCGCCGGAACAACTGCTCAACACCGGCACCATGGCCACGCTGCTGGCCGACGCAATCGCTGCGCGCAGGAAACTGCTGATCGTCGCCGACTACGACGCCGACGGCGCCACCGCCTGCGCAGTCGGCCTGCGCGCCCTGCGCCAGTTCGGCGCCGATGTCGACTACCTGGTGCCCAACCGCTTCGAATACGGCTACGGTCTGACACCCGAAATCGTGCAGCTGGCCGCGGAACGGAAGAAACCCGACGTTCTGATCACCGTCGACAACGGCATCGCCAGCATCGACGGCGTCGCCGAAGCCAACCGCCTCGGCATGAAGGTGCTGGTCACCGACCACCACCTCCCCGGAGATGCGCTGCCGGATGCCTGGTGCATCATCAATCCCAACCAGCCCGGCTGCGGCTTTCCGAGCAAAAATCTCGCCGGCGTCGGTGTCATGTTCTACCTGATGCTGGCGCTGCGCGCGGAACTGCGGCGGCGAGGCGCCTTCAGCAGCCGCGCGGAACCGAATCTGGCAACCCTCCTCGACCTGGTTGCACTGGGTACCGTCGCCGACGTGGTGAAACTCGACGACAACAACCGCCTGCTGGTGCAGCAGGGCCTGCAGCGCATGCGCTCCGGCCGCGCCTGCCCCGGCATCACCGCCCTGTTCAGCGCCGCCGGCCGTGATATCCGCCGCGCCGGCGCCTATGACCTGGGCTTTGTCGCCGGACCGCGGCTGAACGCCGCCGGACGGCTGACCGACATGTCGCTGGGCATCGAGTGCCTCACCACCGATGACCTGATCCGTGCCACTGACATCGCACGCCAGCTCGACCAGCTGAACCGCCAGCGCCGCGACATCGAGGCCGACATGCAAGCCTCCGCGCTGGCCACGATGGACGACGTCGAGCCCGGTTACTCGCTGAGCCTGTTCGATCCCCAATGGCACCAGGGCGTCATCGGCATCCTCGCCTCGCGATTGCGCGAACGCTTCCATCGCCCCACTTTCGCCTTCGCCGCCGCCGGCAACGGCGAATTGAAAGGCTCCGGCCGCTCGATCGCGGCCCTGCATCTGCGCGATGCACTGGACCTGGTCTCCAAGCGCCACCCGCAGTTGATCCTGCGCTTCGGCGGCCATGCCGCGGCAGCCGGCCTGTCGCTGCGGGAGGACGCTTTCGGGGACTTCCGCAATGCCTTCGAAGCGGTGAGTCGCGAGCTGCTGACGCCCGCCGACCTCGAGCGCGAGTGGGTCACCGATGGCGAGTTGCCCCCGGATGAGCTCAATCTCGACAACGCTGCAGCACTCGGCGACGCGGTATGGGGACAGGGTTTCCCCGAGCCGCGCTTCCACGGCCATTTCGAGGTGGCCGCACAGCGTATCGTCGGCGAGCGCCATCTCAAGCTGCGGCTGCGCCGGGGCGCACAGGTCCTCGATGCGATGCTTTTCGGTCATTCCGAGCCGCTGCCGGATGCCCTAGTCGCGACCTACCGCCTGTCGGCCAACCACTACAACGGTGCGGTAACACTGCAACTGTTGCTCGAGCACTGGCAGGCGGACTGAAACCGCGACAGGCCGGCGCCCCCCGGTTACACTGCCACGCAGCAAGAGGCCGGGACACACCCGCCCGCTGATGGAATCTCGAGGAGAATACCGATGAAGGCATCCCGTACATGGCGTGCCTGCCTGTATGCCGCAGCCTGTGCCGGCATGCTGCTGGCCACCTCAACCCGGGCCGCAGGGCCCGTCATCTACGAAAAGGCCTCCGCCTACGGCAACGTGGTGATTACCGACGAGGGCGAAGGCCTGCGCGCACTGCGCTTCGGCCGTGACGGTGTGCGCCAGAGCCTGGTCAGGCCCGGCGACCCGGAATACCTCGGGCTCTCCTACCTGCCAGCCGCGCTCACCGGACTCGCCCTGTGCACGGAGCACCGGCGCTTCCTGGTGGTCGGCCTCGGCGGCGGCAGCCTGCCCGCCTTCCTCCGCCACCATTACCCGGATTCCGAAATCGATGCGGTGGACATCAACCCCGAAGTCGCTGCAGCCGCGAAAAACCAGCTCGGCTTCCGCGAGGACGCGCGCATGCGCATCCACATCACCGATGGTCGCCGCTTCATCGAGGCTGTAACGCGCCCCTATGACGCGATATTCCTCGACGCCTTCGGGGCGGACGCCGTCCCCGACCACCTGACGACCCGCGAATTCCTGGCAGCGGTGCGGCGCGCGGTGCGCAGCGACGGCGTTGTCATCGGCAACCTGTGGAGCGTCGCGACAAGGCCGCCCTATGATTCGATGGTGCGCACCTACCGCGATACTTTTGATGAACTACACATACTGCGGGTTGGCGGCACCAACAACCGCATCCTGCTGGCACTGCCACGGACGGAACGCCTGGACCGCAATGAACTGGCAGCGCGGGCGCGCAAGCTCGCCGCAGACAGGCATTTCCGCTTCAATCCCGGACAGTTGATCGAGCGCGGACTGACGCCCGCCGACCACGAGGCAGCCGGGGGCAGGACGCTGACTGACAGGGAAATCCTGAAATGACCGCCGACTGCCAGGAATCGAGTCCATCCCCTGAATCCGGTAAAATCGGCCTTTTTCGCGGAAATACCATGGAAGCCGAACGCATCAATGCCATTGCCAACCGCCTGGGCGACCTCGACGAACGCGCGGCGGCGCTGCGGAGGTATCTTTGACTACGAGACAAAAACCCGCCGTCTCGAAGAACTGACCAAGCTCAGTGAAGACCCCGCGCTGTGGAATGATGCACAGCGCGCGCAGGAAGTCGGCCGTGAACGCAAGCTCCTCGAAGGCATCGTCGTCACCCTGCGCGATCTCGACGGCAACCTGCGCGACACCCGGGAACTGCTGGAAATGGCCCGCGCCGAGCAGGACGACAGCACGCTCGAGGCCGTGGAGCAGGATGCGGCAAAACTCGCCGGCGTCGTGGAAGGCATGGAATTCCGCCGCATGTTCGCCAATCCGATGGATCCGAACAACTGCTTCCTCGACATCCAGGCCGGCTCCGGCGGTACCGAGGCGCAGGACTGGGCGGCAATCCTCGAGCGCATGTACCTGCGCTACTGCGAGGGAAAGAAATTCCGCGTCGAAGTCCTCGAGGAATCCGAGGGCGACGTCGCCGGCATCAAGAGCGCCTCGCTGAAAATCACCGGTGACTACGCCTTCGGTCATTTGCGCACCGAAAGCGGCGTGCACCGCCTCGTGCGCAAGTCGCCCTTCGATTCCAACAACCGCCGACACACCTCCTTCGCCAGCGTCTTCGTCTATCCCGAAGTCGACGACTCGATCGAGATCGAGGTCAATCCGGCCGACCTGCGCGTGGACACCTACCGCGCCTCCGGCGCCGGCGGTCAGCACATCAACAAGACCGATTCCGCGGTGCGGATCACCCACGAACCGACCGGCATCGTCGTGCAATGCCAGAACGACCGCTCGCAGCACCGCAACCGCGCCGAGGCGATGGCAATGCTGAAATCCAAGCTCTACGAACTCGAACTGCGCAAAAGGAACGAGCAGAAGCAGGCCATGGAGGACGCCAAGACCGACATCGGCTGGGGTCACCAGATCCGCTCCTACGTGCTCGACCAGTCACGGATCAAGGACCTGCGCACCAACGTCGAAATCGGCAATACCCAGTCCGTGCTCGACGGCGACCTCGACCCCTTCATTACCGCCAGCCTCAAATCAGGCCTCTGACCCAGGAATCCTCCATGGAAAACCCGAACAACACGCCGGCCGTCGACACCAACCGCATCATCGAGGAACGCCGGGCCAAGCTGAAGGCACTGCGCGAGGAAGGCATTGCCTTTCCCAACGATTTCGTCCGCGTCCATCTCGCCGAGGTGCTTGCCACCGAGCACGAGGACAAGGATCCGCAGAAGCTGGTCGAGGAAAAGGTCGCCGTTGCGGTCGCCGGCCGCATCATGCTCAAGCGCGTGATGGGCAAGGCCTGCTTCGCAACCATCCAGGACATGAGCGGACGCATCCAGCTCTATGTGTCGGTCGACGACGTCGGCAAGGAAACGCTGGAAGCCTTCAAGCACTACGACATCGGCGACATCGTCGGCGCACAAGGCGGCCTGTTCAAGACCCAGAAGGGCGAACTGACCGTCCGCGTCACGCAGATCCGCCTGCTCACCAAGTCGCTGCGCCCGCTGCCGGAGAAATTCCACGGCCTGACCGACCAGGAACTGAAGTACCGCCAGCGTTATGTAGATTTGATCATGAACGAGGACACGCGGCTGGTGTTCGTGCAGCGCGCGCGCATCATCCAGGCCATCCGCAACCTGCTGATCAGCCGGCGCTTCTATGAAGCCGAGACACCGATGATGCAGCCGATCCCCGGCGGCGCCTCGGCGCGCCCCTTCGTCACCCACCACAACGCGCTCGACATGCAGCTCTACCTGCGCATCGCGCCCGAGCTCTACCTGAAGCGGCTGGTAGTCGGCGGATTCGAGAAGGTGTTCGAGATCAACCGCAACTTCCGCAACGAGGGCATCTCGACCCGGCACAACCCGGAATTCACGATGCTCGAGTTCTATGCGGCCTACACCAATCACGAATACCTGATGGGTTTCGTCGAGCAGATCCTGCGCGCCGCAGCACAGGCCGCCTGCGGTACCGAGCAGATCACCTACCAGGGGCGCCCGCTCGACCTGTCCAAGCCCTTCGCAAGACTGACCATCACCGAGGCCATCCGGAAATACCGCCCGGAAATCGGCGAGGACGTGCTCAACGACCGCGCGAAAATCATCGCCAAGATGAACGAACTGAAGATTACCTTCCGTGAATCCGACGGCCTCGGCGGCCTGCAGCTGACACTGTTCGAAAACACCGTCGAGTCGGAATTGTGGGATCCCACCTACATCGTCGACTACCCGGCGGAAGTTTCCCCGCTGGCGCGGCGCAGCGACAAGGCGCCCGAACTGACCGAGCGTTTCGAGCTCTACATCTGCGGCCGCGAGATCGCCAACGGCTTCTCGGAGCTGAACGACCCCGAGGACCAGGCCGAGCGCTTCATGGAACAGGTGCGGCAGAAGGACGCTGGTGACCATGAGGCCATGCATTACGACGCCGACTACATCCGCGCGCTGGAGTACGGCCTGCCGCCCTGCGGCGGTGCCGGCATCGGCATTGATCGCGTGGTGATGATGCTGACCGACAGCCCGTCGATTCGCGACGTGATCCTGTTCCCGCACATGCGGCCCGAATAGGCGGGCCTCGCCGCAGCAGAAGGGCTTGCAGTGCAATCACCGCTCTGGCAGCCGTCGCCGCAACGTATCGCGGCCGCCAACATCACGGCTTTCATGCGGCATGTCGCAGCCGGCGGCGGCCCCGCCTGCAGCGACTATCCCGGTCTGTACCGCTGGTCAGTCGAACACTCCGCGGACTTCTGGCGCGCAGTATGGGATTTCTGCGGCGTCATCGGCACGCGCGGCGATACGGTGCTGGCAGACGCCGGGCGCATGCCCGGTGCGCGCTGGTTTCCCGAGGCCCGGCTGAACTATGCAGAAAATCTGCTGCAGCGCGACAGCGACGAAGACGCCATCGTGTTCCGCGGCGAAAACAGGGCGGCAAGCCGCATCAGCCACCGCGAGCTGCGCCACGAAGTTTCACGGCTGGCGCAGGCCCTGCGCGCCGCCGGCATCCGTCCGGGCGACCGCATTGCCGGTTACCTGCCCAATCTGCCCGGCACCGTGATCGCGATGCTTGCCACGGCGAGCATCGGCGCGGCGTGGTCATCCTGTTCACCGGATTTCGGCGTGCAGGGCGTGGTCGACCGCTTCGGCCAGATCGCACCGCGCATCCTGTTCGCCGCAGACGGCTACTTCTACAACGGCAAGGCCGTCGACAACCTGCCGCGGCTGCGCGAAATCATGGCGCAGCTGCCGACGGTCGAGAAACTGGTCGTTGTGCCTTACACCTCCGGCATCCTGCAGATCGATGACCTGCCACGCGCAATCGGCGTCCATGATTTCATGGCGCCGTTCAGTGCCGGTCCGATCGAGTTCTCGCGGCTGCCCTTCGACCATCCGCTGTTCATCCTCTATTCCTCCGGCACCACCGGTGTTCCCAAGTGCATCGTCCACGGCGCCGGCGGCACGCTGCTGCAGCACCTGAAAGAACATGTGCTGCACACCGACATCCGCCGCAGCGACCGCCTGTTTTATTTCACCACCTGCGGCTGGATGATGTGGAACTGGCTGGTGTCCGGCCTCGCTGCCGGGGCGACACTGATGCTCTACGACGGCTCGCCCTTCATCTCCCGCGGCGCCGTGCTGTGGAACTATGCCGCCGAGGAAAAAATCAGCATCTTCGGCACCTCCGCGAAGTACATCGATGCGCTGGCCAAGCTCGGACTGCAACCGGCCAAGACCCATGACCTGTCCGCGCTGCGCGTGCTGCTCTCGACCGGTTCGCCGCTGGCACCCGAAAGCTTTGACTACGTCTATCGCAGCATCAAGGCTGACCTGCAGCTTGCCTCCATCTCGGGCGGCACTGACATCATTTCCTGCTTCGCGCTGGGTTGCCCGATACTGCCGGTATGGCGCGGCGAACTGCAGTGCCGGGGCCTCGGCATGAAAGTCGAGGTCTGGAACGATGACAGCAAGCCGGTGCGCGGCGAGAAGGGCGAACTGGTATGCACCGCCCCCTTTCCGTCGATGCCGATAGGCTTCTGGAATGATCCGGACGGCTCGAAATACCGTGCCGCCTATTTCGAACGCTATCCGGGGATCTGGCACCACGGCGACTATGTCGAACTGACGGCCCACGACGGACTGATGATATTCGGCCGTTCCGATGCCGTGCTCAACCCCGGCGGCGTGCGCATCGGCACCGCCGAGATCTACCGCCAGGCGGAGCAACTCGAGGAAGTCGTCGAGAGTATCGCCATCGGCCAGGACTGGCCCCCGTCGCAGCCGGCCGACGTCCGGGTGGTACTGTTCGTGCGCCTGCGTGAAGGCCTGACCCTGGATGCCGCGCTGGTCGAGCGCATCAAACAGCAGATCCGCAACAACACCACGCCGCGCCACGTCCCCGCCGTCGTGCTGCAGGTGGCCGACATACCGCGCACCAAGAGCGGCAAGATTGTCGAGCTTGCGGTGCGTAACGTCGTTCACGGCCAGCCGGTCAGGAACATCGAGGCACTGGCCAACCCGGAGGCCTTGGCGTACTTCAGGGATCGTCAGGAATTGCGGAGCTGAGGGCCCGCGCGTGAACTGTGCCGCAAACGGCGTGTAACGCTTTGTAACGATGTGACATTGTCCACACACGCGCCGCCCCCAAAGTATTAGGATGTCATCATCCTTCACTGGAAGACTGGAGTACCAACATGCAGGACTCAAAAAAAATCAATCCACTGGTCGCGCTGGCCGCAATCTCCGTGACCCTGTTCAGCCTGGTCGGCATCGCGGTGATGACCGGCGTGATGCCGAGCTCGTTCTCGAAAAAGAGCGAAGCACCGCTGGAAACGGCAACCCCAAAGGTCCAGGAACCGCAGATTCCAGCCAAGTCCGCCACCGCAAGCGGGGAAAGCGCACAGAAGGCACCGGCCAAGCGCACGACGGCACAAGCGCCTGCGCAGCCCGCTGCAACACCCGCACCGCAAAAGCAGGCCAAAGCGCCGGTGCCCCCCGCGCCGGCACCGGCTCCCCTGTGTTCGAACTGCGGCGTGGTGACCAGTGTCGATGCGGTGAAGCTGCAGGGTGAAGGCTCAGGCCTCGGTGCAGTGGCCGGCGGTGTTGTCGGCGGCCTGCTCGGCAACCAGGTCGGCGGCGGCAGCGGCAAGAAAATTGCCACGGTGGCCGGTGCAGCCGGTGGCGCCTATGCCGGACACCAGGCCGAGAAGCACCTGAAATCGACCGTGCGCTATGACGTCAACGTCAAAATGGACGACGGCTCGACGCGTACCTTCTCCTACGATACCCAGCCGGCCTTTCAGGCGGGCAGCAAGGTGCGGGTGGTCGATGGCGTGCTGACTGCCGGCTGACCTGCCGCAATCCGCAGCAAGGCGCCCGCAAGGGCGCTTTTTTTTGCTCTCATGCTGCCTTATCTGCAAGCAATGGGATGGTGTTGGTGATTAGTGGCCGGTGATTGGTGATGTGTATCAAGCTCAAGCAGTTTTAGGAATTGGTCCATTGACGATGCACCGCTGACTGTTCACCAATCACCAGCTACGATATTTAAGTTTCTGTTTATAAACACTTTCACAAAAAATCCACAACATGGCTTGCATCTATATACCCCATATGGGTATATTTGCCGACATGAACAAGCCATCCACCGCCACCGCCGCAATGATCGACCTCCCGATCACCGGCATGACCTGCGCCGCCTGCGCCGCGCGCATCGAGAAGACACTGAACCGGATGCCCGAAGTCCGTGCCGCCGTGAACTTCGCAACCGAGAAGGCACATGTCGAGTATCCCGCAAGCCGCATCACGCCCGAGGATCTGATCGCCGCAGTACGCAAGGCCGGTTACGACGCGCAGCTGCCCAGCGACGACGGCGACGCCGTGCGCAAGGCCGAACGGCTTGCCGCATACCGCAAGGACCTGCGGCTGTTCATCATCTCCGCGATATTGACCCTGCCCTTCCTCGCGCTGATGCTCTACATGCTGACCGGCAGGCACCATGCACCCTGGCTTCCGCCCCTCGCACAGCTGCTGATCGCGACACCGGTGCAGTTCTGGATCGGCAGCCGCTTCTACATCGGCGCGTACCATGCGCTGCGCGGCGGTGGCGCCAACATGGACGTGCTGGTCGCCCTCGGCACCAGCGTCGCCTATCTCTATAGCGCTGCGGTGGTGCTGTTCGGACTTGACGGCCATCTCTATTTCGAAGCCGCGGTCAGCATCATCACGCTGGTATTCCTCGGCAAGCTGCTCGAATCCCGCGCACGCGCGCGCGCATCCTCGGCAATCGAGGAACTGATACGCCTGCAGCCGCAAACGGCGCGGGTCGAACGCGATGGCGTCATCACCGAGATTCCGGTTTCGGAAATCCGTGTCGGAGAAGTCTTCGTCGTGCGTCCCGGTGAAGCCATTCCCGTGGACGGCCAGGTGATCGATGGCGGCTCCAGCGTCGACGAGGCCATGCTCACCGGTGAGAGCCTGCCGGTGACGAAAATCGCAGGCAGCCCGGTCTATGCGGCCACGCTCAACGTCCAGGGCCTGTTGCGTTGCACCGCCACCGGTGTTGGCGCCGACACCGCTCTTGCCGGCATCATCCGCCTGGTCGAAGAGGCCCAGGGCTCGAAGGCGCCAATACAGCGGCTCGCCGACGCCATCTCTGGAGTCTTTGTTCCGGTGGTCGTCGCGCTGGCCCTCAGTACCTTCGCCGGCTGGTGGTGGTATGCGGGCGCCTGGACCGAAGCGCTGGTGCCTGCCGTGGCCGTGCTGGTCATCGCCTGCCCCTGCGCACTCGGGCTCGCCACACCCACGGCAATCATGGTGGGCAGCGGTGCCGGCGCGCGTGCCGGCGTGTTGATCAAGAACGCCGAAGCCCTGGAACGTGCCGGCCACATCGACACCCTGGTCGTCGACAAGACCGGGACGCTGACCCTCGGCAAGCCTTCGGTCACCGATGTTGCGGCCGCAGCTGATGGAACGGCGCTGCTGCGCATCGCCGCCACGCTGGAACAGGGTTCCGAACATCCGCTGGCTCGCGCCGTGCTTGAATACACCAAGGAGAGGCGGATCGTCGCCGATGCAATGCAAGACTTCGAAGCCATCGCCGGCAAGGGGGTACGGGCAATGGTCGACGGCAAACCGGCACTGCTCGGCTCCCCGCATTTCCTCGCCGGCCATGGCCTTGCCCTAGACGAACCGGCCGTCACAGGCCTGCAGGATCAGGGCAAGACCGTCATCGGCGTCGCCCACGGCGGCATCGTGCTCGGACTGATCGCCATCGCCGATCCGCTGCGGCCGAGTTCACCGGCGGCAGTCGCTGCGCTGCAGTCCCTCGGCATCGAAGTCATCATGCTGACGGGCGACAACCGGCGCACTGCGGCATACATCGCCCGGGAAGCCGGCATCACCCGCTTCGAAGCCGAGTTGCTGCCCCAGGACAAGGCACAGCGCGTCAACGAGCTGGCGCAGCAGGACCGCCAGGTCGGCATGATCGGCGACGGCGTCAACGACGCGCCGGCACTTGCGGCAGCGCAGGTCAGCTTCGCCATCGGTGCCGGCTCCGATGTCGCGATCCACGCCGCCGACGTGACCTTGATGCGCAGCGACCTGATGAGCGCCGTGGATGCGGTGAGCCTGTCGCGAGCCACCTTCCGCAAGATCAAGCAGAACCTGTTCTTCGCTTTCATCTACAACGTGCTCGGCATCCCGCTCGCCGCCGCCGGCCTGCTCAACCCGGTAATTGCCGGCGCAGCGATGGCGATGAGCTCGGTGTCGGTAGTCAGCAATTCGCTGCTGTTGAAGCGGTGGAAACCGATGAAACAGTGAGGGGTAAGGGGTGAGGAGTAGAAACCAGAGCCTCTCCTGACCCCTCACTCCTTACTCCTTACCCCTTACTCCCAACCAAGGAATCGACTATGGAAAAAATCACCCTCCCCGTCAAAGGCATGACCTGCATGGGCTGCGTAGCCAGCGTCAAGCGCGTGCTTGGTGCCGTGCCGGGTGTCGGCAGTGCGGAAGTTTCGCTGGAAAAAGCCCAGGCCGAGATCAGCTACGATCCGGGCAAGACCGGCGTCGACGCGCTCAAGGCAGCGATCACGGATGCCGGTTATGACGTCGACTAAAGCCGGAAGCCGCGCCGCGAACCCGGATTGCCATGATTCCCAGGTCGTGCAACCGCACAAGCAGGCGCTGCTGAAACGGCTGAACCGCGTTGAAGGACAGGTGCGCGGGGTGGCGCAAATGGTGCAGGACGACCGTTACTGCGTCGATGTGCTGACCCAGGTTGCCGCGATCCAGTCGGCGCTGGACGCCGTGGCCCTGCAGCTGCTGGAAGACCACACCCGCGGCTGCGTGGCCGATGCGGTCAGGGCCGATCGCGGAGATCAGGCGATCGCGGAACTGATGGCGGTGGTGAAACGCTTCGCGCGCTGAAACCGGATCACCAGTTCCAGATCTGCCACCAGGGCACGTCCTTGTCGGGGCCGCCGCGCAGATAGACGCTGTTCGGGAAATTCTTAAGCAACACCCGTTCCGCATCGTCGCGAAGCTGCGTCATGCCCATCGCGTCATAGGCCTTAACCATGATCACCAGCCCCTCCTCGTTGGCAGGTGCGCTGGGATAGGTCTTCAAGGCATATTGCGCGCGGTTTGCAGCGGCCACATAGGCTTTGCGTTTCATGTAATAGCGCGCGACATGGATCTCGTTCGACGCCAGCGCATTGACCA
The DNA here is from genome assembly GCA_964433345.1 of uncultured Bordetella sp. Taxonomy (GTDB): domain Bacteria; phylum Pseudomonadota; class Gammaproteobacteria; order Burkholderiales; family SG8-41. Next base: position 26,913 of record CAYSQJ010000016.1, read on the forward strand.
GATAGTTCATGCGCTGGATGGCGTCCGGCGTGTACTTGCTGTCAGGAAACCGGGTTGCCAGCTCCCTGAATGCGACGAAGGCATCCGCTGCCGCCTTCGGATCACGCTCCGACAGGTCCTGGCCACTGAAAAAACCCATGATGCCCAGGTCGTCGTTGAAGTTGATCAGCCCACGCAGGTAATACATGTAATCGACGCTGGGATGATTGGGATTCTGCTTGATGAAACGCTCGATGGTCGAGAGCGCCAGGGCCGGATCCTCGTTGCGCCAGTGCGCATAGGCCAGCTCGATCTGCGCCTGCTGGGCGAAGCGGCCGAAGGGATACCGCGACTCGATGCGCTCGTAATGCTTGATCGCATTCTCCCAGTTGCGCTCCGAGAGCTCGGACCGCGCCTCGGCGTAGAGTTTCTGCACCGACCAGTTGCGGGTCTCGTCGATTTCGGCGCCGCTGAAAATACCGCAACCGCCAAGGACCCAGCCCAGGGAAAGCGCGATGAATACCGTTAGAATGTTTCGCATGCGGTCTCGAGTGAACAGGCGCTGATTTGCCAGCGCAGGATTATACCCACAACGGCATGGATCCGGCCCCGCACTGCCTCGCGGTGCCGGAATCCTGCGCGGGATTGCGACTGGACCAGGCACTGGCGCAGTTGCTGCCCCAGTATTCCCGCGCCCGCCTCAGCGCCTGGGTCAAGGCCGGTCGGGTGTCTGTGGACGGACAGACGCCGACCCCGCGCGACAAGCTGCACGGCGGTGAACAAATCAGCGTACAGCCCATGCTGTCGCCGGAGGAGACCGCGTTTCGCCCGGAAGCCATCCCGCTCGACATCGTTTACGAGGACGACACCCTGATCGTCATCAACAAGCCGGCGGGTCTGGTTGTACACCCGGGCAGCGGCAACTGGCAGGGCACGCTGCTGAACGCCCTGCTCGCCCATGCCCCGCAACTGTCCGCAGTGCCGCGCGCCGGCATCGTGCACCGCCTCGACAAGGACACCAGCGGCCTGCTGGTGATCGCAAAAACCCTGACCGCGCAAACCGATCTGGTGCGCCAGCTGCAGGCACGCAGCGTCAGCCGTGAATACCGCGCGGTGGTGCACGGCAGATTGGCCCGCGGCGGCACCATGGAGGGCGCGATCGGTCGCGACCCGCGCAGCCGCATCCGCATGGCGGTAACACCCTCCGGAAAACCCGCGGTGACCCATTACACCGTGCTCGAACAACTGCCGCGCGCCACGGTTCTGGCCTGCCGGCTCGAAACCGGACGCACCCACCAGATCCGCGTGCATCTGCAAAAGCTGGGGCACCCGATCTGGGGTGACCCCGTCTACGGGCCGCGCAACGCGCCCGCCACGCCGCGTTTTCCGCGGCAGGCGCTGCACGCCGAAAAGCTGGCGCTGGTCCATCCGCAGACGGGCAAAACCCTGCAGTGGCAGGCACCATTGCCGGAAGACATGCGGCAGCTGATCGCCGCGCTGCGCGAGGCATGAGCCGAATCCCGCACCCGGATTGGCTGATCCCCGACTGGCCGGCGCCGCTGTCGGTCCGCGCCTTCGTCACCACCCGCGCCGGCGGCATCAGCCAGGGGCCCTGGGCCGGACTCAATCTCGGCCTGCGCACCGATGACGATCCGGCTGCGGTCGCCGAGAACCGGGCACGCCTCGAAGCCTGCCTGCCGCAGCCGCCGAAATGGCTGGCGCAGGTGCATGGCAGTACCGTGGTTGATGCTGACACCCTCGAAGGACAGCCGCAGGCCGATGCCAGCATCGCCCGTGCAACCGGCACCGTTTGCGCAATCCAGATCGCCGACTGCCTGCCCGTGCTGTTCACCGATCGTGCCGGCAGCTGCGTTGCAGCAGCCCATGCCGGCTGGCGCGGCCTCGCCGGCGGCGTGCTCGCCAATACCGTCGCAGGCATGAGCGTGGCGCCGGAAGAACTGCTGGCCTGGATCGGTCCCGGCATCGGCCCCTCGGCCTTCGAGGTCGGCGGCGATGTCCTGCAGGCCTTCTGCACCGGCCATCCTGAAAACCGTGCCGCCTTCCAGCCGATGCGTGAGGGCAAATGGCTCTGCGACCTGCCCGCCCTCGCGCGCCTGGCCTTGCGCCGCTGCGGCGTCGGCGCCATCTACGGCGGTCACTGGTGCACCTGGTCCGACCCGCAGCGCTTCTACTCCTACCGCCGCGACCGCATTACCGGCCGCATGGCCGCAGTGATCTGGAAGGCAGCGCGTAGCGATGAATGATGAGCGATGAGCGCAGGCCGCAACCCGGAAGTCCGCGGTTTCCCTCTGTGCATCACTCATCATTCATCACGCATCGCTAGGCTATAATCCGCGCTCCTCGGAAAGCACCTCCTTGAATACTCTCTCCTGGATCATCGTGGCAACCCTCGCCGGCGGCATCCTGTCCGCCGCCGTTGCCGGTCTGTTCGCGATAAAAGCCAAGGCTTCGCAGATCCCGATGCTGGTCAGCTACGCCGTCGGTGCACTGCTCGGCGCAGCCTTCATCGAAGTGCTGCCCCACGCGATCCACCAGAGCGACAGCATCGAGGCAACGGCAGCCACCGTGCTCTTCGGCATCCTCGGTTTCTTCGTGCTCGAAAAGCTGGTGCTGTGGCGACACTGCCACATCGAGGAATGCGAAGCCCATGATCCGCATGCTCCGCCGCAACACGGCCATGGCCATGATCATGGCCGCAGCGGCCTGATGATCCTCGTCGGCGACACCTTCCACAATTTCGTCGACGGCGTGCTGATCGCCGCCGCCTTCATGGCCGACATCCAGCTCGGCATCGTCACCGCCGTTGCGATCATTGCCCACGAGGTGCCCCAGGAAGTCGGCGATTTCCTGATCCTGCTGCACTCCGGCTACAGCAAGCGCAAGGCGATGCTGCTCAACATCCTGGCCAGTGCCGCCATGGTTGTCGGCGGCGTGCTGGCCTACTTCACGCTCCAGTTCGCCGAGTCGCTGGTCACCCCGCTGCTGGCGCTGGCCGCGGCTAGCATGCTCTATGTCGCAGTCGCCGACCTGATACCCGGCCTGCATCGACGCCCGGAGCTGGCCGCGACCGCACAGCAGGTGCTGCTGATCGGCCTCGGCATCACCACCATCTGGCTGGTCGGCCACTGGGCGCACGGCCACTGAAGACCCGCCACGCCCGCATTTCCCGGCAAGCACCTGAAACCCTGTGTTATCGTTGATCGCGGCGCCGCTGCAATCGGCGTGTCATCTTTACGGCGCATGCTGCTGACCTGCCATGACTGATCCGAAGTCCGACCCCGCTGCCGCCTTTGCCGAACTGAATCGTCTGCTGCTCGGCGACGCCGCCGAGAAACTCGGCGCCACGCAGGCACTGCCCGGATTTCCGGAGATGATCAAACTGCTCTCCGCCGGCACTGCTGCCGACAGCGAACGCTGGCTGGAACTGCACAGCCGCTATTACCGCGAGCAACTCGCGCTGTGGCAGGCGTTCATGAATCCGCAGGAGGGCCAGTCGCCGCCACCCCCGCCGGCCGACCGCCGCTTCCGCGCGCCGGAATGGCAGGAGCCCTACTACAGCTACCTCGCACACAGCTATTTGCTGTCGGCACACTGGCTGGAAGAACTGACAGCCGCAGCCAAGCTCGACGAGCATCCGCGCCGCAAGCTGGACTTCTTCACCCGGCAGATGATCGACTCGATGTCGCCGGCCAATTTTCCCTGGACCAATCCGGAAGCCATCCGGCTCGCCAGCGAAACCGGGGGCGACAGCATCAGCCGCGGTCTGAAAAACCTCGCCGCCGACATTGAGCGCGGCCTGGTATCGATGACCGACGAGTCAGCCTTCGAAGTCGGCCGCAATCTGGCGATCACGCCCGGTGCCGTGGTGTTCGAGAACGACTTCATGCAGCTGATCCAGTATGCGCCGCAGACTGCCGAGGTTCATGCGCGGCCACTGGTGATGATCCCACCCTGCATCAACAAGTACTACATCCTCGACCTGCAGCCGGACAATTCCTTCGTTCGCCACGCCATCGGTGCCGGCCACACGGTGTTCATGGTGTCCTGGCGCAACATGCCACCGGAGATGGGCCATGCGACCTGGGATGACTATCTTGAGCAGGGCGTGATGCGTGCGCTGTCCGTGGCCCGCGACATCAGCGGCAGCGAACAGGTCAACGCTCTGGGTTTCTGTGTCGGCGGCACCCTGCTTGCCTCGGCACTGGCGGTACTGCGCGCCCGCGGCGAAAACCCGGTCGCCAGCCTGACGCTGCTGACGACCATGCTCGATTTCAGCGACACCGGCGAGCTGTCAGTGTTCATCGACGAGCACTACGTCCTCGCGCGAGAGGCGGAATTCGCGCAGGGCGGCCTGCTGCGCGGCCGCGAACTCGCACGCACTTTCGCCAGCCTCCGCGCCAACGACCTGATCTGGCCGTACGTGGTCAACAACTATCTCAAGGGCCGCAGCCCCGAGGCTTTCGATCTGCTCTACTGGAACAGCGACAGCACGAATCTGCCGGGCGTGATGTTCAAGTACTACGTGCGCAATACCTATCTCGAGAACCGGCTGCGCGTGCCCGGCCTGCTGACGATGTGCGGCACGCCGGTCGACCTTCGCAGGGTCGACATGCCGGCCTACCTGCTCGCGGCACGGGAGGATCATATCGTTCCCTGGCGCACGGCCTACGCCAGCACCGGGCTGCTGGGCGGGCCGGTCCGCTTCGCGCTTGCCGCCAGCGGGCACATCGCCGGCGTGATCAACCCGGCGGCCCGCAACAAACGCAATTACTGGACCCGCGACAGCCAGGCACCGGAAGCCGATGCCTGGCTGGAAGGCGCCACCGCCGTGCCCGGCAGCTGGTGGACACACTGGACTGCATGGCTGAAGCCGCATGGCGGCGGATTCATCCCCGCGCCGGCGGCCGCCGGCAACACCGGATATCCGCCCATCGAGCCGGCCCCGGGCCGCTACGTCAAGGACAAAAACGCCTGAGTTGACCTGAATCAGAAGGCGACACGCAGGATTGCTGTTAAATTAGAAATACAAGTTCAACCAAGGAGGTGGTCATGTCACGAGTCGCAGTGGTTACCGGGGGAATGGGCGGTCTGGGCGAGGCAATCTGCATCAAGCTCTCGAAAATGGGTTACAAGGTGGTCGCCACCTATTCACCCGGCAACACCAAGCATGCGCAATGGCTCGCCGACATGAAGCAGCAGGGCCATGATTTCCGTGCGGTGCCGGTGGATGTGGCGGATTTCGATTCCTGCCAGAAGGCGATCGCGCAGATCACCAAGGAGGTCGGCCCCGTCGACGTGCTGGTCAACAACGCCGGCATCACCCGCGACACCACCTTCCGCAAGATGGATCCGGAAGCCTGGCATGCCGTGCTGACCACCAACCTCGACAGCGTGTTCAACATGACCAAGCCGGTCATCGACGGCATGGCCGAGCGCGGCTGGGGCAGGGTCATAAACGTGTCCTCGGTCAACGGCCAGAAAGGCGCCTTCGGCCAGACCAACTATTCGGCGGCCAAGGCCGGCATGCACGGTTTCACCAAGGCCGCCGCGCTGGAATACGCGCGCAAGGGCGTCACCGTAAACACCATCTCGCCGGGCTACATCGGCACCAAGATGGTGATGGCGATCCCGAAGGAAGTGCTGGACACCAAGATCATTCCGCAGATCCCGATCGGCCGCCTCGGCAAGCCCGAGGAAGTTGCAGGCCTGGTCGCCTACCTCTGCTCGGAAGAAGCAGCCTTCGTCACCGGTGCCAATATCGCCATCAACGGCGGCCAGCACATGCAGTAAGCCTGCCGGCGGACGCAGGTGCCGCGAAAAGCAGGCGCCGGAAGAAAAAATCCCGCGGCAATTGCCGCGGGATTTTTTTGTTTCCGGCTCCGGTTTCAGCCGCGCGTCCTGCTCGATCTTTCGGCCTTGGCCGCCACGTCCGCGGCAGCCTTGATCGCAGACTCGGCGGACTCGGTGAATTGCTGCGTCGTCTTCGCCATGGTGTCAGCCAGCGCGCTGGCAGCGGACAGCGTCTGTTTCATCGCCGCGAACGCCGGCTCCGATCCGGGCGGCGCGGTTTTCGCCATCTCGTCGACCATGCCCCTGGTCTGCTCGCCCATCGCCTTGAGCCTTGCTTCCACCACGCTGCCGATCTCCTTCTGCGTCTTGCCCACCACCTCATGGACGCTGCGCGAATAATCAGTCAGGCGCTCGATCATGTCGCGCGCGCTCTGCTGCTGCAGCGCGGCCCACTGCTGCGGGTCGCGGACTTCCGACAGTTCGCGCGCCACCTTTACACCGTCCTTGAGCATGCCGCTCACCGCGTCGAACTGCAGCTTGAGCAGACGCTCACCCTGTTCGAGCGACAGCCGGGTCAGGTTCATCGCGGCTTCCGCCGCCTTCTGGTTCATTTCGCTAATTGCATCAGGTGCCTTGGACATGGGTGCCTCCTCGGTTGTCGGTTGATTTCACACTTTCACTATCGCCCCTGCCGGCACGGGTCCTTTTGATCACGGTCAATATCACCCCATCTTTTTCGCAACATTGCACAAATTCATAACATATTGTTTTTATTGAATATTTTTTAAATATGCGATTGCACTGCAGCATTTTGCTGTGCGATAATTTCGTTCTGACTTCCTTTCAGGATTCCCCCATGAGCGCACAGGCACGAATCATCAAGAAATATCCGAACCGGCGACTCTACGACACCGAGACCAGCAGCTACATCACGCTGGCGGATGTCAAAAAACTGGTGCTAGAAAACGTCGAGTTCAAGGTGGAGGACGCCAAGACCAAGGACGACCTGACCCGCAGCATCCTGCTGCAGATCATCCTCGAGGAAGAGTCGGCCGGCGAACCGATGTTCTCCAGCGACTCGCTGTCACAGATCATCCGTTTCTACGGAAATGCCATGCAGGGCATGATGGGCAGCTACCTCGAGAAAAACATCCAGACTTTCATGCAGATCCAGCAGAAGCTGCAGGACCAGTCGCGCCAGGTCTACGGCCAGAACCCGATGCTCAATTCCGAAACCTGGAACGAATTCGTCAAGATGCAGGGCCCGGCGATGCAGGGCCTGATGAGCCGCTATCTTGAGCAGAGCGCACGCACCTTCCTCGACATGCAAAACCAGCTGTCGGCGCAAACGCGCAACCTGTGGGGCAATTTCCCCTTCCCGGGATTCCCCGGTGCGGCCGATGCCGATGCAAAAAAGGACGGCGGCGAGGAATCGAAATCCTGACCCACGCCTGACGCCACGCCCGCTCCACCGCTCACTGTCGTGCCCACTCCTCCCCGCAAGGTCGGTTTCGTTTCGCTCGGCTGCCCCAAGGCCACCGTCGACTCCGAGCACATCCTGACGCAGTTGCGTGCCGAAGGCTATCTCGTCGCGCCCTCGTACCAGGACGCCGACCTCGTGGTCGTCAACACCTGCGGCTTCATCGATGCCGCGGTCGAAGAATCGCTGGACGCCATCGGCGAGGCACTGGCCGAGAACGGCCGCGTCATCGTCACCGGCT
>CAYSQJ010000017.1:0-29597 GCA_964433345.1 uncultured Bordetella sp.
CCAAGCGTAACCCGCGCCACTTGAGGTGCGGCAGGTCAATACATGATGTCTAACAGTGCGCCATAAACAAATTGCCACTCCGTCACCCTCATCTGCCTAAGTAGATGGCGACCACTTGCTCGCGCGAGTGCCCGAGTTCACTGCTAATGACGAGCCGCGCCTCGCGGTCGGTGATTTTCTGCTCCGGCGTGAGCTGCTTTGACTTCGGTCCGCCCTGCGCCGGGCACGCCCAGCCGGTGAGTTCCCGGTAACGCGTCTGCGCGTAATGGTGACGGTGCCCGTGCACGTGGTGAATGCCGGCTGCATCGCACTGCGCCTTGAAGCGTTGCAGTTGCTCCACATAGGTCATGTCCTTCGGGATCAGGCTGCCTTTGCCGACAAGGCTTCTTGCTTCATCCAGCAGTTGCCGCTGTTCGCTGCTGCGAACAGGGATTTCACGAGTACGTTTGCCCTTGGCCCAGCTTGGCTTCAAGACGATCTTGTCGCCACGATCCGCCCACCAGGGCTGAAATTTGATCGATTCCTCGCGCCGCAGCCCGAACGCCGATTGCAGCCGCAGCGACAGGGCCGTATACGGGTCTGTGACCCGTTCGAGGCTCTTTGCGTCCAGCTCGACCGCCTTCGAGACGTTGGTGACGTAGGTCCGCTCCGGAATGCCGTATTCGTCGTTGGTGCGCGCGACTACCCCTTGCTTGCCGGTCTTCTCGGCCAGCCAGCGCAACTGCGCCATGCGGTTCTTAAAGGTGGCCGGTGCGATCTGCTCCGCGTGCCAGCGCGCGACCAGCGCCTCGACGTGTTTGGGTTTCAGGCTGGTTGCTTGCATGTGCCGGAACCCCATTTCCTGGAGCTGGTTGGCGACGAGGTCCAGAATGCGCTCGCGGTCGGCGCGCGTGGCATAGCTGCCGTCGCGGTTGCGCTGGCACAGGCACTTCAGCTCGTAGTTGAAATCGCGCATTGCTGCTGTCCTGCTGCCGTCATATGCCTCCGATTGGTGAAATACGTCGTTCTGGCCCTGCTCGTGCTGCCTGGTGTCGATCCATTGCTCAGTGTTTCTGTCCATTCCCTGGGCCGGTAGCGCCAGAGAAATACGAGGGACACGGGACACCACGCCCGTTTTGCGCTGTTGTTTGTGCTGCTTGCCACCGCGGCGCGCGGTCTCGGCGTCGGGGATACTTTCCTGTCGGAAGTTATGCCCGAGATGAACCCTTGCCCCAGGGTTCGGGGTCGCTGATTGGGACCAGCGCGTTCTGGAGTTGCGCCTGCGAAGACAGGCTGGTAGGCAGACCGCGTTGCACGGTCTGGACGGATTGATGGGCCGGGGAGCTCATCACTGAGGGGTATCACTGCGCCAGCCACCGATAACTCCTTGATGGCTGGGGCATAATGCGCGTCGTCCCTAGCAGCAGGCCGCTAGGGACGACGCTGTCGATTGGCGCAGGGATAAGGGCAAAAAACTGGCGCAGCCGTGACGGCCTGTATCAGCCAAGCTCGCATGCCCGCAAGGGCACGCCAAGGTTTGGCACTTGGCGCAGCGATGAACGCTGCTGGGGAACGGACGAGTGTCGCCAGCAACCGGAATGTGAGCAGATCCGCATCCGGCCATCGAGCGGTAGAAAACCGGCAGGGACGCGAAACGAAGCGTCATGCCTATGCGGAAATAGCCCCGAGGAGCGAAATCCTGACGATTACCTCCAGACCTTGCGGCCACCGGTTTTCAGGAGATTTGTCCGGTTTCGGTTGCGCCTGCGCGCAATGGGCGATACGTAACGTGCATCAATCGGGCTGCCACAGCCAGCGAAATTCAGTACTGTCCAGCGTAGTCCAACGAGATATTTTTCGTTTATTTGTTGAGCGAGGTACCCATCAAAAGGCTGCATCTCGCTATTGACGTTGTGACTGCGGAATGGAATTTAAGTTCCTCGTAGTCGAGCAGTGTTTGCACTGTAAACGGCACTACCTTGGAATACCTTCGACATACTCTCCTCCATCCGGGAAGCGACTCGCCGCCTGACTCGACTTAGCCGTCAAGACGGCGCTAACTCTGCGGTTGGCGTACCTGCGCGATTGAGGCTTCCAGCGCCTTGGCTGCTGCGTCGTCGGCAGGTGCCCCATTCGTCTTTGGCGCCCAAGGTCTGTACTCGACCAGCGACGGCATGCGATCGAGTGCGCCGAGCGGCTCAATTCCCATTGCCATCAGGCGGTCCAGCAACTCGTTTAGTACTTCTTCTTTGCGCAGAGACCACGTGGATGCGAAGCAGCGCCAGAACGTCCAGCCTGCCCGCTCAAGCACGCGCTGGCGCTGCATGTCTGCTTGCCATCGGTCAGGCCCGTGGAATTCGTCGCCATCGCATTCGATAGCCAAACGCGAGTCGTTTCCACCTTCCACCACCATATCGATGCGGAACGAGCCCGCCTTCACCTGGGGGACGACGCGGTAGCCCCGGGCAAAGAGTTCAGTGTAGACCTGCTTTTCGAAGCCTGACTCGCAAAGCTCAATGAGATTCTTGCTCTCGTCTATGCTGCCATCCAGGGGCTTGCTGAAATGGCCGAGCAACCCTCCGCGAATATCGACTGGCGAAAGATCCGACAGCTGGACCGAACGTACAAGGTACATCCGGTCGCGAGCACGACTGGCCGCCACATTGAAACGTTGCTCAAACATGTTGCCTGAAAGTGCGCGGCAATTCTTCGGATCCACCACCATCGACAGAAACATGATGTCGCGCTCACTGCCCTGGAATAGCCGGGCATCGCCGCAATCGAACTTTCGTCGAATCAGTTCATTCGCATCACAGCGCGAGCGCACCAGAGTATCGATGTACTTGGCTTGGTCCGGCCCGAGCAAGGACACGACGCCCAGGGTTCGGCCGGCGAAGCGTCTGTCGGCCAGCAGCGCTTCGATCTCCTCGACGATGGCCAGTGCCTCGCTGTGGTTCTCGTCCTTGACAGTCCGCATGCCAGTCGCCACGTAGACGTCCACCAGCGGAGGGTCGATGCGTTCCGAGGCCTTTGGAATGCGAAGCGGCTGGATAAAATCCTTGTAGAAGGTCCTGTTGCTATAGGCAATGATGGGCGGTACACAACGGAAATGCTCACGCAGCATGACCTTGTGCGCCGCAAATACTGTGGACGCTACGTCGTATAGCGATTTCTCCGGGGTCAGTACCGCCGCATACGGTTGGTCGGACAAGAACCGGTCCTTCAGTTCCTGAATGCGCACCGCGGCGATAAAGCCGCCATCAGGCGAGACCTGCTTGTCGTCACCTACGACCAGAATCTTCTTACCACGAAGTACTGCCGGCAGAGCCCATAGGTCCGACTGGCTGGCCTCGTCTACGATGATGAGATCGAAACTACCTAGTTGAGCTGGCAATGTTTCAGATACCTTCGCATGACTCATGACCCAGCACGGGACTGCACCCTGAGCATCATGCATCGCCTTCTGCGCATCGCGCCGATGCCGGGTGGCGTTCGGGCCGGTTCCCTGGCCAATGCGCCGAACGGCGGTGCGGTAGGTTTCGAGCGCAGACAGGACTCTCGGGGAGGCGCCCAGCTTCGTGGACAGCCAGGCGGCGCTCGAGACAAGGTTCTCGTATAGCTTCGCTAGACCAGCCTCCAGATCGCGCCGTCGCGCCGCGAGGGTCTGAAGTTCCTCGCGTGCCTCAATCGAGTTCAAATGTGTTTTCACACGCGCCCAGTTCCAGGCCTCTCGCCAATCGACAGGGAAGGCATGGTCTTCGCCTGTGCTTTCGATCGTCTCTCCGCGCACCCTTGCCGCGAGTTTTGCTGCACCCGAGCGCTCGATACGCCCGGCCAGTTCATTCACAATGCAGATGTCATGGCTGAGCGCTTCCACGCGGCGAACTTCGTGCACCAATTCGGAATATCGCGCCACGATGCGTTCGGTCAGGTATGTGCTGCCTCCCAAATGCTGCTCGACGAAGGCGCGCAACTGTACTGAAATAGGACCGGACGTGCCGGCGAGTTTCTCCTGCAGCGTAGCCAACTGGGTGGCCGCCTGTGCCAACTCGGCCCGGGTCAGATGGGCACGCAGATGCTGGCGCACCTCCCCCAACTGTGCCGAATTGCCGCGCAATTGCTGATTCGGCGGGTTGGCGAAAACACGCTCTGCGAGCGTCGGCAGATGAGCATCGTGGTTCAATGCCAGGCGATGGGCTTTGCGCGCGTTGATAGACACCATCTCGATACGCCGCAACGCCTGTACACCACCCTCAACGATTGGGATAGAAAGAAGCTCCGCAAACTCGTTCCAGCGCACGCTGAACGACAGCACTTGTTCGTGCAGTCTGATGTATCGCTGGACATGCATCCAGTCGTCGCCATTGGCAGGTGCCAGTCCTGCGACGCGAATGGCAGACACGTGTTGTTTAACGTCGCCACTGCCGAAGTTCAGCAACCCGAACGGTTTGCCTGACTGCGCGCCGCGGTTAACGGCTTCATGAGCCTTCGGCTCCACCAATGCAGGTTCCGGTACATCGACAGGGCGTTTCATGAATTCCGCCCGTGCTTCAATGAGGACGTCAATTTCGCTGAACAGCGCCTCCAATGCCTGCCGCTCGCTGGCGAAGGCCTGTTGGCTGCACTTCTTTCGCAACTCGGCGGTCCAGACTTCTCCTGTATCCTCCAGTTCTTTGGCGAGGCTGGTGGCCGTCTCCACTTGGCTCAGAAGCTTTCGCGCGAGGTCTAGCACTTCGGGTGTTGTTGCCCTTAGAGCAAGAAGCCCACCCTTGGCCTCAGCCGCTTCAATTTCACGTATGCCGACGAGAACGTCGTGCAAACGTCCAACATCGGCCGCCGGCAGCAATGCCGCGCTGGACGGGATGCGCGCCGCGGCATATACGAGGTCTTTACCCAATCGGCGCCTCGCTTCACGCAAATGAGCAGCCTCGGTTCCACTGAGCGGCGGAGTATTAGCTGCATCCAGCGACAACACGTCGTCGAACCAGGAATACTTGTCGGTGCCGGACAGGACCAATTCGGCCATTTTCTGGGCGCGCATCGGTACGCCGTCTACCTCGACTTCGGACAATTGCGACACCGCGATGTCGTCGACACGTCGATCGATGGTCGCCAATTCCGTGTGCGCGCGATCGATGGCGCTGCGATACGTCTGAATCTGAGTCTTCACAACATCCGGATTCAGTTGAGACACATTGTGAATGATGGCTTCGATGGATGACTGGAACTGGCGCATGCCCTCGCGATCTCCCGCCAGCAAGGCGACGGTCAACGGCTGCACCTCCTCGGGAATCTTCGATTGCAGGACTTCCAGTGCCTGTTCCCCCTTTGCGGTGACGAGCACTTTCCGTCCCGTCGCCAGGTAATGGCAAACGATGTTTGCGATGGTGTGCGTCTTGCCTGTACCTGGCGGCCCTTGGACAGCGACACCACTGGAGCGCTCCAATTGTTCGACGATGGTGATCTGTTCGTGGTTGTACGGCAGCGGAAAGAACAATTCCTGCACTTGGCCATTGGAGCCGGAACCGGAACCACCCGACAAGCCCCGAAAAGACACTGGTTCGTAGTTCGTCAACTCATCCGATGGCGGTGTCACCAAGGCCAAAGGCCCGAGCGGGATCTGGCCACCATCTCCAAGCCGCGCCTTCAGACGTGCGATATCCTCATGTAGGTAATTATTTGATCGTGGCCGCGACAGCACCACCCATGCATCCGACACCACCAGGGCATCCGCCGCGCCGGGAAAGCCGGTCGCGCCGGAGACATACCGCCCCTGTTCATGAAGGTTGCCCGCGACCAGCTTGAGAATGGGCTCAAAGCTACCAACGTCGAATGGCGAAATGGGGCGGTCGGCGCTTTTCGCCAAGCTTTCTTTCGCGGCCTTTTCGACTTCTGCCGTGCTGCTCAGCTGGCACGCGGCGAATGCATCGAACTCAAAACGCGGATCCACGGACCGGGGACGCAACTCGATGGCGAGTGTCCGCTCATCCAGCGACACCTCGACGGCCTGTGTCAGCAGTGGATATTGAAACTCCACAACCGACCTGCCAGCGCGTTCTTCGTAATTTATCTTCCAAGCGCTCACGCCGATGCCCCATACCAGTTCATGCGGCTTGGCAGTTTCCTCGGCCTCAAGCTGATGCTTGATGGCGAACAGGTCGCCATAGAGACCAATAGTTCTGCGCCGCGGCTTTTCACCTTCCGCCCAGGCGGTCCATAGGGGCGTGTATTCGGCGAGCGCCCGCTGCAGGGTGACCCGGATTCGGTGCTCGTCGGCCGTCAATTCTTCGGGGGGGCGGCCAGCGGGCCCTGCGGCGAGACGGTGCTTGAGGGTTATCTCATTGATGCGCGGTGCTTGGCCGGTGGGTTCGGCATCAATAATGATCAGATCTCTCAACTTCTCCTCGGATAAGGCTGGAGGCTGGAGTGCTTCAAGCCGTGCCACGCGCAGCCAGATGTGGTCGCCTTCGATTTTGATATCGAAGTCGACTCCCGGCAGTCCCTGGAGGTCAGGACGGGCCCTCTTGAAGCCCTTGTGACCAGAGAGGTTGAAGCCGCGCGGGTCTATGTCCTTGGCTTGCTCGAGGACGTAGTCAAGCAGCTTGCTGAGCAATTGATGCGCGCTCACGCGGGCACTCGCTTCTTTCTGGACGCAACAGGTGGCTTCGTTGTCGGCTGCAATTTTTCCGCCGCAATACCATGCCGTTCGCAATAGTCGAGCACGATGACTTCCAGCATGTTCGACAAGCTGCGGCGGTCTGCTTCTGCAGCCGCTGTGAGCATGCTCTTGACCTGCGGGTCGACCCGCAAGGTCAGAGTCGCCGTCTTGGTTTGGCCGCGAGACACATGCTGCTCCTGGCTGAATTTGCTCGTGGAATGCAGAGCGACTGCGTTTTGCAGTCAGATTACGAGGAAATGTCAGAGGGCGCAACCCCGCGCAAATGGCCTGTTTTATACGTTGCTCAACGTTTTTTACGGGCTATCTGGCGATGCTCTAGCGTTGAGTGTTGGTATCGTGGCTTCGATGAAGCCCCAAATCGATCTTGCAAAACCCACTGCATTCTGCGTAGCAGTTTTTGACAGATTGTTGCTGGTGTTTCGGCCAGGCCGGGTTACCCACAACCCGACCCGTGCTTGCAAGAGAGGGGCCGCACGCATCGGGCTGTGGATAACCCGGCAATGCGCGGACTCTGCATTCTGGATTGGTTGTCGCCTTAGCGCGGCTGTCAAGCGTTTTTGTGGCTTTAGTGAAGCCTCAATTCATGCCGACCGTATCGCATCGCCATGGAATTATCTGGTCATCTTCCATTACCAGCCGCGAGGTAACGAACATGACTGAAACCATTCAGCGCGAGCCCACATTGCTTCGTCGCAAGCAGGTCCAGGCGCGCACGGGCCTCTCGCGCAGCATGATTTACCAGTACATCAAGGAGGGCGTGTTCCCCAAGCCCGTGCCACTCGGTGCGCGTGCGGTGAGCTGGATCGAATCCGAGGTCAGCGACTGGATCACGGAGCGCATTAAGGCCGCTCGCGGCAGCGCCAAAACATCGGGCTGACGCATCATGCCGCCTTGCCGCCGAGTCGCATCAGTTCGGCATCGGCCTTCACTTTGTCCAGGTAGTCCGCCCATTGCTGCATCATCTGTACGCGATCCTCAATGAACTGTGCGCGGTCATAGGCTGCATCAACCTTGTTGCCCTTGGCATGGGCAAGCTGCAAGTCGATCACTTCATGCCGGTAGCGTAGCTTCTCCTTGATCGTGCTCATGGCCAGCGCTCGGAAACCGTGGCCGGTCATCTTGCCCTGGTAGCCCAGCCGCCGCAACGCCATGAGGATCGCGCCGTTGCTCATGTGCTTCTTGGGTTCTCGCTGATTCCGGAACAGATAGCGACTGTCCCTGTTCAGAGTCTTCAGTTGCCGCAGGGCCTCGACGGCCTGCCGGGAAAGCGGTACCAAGTGGGGGCGCCTCATCTTCATGCGTCCCTTGGGGATTTCCCAAAGCGCCGCGTCCAGATCGAACTCCGTCCATTCGGCCTCAATCAGCTCGGACGTTCTGACGAAGGTCAGCATCATGAGCCGCAGCGCGAGGCGTGTCTGCAAGAACAGCCGCGCTTCGTTGCGCTCCAGCACCTGCAGGAACGCGGGCAGTTCCTTGAAGTCAATGGCGGCGAAATGCCCATGCTGCTGCGGTTTCAAGGCATCGCGCAAATCCGGCGTCGGATCGCGCTCTGCGCGGCCGGTGGCCACGGCGTAGCGGAAGACCTGCCCGATGGTCTGCTTGAGCCGCCGAGTGAGTTCCAGTGCCCCGCGGCTTTCGGTCTTGCGCAATACCGTGAGCACTTGGGGCGGAGTGATGCTGGCGATCGGCCTGCTCCCCATGTGCGGGAACACATCTTTCTCCAACCGGTGTAGCTTGTCCTTCGCCGTGCCCGACTCCCAACCGTCTTTCTTGTGCTCGTGCCACTCGCGCGCAATGACTTCGAACGTCTGCGCGCTGTTGAGCTTGGCTTGTTCCTGCTGTCCCCTCTTTGCTACGCCGGGATCAGTGCCTGCGCGCAACAGTTCACGGGCACTCTCACGCAGCTTGCGCGCCTGGAGCAACGAGACGTCCGGATAGACGCCCAGTGCCAATCGCTTCTCTTTGTCGTTGAAGCGGTATTTCAGTCGCCAGTACTTGCCCCCGGTGGGCGAGACTTCCAAATAGAGCCCGTGCGCATCGAACAGGCGGCGCGCACGATCGACAGATTTTGCGTTTTTGCATGCGGTATCGGTAAGCGCCATGTGTCCTCCAAGTCACAGAAGGACCAATTTGGGGGCATCTCGAAAAAGGGGATAGAAAATATGCCCCCAGAAATGCCCCTAAAATAGCCCGGATTTGGCAAGACTAGATTGTACGCCTCGGGATGGGAAACCTGCAATACACTATTAAAAACAGGGTCTTATCGGACCTCTTCGGACTTCTACAGACATATCCTTGGCGGAGAGAGAGGGATTCGAACCCTCGATGGAGGTTTTGCCCCCATACGCCCTTAGCAGGGGCGCGCCTTCGACCACTCGGCCATCTCTCCGTACTGCCTGAAATTTGTCGTGCAACTGCCGCAACGCTGCGCCAGTGCAGACCGGCGGAGGATATCACAGCCTCCGCCCTTGCACGGCTGCTACGCCGCCTGATCGAGTCCGAAAGCCTTGTGCAGCACGCGCACGGCAAGCTCGGTGTATTTCTCGTCGATCACCACCGAGACCTTGATCTCCGAGGTCGAAATCATTTCGATGTTGATGCCCTCTTCCGCAAGCGTGCGGAACATGGTGCTGGCGATGCCGGCGTGGGAACGCATGCCGACGCCGACCACTGAAACCTTGGCGATCCTGTCGCCGCTCTGGATGCCGCGGGCCTTGGTGTGCTCCAGCACGGGCTTCAGCACGTTCAGCGCCTTCTGGTAGTCGTTGCGGTGAACCGTGAACGAAAAATCGGTAAGGCCGTCATGGCCGACGTTCTGCACGATCATGTCGACATCGATGTTGGCCTCGCCGACGGGCCCCAGGATCTGGTAGGCGATGCCGGGGCGGTCGGGCACGCCGAGGACGGTGATCTTCGCCTCGTCGCGGTTGAACGCGATGCCTGAGATGACGGCTTTTTCCATGTCCTTGTCTTCCTCAAATGTAATCAGCGTGCCTTCGCCTTCGTCCTCGAAGCTGGAGAGCACGCGCAAACGCACCTTGTATTTGCCGGCGAATTCGACCGAACGGATCTGCAGCACCTTGGAGCCGAGGCTCGCCATTTCGAGCATTTCCTCGAAGGTGACGGTCTTCAGACGCCGCGCTTCGGGAACTATGCGCGGGTCAGTGGTGTAGACGCCGTCAACGTCGGTGTAGATCTGGCACTCATCGGCCTTCAGCGCGGCGGCAAGCGCGACACCCGTGGTATCGGAGCCGCCGCGGCCGAGAGTGGTGATGTTGCCGTTCTCGTCGACACCCTGGAAGCCCGCGACGACGACGACGCGCCCGGCCTTGAGGTCGGCGCGCATGTTCTCTTCGTCGATGCTGAGGATGCGCGCCTTGGTATGCGCGCTGTCGGTGAGGATCCTCACCTGGCCGCCGGTGTAGCTGCGCGCAGGCACGCCGGCTTCCAGCAGCGCCATCGACAGCAAGCCGATGGTGACCTGTTCGCCTGTCGACACCACAACGTCAAGTTCGCGCGGATCAGGCTGGGCCTGGATCTCCTTGGTGAGCGCGATCAGCCGGTTGGTCTCTCCGCTCATTGCCGACACCACCACCACCACGTCATGCCCCTTCGCCTTCCAGCGCGCGACGCGCTTGGCGACGTTCTTGATGCGTTCGGGGCTGCCGACGGACGTGCCGCCGTATTTCTGGACTATCAAGGCCATGATGGCTGAGATTCTGCCTGAAGCAAAAAGGGCATTATTTTATTGGATTTCCGGGGAAAAAACGAGTTTTCCGGGGCTTTTCTGCCGCGCAGTGCCGCATTTTCCAAGGAACCAATACCCGCCCGCGCAATCCTACTGGCTCAGACAGGAGGAAAAGCAGTGAAGAAATCGGCAAGCGACCCGCGTGAAATCCGCCGCAAGCGCGGCCTCAATCAGCAGGAATTCTGGCCTCAGATCGGCGTTACCCAGAGCGGCGGCTCCCGCTACGAGTCCGGCCGCCGCATGCCTGCGCCTGTGCGCGAGCTACTGCGCATCGTGCATGTCGAAGGCATACCGCTGCACCATGTTCGCGGCGACGACCATCGCCTGCTCCAGCATCTGAAAAAATCCCGCCCCGAGCTCTATCGCGAACTGAAGGCCGCCGCGCTGCGCGAGCAGAAGAACGGCAAGTAAGGCAAAAACCCCCGGGGTCGTCTTGATATAATCGGCGCCCTATGCGCATCACCCGCAGGCTGGAATTCGACGCCGGCCACCGCATCCCCAATCACGGCAGCCAGTGCAGGCATCTGCACGGCCATCGCTATGCCATCGAAGTCACGCTGAACGGTCCGGTGGTGGACATTGCCGGCGCTGCCGACGAAGGCATGGTGATCGATTTCTCGGCGGTAAAGGCGATTGCGCAACAGCATGTCGTCGAGCCCTGGGATCATGCGTTCCTGGCCTGGCGGCAGGACAAGGCCGTCATCACCTTTCTCGACAGCATCCCGGGTCACAAGACCGTGTTATTCGATGCACCGCCCACTGCGGAACACCTGGCACAGACGGCGTTTGCCATCCTCGATACCGCGTACCGCAAGGAATACGGTGGCAAGCTGCGACTGGAACGGGTGCGCCTCTATGAAACGCCCAATTGCTGGGCTGATGCGCTGGGGGGACGGGACGCCTGAGTGGCGGAGAGTGTGAGATTCGAACTCACGAGGACCGTGAGGCCCTGCCGGTTTTCAAGACCGGTGCATTCAACCGCTCTGCCAACTCTCCGTATTTCTGTCTGCCACACCTGCCGGTTTTAGCTCCGGCCGCGCCTTCCGGCGCTTAACTTGCCTCCCGGCAAGTTAGCCTCGCAAGCGTCGGCGAAGCCGCCGCCAAGACCGGTGCATTCAACCGCTCTGCCAACTCTCCGTATTTCTGACTGCCGCACCTGCCGGTTTTAGCTCCGCCCCAAACTCTCCGGGGGCGAATTGTAGCTCCAAATGACGCTTCAACCTCGTCCGGACAGCGGTCATTGCACGAAATAATATCATCCATTATCAAATACTTGCGTTACCGGCATCACCCGGAATATCTCCGAAAAGGATTGCAACTTTAGGGGGCCTTCAGTAGTCTTACCAACGTCTTACTGTCGACTGTTTCAGTCAACTTTTAACTGGAGGCTTTGAATCCATGCAACCTGATCTGCACACCGGCGCGCCCTACTCTGCCGGCACTACCGACATTGCCGCGCAGCAGAACAAGGTTTTGCGCAATACCTACCTGCTGCTCGCGATTTCGCTGATTCCGACGGTGATCGGCGCCGCGGTCGGCACCAATTTCATCAATTTCAGCTTCATGCGCGCCAGCCCGATCATGTCGGTGCTGGTGATGCTGGCGGTGTTCTACGGCTGGATCTACGCCATCGAAAAGAACCGCGACAGCGTCCTCGGCGTCGGCCTGCTGCTGGGCTTCACCGCCTTCCTCGGCCTGATGATGGCACCGCTGCTGCAGACCATCCTGTCGCTGCGCAACGGTGGTCAGCTGGTGATGATGGCTGCCGGCGGCACGGCCGCCGTGTTCTTCGTGCTCTCCGGCATCGCCTCGACGACCAAGCGGGACTTCAGCTTCCTCAACAAGTTCCTGCTGGTCGGCTTCGTGGTGATCATGCTGGCGGTGCTCGCCAACATCTTCCTGCAGAGCCCGGTGCTGCAGCTGACGCTGTGCGCCGCGTTCATCATCTTTTCGTCAGCGATCATCCTCTGGCAGATCAACTCGATCGTGCGCGGCGGCGAAACGAACTACGTGTCGGCCACGCTGACGCTGTATGTCTCGCTCTACAACATCTTCACCAGCCTGCTGCAGCTGCTGGGCATTTTCGGCGGCGACCGCGAATAAGCGGGTACCTCAACTCAAAAAAGCGGCCCCAGGGCCGCTTTTTTGTTGTCCGTAACCCCCCTCAGCGTTCGAACACCGCAATCGATTCGACGTGGGCCGTATGCGGAAACATGTTGACGATGCCGGCGGCGCGCAGCGTGTAACCATGCACCGCCACCAGCACTTCCGCATCCCGCGCCAGTGTCGACGGGCTGCAGGAGACATAGACGATGCGCCGCGGGCCGTCGACACCGATCAGCTTCACCAGTTCCATCGCGCCGTCGCGCGGCGGATCGATCAGCAGCTTGTCAAAAGTGCCCAGGGCCTGCCATTGCGCCGCGTCGATCTTGAACAGGTCCATGGTTAAAAAGCGGGTGTTGCCGGCAAGGTCGTTGTGCAGCGCATTGTCTTCCGCGCGGCGGATCAGGCCGGCGCTGCCCTCGATACCGGTAACCTCTGCACCACTCCTCGCGATCGGCAGCGTGAAATTGCCCAGCCCGCAGAACAGGTCGGCGATGCGCTCGCCCGGCTGCGGGTCGAGCAGACCCAGCGCCCGGCGCACCAGTACACGGTTGATCGCGTGATTGACCTGGGTGAAATCGGTGGGCCTGAAATGGATGCTGACGCCGAACTCGGGCAGCGTGTAATGCAGGTCATCGGCTCCCGCCGGATGGAAAGGCTGCGCGGTTTCCGGACCCTCCGGCTGCAGCCAGACGGAAACCCCGTGTGCATCGGCGAATTCTCGGATGTGCTGCTCATCGGTCGGTGTCAACGCCTCCAGCACGCGCAGCACCAGTACGTCGCTGTTTTCGGCCAGTGCCACCTCGATCTGCGGCAGGCGGTCATGGATGCTCAGGCTGCCGACCAGCTCGCGCAGCCGCGGCAGCAGATCTGACAGGCGGCGCGGCAGCACCTCGCAGGACGTCATGTCGGCGACATAGCTGCTGCGTTTTTCATGGAAGCCGACCAGCACCGTGCCTTTCTTCAGCACGTTGCGCACGGTCAGTCTCGCACGGTGGCGGTAACCCCAGCCCGGGCCGTGGATGGGCGGCAGGATCTGTTCCGGCCGGACCTTGCCGATGTGGCGCAGGTTGTCCTCGAGCACGCGCTGTTTCGCCGCGACCTGGGTGCGCAGATCCATGTGCTGCAGGCTGCAGCCGCCGCAGAGCCCGAAAAACCGGCACTGCGGATCGGTGCGCGCGACACTTTCTTTGAATATCCGCGTCGCAAAACCCTGCTCGAAGGCCGGCTTGCGACGGTAGATCGACGCCTCGACCGACTCGCCCGGCAATGCGCCCTCGATGAACATCACCTTGCCGTCATGGCGGGCAATGCCCTTGCCTTCGTGATCCAGGGATTCGATCTGCAGCGGGCCGACCGTGGTCGTCCGCGGGGTCTTGCTGCGGCCGCGCATCACGCCGTCCAGCGCGACAGGAACTCCTGCCAGTGCGGCTGCTTGAATTTGCCGAGTGCGGCGCGCACAGCAGCGATCTGCTGCTCATGCTGCGACGGCGTCAGCGCGCCGCGCATCTGTTGGAAGCGCAAGTAGACCAAGTAGGTGTTCACCACGTCGGTTTCGCAGTAGCGCCAGATGTCCTCCAGCCTGCCGTCCTGGTAGGCGCCCCAGACCGCTGAGCCATCCATACCGAGCTTGCCCGGCAATCCCATCAGCTGTGCCAGCGCATCCAGCGGCGCATTGGCGCGTCCCGTGTACAGCGCCAGCAGGTCCATCAGGTCGAGGTGGCGCTGGTGGTAGCGGCTGATGTAGTTGTTCCACTTGAAGTCGCGATCGTCTTCGCCCATGTCCCAGTAGCGCGCCGCCTTCACGCCATGCATCAATCCGCGGTAATGCAGCACCGGCAGGTCGAAGCCGCCGCCGTTCCAGGACACCAGCTGCGGCGTGTACTTCTCGATGCCGTCGAAAAAGCGCTGGATGATTTCGGCCTCGCTCTCGCCGGAAGCACCCAGTGACCACACCTTGAACTGGTCGCGATCCTGCAGCGCGCAGGAAATCACCAGCACGCGCTGCAGGTAATGCGGCAGGAAATCGCTGCCGCTCGTCTGGCGCCTCAGCTGGAAAGCCATTTCCGCAACATCGTGGTCGGAGACGCTGGCGTCGATACCCTGCAGCTTGCGGATGCCGGCGATGTCGGGAATGGTCTCGATGTCGAAAACCAGCACGGGGTTCACAAAAATACCTTTATAATCATATACTTATAATATCAAGCAAAGACGCCGGTCGACAGATAGCGATCGCCGCGGTCACAGACGATGGAGACAATCACCGCGTTCTCCACTTCAGCCGAGAGCTGCAGTGCCGCCCACAGCGCGCCGCCGGATGACACGCCGGCGAAGATGCCTTCCTCGCGCGCCAGCCGCCGCATTACTTCCTCGGCATCTGTCTGCTTCACCTCGATCACCCGGTCGACCTGCGACCAGTCGCAGATTTTCGGCAGATATTCGGCAGGCCATTTGCGGATGCCCGGAATCTGCGCGCCGTCGGCGGGCTGGCAGCCGATGATCTGGATCTGCGGATTTTTTTCTTTCAGGAAACGCGACACGCCCATGATGGTGCCGGTGGTGCCCATGCTCGAAATGAAATGCGTGACCCGGCCTCCGGTGTCACGCCAGATTTCGGGGCCGGTGCCTTCGTAATGCGCCAGCGGATTGTCGGGATTGGCGAACTGATCAAGCATGACGCCCTTGCCTTCGCGCACCATGCGTTCCGCGACATCGCGCGCGCCCTCCATGCTTGCCTCCTTCGGCGTCAGCACCAGTTCGGCGCCATAGGCGCGCATGGTCTGCTGGCGCTCCAGCGACTGGTTCTCCGGCATCACCAGCACCATGCGGTAGCCCATGATCGCCGCCGCCATCGCCAGCGCAATGCCGGTGTTGCCGCTGGTCGGCTCGATCAGCGTGTCGCCGGGCCTGATCGTACCGCGCTCCTGCGCGCGCTTCACCATCGACAGCGCGGGCCGGTCCTTGACCGAGCCCGCGGGATTGTTGCCCTCGAGTTTGAGCAGAATCGCGTTCGTGGTATTGCCGGGCATGCGCTGCAGGCGAACCAGCGGCGTGTTGCCGACGAAATCCGCGAGCGTGCGCTGCACCGCTCAGTCCCGGGCCAACAGCTGGTGGATATAGCGGGACACGCCCTGCTCCACGCTTAGAAAAGGCGCACTGTAGCCCGCGCTGCGCAGGGCCGCGAGGTCGGCCTGGGTGTAGCTCTGGTACTTGCCCTTGAGATCCCCGGGAAAAGGGATATAGCGGATGATTTTCTGCTGCTGCAGCTCGTGCAGCGTCGCCGCGGGACGGCCTTCGGCGGCGCGGCAGGCGTTAAGCGTAGCCACCGCCACGTCGTTGAAGGACTGCGCTGCGCCGGTACCGCAGTTGTAGATGCCGGACACCATCGGGTTCTGCAGGAAGAACAGGTTGACCTTGACCACGTCCTCGACCGAGACGAAATCGCGGCGCTGCTCGCCGTTGCCATATCCGCCACTGCCTTCGAACAGCCGGACATGGCCCTCGGCGCGGTACTGGTTGAAGAAGTGCCAGGCCACCGAGGCCATACGCCCCTTGTGCTGTTCGCGCTCGCCGTAAACGTTGAAATAGCGCAGGCCGACCACCTGCGAGCCGCCCGGCGGCAGCCGTCGCACGCGCTGGTCGAACAGCAGCTTGGACCAGCCATAGACGTTGAGCGGCCCTTCGCAGGCCGGATCCTCACGAAACTCGGTGTGCGCGCCATAGGTGGCGGCGGAGGACGCGTAAATCAGCGGAATCATTTCCGCCATGCTGAAATCGAGCAGTGTGCATGAATAGGCGTAGTTGACGTCCATCACGTAGCGGCCGTCGCTGGCGGTGGTATCCGAGCAGGCGCCCTGGTGGAATATCGCCTTCACCGCGCGTCGAAAAGCGCCGGCCTTGAGTCGCGCCAGGAACTCGTCCTTGTCGAGGTAATCGCTGATCGCGCAGTCGACCAGGTTGCGGAATTTGTCGCCCTGGGTCAGGTCATCGACCGCAAGGATGTCCGTGATCCCCTGCGCATTGAGCCCCTTGACCAGATTGGCGCCGATGAAACCTGCCGCGCCGGTAACCACGTAAACCATGCTTCAGTCCTCCTGCGCCGGCGCGAAAAGTTCATCCGGATGCACCACCGCCGTGCCGAACTTGCCGACGACGATACCGGCTGCGCGGTTGGCGATGTGCACCGCCTGAGCCATGTCTTCACCCGCCGCTAGCATCGCCCCGACCGCCGCGATCACGGTGTCGCCGGCACCGCTGACATCGTAGACCTCGCGCGCCTGCGCCGGCACGTGCATCCGGCCTCCGGCACGGTACAGCGTCATTCCCTCTTCGCTGCGCGTGACCAGCAGTCCGCCGAGGCCGAGCCGGCGCCGCAGCACCTGCGCCTTGCTGTTGAGCATTGCCTCGCTGCGCCACTCGCCGACAACTGCGCGCAGCTCCGCGCGGTTGGGGGTGATCAGCGTCGCGCCACGGTAGCGCGAATAGTCCTCCCCCTTGGGGTCGACCAGCACCGGCTTGCCGGCGCGGCGCGCGAGCGCGATCATGCGCGAAATGTGTGCGAGCCCGCCCTTGCCGTAATCCGAGAGGATCACCACATCGCAGGTTTTCAGCAGGCGCTGGTAATCCTTGAGCTTGGTGGCCAGCACTTCGTGGCCGGGAACAGTCTCGAAATCGGCGCGCAGCAGCTGTTGCTGGCGACCGATGACCCGCAGCTTGACGGTCGTCGACACCGTCGCATCCGCATGCAGGCTGGCGGAGATCCCTTCTCGCCGCATCAGCTGGCGCAGCGAGCGACCCGCCTCGTCGCGTCCGACCACCGACAGCAGCGCCGTCTTCGCGCCGAGTGCCGCGACGTTACGCGCAACGTTGGCGGCGCCGCCGGGACGCTCCTCGACGCGGTCGACCTTGACCACCGGTACCGGCGCCTCGGGCGAGATGCGGTTGACCTCGCCGAACCAGTAGCGGTCAAGCATGACATCGCCGACCACCAGCAGCCGCGCGCGACGCAGGCGTCGTTGCAACGTAATGGAGGAAACTTGCTTTGTCTTTGTTTGTGCTGGCATTGCTGTTCCGGTCAAACCGGTATTTTAATCGTCAAGGCCTTCAGCCCTGGGCTGCGGCGATCTCGGTGTTGATGCGGTCGAGTACCGCCAGCGGATCAGCCGCGCGGGTGATCGGCCGCCCCACCACCAGATAGTCCGCGCCGCCGGCTATAGCCGCCTGCGGCGTGACGATGCGTTTCTGGTCATCCTGCGCAGCGTCGGCGAGGCGGATGCCCGGAGTCACCAGGCAAAAGTCCGGCCCGCAGGCGGCCCGCAGCCGAGGGGCCTCCTGCGCCGAACACACCACCCCGTCCATGCCGCTTGCTGCGGACAGGCGCGCCAGCCGCTCGACCAGCACTTCAGGCGCTTCGCTGTGGCCGGTTTCGCGCAGATCTTCGGCACCCAGGCTGGTCAGCACCGTGACCGCGATCAGCTTCGGCGGATGCACGAGGCCGGCGAGCGCCTCACGCGCCGCCATCATCATGGTCCGGCCGCCACTGGCATGCACATTGATCATCCATGCACCGAGTTTTGCCGCCGAACGGCAGGCGGAGGCGACGGTGTTCGGTATGTCGTGATACTTGAGGTCGAGGAAAAGATCGAAGCCGTGGGCGACGAGTTGCTCGACCAGCGCCGGCCCCGCCACGGTGAACAGCTCCTTGCCGACCTTGACTCTGCAGCGAGCCGGATCCAGCCGCTGCGCGAAAGCCAGCGCTTCCTCTGCGCTGGCGTAGTCCAGCGCAACAATGACCCGTGGCCCCGTTTGCGCAGCGCTCATGACTCAGTATTCCTCATGCCGGCAATGCCTTTTCTTCGGTGCGCCGCGGCGCGTAGGTTTCCCATTCGCCGCAGGCCGGACAATGCCAGTAGAACTGCCGCGCGCGAAAGCCGCAGTGCTCGCATTTGTACATCGACAGGCTGCGGGTGTGCTGATGCAGCAACTGCTTGATCATTTCCAGGTCGTGGCGGCGCTCGGCCGGCGCCTCCAGCAGCTGCGCCTCGAGCAGCTTGTCGAGGCCCAGCAGCGTCGGCGTGCGCCGCACTTCGTCGCGCACCAGCCGGTAGGCGGCTGCGGCGCCGCTGCCCGTAAGCGTGGCCCGGTACACCGTATCGAGCAAATCGACAGAAGCGTATTTTTCGAGGTAACCGCGCAACAGGTTGAGCCCCTCTTCCGCACGCCCCTCGTCACGGTAGGTGTTGAGCAGGCGCTCGGCGACCAGCGACAGGTAGGCCGGATTCTGGGATTCGATGCGTTGCCAGGCGGCAATCGCCGCCGGCCGGTTGCCGAGGTCGCGCTCGACATCACCCAGCAGCAGGTTGGCACGCACACAGTGCCGGTGGTGCTTCAGGGCCTTGTCCAGATGCGGACGCGCTTCAGCCGGTCGCGACTGCATCAGCTCGCGCGCCGCCATTTCACAGTAGAAGTTGGCGATTTCCTTCTGGAAGGAACTGCCGTTGAGCTGCTCCAGCTTCTCGGCGATGACAATGGCCTTGTGCCACTCCCTCTCCTGTTCGTAGATATCGAGCAGGAAGCGCAGTGCGGCTTCGGCATGCGGCGTGCCGTCGAGCTTCAGGAACAGCTCCTCGGCGCGGTCGAGCAGGCCGGCCTTCAGGTAATCCTGTGCGAGTTCGAGCAAGGCCTGCAGCTTCTGTTCCTGCGGAAGGTCCTCGCGTTCGGTCAGGCTCTGGTGCATGCGGATCGCACGCTCCACCTCGCCGCGACGGCGAAACAGGTTGCCTAGCGCGAAATGCAGCTCTATGGTCTGTGGATTGCCCTTGGCAACTTCGATGAAGGCTTCGATCGCCTTGTCGGGCTGCTCGTTGAGCAGGAAATTGAGCCCCTTGAAATAGGAAGCCGGCAGCAGCCGCGATTCAGTGACAATCTGCCGGATGTCGACCCGGGCGGCCATCCAGCCCAGTGCGAAAAACAGCGGCAGTGCCAGCAACCACCACAGTTCAAAGTCCATTGCGGTCAGTGCATCACAGCAGGTCCGGCGGCGGCAGCGCGGGCGCCTCTTCGGCCGGACGGGCCGCAGCCTGCAGAGCACGCACCTCCCGCCTCAGCGCCGCAATCTCGCGACGCAGCCGCAGGGTCTGCAGCAGGCCCGCCACCAGGCCAACCATGGCGCCGCCACAGACGGCCACCAGCAGCACCAGTACCAGCGGTGCCTCCCACTGGTAGCCCAGGTAATAGCGGACCGTTACCGGATCCGTGTTCACGATCGCGAACGACAGGATCAGCAGGAACAGCACCAGCTTGATGAGCAGCATCAGGTATTGCATGGCCTGCCGAGAATATCACGCCGCATGACCCATAAAAAAGCGGCATGGCCTAAGCCATGCCGCCTGAAGGAACGATGCCAGTCGTCCGTTATTTCTTGATGTCCACGCGCTCGCGCAGTTCCTTGCCGGCCTTGAAATGCGGCACGTACTTCGCGGGCACCTGCACGCGCTCGCCGGACTTGGGATTGCGTCCGGTGCGCGGCGGTCGGTAGTTGAGTCCAAAACTGCCAAAGCCCCTGATCTCGATTCGCTGCCCCTGCGACAGGCTCTTGCCCATCGCGTCGAGAATCATCTTCACTGCCAGTTCGGCGTCCTTGGCCACAAGCTGCGGGTAGCGTGCGGCCAGCTTCGCGATCAACTCCGACTTGGTCATGATGCTCCCTTAACTTTATTGTTGAGTATTGGCGGTATCCAGCTTGGCCTTGAGCAGCGCCCCGAGGTTCGTCGTGCCGGTGCTCGCCTGCTTGTTTTCCGAAGACATCTTCTGCATGGCTTCGGTCTCCTCCGCAAGGTCTTTGGCCTTGATCGACAGGTTGATGGTGCGGTTCTTGCGATCGATGTTGATGATCATCGCGGTTACCGAATCGCCTTCCTTCAGCTTGGTGCGGATGTCTTCCACGCGGTCGCGCGAAACTTCCGACGCGCGCAGGTAGCCGTCCATCTCGCCTTCGAGGCCGATCACGGCGCCCTTGGCATCGATCGACTTGACGGTGCCGGTGACAATCGAATTCTTGTCGTGGCCTCCGACGTAGCTGCTGAAGGGGTCGCCCTCGAGCTGCTTGATGCCCAGCGAGATGCGCTCGCGCTCGACGTCGATCGACAGCACCTGGGCTTCAACTTCCTCGCCCTTCTTGTAGTTGCGCACGGCTTCCTCGCCGGGCGTGTTCCAGGAAAGGTCGGAGAGGTGCACCAGGCCGTCGATGCCGCCGGCCAGGCCGATGAAAATGCCGAAGTCGGTGATCGACTTGATCTGGCCCTTCACCTTGTCGCCCTTCTTGGAGTTCATCGAGAACTCTTCCCACGGATTCGCCATGCACTGTTTCATGCCCAGCGAAATACGGCGGCGGTCCTCGTCGATCTCGAGCACCATGACTTCCACTTCGTCGCCGAGCTGCACGACTTTCGAGGGATGCACGTTCTTGTTGGTCCAGTCCATTTCGGAGACGTGCACCAGGCCTTCAATGCCCGGCTCGATCTCGACGAATGCGCCGTAATCGGTGAGGTTAGAAACCTTGCCGAACAGGCGGGTGTTGGGCGGATAGCGGCGCGACAGGCCGACCCAGGGGTCTTCGCCCAGCTGTTTCATGCCCAGAGAGACGCGGTTCTTCTCCTGGTCGAACTTGAGCACTTTGGCGGTGACTTCATCGCCAACGCTGAGCATCTCGGACGGATGCTTGACGCGGCGCCAGGCCAGGTCGGTGATGTGCAGCAGGCCGTCGATGCCGCCAAGGTCGACGAACGCACCGTAGTCGGTGATGTTCTTGACGATGCCCTTGACGGTAATGCCTTCGCGCAGGTTCTCCAGCAGCTTGGCGCGCTCTTCGCCCTGGCTGGCTTCCAGCACGGCACGGCGCGACACGACCACGTTGTTGCGCTTGCGGTCGAGCTTGATGACCTTGAACTCCATTTCCTTGTTCTCGTACGGCGTGGTGTCCTTCACCGGACGGGTATCGACCAGCGAACCCGGGAGGAAGGCGCGAATGCCGTTGATCATCACGGTCAGGCCGCCCTTGACCTTGCCGCTGATCATGCCGGAGACAATGTTGCCCTTCTCGAGGGCATCTTCCAGTTCATGCCAGGCGGCGAGGCGCTTGGCCTTGTCGCGCGACAGGCGGGTCTCGCCATAGCCGTCTTCAAGGGCTTCGATGGCGACGCTGACAAAGTCGCCGACATTGACTTCCAGCTCGCCGCGGTCATTGCGGAACTCCTCGGCGGGCACATAACTTTCGGACTTGAGGCCGGCGTTGACGACCACGAAATTGTCGTCGATGCGCATGACTTCGGCGGTAATCACTTCGCCGATGCGCATTTCCTTGCGCGACAGGCTCTCTTCAAAGAGTGCCGCAAAGCTCTCGGAAACGGCGGCGGTTTGGGTTGTTTTCATCATTGGAATCAGG
Organism: uncultured Bordetella sp.; assembly: GCA_964433345.1. Classification (GTDB taxonomy): domain Bacteria; phylum Pseudomonadota; class Gammaproteobacteria; order Burkholderiales; family SG8-41. The sequence continues at coordinate 21,952 of CAYSQJ010000017.1, forward strand.
AGGTTATCACACCCGCTTGAGAAACGGGAGGGTAGTTGAAAAATGCCATGAACCTGGCGGTCCACGGCGCCTGTACTGCACTTTTACTGCGTTTTCTGAAGCTTTTGATACAGATGCAAGACCCGCGCCACTACGTCCTCGACCGGCATGCCGGTGGTATCGATTTCGATCGCGTCAGCGCACTTCAGCAGGGGCGCCGCGGCACGGGTGCTATCGCGCAAATCGCGGTCACGGATGTCCTGCAAAAGGGTCGCCATACTAGCACCGGAGTCCTTTTCCATCAACTGCTTATGTCGCCTGCGGGCCCGTTCTTCAGGGGTCGCCGTAAGGTAGATTTTGAGGCTCGCATCCGGGAAAACCACCGACCCCATGTCGCGCCCGTCCGCCACCAGCCCGGGGGGCTGGCGAAAACCGCGTTGCAGCGCCATCAGGTTCCAGCGTACGCCCGGCAGTACAGCCACCCTCGATGCCGCTGCGCCTGCAGCTTCGCCACGGATTTGCGAGGAAACATCTCTGCCATCGACCCAAACCTTACCGGAATCAAATTTAATATTTAAATTCAATGTGATATTGGATACTTCTAAGTCATTGTCGAGGTTTGCTCCACGCTCCCCGGCAATGAGACCGACGATGCGATAGAGGGCTCCGCTGTCCAGATAATGGAATTTCAGGCGCTGGGCCACGGCCTCAGCGATGGTGCCCTTGCCGGAGGCCGAGGGACCGTCGATGGCGATGACAGGGGGCAGGGAGCCGCTCATGCTGGAGTCCGGATTCAAGTCCGGGCAATGCTGGCGAGCACCGCGAAATAGTCCGGAAAGGTTTTAACCACGCAGTCCGGATCGTTGATGCGCACCGCCACCCCGCCCAGTGCCGCCAGCGAAAAACACATCGCCATGCGGTGGTCGTCGTAGGTGTCAATCGCCGCGCCGGAGATCCAGCGCTGGGGCGGCGTGACCCTCAGGTAATCTGCGCCCTCTTCCACCCCGGCGCCGAGCTTGACCAGCTCCTTGGCCATCGCCGCGATGCGGTCGGTTTCCTTTACCCGCCAGCTGGCGATATTGCGCAGCGTGGTGGTGCCGTCGCCAAACAGCGCTGCGACGGCCAGTGTCATCGCCGCATCGGGAATATGGTTGCAGTCGATGTCGACGGCACACAGCCGCCCCCTGGCCCGGGCCGCGTCACCTGCGGTCGCCTCTATCCAGTGCTCGCCCATCGTGACTTTCGCCCCCATCTGCCCGAGCGCTTCTGCAAAGCGCACATCGCCCTGGGTGCTGTTGCGGCCGACGCCCTCGACACGCAGCGGTCCACCCCCGCGGAGGCCGGCGATCGCACCCGCAGCGAGAAAATAGGAGGCCGACGAAGCATCCCCTTCCACGTACAGCTCGCCCGGGCTGACGTAGCGCGCAGCGGCAGGAACTGTGAATGACGCCCAACCATCCCGCTCGACGATGACACCGAACTGGCGCATTGCATTCAGGGTGATCTCGACATAAGGCTTGGAGATCAACTCTCCTTCAATGCGTACCCGGATTTGCGTCCCCAGCAGCGGCAGCGCCATCAGCAGGCCGGTCAGGTACTGGCTGGACACGCTGCCGCGGATTGACACTTCGGCACGCGGCGCAAGCGCGCCCTTGTGGATCGCCAGCGGCGGAAAACCTTCGGTGCCGAGGTAATCAATGGCGGCACCCAGCTGGCGCAGTGCATCGACCAGATCGCCGATCGGGCGTTCGTGCATGCGCGGCACGCCGTCGATGGTGTATTCACCGCCGTTCAGCGCGAGCACTGCGGTCAATGGCCGCACCGCGGTACCGGCATTGCCGAGGAACAGGTCGGCGCGTTTCCCGGGGAGCGCGCCACCGGCACCATGAACCAGGACCGTGCGCTCGCCGGCCGCCTCCCAGTGCACGCCCAGCGTTCGCAGCGCAGCCAGCATCAGGCGGGTATCTTCGGAATCGAGCACTTCACGCAGCGTGGTCCTGCCCTGCGCCAGCGCCGCCAGCAGCAGGGTGCGGTTGGAGATGCTCTTGGAACCGGGCAGCCTGACAGTGCCGCTGACGTCGCGAATCGGCTGCAAGTCCAGGTATGCGCGCCGTTCCGAGCTCATTGCACGTTCCTCATTTCACCTTCTTCAACAGCCAGCGCGCCCTTGCCTGCCGGGCCATGCGGAACATGGCTTCCAGCGCTTCGCCATCGCCGGCTGCGAGCGCAGCACGCGCCGTCTCGAGTTCGCTGATGGTGCCGTCGAGCAGCGGCACCAGCGCATTGCGGTTGGCGATGCAGATGTCGCGCCACATTTCCGGGGAACTGCCGGCAATGCGCACCGTGTCGCGCAGCCCGCCGCCGGAAAAACCGAACAGGCGTTTCGCGTCGCGGTGCCGGCTGAGCTGGTGCACCAGCGCAAAGGCAATCACGTGCGGCAGATGGCTGACTGCGCCGAAGATTTCATCGTGTTCCGCGGCATCCAGCCTGACGATGCGCGCGCCACAGGCCTGCCACGCGGCTTTGACCAGGCGCAGTGCCGCGGCCTTGGTTTCCTGCTGCGGCAGAAGAATCAGATTACGGTCACGGAAAAGTTCCGGGAACGCCGCAGCGGCGCCGCTGTGTTCGGTGCCGGCAATCGGGTGCGCCGGCACGAACATCGGAAAATGCGCACCGAGGTGCCGACGTGCCGCGGCAATGACATCCTGCTTGGTGCTGCCGGCATCGGTAACCACGGTCTGCGGCGACAGCGCCGGCGCGATGCGCGCGAAAATGCCCGGCATCTGCCCCACCGGCGCGCCGATCAGCACCAGATCGGCACCGGCGACCGCCTTCGCGGCATCGGTCTCGGCCTTGTCGATGACACCGAGGCGCAGCGCGTCGCCCAGGTTTTTCCGGCTGCGGCCGACACCCACGACTTCCTTCACGATGCGCGCCTTTTTCAGCGCCAGCGCAAATGAGCCGCCGATCAGGCCGACACCGATCACCACCAGCTTGCGGATGCGCGGCCCGGCTGCCTTCGCAGGCGCCGCTTTTTTCAATGCCGCTTTTTTCAACGCTTTTGCCACGTCAGCCCAGCGTCTGCTTCAGCGCTTCGAGGAAACGCGCGTTCTCGGACTCAAGACCGATCGAAACCCGCAGATGCCCGGGCATGCCATAACCCGCGATCGGACGCACGATGACCCCCTGGCGCAACAGTTCCTGAAACACCTCGGCCGCCTTGGGCACGGCGAAGGTGACGAAATTGCCGTACGAGGGAATATGGCAGAGCCCCAGCTTTGCAAGGCCGGCGACGATCTGGTCCATGCCGCGACAGTTGAGTTCGTAACTCTCGCGCACGAAATCCTCGTCATCGAGTGCCGCCGCGGCCGCAGCCAGCGACAGGCTGTTGACGTTGAAAGGCTGGCGCACGCGGTTCATCAGATCAGCCACTTCAGGAGCAGCTAGCGCATATCCGACGCGCAGGCCGGCGAGCCCGTAGACCTTGGAAAAGGTGCGGGTGATGATCAGGTTCGGATATTTCTCCAGCCAGGCAATGCTGTCGTAACGGAAATCCGGGCGCAGGTATTCGGTGTAGGCCTCGTCAAGAACCACCAGCACCTCGCCCGGCACTGCTGCAATGAATTTCTCAAGTTCCGCGCCGGACACGAAGGTGCCGGTCGGATTGTTCGGATTGGCGACGAACACGATGCGCGTGTCCGGCCGCACCGCCGCTGCCATCGCGCCGAGATCGTGCCCGAATTCGCGGGCCGGAACGACAATGCCCTGCGCGCCGATGGCCTGCACGGCAAGCGGATAGACCGCGAAGGCATGCTGGGCGTAGACCGCGGAAAGGCCGGGCGCGAGAAACGCGCGGGCTGCGAGTTCGAGCACGTCGTTGGAGCCGTTGCCGAGCACGATGCTGTCGAGGCCAACACCGAAGCGGCGCGACAGCGCCTGTTTGAGTTCGAAACCGTTGCCATCCGGATAGCGCGCAAGGCCATCGAGCAGCGTGCGCATCGCGCGTGCGGCCCCGGGGCTGACTCCGAGGGGATTTTCGTTGGAGGCGAGCTTGACGATGCCCGCCTCATCCAGGCCCAGCTCACGCGCCAGTTCGGAAGTGGGTTTACCCGGCTGGTACGGCGCGATGGCGCGAATATAGCCGGGTGCGAGATCGCACACGCTCATTTTATAATTATCAATAAAATCAAATACTTGCAATCAAGCAACGGCGGGGTACGAGCCCAGCACCTTGACGAAGGCGGCCTTGCGTCCGAGCGCAGTCAGCGCCTTTGCGACGCGCACCTCCTGCTGGTGGCCCTCTATGTCGATGTAGAACACGTACTCCCAGCGCCCGGTGCGCGCCGGCCGCGATTCAAGGCGGGTCATGCTGACGCCGTGGCGGGCCAGTGGCGTGAGCAGGTCGTGCACGGCACCCGGCACATTACGCGTGGACAGGATCAGCGAGGTCTTGTCGCGCCCCGAGGGCAGCACTTCCTCCATGCCGATCACCGCGAAACGCGTGGTGTTTTTCGGGTCATCTTCGATGTTGCGGGCCAGCACCTGCAAACCATAGAGCGTCGCTGCGGTGCGGCTGGCAATCGCCGCCGAGCGACGGTCGCGGCTGGCAAGCCGCGCGGCCTCTGCATTGCTGACCACGGCCACCCGCTCGGCGTCCGGCAGATGCCGCGACAGCCATTGCTGGCATTGCGCAAGGCTCTGGGTATGAGAATAGACGGTACGGATATCCGTGCGCCGCTTTGCCACGCTCATCAGGTTCTGCCGCACCGGCAGCATCACTTCGCCGCATATTCGGGCGGAGGTGTTGAGCAGAAGGTCGAGGGTGCGGCCGACGGCACCCTCGGTGGAGTTTTCCACAGGCACCACACCATAACCGGCGGCGCCGGTCTCGACGGCACGGAACACTTCGTCAATGGTGCCATGCGGCTGCGAACCGGTGGCCGAGCCGAAATGCTTGACCACGGCTTCCTGGCTGAAAGTTCCTTCAGGACCGAGGTAGGCGACGGCCAGTTGGTCCTCCAGCGCACGGCAGGCCGACATGACTTCGGTGAACAGCCGGGTCAGCGCGGCGGCAGACAGCGGGCCATGATTCAGCTCGCGGACACGGCGCAGCACCTGCGCTTCGCGTTCCGGCTTGTACGCTGCCGCGCTGCCCTTCGCCTGCCAGGCCTGCTGTGCCAGCCTTGCACGGGCTGACAGCAGGCTGACCAGACGGGCGTCGAGTGCATCAATCTTGCGTCGGATGTCGCTGAGGGCCTTGGCCATGGGCTTGTGAGGTCTGAGAGACTCGTGGTCAGTGTGCCAGCAGGTATCTTACCGCCAGCACGCCGTCGATCGACGACAGTTCCGCCACCACGGCCGCCGGCACCGCGCTCTCGACGTCGACCAAGGTATAGGCCATGTCTCCACGCGACTTGTTGAGCATGTTGTGGATGTTGAGACCCGCGCGCGCCAGTGCAGTCGTGATCTGGCCGACCATGTTGGGCACGTTGGCATGCGGGACCGCCAGACGGAACTGCGATTCGCGCGGCATCACGGCCTCGGCGAAATTTACCGCATTGCGGATGTTGCCGTGCTCAAGGAAGTCGCGCACCTGATCGGCCACCATCACCGCGCAGTTGTCCTCGGCCTCGCGCGTCGAGGCGCCGAGATGCGGCAGCGCCAGCACCTGTGGATGCCCGACCAGCTTCTGCGCCGGAAAGTCGCAGACGTAGGCGCGCAGCTTCTTCGAGGCCAGCGCCTCCAGCACCGCGTCATTGTCAACGATGCCCTCGCGCGAGAAGTTCAGCAGGAATCCGCCCTTGTGCAGCAGCTGCAGGCGCTGCGCATTGATCAGCTTGCGTGTCGCATTGACCAGCGGCACGTGCAGCGTGACAAAATCCGCTGCCTTCATGACCTCCTCGATCGAGTGCGCCTTGCGCACCTGCGAAGGCAGGCTCCAGGCCGCATCGACAGTGATTTCCGGGTCATAGCCCAGCACGTCCATGCCGAGCTTGATCGCGGCATCGGCCACAAGGCTGCCGATCTTGCCCAGACCGATCACGCCCAGCGTGCGGCCCGGCAGCTCGATGCCGGCAAACTGCTTCTTGCCGTCCTCGACCAGCTTGTGCAGCGCATGGTCATCGCCGCTCAGACCATCGACGAAGCGCGCCGCCGGCAGCAGGTTGCGCGCGGCGATCAGCAACGCGGCGATCACCAGCTCCTTGACCGCGTTGGCGTTGGCGCCCGGCGCGTTGAACACCGGCACGCCGCGCAGGTTCATCTGGTCCACCGGGATGTTGTTGGTGCCGGCGCCGGCACGGCCGATGGCCCTGACGCTCGCCGGGATGTCCATCTTGTGCATGTCGTGCGAGCGCACCAGGATGGCGTCGGGGCTGGCGGTGTCCGCGCCGACCACGTAGCGCTCCTTGGGGAAGCGATGCAGTCCGACCGCGGCGATCGAATTGAGCGTCAGGATGCGCAGCTGTTTTTGTGTGTCCGGGGATTCAGCCATTCTTGCGCTCGAATTCCTTCATGCACTGCACCAGCGCCTGCACGCCCTCGAACGGCATCGCGTTGTAGATCGAGGCGCGCATGCCGCCGACCGAACGGTGGCCCTTCAGCTGGGTCAGACCCGCCGCCTCGGTCGCCTGCAGGAAAGCCTTGTCGAGATCGGCGCTGCGCAGCGTGAACGGCACGTTCATCAGCGAGCGGTCATCCTTCGCCACCGGCGAGTGATAGAACTCGGTCTGGTCGAGGTAATCGTAAAGCAGAGCCGCCTTGGCGCGGTTGATCTGCTCCATTTTCCCCAGCCCGCCCTGCTTCTTGAGCCACTGGAACACCAGCCCCGCCATGTAAATGCCGTAGGTCGCCGGTGTGTTCGACATCGAATCATTGTCGGCCTGCACCTTGTAGTCGAACACCGTCGGCGTGACAGGCAGCGCCTGACCGAGCAGGTCATCACGCACGATCACGATGGTCAGCCCGGCCGGCCCGATGTTTTTCTGCGCGCCTGCGTAAATCAGCCCGTACTTCGAGACGTCCATCGGGCGCGACAGGATGTGCGAAGACATGTCGGCGACCAGCGGCACATCGCCGGTCTCGGGCACCCAGTGGAACTCGACGCCGCCGATCGTCTCGTTGGTGGTGATGTGAACATAGGCTGCATCCGGATCGAGTTTCCACTCGGACTGCTTGGGCGCACGGGTGAAACTGTCGGCCTCGGAGCTCGCGGCGACATTGACCTTGCAGTACTTTTTGGCGTCGGCAATTGCCTTCTTCGACCACTGGCCGGTGTTGACGTAGTCGGCGCGGTCCTTGCCGCGCAGCAGGTTCATCGGCACCACTGCGAACTGCGCCGATGCGCCGCCCTGCAGGAACAGCACCTTGTAGTTCTTCGGAATCGCCATCAACTCGCGCAGGTCGGCTTCGGCGCGGGCATGGATGTCGATGAACTCCTTGCCGCGGTGGCTCATTTCCATGACCGACATGCCGCTGCCCTGCCAGTCGAGCATCTCCGCTGCCGCCTGCTGCAATACCGGCTCCGGCAACACTGCCGGACCGGCGCTGAAATTGAATACGCGCGTCATCAACGAGGTTCCTGTTTTTTGCCGTTAACTGGTGCTTGGTAAGCGGTAAGCGGTAAGCGGTAAGCGGTAAGCGGTAAGCGGTAAGCGGTAAGCGGTAAG
>CAYSQJ010000018.1:0-28579 GCA_964433345.1 uncultured Bordetella sp.
TGCTGTTCGGCGCCAATGTCGGCACCACGATGACCGGCTGGCTGGTGGCGCTGGTGGGTTTGCAGTTCAAGATCGAGGCACTGGCACTGCCGCTGATCGGAATTGGCATGATCCTGCGCCTGACCGGCGAGCGCAGCCGGCGCGGCGCGCTGGGCATGGCAGTGGCCGGCTTCGGCGTGCTGTTTCTGGGCATCGACCTGCTGAAGGAGAGTTTCACCGGCCTGGCTGACGATTTCGCGCTGCCCGAGGGCGACGGTGTGCTGGCCACTGTCGGACAGGTGCTGATCGGCATGTTGCTGACGGTGCTGATGCAGAGCTCCAGCGCTTCGCTGACGATTGCGCTGACGGCGGCACAGGGTGGCCTGCTGACCACACAGGGTGCGGCCGCGGTGGTGATCGGCGCCAACATCGGCACCACCCTGACCGCGGTCATCGCCGCGATCGGCGCGACCTCCGCCGCCCGGCGTGCTGCTGCCGCGCACATCATTTTCAACCTGCTGACCGGGGTTGTCGCACTGCTGCTGCTGCCCTGGCTGATCGCGTTGCTCGCCCTGATCAGCGACGGCCTCGATCTCGAATCCTCGCCCGCGGCCCAGGTTGCGCTGTTCCACACGGCCTTCAACGTGCTCGGCGTCATCCTGATCTGGCCGCTTGCTGCCCGCCTGACCCGCTTCCTCGAATCGCGATTTCGGATGGCCGAAGAGGACGATGCGCGTCCCCGCTACATCGACCGCACCGTGCTGGCGGTGACGACACTGGCGCTCAGTGCCCTGGAGCGCGAAGTGCGGCGCATGGGCGGCCTGTCCCTGAAATGCATCGCGAGCGCGTTGTCATCGGCCGGCAGCGGACCGTGGCGGCAACGAAAATCCGTGGAGGCGCTGGGGCGCGCCATCGCCGAATTCATCGTCGAGGTCTACCGCGCCAGCATGTCCGGCGCCAATGCGCAGCGGCTGCCTGAACTGCTGCGCGCGGCGCGTTATTACGAGGCGGCCGCGGTGCTGGCCGTGGAGTCTGCGGATGCGGCCGGCGAGGCCTTGGCCGCTTCCGCTGCGGCGCAGCCGGAAGCGGCGCTTGCCGCGTTCCGCGAAACCGTGGTGGCACTGCTCGGCGCGGTGGACCCGCTGGACGGCAAGACTCCGGGGGCGGAGCGCGAAGCCGCGTTGCGGACCTTTGAAGTCTCCTACCAGGACCTCAAGGCGGAATTGCTGCGGCTGGGGGCGACGGGTGCCCTGCGCGTGGGCGACATGGATGCGCTGTTGCGCAGCGCCAGTGCGCTGAGGCGGGCGCTGGAGCAGTTGGCCAAGGCGGCACAGCTGCTGGGCGCCTCCCGGGAAAATAACCCTGCCTCCTGAACCCCTGACGCCTGGCCCTTTACTCCTAACCTTTCACGCAGACCACCTGTTTCAGCGTGTGCACGACTTCGACCAGGTCGGCCTGTGCCGCCATCACCGCGTCGATGGGCTTGTAGGCCATCGGCGTTTCGTCGATCACTTCGGCATCCTTGCGGCACTCGACGTCCGCGGTTGCGCGGCTGTGGTCGGCCAGCGTATAGCGGCGCTTCGCTTCGTTCCTTGACATGGCGCGGCCGGCGCCGTGCGAGCAGGAACAGAAACTCTCGGGGTTGCCCCTGCCGCGCACGATGTAGGAACGCGCGCCCATGCTGCCGGGGATGATGCCGAGATCGCCCTTGCGCGCACGCACCGCACCCTTGCGCGTGACCAGTACATCGGCGCCGAAATGGTGTTCGCGCGCGACGTAGTTGTGGTGGCAGTTGACGGCTTCCTCACCGGTCGTTACCGGCCGCTGCAGCGCCTTGGCCATCGCGGTGACTGTGGCCTCGAGCATGTGCCGGCGGTTCTCGGCGGCATAAGCCTGGGCCCATTCGACCGCGTTGAAATAGTCTTCGAACAGCACCGAGCCCTCGGACAGGTACGCAAGTTCCGCGTCGGGCAGATGGACATCGATGCGGTGCATCTCCTCCTTTGCACGCTCGATGAAATGGCTGCCGATGGCATTGCCGATGCCGCGCGAACCGGAATGCAGCATCACCCATACGCGTTGCGACTCGTCTAGGCAGATCTCGATGAAATGGTTGCCGGTGCCGAGGGTGCCGAGATGGCGCCCGGCGCGCCCGGCGGCGCGTTCCAGTTTCGGATATTTGCGCACGATGGTCGTGAGTGCCTTGCGCAGCGGCCCGAGGTCGCGCTCCTCGCTCCAGGCGCCACGGTCGTTCGGGCCGCCGCGGTCGGTGCGGCCATGCGGCACCGCCGCCTCGATTGCACTGCGCAGGCGATGCAGATTGTCGGGCAGGTCGCCCGCAGCCAGACTGGTACGGGCGGCGATCATGCCGCAGCCGATGTCCACGCCCACTGCCGCCGGGATGATCGCGCCCCTGGTCGCGATCACGCTGCCTACCGTCGCGCCGAGACCCCAGTGCACGTCGGGCATGATCGCGACATGCGAGTGGATGAAAGGCATCCGCGCGACATTGGCGACCTGCTGCAGCGCGACGTCCTCGACCGGGACGCCGTCGGTCCAGGCCTTGACGGGGGCTGCGGAGGGGAAGTGGAGGACTCGCATGAAGCGGAGGATATGACATTTTCCGGGCAGTGCTGTTCGCGGATTCCCGGGCAATAGAGGTGCATGAGGCGAACTGCCGGGTGGCCCGCTACTTGACAAGGCTGTTATGCCTGTCATAAATTTGAATTCAATTCGAATTCATTATTGACCATGCAAACCACTGCGCAGGACCGTGCGTATCTGCACGTCAAGAATCAGATTCTCTCGTTGACACTTAAGCCGGGTCAGTGGATCAAGGCGCAGGATGTTGCGACCGAAGTCAAAGTCAGCCGGACACCTGTGCGCGAGGCATTAAGCCGGCTGGAGCAGGAGGGCTTCGTACGCCGGGACGAGGGCTGGGGCTACATCGTCATATCGGTCACCCTCAAGGATGCACGCGAGCTCTACAAGATGCGTGAAGTTCTCGAAGTGGAGGCTGTAAGGGAGGCGGTTGCCCACGTTACGCCTGCCGATCTCGATTCGCTGGAGGTTCTGCTGCGCAAGGCAGATCAGGCAAGGAAGCAGAAGAAGGTGAAGGTATTTCGCGAGAACACGCGTACGTTTCACGCCACAATCGCACGATTGGCCAACAATGCATTGCTGGCAAGGATGCTCGGGGAACTGGAGCACAGGGTCCAGTTCTTGGGGGCGATGGTATTCGAAAAACGTGCGCAGCGCATGGATGAGGTGATCGAGGAGAACGGCGCCATTCTTTCTGCGCTGCGGCGAGGCGATGCAACACAGGCAGAGACGGAGGTGCGGCGGCATGTCCGTCGTGCCTGGGAAACCTATCTACATTATGTGGCTGATGGTGCTGGTTTCTCTTCAGCCATGAGAGGGTTGGACAACGACAGGAGGAGTGATGGACAAGCAGCGGTTTGATGATGGGCACAAGGTGCGGTGCGAGGTAATGGGCATGGAGCGCGTAAACAGCGTCATGAAAAACGCTGACGACTTTACCCGTCCGATCCACAACCTGATTACCGAATACTGCTGGGGCGAGGTATGGACACGCCCCGGAATTGATCGCAAAACCAGAAGCCTGATGAATCTGGCCATGCTCGCCGCCATGAACCGCCAGAATGAGCTTCGCCTGCATATTGTCGGTGCGATCAACAATGGTGTGACCAAGGAAGAGATCATGGAGTGTTTTCTGCAGGTGGCGATTTACGCCGGGGTTCCGGCAGGCCTCGAAAGCACGAATGTTGCCAATGAAATCCTCAAGGAGAGGGGTCTGAAATGATCGTTCAGGACATGCAAAGGACATTGCAGGTTGTTCGGATCGGAACTCACCTGGGTGCCGAAATCAGAGGTGTCGATCTTACAAAACCGGTCGACGACGCGACCTTCGCGGAAATCGAGCGTGCTTTCTATGATCAGTCGGTGATCGTATTCCGAAATCAGCATATCAGTGAAGAGCAACACATCGCGTTCAGCCGACGTTTCGGCAACCTGGAGGTGCATGTCAGTGGCGCGCGATACCTCCACCCTCAGCATCCGGAAATACGCATCAACTCGAACATCATCGAGAACGGCAAACCCATAGGTGCGACAGATGCCGGACAGTACTGGCATACCGACCTGTCCTATATGGCTGAACCGAGCAAGTGTTCCCTGCTGTATGCGGTGGAAGTGCCAGTTAAGGACGGAAAACCGCTTGGCGATACGCAATTTGTCAGCGTTACCGCGGCTTACGATGCGCTTACGCCGGACATGAAAAAGCGTCTGGAAGGCCTCAGGGCGGTTCACAGCTATTCATACCGCTATTACAAACTCACTGACGCAGGAAAGCAGCGGCCTCAACTGACCGAAGAACAGAAGGCGCGTACGCCGGACGTGGAGCATCCGATTGTGGTGACGCACCCTCATACCGGAAGAAAATGTCTTTTCGTGAACGAAGGGTTCACTACGCAAATCGTGGGAATGCCGGAATCCGAGAGCCGTGCCTTGCTGGCAGAGCTTTTTGCGCATGTGCGGCAGCCGGAGTTTCTTTACTCGCATAAATGGGCGGTTGGCGACTTGCTGATGTGGGACAACCTGTCGACGCAGCATTTCGCCGTTGCGGACTATGCATTGCCGCTTCGCCGGAAAATGCAGCGTACGACCGTGACCGGCATCGCTTTGCACTGAATATAAAAACCGGCAGTAGCCTCGGAGGAGGAAAAATGAGCAAGTTTGCGCGTGCAGTTGTGCCTGTTTCATGTCTTCTGTTTGTTCTGTCGAGCGGATTGGCCTGGTCCCAGTCCTATCCGAACCGGCCTGTGCGTCTGGTAGTGCCTTTCGCTGCAGGCGGGTCGACGGACATTGTCGGTCGATTGCTTTCGGAAAAGCTTCGCGAGAACTGGAGGCAGAATGTCATTGTCGACAACCGGGTGGGTGCAGGTGGGCTAGTGGGTTCGGAGATTGTGGCGCGCTCGGAGCCGGATGGTTATACGCTGCTGCTGGCTTCGGGGTCGATCATGACGGCTCACAAATACATGTACAAGCTGCCGTTCAATCCGGAGAGGGCTTTTTTGCCGGTGACCAATATCGTTCGCAGCCCCCAGGTTGTCATGGTTGCCAACTCCTTCAAGATCCGGACGATCAAGGAGTTGATTGATTGGGCGGGCAACAAATCCAATATGTTGAGATATGGTTCCGCCGGTGTGGGCAGCCAGATTCATCTGGGAGCTGAAATGCTGTTGTTCGCGGCAGGTATCGGTGGCATCCATGTGCCGTTCGGGGGCGGCGGCCCTGCCCTAGCGGCACTGGCCAGCGGCGAAATCCAGTTGCTGGTCCCCAATCTGCCATCGGGCATGAATTTGCTGAGGGCCGGTCGCGCGCAGGCCGTCGCGGTGACCGGCAAGACGAGGTCTCCGCAGCTGCCCGATGTGGCGACTGTTGCGGAAACGATTCCGGGATTCGAGAGTGAAGGCTGGTTCGGCCTGGTTGCTCCTGCAGGCACGCCGCGTGCGATCGTTGGCGCGATTCATGCCGCGGCGGTCAAGGTTCTGGGCGATCCGTCCAACAAGCCCCGCTTCGATTCGCTCGGGATGTTGCCGGTCGGTAATTCGCCAGCCGAGTTTGCGGGCCAAATCCAGGAGGAATCCAAAGTCTGGGAGAAAGTCGTGCGTGAGCGAAAGCTTTCAGTGCGCTGAAAGATTTACGAGGGTTTAATCGGTCGGCTCACGATTGCCTGTATTTCGGCGCAAGCTTGATGCGTCCCCTTTGGCCCAGTGCCGGTGCGGGTGGGGAGACCGGCGAAGCCCGGCGCCCCTTTCGAATGCGACAAGTCGATCACCTGCTCTGTGGAAGGACTTGAAGGGGCGACGGAGTGAAATCGGAGTGTTTGCATCGTGCGGAGGGCAAATCAATTCCCCGACTGGCCGCACGCTCCAAGATGATGATGAAGGTCGTGCGATTCAGCACATCGCGGTCAGGCAGCAGGCTGCGGTCTGGACGGATAACCCGCGTTGCCTGGAAACCGGGGCCGCCGCTCAGGCGCTGACCACCCGGTTGCGGCCTGACTGTTTGGCCTTGTACAGCGCTTCGTCCGCGCGGTTGATCAATGAGTCACCAGTCTCGCCCTTCTGAAGTTCGGCAACGCCGAAGCTGGCGGTGATCGGTGCTGACAATGGCTCGATGCCGGTGGCGGCGACCGTGCTGCGAATGCGCTCGGCAAGCGCGACTGCACTGGCCAGGTCGCAGTTGGCCATCAGTATCACGAACTCCTCGCCGCCGTAGCGCGCGAGGATATCGGTCGGGCGTGTCTGTTTGCGCAGCAGCCCGGCAAAGGCCCTGAGCACGACATCTCCGGTCTCGTGTCCGTAGTTGTCGTTGATCTTCTTGAAAAAGTCGATATCGGCCATCAGTGCGCAAAGTTTCTTTCCGCTGCGCTCGGCGCGGCTGATCTCGGCCTCCAGTGCCTGATCAAGCCGGCGGCGGTTGCCTATGCCGGTGAGCGAATCGGTCAATGACAGTTCAAGGATCTGCGCTTCGCGCTGCTGCAGCTTGAGATGGCCTGTGCCAGCTCGAACTGGGACTGGGCGTAATCCTGGTTCAGTTCCAGTACGGTCGCATACAGGCGTTCCAGTTCGGCGATGTCGTATTCCGCCAGCAGGCGAATGCCGCCTTCGTGCCGGGTGACGCGGGCGCTCAGCGTGCGCGTGATGCCGTCGTATTCGCCAAGAGTCAGCAGTCCCTGATGGATCAGGCCTGAGGCATCAGCCGGCGCGTTGAGCAGTGTGCTGAACGCGGGCTGGATGAAAAAGCGGTTGACCCGGGTGCCTGTTGGGTCAGGGCCGTTGGCGCCGACCAGGCGCCGGAAACCGGCATTTGCCTGCAGCAACCTGCCGTCGCCGTCGATCGTCGCCGTGACGACTGCGAGCAGCGGCTCCAGCTCTGGCGAGAACCAGGGCACCGCGGGTCTCAGGTGCGGACCATGCGACCGGCCTGGTCGATGGCGGTGCGCGGATTGCTGCTGCAGGCGTCGGCCCCGGAGATATCGGCCATCTGGCTGAAGCGATTGATGGCGAGGCCGCCGATGATCACCGGCGGGCGTGTCCTGCCCAGGCGTTCAGACAGTTGCTCGATGACATTCCTGACCTCGCGCAGCTGCTGCGGGAAGGATACCGACAGCCCGACCAGGTTCGGCCGGTTTTCGATTAACTGCTGGACGAGGCTCGGTGTCGGCACATTGGGACCGAGAAACTGCACGTCCCAGCCCGCGAGCTGGAAGGCGTCTGCCACCATGCGCAAGCCGATGGCGTGCTCGTTGCCTTCGACGCAGGCCAGCGTGACGCGCCGGTCCAGCGGCGCAGGCGGCGAGGAGCGAAGCAGTGCGATGGTCATCACCGACTGCACGATCGCGGTCGCCATGTGTTCCTGGGCGACCGATACCTGGTTGGCCTGCCATTTCTCGCCAATCTGGTAAAGCGCGGGCTGGATGACGTGCATTTCGATGTCGACCAGGTTGCGCCCTCCATCCATCAACGCGTTGATGATGGTCATCGCTTCGCGCTGCCTGCCCTGCAGCAGTGTCTTTTCGAAAGCTGTGGTTTCGGGCCACGGTTCCGGTGGTTTTGGTGTCACCGTCGGGGTGACGGCGGTGGATTCGAGCTCGCGGCGCGCCGCGTCCAGCGCAGCGGCTACGATCTCGCCGTCGGCCGGTTCCATCCGCTCCCGGAAAAACGCGGCCAGCCAGTCGAGCGTTCGCGCAAGGTGGTGCGAGGGCAGGGATCGTGCCTCCAGCGTGTTCTCCAGCCAGCGCAGATAATCGACCAGCGGCTGGAGCATGCCGAACTCCAGCGCCGAGCGCAGGAATTCAAGCTGGAATTCGAGATCCTCCCGGCAATTCTGCCGGCCGCTGGCGCCGAATTGCTCGTAGGCTGCGCCGCCCATTGCGTAGATCTTTTCAGTCATCGCAATGATGGCTTCGGCTTCCAGCTCCAGGAACTGCTGCAGGCCTTCCGGCCGCAACCTGCTCAACGCACCGTTATGCAATTTCATGGGGTGTCTGTTTCGGTGGATGACGGGTTCCGGGTCACATGCATCCGGATTATGGATTTGTCAGGTCTCGGCAGTGCATTAATGCCGATTCTAGTTACTTTCCGCATTCTCTTGGAGCTGAAACGGTCATTTCGACCGCGTCCGTCCCGGGACTGGGCAATCGCGGAGGTGGTCCATATCATGATTTAAAGCGCCGGCTGCAAATGATGCATTGCCGGGAAAGCAGGAGCCAATGCCGGCGTGCTGTTCATGCATCAGACCAGGCGTCGATGGACCAGCAAAGACAGTGTCAGAGATTTTGACCCTGCACCGGGCTTGCCGCAGAATCCGCGCAAGCTGTTAACAAAGAACAAAGCGGAGCCACCGTGTCGCACATCGTCCATCGCAGCCTGAACCATGACTATCCGCGCGCCGTCGCCGGCGACGGCCCTTACCTGATCGACAGCAGCGGCAAGCGTTATGTTGACGCCTCCAGCGGCGCTGCGGTGTCCTGCCTCGGTCACAGCGACCGCGAGGTGATCGCGGCGATCAAGGATCAGCTTGACCGACTGCCTTACGCACATACCTCGTTTTTCAGCACCGAGCCGGCCGAGTTGCTGGCCGATGACCTGGTGGCGCACGCGCCGCAGGGACTCGAGCATGTCTATTTCTGTTCCGGCGGCTCGGAAGCGGTGGAGGCGGCGATCAAGTTCGCGCGCCAGTACGCGGTGGACTCGGGGCAGGCCGGACGCGACATCCTGATCGCGCGGCGCCAGAGTTACCACGGCAGCACGCTGGGTGCTCTGTCCGCCGGCGGGCGTGCATCAAACCGCCGCGGCTTCGAGCCGCTATTGGCGCCGGTGCGCCATGTCTCGCCCTGTTACGACTACCGCGAGCGCGCGGCGGATGAAACCGAGGAAGGCTATGCGCGGCGGCTCGCTGCCGAGTTCGAAGCCGAAGTGCAGCGCGCCGGGCCGCAGCGCGTGTTCGCCTTCATCGCCGAAACCGTATCGGGCGCCACGCTCGGCGCGACCACGCCGCCGCCCGGCTACTTCCAGCTGATCCGCGACATCTGCGACCGCCACGGCATCCTGCTGATCCTTGATGAAGTGATGTGCGGCATGGGCCGCACCGGCACGCTGTGGGCCTGCGAACAAGAGGGTGTGCTGCCGGACATCGCCTGCATCGCCAAGGGCCTCGGTGCCGGCTACCAGCCGATCGGCGCGACGCTGCTGACCGGCCGCATCATCGATGCCGTGCGCGCGGGCAGCGGCGCCTTCGCCCATTCCCACACCTACATCGGCCACCCGGCGGCCTGCGCCGGCGCACTCGCCGTGCAGCGCGTGTTGCGCGAACGCGGACTCGTCGCCCAGGTGCGTGAGCGCGGGGAGTACTTCGCGCAGGCCTTGCGTGAACGTTTTGCGGATCATCCGCATGTCGGCGACATCCGCGGTCGCGGCCTGTTCCGCGGTGTCGAACTGGTGGCCGACCGCGCGGACAAGGCGTGCTTCGACCCCGCGCTGAAGCTGCATGCCAAACTCAAAGCGGCAGCGATGGCGGAGGGCATGCTCTGTTATCCGATGGGCGGCGCTGCCGACGGCAGCCGTGGCGACCATGTATTGCTGGCGCCGCCGTTCATCGTCAGTGAGGCGCAGCTCGACGAGATTGTCGGGAAGCTTGCAAAGGCGGTGAAGGTGGTGACGGGGGTGTGAGGGAAGTTTTTCCCTCGGGAATTTATATAACTTATTGATTATATTAAATAATTTGTATTTATCCGGGGAGGGTGATTTGCCCTCTACGCTTGCTGCGCATACTGCACTTTGTCATCGTCGACCTTGATGACTTTGCGTTTAATCAGCAGTTCGACGATGTTGTCGAGCTCTTGTTCTGAGAGTTTCTTGAGAAACAGGGCGTTGATGGTGCTGCGCAGGGTTTTAATTTTTTGCGGCTTGCCTGCTTTTCGTCTGGCAAGGTTGTTGATGACGGTATCAACTTTTGTCAGGGCGGATTCGGGTTTGGTGGTTTTTTCAGGAAACATATCCGCGATCGAATTGAAACGCTGACAAACAATCTTTTGTGCCTTGAGGTGCTGGATCAGTGGGTCGAAGCCGGTGTCCTTGGAGATGATGTGGAACAAGGCGCCGGGGTTTTCGATGGCCAGCCGGCCAATGTAGTAGGCGATGTGAAAGTCCAGGGCATTGCTGCCGTGACCCTCGATCTGGAGGTATTCGGCATCTTGCCCAAAAGTCTGTAAGGCGCGAGCGATGTCGATTGAGATCTTGGCCTGCTTTGCGCCGAGAAATACCTTGATCTTGTAGGTGCCGCCTTGCAGAAGTTCCATGTTTTTGGGCTGCACATTCTCAAAATCAACGAGTACGAAATTGAGCTTCAATGGATTTTTCCCGGTCGATTGTGTGCTGGCATCTTAACGGTAAAGTTGCCGGAGTCCAGTCCGGGTAGACGAAAGGGGGGGCAAGGTCACGGAAGCGTGGAGGGCAAAAAGGCCGTGCCTTTCGGGTTTGTTTCAAATTAAAGACCTCGGATTGCAGAGAGAAATGCGAACTTCGGCGCGCGGGTGGCGTCTCACCCGCATGAGGCCATTGCCCCGGGTGCCCGTTTCCGCTGCGATGCGCCTGTCCACACACGCCGGCGCATGCAGCGGTTCCGCCGGAACGAACCGAGGAGGCTGGACATGAAACGCACTAAATTCGCAGCGGCATTCCTGATCACCAGCATGGCTTACCTGTCCCCGGCAACGGCCGACGGGCTGGTCGAGGAAAAAAGCCAGGGCAACGTCCGTTACGCGACCGGCGGCATCGGTGCCGACGAGATTGCCGCATTCAAGGCGGCGGCGCCGAAATATCCGCTGCAGCTGCTGTTCGCGGAAAAAGCGCTGCCCAACGATGTCTATCTGACCGATGTGCAGGTCATGGTGAAAGGGGCATCGGGCCAGGTGCTGCTCGACACCGTGTCCGGCGGGCCTTTCCTGTTGCTGCAGCTGCCCGCGGGGAAATACCGGATCGAGGCGAGCCACGACGGCGTGATGAAGCGGCAGACGGTCAGCCTCACGGCGGGGCAGCACCGGCGGGTGGTGTTTGTGTGGGAAGCGCCGGGTAGTTGATTGGCGGATCTGAAGGGGGAAATCTCCTTAGTCTTTAAGGATTGCCGCGGACTACGGGATGGGTGATACCTGATCCCGCATTGCACTTCGTTTCACGCGGACTGCATTTGCCTGTCCCCCACTAAGCCGCAACTTTCATATTGTCAGCCATCAATATTTTGCTTGAGGATTCATCGTTGGGCTTGAATACAAAAGTCATATTCTGCGCGCCAAATGATTTCCCAATGGCGTGGAGTGTTTGCTTTGCAGAGGTTTCGACCTCGGATGAGAGGCTGTCAATCATGGCGTTTGCCCGCTCCTTGGCGTGGTTTCTCGCGGCGGCAACGAGCTTATTGCGCGCTTCCTCCGTAAATCCCCCCGTGATGAATCCATTCAGTAGGTCAGGCAGCAGCCAGGGCAGCAGTTTGCTTCTTTGTTCGTCATAAAATTCGATGTTGCGAATTTTGATCTCATGGAAGCAGGGCGGCATTCTCAGAATGTATGCGCCAGGGTGGGTTTCGATAATCTCAAAGTCCCGCGTCCGGAGGTCGTAACGGAACTCGATTTCGAACTCGAAGATCATTGCCATTTTCTTGCTGGAGTAGATCCATTCGAGATATTTCTTGCCGATATCCCCCCAGCTATGGTCGAACTCAGTGACAATTTCCTTGGTGTATACCTTGAATACGGACAAATCGCCGACTGCTCGCATGCCCTCGATCGTGGAATGAATGCTTGTACTCGCATTCGGGGTGCGAGTCTTGCGAAACAAAACAAAGACGGCCAGTCCTAATCCTGCAACAGCAGCGGTGAGAAATCCGGTTGTCAGCAGCACCATAAGTTCCATGTTTATAGCCCATATTCTTGATGGTTTTGGTCAGAATGTCATGATGTCTGTGCGGCAGTGACTATGTCGCTAAATCATGATTCGCCATCCGCTCCAGTGCTTTCACCATCGCCGAATGATCCGACTTCGCGCCACCGTTCGCCGCGCATGAGTTGAACAGTTCCTGCGCCGTCGCCGTATTCGGCAGCGACACGCCCATTGCGCGGGCGCCCTGCAGGGCCAGGTTCAGATCCTTCTGGTGCAGTTCGATGCGGAAACCCGGATCGAAGCTGCGTTTGATCATGCGTTCGCCGTGCACTTCGAGGATGCGGGAGGCGGCGAAGCCGCCCATCAGGGCTTGCCGCACCTTGGCGGGATCGGCGCCGGCCTTGGAGGCGAAGACCAGGGCCTCGCTGACGGCCTCGATGTTGAGTGCAACAATAATCTGGTTGCACACCTTGCAGGTCTGGCCGTCGCCGTTGCCGCCGACCAGGGTGATGTTCTTGCC
Source organism: uncultured Bordetella sp. (assembly GCA_964433345.1). Classification (GTDB taxonomy): domain Bacteria; phylum Pseudomonadota; class Gammaproteobacteria; order Burkholderiales; family SG8-41. The sequence continues at coordinate 12,460 of CAYSQJ010000018.1, forward strand.
CATCAGGTCGAACAGCGGCTTCACCTTGTCGAAGGCAGACTGCGGGGCGCCGCACATGATGGTCAGCGCGGCATTCTTGGCGCCGACCTCGCCGCCGGAGACCGGGGCATCGACGTAGTCGCAGCCGAGGTCGTTGATCCTTTTGGCATAGACCTTGGTCTCGATCGGCGAGATCGAGCTCATGTCGACGACGGTCTTGCCTTTGCTCAGTCCTTCGGCAACGCCGTTGGTGCCGAACAGCACTTTCTCGACGTCGGGGGTGTCTGGCACCATGGTGATGATCACGTCGGCTTTCTGCGCGACTTCCTTCGCGCTGGCGCAGGCCTTGCCGCCCGCGTCTGTTAATTCCTTCGGCACTCCGCTGCGTGAGTTCAGGAACAGGCTGTGGCCGCCCTTGATCAGGTTGAGGGCCATGGGTTTGCCCATGATGCCGAGTCCGATGAATCCGACGTTCATTGTTTGACCTCGCTTGCGGTTGAATGGGCGGCGGCCGCAGTCTTGCCGCGGCCGCCGGGGTGGATCGATTATAGGCGCGTCAGTGCGCGACGGGCCGCGTCTGAACCGGCCGCGGCTCGTTGCGGCGGATCAGCAGCTGGCTCAGCAGCACCGAGAGCACGAGGCCGGCGCCGATGAGGTCGGTGACCAGGCCGGGCTTGATCAGCAGGATCGCCGCGCCGAGCAGGAACAGGCGTTCCCATACCAGCGCGGTACGCGCGAGGTAACCGAAGAGCCCGGCAGCAAGGCAGATGGTGCCGATGCTGGCGGTGACGAAGGACTGCAGGATTTCATGCCAGGCGCCGATCATCAGCAGCGTCGGTTCGAAGATGAACATGAAGGGCACGATGAAGCCGGCGGCGCCGACGCGCACCGCCGTCCAGCCGGCTTCCCACAGCGGGGCCTTGGCGATGCCGGCGGCGGCATAGACCGCCAGTGCGACCGGCGGGGTGATCGCCGACAGGATCGCGAAATAGAAAGCAAACATGTGCGCAGCCGGCGGGATCGCGCCGAGCTTGATGATCGCCGGCACCAGCAGCGACACCATCACGATATAGGCGGGTGTGGTCGGCATGCCCATGCCGAGGATGATGCCGGCGAGCATGGTCAGTACCAGCGCAAGCACGAGCAGGTCCTGCGCCATGTTGATCACCATCGAGGTGAAGTTGATCGCGGCGCCGGTCTGGGTGATGACCCCGATGATGATGCCGGCGCAGGCGCAGGCGAGCGCGACCGCCACCGAGTTCTTGGCGCCTTCCTCGAGCGCGCTGAGGATGGTGCTGAAGTTGATGTCCTTGCGCGTCGATTTGCGCATCATTGCCACCGGCACGCAGGACAGCGTGCCTGCCAGCGCGCACAGTGGCGCGCTGTAGCCCGCGAACAGGCCGAACAGGATCACCAGCAGGGGAATGAACAGGTGGCCGCGTTCGCGCATCACGGTGCCGAAGCGCGGGATCTCGGCCCGCGGCAGGCCGAGCAGGCCGACACGCTTGGATTCGAAATGCACCGCGCAGAACACGGCAAGGAAATAGAGGATCGCCGGGATGATCGCCCACATTGCGACCTGGAAATAGCTGACGGCGAGAAACTCCGCCATCACGAAGGCTGCGGCGCCCATGATCGGCGGCATGATCTGGCCGCCGGTGGAGGCGACGGACTCCACAGCGGCTGCGAAGGAGGGGCGGAAGCCGGTGCGCTTCATCAGCGGGATGGTGATCGGACCGTCGACCAGCACGTTGGCGACGGCGCTGCCCGACACTGTGCCGAACAGGCTGGAGCTGACGACCGCGACCTTGCCGGGGCCGCCGGCGGTGTGGCCGGTCAGCGACAGCGCGAAATCCATGAACAGGCGGCCGATGCCGGTGCGTTCCATGAAGGCGCCGAACAGCACGAACATGATCACGTAGGCGGCGGAGACGCCCAGTGTCGAGCCGAAGATGCCCTCGGTGGTGAGATACATGATCTCGATGATCTGCTCGGGCCGGGTCCTGGCAACGAACAGCGCGTAGCCGAGGAAAATCATCGCGGTGATCGGCAGCGCCCAGCCGATGATGCGGCGGGTCGCCTCGAGCACGATCAGCGTGAAAATGCCGCCGAGCACCAGCTCGGTTCTGGTCGGGTCGTCAACGAACACGAAGCGTGTCAGCAGGTGATCGTGGTTGGCCCAGACATAGCCGATGGTGACGCAGGACAGGGTGATCAGCGTCCAGTCCCACCAGGAGGGTTTCGGCATCGCGTCGACGCTGCCGCCGATGATGCCGCCGGCGTCGTCGCGGATCATGCCTTCGGCTTTTTTCTTCTGGAAGGACGGATAGAGCAGGAACACCAGTGCCAGCGCAAACAGCAGGTGGGTGCTGCGGAAGAAAAGCTGCTGGGGGGCGCCGATGAAGGCGACGGTCAGGTGGTAGACCGACATGCCGATGGCGATGACGGCAACGAGCAACCTCAATGCGCGGACGAGGCTCATGTCAGCGGGCTCCGGTAAAAAAAGCAGCGGCGCGAGGACATCGCGCCGCTGCTTCGGGTGACACGCTTAGAGGGCTTTCGCTTCCCGGTAGTACTTGCGGGCGCCAGGGTGGTAGGGCACGCCGACGTCAGCCGCCATGTCCTTCACCGTCAGGCCCTTGACCGCGGAAACCACGTTGCCGAGGGTTTCGACGTTGGTGGCGAGCGCCTTGGTGATGTTGTAGACCAGCTGTTCGGGCAGCTTGCAGCTGGCGATCAGGTGGGTCCAGGTGCCGATGGTCTGGACGTCCTTGTCCTGCTTCGGATAGCTGCCGGCCTTGATGATACGCTTGTCGTAGCCGCGGTTGATCTTTTGCAGCGCCGCGAACTTGTCATTGGGGAACTCGAGCACGCGAATGTCGCGCGCCGAGGCGAGGTCCATCACCGAGGACGCCGGCACCGTGGTGATCAGCGTGAACACCTGGGCATGGCCGTCCTTCAGCTGCGACACCGAGTCGGTGTAGTTGCCGTGGTTGACCTTGGACATGCCGCTGTAGTCGAGGCCGTAGACCTTCAGCGCGTCGCGCGTCATCTGCTCGCCGGTGTTGCCCTTCTGCTGGGTGGTCAGCGCCTTGCCCTTGGCCTGGCCCATGTGGGTGACGCCGGAGTCGGCGAGGGCGACCGCGTGGAAATACTGGAAGTACAGCGTCGCGACCTGGCAGACATTGTCCTGCTTGCCCTTGAAGGGTTCGGCGCCGCGCACGCCGTCGTAGGAGGACACTGCATTACCGAAGCCGAGCTCGGCCTTGCCGGTCTGCACGCCGACGACGTTGGAGATGCCCGCGCCCGGCAGCACCTGCATGCTGGTGCCGGGTACGGCCTTCTCGACGATGCCCTGGATCGCGCCGCCCAGCGGATACCAGGAGCCGCCCTGCGGGCCGGTCATCAGTTTCAGTTGTTGCGCGCCGGCAGTGCCGGCAAGGGTGGCGGCTACGGCGAGGCCGAGCACGGACGCGATGCGTGATGCTTTCATGACTTCTCCTCCAGGGTTGTGTTGCGGGACGGACCGGGCTTTGCGCCTCTTGTGGTCCGGATTGCGGAAGATTGTGTGGGCTGCCCGGGATGCCGTCAAGCGCCGCGAAGCCAGGGCTTGAGCCAGCCCAGGCCGGCCTCGGTGGTGGTCGCCGGCTTGTATTCGCAGCCGATCCAGCCGGTGTAGCCGATGCGGTCGAGATGGCCGAACAGCCAGGGATAGTTGATCTCGCCGCTGCCCGGTTCGTGGCGGCAGGGGTTGTCGGCAAGCTGCATGTGCGGGATCAGCGGCAGGTGGGCCTCGATGGTGCGCGCGAGGTCGCCTTCCATGATCTGCGCGTGGTAGATGTCGTACTGGATATGGAGGTTGCCGGAACCGACGGCCTTGATGATGTCGGCGGCCTGCTTGGTGTAGTTCAGGAAAAAGCCCGGGATGTCGCGGGTGTTTATGGGTTCGATCAGCAGCCTGATGCCGGCCTCTTCGAACTTCGGCGCGGCGTACTGCAGGTTGCGGATGAAGGTTTCGCGCGCATCGTTGGGGTCGACATGGGGCGGGCGGATGCCGGCGAGGCAGTTGAGCTGTCTGCAGCCGAGCGCGGTGGCGTAGTCGATCGCGCGCTCGACGCCCTCGCGGAATTCGGCGGCGCGCTGGGGGTGGCAGGCAATGCCGCGTTCGCCGGCGGCCCAGTTGCCGGCCGGAAGGTTGTGCAGCACCTGGACCAGCCCGTGCTCTTTCAGCGCGGCGGCCAGCGCGGCCTTGTCGTACTCGTACGGAAACAGGTATTCGACCCCCTTGAAGCCGGCCTTGGCCGCGGCGGCGAAACGTTCCATGAAGGGTACTTCGTTGAACAGCATCGTCAGGTTGGCGCAGAAGCGTGGCATGGCGTGGACCTTGCTGGGGACAGACGGGATCGGGCCATTATAATCAGGGCATGTCAGCGTCCGACAAATCCCCCGTTGCCATCCTGCTCGCCGCCGGTGCCGGTACCCGCTTCGGCGGCGGCAAGCTGCTGCATCCGCTGGAGGACGGCGTGGCGATAGCCGCGCATGCCGCGCGCAACCTGATCGCCGCCGGGCTGCCGGTGACGGCAGTGGTGCGTCCCGGCGATTTTCCGCTGGCGGAGTTGCTGGAGCAGGAGGGTTGCCAGGTGACGATCTGCCCTGATGCCGGCCGCGGCATGGGCGTGAGTCTCGCCCACGGTGTGACTGCGGCGCGCGATGCCGGCGGCTGGGTGGTTGCGCTGGCTGACATGCCGCGCATCCGTCCGGCGACGATTGCCCGCGTGGTGCAGGCGCTGGCGGCGGGCGCCGACATTGCAGCGCCGGCCTATCAGGGTGATCGCGGTCATCCGGTCGCCTTCAGCCGGCGCTTTCTGCACGAGCTGCAGGCGCTGATCGGTGACAGCGGTGCGCGAGCCGTGGTCCAGCGCAACCAGGCGCTGGTGCGGCTGATCGATACCGACGATCCCGGCGTGCTTTTCGACATCGACCGGCGCAATGACCTGTCGCGCTGCGCATGATCACGGAAATTATTTAAGTATTTGATTTTAAAGGAAAACTTAATGTCACGCTTTACCGGCACCGAAAACTACGTTGCGACCGACGACCTGATGATGGCGGTCAACGCGGCACTCGCGCTGGAGCGCCCGCTGCTGATCAAGGGCGAACCCGGCACCGGCAAGACCATGCTCGCACTGGAAGTGGCGCAGGCGCTGGGACGTCCGCTGTTCGAGTGGCACATCAAGTCGACCACCAAGGCGCAGCACGGCCTCTATGAATACGACGCGGTGTCGCGGCTGCGTGATTCCCAGCTGGGCGATCCGAAGGTCAAGGACATTTCCAATTACATCGTGCAGGGGATGTTGTGGAAGGCCTTCACCGCCGAGCAGCCTGCGGTGCTGCTGATCGACGAGGTCGACAAGGCCGACATCGAGTTTCCCAACGACCTGCTGCGCGAACTTGACCGCATGGAGTTCTATGTCTATGAGACGCAGCAACTGATCAAGGCGAAGCACCGGCCGCTGGTGATCATCACCAGCAACAACGAGAAGGAGCTGCCCGACGCCTTCCTGCGCCGCTGCTTCTTCCACTACATCCGTTTCCCCGATGCCGACACCATGGCGAAAATCGTCGAGGTGCATTTTCCCGGCATCAAGAAAAAATTGCTGGCGCAGGCGCTCAATGCCTTCTTCGAGATCCGCGACGTGCCGGGGCTGAAGAAAAAGCCGACCACCTCCGAGCTGCTCGACTGGCTGAAGCTGCTGATGGCTGAAGACATTCCGCCCGAGGCGCTGCATAGCCAGGACACCCACAAGATCGTGCCGCCGCTGCACGGCGCACTGATCAAGAACGAGCAGGACGTGCACCTGTTCGAGCGGCTGGTGTTCATGTCGCGCAGGAAGCAGTGATTAAGTGAATAGGTGATTGGGTGATTAAGCCCGATGAGCCTGCCTTGCCCAATCACCTGATCGCTTGGTCACTTAATCACGCATTGAAAATGCTGCCCCGCTTCCCCTGCAAGCTGCTCCAGGCCGCCACGCTGGCCGTTGCGCTGCTGACGGCGGCCTTGCCGTTGCGCGCGCAGGACCTGCGGCCGGCAGAGAAGGTGGTGCTGCAGCTGAAGTGGAAACACCAGTTCCAGTTCGCCGGCTACTACGCGGCGCTGAAGAAGGGCTACTACCGAGACGCCGGCTTCGTCGTCGACATCCGCGAGGCGCAGGACGGCATCGATCCGGTGGACAGCGTGCTAAAGGGCGAGGCGGATTACGGCATCGGCGCCTCCGAGCTGGTGCTGCACCGCGCGCAGGGCCGGCCGGTGGTGGTGCTGGCGGTGATCCTGCAGCATTCGCCGCTGGCGCTGATCGCCCGCGGCGGCGGCGTGAAGTCGGTGCATGAGCTCGACAGCAAGCGCATCATGCTGCTGCCGCAGGAGACCGAGCTCTACGCCTACCTCGAGCGCGAGAAGCTGCCGCGCAGCCGTATCATCGAGGTGAAGCACAGTTTCTCCACGGACGACCTGGTCAAGGGGCGGGTCGATGCGCTGTCCGGTTATTCGACCGACGAACCCTTCGTGCTGAAGAAACTGGGCATCGCCTACAGCCTGTTCTCGCCGCGTTCCAGCGGCATCGATTTCTACGGTGACACGCTGTTCACCTCGGAGGCGCTGATCGAGCGCGATCCGCAGCGGGTGATCGCCTTCCGCGAGGCGAGCCTGCGCGGCTGGCAGTACGCGATGGACCATCCGGAGGAAATCGCCGACCTGATCCTCGAGCGCTATGGCAGGCGCCACAGCCGCGAGCACCTGCTGTTCGAGGCCGCGGAAATGCGCCGCCTGATGCAACCGCAGCTGATCCGCATCGGCCACATCAATCCCGGACGCTGGCAGGGCATTGCCGCGGTTTACGCCGAAAACGGCATGCTGCCGGCAAAGCACAGCCTCGACGGTTTCATTTTTGATGAGACGACCCCGCGCGACCTGTCGCGGCTTTATCGCGGACTGGCGGCTGCGCTGGTGATCACCGCGCTGGTCACGCTGTTTGCCTGGCGGCAGGCGGTGTTCAATCGCCGCCTGCGCGGCGAGGTGGCGCGCAGGCGCGAGGCCGAGACTTACCTGCGCGACGCCAACGAGCAGCTGCAGGCGCGGCTCACGGAAATCCAGGGCCTTCAGGCGAAACTGCAGGAGCAGGCGCTGCGCGACAGCCTGACCGGCCTCTACAACCGCCGCTATTTCGACGAAGCGCTGGAGCGCGAGCTGGCCTTGGCGCGGCGCCAGGACTACCCGGTGAGCCTGGTGCTGATCGACATCGACCATTTCAAGCAGCTCAACGACGCCCATGGCCATCAGGCCGGCGACGCCGTGCTGCAGGAAATGGCCCGCTATCTGACCGACAACAGCCGTGCCGGTGATCTGGTCTGCCGCTGGGGCGGAGAGGAGTTCGTGGTGGTGATGCCGCATACGCCACGGGAGGGCGCGTTGCAGCGCGCGGAATTCTGGTGCAGTGAATTTTCCGTGCATCCCTTCCGCTTCGGTGGTCTGGTGCTCAACAATACGCTGTCGGCGGGTGTTGCGGTATGGCCCGACCACGGCGACACGGAAGACGAACTGCTGCGCGCGGCCGACGATGCGCTCTACCGGGCCAAGAAGGGCGGGCGCAATCGCGTGGAATGCGCAAAAGCTGAGGAACAGGCATGCTGATCGAGTTTTTCCTGAAACTGCGCCAGGGCGGCGTGCCGGTTTCGATCAAGGAATTCCTGGTGCTGATCGCGGCACTGGAGAAACAGCTCGCCTTTGGCAGCGTCGAGGAGTTCTATCACCTCGCGCGCACCTGCCTGGTCAAGGACGAAAAGTTCTTCGATCGTTATGACCTCGTGTTCGCGGCCTATTTCAAGGGCGTGGCCGGCATCGATGCGGCGACGGCGGTGATCCCCGAGGACTGGCTGAGGAAACTCGTCGAGAAAAACCTCAGCGACGAGGAGAAGAAGCTGATCGAGTCGCTGGGCGGCTGGGACAAGCTGATGGAGACCCTGAAGAAGCGGCTGGAAGAGCAGAAGGGGCGGCACCAGGGCGGCAGCAAATGGATCGGCACCGGGGGCACCAGCCCCTTCGGCGCCTATGGCTACAACCCGGAGGGCATCCGCATCGGCCAGCACGAGTCGCGCAACCGCCGCGCGGTGAAGGTCTGGGACCAGCGCGAATTCAAGAATCTCGACGACTCGGTGGAACTGGGCACGCGCAACATCAAGGTCGCGCTGAGGAAGTTGAGGAAGTTCGCGCGCACCGGCGCGCCGGAAGAGCTCGACATGGAGGACACCATCCGCTCGACGGCAAAGAACGCCGGCTGGCTGGATCTGAAAATGGTGCCGGAGCGCCACAATGCGGTGAAGGTGCTGATTTTCTTCGACATCGGCGGCTCGATGGATGACCACGTCCGGGTCTGCGAGCAGCTGTTTTCGGCGGTGCGCACCGAGTTCAAGCATCTGGAGTATTTCTACTTCCACAACTTTCTCTACGAGCGGGTGTGGAAGGACAACCGCCGCCGCGCCACCGAAAAGATGGCGACCTGGGACGTGCTGCACACCTATCCCCATGACTACAAGGTGATATTCGTCGGCGATGCGACGATGAGCCCGTACGAGATCACTTATCCTGGCGGCAGCGTCGAGCACAGCAACGAGGAGCCGGGCGCCTTGTGGCTGCAGCGCGCGCTGTCGGTCTATTCGCAGGCGATCTGGCTCAACCCGCAGCCGGAGGCGGTGTGGAATTACCACGAGTCGATCGCGATCACCCGCGAGCTGATGGGCGGGCGCATGTTCCCGCTGACCCTGGACGGCCTGGAGCGGGGCATGCGGCTGCTGAGCCGCTCCCACTGACATGGACATAATCGAGGTCGCAGCGCCCGGCCCGCAACTGGCCGCGGTGCGCGACCTCTTCCTCGAATACGCGGGTTCGCTGAACTTCAGCCTCTGCTTCCAGGATTTCGAAACCGAACTCGAAGGACTGCCCGGCGCCTACGCGCCGCCACGGGGCGCCCTGTTGCTGGCGCAGTCGGAAGGCGAGGCTGCGGGCTGCGTCGGGGTGCGACCTCTTGATGACGGTCGCTGCGAAATGAAGCGGCTTTATGTGCGCGGGCAGTATCGTGGCAGCGGGCTGGGGCGTCAGCTGGCGGAGCGTGCGATCAGCTTCGCGCGCGAGGCGGGCTACCGCAGCATGCTGCTCGACACGCTGCCGCAGATGGAGCGGGCGGTGCGTCTTTACCGTGAGCTGGGCTTTGCGCGCTGTGCCCCGTATTACGACAACACACCGATCGGCAGCAGCTGCCTGGAACTGAAACTCTGACAGTAGCGCCGGGTCAGTGCAGATTACCTGTCGGTAAAAGTGTCGATGTTGGTATCGCAGTTCGCGGGCGATGTTGCAATTTGCTCAATGCGTTTCCGTTGTTAGACAGCACCATTGCTGTGCTTCCTGAAGCGCGGGAGATACGCCAAGTCCTGGGCTGTTAGGCATCTGCATAGTCCCGTCAATGACCGAAGGATGAGGTTGAGCCAGCAGTGATCTGAGAGGGTTTGGATTGCAATCGATTTCCAGTAGCCCAGGCCCCTGGGAAGCAGACAAAAGCTGGGCCGATGCCATCAGGCCGATGCCTGCACCGAGGTAATGCGGGCAATACACTTGGTCTGCATGTCTGATCGCGTCGATTATCGGAAAATTTCCGGAAAATCCACCCCATTTGCAAATATCAGGCTGAATGATGCGGAGAGCATCACTGCGGATGGCCTCCTCGAAAGCTGGAAGGCCGCGGATGTTTTCTCCGGCGGCAAGGGGAATGGTGGTTCGGCTGGCAAGCGATTTCCACGTTGCCCAGTCCGCGTCCGCAGGCAATGGTTCTTCGAGCCACGTTGGTTCCGTGCTTTCCAGCGCAATTGCATTCTCGACGGCAGTTTCAGCATTCCAGGCTTGATTGGCGTCCAGCATCATCCGTTCGTCTGAACGCAGTCCTTGCCGTAGCAGGCGGGCGGCGGTGATGTCTGTGTTACGTCCGAAACCGACTTTCAGTTTAAATGCGTTGTGACCTTCTGCTCTTGCAGCAGGCACGATCCTTTCGACTGCATCAGGGGAAATGCCGCTGGCGTAGACGGGAATCGCGTCGGATGCCTGTTCGTGGAGCAGCTTTCGCAGTGGAATGCCGGCGCGACGTGCCTTCAGATCCCACAGCGCGATGTCAATCCCCGCCAGCGACTGCGCAATCGGCCCAATTTCGGCCGTTTGCAGGCTGAGCACATGAAGCTCCCTTTCCAGACGAAAGAAAATTGCAGAAGGGGAGCTGGGATCCAGGCCAAGAATCCGGGGTGCAATCAAACTATCGACTAACCTTGCACGATGCTCGGCACCGCATTGAGGGAAGTTGCACCAGATTTCTCCCCATCCGGAGGCACCGTCCGTGTCTTCGACGTAGACGATCACGGCCGGCCGGTCCCGCATCGCACCGAACGACGTAACGACGGGCGTGGTTAGCGGATAGCGATAGACGAATGTCCGGACTCTGGAGACCACGGGCACCATATTTCTATTGGAACTGAGGCTTGTTTCCCGGGGCCGGGGTTGCGCCGAAGCCGCCTTGTGCGACGACTTTCTCACGGCCGCCATGTTGATCCAATAGCGCGCTCTGGTCGGCTTTTGCGCGTCGGTCGATCGCGACTGGATCGCAGATCTTGCTCAGCCTGTTGCGGAAGCTGGCGATGATTTCAGAATGTTTAGGAAGGGATGCGATATCCGTAAGCTCTTCGGGATCGTTCCACAGGTCGAATAGCTGTGACGGCATTCCGACGTAATGCACGTATTTATATCTGCCGTCACGAAGCATGAATGATCCGGTAGCAGCCCCTGCCGCATGATATTCGGAGAAGACGGTGCGGTGTGGGTCGTCTTGGGTTTGTGCCAGCCGTAACAGCGAATCGCCACGGGTTTCTTCGACCGGAGGAAGACCGAATGCGTCCATTAGTGTCCGGTGCACATCCACCAATGAAGTTGGCGTTTTCACGACGCGGTTGCGTGGAACGGTTGTTCCGGACAGCATCATTGGCACGGCGGCGGATTCTTCATACATCGTTGACTTTCCCCAGAATCCCCGGGTGCCGAGATTGTCGCCGTGATCACTGAGATAGATCACCAGTGTGTCTGATGAGGCGCCGGAGGACTCAAGTGCTCCCAGGACACGTCCGACATTGTCATCGAGGAAAGACACCAGACCGAAATATGCGGCCATGGCGACACGCCGGGTTTCGTCGGTAAAGAAGCGATCCGTGATGAAGCACTCCCTGAAGGCGTCCAGCCAAGGGTGTCTCGGCCACTCGTCCGGGCGGGACAACTTTGGTGGCGGTAGTGCTTTCGGGTCGTAGAGTTCGTAAAACGCCTTTGGTGCGATCAGGGGGAAATGTGGCGCTACCCAGCTGACGAATAGTGTCCAGCCTGGACTGCGAGCGTTAGAGGTCAACCAGTTGCAGGCGGCATCGGTAATTTCTCTATCGTAGCGGGTGTAAGCACTTTCTCCGGAGCCTATTTCGGTGGCGATGGCACGGCTCTTTTGACGCACTGGAAGAGGGTCTCTTACTGCACCCAGAAGGTCGCCGATTCCGTCCACCACGTGCATGGGCAAGATCTGCTCAGTAAAACCGGTATCGTCCTCCGCGTTCCGGTAATGCAACTTGCCGACAGAATAAGAGCGAATACCGTGCTCGCGCAGTGCATGTCCCCATGATGGCGGGGAGCCATGATAGGCCAGTGCGTTGTCCCAGCATCCGGTCTCGAAAGTATAACGGCCCGTCGCCAGTGCAGCCCGGGCCGGAATGCATATCGGACTGTTGGTGTAGGCATTGGCGAAGCGTGTGCCGCGGGATGCCAACTTGTCGAGATTTGGGGTTTTCACTGTCGGATGGCCGTGGCAGCCAAGCACCTTGTTCGAGTGCTCGTCCGACATGAGTATGAGTACGTTGTTGTAGGGCATGTGCGTCTGACACTGCGGTTGGCAGTTAATGAAACTTCAGATTGGCTTGGCGGGCAACATCGTTCCATTTGGCGAGTTCGGAACGATAAAATTTGGTGAATTCAGTTGCATCACTGCCGACCACTTCGCTGCCTTCGCTGTCCAGACGCTTCTTGACCTCGGGGTCTTTGAGCGCCGAAGCGGCTGCCCGGAAAAGGGTACTAGTCACAGTTGAAGATGTTTTTGCTGGTGCAAACAGTCCGTGCCACTGCAGTGCCTCAAATCCGGGGGCGCCCATTTCCGCGACGGTCGGTAGTTCTGGAAATGCCGGTGAGCGCTTGGATGTCGAGATTGCAAGAGCTCGAAGTCTTCCGGACCGGAGTTGGCTCTGTGCCACGGGGGGAACCAGAAAGGCAGCCTGTGCTTCCCCGGTCAAAAGGGCTGTCAGTGCAGGGGCGGCGCCTTTGTAAGGTACGTGAGTCATTTTGGTTTTGGTGCTCAGTGCGAACAACTCCATCACGAAATGACCGCTGGAACCCGCGCCACCTGAGCTATACAGAATGTCTCCAGGTCGTTTCTGGGATAGTGCGATAAATTTTTTCATGTCCGACACTGGAAGCGATTTCGTGATGACCAGCAGAAGCGGTATCGAAACAGTCATGGTCACGGGTTCGAGATCACTCTCGGGATCAAAGTTTAGTTTGGGGTATGTGATCCTGCTCAATGCTATCGGAGAGGCTGTGTAGAGGAGGGTGTACCCGTCCGGATTCGCTCGTACAACCATCTCAGCTCCGATGTTGCCGCTGGCTCCGGAGCGGTTTTCCACGACAATTTGCCTGTTCATGTGATTGGCCATGCGTTGACTGATCAGTCGCGCGAAAACGTCGGTGCCTCCGCCGGCAGGATAGGGGACGATCATCGTGATGTTGCGGGAAGGATATGTCTGAGCGGTAACTGTGTGCGCGCAGATCGCAGCCAGGGTTGCGACGAGAAAGTGCCCGATTTTGTTCATGTACCCCCCCTATGAAGTCTTGGACGCGCATGCCGTCGAGCATGCGAAAACGCAGTATTTAAAGTATAGGTAATCAAGTTCATGCTGGATAATGCAAAATAATACTAAGTTCATGTGTAATCAGTATGACTTGAGGCGAAGATGGAAATTAATATTAAGGCGCTGATGGCGTTGCGGGCTGTGATGGCAGAGGGAACGGTTACCGCGGCAGCAAACTACTTGAATCGTTCGCAACCAGTGGTAAGCCGCCTGATCGCGCAACTGGAGGAGTCTGTCGGATTTGCGATGTTCCGACGAGATCGTCAGAGGTTAATACCGACCGCGGAAGGCATCGCGTTTTATCGTGAAGCCGAACGTGTGGTTGCTGCACTTTCTGAAATCGAGACCGGCGCGAAGAACATTCGAGAAAGGCGTCCTTTGCCGCTGCGGATCATGGCTCAATCCCATGTTGCACATTGCCTCTTGGATGAGGCACTGGCAGATTTTTGCGTTAAACACCCGGATTTTCGATTCTCTATCGAGATTCGCCAGCGTGAATACATTAGTCACTGGGTGGCGAATCGCCAGTTCGATGTTGGTTTTGCGCCGAAGCCGGTTGGGCATCCGCAGCTTGACAGCGTCCCGTTGATAAGGGTGCCGGTGTATGCGGTGCTGCCTGCCAAGCACAAGCTATCTCGCAAGCGACGGCTGACCGTTTCGGATCTGGCTTCCGAGCCTATCGTGGCCACAAGACCGGGCGTCCCGATGCGAACGCGCATGGACGGATGGTTTGGCATCAAGAGTGGCATTGCGAACATTCGTGGCGAGGCTGCATCGGTCCTGTTGGCGTGCCAATTGACGGCAAGAGGACTCGGGCCGACATTTGCCGATCCTTTCGCTGTTTCGCACTTTATATCGGAAGGTGCCGTCGTGATTCGGCCGCTGTCGCCGGCATTGTTCGTTGACTATGTTGTGCTACAGCACGTCGATGAGAAGCCTGGAGTGTTGGCGGATGAATTCGTGAAGGCTGTACGCTCGACCGCGAGAAGGTTGGCTGCTCGTGCTGATCTCGCGAGTCATTCGATGTGAACGTTATGAAATGGGCGTCATCGTATTGAGTTTGTGCCTCAACGCAAGTTTGAGGCTTCCCAACCGAGCATCGCGGCCTTGCGCGGCAGGCCCCAGCGATAGCCGCCGAGCATGCCCGAGGACCGGATCACGCGGTGGCAGGGTATCAGCCAGGCAATCGCATTCGCACCCACGGCAGTGCCGACGGCGCGTGCAGCCCCCGGCCGGCCGATCGCGGTGGCGAGGTCACCGTAGGTGGTCAGTGCGCCCGGCGGCAGGGCCAGCAGCGCGCGCCAGACCTGCACCTGGAAGTTGCTGCCCTTGACCAGCACCGCCAGCGGCTGCCGTGATTCCGCCAGCGGTGTGAAAATGCGCTGCGCGATGTCAGCGGTGGCGGCCCGATCCCCGATCAGGTTGGCACGCGGCCAGGATTCACGCAGCCTTGCCATGCCCTCTTCAGCATCCGTGACGAAATGCAGCGCGCAGACGCCGCGCGCAGTGAGGCCGATCAGGGCGCTGCCGAAGGGCGTGTCGTGCAGGCCCCAGCGGATGTCGATGCCGGTGCCACCGCTGCGCGCCTCACCCGGAGACACGGCTTCCAGCGTCACGAACAGGTCGTGCAACCGGCCGCCGCCGGAGAGCCCGACATTGGCGGCGAGGTCGAGGGTGTTGCGGGAGGCCAGGAGGCGGCGCCGGGCGTCCTCGAGGGTGAGGCACTGCAGGAAACGCTTGGGGCTGACACCGGCCCAGCGCGTGAACAGTCGCTGGAAATGATGCTCACTGAGACCTGCGTGCCGTGCCGCGGCGGCAAGACCGGGCTGCGCGGCGGCGTTCTCGTGCAGAAAACCGATGGCACGGGCAATGCGCTCGTAGTCGCGCGCAGGGGAGTCGGTGTTTCCGTTCATGGCGCAGAGCATAAGGCGGCTGCGCGGCGGGGGCTACCCGATTGTTGCGGTAAATGGTGACTGGTAATTGGTAATTGGTTTTTTGGGCCAATCACCAGTTACCAATTACCAGTCACCGCTGTCGGCGATCCCCGCCGGGTGGCGGCGCGACTTTCATGATTTCATCGATGGTGGTGAGGCCGGCGGCGATTTTCATCGCACCGCTGATGCGCAGCGGTTTCATGCCTTCCTTGACCGCGGTGTCGCGCAGTGCGTCGAGGTCGGCGTTGGCGACCACGCGGTCTTTCAGCGGCGGCGTCATGATCATCATTTCGTAGATGCCGATGCGTCCCATGTAACCGGTCATCCGGCATTCGAGGCAGCCCTTGTTGATGTAGGTCTGGCCTTTCGGGTTGGTGGCCTTCCACGGCGCGACGAGCTGTTCCCAGGTTGCGTCGTCGTAGTCATGCTGCACCTTGCAGTGCGGGCACAGCGTGCGCACCAGGCGCTGCGCCATCACGCCGAGCAGCGTCGATTGCAGCAGGTACGGGGGCACGCCGAGGTCGAGCAGTCGGGTCACCGCCGCCGGGGCGTCGTTGGTGTGCAGCGTCGACAGCACCAGGTGGCCGGTCAGCGCGGCCTGGATCGCCATCTCGGCGGTTTCGAGGTCGCGGATCTCGCCGACCATGATGATGTCCGGATCCTGACGCATCAGCGTGCGGATGCCGGAGGCGAAGTCGACGCCGATCGTGGTCTGCACCTGCATCTGGTTGAAACTGGGCTCGACCATCTCGATCGGATCTTCGACGGTGCAGACGTTGACCTCTGGCGTGGCAAGCTGCTTCAGCGTGGAGTAGAGCGTCGTCGTCTTGCCCGAGCCGGTGGGGCCGGTGACGAGGATGATGCCGTGCGGCTTGCCCGAGATCTGGTTCCACTTCTTCTGCTCTTCATCCGAGAAGCCGAGCTCCTTGTAGTCCTTGACCAGGTTCTCCGGATTGAAGATGCGCATCACCAGTTTTTCGCCGAAGGCGGTGGGCATGGTGGAAAGTCGCAGCTCGACTTCGCCGCCGTCGGGCATCACGGTCTTCAGGCGTCCGTCCTGCGGACGGCGTTTCTCGACCACGTCCATGCGGCCCAGCACCTTGATGCGCGAGGTCATCGCAGCCATCACCGGCGTCGGGATCTGGTAGACCTGGTGCAGCACGCCGTCGATGCGGAAGCGCACG
>CAYSQJ010000019.1:0-26336 GCA_964433345.1 uncultured Bordetella sp.
CGATGTTCTGCGTCGGGTCCTTGATGTCGCAGGTCTTGCAGTGCACGCAGTTCTGGGCATTGATCTGCAGCCTCGGGTTGCTGCCGTCCTCGTTGCGCACGATTTCATAGACGCCGGCCGGGCAGTAGCGCTGCTCGGGCGCGTCGTAGAGCTCGAGGTTGACGTTGATCGGCACCGAGGCATCCTTCAGCGTCAGGTGCGCCGGCTGGTCCTCGTTGTGGTTGGTGTTGGAAATGAACACCGAGGACAGGCGGTCGAAGGTCAGCACGCCATCGGGTTTCGGATAGCTGATCGGCGTGCACTCGGTCTTGCGTTTCAGTGTCTCGTGGTCGGCGTGGTCGTGGCGCAGTGTCCACGGCGCCTTGCCGCGGAACAGCACCTGGTCGATGCCCACCATCAGTGTGCCGGTGTAGAGGCCCTTGCTCATCCAGGGCTTGAAGTTGCGCGCCTTGTGCAGCTCGTCGTGCAGCCAGCTCGTCTTGAAGGCTTCGGGATAGGCCGACAGCTCTTCGGGTGGATTGTCCTGGCCCAGCGCCGCGAAAGCCGCCTCAGCGGCAAGCATGCCGGACTTGATCGCGGCATGGCTGCCCTTGATGCGCGAGGTATTGAGGAAGCCGGCGTCGTCGCCGACCAAGCAGCCGCCGGGGAACACCAGCTTCGGCAGCGACTGCAGGCCGCCGGCGGAAATCGCACGCGCGCCGTAGGCAATGCGTTTGCCGCCTTCGAGAAAGCTGCGGATTTCCGGATGCGTCTTGTAGCGCTGGAATTCCTCGTACGGGCTGAGGTAGGGATTGCTGTAACCAAGGCCGACGACAAAACCGACCGCGACCAGGTTGTCCTCGAGGTGATAGAAGAAGGAGCCGCCGTAGGTATCGCTCGCCAGCGGCCAGCCAGCGGTGTGCATCACCAGTCCGGGCTGGTGTTTTTCAGGTTTGATTTCCCACAGTTCCTTGAGGCCGATGCCGTAGACCTGGGGATCGACACCGTCGCGCAGTTTGAAGTGCGCCTGCAACTGCTTGCCGAGGTGGCCGCGGCAGCCTTCGGCGAAGAAGGTGTATTTCGCATGCAGTTCCATGCCCGGCTGGTGGGCCTCGGTCGGTTGTCCGTCCTTGCCGATGCCCATGTCGCCGGTGGCGACACCCTTGACGCGACCGGTCTCGTCGAACAGCACTTCGGCTGCGGCGAAGCCGGGGAAGATCTCCACACCCAGAGCCTCCGCCTGCTGGCCCAGCCAGCGGGTGACGTTGGCAAGGCTGATCACGTAGTTGCCGTGGTTCTGGAAACAGCCGGGCAGCAGTGCGGAGGGAACCTTGAAACTGCCATTCTCGGTGAGGAACATGAAACGGTCCTCGCTGACCGGGGTGTTCAGCGGCGCGTCCTTTTCCTTCCAGTCCGGAATCAGTTCATTGAGCGCGATCGGATCCATCACCGCGCCGGAGAGGATGTGCGCGCCGACCTCGGAACCTTTTTCGAGTACGCAGACGCCGACCTCGCGCCCCTGTTCGGCCGCCAGCTGTTTCAGGCGGATCGCCGCGCCGAGTCCAGCAGGTCCCGCGCCGACGATGACGACGTCGTACTCCATGGCTTCACGTTCGGCCATTGTGTGCTCCATGTTGATGATTTATTGGTTGATTATACGACTTCATGGCCGCGCGGCCGGAATGGAGGTCGATGCTTTTGCCGGAACGGCATCTGATTCCCCGGATTTCGCTGCGCTGCCACCCAAGGTGACTTTCTTCGGGGCGCATCCGGGCTACACATCCGGACAATTTGTCCCGCAGCCAATGGCATGACCGGGAACCGTAGCCTGGATGAAGGCCGCAGGCCGCAATCCGGGGGTCTTCCCCAAGGAGATTTCCTTCGAGCGCGCAGCGGACGAAGGTATTTTTATCCGATCGAACCTGCCGCCGCGACCCCGCTGCGCACCGCACCCTCGATCGTCGCCGGGTAGTCGCCGGCGACGTAATCGCCGGCAAGATAAAACCCCGGACAAGCGGTGGCCGTTTCCGGCCTTGCAAGGTCCGGCGTGCAACTGAAGGTCGCGCGTTTTTCCGCGATCACGCGCTGCCACTGCAGGGGCGGCAGCGGACCGAAATGTCTTTCGATGTCGGCGACCACGCGTTTGGCCAGCGTGTCCTGCGCCTCGCCGACATGCTCCTCCGAGGCGCTGATCACCGCGCCGATCAGCCCGCGCTGGCCGCAGATCGCTTCGCGGTCGAACAGCCACTGCGCCGGGCTGCCGGCAAGCCCGATCATCGGCGAGGGCAGGCGCACGCTGCCATCGAACTGCAACCACACCGAGTGGATGGGCTCGTAGGCCAGTGCATCGATTTGCCGTCGCGTGTTGTCCAGCGCCGGGATGGCGGCGAGCAGGGCGGAGGCGCGGTGCGGTGCCACCGCGCAGATCACGCGGTCGAAACGCCGCGCATGTCCATGCACCTGCACGATGAATCCTTCTCCGTCCCGCATCACGTCGTCAACGGCGGCGCCGGCCTCGACCTGTCCGCCGCGGGCGCGTACGAAATCGGCAGCCGGTTTCGGAAACAATGCGGTGAGGTCCGTGCGCGCCAGCAGCAGGTCGCTCGCTGCGCGTCCGGCGCCGAGGCTGTCGCGCAGGACATTGAGGAAAATCTGCGCCGAGGCGCGTTCGACCGGCGTGTTGAGCGCGGCGACACACAACGGCGCCCATAAATATTCAATTAAAACAACAGGTTGTGCATGATCGGCGAGCAGGCTTGCGACCGTGCAGTCGTGCTCGATGCGGTAACGTCGCGCTTTCATCGCATTGATGAATCGCGCCGCCGCCATCCTGTCGGCGCCGCTGATGCCCTTCGCAGTGAGCAGCGCCCAGGCCAGGTGCAGCGGTGCCGGGAGCTTCGGCGCGCGCAGATGAAAGCGCTGATGGACCTGCAGATCCAGCGGCAGTCGCAGGAATGAATCGCGCTTCGGCGCAACCCTGTCGATCAGGCGCAGTGTTTCGGAATAGGCGCCGATGAGGATATGCAGCCCGTTGTCGAGCGCGGTGTCGTTGACGGTGACACGCCGCGCGCGGCCGCCCAGCATGGGCGCAGCTTCGAATACGGTGACCGGAAAGTCGCGGGCGGCGAGTTCCACCGCCGCGGCTATGCCGGCGTAGCCGCCGCCGAGGATGGCGACTGAGGGATGCTGTGCAACAGTCATGTGCGGGCAGGGAAGTCGATCATGTTTTGTTGTTAACACCCTCTCCCCGCAAGCGGGGAGAGGGCTGGGGTGAGGGGCTGCGAAAAACTTCCCCTATCCTCACCCTAACCCTAACCCTCTCCCGCCCCAGGGCGGGAGAGGGAATATAAATCTTTGCTTTGAATAAGTCAGTGATACTTAAGCCGCCCGCTTCGCCGCCGCGGATTTGCCCGCCCACACCTTCGACGGCACGAACACATGGCCTTCGAATATGCGCCTTGCAGTGCGCACCAGCGCGGCACGGCGCAGGTCCTCATTGCCGTTGCTGAAATCGGCGTCGAGGTCGATCAGGATCATGCCCGAGGGATGTTCGATTTTCACCATGCCCTGGGGCGCCGGTTTCAGCGGCGCGATTTCGGCGGCCAGCGTGCCGGGGATCGCGCAGGACGCGCTGATGCATACCGTGCCGGTGACCGGATGCGACTTGTGGCAGGTCTCGGGCACGAAATAACGCGAGCTGATGGTGCCGCCCTGGCGCGGCGGGGCGAGCAGGGCGATTTTCGGCACCACATTCTTCGACACGTCGCCCATGCCCATCAGCACACCGGCCTTGCGACGGATGCCTTCCATGCGTTCCATCAGCGCGCGGTCCTTGTCCAGTTCCACTGCGGTCTCGTAACCCGTCTTGCCCATGTCGGCGGCGCGCATCATCACCAGCGGCATTGCGATGTCGACGCAGCTCACTTCAATGCCGTCGATGACGTCGCGCGGTTTGCCGGTGGGCAGCAGCTTGCCGGTCACCGCACCGATGGCTTCGCTGAAATTGATGCCTACCGGCGCCGCCGTGCCGGGTACGCCGTCGATCGAGGCTTCGCCTTCGTACTGGACCTGTCTGCCGGGCGTCTGCACGATGGCCTCGACCAGCGCGCCGGTGTTGACGCTGTGGATGCGCACCTTCGTCTCGCCGTCCTGCGCCGGCACCAGCCCGGCGTCGATGGCGAAGGGGCCGACGGCCACCAGCATGTTGCCGCAGGTGGGTTTGGTATCGACAAACTTTTCGTGGATCTGCACCTGCGCGAAAAAATAGTCGATATCGGCGTCGGGGCGTTTGGACTTGCCGATCATCGCCACCTTGCTGGTTACCGAATGCGAACCGCCGATGCCGTCGACCTGGATTTCGTGCGGGGAGCCCATGATGGCCAGCAGCACTTCGTCTCGGGTGGCAGGATCGCCCGGCAGGTCGTCGAGCAGCAGGAAGGGGCCTCTCGAAGTGCCGCCGCGCATGATGACGCAGGGGATTTTGGTTTGCATGTCCGGACTCCGTGCCGCCGGTGGCGGCGGTGCTGGCGAAGGATGGCGGGATTATAGGGCGGGCGGGGCGGGGGAGGTGTCAGGGGTTACAGCATGCGTAATCGACGTGGCTTTGCTTTCTGCCGTCATTCCGGCGCAAGCCTGGAATCCAAGGGGTGGGTTTGTCGTTACCCGTCCGGCAATCCTGCTTCAATTTCGCCGGGGTCAGCCCGGCGGCTCGAAATGTAGGGTCACCACTTGAATAGGATGCGCTTCACCCCTGCTGTTTTACTGTTCATAACGATATTGTCAGGTCGGTAATAAACGGATGCTTGTGAGTAATCAAAGTCGCCTACTTTACCCATCTGTTTAAGCTTTTCTTCTGCTTGACCGGGCTTGGTGGATATTGCGAATCGAATTCCAAATAAAACAAACACCATTCCCAATACCTCATGGATTCCAATGGCCATTTTTTTCTGATTTCTTATGACATTCCAAGAAATCCCGGAATTGAAATCTCGGTTGTTTACTGGGCCTGATATGAAATATAAGCCAGCCCCTTCAGGGATTGGGGTGCCACGATAAATGTGTTCTACTAAATAATTTGGCGGTATTAGGTTTTGCTCTTGCCCTGGATGTAGGGCCCGCATATATCCTAAATTTAAAAATGTTTTTAGTGCCCACTTTTCTATATGGCGGCCATCTAACGATATTGATGTTTCAATAAGAGGGTTATCGAGAACATTGTGTTCCAAGAATCTTGATAGCGTCGCCGCCTCGGTATCAAAATTTGATAAAGCGGAGTTATGCTTTTCGCAAAGTATTTTTGCGACGGCACTTCCTAATCCAATTTCGATTGGTTTTTCCCTGCACCAAGGCAGTCCTTTGACTGTTACCGACTTTGCTTCGAAGATTCCTCTGCTAATGTAGTGTTCCCCGGAAATTCCTGCAGCGCAGTTACCAAGAGATGATGCCCAACATTCCACAATAGATCCGTTTTCGATTTGGGCGATTAATGTTCTTGGTTAGGTTCTACTGCTCGTTTTTTGGCTATTTATGGTCTTTGTGACATTGGCATTTAGTCGATCTTCTCTCCCGAAGCCTGCGCCACTTTCGCCCACAGCTTCGCTTCCCGCTCGATCAGCTTTCCGAACTGCTCTGACGATCCGCCCACCGGATCGGTCCCCAGTTGCTTCAATCGCGCCGCCGTCGCCGGCGGCGCGGGTTTTCAAGGGCGCTCAGGGTTCAGTTGGCAGGTTGGAAGTTATTTCAGCGGCTTGAGCGTGCCGCAATCATTCCCCAGCCATTTCCCCTGCGCCTCCATCGTCATCCGGTCTTTCTGGCCTTTCTGGGTGACGTTCATTTTCATGGTGTAGGCCTCGGGGCTGTGCACGACGATTTCGCCTTCGCCGGTGGAGGGCGGGTTGCCGCAGGTGAAGCGGAATTTGGTGGTGTTGCCGCTGCGCTGCATCTGTTCCTGCTTGCAGTCGCTTTGCGCGGGCGGGGCTTCGTTGCGGGCGGCCATTTCCTTGCTGACGCAGATGCGGGTCGACATGCCGCCGCCCTTGCCGGGGGCCATGTTGACGCCTTGTTGGGCCATCATTTTTTCCATCTGTTTGCGCTGCTCGGGCGGCATGCTCGCCAGGGCCTTCTGCATCTGTTCCTGCGCCGCGGCCATCTTGGCGCCCATCTCGCCGCTGCCGCCCATCTTGTTGGTGATTTCCCAGAGCCCGGGCTTCATGGTCTGCGCGGCGGCGGGGGCTGCGCCGAAGGCGGCGCAGGCGGCGGCGAGGACGAGGCTGTGCTTGAGGCGGATGCTGTGCATGGCGGTTCCTTTTGGTGTTCGGACTATGACCTGCGCATTCTAGCCCGCGATCCGCGACAGCCCAACCCTTGCAGGAGCCGTGCCGTGGACTGCGCCTGCCGTCGCCGCAGTTTCCGCGTTATTCTCCGGCCACGGGCGCGCGGTTTGACGCGCGCGACAACAACCATGCATTTCAAGGAGTGAGCCATGGCGCAGGCTGCCACGATTGCCGTACAGCAGAACGTTCCGGAACTGAATTACCGCGTGGTGCCCGACATTTTCCAGTTGCCGGAAGGCATCAACTTCGGGCCCTGTTCGGCGGTGGCGGTGCGCGCGAACGGCAACATCCTCGTTTTCAGCCGCAGCGAACATGCGCTGATGGAGTTCAACCCCGAGGGCATGTACCTGAAAACAATGTGCCGCGGCATGTTCGACAACCCGCACGGCCTCAAGCTCGATCCCGAAGGCAACATCTGGGCCACCGATACCGTGGGCCACATTGTCGTGAAAATGGATCCGCAGGGCCGCATCCGGATGGTGCTCGGCGTGAAGGGCCGCGCCACCGATTGGCACCAGGCCGGGCATCTGCGCTGTTTCAACGAGCCGAACGACATCGCCTTCGGGCCCAAGGGCGAGGTCTATGTGACCCAGGGCCACGGCAAGGGCGAGTCGCGGGTGATCAAGTTCGATGCCGACGGTAATTTCCTGACGACATGGGGCGGTGAGGGCAAGGGACCGGGCGAATTCAACCAGCCGCATGCGGTGCTGGTCGATACGCAGGGACTGGTCTACATTGCCGACCGTTCCAACCAGCGGCTTCAGGTCTTCGATGGTGAGGGCAAGTTCCTGCGCGAGAAATCGCATCCCGGCACGCCCTGCGGACTGGCGCTGTGCAGCGACAGAAAACACATCATGATGGCGCATGGCCATGCCGGTCGCATCATGAAACTCGACATGGACTTGAATCTTCTCGCCGCGACAGGCGGCCAGGGCAAGGGGCCGAACCGTTACGGCGAGGCGCATTACCTCGCGCTGGATGCGGACGACAACATCTATGTCGCCGATTCACTGAACTGGAATGTGCAGAAGCTGGTCAGGAACAACTCCTGACTCTGGCGCGGGATTGCGCCCGCTTGTCCGTCACTCCGGCTTGCCTCCAAGGGAATGCCCCTCGGAGCACGCCGGAGTGAAAATTATAAGTATTTGATTTTATTGGTATTTTTAAGGGATCGCCATCCGGTATTGGCGAACGCTCAGCGCCCGAAAAATTTCTTTACCGTGTCGTCGGCGACCTGCTGCAGGAAGGCCGCATCCTCTGCGCTGACCTGACCATGGAAGTCGTAGCCGTTGCCGACCGGCGATTTGGCGTAGAGCGTGGCGTACACGGTGTAGGCGCCGAGGAAGGTGCCGAGCAGCGTCGGGTGGCTGCCGTCGTAGGGCTGATGCAGCTGGATGTCGGGACGCCGGCGGTAGGCTTCCTCGAAGGCGAGGCCGACCGGAATCACCAGTGCGCCGATCTCGTTGCCCACTGACACATAGAGCTCTTCGGTCTTGCGCATCATTTCGGTATCAGCCGCCCGCTTGCTGGGCTTGACGTGCGCAGGGGTCATGTAGAGCGCGGTCATGCCGCCGCGTTTGGCGATCATTTCACTGAACTCGATGGCTTTCTCGCGGAAACCGTTGCGGCCGCGCTCGCTCAGGGCGTCGGTGCTGTTGCCCTGCAGGATCACCAGCTCGAAGGGTTCCTTGACCCCGATGTTGCCGGGTGTGATCAGGTGTTCGATGTTGTGATGCGCCAGCGGCGCCGCAGCGATGGTTGCGGATTTGTAGATGAAGGGCTTGGCCCAGGCCGGGTCTGCCGCGAGTGCGACGCGCCGTGCGTGGAAGTGCAGGCTGGCGTTGTAATAAAAGTAGCTGTTGCCGACGAAGAGAACGCGCTTGGGCGTGTCCGGCCTGGGTGCCTTGACCGCCGGCACGGCCGCGGATGCAGCGGTGCTGGCGGCAAGAACTGCGGCGAGCAGCAGGGACTTCAGGATGGTGCTCAGGCGATTTTGCATTGCGGCGCTCCTTGTGCAGATGGAATGGCCAGTGGACGGGATTTGCGGACGGTGCGAGCCTGTCTTCAGGCCTGGCGGATTTCGCGGACGGCGCGCCGCGCGACATCAGCCATATCCCGCGCCATTTCCGCGCTGCGGCCGGTGTAGTGTCGCGGGTCCAGTGCCTGTTCGAGATCCCGCCGGGTGACTGCATCGCGTATTTCCCCGTGCTGCCACAGTTCCTCGACGAGGCCTCCGGGCCGGGTCGCGGCGTGGGCGATTGCGTGATGCAGCAGGTCGTGGGCGCGGTTGCGGCCGATGGCCGGCGCCAGCACCATCATCGCGTTCTCGGCGGCGATGTAGGCGGCGGAGTGGTCGAGGTTGCGGCTCATGCGGCCGGCGTCGATGACGATGCAGCCGAGCATTTCATCCATCGCATCGACCAGCTCGTAGGCCAGCGGACAGACGGTTTCCATCTGGCCGTACATCATGTAGTTGTTGGCGGCATCGCCTTCATGCGAGGGCTGCATCGCCTCCAGCGCGAGCGGCACCTGCGAACGCAGCTGCGCGGCCAGTGCGATGACTTCGACGGCGACCTTGGAATTGATCTTGTGCGGCATGGTGCTCGAGCCGACAACGTCGCCGTCGAGCTGTTCGCTGATTTCGGCGTACTCGTCGGCCATCAGCGAATAGAGTCCGCGCGCGATTTTCGAGCAGGTCGCGCTGAACAGTGCCAGCAGCATGACGTACTCGGCCATCGGGTCGGTGGCTGCGCGCGACGGTACCGCCATCGGTTGCAGGCCCAGCCGCTGCGACAGCCGCCGGTTGATCTCGGGGCCGTGCGCGCCGAAGGCGTGCATCGCGCCCACCGCGCCGCCCCACAGCGACATGAACACCCGCGGCTCGGCGCCGACGAGACGGTCGCGATGGCGCAGCATCTCCTCGATCCAGCCGGCGACCTTGAAGCCGAAAGTCACGGGCAGGGCATGGCGGTAGTTGGTGCGGGCGACGGTGAGGGTCCCGGCATGGGCGTCGGCAAGTCCGGCAAGCTTGTCGAGCACGTCGCCAAAGCGCTCCATGAATGCCGTGTGTGCACGCCGCATCAGCAGCGTGCGGCCGGTCTGGGTCACGTTCTGGGTGGTCGCGCCCCAGTGCACATAGCCGCCGGCCTCGGGAGAGCAGGCAGCGCTGAGTGCCCGCGCCAGCGACAGTACGGGCGACAGCGTGCGCTCGACGTCGGCGGCCAGCGCCTCCTCGCTGATTGCGTCGAAGTTCGCCTTGCTGCGGATCTCGGCGGCGAACTCCATCGGGAAAATGCCGAGTTCGGCCTGGACTTCGGCCAGCGTCGCTTCGACGTCAAGCCAGGACTGCCACAGGCTGCGGCGGCTGAACAGTGCGCAGACCGCGGCAACTTTTGCGGGTGCAGCGCTGGGCGACATGGTGCGCGGCATGGTGAGGATCCGGAAGGTTCGGGCTGAGGGCCGGCGCGGCGCCGCAGCAGCAGCAGCGCCGTGATATCGGGGGCGCTTGCGCGGGGTCCTTACTGCTTGGGCAGGGCGCGCTTGATGACTTCAGCCCACTTCAGGTACTCCTTGCGGATGAACCCGGTGAACTGCTCCGGTGTCGTGCCGATCGGGTCGGATCCGAGTGCCTCGAAGCGCTCGAGGACCTTGGGCGCCTTGGCCGCCTTCTGCACCTCTTCGCTGAGGCGTGCGACGATGTTTTTGGGCATTCCCACCGGGCCGATGATGCCGCCCCAGGTGGTGACTTCATAGCCGGGCACCCCGGATTCGGCGACTGTCGGCAGATCCGGGAAGGCCTTGATGCGCTTGGGGCCGGTCACGGCGAGGCCGCGCAGGCGGCCGGAGCGCACATGCGGCGACAGGCTGCTGGTCGGGTCGAACAGGATTTGCACGAATCCGGACATCGCGTCGGTGGCAGCCTGCGCGCCGCCCTTGTAGGGCACATGCAGGATGTCGGTCTTGCTGAGGGATTTGAAATATTCGCCTGCAAGGTGGCCGACCGTGCCGGTACCGGCCGAGCCGTTGGCCAGCTGGCCGGGGCGCGCCTTGGCGAGTGCCACCAGTTCACGGACGTTCTTGGCGGGCAGCGTGGGCGAGACCGCGAGCAGCAGCGGCGAGCTGATCGCCTGCGAGATGGCCTGGACTTCCTTTTCGACGTCGTAGGGCAGGTTGGGCGTGATGCTGCGGTTGATTGCGAGCGGACCGGCGCCGGCATAGGCAATGGTGTAGCCGTCAGGCGTGGCCTTGACCAGGGCCTGCATGCCGATGGCGCCGCCGGCACCTGCGCGGTTGTCAAAAATCATCTGCTGCCCCATCTGGCTGGCCATCTGGATGCCGAAGATGCGAGCCGAGGAATCCGTCGCGCTTCCTGCCGCGAAGGGCACGATCAGGCGTATCGGGCGCTCCGGGTAATTCGCCTGCGCGAGTGCCGGCATGGCGGCGGATACCAGCAGACCCAGCGCGATGCAGGATGAGGCGGTTGTGGCTTTGTTCATGTGGCATTCTCCTCGTATCGGTTGTTCGCGGCCGCCAGGCACATGGCTAGTGCGGATCGTTTGAAAAAACTGTAGCCGGTATGCAGTTGCGGAAAATTAGAATTAGGTGCCAGTAATTTGCGTTTTTTCGAACGGATTATAAAAATATCTTTATAATCAATTAACTATATATTATCCGGGTACTGCGGTGAATGTTCGGGGATTACGCCTGTTCCGCCTGGTTGTCACCACGGGTTCGCTGTCGGCAGCTGCGGAGAGCCTGAGCCTGAGCACCTCGGCGGCGAGCCGGCTGATCACGCTGCTCGAGGCGGAACTCCGGCTGCGGCTTTTCCACCGCACGCGGCGGCGCCTGACCCTGACGCCGCAGGGCGAGATTTTCTACCGCGAGGCCGAGCATATTCTCGCCGGCTTCGACGAGATTCCGCGGATAGCCGACGACATCCGCACGCGCTCGCAGAGCCAGCTCAGGCTGGTCACCGGCCCGCGCATCGGGCAGGGCCTGCTGTCACCGGCGCTTGCGCTGTTCCGCAAGGCGCATCCGGAGATCCGCATCTCCGTCGACATGCAGTCGCGCTTCGGCATAGAGGGCATCGTAGGTACCCGGCTGTATGACCTCGGCATCATTTCGCTGCCTGTCGCGCACCCCTTGGTCGAAATCGAAAACCGCGGCCTGTTCCGTGCGCGCGTCGAGGCCGTGCTGCCCGAGAACCACCGGCTCGCGGCCAAGGCCAGCGTCACCGCGCAGGATCTTGCCGCGGAACCGCTGCTCGGCCTGTGGCCGGGGCAGCGCTGGCGCAAGCAGATTGACGATTTCTTCGGTTCCGGTGGCGTGCGGCCGCGTTATGCCGTGGAAACCCGCTCGTCGCTGATGGCCTGCCAGCTGGTGCGCGACGGTGTCGGCGTGGCGGTGCTGGACCGGCTTTGTGCCCAGGCCATCGATCAGCGTGGCCTGGTGATGCGCCCGCTGGAGCCGGAGCGCTGGATGCTGTTCGGATACGTACACCAGGCGCGGCAGCCGCTGGGCACGAACGCGCTGGCCTTCCTCGACTGCGTGCGCGAGGTGCTTGAGCGGTTTCGCAGCCGGTCTGCCGACAACGCCGCTTCGGTGGTGATGGCGGAGCCCGGCGATGCGGCATGATCGATCTGTGGCAGTTGCCGCCGTTGCTGTTCCGCTCCGGCAGCACCGCGACAGATGGAATCATCAGGAAATTCCGCCCGCGTTACGGAGCCGCTCCGGTTCCCGCTTTTAACGATGTTGACAGCCGTTCTGATGTTTCAAAACAAGGAGGAGTTCATGAGCAAGATGTTCATTCCCGCAATCGCCGCGATGTTTGTGATGAGCAGCGGCACGCTTTTCGCGCAGTCCGCGTGGAAGCCGGAGCGCAATGTCGAGATCGTCGTCGGTTCCAGTGCCGGCACCGGCACCGACCGTACCGCGCGGCTGATCCAGAGAATATGGCAGGACCAGAAGGCGTTGCCGGTGACCGCGACGGTGGTCAACAAGCCGGGCGGCGGCGGCGCGGTGAGCTGGGCCTATCTCGGTCCGAAGGCCGGAGACGGACATTTCCTGCTGGTGACCTCGTACAACCTGGTCACCAACCACATCACCGGCCGCAGCGCGGTGACCTACAGCGATTTCACGCCGATCTCGCTGCTGATCAGTGAATACATCGGCTTTGCCGTGCGCCCTGATTCGCCGCACCAGTCGCTGGCGGACCTGGTGAAGGCCATGCGCGAGAACCCGGAGGCGGTGTCCTTCGGCATTTCCAGCAGCGCGGGCGGCGCCAATCACATCGCGGTGGGTTTGCTGGCAAAGGCGGCCGGCGTGGACGTGAAGAAGCTGAAGGTCGTGGTGTTCAACGGCGGCGGCGAATCGCTGGCGGCGACGCTGGGCGGCCATGTCACGGTGTGGGTCAACTCGGCGGCGTCGATCGCCAAGCCCTATGCCGCCGGTACCGTGCGTCCGTTGGCGATTTCCTCGCCGCAACGCCTGCCCGGCGCGCTGGCCAACCTGCCGACGACCAGGGAAGCGGGTTTTCCAACGGTGGCCGACAACTGGCGGCTGGTGATCGCACCCAAGGGCCTGTCGGCGGCGCAGATCGCCTATTGGGACAATGCCTTCCGCACGCTGGCCCAGAGCAGGGAATGGAATGACGACCTGGCTGCGGCGCAGATGTCGAACAGTTATCGCAACAGCGCCGACACCACCAGCTACATCGCCGGCGAATACGGCGAGATCCGCAACATCCTCGCAGAACTGGGGCTGGCCAAGACGGCAAAGTAAACCGCTGCGTGCCCGCCTGCGTTTGAGAGAGTATTGGGGCTGCCGCAATTAAATGGCAATCAACCAGCAATCTGAAATTCAATGTCAATGAACAGGAGTCGGGAAATGAGGTTTTTGAAAACGACAGGTATGGCGCTGACTCTGCTGGCATGCGGATTTGCCGGCATTGCGCAGGCGCAGCAGAAATCCGGCGAGCAGACCTACAAGGACGTTTGCATGGTCTGCCATGCGGCGGGCGTGGCCAATGCGCCCAAGTTCGGTGATGCCAAGGCCTGGGCACCGCTGATCAAGGAGGGGCAGGCGGTGCTGACGGCCCATGCCTGGGTGGGCGTGCGCGGCATGCCGGCCCGCGGTGGCAGCCCGAACCTGTCGCAGCAGGATTTCGCCAGGGCCGTGGTCTACATGGCCAATGCGGCCGGCGGCAAGTGGAAGGAGCCGGATGCCAAGCTGATGGCGGCGATACAGGCCGAGGAGAAAAAACGGATCGCCGACTTGAAGGCGAAGAAGTAGAGGGGGGCCGGTTTCCTGGCCCGAAAAAACCGGCGCCTGAAGCGCCGGTTTTTTTCATTGCCCGGGTCGAGGGGCGTCTGCATCAACGCACGTTGACCACCAGCACGTCGCATTTCGAATCTGCCAGCACGTGACGGGTGACGCTGCCGAGCAGGAATTCCTCCAGCGCCGAGTTGCCCTGTTTGCCGATCACGATCAGGTCGGCGTTGCAGGCGGCTTCCTGATCGAGGACCACGCGCGCGGGATCGCCGCGCATCACCACGGGCAGAGCCGTGCGCTGCTCGAGCGCGGGCAAGCCTTCGACCAGTTGCCGGATGTCGGACAGCGCCTGTTGGCGGGCCTCGGCGCGATAGCGGTTGATTTCCTCGTCGGCGACGCCGGCCATCCACAGCTTGCCCTCGAAGGGCAGGTCGAAGGCATGGCAAACCTGGATCTCGGCCGCGGGTGCAATCGCGGCGGCCGTGGCCAGCACCGTCGCCGAGTAGGGGGAGAAATCGACCGGCGCGAGCACCCGCCGGTAGCTGTCGCGGGCCGGCTGCTTGACCACCAGCGCGGGGCAGCTGGCCCTGGCCAGCAGACGCTCCGCGGTGGTGCCCAGCATCAGGTCGCGCAGGGGGCTGCTGCCGCGGGCGCCTACCACCAGTAACTCAGCGCGCGGCATGGCCGCGAGGATTTCCGCGGTCACCGCGCCTTCCTGCACGGTTGCCGTCACGGCGAGGCCGTCGGCGGCCAGTCCGGCACGCAGCTTCTCGAGCGCCTGTCCCGCATTGCCGGCGATGCCGGTTGCGGCATCCGGGAAAAAACTCCTCAGCATGTTGAGTGAAGTCCGGCTGATGATGTGCAGCAGCTCGAGACCGGCTTCCTGTTCGCGGGCGATCATCGCGGCACGCCGGCAGGCGTTGCCCGCGTCATCGGAAAAATCGGTGGCGGCAAGCAGCGAGCGGAATCGTTTCATGCGGATTCTCCCCGTGTCTGGTTCATGCCCAGGTTCATATCACGCGACGCCGCGCGGGGTCCAGCCGAGACGGCGGATCAGGAATTTTTCCAGCTCGGCGACGGTGAAAACCATTGCCCCGGCCAGCAGCACCAGCGACCACTCGTCAGCGCTCAGCGCGGTGGAGCCGAAAACCGCCTGCAGCGGCGGCGCGTAGACGTAGGCGAGCTGCAGCACGGCGCAGATGGCAACCGTGATCAGCACCTTCGGATTGCCGAAGAGGCCCTCGCGCGAGAGCGTGGTGTACAGCACGTGGCGGCTGTTGAACAGGTAGAACATTTCGGCGACGACCACCGCGCTGACCGCCATTGTGCGCGCGGTCTCGAGGCTGGCGCCACGCGAGGTTTCCCACAGGAACAGACCCATCGCGCCGGCCAGCATCAGCAGCGACACCATGATCACGCGCCAGACGAAAAACAGCGACAGCAGGGGTTCCTTCGGGTCGCGCGGCCTGCGCCGCATCACATCGTGTTCCGGCGGTTCGAAGGCGAGCGCGATGCCCAGCGTGCTCGATGTCGCGAGGTTGATCCACAGCACCTGGGCGGCAGTCAGCGGCAACGGCAGGTTGAAGAGGATCGCGGAGATCACGATCAGCGCCTCGCCGCCGTTGGTCGGCAGCATGAACAGCACGAACTTGCGGATGTTGTCGTAGATCGCTCGGCCTTCGCGCACCGCGTTGCCGATGGTCGCGAAGTTGTCGTCGGCCAGCACCATGTGCGCGGCCTCCTTGGCGGCTTCGGTGCCCTTGAAACCCATTGCAACGCCGACATCGGCGCGCTTCAGCGCCGGAGCGTCGTTGACCCCGTCGCCGGTCATCGACACGATCTGGCCGTTGGCCTGCATCGCCTGCACCAGGCGCAGCTTGTGCTCGGGACTCGCCCGCGCGAAAACATCGACATCGCCGACCACTTCGCGCAGCTGCGCATCGTCCATTATCTCGATTTCCGCGCCGGTCAGCGAGGGCTTGCCGCGGCCGATGCCCAGCTCGGCGCCGATTGCGCGCGCGGTGTCGACATGGTCGCCGGTGATCATTTTCACGCGGATGCCGGCAGCGTGGCATTCGGCGACCGCGGCCACCGCTTCCTCTCGTGGCGGATCGATGATGCCGAGCAGGCCGAGCAGACGTGCGCCGTCTTCAAGGTCGGCGAAGCGCACCTCGCGCTGCTCGCCGGGCACCGCCTTGGCTGCGACAGCGAGCACGCGCAGGCCGCGCGCGGCGAGATCCGTGGCCTGGCGGCGCCAGTAGTCCGGGTCGAGGGGCGCCTCATCCGGACCCTGGCGGTCGCAGAATTCGAGTATGCGTTCGGGGGCGCCCTTGACGTAGATGATGCCGCGGCCCTGATGGTCGTGATGCAGCGTGGCCATCAGCCGGTGTTCGGATTCGAAGGGAATGACATCGCTGCGCGGCAGCGCGGCGGCTTCCGCGGCGGGGTCGAGCCCGGCTTTCAGTCCCAGTGTCAGCAGCGCGCCCTCGGTGGGGTCGCCCTGCATCTGCCATTCGCCGTTGCGGTGGCTCAGCGTGGCGTCGTTGCACAGCACGGCGGCACGACTGAGCTCGAGCAGCCGGGGGTGTTCGGCCGGCTGGACCGCGGCGCCGAGGACATGGAGGGCGCCGGTCGGCGCGTAACCCACACCGCTGACCTCGAAGACATGGTCCGCGGTGACCGCCCGCTGCACGGCCATTTCGTTGCGAGTCAGGGTGCCGGTCTTGTCGGAGCAGATGACCGTCACCGATCCCAGGGTTTCGACCGCGGGCAGGCGGCGGATGATCGCATTGTGCGCGGCCATGCGGCGCACGCCCATCGCCAGCGTGATGGTCATCAGTGCCGGCAGGCCTTCGGGGATCGCCGAAGCAGCGAGGGCGACGGCCATCATGAACATGTCGGCCGGGGCGTGCCCTCGCCACAGCACGCCGAGCATGAAGGTGAGCACGACCATCGCGAGGATGAACATCGCCAGCCAGTGGCTGAAGCGCGACATCTGCCGCAGCAACGGCGTGGTCACGCTCTCGACCTGCTCGAGCAGGGTGCTGATGCGGCCGATCTCGGTGGACTTGCCGGTGGCGATGACGACGCCGGTGGCCTGGCCGGAGGCGATCAGCGTGCCGGAGTAAAGCATGCAGCTGCGGTCACCGAGCACGGCATCGGCGTCCACCGCATCGGGGGTTTTCTCGACCGCCTCGGATTCGCCGGTCAGTACCGCCTCGCTGGCGCGCAGGCTGCGCGCGGCCACTATGCGCAGGTCGGCCGGCACCTTGTCTCCCGAGGCGAGGGCGACGATGTCGCCCGGCACCAGGTTCCTGGCGGCGATTTCGGCGCGCTCGGCTCCGCGCATGACGATGGTGCGCGGCGACAGCATGTTGCGGATCGCGTCGAGCGCATCCTCGGCCTTGCCCTCCTGGATGTAGCCGATGATGGCGTTGATGATCACCGCACCGAGCAGAACGCCGGTGTCGATCCAGTGCTGCAGCAGCGCGGTGATCACTGCGGCAACCAGCAGTATGTAGATCAGCACGTTGTGGAACTGCAGCAGAAAGCGCATCCACGGCGGCCGTTTGCGGGCCGCGGGCAGGGCATTGGGGCCGTGGGTCTGCAGCCGCCGTTCGGCTTCAGCCGCAGACAGGCCGGTGCGCGGATCGCAGTCCAGTCGCTCAAGCACCGCGGTGCTGTCCATCTGGTGCCAGGCCGGGGTTTCGCTGGGAGGGCTTTGGGCTTGTATATCTTTGGTCATTGCAGAAGGTGCGAAAGGCAGTTTCGGGGTTTCACGCCATGTCGGCGGCGGGTTTTGTGCTTGCTCCGGCGGCGGGCTTGCCCGCCTCGCTGGCGGCTACACGTTCGAGTATGTGGCGGGTCATGCCCTGCGCGAGCTCATGTTCACCCATGAAGACATGGTCGGCTTTTTCCTTGCGCAGAAGATCGGCCTCTTCGTCGCTGTGGGTGCGCACGATGATGTCGATGCCCGGGTTCAGCATGCGCGCGGTCTCCATCATCTTGCGCGCGCGAGGAGTGTCCGGCGTGGCGATGACCAGAATGGCGGCGCGAGCGACATGGGCCTGGATCAGCACCCCGGGCTCGGCAGCATCACCGGAGACCGCGGCAATGCCGTTCCGGCGCAACTGCTCGACGGCCTCGCGGTTTTGCTCGGCGACGACCACCGGTATGCCTCTTTGCAACAGGCTGTCGCAGATCCGCCGGCCGACGCGTCCGTAGCCGACGATCAGCACATGACCGGTCAGCAGCTCGTGGTCGGTGCTCATCGGCAACTGGGCCAGCGGATCGTCGCGGCGTTCCATCGCGCGCGCGAGTCCGGATTTCGAACGTATCCATTTCTGCAGCGGCTCGATGGCGCTGAACACCAGGGGATTGAGCGCGATCGAGATCACTGCACCGGCGAGGATCAGGTTCTGGCCCTCCGGCGGCAGCAGCTTCAGCGCGACGCCTAGGCTGGCGAGGATGAACGAGAACTCGCCGATCTGGGCAAGGCTTGCCGACACCGTCAGTGCGGTGTTCAGCGGATAGCGGAAGGCGATGACGATGGCGAATGCGGCGACCGTCTTGCCGATGATGATGATGGCCACCACCACCAGTATGCGCAGCGGTTCCTCGATCAGCATCCGCGGATCGAAGAGCATGCCTACGGAGACGAAGAACAGCACCGAGAAGGCGTCGCGCAGCGGCAGCGATTCCTCGGCGGCGCGGTGGCTCAGCGAGGACTCGCGCAGCACCATGCCCGCAAAAAAGGCGCCCAGCGCGAAGGACACGCCGAACAGCGCGGCCGAGCCGTAGGCGATGCCCAGCGCCGCAGCAATCACGCACAGCGTGAACAGTTCGCGCGAACCGGTGCGCGCGACCTGCCAGAGGATCCACGGGAACAGGCGCTTGCCGACCACCAGCATCAGCACGACGAACAGCGCGACCTGGCCCAGCGTGAGGCCCAGCGTGGTCCAGACGCCGCGGTCTTCGGCGCCTGCGCCGGTGAGTCCGCGGGCGTCACCGCCCAGCCAGCCGGCGAGGGGTGGCAGCAGCACCAGTACCAGAACCATCGCCAGGTCCTCGACCACCAGCCAGCCGACGGCGATGCGGCCATTCATCGAATCGAGCACGCCCCGCGCCTCCAGCGCTTTCAGCAGCACCACGGTGCTGGCCACCGAAAGCGAGAGTCCGAACACCAGGCCGGCGCCGAGGCTCCAGCCCCAGAGCTGGGAAATGCCGAGTCCCATCGCGGTGGCGACCGTGATCTGCACGACGGCGCCGGGCAGGGCGATCTTGCGCACGGCCAGCAGGTCATCGAGCGAGAAGTGCAGGCCGACGCCGAACATCAGCAGGATCACGCCGATCTCGGCGAGCTGCGCCGACAGTTCGGCATCGGCGATGAAGCCCGGCGTGTGCGGGCCGATCAGCACGCCGGCGAGCAGGTAGCCGACCAGCGTCGGCAGCTTCAGGCGCGCGGCGATGAGACCGAAGACCAGTGCCAGCCCGAAAGCGGCGGCGATGGTGGTGATCAGGGTGATGTCGTGCGGCAAGATGCAGCGCTCCCTTTTTTTGTTCTTGATCTAGATAACACAATGCCGTTGCCGGTGTCCGCATGCGGACTCACGATGTGGCGGCTCCCGGCACCGTAGAGTGTTGTGGGGCGCTGCAGGTTCAAAAAAATCCGCGCTGTTGCGCGGATTTGGGTGGAGAGGGAGCTGCGATTTTGGGGAGCCGCGGAATCAGTCGGTGGATTGACCGCGTAGCCCGGTCAGGGTTTATTATAAATTATTGATTATATTGATATTTTATTAAATCAGAAGGCGAAGCGCCGCATGCCGCCATCAACCGGGATCACCGCGCCGGTGACATAACTGCCGCGGGCCGAGGCGAGGAATACCGCCATCGCTGCGATTTCCTCCGGTTCGCCGTAGCGGCCCAGCGGAATCTCGTGCTTTTCCTCGTGCGCGCGGAATTCGGGCGAGTACTTGCGGCGGATCTGCTCACTCATGATGCGACCCGGCGCCAGGCAGTTGACGGTGATGCCGTGCTTGCCGACTTCGCGAGACAGGCCCTTGGACCAGCCGTGTATGGCCGCCTTTGCCGGTGTTGCGGCGAGCAGCGAGTCGGGTTCGGACTTGCCGGAAAGGTTGATCACGCGTCCCCATTTGTTCCGGATCATGTCGGGGAGCACGGCGTGGGTGAGCTGGCGCACGCGCACGAAGTTGAGCGTCATCACGCTTTCCCATTCTTCCTCCGGAGCGTCGACGGGAATGGCAGGGCGGCTGCCGCCGGCGCTGTTGACCAGGATGTCGATATGTCCCAGCGCAGCGCGCGCGGCGTCGGCGAGTTTCTGCGGCGCGCCTTCCTGCATGATGTCGATCTCGACGATGGCCGGTGCTTCGCCGCCGGCAGCGATGATTTCGGCGGCGAGCTCCTCCAGCAACTTGCGGCGGCGCGCGGCGATGCACAGCCGTACACCTTCGGCTGCGAGCATTTTCGCGATGCAGCGGCCAATGCCCTGGGAGGTGCCGGTGACGAGAGCGGTTTTTCCGGTGAGTTCAAGATCCATTGATTTTTTCCGTTATCGGTTGTGATTCAAGCGATGAACGATGAGTGATGAACAATGAGCGCCCCCTGGTTTGGTTTGCGCTCATCGCTCCTCGCTCATCATTGCCTTCTTGCCCATGTTTTCCAAGCGATCCACAACTTGCGCAGCGGTGTCAGCGAGGTGCGGTGGGTCAGCACGCGGCAGCCGTCGTTGCGGATCTCTTCCAGCAGTGTGCGGTAGATTGCCGCCATGATGATGCCCGGCAGCTGCGGCCTGCGGTCGGCGGCGGGCAGCAGTGCGAATGCGGCCTCGTAGGCGGACAGCGCGCGTTCCACCTGTTTCGCCATGAGGCCCTGGAAGGCATCCCCTGCCTGCAGGTCGCCGCCGCCGTGGACGATCTGCGATGCATCCAGTCCGGACTCGGCGAGTTCTTCGAGCGGCAGGTAGACGCGATTGCGGCGCGCATCCTCGCCGACGTCGCGGATGATATTGGTCAGCTGGAAGGCGAGGCCCAGCTGTTCGGCGTATTCCAGGGTACGGGGGTCGCTGTAGCCGAAAATCCGTGCCGACATCAGGCCGACGATGCCGGCGACACGGTGGCAGTACAGTTTCAGCGTGTCGAAATCGGGATAGCGGTTGTATTCGAGGTCCATCGCCATGCCGTCGATGACGGTGGCGAGCTGGTCCTCGGTGATGCCGTAGGCGCCGACCGCATCGGCCAGCGCTCGGGTCACCGGATGCTGCGGATTGCCGGCATAGAGGCGGCGCAGTTCCTCGCGCCACCAGACCAGCTTGGTCCGCGCCACGCCGGGGTCGCTGCATTCGTCGACCACGTCGTCGATCTCGCGGCAGTAGGCGTAGAGCGCGGTGATCGCGCGCCGCCGCTCCGGCGGCAGGAACATGAAGCTGTAATAGAAACTCGAGCCGCTGGCAGCGGCCTTGTCCTGGCAGTACTGGTGGGCGTCCGTCATGCGAAAAGCGAGCGACCGAACATCAGCGCCCAGTCGGGTTTGGTCAGCACCGGGCGCCGGCGGAAGACATCGCCGCCGACGGCGTCGATGCGGTCGAGGATGCGCGCGCCGCCGGCAATGATCATGCGCATCTCGAGGCCGATGCGCCCCTTGAGAATGCGGCCCAGCGGACGGCCGGAGTCGAGCAGGGCGCGGGTGCGTGCGGTCTGGAAGGCCATGAACTCCGCCCAGCGGCCGCCGCAGTCGCCGGCAGCGATCTGCGCTTCGCTGATGCCGTAGCGCTGCATTTCATCCTGGGGAAAATAGACACGGTTCTTTTGCCAGTCGATGGCCACATCCTGCCAGAAGTTGATCAGCTGCAGGCTGCTGCAGATGGCGCTGGAGTATTCGAGGTTTTTCGGTGTTGCGGCACCGTAGAGCACCAGCAGCAGGCGGCCGACCGGATCGGCGGAGCGGCGGCAGTAGTCGAGCACATCCGCATAGCTGGCGTAGCGCTTCACCGTCACGTCCTGGGCGAAGGCGGAGAGCAGGTCGTGGAAAGCATCGAGCGGCAGCCTGTGCTCGCGGATCACGGCGGCGAGGTCGGAAAACCAGGGGATTGCCGGCGCTTCGCCGCGTTCCATGCGCTGCAGTTCACGGCTGAAGCCGGCCAACTGCGCCAGGCGTTCGTCATCCGGCGCATCGCCTTCGTCGGCAAAGTCATCGGATTCGCGGGCGAAGCGGTAAATAAGGGCTACGGGGCGTCGCAGGCGTCGCGGCAGCAGGATCGAGGCGACAGGGAAGTTTTCGTAGTGATCGACGGCCACGGGATCCGGAAAAGAGATTGCCATCAAGGACTTGGCGTGAATTCGCCGCGGATGACGCTGCTCCGGGGCCATGTCGCCGAAGCCGCGAGTATATTACAATCAAGGGGTTGCACGACGCGTCAGGCAGGCGGCAAAGGTACCTTGAGCAGGGTGCATGTTGCAGCGCGAAAGTGGCGGAATTGGTAGACGCACCAGATTTAGGTTCTGGCGCCGCGAGGCGTGTGGGTTCGAGTCCCTCCTTTCGCACCAGACCGCACTGACACCACGGAAACTCAACAGGGAATGATTTGATGCAAGCGAATCTGGAAACGCTGGGCAGCCTGGAGCGCAAGCTGAGCATTGCGGTGCCCATGGCGGAAATCAACGGCGAAGTGGAAAACCGTCTCAAGCGGCTGGCGCGCACGGTCAAGATATCCGGCTTCCGGCCGGGCAAGGTGCCGCTGAAAGTGGTGGCGCAGCAATACGGCCCGCAGGTGCGCCAGGAAGTGCTGGGCGACACGCTGCAGAAGACTTTCGGTGATGCCGTGAACGAGCAGAAGCTGCGTGTTGCCGGCTATCCGAAATTCGATGCGGTGCCGCCTGCAGAGGGCGCCGAGCAGTTCCATTACAGCGCGACTTTCGAGGTCTACCCCGAAGTCGTGGTCGGCGACATGGCCAAGGCCACGGTGTCGCGGCCGGTGCTGGAGGTGACGGAAGCCGACGTCGACAAGACCATCGACATCATGCGCAAGCAGCGCGCGACCCATGAGAAGGTCGAGCGCGCGGCGGAGAAGGGTGACCGGGTGACCATGGACTATGTCGGCAGGATCGACGGCGTGGAGTTTGCCGGCGGCAAGGCCGAAGGCCAGCCCGTGGTGCTGGGCGAGGGCCGTTTCCTGCCGGAGTTCGAGCAGAACCTGCCGGGGATGAAGGCGGGCGAGAGCAAGAGCTTCGAGCTGAAGTTTCCGGATGACTACGCCGGCAAGGAAGTGGCCGGCAAGACAGCGGTGTTCGAAGTGAAGGTCAACGAGGTGGCGGAGCCGAAGCTGCCGGCGATCGACGCCGAATTCGCGAAAACACTGGGCGTCGATGACGGCGATCTGGCGAAGATGCGCGCGGAGATCCGCGGCAATCTCGAGCGTGAAGTCAAGGCGCGGCTGAAGGCGCGGGTCAAGGAGCATGTGATGGATGCGTTGCTGGCCGCGACCAGCCTCGAGGTGCCGAAATCGCTGATCGACATGGAAATCGACCGCCTGCGCGAGATGGCTAAGCAGGACCTGGCGTCGCGCGGCATACCGGTGCGCGACGACATGCCGCTGCCGGCGGAGCTGTTCGAGAAGCAGGCGCAGCGCCGGGTCAGCCTCGGGCTGATCCTCTCCGAGGTGGTGCGTGCGCAGAACCTGCAGGCCAAGCCCGAGCAGGTGCGCGCCGCGGTGGAAGAGCAGGCGCAGAGCTATGAGCATCCCCAGGAAGTGGTGAAATGGTTTTACCAGTCGCAGGACCGCCTGCGCGACATCGAATCGGTGGTGCTCGAGGAAAATGTCGTGGCCTGGGCGCTGACGACGGCGAAAGTCGAGGACAAGGCGCTGACATTTGACGAACTGATGGGGAATGCCCAATGAAGCGCTATTTCGAGCCGCAGGCGATGATGGAGCCGCAGGGCCTCGGCATGATCCCGATGGTGATCGAGCAGAGCGGCCGCGGCGAGCGCGCCTATGACATCTATTCCCGGCTGCTGAAGGAGCGGGTGGTGTTCCTGGTGGGGCCCGTCAACGAAGTGACGGCGAACCTGATCGTCGCCCAGTTGCTGTTCCTGGAATCGGAAAATCCTGACAAGGACATCTCCTTCTACATCAATTCGCCGGGCGGTTCGGTGTCGGCGGGGCTGGCAATCTACGACACCATGCAGTTCATCAAGCCCGATGTGTCGACACTGTGCGTCGGGCAGGCGGCGAGCATGGGCGCGCTGCTGCTGGCGGCGGGTGCCAAGGGCAAACGTTTCTGCCTGCCCAATTCGCGGGTCATGATCCACCAGCCGATGGGCGGTTTCCAGGGCCAGGCCTCGGATATCGAGATCCACGCCAAGGAAATCCTGTTCCTGAAGGGCAAGCTGAACGAGATCATGGCCAAGCATTCGGGCCAGAGCGTCGACGTGATCGGCCGTGACACGGACCGGGACAACTTTCTTTCCGGCGAACAGGCGGTAAACTACGGCCTGGTGGACAAGGTGCTGGTCAGCCGTACCGATGTGGCGTGACACCGGCCACGATGGCGGCAGGGACATTGCGGCAGAATTTTTGCTGCGACAGGCGGTCAAAGCGGAAGCAGGATAGATAGAACAATGGACAAAGGGTTGCTGGCATGACGGAAAAGGTGGGCGGTGAAAAGCTGCTGTACTGCTCGTTCTGCGGGAAGAGCCAGCACGAGGTGCGCAAGCTCATCGCGGGGCCGTCGGTGTTCATCTGCGACGAGTGCATCGAGCTGTGCAATGACATCATCCGCGAGGAAACCCAGGGCGGAGACGCCGCCAAGGGCGCCAAGTCCGACCTGCCGGTGCCGCACGAGATCCGCGACATCCTGAACCAGTATGTGATCGGCCAGGACACTGCGAAGCGCATCCTGTCGGTGGCGGTCTACAACCACTACAAGCGGCTGCGCAACGTCAGCAAGAACGACGACGTCGAGCTTTCCAAGTCAAACATCCTGCTGGTCGGTCCGACCGGCTCGGGCAAGACGCTGCTGGCGCAGACGCTGGCGCGGCTGCTCAATGTGCCCTTCGTGATGGCTGATGCGACCACGCTGACCGAGGCCGGCTATGTCGGCGAGGACGTCGAGAACATCATCCAGAAGCTGCTGCAGAAGTGCGACTACGACGTCGAGAAGGCGCAGCGCGGCATCGTCTACATCGACGAGATCGACAAGATTTCGCGCAAGTCGGACAACCCCTCGATCACCCGCGACGTGTCGGGCGAGGGCGTGCAGCAGGCGCTGCTGAAGCTGATCGAGGGCACCATCGCCTCGGTGCCGCCGCAGGGCGGCCGCAAGCATCCGAACCAGGAATTCGTGCAGGTGGACACCACCAACATCCTGTTCATCTGCGGCGGCGCCTTCGACGGCCTCGACAAGATCATCCGCGCCCGCTCCGAAAAGAGCGGCATCGGTTTCGGGGCCGACGTGCGCAGCAAGGACAATCGCCGGGACATCGCGATGGTCCTGCGTGACTGCCAGCCCGAAGACCTGATCAAGTACGGCCTGATTCCGGAATTCGTCGGCCGCCTGCCGGTGGTGGCGACGCTCGCCGAGCTCGACGAGGCGGCTCTGATCGAGATCCTGACCCAGCCGAAAAACGCGCTGATCAAGCAGTTCCAGAAAATGTTCAGCATGGAAGGCGTCGAGCTGGAAATACGCGAGGCGGCACTGCGCGCGATTGCGCGCAAGGCCCTCGAACGCAAGACCGGCGCACGCGGCCTGCGCTCGATCCTCGAGCACACCCTGCTGAACACGATGTTCGACCTGCCGTCGCTGGAAAACGTCGTCAAGGTTGCCGTCGACGAAGGCACCATCACCAGCGACGCGCCGCCGCTGCTCATCTACTCGGACCAGCCCAAAGTTGCCGGATCAACCGTCTGACCACCGGATGCGGGCGCTGGCTGCCCGCGCAGTTCAGTTATCCGGCACGGACGGAGCGGCAGCGGTGACGCTGCCGGATCCCTATGTTCGCCTCCGGTGCTTGATTTGCCGGACCCTGCCCCAAGCTGATCTCATGTTCTCTCTCTCAGGTGACGCCAATGAATGACCAAACTGTCAATGAAATCAGCAAGATGGAAATGCCCCTGCTCCCCTTGCGGGATGTCGTGGTGTTCCCCCACATGGTCATTCCCCTGTTCGTGGGACGGCCCAAATCGATCAAGGCGCTGGAAACCGCGATGGAAGCGGGCAAAAGCATCGTGCTGGTGGCCCAGAAATCGGCTGCCAAGGACGAGCCTGCGCCCGAGGATCTCTACGATGTCGGCAGCATCGCCAACATCCTGCAGATGCTGAAGTTGCCTGACGGCACCGTGAAGGTGCTGGTCGAGGGCAGCCAGCGCGCGCGCATCCACAGCATCGAGGACGTGAAGACCCATTTCACCGTCCAGGTCACGCCGATCGCCAGCGATCCGGCGACCGACCACGAGACCGAGGCGATGCGGCGGACGATGATCCAGCAGTTCGACCAGTACGTGAAGCTGAACAAGAAGATCCCGCCCGAAATCCTGACTTCCCTGGCGGGCATCGACGAGGCAGGCCGCCTCGGCGACACCATTGCCGCCCACCTTCCGCTGAAGCTCGAGCAGAAGCAGGAAGTGCTGGAAATGCTCGATGTCAAACAGCGCCTGGACCACCTGCTGAAGGTGGTCGAGGGCGAACTCGACATACTGCAGGTGGAGAAGCGCATCCGCGGCCGCGTCAAGCGCCAGATGGAGAA
>CAYSQJ010000020.1:0-20290 GCA_964433345.1 uncultured Bordetella sp.
CCAGGGCCAGATCACCGGCGGCAGCGTCTACCTGGTGGGCAAAGCCGTCAGCAACGACGGTCTGATCACCAGCCCCAACGGCGAAGTGGTGCTGGCCGCAGGCAACAGCGTGGAGCTGGTCAATCCCGGCACCCCCAACCTGCGGGTGGAAATCACCGCGCCGGACAACGAAGCGAGGAACCTCGGCAGCATCAGTGCCGAAGCCGGGCGCATCGGCATCTACGCCGGACTGATCCACAACAGCGGCACGGTCAATGCCAGCAGCGCGGTGGCGGAGGGCGGGCGAATCCTGCTGAAGGCCAAGAAGGACATCACGCTGGCGTCGACCAGCGTCATTGATGCCAGCGGCCAGGGTGGCGGCGAAATCATCGCCTTTGCTGACAACAACATGCATGTCGATGGCGTGCTCAATGCTTCTGCGCCGGTCAGCGGGGATGGCGGGTTCATCGAGACTTCGGGCAAAAACAGGGTCAAGGTCGAGGATTCGGTTGTCATCACGACTGCAGCCGCTGCGGGGAAAACTGGAACATGGCTGATTGATCCGAATGATTTTGTCATCGCCGCTTACGGTGGTGGAGATATCGAAGGCTCGGTTCTGGGGAGCATGCTGAACAGCAATAACGTGGTCATTGCGTCCACTGATGGCAGCGGCATGTATGGTGGCGGCAACGGCGACATTCTCGTCAACGACGGCATCTCCTGGAGCAGCGACAGCAGCTTGACGCTGACGGCGCTTCGCAATGTCGAGGTCAACGAGGCAATATTCAACAGCGGTAGTGGCGGGCTCAATCTGTATGCGGGCTGGGATGGTGGCAGCAGTTCCGCCAATCCCACTCTGGTGCCGACGGTCGGGAATGTAACCATCAATGCGCCGATAAACATCGGCTCGGCCGTCAAGATGTCCGCAGGTAACGACATTCAGATTCACGACTCTGTCATAGCCACTGGACGCTCGCTTTCCTATGGGGGTTCTGCCAGCATCACCTTGACCGGTCGCTCAGTGTTCATCGACGGGTTTGACGGGGCGGTGAGGGCCAGCGGGCAGGACGGCAGTCCTTCTGATATGGTTGCCGGTGGCAATGCCAACATTGCAATTATTGCAGGCGTCGGAGGTGTGGACATTAACAGTCCATTGTATGCCTATGCTGGCGATGGCGCCTATGGCGGAAGCATCGGCGGCAACGCCGGAATCCAGATTACATCAACCGGCCCT
This sequence comes from uncultured Bordetella sp., assembly GCA_964433345.1. GTDB lineage: Bacteria > Pseudomonadota > Gammaproteobacteria > Burkholderiales > SG8-41. The sequence continues at coordinate 1,214 of CAYSQJ010000020.1, forward strand.
ATAGTCATTAGAAGTTCGGCTTCCGCTGAGGGCGGGGATGGAAATTATGCCAACGGCGGCAACGCCAATATCCAATTCAGCAGTTCGAACGGCAATATCGGCGTTCTTGAAGGCGGATCAGTTGTTTCGCAGGGCGGAAGTGGTAGTTGGCTTGCCGGTGGATCTGCATTGACTAGATTGAGCAGTGCTCAGGGCATCCTGATCGAGGGTGGCGAGGGCGGAAGTGCTAGCGTGCAGTCCCGTGGCGGCAATGGCGATACTGGTGGCAATGCAGTTACCGAACTGATCAATACTGGATCTTCCAACGTAATAGCGATTTCGGGCTACTCCACGGCAGTATCTTCTCAAGGCGGCGATGGCGCTGAGGGCGGCGCGGGCGGCTCTTCGCTAACCACGCTGATTTCTGCGGGGGGGCTCAATCTGACCGATCCCAATATTTGGTCGCAAGGTGGGGATGCTTACAACGGAGGAATAGGCGGCGCCGCGACCGTCAGCATGTTCGCCGGTTCCAATGTGCTCGTTGATGGTGATGGCGGTGAAGGTGTAGTCGCCTCGGGGGGGAGCGGACTCAATCCCGGTGATGCTGCGGTTCTCGTTGTTGCCGGCGGCAATATCTACGGCGTAAACGGTGCCTATTTTTCGTCGTATGGTGGTTATGACCAATTTGAATCCGGGGGACTTGCTTCCACTGTTCTCTCCGCGGCTGGCGATGTCAACCTTAGCAATGCCGATCTGTGGAGTGGGGGGGTGATTGGCCTAGGGGCGGGTAACAACATCATGGTGAGCACTTCCCAAGTCTATGGTAGTACCGGTCTCAGCATTAGCGCCTTGGGCAATCTGTCAGTGACGAACCAGAGTTACATGACGGGTGGCAGCGGCAATGCTTTCATCAATACCGGCGGCAATGTGCTGGTCGACCAGAGTCAAATCCATGGCAGTCCGGATGTATTCATGCAGGTGGGCGGTGACATCAACATCAGTGGCACTCTAGCCTATGGGGGCAAAATAGCGGCCTCTTCGGAGGACACCATCAATATCAACTTCACCAGCGCCAGCGGTGGATTCTCGGTAAATGGTATTGTCGGGTTGGTTTATGATGCCGCAACCAATACCGGATTCTTTGTCAACGGAGTTGGGGCATCCATAGGTAACGGCCTTAACATTGTTTATTCCTATTCCGGAACGCCACCCAGCACCCTGAACATACCGACCGAGAACCTGATCGTGGCCATGGGTGAATCCAGCAAACCACCCGATCCTGAGCAGGACAAAGACGTATTTGAGGACGTCGAGGAGAAGAAGAAAAAAGAGGCGCCGGTTTGCCGTTGAGTCCGGTTGCTGCTGAATGATCAAGCCCCGGTTCAAGGCCGGGGTTTTTTCATGAGCGATGGCCCGGACTGCAGGGCGGCCAACAAGTCATTGAAAGCCCGGAGAAATCTGCCATAATTCAAGGCATTAATGCCGTTTTTGGGGTTCTGGGGGCTGGGGCATTTCTCCGGATTTCCGGAACAGGGACCTAGGGAAACCAGATTAAAAAACAATGACTTATAAAAATTCATTGCGGCACCTGTCATGTGTCTTGCTACTCGGCATCGCCACGGCATCGCCGGTCATGGCGCAGGAGCAGGCTGTCCCCGCGCCCAAGTTCGAGATCAAGAGCTTCGAGGTCGTCGGTGATTCCCTGCTCGGGGCCGAACTGGTGCAACGACTGGTTTCACCGTTTACCGGCAGCAACAAGGATTTTGGCGATGTGCAGCGCGCACTGGAGTCGCTGGAAGGCGAATACCGCCGTCGCGGCTTTGGCGTGATCCAGGTTGCGCTGCCGGAGCAGGACATCACCCGCGGGGTGGTCCGCTTCAATATCGTCCAGCCCAAGGTCGGCCGTGTCACGGTCGAGGGCAACCAGCATTTCAGCGAAGCGAATGTCCGCCGCTCGCTGCCCTCGGTGAAGGAGGGCGAGACGCCGAATTCCCACGACATCGCGCGCAACCTGCAGATCACCGCCGAGCATCCCGTCAAGCAGACCAGCGTGCTGCTGCGTTCAGGCGCCAACGAAGGCGTGGTCGATGTCAATGTCCGGGTTGCCGACGACAGGCCCTGGCGCCTGGTGGCCACGCTGGACGACAGTGGCACCTCGGATACCGGTTACACCCGCCTCGGGCTCGGTTTCCAGCACACCAATCTGTTCGATCGCGACCACACACTGTCGCTGCAATACATCACTTCGCCGGACAAGCTCGACCAGGTCTCGATCTACGGTTTCGGCTACCGGATTCCGTACTACCGCCTCAACAGCTCGCTGGACCTCTACGCCGGCTACTCGGATGTCGATTCGGGCATCGTGGGCAACCTGTTCAATGTCAGCGGCAGTGGCACCATCTTCGGCGGCCGCTGGAACTATTACTTGCCGAAGTGGGATGACATTGAGCACAAGACTTTTGTCGGCCTCGACTACCGCGCCTACAAGAACAACGTGACGCTGGGCGGTGTCGGCTTCGTGCCGGACATCACCGTGCATCCGGTCTCGCTGGGCTATTCCGGCGTCCAGCGCATGACGGCCAGTGTATGGGCCTTCAATGCCGCGGTCTCGACCAACATTCCCGGCGGCAATGATGGCGGGGCGGCCGATTTCCGCCGTACCCGGATCAATGCCAAGGATGACTACGTCATCCTGCGTGCAGGCACGAGTTTCGTCCATGCCTTCCGCAACGAGTGGCAGAGCAGCGTCGCGTTGAACCTGCAATACACCAAAGATGCGCTGATCCCGGGTGAGCAATTCGGCATCGGTGGTGTCGGCACAGTGCGCGGTTATCTCCCGCGTGAAGCCTCCAACGATCGCGGCTACGCGGCCCAGTTCGAGCTCTACACCCCCAATTTTGCGGATAAGGTGGGGCTCGACGACAAATGGCGCACCCGCCTGGTCGGTTTTTACGATTTCGGTTCGGTGTCGCGGAACAAGGTGTTGCCGGGCGAGCAGGCCGGCAAGTTCCTTGCCAGTGCCGGCGTCGGCCTGCGCCTGTCCTTCGGCAAAAGCGTCAGCCTGCGGGTCGACCTGGCGCAGATACTCAAGGCGCACGGCACCCGTCAGACCGATGATCAGCGCCTGAACGCCAGCCTCGCGATCATCTATTGATCCTGCTTCAGGGGCGTCCAAGCCCTTGATCCGGCGGGCTGTTCCTGTATAATCCCGGCCTTCGCGCGGCAAGCCTGCCGTGCGTCGGTTTGCAAGTTGTTCCTGATTTTCCCGATTCCTTGCCGCACCGTGCTCGCATCACGGGCGGCCCAACAGCCCAAAAGGAGACCTGAATGCGACATTACGAGATCGTTTTGATCGTCCATCCGGACCAAAGCGAGCAAGTTCCGGCGATGCTCGACCGCTATCGCCAGATGATCACCGGCCGTCAGGGCGCGATCCATCGCCTCGAAGACTGGGGTCGTCGCCAGCTGACCTACCCGATCCAGAAAATGCACAAGGCGCATTACGTGCTCATGAACATCGAGTGCGACAATGAGACCCTGGTCGAACTGGAACATGCCTTCAAATTCAACGACGCCGTACTGCGTCACCTGACCGTCAGCATGGAAGAGGCCGTAACCGGTCCTTCGCCGATGATGCGGGAAGAGAAGTCGCGTCCGGTGGCCGTCAGCGAAGAGGCAGCCAAGCCGGCTCCTGCTGCGGCGCCTGCGGCGACGGAAAGCGCGGCCTGAGCGGGCTGAGAAGGTGAGCGGCAATACGGTCAGGCTGGCAGCATCCCTGGCCGCGATGGAGCCGCTGCGCCACACACCCGCCGGCATCCCGGTCGTCGAATTCACACTGGCTCACGCCTCGCAACAAATGGAGGCGGGCAGCCCGAGACAGGTGGAATTCGACATGCCCGCAAAGGCAACCGGCGAGCTGGCCGCAAGGATCGCAAGGCTGCGTCCGGGCTGCACGGTGGAGGCGCAGGGGTTTCTGAACCGCAAGCATCGCATGAGCAGGCAAGTGGTCCTGCACATCACGAATATTGAACTGATCTAACTGATCTGAAAGCTGAAAGGAAACGCACATGGCAAGAATGGGCGGAAGCAGCGGTGGCAAGGGCAGGTTTGGCAAAGGCAAGAAGGACGGCCGGAAAAAGGGCAATGCCCTGTTCCGTCGCCGCAAGTTCTGCCGGTTCACCGCAGAAGGCATCAAGCAGGTGGACTACAAGGACATCAACCTGCTGAAGGATTTCATCAACGAGAACGGCCGGATCATCCCGGCACGTATCACGGGCACCAAGGCGCGTTACCAGCGCCAACTGTCGATTGCGGTCAAGCGCGCGCGCTTTCTGGCGCTGCTGCCGTACACCGACCTGCACTGAGAGGCCAGACATGCAAGTCATACTGCTTGAGAAAGTGATCAACCTCGGCACGCTTGGCGACGTGGTCCGTGTCAAGGACGGTTATGCCCGCAATTTCCTGATTCCCCAGGGCAAGGCCAAGCGCGCGACGACCGCCAATCTCGCGGAATTCGAGAAACGCCGCGCCGAGCTGGAGAAGGCTCACGCCGAAGTTCTGGCGCAGGCGCAGGACAAGGCGACCAAGCTCGAGGGGCTGATGCTGCAGATCTCCCAGAAGGCCGGCGTTGACGGCAAGCTCTTCGGATCGGTGACGAATTCGGACATTTCCGATGCACTGAAAAAACAGGGCTTCGATGTGCCGAAGTCGCTGGTCCGCATGCCCGACGGCCCGCTGAAGATGATCGGCGATTACCCGATCAAGCTGGCGCTGCATGCCGACGTCACGGCCGCGATCACCGTGTCCGTGCTCGGCGAGGCCTGAGCCGCGCGCTTCCGGCGCAGAATCAAGGCATTAGCGCAGGGCAAAAAAAAGGGCTGGCAACAGCCCTTTTTTTGTTACATTGGTCCTTGGGTCAAAAAGCGGGCGAGCCCCGCGAACCCTATAAAAAATCCTTTAAAAACAAGTATTTATAAAGTATTTCTATGGTGCAGCTGGTCACGCCGCTGAACAAGGATCCGCAACTCGAGGCGGTGCGCACACCGCCGAATTCCGTCGAGGCCGAGCAGTCCGTGCTGGGCGGCCTGTTGCTCGAGAATGCCGCCTGGGACCGCATCGCCGACGTGATCACCGAGGCGGACTTCTATCGCGCCGACCATCGCGCGATTTTCCAGCACATTGCGCAGCTGATCGAGCAGAACCGGCCGGCCGATTCACTGACCGTGACCGAAAGCCTGGAACGCAGCGGCAAGCTGTCCGAAGCCGGCGGCCAGGCCTATATCGCCGCGCTTGCACTGAACACGCCGAGCGCCGCCAATATCCGGCGCTACGCGGAAATCGTGCGCGAGCGCTCGGTGCTGCGCAATCTCGCCGCGGTGGGCACGGCGATCGCAGACTCCGCCTACAGCCCCAGCGGCAAGGATGCCCATGTGCTGATCGACGAGGCCGAGGCCCGGGTGTTCCAGATTGCAGAGGCCGGTGCCAAGACGCGCCAGGGCTTCACCAAGATCGATCCGCTGCTGACCGAAACCGTCGAGCGCATCGACATGCTCTACAGCCGCGAAAACAAGCACGACGTGATCGGACTGGCCACCGGTTTCGTCGACCTCGACCGCATGACTTCCGGCCTGCAGCCGGGCGAGCTGATTGTCGTTGCCGGACGGCCGTCGATGGGCAAGACCGCGCTGGCGATGAACATGGTGGAGAATGCAGCGCTCGACAGCAAGAAGGCGGTCGCCGTCTTCAGCATGGAGATGTCGGGACCGCAGCTGGCAATGCGGATGATCGGTTCGGTGGGCCGGGTCGACCAGCACCAGCTGCGCACCGGCACTTTCAAGGAAGAGGACTGGCCGCGGCTGGTGGATGCCGTCGGCAAGCTCAATGATGCGCAGATCTACATCGACGATACCGCGGGCCTGAACTGCCTCGAGGTGCGTTCACGCGCGCGGCGCATGCACCGCCAGTGCGGCGGCCTGTCATTGATCGTCGTCGATTACCTGCAGCTGATGTCGGGCACTTCCAGCGGCGGCCGCGACGAGAACCGCGCCACCGAGATCGCCGAGATCTCGCGTTCGCTGAAAGGCATCGCCAAGGAGCTGAAGGTGCCGGTGATCGCGCTGTCGCAGCTCAACCGCGGCGTCGATTCGCGGCAGGACAAGCGGCCGATGATGTCGGACCTGCGCGAATCCGGCGCCATCGAGCAGGACGCGGACGTGATCCTGTTCATCTACCGCGATGAGGTCTACAACAACGATTCGCCGCGCAAGGGCATTGCCGAGATCATCATCGCCAAGCAGAGGAACGGCCCTGTCGGCAAGATCGACCTGACCTTCCTCGGCAAGCACACCCGCTTCGAGAACTACGCAGGGGGCGGCATCGGCGGCCCGGACTACTGAGCCGCCGGTCGCGGCTTACAGCACTTCCGCAGCCTGGTCGGCCAGCCGCGAACGCTCGCCGCGCAACAGCGTGACATGGCCGCCATGCGGCCAGCCCTTCATCCGGTCCACCACGTAAGTCAGGCCCGAGCTGCCTTCCGTCAGGTACGGCGTGTCGATCTGCGAGATGTTGCCGAGGCAGATCACCTTGGTGCCGGGGCCGGCGCGGGTGATCAGCGTCTTCATCTGCTTCGGCGTCAGGTTCTGCGCCTCGTCGATGATCAGGAACTTGTTGAGGAAGGTGCGACCGCGCATGAAGTTCAGCGACTTGACCTTGATCCGCGAGCGGATCAGGTCGCGGGTCGCCGCGCGTCCCCACTCGCCGGCCTCGTCGTCGGTCTTGTTGAGCACGTCGAGATTGTCCTCCAGCGCGCCCATCCAGGGATTCATCTTTTCCTCCTCGGTGCCGGGCAGGAAGCCGATGTCCTCGCCGACGGGCACGGTGACCCGGGTGACGATGATTTCGGAAAACAGCTTTTCGTCGAGCGTCTGCGCCAGGCCCGCGGCGAGAGTCATCAGCGTCTTGCCGCTGCCGGCCTGGCCGAGCAGGGTGATGAAATCGATGTCGGGATTCATCAGCGCGTTGAGCGCGAAATTCTGTTCGCGGTTGCGCGCGGTGATGCCCCAGACGCTGTTGCGGGCGTGGCTGTAGTCCTTCAGCGTCTGCAGGATCGCCGTCTTGCCGCTGACTTCCCGCACCTGGGCCTGGAAAGGCTGGTCGCCCTCGAGGAAGACAAACTGGTTGACCAGCAGGCTGCGGCACAGCGGCCCGCTGACCCGGTAATAGGTGTGTCCCGCCTGCTGCCAGGACTCCATGTTCTTGCCGTGGGTGTCCCAGAAATCGGCCGGCAGCGCGCAGATGCCGGTGTAGAGCAGGTCGGTGTCTTCCAGCACCTTGTCGTTGAAATAGTCCTCGGCGGCGAGCCCCAGCGCACGCGCCTTGATGCGCATGTTGATGTCCTTGGAGACCAGGATAACCTGCCGCTTGGGATGGAGTTCCTGCAGATGCTTGACCACGCCGATGATCTGGTTGTCCGCCTTGCCGCTGGGCAGGGTCGAGGGCAGCTGGCCGTTCATGGCCTCGGTCTGCAGGAAGGCGCGGCCCAGGGCCGCCTTGTCGCCGTGGACTTCCAGCGGGATGCCGCCCGAGATGTCGCCTTCCAGCGCGCCGACCAGCTCGTCCAGGTAGCGGCTGGCCTGGCGCGCGTTGCGCGACACCTCCGACATGCCTTTCTTGTTGCTGTCCAGTTCCTCGAGCGTGGCCATCGGGATGAAGATGTCGTGTTCCTCGAAGCGGAACAGGCTGGTGGGGTCGTGCATCAGGACATTGGTGTCCAGCACGAAAAGCTTGGTGGCGGCGGTGGCGATGCGGGTGACGACGGCGGAGGAGGATGCTGCCTTGCGCTGGATCATGATGCTCCTGGCGGACGTTGTGAAGAAAACGGTGGCAGTACCGGGGGCCTGGCCCCTGCGGCTGCGTGCGCCCGGGAGGTCAGGCCAGGGTTCTTGCGAATTCCAGCACCTCCTGGGCATGACCGGGAACCTTCACGCCGCGCCATTCGCGGCGGATGATGCCCTGGCGATCGATGACAAAGGTGCTGCGCTCGATGCCGCGCACCTTTTTGCCGTACATATTCTTCATCTTGATCACGTCAAAGGCCTTGCAGGCCGTTTCGTCCGCGTCGCTCAGCAGGTCGAAGGGCAGGCCCAGCTTGGCCTTGAAGTTCTCGTGCGACTTGAGGCTGTCGCGGGAGATGCCGTAGACCGCGCAGCCGGCCTTGGCGAATTGCGGATGCAGGTCTCGGAACTGCTGGCCCTCGGTGGTGCAGCCGGGCGTGTTGTCCTTCGGGTAGAAGTAGAGCACCAGGATCTGGCCGGATGGCGATCCGAGACTGAGCGTCTTGCCCCCGGTGGAGGGGATTTCGAGTTCCGGTGCAGGTTGGTCCAGCACGCTGATGAGTTGCCGTGTTCGGTGTGGAGTTGAGGCTATCTTGGACGAATTTTCCCCGACATGCAACAGGAGGCACGAGCTGCCTTTAAAGTTTCATGCAGGCGCAGCATTTTCGTAAACTGCGAAGGTGATCATCGCGGCATCTCCTTCAAAGGCGGGCTCTGTCATGAACATTGCAGTGATCGGATGCGGTTACGTCGGGCTGGTGACCGGTGCTTGTCTTGCTGAATTGGGCAACAGGGTGACCTGCATCGACAACGACACCCACAGGATCACGCAGCTGCAGATGGGCATGCTGCCGTTTTTCGAGCCCGGGCTGGGGCCGATGGTGCAGCACAATTCGCGGCAGCGGCGCCTGCAGTTTGCCGCCGACGCCGGACCGGCCATTGCGGAGGCGGATGTGGTGTTCATTGCCGTCGGCACGCCGCCGCTGGCGCATGGCGGCGCCGATACCCGCCAGGTAATCGAGGCTGCGGCAACCATCGGCCGCCACATGTCCGCAAGCTGCATCGTGGTCAACAAGTCGACGGCGCCGGTGGGCACCGCGGAACAGATCCGCACGATCCTTGATCGTGCGGCGAAACAGCGCGGCCTCGCCGGTGACCACGAGGTGGTGGCCAATCCGGAATTCCTGCGCGAAGGCAGTGCAGTGCAGGATTTCATGCGCCCGGACCGTGTCGTGCTCGGCCTGCAGGGCGCAGTGGCGGAGCGCGTGATGCGCAGCCTCTATGCGCCGCTGGTGTGCAGTGACGAACGACTGCTGGTGATGGGACTGCGTGACGCGGAACTGACCAAGTATGCGGCCAACGCGATGCTGGCCACGCGCATTTCCTTCATGAACGAGATGGCGCGGCTCTGCGATGCGCTCGGCGTCGACGTCCTCAACCTGCGCCGCGGCATCGGTTCGGATGCGCGCATAGGGCAGTCCTATCTCCATGCCGGCTGCGGTTACGGCGGTTCCTGTTTTCCGAAGGACGTTCGCGCACTGATCGACATGGGGCGCAGGGCGCGCACCGATCTCGACATCCTGTCCGCGGTTGCCCACGTCAACGAGCAGCAGAAACAATGGGCTTCCGGCGTGATCGCGGGCCGTTTCGGCCATCGCCTGCAGGGGCGGCGCTTCGCGGTCTGGGGCCTGTCGTTCAAACCGGGCACCGATGACCTGCGCGAGGCTCCGGCGCTGGCTGTCATTTCAGATTTGCTGGCCGCAGGCGCAAGGGTCTGCGCACACGATCCGGTGGCGATGCCGCGCGCACGCGGCGAATGGCCGCAGCAGTGGTTCGAGTCAGGAGCCCTGCAATTGGCGGTCAGTCCGCTGGATGCGGTCGAGGGCGCCGATGCGCTGCTGCTGATGACGGAGTGGAAGCTTTTCCGCGAGCCGGATTTCGACGAGATTCGCCGACGCCTGCGCGGCCGGCTGATCGTCGACGGGCGCAACCAGTACGATCCGGCACGGCTGCGTGCCCTCGGCTTCGATTACGCCGGCGTGGGCCGCGGCACTGCGCAGGACGCAGTGCCCGAGGCACGCGCGGAGGCGCCGCTGGCGGCCTGAATTCAGCGTGCCGGCTGCAGTCCGGTTTTGTCGGTGAGTTCGCGTGCCAGCGCCTGCATTGCAGCCTCGCCATGATCATGCAGGGCCAGGTGCGGGGCCTGCGGCAGCTGCGGATAGTGTGCAACGATGGCGCGGCTGTACGCGGGGTCGTAGTGCCGGACCAGCAGATCCTCGGTCAGTTCGTCCCAAGCGCCGCCGCGTGCCAGCGCCTGCCAGCGCCCGATCACCTCGTTGCCATGCAGCGGCCGCAGGCAGTCGAGCTGGGTATTGAGCGTTTCCGTGTCGGCGAGGAAGTGCGCGTATTCGTCCTTCAGCAGCGCGACGCGCACGGCCACCGGCGCATCGATGACCACGCAACGGCTGGCCCACATGGCGCTGATCAATGATTCGGGTACACGCAGGGCGCCGATCTTCCTGCTTTCCGATTCAACGAACACCGGGCGCTCCGGCGACAGCGACTTCAGCCGCGACCAGAGCCGGCTTTCGAACATTTTCTGGGTAGGCTGGGGCTGGTCGGGCAGGTTGCCGAGCACCGAACCGCGATGCGCTGCCAACTCCTCGAGGTCGATCACCTGGGCACCCTGTTCCTGCAGCGCGCGCAGCAGCCGGCTTTTGCCGGTGCCGGTCATGCCGCAGATCACGCGCCAGTCGAAGCGCGCGGGCAGGGACCCGAGTTCAGCAATCACCGTGCGGCGATAGGCCTTGTAGCCGCCCTGCACGCGGCCGACCTGCCAGCCGACGCGGCTGAGGATGTGCGCCATCGCACCGCTGCGCTCGCCGCCGCGCCAGCAGTAGACCAGCGGCCGCCAGCCGCGCGGCTTGTCGAGGAAATGCGCCTGCAGATGGCGGCTGATGTTGGCGGCCACCAGGGCAGCGCCGATCTTCTTGGCATCGAAGGGTGATTGCTGCTTGTAAAGCGTGCCGACCTCCGCACGCTCGCGGTCGTTGAGCACCGGACAGCTGATTGCGCCGGGAATGTGGTCCTCGGCGAATTCGCTCTCGGAGCGCACGTCGATGATGGTGTCGAAACCCGACAGCGCGTCCTGCGCGTCGACATCGCTGAGGCGGGAATGTGAAGGGGGTGCGGAGGAGGTCATTGCGTGCCGCGGATTGTACTGCATGCCCGCAATTCCCCCGGGCTCAGGGAACAAGGCCCTTGCCCAGGGCGCGCACGATGAAGCGCGCCGGATCCACGGCTATCGCAAGGCCATGCTCCAGCGGCAGCGGCTCGCCGTCGATGCGGCAGCCGATGATTTCGGCCGCGAGACTGGCCCAGGCCAGGCCGCGCGAACCGTAGGCGAAGGCGCCATAGAGTTCCGGCTGACGCGGCAGCTCGTGGGCATGCCTGCCGCGCCATTGCAGGCCCTGCGCACGAATCGCGGCGACGTCGGGAAGGGCGCCGATCAGCGGCAGATGGTCATTGGTGGCGGCGCGAAAGCCGACAAAGTCGGCACCGGCGTCTCCGGAGACCTGCAACGGTGCTTCCGGCCACAATGACAGCAAGCCGGCGAGATTGCGCGCGCGATCGGCGGCGCGCGGCTCTGCCAGCAGATCCCTGTCATTGAAGGTGCTGCCGACGGCGATGCCGCTGTCGAGGGCGACCACTGCTGTACGGCCGGCAATCGCGCTGCGCATCGGCGGCTGTTTACAGGGAACAGTGCTCATCTGGCCGCGGATCATCCGCAGTTCGCAAAGCCCTGGCATGAGGCGCGCGGCATCATGGCTGTTGGCGAGCACGGCGCACGGTGCCGAGGCCAGTACCGTGCCGGCGTCGTCGCGGGCCTGCCAGGCGCTGCCGTCATGCGCGAGATGTTCTACCCGCGCCCCGCAGTGGATCGATACGCCGGGAGTCGCAAGCTGCGCACGGATCAGCGCGCGCGGCTCCAGCCAGCCGCCGCTGCCGAACCAGCAACCCCCATGAGCCACGGGCAGACCGCAGCGTGCGCGCAACTCGTCGCGTTCGAGGAAGCAGAGGTATTCAGCCGGAAATTGCAGCCGTTCGGCGGCCTGCCGCATCGACGACTCTTCGCCGGCGTCCACTGCCGGCCAGGCGAGGCCGTTGCGGAAGCCGGGCAGTTGTTGTCCATCACGCTGCTCCAGCGCCTGCCAGTGCCGTAATGCAAGCAACAGGCCGTTGCGCACCAGCCGCGACAGGATCGCGTCATCGGGCGACAAGTGCGGATGGAACAGCGCCGCGGGCAGGCCCGAAGCGCCACCGGCCGCTGTGGCGTTTGCTTCGAGCACGGTGACCGGATGGCCGCGCAGCGCCAGGTTTCCGGCAACCGCCGCACCGGCCAGCCCGGCACCGATGACCAGCACCGGCGCATCACGCTCGGCCGCGGGCGACGGGGTTGCAGCCGGATACCAGGCCGGCGGCCGGAATTCGGCGGCGAGGCGATGGCGCTTGCGGCCGTAACCCGGCAGGCGTTCACTGTTGAAATGGGCTGCGGCGAGTCCGTCGCGCACGTTGCGCGCCGCGGTGTAGGTGGCCAGTGTCGCACCGGGCGCGGTGAGACGGGCGCAGTGGCGGAAGACTTCTGGCTCCCACATCTGCGGGTTACGTGCGGGCGCGAAGCCGTCAAGATAGTAGGCATCGAAACGGGCGTCGATGTCAGCCAGAGCCGTGGTGACGTCGGCGAACAGCAGCGTCAGCACCACGCGCCCGCCGTCGAAGGACAGGCGCTGCCAGCCCGGCAGGGACAGCGGCCATTGCGCGCGCAGTTCGGCGGCGAGTTCAGCCACTTCCGGCAGCCGTGCATGACAGACCGCGAGGTCGGGGAGGGTGAGCGGGTGTTTCTCGATCGAGAAATAATGCAGCCGTCCGCAGCGTGCCGGATCCTCGCGCCAGGCCTGCCAGGTGGCGAGGAAGTTGATGCCGATGCCGAAACCCGTTTCAAGCACGCAGAACAGCCGTTTCCGGGCCCAGCGCAGCGGCAGGCCGTTGCCGGCGAGGAATACCGTCCGCGCCTGCGCCAGACCGCCGTCGGCGCTGTGGTAGACATCTCCGAAAACCGGTGAATACGGCGTGCCGTCCTCACGATAGGTCAGCGTTGCGCTGTGCAGGGGTGTTCCGTGTGTCATTGCGCCTCGTCAAGGCGGGGGCGTTGTGTTAGGTTTGGGCGGCCCGATCAAACCGTAAATCATTCATTCGTCCGCTGCCCCGCAGTGTACCGTCAACCAATCGCACATCATGAACAAAACCCCTGATACCTCAGCCCTGCGCCTGACCCAGTTTTCCCACGGCGGTGGATGAGGCTGCAAACTGACGCCAGCGTTGCTGAGCGAAGTTCTGGCCAATGTCCCGGCCGCACAGCCTTTCAAGGATCTGCTGGTCGGCACGGAGTCGAGTGATGACGCCGCGGTCTATCGCATCAACGATAGCCAGGCGATCATCGCCACCACCGATTTTTTCATGCCGATCGTCGACGATCCCTATGATTTCGGGCGCATTGCCGCGACCAATGCCATCTCCGATGTCTACGCGATGGGCGGCAAGCCCTTTCTCGCGCTGGCGCTGCTCGGCGTGCCGGTCGGGAAGATGCCGATGGAGGCGGTGCAGCGGATCATCGCCGGCGGCCACGACGTCTGTGCCGCGGCGGGCATTCCGATCGCCGGCGGCCATTCAATCGATTCGCCGGAGCCGATTTACGGCCTGGTGGCACTGGGCCTGATCCATCCCGACAAGGTCAAGCGCAACGACCGCGCGCAGGCCGGTGACGTGCTGATCCTAGGCAAGGGGCTGGGCGTGGGCATCATGAGTGCGGCGCTGAAAAAGGGTGAACTGCGCGACAAGGCCTATGCGCAGATGATCGACTCGACAACCAAACTCAACACGCCGGGCATCGCGCTGGCTGACATGCCGCAGGTGCATGCGCTGACCGACATCACCGGCTTCGGCCTGCTCGGCCATCTGCTCGAGATCTGCCGCGGTTCGGGCCTGACCGCGGAAATCGAGTGGGCGAAGGTGCCGGTGCTGAGCGCTGCGCGTCATCTCGCGGAGGCGGGTTATGTCACCGGTGCATCCGAGCGCAACTGGATGAGCTATGGTACCCATGTCCTGATGCCGGCGGGCGACGTGATCGTGCAGCGCCGGCTGCTGACCGATCCGCAGACCAGCGGCGGCTTGCTGGTCGCCTGCGCGCCGGAAGTGGCGGAGGCGGTGCTCGCAGTGTTCAGGACAGAGGGATTTGCCGATGCCGCCGTCATCGGCCGTCTGGCACCCGGAGTCGCGCAGGTGAAGCTTGCATAGGCGCCGGCAGTATTTATATAACTACTTGTTTTTATTGATTATTTTTAACTGCGGCGCCAGTGCCTTCCACACCGTGTCAAGGATCAGCGGCTGCGCCGCCGCTGTCGGGTGCAGGTTGTCGGGCAGGAAGTAGTCGCGTTTCTCGGCAAAACCTTCCAGCAGGAAGGGCACCAGCGGCAATTTGCGTTTCTTTGCGATGTCGCTGAAGGTCGCCTGGAACTTTTCCGTGTATTGCTGGCCGTAATTGGGCGGTATGCGCATGCCGACGACGATCACGCGCGATTTCGCTTTCTGTGCCGCGTCGATGATGCGCTCGAGATTGCGGCGCATGGCATCGAGGTCGGAGCCGCGCAGGCCGTCGTTGGCGCCCAGTGCGAGAATCGTGATGGCGGGACGATGGTTCTTCAATGTCTGCTCGATGCGATTCGCGCCGCCAAGCGTGGTTTCGCCGCTGATGCTGGCATTGGCGACCGTATAATCGAGCTTCTTTTCACGCAGCCGCTGGGCAAGCAACTGTGCCCAGTCCTCGCCGCGCGCAAGCCCGTAACCGGCGGACAGGCTGTCACCGTATACCAGGATGGTCGAGGCGCCGGCGAACGACGGCGCCAGCAGGGTCAACAACAGAAACAAGCGAATCAGCATGAGCGAAGAACTCCGGAAAACAGAAAACGACGGGATGGTCAACGTGGCAGGCCTGACCAAGCAGGTTACCACCGGCGATTCCGAATTGACCATTCTGCGCGACGTGAGTTTCAGCATCGCTTCCGGCGAGGCGGTGGCGGTGGTCGGCGCCTCGGGTTCCGGCAAGTCAACGCTGCTCGGTTTGCTGGCCGGCCTCGACACGCCGACTGCGGGTTCGGTGCAGATCGACGGTGAAGACCTGTTCGCGCTCGACGAGGATGGCCGCGCCGCATTGCGCGCGCGCCTGCTCGGTTTCGTGTTCCAGTCCTTCAACCTGCTGCCGGCGATGACCGCGCTGGAGAACGTGATGCTGCCGCTGGAACTCGCCGGCGCCGCGGATGCCGCCGCTGAAGCACGCAGCCTGCTCGAACGCGTCGGGCTCGGTCAGCGCCTGACCCATTATCCGAAACAGCTTTCCGGGGGTGAGCAGCAGCGGGTGGCGATTGCGCGTGCCTTTGTCACGAAACCGCGGCTGCTGCTGGCTGACGAGCCGACCGGTAACCTCGACGCCGACACCGGCGCCGGCATCATCCAGCTGATGTTCGACCTCAACCGCGAACGCGGCACCACGCTGGTACTGGTGACCCATGACATGGACCTGTCGCAGCGCTGCGGCCGTTCACTGCGGCTTGCCGGCGGGGTTCTGCAGTAATGCGTTTGTTCAACGAGCTCGGCCTCGCGCTGCGCCTGCTCGCGCGCGACTGGCGCGCCGGCGAGCTGACACTGGTTGCGGTCGCCGTGATTGTTGCCGTCGCCAGCGTGACCACCGTCGGGTTTTTTGCCGACCGCGTGAACCAGGCGCTCACCCGCCAGGCCAACCAGCTGCTGGGCGCCGACCTCGTGGTTTCCGGCGACCGGCCGCTGGATCCAAAGTTCACCACTGAAGCGCAGCGCCTCGACCTGCAAGTCACGGAAATGCTGCGTTTTCCCAGCATGGCCGCGGCCAATGGTCAAAACGTGCTGTCCGAAATCAAGGCCGTCACCGAGGGTTATCCGCAGCGCGGCGAGCTGCGCATCAGCGACGGACTTTATACGCCGGACCGTCCCGCGACTTCGATTCCGGCGGCGGGCACCGTCTGGGTCGATGAAAAACTCTACACCCGTCTGCAGCTGAAGCCCGGCGACACCGTCGAAGTGGGGCAGAGTCGTTTGCCCATCGGCGCCATCATCACCCAGGAACCGGACAGCGCCGTCGGCTTCATCAACGCCGGGCCGCGGGTAATGCTCAACATGGCCGACTTGCCGGCCACCGGCCTGGTGCAGGTCGGCAGCCGTATCCGTTACCGGGTGCAGGTCGCGGGCAACGCCGCCGCGGTCGACCGTTACCGCACCTGGGTCGACAGCCGGCTTGGGCCCGGACAACGCGTCGAAACCATCCAGGACGCGCGCCCCGAAATCCGCTCGGCGCTGGAACGCGCTGAAAAATTCCTCAGCCTCACCGCATTGCTGAGCGTGATCCTCGCCGCGGTGGCGATCGCGCTGGCCGCGCGGCGTTACCTTCAGCGCCACCTCGATGCCTGCGCGATGATGCGCTGCTTCGGCGTGTCTCGCGGCAAGGTGGTGCGGCTGCATGTGCTGCAGTTCATCGTGCTCGGTGCCGCGGCCAGTCTGGCCGGCTGTGCTGCCGGCCTGCTGGCGCAGCAGGGGCTGGCGCTGTGGCTGGGCTCGCTGGTCACTGTCGAACTGCCGGCGGCTGGGCCGCGTCCGGCCGTACACGGCTTCGTCACCGGCCTCGCGCTGTTGCTGGGATTCGCGGTGCCGCCGCTGATCGCCTTGGGCCGGGTGTCGCCGCTGCGCGTGCTGCGCCGAGACCTCGGTTTGCCGGGCGGCAGCGGCTGGCTCGGTTATGTGCTGGGCATCGCGGTCATCGCCGGGCTGATCATCTGGAAGGCAGGGGAGCTGCGCACCGGCGGCCTCGTGTTTGCCGGTTTCGCGGCGGCGATGCTGGTGGCCGGGATTGCGGCCTGGGGTGTAATCGCGCTGGTGTCTCGGCTGCGCGGTTCCGGTGTGTCCTGGCGTTTCGGCATCGCCAACCTGCGCCGCCGCCGTCTGGCGAGCATCCTGCAGGTGGTTGCGCTGGGCATCGGCATCATGGCGCTGCTGACGCTGACCATCATCCGCAGTGAACTGCTGCAGCTGTGGCAGGCGAGCCTGCCGCCGGACGCGCCCAACCGATTCATCGTCAACATCCAGAAGGACCAGGTGCCGGCGCTGAACAAGTTCTTTGCCGCGCGCAATATCCCGTCACCCGAGCTGTATCCGATGGTGCGGGCGCGTCTGACCGGCATCAACGACCGCGCAGTGTCCTCGTCCGATTACAGCGATGACCGCGCACGGCGCCTGGTCGATCGCGAATTCAATCTGTCTTGGGCGACGACCATGCAGCCCGACAACCTGCTGGTCGCCGGTCGCTGGTGGGGTGACAAGCCGCAGCGCCGCGACCAATTCTCGATGGAGGACGGCATCGCGAAATCGCTGGGCATAAAAATCGGCGACCGCCTGACCTTCGATGCGGCCGGCAGCGTGTTCACTGCCGAAGTCACCAGCCTGCGCAAGGTCGACTGGGATTCCTTCAACGTTAACTTTTTCCTGGTCGCGCCGCCGGGCCTGCTCGAGGACAAGCCGCTGAGTTATGTCACCAGCTTCTACCTGCCGCCGGGCAATGTCGATTTGCTCAATGCGCTGGTGAAGCGGTTCCCCAATTTCCTGCTGATCGACGTCGCCCAGGTGCTGACCCAGGTGCAGGCGATGATCACCCAGGTCTCGCGCGCGGTGCAGTTCGTGTTCCTGTTCACGCTGATGGCGGGACTGGTGGTGCTGTACGCGGCGATCGCCAGCACCCAGGACGAACGCCTCTACCAGGCCACGATCATGCGCACGCTGGGCGCGAGCCGTACCCAACTGGCGCGCGCCAATCTCGCCGAGTTCGCGATGATCGGCGCGCTGGCCGGCATCATCGCCGCCGCCGGCGCCAATGCGCTCGGTTATGCACTGGCCGATCGCATCATCAATGTCGGCTACAGCTTCAGCCCGGCGGTATGGGCGGTGGGGCTGGTCTGCAGTATTGTCGGGGTCGCCGCTGCGGGTTATCTCGGCACGCGCCGCGTGTTGCGTGTCGCGCCGCTGCGTGTGCTGCGCGAACTGTCCTGAAGCCTGTCCGCGGCGCGAGCGCGAAGGCTATACTTCGGCGAAACGCAACGAGTGCCCATGAGCGATTTCCCGGTATTTTATATCTTATTGATTTTATTGACTTTTTTTGCAGGCTTCGGCGTGGTGCTGATGCTGCAGAAAAAGGCCGCGGCGCAGATGACGCTGGAACTGCAGCAGGCACTGGAGGCCAAGCACCGCGAGATGCTGGGCGACCTGCATGACGGCCTGACCAGGCAGGGCGACCGCATCGGCGGCCAGGTCAGCGAAGCGGGTGAACGCCAGCGCCTGTCCACCGCCGAGGAACTGAAACAGACCCGCGAGGTGCTGCATGCGCTGCGCCTGACGCTGACCCAGGAAATGGGCGGCCAGCGCGAGGCGCTGCTGGAACGGCTGGCCGCGACCACCGAATCCCTCAACACCAAAATCGACGCGCGGCTCGGTGAAATCGCCGGCAAGGTCAACGAGCGCCTCGACGAGGGTTTCAAGAAAACCAACGAGACCTTCGTCAGCGTGATGACGCGGCTGGCGACCATCGACGAGGCGCAGAAAAAAATCGAGAGCCTCACTGGCAGCGTGGTCAGCCTGCAGGAACTGCTGGGCGACAAACGGGCCAGAGGCGCATTTGGTGAAGTGCAGCTCGAAGGCCTGGTACGCAACGTGTTGCCGCCGAATGCCTATGACATGCAATTCACGCTGTCCACGGGAGTGCGCGCCGACTGCGTGCTGCGGCTGCCGGCGCCGACCGGCATGGTCGCGGTCGATTCCAAGTTCCCGCTGGAAAACTACCACCGCATGTTCGAACCCGGCGTCAACGATGTCGACCATGCGCTGGCGCAGAAACAGTTCCGCGCCGACATCCGCAAGCACGTCGACGACATCTCGAAAAAATACATCATCCCCGGCGAGACCTCCGACGGCGCGGTGATGTTCGTGCCGGCGGAGGCGGTGTTCGCCGAGATCCACGCCCACCACGCTGAAACCGTCGAATACGCCAGCGCGAAACGGGTGTGGATCGTGTCGCCGACGACGCTGATGGCGGTGCTCAACACCGCGCGCGCGGTGCTGAAGGACGTCGAGACGC
>CAYSQJ010000021.1:0-12728 GCA_964433345.1 uncultured Bordetella sp.
GATAGCTCAGTCGGTAGAGCGACGGACTGTTAATCCGCAGGTCCCTGGTTCGAGCCCAGGTCGGGGAGCCACTCTTTTTTGTGCCGTATCTTGGACTTAGCCCTGCCACCCCGGCGGGGCTTTTGTCTTTCTGGGATCGCTATACCGAAAGTCTGCGGGTCGGTGTCGTTGAAAGCTCAACGAAGAAATTCCGAGGCCCCTAGCTTTAGCTGATCCGGTTTCAGGGTAGCTTGCGACGGGCTCGCCGAAATTGCGTCGCCGCGACGTGAGGCATAATGAACATTGAAAAGAGGTCGCTCAAAATTCAATGAAAAACCGGCTCGGCACCCAGTGCAAACCCAGCAAGGAGGACACTCAATGAGTGACCATCACCACCATGATCACGATGACAGGCATAACGCTCCGTTATCCGGCCCCGCTCTGCGCGTCAAGGCACTGGAGTCTTTGCTTGCTGACAAGGGCCTTATCGATGTCAAAACGCTGGACGAAATTGTCGACACGTACGAACGGCGCGTTGGTCCGCAGAATGGCGCCCGTATCGTCGCGAAGTCCTGGACCGACCCGGAATTCCGGATCCGCTTGCTCGACAACGCAACCAGCGCAATAGCCGAATTAGGCTTTATCGAACGGTGGGCCGAGGACATGGTCGCACTGGAAAACACGCCAAAAATCAGAAACCTGGTCGTGTGCACACTTTGCTCCTGCTATCCGTGGCCCGTTCTTGGTCTCCCTCCTGCCTGGTACAAATCCGATGCCTATCGTGCGCGTGCTGTGCTGGATCCACGCGGGGTACTCAAGGAATTAGGCGAGGAAATCCCTGCCGATGTCGAAATTCGAGTATGGGATTCCACAGCCGAACTGCGATATCTGGTCATCCCCGAACGGCCCGCCGGCACCGAGAACTGGACCGAAGAGCAGCTCGCTGAAATCGTAACGCGGGACTCGATGATCGGCGTGGCGCATCTCAAAGTTCCGGAGAGCAGGAAATGAACGGCATCCATGACATGGGCGGCATGCATGGATTGGGACCGGTGATTCGAGAGGAGAACGAACCGGTCTTTCATGAGTATTGGCACGGTCGCGTTTTCGCGCTGCGGATGGCCTGCGCTTTCCATAAAAAATGGAACGCCGATATGGGGCGGTACGCGAGAGAGCGTATGCCCCCTGCCGAATTTCTCAATGCGACGTATTACGAGCGGGGTCTGTATGCCCTGGAAACCTTGCTGGTGGAGAGTTCACTGATTTCTCGCCATGAACTTGAAAGCGGGACTGCTGCCACAAAAGCCCCTGTTGCGGCGACGCTTCAGCCAGAGGCCGTAGCGGCGATTGTGAAGAGTCGTCGCAAGACAAGGCTGGAGGATGATGTTGCGCCCCGATTCAAGGTTGGAGACAGGGTTTTAACCAGCAACTCCCAGCCTGTTGGCCATACGCGACTCCCGCGTTATGCAAGAGGGCGACGCGGCGTCATTGACCGTGATCATGGCGTTTTTACCTTTGCCGATACCAACGCAATGAAGCAGGATAAAAAACCCCAGCACCTGTACAGCGTCCGGTTTGACGCCACCGAAATATGGGGCGATGACGCCTCGCCGATTGACAGCATTTATCTGGATCTTTGGGATGACTACCTCGAGCTTGTCTGACGTGAATCTTGACGCCATTCCCGCACTGCCTCGTAACGAGGACGGCCCCGTATTCAATGAGCCGTGGGAAGCGCAGGCCTTCGCCATGACCCTGGAGCTTCACCGTCGCGGTCTGTTTACGTGGAAGGAATGGGCAGACACACTGGCCGAAGAAATATCCGATGCGTGCAAACGAAAAGAATGGGATGAAGGAAAACACTACTACGTGAGGTGGCTGGCAGCCCTGGAAAAAATCGTCTCCGAAAAGAATGTCGTCCCCAGTGCAGATTTGATTCGCCGCATTGACGATTGGGATGCTGCCGCGAGGGCCACCCCTCACGGGCAACCGATAAAACTTCATCGCCGCCAGTAATTTTTATTTCAATTCGATATCAGTACGGCCTGTCTGATTTTCCGGGGGGCTTTGAAGCCGCAGGCGAATGCCGTCAGCAAACGCCCCATCGGGGATTTGAGGCATCCCCCCCGCGCTGAAAGACAGCGCCCGTTCAGCCGCCGGCCTGGATCAGTGTCCGGTGTACTTCGACGGCGCGCGGGTTTTTTCCCGGTGTTGCTGGCAGGGCATGCAGCGCTTGGCGCTGGGATAGGCTTTCAGGCGCTCATAGGCCACGGGCTCTCCGCAGTCGATGCACAGGCCGTAACGGCCGTCGGTAATCCGCTGCTCTGCCGCGACGATGTCCCGTACTTCGCCGATGTCGCGCAGGACTTCAGCTTCTGAAATATCGCGCAGCAGGCTGGCAGCTGCTTCGTCGCCCATGTCGCCGACGCCACCCACCAGTTCCGCATGATGCGCGTTTCCGGAACGCGTCAGCACTTCGCGGATTTCTTCCAGCAGATGTGTCTTGCGTTTGGACATCCAGTCCTGCAGGGATGCGATCTGTTTTTCAGTCAATGTATTCATGGATCTGATGTTGCTGTATGACCGGATGCAGGGTTTTGATCTGCGTCAACTTTCAGCCGTCGATTTCGAATTCGCCGTTGATTTCGATGACTGCACGCCGCGGCAATTCCGCTATGCCCACCGCCGAGCGTGCATGGCAGCCCTTCTCCGGACCCCAGACCTCGTAAAACAGGTCCGATGCGCCATCCATGACGGCAAACTGGCGCTCGAATCCCGGCGCTGAATTGACCATCCCGAACAGGCGGATGATTCGCGTCACGCGGTCGAGGTTGCCGGTGTGCTTGTGCAGGGTCGCCATGATCACCAGCGCCACGGCACGCGCGGTCTTGTAGGCCTCCTCCTCCGACACTTCGCTGCCGACCTTGCCGGTGGTGACGACGCCGAGGGGCATCTCATGGCGTCCGGAGCTGTGGCCGGAGAGATACAGCACCTTGCCGGACTGCACGCAGGCCGTGCGGTTCTTGCTGGCATGGGGATGCACGGGCGGCAGCTCCAGTCCCAGTGCGTGGATACGATCGAGAATGATGCTCATCAGGCGGTTTCCGGGTGATTCTCCCGCGGCGGCTCAGGCCGCAGGAGGTTGAAGGAGGATCAGGCTGTGGCGGTGACCGCGCCGATGGCGGAAAACAGGTTTGCCACCGTCTCCCGCGGAATGTTGCGGGTGATGAAGACGATCCGGGTGGAGCGGTCCTCGCTGGGCCAAGCTGCGAGTTCGACCGGCGGATGGAACAGGTGCTGCACGCCCTGCACGACCATCGGGCCGGCATGGCCGGCAATGTTGATCAGACCCTTGACCCTCAGCATGTCCGATCCGCGCAAGGCGCCAAGCACCTCCATCGTCTGCGAGAAGGCCTGCCAGGTCATGGGTTCGGTGTAGCGCAGGCAGAATGACTTGACCGTTTCGTCATGGCGATGATGCTCGCCATGCTCGTCGGGCTCGCCGATCCAGCGCTGGATGTCCTCCAGCTTGCCTTTCATGTCGCGCAGGCCGACATCGATCAGGAAGGCGAGGTCGATTTCCCCGTTGACCGCGCGCTTGATCGGCGCCTGCGGATTCAGCGCACGGAGCCTCTCTTCCAGCTTCGCCGTGGCCTCCTCGCCCGCGAGGTCCGACTTGGTGATGACGATGCGGTCGGCGAGCGCGGCCTGCTTGACCGGTTCCTGCATGGTCTCGAGCTGTTCAATGCCGTTGACGGCATCGGCCAGGGTGACCACGCAGTCGAGGCGGTAATGCTCCGCCAGGATGTCGTCGGTCATCAGCGTCTGCATCACCGGCGCGGGGTCGGCAAGGCCGGTGGTCTCGATGACCACCCGCGTGAAATCGATGATGTCGCCGTTGCGGCGCTTGACGAACAGGTCGCGCAGCGTCTCCTGCAGATCGCCGCGCAGCACGCAGCACAGGCAGCCGTTGTTGAGCAGCATCATCTGTTCGGAGGACACCTCGACCAGGTCGTTGTCGATCGCCTGTTCGCCGAACTCGTTGACGATGACTGCGACCCGGTTCATGTCCGGCCGCTTCAGCAGCTTGTTGATCAGCGTCGTCTTGCCGCTGCCGAGGAAGCCGGTCACGACGCTGACCGGGAATTTCCTCGAAAGTGCATCCAGCATTTTCCGGGGCCCGCCTATGCGCTCATTTCGATGATGTAGAGACCGCCCGCAAACCGGTCCACCGTGTAGATCAGGCCGTTTTCATCGACCCAGACGTCGTTGATCTGGATCGAGCCCTTGGGCGACAGCTTGGGCGCGCCCGGCACGTAGTAGGCAATCTCCTGGGGCTGGTACGGGTTCGAGGTGTCGAACGCGCGCACGCCGCCGTTGAAGAAGGTGCCGACGATGATGCTGTTGGAACGGAACGAGGCCGGGCCCGGCAGGTTCTCGTGGATGTTGTGGGCGCCGAAGCGGCCGCCGCGCTTGACGAAGTTCTCCGCGGGCGGCATCGGCAGCGTGGACATCGGCACCAGGTTGGTCTCGACACTGGCATTGACGATCCAGCCCAGCTTGGGCCAGTCGAGGCCGTCGTCCTTGGTGCACTCGTCGGTCACCAGCAGCAGGTCGCGTCCGAGCAGCGGCATCACCGTGTGGCAGAAGCCGTTGTACGGCGGCGAATAGCGCCAGTTGGTGATCACCTTCGGATTCGACTTGTCGGAGATGTCGAGGATCACCGCGCCGCCGTCGAGGTAGGCCACGTAGGCGCGGTCCGGGCGCTCCGGATACACGTTGACGTTGTGTGGACGGTAGCCGCCGTCAAAACGCGGATGGCGCGGGGGCGGTGCCTCCTTGTCGCCCTTGTGCGTGCCGGGATAATGCCAGCGGCCCACTTCGACCGGCTTCGAGGGGTTGCGCACGTCGATGATGCGGTAGAACTGGAAATCGTTTTCGTGGGTCGGCTCGAAATCCGCCGAACCCGAGGTCAGGTGCACGTATTCACCGTCGACAAACCACACGCAATGCGCGCCGCGCGAATGCGGGCCCGAGGCATCGAAATGGGAAATCAGCTTCGGCTTCTCCGGAGTGCTGATGTCGAAGATGTCCATGCCGGCGGGCTTGTCGCCGACTTTCTTGGTCTGGTAGGCCACCACCATCATGTCGCCGACGACGTCGAGCGAGTTCGAGCGCACGCGCTCATGCGGCAGGTCGGTCTGGCAGATCACCTTCGGGTTCTTGACGTCGCTGACGTCGACCGCGGTGAAGTTCTTCGGTGCCGACTCGTGCGCCAGCCACAGGATGCGGCGACCGTCCTTGGTCACCTGCATGTTGATCCCCTCCCCGATGCCGCCGAATCCGGCGAGCTCGTTGTGGGAAATCAGCTTCATGTTGCGGGAAATGGTCTGGCTGGCCTGGCCCTGCGGTGAAAGAGTCGGTTTCATCGGGTCTTTCTCTTGGTTCGGGTTGAAGTGGATTTTCCGGCTGTGCTGCGTTTGCGCTTGACGCCCGCCATCTGCTCCAGCACTGCGCAGACGGCGGCGGTGTCTTCCAGCGCACGGCCCTGCGCATGGGCCGCGGCGTAAAACGGTTTCGAAGCTTCGAACAGCGGCA
This sequence comes from uncultured Bordetella sp., assembly GCA_964433345.1. Taxonomy (GTDB): domain Bacteria; phylum Pseudomonadota; class Gammaproteobacteria; order Burkholderiales; family SG8-41. The sequence continues at coordinate 5,578 of CAYSQJ010000021.1, forward strand.
CCGGGCAATGCAGGTCGGCCGCGAACTGCTCAATGATATCAATATCCTTCTTGTAGACGTCGATTTTCATTGTCGCCGGGGTGTAGCTGCCGCGGACCATCAGCGATCCGCGCACCTCGAACATCCGCGAGGTCCCTGCCCCGTCACGGATCACGCGGTAAAGCAGTTCCAGGTCGAGCCCCGATTTCATGCCCAGCACCATGGCCTCCGCAGTCGACAGGTTGTGGATGGTTACCAGCAGGTTGGCCACGTATTTGAGTTTCGAGCCGTTTCCGTATTCGCCGCAGTAATAGACGCTTCGCGAAAAACCCTTCAGCGCCGCCTCGGCCCTGGCGTAGGCCTTGCGGTCCCCGCTGGCGTAGATGGCGATGTCGCGCTGTGCCGCCTGCGCGCCGGTGCCGCTGACCGGGCAGTCCAGCACCGAGATGCCGCGAACGGCACAGCGCTCGCGGATCTCGTGTTTTTTCGACAGCGGCAGCGTGCTGGTTTCGATGATCACGGTGCCGCGCTTCGCGCTGTCGACGATGCCGCCCCTGCCGAAAAAGGCGGCATCCACGGCGGCGAGGCTGGGCAGCGAGCTGACCAGGACCGGGCAAGCGCGCGACACCGCGGCCGCCGATGGCTCGGGCCTGCCGCCGAGTTTTTTCAGCTGTGCGCGCCGCTTCGGATCGATGTCGAAGCCGCTGACTTGGAAACCCGAGGACAGCAGATGGCGCGCGAAGGCGCCACCCATGATGCCGAGGCCGATGCTGCCGATCTGCTGCCTGATGACTGCTGCTCCCTTTAGTGCTTGGAAAGGCCGAGGAAATCCATGACTTCCTTCAAGCTCGTATACTGCGACTCAAAAAACTTGCTTGTCTCGGCGGAATTTTTGTAATCGATGATCCATTGGCTTTTTTCGGCAATGGCCCTGAATTCGCTGCTGCCGGCAATTTTTCCATACACATCGTCCCAGAAGGCAATCTGTGCCGGGGTCATGCCCTTGCTGCCGATCACGCCACGCCAGTTTTCAAAGACGCCTTTATACCCGAGTTCAGGCCAGGTCGGCGCCTCTGCCAGTGTCCCGGACAGGCGTTGCGGCGCCGAAATTGCCAGCAGCCGCATCCTGCCAGCGGCCACGTGCGGAGCAATCTGCACGTTACCGCCGGACAGGACGTCAACATGCCCTCCCAGCAAGGCGGTAATGGCTTCACCGGTGGATGTAAAGGCGACCATTTTGGTCTTTTTGATATCCACCTGTCCTGACAGCAGCGGCATGCCGAAGGAAATATGATGGGTTCCGCCCAGCGCACTGCTGAGGGCCAGGGAATATGCCTCGGGATTCTTGCGCAAGGCCTCGATCAGGTCTTTTCCGGTTTTCAGCGGCGAGTCCGGACGCACTGCAAAAGCAATGTACTCCGTCATCATGACGGTCAGCGGCGTGAAATCCCGGAATGACAGCTTGAGCCTGCCGTTGATGTGGCTGGTATGCAGGGTGGACGAGGTGATGCTCATGAAGTGCGGATTGCCGGCCTGCTGACTCAGGAAATTGTAGGCAATGGCATGACCGCCACCTCCCCGGTTGGTCACTCCGCTGGTGACGGGTACCAGCTTCAGCTCGTCCCACAACTTCTGGAAGCTGCGTCCTGCATGGTCCAGTGAGCCGCCCGCGGTCGAGGGAATGATCAGTTCGATGTGGCGGTCGGGCTTCCAGGCTTGAGCATGAACTGTACCGGCGATGACCATTGCCAGCACCCAGAAATAGAATAACTTATTGATTATAAACAAGTTTTTCATCGTTCCTCTCCGTTGGTTGGATAAACGTACGGCCGATGGTTCCTTGCTGCTGAGATCGATCCCTGCCCCGGGTGGCGCTTTCAGGGCGGGACCTGTTCTTGTATGAAATCGGTGCTTACTTAGTTCGGTTTCATGTTGACGCGCGCCTGCTCCGCTTCCTCCGGTGTCATGTTGTCGATGCGGTCTTCCAGCCACGGGGTCGAAGAGACCAGGGCATAGCGCGCGTGTTTGCGCACCTGCATGCGCAGGCGGTCTCCGCGATTGACGTGGACGATGTCGCCGGCGCCGATCGATTTCCGCTCGCTGCCCGCCGTCGCGTCGACACGGCCGCTCAACACGTATATGAACATTTCATGCGCGGAGACGTTCTCCGGTTCGGCGTAACCTGCCGGCACCTCGAACAGGCCGAAAGCAAGGCGCTCGCCCTCGATCCAGTTCACGCAGCGGCCGGAACGCGCCGGCGCATCGAGGCTGTCGAGAATGGGATGGAAACAGACCGGCAGGCCTTCGATGATCACCTGCGACTGCCCCTGGGTTTTCTGGTGCTTGTCGCGGTCGCCGACATTGTATTTCCGGTTGACCTCGGCCACGGTCATTGCCTTGTCGGGAACCGCCTCATCCTCGGCCAGACCGACCACGGTCCAGGTCTTGTCCTTGATATACAGATACTGCAGGTTGCCGTCCTCGGTCGCCTTCATCGAGTGTCGCGCATAGGCCGGTGCATGAACAAAGGTTCCGGGTTTCACGATCCGCCGGTCCTTGCCGACGATGGCATTGATCTTGCCCCGAATCGGGAAAATCAGCAGTTCGTTCGGGTGGTAATGCAGCTCCGAACCGGTACCCGCATTTTTGTGCAGCAGGCAGAAGTAGATGTAGCGCCCCTCGATCACCGGCGCCTTGCCGGTGGACAGGTGTGGCGTCAGGTAATTGCTTTCGAAATCCTCGAAACGATGGAATGGCATGACGTGTTTGTCCGCAATAAGATTGAAACGGTTATCAAGTGCGGTGCCGGCATTGCCGCCGGGACCTCCTCCGCAAATAATCCTAGCACGCTCCGTAAATCCGTCGAGGACTCAGGAGCCGCCACGCAGGCGTGCGACGGTGTCGTCGATCAGCTGGCGCGAGATATGCACGGGTTCAGGCAGGTCCGGCAGTGCGTCGACGGAAAACCATTGCGCGTCCTCGAGTTCCGTGGGATCCGGCAGCACCTCGCCACCGGCCCATTCGGCGCTGAAGGCCATCACCAGCGAATTCGGAAACGGCCAGGGCTGGCTTCCGAAATAGCGCGGGTCTCGGATTTCGACACCCACCTCTTCCCTGACCTCGCGCGCGAGGCACTGTTCGAGGGATTCTCCGGCTTCGACGAAACCGGCAACTACCGTGTAGCGGCCGGACGCATAACCCGGCTTGCGCGTGAGCAGCAGTTCCCTGCCGCGATGCACCAGGGCCATCATCACCGGCGCAATGCGCGGGTAATACACCAGTCGGCATTCCACGCACTCTACTGCGCGGTCGGCGGCATGCGGAACTGTCGGCGCGCCGCAGGATCCGCAGAAACGGTGGGTACGTTCCCATTCCAGCAACTGGAATGCCTGGCCTGCCAGTGCGGAAGCCAGGTCGTTGCCCTCGAGGATCAGCGCGCGCAGGCCCAGCAATTCGAGCCCGCCCGGCAACTTCGCATCCGGCGGCAGATGCAGGCCGTAGCAATGACGGCCTTCAAGGCGTCCGAGGTATATCGCGGACTTCAGCGGCAGGCCGCAGGCGCCGGCATCGAGCTGAGGCAATCGTGGCGCCCCCATTTCATCGCGCGCGACCAGCACGCGGTTGCCCTGGAACAGGCAGCAGACGACTTCCTCGGCCACGAAAGCAGGACCGCGATGCCCAGGCAAGAATCCGCCCTGCGTCATGACCGCCTCAGATTTTGCCGTTGAACAGCGCCGTGGCGGCGTTGCAGAAAATGTTCTCGCGCTCCTTCGCGGTCAGACCCGGCGTCATCTCGACACGGTCGACCGGCGCCATCTCGCCCATGTCGAAGGGCGCATCGGTGCCGAGTACCACCCTCTCCGATCCGACAACATCGATCAGGTGGCGGATGGCCTGCGGACTGTGGGTCAGCGCGTCGAACCAGAAGCGCTTGAGCATCTGCATCGGGTCGGATTGGGTGAATTCCGCCGTGTCCGGACGCACCCTGTGGCCGTGCACGAAGCGCCCGATCTGGTATGGCAGGAAGCCGCCGCCGTGGGCGAGCAGGATTTTCAGGTCCTTCAGTTCGTCGAGCGCGCCGCTGAACATCAGCTTGCCGACCATGATCGTGGTGTCCAGCGGATTGCCGATCAGGTTCATCAGGTAATAGCAGTCGAGACGCCCCGCAGCGCCCTGGGTATTCGGGTGCGCGAAGACCATCACCTTGAGCTCCTCTATGCGCCTGAGCACCGGGCGGAATTTCGGATCAGCCAGCTCTTCCTCGCCAATGGCCGTGCCGAGTTCGACGCCCCTGAATCCGTATTCCTTCACCACCCGCTCCAGCTCGGCAATGGCTGCCTCCGGGTGCTGCATCGGCAGCGTGGCCATGCCGCGCAGGCGGTCGGGCTTCGCCGCCGTCATCTGTGCCACGCCGTCATTGACGATGCGTGCAGTTTCGATCGCCAGATCATCCTTCAGGTTGTAGAAAAAGGTCTGCGGGCCCGGCGAGATGAAAGCGATGTCGATTTTCCTGCGGTCCATCGACTCCAGCTTGGCGTCGGCATCGTAGAACTCGGGTTCAAAGGGAAAACGCACCTTGCCGCGGATGAACACGCGGTTGTGGCCCTCCCCTTCGATTCTGGTGTTGTAGGCGGGATTCGCCTGCATCGCCCTGACGATGGTTTCCGGAATCACGTGGTTGTGCACGTCGATGCGCTTCATGCCTGCTCCTGTTTGCGTGTCTTCTTCTGCGGCTGCGTTCTTGCCGCCGGTTTTTTCGCCGTGTTGCCGGGCAGGCTGAATACGCCTTCATCCGCCAGTGCACGCACCTCGGCAGCCATGATCTGTACCACTTCGTCGATGGCAGCGGAAGGCCGGCGCTCCGCCTGCTGGCCGAGCGTGAGTATACGATGGATGTTTGCGTCGACAACCGGCGCGGCAGTGATGCTCCCGGCCGTGACGTCTTCGTGGAATGTCGATACGGGCATCAGCGCGATGCTGGTGCCGCGAAGCACAAGACGGCGGATGGCCTCGACCGCATCGATCTCCGCTTCGACACTGACACGCGCCCGGTGGCGCTGCAATTGCTCGTCGGCAATGATGCGGATTGCCTCTGTGCTGATCACCTGCGTGCGCGCCAGCTCGGCCACGGTAAAAAAGCGTTTTGCGGGGCGCGCCTGTGCCTTCGCGAATACCACGATGGGCTCGGAGATCAGCGGTGTCACCTTCACCGAACGCGAATTCACGGGATTGGTCAGCACCGCGATGTCGGCGCGCCCGGCCTGCAGCCAGTCGTAGAGCTGGTTGCTGAATCCGTCGACCACCTTCAGGCTGATCTGCGGACACTGCCGGCGCATGCGCTCGACGACTCCCGGCAGCAGCAGCGGCCCGGTGGTCGGCGACACGCCGAGGATCACCCGCCCCTGCGCCGCCGCACCACCGCTGCGCAGGCCGTCCTGCGCGCGGGCCAGTTCACGCAGGATGCGCTGGCAATGCTCGAGGAACTGCCGCCCGGCAGTGGTAAGGCGCACGCCGCGCGGCAGCCTGACCAGCAGCGGAACGCCCAGCTCGTCCTCGAGGGCATGGATATGCCGCGACAGCGCGGGCTGGGCAATGCGCAGGTGCTGGGCGGCGCGGGTGATGCTGCCCAGTTCGGCGATCTGGACAAAATAGCGGATGCCACGCAAATCCATGGTTCGGGTCTTTCCATCATGAGATAACAAGGCGGCATGTTTGGGGCGCGCTGCCGCTTCCGGGGAAGGATGCCGCAGGGCCGGCTTTTTTCAATCGCACAATGCTGCGACGCGCCATTCCCGAGGCATGCCAATGCTGCAGTTTAGCCATGCCGGATTGTTATGTCACGGGGCCCGATTCGGTATTTGTCGCTGGATGCCGCCATCGTTAACATGCGGCCATCGTCATGCATGCGCCGGCTGCGAGGCCGGACAATCCGAAGGGAGAATCCGCAAGTGAGGCAGATCAACGTAGGCATCATCGGCACCGGCTGGTGCGGCGGCATCCGCGCCGACACCTGTGCCATCAACCCGGCGGTGAAGGACCTGCATATCGTTGAAACCCGTCCCGAACGTCTCGCCGAGGTGGCGAAGTCCTGCAACGCCAAAACCGCCACCGACGACTACCGGAAAATGCTCGAGGTCAAGGATCTCGATGCAGTGATGATCTCGGCGACACCGGAGAAGCTGCATTACCCGATGGCGCGCGACTGCCTCGAGGCCGGCCTGCACGTGTTCATGGAAAAGCCGATCGCAGTCGAGTTGCACGAGGCCGACGAGCTGATCGCGATTGCCCGCCGCAAGGGCGTCAAGTTCACCATCGGCTACTCGCAGCGCTACAACCCGAAGTACGCGTACGTCAAGAAATGCATCGACACCGGCCTGATCGGCAAACCGGTCAGCGCGCTGGTGTCGCGCCATATCCAGCGCAGCCTCGGCGCCAAGATCACCGGCCGCAGCAAACTCTCCCCCGCCGCGATGGAGGCCACCCATGACCTCGATTTCATCCTCTGGTGCCTGGCGCCGGCAAAGCCCATACGCGTCTACTCACAGCTGAACTATGGCGCAATGAAGGCCAACAGCGGCGCCGACGTCCCCGACACCCAGTGGATCACCGTAACCATGGACAGCGGCATGTCCTTCGTCATCGGTGCCGGCTGGAGCCTGCCGCCGGGTTACCCCAACGCCTGCTCGACCTGGATCGAAATGATCGGCACCGACGGCGCGGTGATCTGCGACGACACCCACCGCGACGTGATCCTCAACACCATGAAGAACGGCATGCAGCTGCCGATGTCATCGATGCCCGGAGAGCGCGTTGACCACGCCTTCGCCGGACCGATGCACGCCGAAACCGTGCACTTCATCGAGGCCGTCGCCTGCGACCGTCCGGTGCTGGTCACCGCCGAGGAGGCGCGCAAGGTGATGGAGGTCTACATCGCCGCCGACCTCTCAGCCGAGCGCAACGAGCCGGTGATGCTGCCGCTGCCCGAGTCGCGTCCTGCTGTGGCTGCGGTTGGCCGCTGAAAACCCTTTGGCAACAGAGGGCACAGAGAACACAGGGATAAAACGTCATTCCGGACGCGCAGCGTGCGATCCGGAATCGAGCGGTTTCAGCATACGTCCTGGATTCCCTGAGTTCACGAAACAAGTGCAACACTTCCCCAAGGGGGTGTTGCG
>CAYSQJ010000022.1:0-11421 GCA_964433345.1 uncultured Bordetella sp.
CTGGAGCGGGTGAAGGGAATCGAACCCTCGTCGTAAGCTTGGAAGGCTTCTGCTCTACCATTGAGCTACACCCGCCCTGACTGCCACACCACATTCCGAGAACCCGCACTCACCCCGTCGTTACTTGCAACAACAAACACACTTCCAGGCGCCTGCAACAAAAAACCTGGTGGAGGGGGAAGGATTCGAACCTTCGAAGGCTGAGCCAACAGATTTACAGTCTGCCCCCTTTGACCGCTCGGGAACCCCTCCGAACGAAACCGGCAATTATCGTCAGATCATGCCGGTATGTCAATGAAAGTACGCGAATAATATGAGGGGCTACACAGAAAAACTTGGGCACTGCCAGCTTTGATCAGGCAGCGCTCCCAAGACACTGAAACCACGATTGAAATTGACCGGCACCAGACCCTTGGCGTTCGCCGGCCTATTCCCGCCCGGCCGGCACGATCTGCGAGGGAGAGCGCCCCTGCATATCCGTCGCCGCCCTGATCGACTGCCGTTACCGCGGCCCAAATACCTTTTCCCAAGGATTCATCGATTTGTGAGCGCACACAAACGATTAAAATATCATATTAATCAACAAATTGACTAGTTTCCGCCGGAGCCGCTGACGCTGCTGCCACCGCATACAAAAAGTGTCTGTCCGGAGATATAGCCGCTATCCGGGCTCAGGAAAAAACCGACCGCCCTCGCCACATCCCTCGGGGCTCCGACCCAGCGGACAGGAATGCTGTCGATCACGGCCTGGCGCTTGGCACTGCCGATCGGATGGCCGTTGTCAAACAGCTCGGTTGCCACCGGCCCGGGCGCAACTGCATTGATCGTGATGCCATCTCCGGCCAACTCCAGGCAAAGTACTCTTGTCATCCCGACAAGCCCCGCCTTGCCAGCAGCATAGGCCAAGCGCTGGGTCTTGCCCAGAATGGCCCTCGAAGAAATGTTGACGATGCGCCCGAATTTGGCCCGGCGCATGCCCGGCGCCAAAGCCTGGATCAGGATCATGGCGGCCCGGACATTCAGCGCATAGACATGATCCATGTCGTCCACGGTGACCTGTTCCAGCGAACCGGGACGGTTCGCTCCCGCATTGTTCACCAGATAACGCACCGGATACTTCGCCGCCACCTCCTGCGCCACCGCCGATGCGGCTACCGCATCGGCCAGATCGACCGCGTGATGCAGTATCCGCGGGTTCGTGATCCGCGGCGGCCGGCGCTGCAGCGTCACCACCGTCAATCCCTGGTCGAGCAGATCCTGCGCAATCGCCTCGCCTATCCCCGAACTCGCTCCCGTGACTACGGCCACGCCGTCCATATCGTGTTCTCCAAAAATTGATTTGCCGTTCGTGATTATAGGTGGGCCCGAGGTCGACGCAGCGACGCGTAGGGCTCCGATGTTATGCTCGGGCCGCAATCATGAATCCGGAAAATTCCGTATTGCGGGCCATACTGAACCCGCGCAGCGTAGCCGTCTTCGGCGCCTCCGGCAATCCGGCCAAATTCGGCGGCCGTGTCATGCATTTCCTGCTCAAGCACGGTTATCGCGGCCGCATCGTGCCCGTGCACCCCAGCGCGAAGGAAGTGCTGGGCATCCCGGCCGTGGCGCAGCTCTCCGCGGCGGGCGAGCCGGTCGATGTCTGCCTGCTGGCACTGCCCGCTGCGCACCTCTCCGCGGCACTGGAAGACTGCGGCAGGTCCGGCGCGCGCGGCGCCGTGGTCATTACCGCGGATTTTGCCGAAACCGGCGCTGACGGCGCAGCACGGCAGCAGGAACTGGTGGACATTGCGCGCCGCCACGGCCTGAGAATCATCGGTCCCAACTGTCTCGGCTACATCAACCCGCAGCTGAACCTTGCATTGACCTCCTCCGTCGCGCTGGCAACGGAACCGATGCCGCGCGGCGAAATCGGCCTCGCCTGCCAGAGCGGCTCGCTGATGGCTTCGCTGATCTCGCACGCACAGGACTGCGGAGCGGGATTCAGCGTCGCCGCCACCGTCGGCAATCAGGCCGACATCGAACTCTGCGACCTGCTCGAATATTTCATCGAGGACTCCGCCACCCGCGCCATCTGCCTCTATGTTGAAGGACTCAAGGACGGCACGCGTTTCCTCGAACTCGCCCGCCGCGCGCGCGCCGCGGGCAAGCCGGTCCTCGCCGTGAAAGCCGGTAGCAGCGCCGCCGGAGAACGTTTGACCCAGTCGCACACCGCCAGCCTTGCCGGCTCCTACGCGGTATGGGCAGCCGCCTGCCGCGACCATGCGGTGATCCTGCTCGATGATCCGGAAGCGCTGATCTACTGCGCGGATTTCCTGATCCGTTTCGGCGCACCCGCAAGATCAAGCATCGCGGTCATCTCCCCGTCGGGCGGCACCGTTGCGGTGACCGGTGATCGGGTCAGCGCCGCGGGCCTGGTCCTCGCCGAACCCGGTGCGGACACCTGCACCGCGCTGGGCCGACTGCTGCCCCCGGGACGATTGTTCAATCCGCTGGATGTCGGCGGCCTTCCGCGCAGCAGCGGCCTTGACAGCGCACTCACCGCCTATGAACTGCTGACCAAGGATCCTGCGGTCGGCGCCATCCTGATCGCCGTGGCCACGACCCCGCAACTCGAGGACAAGGTCCGGCAATGGGGGCGGGCCGCGATCACCGGCGGCAAACCGACCGCCCTACTGCTCACCCCCGGATCGCTGGTTGACGGCGCGCGTCGTGCACTGAAGGAGATCCGCTGTCCGTACACCAACCGCCTCGATGACGCCCTGCGCGTGCTGCGCGCAGCCGTCGATTACGGCGAAGCGCTGCGAAATCCGCCGCCACCGGCAACGCAATCAGCCGCGGCCGCGGGTCTTCGCCGATTGACCGATGATCTGCCGGCCGGACGCCTCACCGAACCGGAAACCAAGGCACTGCTTCGTGCCGCGGGCATAAGCAGCACCGAGGATGTGCTGGCGCCGACGCCGGACGACGCCGTCGATCAGGCCCGGCGCATCGGCTTTCCGGTTGTGCTGAAAGGCGTGTGCCGCGAGCTCGTGCACAAGAGCGAGGCCGGCGCGGTACGGCTCGGTATCAGCGATGAGGCGGCGCTGCGCGCGGCATGGCAGGAAATCAGGCACGGACTCGAAGCGCATCTGCCGGGCGCGATGCTTGAAGGCTGCGTCGTGCAACCCATGCTGTCCGTCGGCATCGAGCTGATCGTCGGCTGCCGCTGGGATGCGCAGTTCGGTCCGGTCGTTGTCGTCGGCAGCGGCGGTGTGCTGGTGGAAATCCTCGACGACGTGCAGATGGCGATAGCGCCGGTCTCCGCCGCCCATGCCAGGCGCCTGGTCGATACCCTGCGCATCGCCCCGGTGCTGGCCGGCGCACGCGGACGCAAACCCGCCGACATCGACGCGCTTGCCGACGCAGTCGCCCGCCTGAGCGAACTCGCCGCCGCCCTCGGCCCGCGGCTTGCCGAACTCGACATCAACCCGCTGCTGGTGCGCGAATCGGGACGCGGCGTCATCGCGCTCGACGGCCGCGCAACATTGACACAAACAAACACGCTGAAGGAGCAGGCATGAGCACTGAAGTTGTCACTTACGAATCGCGGGATGGTGTTGCCGTCATCACGCTGAACCGTCCGGAGAAACGCAACGCCATCAACAACGAAGTCGCGCAGCAGCTGCGCGCGGCGCTCGACCGGCTCAACGAAGGCGAAGACCGCGTCGGCGTGCTGACCCATGCCGGTGCGCATTTCACCGGCGGCGCCGACATAAAGGGCCCGCCCGAGGATTTTCCGGCCTGCGTGCCCAATGTCGGCATCATGATGCAGAAGCCGCTGGTCGCCGCCGTCGGCGGCTGGGTGGTCGGCGGCGGCGTGGTCATCGTCCAGATGTGCGACCTTTGCGTGGCAGCGGAGGACGCCAGATTCATGTTCCCCGAAGCCAAGGTCGGATTCACCGGCGCCGCGATCGCCGGACTCGCCGCCCGCATTCCGCACAAGGTTGCGATGGAACTGATGCTGGTCGGCAACGAGATCTCCGCGGAGCGCATGTACCAGGTCGGTCTCGTGAACCGGCTGGTGCCTGCCGGACAACAGCTTGAAGCGGCCATGGAGTACGCGCGCCAGCTCGCCGACAATGCACCGCTGGTGCTGTCGGTGCTGCGCGATTACGTGGGTCGTGTCATACCCAAGGGTCCGTCGGAGCTCGCCGCACAGGGCCGCGCCGCCATCCAGCGCATCCGCCAGAGCGCCGATGCGAAGGAAGGCATCGCCAGCTTCAAGGACAAGCGCAAAGCCCGATTTACCGGAAAATAATCAATAAAAACAAATACTTATATAGATGTCTCGGCCGCACCACCGTGCTGGCCGATCGTGGCACTGATTCTTGCCGGCCTGTTCGTCGATCAGCATGTCGCTCCCTGGGGCCAGCCGGCGGTCAGCCTTGCGGCATGGGCCATGCTGCTGTGGTGGATGACGAGATCGGTAGCGCCGGCAAGGCTGAGCCTCGCCATCTGCGTGGTCTATGCAACGCTGGGCGAGATCGTCCTGTCACTGCTGTGGGGACTCTATGACTACCGCCTCGGCAACATTCCCCTGTTCGTGCCGCCGGGCCATGCCCTGCTGTTCGCGCTGGGGCTGCGCCTCGCAACGCGTTTGCCTGACTGGGTGACCTGGGCCATACCGGCGACCGCGGCGCCGCTGGTCTTCGCCCTGGCGTGGAGCGGCAGCGACACCCTGGGACCGCCGCTGCTCGCACTGCTGCTCGCCTGCATGATGCTGAGCCGCGCACGCAAACTGTACGCGGTAATGTTCCTGCTGGCGCTGGCGATGGAAATCTACGGCACTGCGCTGGGCAACTGGCGCTGGCACGCCGAAGTGCCGGGACTGGGCCTGCACACCCTCAATCCGCCGCTCGCGGCCGGTGTCTTCTACTGCGTTCTCGATCTGCTGGTGGTCGGCACCACGGCGCTGCTGCGCCGTCGCACCCAGCCCGCGGGCTAGCGCGTCCTGGCAGCGCGCGTGCCGGATTTTTTCAGCCCGGCCTGCCGCGCCTTGCGATCACGGTCCTGAGGTGCCGGCGGCAAACCGGTGTGCTGGGTGCGGAAAGACTGGTACTTGGTCGGCTTGCGCGCGCCCTCGGGCTTGAGTCCCGTGCCTGCCGGCTGAAAGGACGGAATCAGCTGGCGCTTGCCGGAACCGATCAGGTCGGCGCGGCCCATGCGCCGCAGGGCTTCGCGCAGCATCGGCCAGTTCTCGGGATCGTGGTAACGCAGGAATGCCTTGTGCAGGCGGCGCACCTTGAGGCCTTTCGGAATGACCACGTCCTCGCTCGTGCGCGTGACCTTGCGCAGCGGATTCTTGCCGGAGTGGTACATAGCCGTGGCGGTCGCCATCGGCGACGGCAGGAAGGCCTGCACCTGGTCGGCGCGGAAACCGTTCTGTTTCAGCCACAAGGCCAGTTCCAGCATGTCCTCGTCAGTGGTTCCGGGATGCGCGGCGATGAAATACGGGATCAGGTACTGTTCCTTGCCGGCCTCGCGCGAGTACTTGTCGAAGAGCTCCTTGAACTTGTAATAGCTGCCGACGCCGGGCTTCATCATCTTCGACAGCGGCCCCTCGCCGATCGCCTCCGGCGCGATCTTCAGGTAACCGCCGACATGGTGCTGCGCCAGCTCCTTCACGTAATCGGGCGATTCCACCGCGAGGTCATAACGCACGCCGGAGCCGATCAGGATTTTCTTGATGCCGGGCAGCGCGCGGGCGCGGCGGTAGAGCCTGATCAGTGACGAATGGTCGGTGTTCAGGTTCGGGCATACCCCCGGATAGACACAGGAGGGCTTGCGGCAGGAGGCCTCGATCTCGCGGCTCTTGCAGGCCAGCCGGTACATGTTGGCGGTCGGCCCGCCGAGGTCCGAAATCACCCCGGTGAATCCGGGCACCGCGTCGCGGATATGCTCGACCTCGCGGATGATCGAATCCTCGGAACGGTTCTGGATGATGCGGCCTTCGTGCTCGGTGATCGAGCAGAAGGTGCAGCCGCCGAAGCAGCCGCGCTGGATGGTCACCGAGAAGCGGATCATTTCGTAGGCGGGAATCTTCGCCTTGCCGTACGCGGGATGCGGCACACGCGCGTACGGCAGTTCGTACAGCGCATCCATTTCCCTGGTAGTCAGCGGAATCGGCGGCGGGTTGATCCAGACCTCGCGCGCATTTTTCCCTTCCCCGTGGCGCTGCACCAGCGCGCGCGCGTTGCCGGGATTCGACTCGACATGCAGGATGCGCGAGGCATGGGCATAGAGCACGGGATCGTCGGCCACCGCCTCGTACGAAGGCATGCGGATCACGCTGCGCGCGCGGTCGGCGTTCTTGACTTCGCGGATGAAACGCACCACCTGCGCGCCGCCGGGAGCTGCCGCCGGTTTCGCCGCAACGGAACCCTCCATCGCATAGGGATCAAGCGGCGGATTGAGCGGGCCCGGCGTGTCGATGGTCGTGGAATCGATCTCGATCCAGTCCTCCGGCACGGCCGGTCGCAGGATGGCCGTTCCGCGGATGTCGGTCATCTCGGCGGGTTTCTGCCTTGCCGCACAACGGTGCGCGATATCGACGATCGCGCGCTCGGCGTTGCCATAAACGAGGATGTCAGCCTTGGCGTCGACCAGCACCGAGCGCCGCACCTTTTCCGACCAGTAATCGAAATGGGCAATGCGCCTGAGACTTGCCTCGATGCCGCCGATGACGATCGGCACATCGGGGTACGCCTCGCGCGCACGCTGGCTGTAGACGATCACCGAGCGGTCCGGCCGCTTCCCGCCCTCGGCGTTCGGCGTGTAGGCGTCGTCACTGCGCAGCCGGCGATCAGAGGTGTAGCGGTTGACCATCGAATCCATGTTGCCGGCGGTGACGCCGAAAAACAGCTTGGGCCGGCCCAGCAACCGGAAAGGATCCGCCGAATGCCAGTCCGGCTGCGCAATGATGCCGACACGGAAACCCTGGGCCTCGAGCAAGCGGCCTACGATGGCCATGCCGAAGCTGGGGTGATCGACATAGGCATCGCCGGTGACGAGGATGATGTCGCATTCCTCCCAGCCGAGCTTGTCCATCTCGGCACGCGACATCGGCAGGAAGGGAGCCGTGCCGAAGCGTGCCGCCCAGTACTTGCGGTGGCTGAAAACGTCCTTGACCGGTTGCGGAGAGAATGACATGCGCCATTATAGTCCGCCGCGCCCCGGGGCCCGGCAGTGGCCCCGTCCCGTACGTCCTTTAGCCCCTCTGTCCCTGTACTTAGCGAACACCCCGCAGGCGATGGACCTACTGGCGTTTCTGCGCTTCGCCGAATTGCCTGAGCAGGGCCGCGAGCTGCAACGCCTCCTCCGGTGCACCCTTGCAATCCCGGATCTGCAGCCAGAATTTGAACGGCGGCTCGGAATGCCGGTAACCGTTGCCCGCGGAAAAATTGACGCGCCGCGCGAGCACTCCGCCGGTTTTGCTGTCCACCAGTTCGTCGGTCCAGCGCCAGACCTTCAGGAACAGCTCTCCCTCGTCGCGGGAAGTCAGGTGATTGCGGTGCACCAGCACGAAGCGCCTCGCGATCCGGTTTTCCGCAGCTTCAGGGGAAGGCGCGGGCGCGGCTTTCCCGGACTCGCGCCAATCGGCGGGAGTCACAAAAACCTTCAGGCCTGCTTCGTTCGTGCAACGGTAATGATGCGAAAGCAACACCAGCGGCCAGTCCCAAAACAGGAACAGGACCATCAGCGCGGCGGCCGCGGACCCCCAGCGCGCCGGGTTGCGCCTCATGCGCCGAGCACCGACCCTCGCGGCAAAAACAACCGCGAACGCAAGCAGCGCATAGGCAATCAGCAGCATCCAGACCTCAAACCAGAGACTCATTGCCCGGGCCTCATTTTCGAATTTCCGGCAGTGTGTTCCGGATTGCGCTTCAGCGCCCGGCCATTCCCGCGAGCCGTCCCGGCGGCCACAGCTTCGGCGATCCACGCTCGTATTGCGGCGGCCAGACCGACTCCGCACCCAGCGCAAGCGCGGCATGCTGCGGCCAGCGCGGATTGAACAGCATCGCCCGCGCCAACGACACGAAATCCGCCTGCCCGCCAGCGATGATGACTTCGGCCTGCTGCGGATCGCTGATCAGTCCCACCGCACCGGTGACGATGCCGGTCTCCTTTTTCACGCGTTCGGCAAACGGCACCTGGTAGCCGGGTCCTACCGGAATCTTCGCGTCGAGCACGACGCCGCCACCGGACATCGTGACATAGGCGCAACCTTCCGCCTTCAGGGCGCGCGCATAGGCCACCGCTTCATCAGGGGTCCAGCCGCCATCAGCAAAATCGCTGCCGGAAATCTTCGCGCCGACAAAACGCTCGGCGGGAAATGCCGCGCGCACCGCGCGGAACACCTCCAGCGGATAACGCATGCGGTTCTCGAGACTGCCGCCGTAGGCGTCGCTGCGCCGGTTGGACAGCGGTGACAGGAATTCCGACAGCAGGTAGCCGTGGGTCGAGTGCAGTTCGACGAAATCGAGACCGATGCGCGCCGCACGCCGCGCCGCCTGCGCGAAACCGGCAGTCAGTGCATCCATGTCGGCACGACTCATTTCATGCGGCGCCGGCCAGCCCGCGGCCAGCGGCAGCGCCGACGGCGCCAGCGTCTGCCAGGCGCCCTCCGCGGCATTCAGCGGCCCATGTCCCTGCCATGGACGGTGGCTGGAAGCCTTGCGCCCGGCATGGGCGAGCTGCACGCCGAGCACGATGGGCGACACGCCACGGATGAAATCGGCGACACGCTTCATCGCGGCTTCGTTGGCATCGGAATACAGCCCCGGGCAGTGCGGTGTGATGCGGCCATCCGGCGTAACGCCGGTCGCCTCCATCACCAGCATCGAAGCACCGGAGATTGCCAGCGAGCCAAGGTGCATGATGTGCCAGTCGCCCATCGAACCGTCGACGGCGCTGTACTGGCACATCGGCGCGACGGTGATGCGGTTGGCCAGCGTGCGCCCGCCGATGACGAGCGGCGTGAACAGTTGAGCGGTCATGCCGGTGTTCCCCTCAGTGGCCGAAGTAGCCGATGACCCGCCACCACAGGTAATGCAGCGGGATCAGCACGAAAATGCTGATCAGCGCCAGCGGCAGCGTCAGCCGCAGCGCATCGCGCAGCCGCAGGCTCGCCATCTGCATGCCCACCACCACCGGCGGCGCCTGGTACGGAAACAGCAGCGTCGAGAAGCCCACGGCCATGGTCATCAGCGCCGCCTGCAGCGGCCAGCCGGCGGCCTCGGCAAAGGTGCCGGCGAGCGGCGACAGCAGCGCCGGTTGCGCTGGATTGGTGACGAGCATCGAGGCCAGCGTGGACAGCAGGCTGAGCGTGATGAAGCTTGCCGCATCGGCATCGCGTTCCAGGCGCACCACCTGCAGCAGTGCATCACCGATGGCCTTGCTGAGACCGCTGTCGAGCATCACCGCGCCGAAGCCGAGGATGCCGCCGATGTAGAAGAAGGTGCCGAACTTGACCCGCTCCTGGAAAATCGATGCCGGCACCGCGCCTATTTTCGGCAGCATCGCGACCACCGCGGCACCCAGCGCGATCCAGCCCGGCCGTATGCCGTGCAGGAAATCGCTGGCCCACAGTGCGAGGGCCACCAGCACGATCGCGGCCAGGCGCTTTTCATTGCCGCTGATCGGCCGCAGCTCGGCCGCCGCGCCATTGCCGCGGGTCTGCGCGGGAAACATCCAGCACACCAGCACCACGATCAGCGCGCCCTTGATGACTCCCATCACCGGAAACTGCGCCCACAGGTATTCGGCATAGATCAGCTGCAGGCCGTACAGCGTTTCCGCGGCGCCGGCCAGCACCAGATTCGGCGCATTGGCGGGCAGGATCGCAGTGCCGCACTGAAAGGAGGCGATGATGGTCGCGAACAGCACTCCGCTGTGTCCCGGCGTGCCCGGCGATAGCCCGTGGCGCTCGGCTACCGCAGCCAGTATCGGCACCAGCAGCAGGATGCGGCCGACAGTGGCCGGCATCAGGAAAGCCAGCACCACCGCCACCAGCACCGCGGCGGTGACCAGTTGCGGATAACTCCACACCCGCGTGCCCAGTGCAGCCCTTGCGATGCGCTCGCCGAGCCCGGTCATGCGCACCGCCTCGGCGATCACCAGCCCACCGAGGACCAGCCACAGCGTGCCCGAGGCGAATCCGGAAAAAACGACTTCCGGTTTCGCCACCTCGAGCAGCACCGCCAGCGCGAAGAACAACAGCGCGGTCAGCGCTTCGGGCAGGATGCCGGTGGCCCAGAGTCCCATCACCAGCACCAGCAGGCCGCCGGTGTGCATCACCTTGACCGACACGCCCGCGGGCGGCGGCATGAAAAAAATTGCTGCTGCCACGGCAACGATCGCCAGGGCCAGCAGCGAAGCTGTTTTCGATGAAGTCATTGCAGGCCGGCGCCTGTGCCAGCTGTATTATAAGTACTTGATTATATTGTTATTTTTTGAATTTTGCGGCGAGTGCTTCGCTGCCGCGCGCGAGCATCACCAGATCCGAACCGACCGCCACGAACAGATATCCCATGTCGAGGCAGCGCTGGCCATCGGCCTCGCCGACGAGTATTCCCGGCGCCTTTCCAGCCCTGGTGATGCGCTTCGCGGCGTCTTCCATCACCTTCCACACCTCCGGATGCTGCCAGTTGCCGAGGTAACCCATGTCGGCGGCGAGATCATTGGGCCCGATGAAAATGCCGTCGACGCCCTCGACTGCGGCAATGGCCTCGATCTCCTTCATCGCTGCCTGCGTTTCCACCTGCACCAGCACGCACAGTTCTTCATGCACGCGCTTGAAATAATCCTTCACCCGGCCATAGCGGTTCGCCCTCGTGCAACCCGAGACGCCGCGCACGCCCTGCGGCGGGTAACGCGTCGCCGCGACCGCGCGTTTGGCCTCCTCGGCGTTCTGCACATACGGTATCAGCAGCGTGCGCGCGCCGATGTCGAGGAAACGCTTGATCAGCACGGTGTCGTTCCAGGCCGGGCGCACGATGCCCTCGGTGCTGCCGGCGAGCATCGCGTCGAGCTGGTTCTGCACGATCGGCAGCTCGTTCGGTGAATGTTCGCTGTCGAGCAGCACCCAGTCGAAACCGGCGTCGGCCAGCACCTCGGCGGAAATCGCGCTGCACATGCTCGACCAGATGCCGATCTGCGGCCTGCCCGACTTGATCGCCTTCTTGAATTGGTTGACCGGTAAATCCATTTTCATGCTCCCTGTAACTTGTTGAATTCAATCACCTGGGACAACTCTCGTCATTCCGGACGCGCGAAGCGCGCCCCGCAGGAAGTCCCCTTGGGGGGCGATCCGGAATCCAGAGACAGGCCACTGGATTCCCTGAGTTCACGAAACAAGTGCAACACTTCCCCAAGGGGGTGTTG
>CAYSQJ010000023.1:0-10892 GCA_964433345.1 uncultured Bordetella sp.
AGTCTGGACCGTGTCTCAGTTCCAGTGTGGCTGATCGTCCTCTCAGACCAGCTACGGATCGTTGCCTTGGTAAGCCTTTACCTCACCAACTAGCTAATCCGACATCGGCCACTCCAATAGTGCAAGGCCTTGCGGTCCCCTGCTTTCATCCGTAGATCGTATGCGGTATTAGCCTATCTTTCGACAGGTTATCCCCCGCTACTGGACATGTTCCGATGTATTACTCACCCGTTCGCCACTCTACTTGCGGGTTGCCCCGCTTTCGCGTTCGACTTGCATGTGTAAGGCATGCCGCCAGCGTTCAATCTGAGCCAGGATCAAACTCTTCAGTTTAATCTCTGCAAAGTATCACTCGCTTGACGTATGTATTAATTTCCGTCGTGCGAGCACTTCTGTATTGCTTGATAACCGCGCGCGTTTCCTTGCGCGGCACCCTCAAGACCAAGTGCCCACACTTATCGGCTGTAATTTTTTAAAGAACGTTGGTAGCGGGGATAGGATTTGAACCTATGACCTTCGGGTTATGAGCCCGACGAGCTGCCAGACTGCTCCACCCCGCGCCCGATCAATCAAGCCTTGAATTATAGCTGGGTGTTTTTGCTTCTGTCAACACCCGAAAACTACTTTTTTCGGCCCTTCGCTGATCTTTGTCGCCCTGGCTGGCCAACAAAGTCATGCATCAACGAAGCCCGCAATTATCCGGGACTTTTTTTACCAACGCAAGTCCCTGCGTCAAATATTTTTGGGCTAGCGGCCCACTGAAGGCAATGCCGTTCCTTCTTTGCGGAAGTACGACGCAAGCCGGTCCATGCTGACGTAGAAAGTAGGCGTCACATAGAGTGTCAACATCTGCGAAAACACGAGCCCGCCAACGACTGCGACACCCAGCGGCTGCCGCATTTCCGAACCCGTACCGGTGCCGAAAGCAATGGGCAAGGTAGCGCAGATTGCTGCCGCCGTAGTCATCATGATCGGGCGGAAACGAATGATCGACGCCTCGACGATTGCATCCTCAGCCGACATCCCCTTTTCCCTCTGCAACTGGATGGCAAAGTCAACCATCATGATGCCGTTCTTCTTGACGAGTCCGACCAGCAGAATGATGCCCACAAAGCTGAAGACGTTCAGTTCCATGTTGAACAACCAGAGCATCAGTAACGCGCCGAATCCCGCAAACGGCAAAGCGGTCAGGATGGTCAAAGGATGACCGTAATGCTCGTACAGCACCGCAAGCACCATGTAGATCACCAGGATCGTGATCAGGAGCAGCACCGGCAGTGTGCGAAAGGCATCCTCAAATGCCTTGGCACTGCCCGCCATGGTCACCGTCACCCCGCTTGGCAGAGTCGCGCGGGACAGTTCCAGCACCCTAGAAACCGCATCGCCAATCGATACACCCGGAGCAAGATTGAACGAAACGACCACCGAAGAAAGCTGACCGTAGTGACTGACCGATACCGGGCCCACGCCCATTTGAATGTCGGCCACAGCACTGATCGGCACCATCTTCCCGGTATTGGACTGGACGTACAGGGAGCGGAGGGCATTGATGTCACGCTGGAATCGCCGATCCAGTTCTAGCATCACGTTATATTGATCGGTTGCTCCGTAGAGGGTGCTTATCTGCCTTCCACCATAGGCGTTGTAAAGAGTGGATTCGATCTGTTGCGGCGATACACCGAGAATCGCCGCGCGGTCGCGAAGAATATTGATCCGGATTTCCGGATTGCGGAGTTCAAGACTGGTGCTGACCTCCCTGAGAAATCCGGAGTCCCGCAAAACCGATTCGAGTTCCTGCGCCGAACTGTACAGAACTTTGAGATCCGTGCCCTGGACCACCATCTGGTAATCTGCATTGCCCACCAAGCCACCGATGTTGATCGAAGGCGGATTGTTCATGAAGATGCGCAGGCCTTGCGCCCCCCCTGCGAACGCACGCCTTAGCTCCTGGATAACCTCGTCTGCCCCCAGCTTTCGTTCATCGCGCGGCTTGAGTCGCACGATCAGTCGCCCGACGTTGTCGCCGACAACGCCTCCGCCACCCTGCCCTGCGGAAGACATTACGGATTCGACATCGGGGTGCTTTTGCACGATTGCCGATGCCTGCTTCTGCCGTCTTTCCATTTCCGCAAAAGTGACCCCTTCAGGCGCCCGCGTGTTGCCGAAGATGACACCAGTGTCCTGCCTCGGAATGAATCCGTGCGGAACCATCTTGTAAATGACGCCAGTCAGAATCAGGAAGAGCAGCGATGCGGCAAACATCAGCCCACGGTGCCCCATGGACCAGCGCAGCGTCGAGCCGTAAAGGTCCCTTGCGCCGTCGAACACGCGCTCAAAAAACTGATAGGCGCGTCCGTGCTCGTGCGTGGGCTTCAGCATCAGGCTGCACAACATCGGCGTCAGGGACAGTGCAACAACGCCAGACACAAGAACTGCAACACCGACGGTTACCGCGAATTCCCGGAACAGGCGCCCCAGGATGCCCTGCATGAAGAGAATCGGGATGAACACGGCAGACAGCGAAATCGTCATCGACAGCACAGTGAACGCGATCTCCTTCGAGCCATCCAGTGCCGCACGCATGCGATCCTTGCCCATTTCCATGTGGCGCGTGATGTTCTCCAGCACAACGATCGCGTCGTCAACAACGAATCCGACGGCAAGGATGATCGCCATCAGGGAAAGATTGTTCAGGCTGAACCCGAGCAGGTACATTGCCGCAAAGGTGCCGATCACCGAAGTCGGCAGGATCAGTGCGGTTATCAATGTGGACGTTGTGTTCCGCAAAAACAGCAATATCACCAGCACCACCAGCACCACCGACAACAGCAGGTGGAAATTAACTTCGTTGATCGAGGCGCTGATGAATTCCGAACGGTCATTGACCACGTTGATGCGAACGCCTGGCGGAGCAGCGCTCTCGATAGACGGGAACAGCTCGCGTATCTTCCGGACTACCTCGACGGTATTCGCGCCGGGCTGGCGGTACACGGCAAGCGCGATGGTCCGGTCGTCGTTGAGCCAGCTCTTGGTTCTGGCGTTCTCTATGCTGTCCTCGGCATAACCGATATCGGACAGACGCACGGGCATGCCATCCTGGTAAGCCACGATCAGGTCGTTGAAATTCCTGGCCCGCTCCAGCTTTCCTGACGACTTGACCGTGAAACTCCGCGCCGAGCCCTGCAAAACTCCGGAAGGCAAGTTGCTGTTCGCACCCTGAATCGCGCTGACGACCTTCTCTATGCCCAGTCCCCGCTTTGACAACGCCTCCGGATTCAAATAGACGCGCACCGCATACTTCTGCGAGCCGAAAACTAGCACCTGCGCGACCCCGTTGATCGTGGACAGGCGCTGGGCAATATAGGTATCAGCGAATTCGTCCAGTTGCTGCAGCGGCAGGGTTTGCGCGCTGAGGGCAAGAACAATGATCGCGAAATCGGCAGGATTGACTTTGCGCAACGTGGGCGGATCAACATCGTCCGGCAGGCGGCGCATGGACTGAGAAATCGCCGTCTGCACGTCCTGCGCCGCAGAGTCGATATCGCGATCCAGGCTGAACTGCAGGGTGATGCGCGTACGCCCGGCCGTATTGACCGAATTCATCGTGTCGAGGCCCGGAATCTGGCTGAACTGGCGTTCCAGCGGAGTCGCGACCGTCGAGGCCATCACCTCCGGATTGGCCCCGCGTAGTTCTGCAGTCACCTGAATTGTCGGAAAATCAACATTCGGCAGGTCGTTGACGGGCAAAGCCCTGAACGCAATCAGCCCGAAAATCAGGATGGCCGAAACCAGGACCGTGGTCGCTACCGGCCGTTCAATGAATATTTTCGAGAGATTCATGGCTACCTGCCCTCCGTCTTGGCCGCGCCTTCACCCTTTTTGCCGCCCTTGCCTTCGCCCTTCCTGCCCTCTTTCGACTTCGTGGCGTCCCGACCCTCGGCCCCCATGACCTTGACGGTTGAACCGATCTGCAATGCCTGCGGAATCTCGGTGACAACCTGATCACCTGCCTTTACTCCCGACGCGATCACAACCTCCCCGCCAATCTGTCTCGACACCGTAACCGGCTGCATCCGCACCTTGCTGTCGGCATCAATCAGGTAGACAAAACTCCCCTGCTGCCCGGGCTGCACGGCTATTTCCGGAACCACGACGGCCTCGGGCTCGATGGTCAGGACGACGCGCACGTTCACGAACTGTCCCGGCCAGATGATCTCCTTTGAATTGTCCACGCGCGTCTTGAGCAGCACGGTTCCGGTCTGCGGCGTCACGGTGTTGTCAATGAACACCAGCTTTCCCTCAGCGACCGGAGTACCGCCCTGTTCCGTCAGAATCTCGATGCGCATGCCGCCCCCGGACTGGAAGCGCCGGACATCTTCAAGCTGCCGTTCGGGAATGCTGAAACCCACGAGTATCGGGTCGGTGCTGTTGATTGTTACCAGGGACACGCCGCCGCCGGAGGCAGAAACTAGGTTGCCAGCCCGCACCGCAAGCTGACCGGTGCGTCCGCTGATCGGAGCGACTATGCGCGAGAACTCCAGTTGGATGCGCGCCTGTTCCACCGCCGCACGCCCCGCCTGCACCGTGGCCTCCAGCGATTTGGCGGATGTCACGGCAACGTCGTATTCCTGCCGGGTAATGAATTCGCGCTTGAGCAGCGGCTCCAGCCTCCGCTCCTGCGCCCTGGCATTCTCCAGTTGCGCCTGATCGCGCGCCAGCGCTGCAAGCGCCTGGTTGTACTGTGCCTGAAAGGTGCGTGGATCAATCTGAAACAGGGTCTGCCCCGCCTTGACCTTGTCCCCCTCCTTGAACAGCACCGACTGCAGAACACCGCTGACCTGCGCGCGCACCTGGACGCTTTGCTCAGGCTCCACAGTACCCACGGCATCGATCAGAACCGGCATCGGCTTTGTCACAGCACGCACCGCCTTCACGGCCAGCGGCCCGCCTCCCCCGCGCCCGGCTTTTCCGCTTTTGCCCTTCGCACCGCCTCCGGCAGTCGCGGCGGTCACCTTGCCCTCGGACTGTTGCCAGTACCAGTAGCCCCCTGCCACCACGGCTCCGATTGCAACAAACACCAGCAACATGGTCAGTCTTTTCATTTCGTCCCGCCCGCCTTGATTAAATCGCTCGCGCCGACGGCGACCTGCAGCCGTGCCAGCGTGGTGAACCAGTCCAGGTACGACTGTATGCGTTGTACCCGCGCATTGGATTCATCCTGCTGCGCGGTGATCAGGTCGAGGATGCTGCCGAAACCGCTCTGGTAGCGGGCCAGCGTCGCCTGCGCCGTCTGTTCCGCGGAGCGCACCTGCGCCTCGGTGCTCGAAATGCTGCTGTTTACCGTCGTAAGGTCATAGTAACCCTGCCAGACTTCCACCTCCGCCTGGCGCAGCAGCGCATCACGGCTGGCTTCGGCCGCCTCCGCCTGAGCCTGTGCCTGCCGGGCACTGTAGGTATCGCGAAATCCCGTAAAGATGGGAATGCGGATGGCAAGGCCGATGCTGTAGTTGTTTGCCGATGGGCGGTTGTCGCCAAAAGAGGTGCGGCCGCTGCCGCCAACCACTTCAATCGTCGGCAAACCCGCACGCGCGGCAGCCTTGGCGCTGGCGTGCAATGCACGCACCTGCGCTTCCGCAGCCACCAGATCCGGACGCGATGCCTTGGCGCGTGCCAGCATTTCACCGATCGAAGCCGAAATTTCCGTGGTCTGCGGCGGAGCCTCCAGCGGACGCACCGCAATGCCGACGTTCACCGGCAGGCCGACTACGGATGCCAGCTGACCACGCGATTTTTCCAGCTCGCCGGTGCTGCGTGTAAGGTTCAGCCTCGCCTGCGCGACCAGTGTCTCCGCACGGTAGACATCTGCCACTGTCGCCAGTCCGGACTCCCGTCGCTTGCTCACCGCCTCCAGCGCGGTTTCCGCATTCTTCAGCGACTGTGCATTCACCCGCACCAATGCGTCATTGCCGATCAGGCGGTAATACGCCTGCTCCACCCCGAAAACGACATCCTGAAGTACCCGGTTATGCGCAAGATTGGCTGCAAGAAGGCGGTACTCGCTGGTTTCAATCTGCAACTCACGCACGCCGAAATCGTAAAGCAGATAACTCAGGCTGATCGACGGACCGTGTCGGGTCTGCCAGGGTACGACCGCGCCCTGGTTGGTCACCTGCTGCGTGCGCGTCAACCCGTAATTGGCGGTAATTTGAGGCAAGCGATCCGCCTTCTCGACGCCCACGCCGGCGGCTGCTGCCCGCGCAGCCAGCCACGACTGTCGTGTGCGCGGATTGTTGCGCAAGGCAAACTCGGTCAGCTCCGGCAGCGACAGGGGGTGGTTGCGTGCCAGTTCACCGATAGCCTGCGGCGAGCCGACCTCGGGCAAGGGCAAGGTCGTTTCCCAACGCAGGTGGGGCTCGGCCGGAGTTCGGTCGACTGTGCCAAAAGGATCACTCCATATGGACTGACTGGCCGCTGGTGCACTGGCGAATATGAGTAAAAGCGCCGCTGTCAGCGCTGAAGGGTTCTGGCGATATCGATTCATGCCGCAGCGTCTTCGTGATTGAAATATCAGGGAAAGGCGAGGCATGGTAGCACCAGAAATCCGGAAAAGCCCGCAGCAGGCACCGTGGGCTTCGCTGTCTCAAATCCGTGACATCCACGATATGATCCCTTGAGGTCTTATCTTGGCATAAAAATAATGGATACAGCGGCTTCGGAGGTGCATGTTAGCCTCCGTGGCGCCCTGTCATTCGAATAACCTCAATCAGAGGAAAAGCTGTGAGCAAACTGGTAAATCCCCACGGAGGGGGCAAACTGAAGCCTTTGCTGCTTGAAGGCTCCGCACTCGAAACCGAACTCCGGCGTGCCGCCAGCCTGCCGAAACTCACCGTCAGTTCCCGAGAAAAAGGCGACCTGCTGATGCTCGGCATCGGCGGTTTCACGCCACTCGACGGCTTCATGGGACATGATGACTGGCGTGGCGCCTGCGACCGCTACACACTGACCAGTGGTGTGTTCTGGCCCATTCCAATCACCCTGTCCGCGACAAAACCGGAAGCAGATGCGATCAAGGCCGGCAGTGAAATCGCGCTGGCCGACCCGGACAATGGCGAAATCCTCGCCACGATGCGGGTCACCGAAAAATACTCCATCGACAAGTCACACGAGTGCAAGGCGGTGTTTCGCACCACGGATGCCGAGCATCCTGGCGTCCGGATGGTCATGGAACAGGGGGAAGTCAACCTCGCCGGGCCGGTCAAAGTGCTGTCGCAGGGCGGTTTCCCGGAAAAGTACGGCGCCATGTACATGACTCCGGCAGAGACCCGCGCCTTGTTCGACGCCAATGGCTGGGCCACTGTCGCCGCATTCCAGACCCGCAACCCGATGCACCGCTCTCACGAGTATCTCGCCAAGGTGGCCATTGAGGTCTGCGACGGCGTGCTGGTGCATTCACTGCTCGGCAATCTGAAGCCCGGCGACATCCCGGCAGACGTACGCACCAAGGCCATCGCCTTGCTGATCGAAAAATATTTCGTCAAAAAAACGGTGGTGCAATCCGGCTATCCGCTCGACATGCGTTATGCCGGACCGCGGGAAGCCCTGCTGCATGCCCTCTTCCGCCAGAACTACGGTTGTTCGCACCAGATCATCGGCCGTGACCATGCCGGTGTCGGCAGCTACTACGGCCCCTTCGATGCACATCACATTTTCGATGAAATTCCGCGCGGCGCGCTGGAAACCCAGCCGCTGAAGATCGACTGGACTTTCTGGTGCTACCAGTGCGGCGGCATGGCCTCGGCTAAAACCTGCCCTCACGAGGAAAAGGACCGACTGCTGGTCTCCGGCACCAAGCTGCGCAAATGGCTGTCCGACGGCGATCCGGTTCCCGCCGAATTCAGCCGGCCCGAGGTGCTCGAGGTTCTTCGTGCCTATTACGCCACCATCAAGGATGAGGACAAGGTCGAAGTGAAGCTGACCGGTCACTCCGCCCGCTGACGGTCCGACGGGTTTCTCCGGACACAAAAAAGCCGCCCTTCAGGCGGCTTTTTCATGTCCGTCCCCTGCCTTACCCGTCGATGGCACTACTGACGGAGCCGGGCGCGCCGCCAACCATCGCAAGACCATCGTCATCTGCACGACACCTGCGCCGACTCGCAACCGCAGGGGCGAAGCGCAGAAATTCCGTGTTACGGCCGTTTCGGCGTCTTGTATTCGACTTCCTTCTGAAGCGGCTTCCAGACGGTTTCGAAACCGACAAACCCCTTCGCGCTGGGCGGCATCTGACGCGTCGTATAAAAATCCGTATGGCCGTCAGGAACCGGGGTATTGCTGGGTTTTTGATCGATCATAAGTCACCTTTTTCATTTAATCAGGATTGCAAGTAACAAGTCTGGAAGTCGTTCGCCGCCATTCCGCCCCGTCGCTCAAACAGGTCTCATCAGCGCCGGGTCGATATCCGCACCCGCAATGATTGCACCACCCGCCTTGATTTCTTCATCAGTGGCATCGCGCACGGTCAGTATCTCGAGTGTGAATACCACCTCCCTCCCGGAAAGCGGGTTGTTGCCGTCGACAGTCAGCCTCTCGTCGTCCAAATGCGTCACCAGGAAACTGCGTGTCTGCCCCCTGTCGTTCTCCATCAGGATGGAGGTGCCGATCTGCCGGTACTCCTCGGGAACATTCTCGATGTGATCGGAAAAGACCAGCGACTCATCCCTGGGACCAAAGATCTGGTTGCCGTCGATCACCACCTCGATGACCTCGCCAGCTGACCTGCCTTCCAGCTCCTTGTGAACGGACGGAGCCAGAATCTCGTTGTGCCCGTGGACATAGCCCAAGGGGAACTCGACCCGTGTGAGAACATGCCTCGTCTTCCGGTCGAGAACCTTGTAGGTCAACTCGACAAACTTGCCGTCCTGGATGGCTTCGCTCATCTCAAGTCCCGACAAAACCTTCAAAAGATGGATGCACCGAAGATCCTGACCTTTCCATCCTCATACCCGATGACCAGCCTGCCCAGCCATTCGCCCGGTTTCTTGGTGCTGCGCTGCCGGTAGAGAACGGTCACATGCTCGCCACGGCGGATGATGCCCAGCGAGTCGATCTCTTCGGAAAGGCTTCTCGCCAGTTCGCTGTTGGCAAACTGGTGGCCCGCAACGACCTGGTCTATGGCTCGCGCCAGGGAACTGGAAAAGTTCTTCGCGAACTCTCCGTACTTGCCCTCATTGGAAGCTTTGACGAGATCACGCCACAGGAGATTGGCCGTGGCCAGAATCTCCTCGTCGGTTTTCTCGATGATGTTCACGCGGGGCTCCTGGTGTCCGGAAGATTCCGGCTTTGCAGGGCTCATGACGCTCGACATATCGGCCTTTTCTTCGCCGGGCAGAGGATCCTGCGAGGATCCCCGCCCGGAGACATCACTACTCGTTTTCGCCAACCAGGTGATAACAGGGCGCCTTCTCCATGGTGTATTCACCGGTTTCGGGGTCACGGCGGGAAACTGTCAGTACATGCCAGTTCTCGTCGTCCACCTTCATCGCGTCACCCCGGTAGTAGTAACCCGGCCAGCGTGTTTCCTTGCGGAACAGCGTGTGCTGAGTGACGCACTCTGCCGCGCGATGCCGGTGCTTCAACTCCCAGGCACGCAGCAGTTCGTGAACGTCCTTCGCAGCCAGGTTCTCAAGGTCTTCCTCCATGATCGCGAGCTTCTTGAGGCCAATATTCAGGAGTTTCTCGTTGGTCATGTAGCCAACGGTCACACCGCCGCAATACTCGTCCATCAGCTTTTGCAGGCGATCCAGGCCCTGCTTGGGATTGATGTAGTGCGGGTTGACATCCCCTGCCACGATCGCATTGCGGTAGGTTTTGTAATGCTCCAGCGGCTTGTAGATCTCTTTCTTGCGGCGGTTGATCTGCTCTTCGGAAACGACAATGCCTTCGGCCTTGCCGTCGTCGATATACTTGCAGGCAGCCTTCGCTGCGAGTCGGCCTTCGGTGAACGAACCGGACGAGAAGGCATGCGGCGTCCCGCCGACTGCGTCACCGGCGCCGAACAGGCCCTCGATTGTCGTCATGCGGTTGTAACCCCAGAAATACTCCGGAGGGGAAACATCCTCGGGACCCGAGCACCAGGCACCCGAGCCGGTGGCATGGGAGCCCATGACATAGGGTTCCGAGGTCGTCAGCTCGGGGTTCTCGTTTTTGGGATCCACGTCGGTGGCGGCCCACAGAACCGCCTGGCCGACGGTCATGCCGAGGAAGTTTTCCCAGCCGACCTCTTCCAGATGCGGATCCTGGAAGGCTTTCATGGTCACCATGTGTATGGGGCCGCGTCCGGCATTCACTTCGCTGATGATGCAATGGTTGCGCAGGCAGGTCGGGATCGGCCGGTGGGTCAGGTGAGAGGCCTCCGGATCGAGATATTCCTTGCCGACCATTTCCTGCAGCGCGGGGAACCACTTGGATTCGTATTCCTCGCCCAGACCGTTCTGCGTGTAAGTCTTCAGATGAAGGAAGTAGGCGCCGACCGGGCCGTAACCGTCCTTGAACCGTGCCAGCACGATGCGGTTTTCCATCTGCGTCATCTTGGCGCCGGCGTTGATCATCAGGCCGTAGGCCGACGCAGACGACCAGGGGGCATACCAGGTGCGGCCGGAACCTTCGCCCACCGAACGCGGCTTGAAAATGTTGGAGGCGCCGCCCGCGCCGCAGATCACAGTCTTGGATTTGAAGACGTGGTAGTTGCCGGTACGGACGTTGAAACCGACGGCTCCCGCAACCCGGTTCTCCTTGGCGTCGTCCATCAGCAGGTGGGTGACGCAGATGCGGTTGAAAACCTTGTCGGCCGACTTTTTGGCAGCCTCGGCCACGATGGGCTTGTAGGACTCGCCGTG
>CAYSQJ010000024.1:0-9115 GCA_964433345.1 uncultured Bordetella sp.
CCGCGAGGGTGGTCGCACCGTCGGCGCCGGCGTCGTCGCCAAGATTATCGAGTAAGGCTGCAGGCCAGTAGCTCAACTGGCAGAGCGTCGGTCTCCAAAACCGAAGGTTGGGGGTTCGATTCCCTCCTGGCCTGCCAACAACAGGCAGCATTCAAGGCTGGAATGCCGGGCTGAAAGGCCCGGCACCAAGGCCAGCACAAGGTGGTTTTGATAGTGGACAAGATCAAGGTTGCGGTGGCCGTGTTGCTCGTTGCCGCAGGTGTCGGCGGGTTTTATTACCTGCAGGAAAGCGCCACGGTCATCCGGCTGGCGGCGTTTTTGGCCGGGCTGGCGGCGGGCGCTGCCGTGCTGTGGACCACCGCGGCGGGGCAGAGCTTCTTTGCCTTTGCCCACGAGTCCGCGGCGGAGACCCGCAAGGTGGTCTGGCCCACGCGCAACGAGACATTGCAGGCGACCGCGATCGTGTTCGTTTTCGTGGTCGTCATGGCGCTGTTCCTGTGGATTGTCGACGGCATCCTGCTGTGGGCCGTCAAAAAGCTGATCGGCGGGGAATGATGAGCAAGAAATGGTATGTGGTGCACGCCTATTCCGGCTTCGAGAAGAGCGTGCAGCGCGCGTTGCTCGATCGCATCCGTCGCGCCGGCATGGAGGACAAGTTCGGCCAGATCCTGGTGCCGGTCGAGGAAGTGATCGAGATGAAGGGCGGCCAGAAGAGCATCAGCGAGCGGAAGTTCTTCCCGGGCTATGTGCTGGTCGAGATGGAGATGACCGACGAGACCTGGCATCTGATCAAGAATACGGCCAAGGTCACCGGTTTCGTCGGTGGCACTGCGACCAAGCCGACGCCGATCTCGGACAAGGAAGTGCAGAACATCCTGAGCCAGATTCAGGAGGGCGTCGAGAAGCCGCGGCCGAAGGTGCTGTTCGAGGTGGGCGAAGCGGTTCGGGTCAAGGAAGGCCCGTTTGCAGATTTTCACGGCAACGTGGAAGACGTCAATTACGACAAGAGCAAGTTGCGCGTGTCGGTGACGATTTTCGGCCGCTCGACACCGGTAGAGCTGGATTTCGGTCAGGTCGAAAAGGCCTGATTTTTTAACCCCGGGGAGGGCGTCGCGTCTTGCGGTGCGCGCCCGTCTGAACCCGCAAGGAGAGTGTGATGGCAAAGAAAGTAGTCGGCTTCATCAAGCTGCAGGTGCCGGCGGGAAAGGCGAATCCCTCGCCGCCCATCGGTCCGGCGCTCGGCCAGCGCGGCCTGAACATCATGGAATTCTGCAAGGCCTTCAATGCGGCCACGCAGAAGATGGAGCCCGGCCTGCCGGTACCCGTGGTGATCACCGCCTATCAGGACAAGAGCTTCACCTTCATCATGAAGACGCCGCCGGCGTCGGTCCTGATCAAGAAGGCTGCCAAGATCGAAAGCGGCAGCAAGCGTCCGAATTCGGAAAAAGTGGGTCGCCTGACCCGTGCCCAGGTTGAAGAGATCGCGAAGGCGAAGATGCCCGATCTGACCGCGGCGGATCTCAATGCAGCCGTGCGCACCATCGCCGGCAGCGCCCGCAGCATGGGCGTCGATGTGGAGGGTGTGTAAATGGCCAACGTATCCAAACGCTACAAGGCGGTGCGTGCCAAGGTTGACCGCAGCAAGCTCTATGCGCTGAAGGATGCGTTGCAGCTGGTCAAGGAAAGCGCCACCGCGAAGTTCAACGAGGCGGTCGATGTCGCGATCAATCTCGGCATCGATGCCAAGAAGTCCGACCAGAACGTGCGCGGCTCGGTGGTGTTGCCCCAGGGCACCGGCAAGACGGTGCGCGTCGCGGTGTTCGCCCAGGGCGACAAGGCGCAGCAGGCGAAGGATGCCGGTGCTGATCTCGTCGGCTTCGATGACCTCGCGGCGGAGATCAAGGGCGGCAGGATGGATTTTGACGTGGTGATCGCCACTCCTGACGCGATGCGCGTTGTCGGCCAGCTGGGCCAGGTGCTGGGTCCGCGCGGCCTGATGCCGAACCCGAAAGTGGGCACCGTGACCATGGATGTGACGCTGGCTGTGAAGAACGCCAAGGCCGGCCAGGTCCAGTACCGCGCCGACAAGGCGGGCATCGTGCAGTGCACGGTCGGCCGTGCCTCCTTTACCGTCGATGCGCTCGAAGAGAACATTCGCGCGCTGGTTGATGCCGTGAACAAGTCGCGCCCGGCGGGTGCCAAGGGGATCTACCTGAAGAAGGTGGCGGTTTCCAGCACCATGGGTCCCGGCGTGCGCGTCGATCAGTCGAGCTTCGCGCAACAGCAGTGATTTCAAGCCCCTGCGGCTTTCGCGCAGGGCAGTAACTTTGGGCCGCCGGCAGTGCATCGCCGGCGGGTTGTCAAAGACCGTAGGTGCCGGAAGGTTTAATTTTCGGACGAAGGCCGCAGCCAGCTGCAGGCCGGAAGCCGGAGTCCTACGCAGACGGTGTGCCCGAAACAGGTCAAACATGTTCATGTCTGGCTCCTGGATCAGTCGCCGTGCAGTACGGCGGGCATGCGGGGAAGAGATCATCCGGAAAGCCGAGAGGCGATCCGGACTCCTTCCAGGCAGCGTCCGCCGGTCATCGTTTAACGTTTAACGGAGAACGACCTTGAGTCTCAATCTGGAGCAGAAGCAAGCGGTGGTGGCCGAAGTGAGCGCGCAGGTTGCGCAAGCCCAGACCATCGTACTCGCAGAGTACCGCAGCCTGCCCGTGGGAGCCATGACCGAGTTGCGCAAAAAAGCGCGCGAGTCGGGCGTGTACTTCCGCGTTCTGAAGAATACCCTGGCGCGCCGCGCCGTTGCCGAAACGCCGTTCAAGGCCCTGGCTGACCAGATGATCGGTCCGCTGGCCTACGGCATTTCGAGCGACCCGGTGGCGGCTGCCAAGGTGCTGCACGAGTTTTCGAAGGGTAATGAGCGTCTCGTGATCAAGGGCGGCGCAATGCCGAACGTCGTGATGAGTGCCAATGAAGTAGCGGCGCTTGCCAAGATGCCCAGCCGTCAGGAACTGCTCGCGACCCTGCTCGGAACCATGCAGGCCCCCGTGGCGACCTTTGTGCGGACACTCAACGAGGTGCCGACCAAGTTCGTGCGTGCGCTTGCCGCCGTGCGGGATCAGAAAGAAAAGCAGGCGGCGTGAGTCCATCGCCTTCGGGCGTGCTCGCCGCAGTTATAACTTATTGTTTTTATTAAACTTTTAGGTATTCAGGAGAACGACATGGCTGTTGCCAAAGCAGAAATCCTCGACGCGATCGCCGGTATGACCGTGCTCGAGTTGTCCCAGCTGATCAAAGAGATGGAAGAGAAGTTCGGCGTCTCGGCCGCTGCTGCCGCTGTCGCCGTTGCGGCCCCTGCCGCCGGTGGTGGTGCCGCCGCTGCGGAAGAGAAGACCGAGTTCACCGTCAATCTGACGAACGCCGGTGCCAACAAGGTCAACGTCATCAAGGTGGTGCGTGCGGTGACCGGCCTGGGCCTGAAGGAAGCCAAGGATCTGGTCGACGGCGCCCCGAAACCCGTCAAGGAAGGCATACCGAAGGCGGACGCCGAGGCGATCGCCAAGCAGATCACCGAGGCTGGCGGCACTGCCGAGATCAAGTAATTGCTGGACCTTGCACCGGGCGGGTTGCTCTGCCCGGTGCCTTTTGACTGATTTGCTGAAGGTCGAAAGTGGCAGGTCATACCGTGCAACATGCGACTGTGACCTGCAACGTTTGACTTTCTGACTCTGCTCCGGAGTGGACATGGCCTATTCATTCACCGAAAAGAAACGCATTCGCAAGAGTTTCGCCAAGCGCGAGAGCGTGCTGCAGGTGCCGTACCTGCTGACGACCCAGCTCGAATCGTTTGCGGCATTCCTCCAGGAATTCACGCCGCCGCATGCGCGCAAGAATGAAGGCCTGCAGGCGGCATTCACCAGCATTTTCCCGATCGAAAGCCACTCGAAGAACGCCCGGCTGGAGTTCGTCAGCTACTCGCTGGGAGCGCCTCCCTTCGACGTCAAGGAATGCCAGCAGCGCGGCCTGACCCTTGCGGCGCCGCTGCGCGCCAAGGTCCGGCTGACGATCATGGACAAGGAGGCGTCGAAGCCCACGATCAAGGAGGTCAAGGAGCAGGAAGTCTACATGGGCGAAATCCCGCTGATGACCGGCACCGGCTCGTTTGTCATCAACGGCACCGAGCGCGTGATCGTTTCCCAGCTGCACCGCTCGCCGGGCGTGTTCTTCGAGCATGATCGGGGCAAGACCCATTCCTCCGGCAAGCTTTTGTTCTCGGCGCGAATCATTCCCTATCGCGGTTCCTGGCTGGATTTCGAGTACGACGCCAAGGACTACCTGTATTTCCGCGTCGACCGCCGTCGCAAGATGCCGGTCACTATCCTGCTCAAGGCGCTGGGTTATTCATCCGAGCAGATCCTCAAGGAATTCTTCGAGTTCGACACCTTCCACATTTCCAAGGGCGGTGTGGAGTTTGAACTGAAGCCGGAGCGGATGCGCGGTGAAACTGCCCGCTTCGACATTACGGCAAAGGGCGGCAAGCTGATTGTTGCCAAGGACAAGCGGATCACGGTGAAGCATGTCCGTGACATGGAGGCGGCAGGGCTCAAGCGCCTCGACGTTCCCGAGGATTTCCTGCTCGGCCGCGCGCTGGCGAAAAATGTGATCGACAAGTCCACCGGGGAACTGGTGGCAAACGCCAACGACGAGATCACCGAAGAGGTGCTCGCCAAGCTGCGCGAAGCCGGTGTGGACAGCATCGAGACCATCTATACCAACGATCTCGACCAGGGCCCCTATATTTCCCAGACCCTGCGCATCGACGAAACCGCCGACCAGCTGGCGGCGCAGATCGCTATTTACAGGATGATGCGTCCTGGAGAGCCGCCGACCGAAGATGCGGTGAAGACCCTGTTCAACGGGCTGTTCTTCTCGGCTGACCGCTATGACCTGTCCGCCGTTGGCCGCATGAAATTCAACCGCCGCGTGGGCCGCTCCGAACTGACCGGGGAGAGCACGCTGTCGCCGGACGACATCGTTGCGGTTATCCGCATCCTGGTCGAACTGCGCAACGGCAAGGGCGAGATCGACGACATCGATCACCTCGGCAACCGCCGCGTGCGTTCGGTGGGCGAGCTGGCCGAAAACCAGTTCCGTGCCGGTCTGGTGCGTGTCGAGCGCGCGGTGCGTGAACGCCTGTCGCAGGCGGAGTCCGACAACCTGATGCCGCACGACCTGATCAACGCCAAGCCGGTATCCGCGGCGATCCGCGAGTTTTTCGGTTCATCGCAGCTTTCGCAGTTCATGGACCAGACCAATCCGCTGTCTGAAATCACCCACAAACGCCGTGTTTCGGCGCTGGGACCGGGTGGCCTGACCCGCGAGCGTGCCGGTTTCGAGGTGCGCGACGTGCATCCGACCCACTATGGTCGCGTCTGTCCGATCGAGACTCCGGAAGGTCCGAACATCGGCCTGATCAATTCGCTGGCGATCTATGCCCGCACCAACGATTACGGTTTCCTTGAGACGCCGTACCGCAAGGTCAAGGACGGCAAGGTCAGCGACGAGATTCATTACCTGTCGGCGATCGAGGAAGGCAAGTACGTGATTGCCCAGGCGAATGCCGCACTCGACAAGAACGGCAAATTCACCGACGAGCTGGTTTCCTGCCGTCACCACAATGAATTCGCGCTGTCGTCACCGGACCGCATTGAGTACATGGACGTTGCTCCGGCGCAGGCCGTCTCGGTGGCAGCTTCGCTGATCCCGTTCCTGGAGCACGACGACGCCAACCGCGCGCTGATGGGTTCCAACATGCAGCGCCAGGCGGTTCCCTGCCTGCGTGCGGAAAAGCCGCTGGTCGGCACCGGGCTGGAGCGTACCGTCGCGGTCGACTCCGGCACCGCGGTGCAGGCCCGCCGCGGCGGCGTGGTCGACTACATCGACGCAGGCCGTATCGTGGTTCGCGTGAACGATGATGAAACCTCCGCCGGTGAAGTCGGCGTGGACATCTACAACCTGGTGAAATACCAGCGTTCGAACCAGAACACCAACATCAACCAGCGGCCGCTGGTCAAGGTGGGCGATCACATTGCCCGCGGCGACGTGGTGGCCGACGGCGCCTCGACCGATATGGGCGAACTGGCGCTGGGGCAGAACATGCTGGTGGCTTTCATGCCCTGGAATGGCTACAACTTCGAGGACTCGATCCTGATTTCGGAGCGTGTGGTTGCCGATGACCGCTTTACTTCGATCCATATCGAAGAGTTGTCGGTGGTTGCCCGCGACACCAAGCTGGGCCCGGAGGAAATCACCCGCGACATTTCCAACCTGTCGGAGTCGCAACTCGGCCATCTCGATGAATCGGGCATCATCCACATCGGTGCCGAGGTCGAGGCCGGCGACGTGCTGGTCGGCAAGGTAACGCCCAAGGGCGAGACCCAGCTGACCCCGGAAGAGAAGCTGCTGCGCGCAATCTTCGGTGAAAAGGCTTCCGACGTGAAGGACACCAGCCTGCGCGTGCCCTCCGGCATGTCGGGTACCGTGATCGACGTCCAGGTGTTCACCCGTGAAGGCATCGAGCGCGACAAGCGTGCGCAGCAGATCATCGATGACGAGCTGAAGCGCTACAAAAAAGACCTTGGCGACCAGCTGCGCATCGTCGAGAACGATGCGTTTGAGCGGCTCGAGCGCCTGCTCAATGGCAAGACCGCCAATGGCGGCCCCAAGAAGCTTGCCAAGGGCTCCAAGATCACCAAGGCCTATCTGGCCGAGGTGGAGCGTCACAGCTGGTTTGACATCCGTCTCGCCAACGAGGAAGCGGCGGCGCAGATGGAGCAGATCAAGGAGAGCCTCGCGCAGACCAAGCTGCAGTTCGACAAGGCCTATGACGAGAAGAAAAAGAAGCTCACCAGCGGCGACGAACTGCCGCCGGGCGTGCAGAAAATGGTCAAGGTTTACCTCGCGGTCAAGCGCCAGCTGCAGCCCGGCGACAAGATGGCCGGCCGCCACGGCAACAAGGGCGTGATTTCGAAGATCACCCCGGTTGAAGACATGCCGCACATGGCCGACGGCACGCCGGTGGACATCGTGCTCAACCCGCTGGGCGTACCTTCGCGGATGAACGTCGGCCAGATCCTCGAAACCCATCTTGGATGGGCGGCGAAGGGGCTCGGCATCCGCATCGGCGAAATGCTCAAGGCGCAGGCCAGGGCGGCTGACGTGCGCAAGATGCTCGACAAGATTTACAACACCAATGGCAAGCCGGTTGACCTCGACACTCTGAAGGACGAGGAAGTGATTGAGCTGGCCGCCAATCTGCGCAACGGCGTTCCGTTTGCAACACCGGTGTTCGACGGCGCGACAGAGGTGGAGATCGGGCAGATGCTGGATCTCGCCTATCCGGCCGATGACGAACGCACGAAGAGGCTCGGCTTCACCTCGAGCAAGACGCAGGTGACGCTGTATGACGGCCGCACCGGCGATCCTTTCGAAAGGCCGGTCACCGTCGGCTACATGCACATGCTGAAGCTGCATCACCTGGTCGACGACAAGATGCACGCGCGTTCGACCGGCCCGTACAGCCTGGTGACCCAGCAGCCGCTGGGCGGCAAGGCGCAATTCGGCGGCCAGCGCTTCGGCGAGATGGAGGTGTGGGCGCTGGAGGCCTACGGCGCGGCCTATGTGCTGCAGGAAATGCTCACGGTCAAGTCGGACGACACCGAGGGCCGGCGCAAGGTCTACGAGTCCATCGTCAAGGGCGATCACCGCATCGAGGCCGGCATGCCGGAATCGTTCAACGTGCTGGTCAAGGAGATCCGCTCGCTGGCGATCGACATCGACCTCGACCGCAACCGGTATTGATCAGGACAGGAACCAGGGAACGGCGGCCGAAGTTGGCCGCCGGACGCAGCGAACCGCGCAGCACGGCAAAGATTACGTAGGAGTTTGCGATGAAAGCACTGCTTGATTTGTTCAAACAGGTTACGCAGGAAGAGGAATTTGACGCGATCAAGATCGGGCTTGCATCGCCCGAGAAGATCCGTTCCTGGTCTTACGGCGAGGTCAAGAAGCCGGAAACGATCAATTACCGCACGTTCAAACCGGAGCGTGACGGCCTGTTCTGCGCGAAGATTTTCGGGCCCACCAAGGACTATGAGTGCCTGTGCGGCAAGTACAAGCGCCTCAAGCACCGCGGCGTTATCTGCGAGAAGTGCGGCGTCGAAGTGACGCTGTCCAAGGTGCGGCGCGAGCGCATGGGCCACATTGAGCTCGCGAGCCCCGTCGCCCATATCTGGTTCCTGAAGTCCCTGCCGTCGCGCCTGGGCATGGTGCTCGACATGACGCTGCGCGACATCGAGCGCGTGCTTTACTTTGAAGCCTACGTCGTCACCGATCCGGGCATGACGCCGCTCAAGCGCTGCCAGTTGATGACCGAGGACGATTATCTGGCGAAGGTCGAGGAGTTCGGCGACGATTTCAGCGCCTCCATGGGTGCCGAAGGTGTGCGCGCGCTGTTGCGCAGCCTGGACCTGAACCACGAGGTCGAGACGCTGCGCGTCGACCTCAAGGCGACCAGTTCGGAAACCAAGATCAAAAAGATATCCAAGCGGCTGAAGGTGCTGGAGGCGTTCCAGAAGTCGGGTATCAAGCCCGACTGGATGGTCATGGAAGTGTTGCCGGTGCTGCCGCCGGAATTGCGCCCGCTGGTGCCGCTGGACGGTGGCCGTTTCGCGACCTCCGACCTGAACGATCTTTATCGCCGCGTGATCAACCGCAACAACCGCCTGAAACGCCTGCTCGAGCTCAAGGCGCCCGAGATCATCGTGCGCAACGAGAAGCGGATGCTGCAGGAGGCCGTTGATTCACTGCTCGACAACGGCCGTCGCGGCAAGGCAATGACCGGCGCCAACAAGCGTCCGCTGAAATCGCTTGCCGACATGATCAAGGGCAAGGGCGGACGTTTCCGCCAGAACCTGCTGGGCAAACGCGTCGATTACTCCGGCCGCTCGGTCATCGTGGTGGGCCCGCAGCTTAAGCTGCACCAGTGCGGCCTGCCGAAGAAAATGGCGCTGGAGCTGTTCAAGCCCTACATCTTCAACAAGCTCGAGGTCATGGG
>CAYSQJ010000025.1:0-8552 GCA_964433345.1 uncultured Bordetella sp.
CCAAGCGTAACCCGCGCCACTTGAGGTGCGGCAGGTCAATACATGATGTCTAACAAGGTTTTGTTTTTGATCTTCTCTGTGTTCTCTGTGGCTATGCTTTGTTTCTGTCTTTGGCATTTATAAATTTGGATAAAGCCGTCCCGGATTGAAGATCCCCACCGGGTCCATCGCCTGCTTGACGCGGCGATGCAGGCGCATCAGGGTTTCCGGAAGCGGATGGAAGGCGCCGGTGCTGTGCTGGCCGCGGCGGATCAGCGTGGCATGGCCGCCTGCCTGGCGCGCGGCCTTGCGCACACTGTCGGCGTCGGCATCGGTTTTCAGCCAGCGCAGCGCGCCGCCCCATTCGACCAGCTGGTGGCCGGGGAGGTCGATTTCCGGCGCGGTCGAGGCCACCGACATCCGCCACACCGGGGTGTCGCCGGAGAAGAACAGGTCACGATGGTCGCGCACGCCACTCCAGAATTCCGTCGCGTTGGCAACTTCCTCGCCGCCGATTTTTTTTGCCGCGGCCCGCACCGCGGACTCCGCGCCGGAGAGCCTGACATAGAGCCGTTTCTCGACATGGCAGGTGGCGGTGAGCGGCAGCGGCTGGCCGGCCCAGGCATTCATCAATTCGATCGCTTCGCTGCGCGGCTGTTCGCAGCACAGCGTCAATTCGGCCTGTGGCAGTGGCAGCGCTTTCAGTGATACTTCGAGAATCACGCCCAAGGTGCCCAGCGAACCGGTGATGAGCCGTGACACGTCGTAACCGGCAACGTTTTTCATGACCTGGCCGCCGAAACGCAGGTCGGTGCCGCGGCCGTCGAGCAGGCGCAGGCCGAGCACGAAATCGCGGGCAGAGCCGGCGGTTGCACGGCGCGGACCCGACAGCCCCGCGGCGATGCAGCCGCCGATGGTCGCGCCGCCGCCGAAATGCGGCGGTTCGAAGCCGAGCATCTGGCCGTGTCCGCGCATGGCGGGTTCAATTTCCACCAGCGGCGTGCCGGCGCGGGCGGTGATCACCAGCTCTGTCGGTTCGTAATCGATGATGCCGCGGTAACCCGTTACGTCGAAGTCCTCGCCGCTTGCCGGGTTCCCGTAGAAATCCTTGCTGCCGCCGCCGCGGATGCGCAGCGGCCGCCGGTCCTCGGCGGCGGCGCGGATGGTGTCGGCA
This sequence comes from uncultured Bordetella sp., assembly GCA_964433345.1. Taxonomy (GTDB): domain Bacteria; phylum Pseudomonadota; class Gammaproteobacteria; order Burkholderiales; family SG8-41. The sequence goes on from CAYSQJ010000025.1 coordinate 1,154, forward strand.
AATTGCTGGATCAGGTCATCCATCCGGATCGGGGGAGTGCACAGGCATGGTGGCAGTTCGCAACAAACACTGCGCAACTGCTACCGGTTTTTCTCTGTGTCCTCTGTGTCCTCTGTGGCTGGTTTTGGGTTTTCAGAATCTCGGCAGCTCGGGAAACTTTTCCGCCCCCGAATGCACGTGCATGCGCCCGAACTCGGCGCAGCGGTGCAGCGTCGGCACAGCCTTGCCGGGATTGAGCAGCTCATGCTCGTCGAAGGCGCGCTTCAGCGCGTGGAAGCTTTCCAGCTCGGCGGTGCCGAACTGCACGCACATCGAATCGATTTTCTCGACCCCCACGCCATGCTCGCCGGTGATGGTGCCGCCGACGTCTATGCACAGCTTGAGGATTTTCGCGCCGAACAGTTCGGCGCGCTGCAGCTGGCCGGGATCGTTGGCGTCGTAGAGGATCAGCGGGTGCAGGTTGCCGTCGCCGGCGTGGAACACGTTGGCGCAGCGCAGCTCGTAATTCTTTTCCATTGCCGCGATGCCGCGCAGCACCTCGGCGAGCCGCCGCCTCGGGATCGTGCCGTCCATGCAGTAGTAGTCCGGCGACAGCCGGCCCACCGCGGGGAAGGCCGCCTTGCGGCCCGCCCAGAACTTCAGGCGTTCGGCCTCGTCGCACGACACCCGCACCAGGTGCGCGCCGCTGTCCTGCATGATTTTCTCGATGCGCGCGATCTCGTCGGCAACTTCCTCGCGCGTGCCGTCGGATTCGCAAAGCAGAATGCCGGCGGCGTCGGTCGGATAACCGGCGTTGACGAAAGGTTCGACCGCCAGCGTTGCCGGCTGGTCCATCATTTCCATGCCGGCGGGAATGATGCCGGCGGCGATGACATTGGCCACGGCCTGGCCGGCGGCGCCGACATCGTCGAAGGCCGCAAGCACCACCTGCGCGCATTCCGGTTTCGGCAGCAGTTTCACGGTGATTTCGGTGACCACGCCGAGCAGGCCTTCGGAGCCGGTCAGCAGCGCCATCAGGTCATAGCCGGAGGCATCGAGTCCGTCTCCGCCGAGTTCGACGATCTCGCCCTCGATGGTGGCGACGCGCAGCTTGAGGATGTTGTGCACGGTCAGCCCGTACTTCAGGCAGTGCACGCCGCCGGAATTCTCGGCGACATTGCCGCCGATGGAGCAGGCGATCTGGCTCGAGGGGTCCGGCGCGTAATACAGGCCGTGGGGCGCGGCAGCCTCCGAAATGGCGAGATTGCGCACACCGGGCTGCACCCTTGCGGTACGTGCCTGTGGGTTCACGGCGAGGATGTTTTTCAGCTTGGTCAGCGACAGCAGCACGCCATTGCCCAGGGGCAATGCGCCGCCCGACAGCCCGGTGCCGGCGCCGCGGGCCACCACCGGCACTCGCATGGCGTGGCAGGTTTCGAGGATCTCGCAGACCTGTGTTTCGTTCTCGGGCAGCGCCACCACCATGGGCACCTGGCGGTAGGCCGACAGGCCGTCACATTCATAGGGTGTGACGTCCTCGCGTTCGAACAACACGCTGTGTTCCGGCATGAAGGCGCGCAACGCCGCGCAGACCGCGCGCTGGCGTTCGAAATCGACCGGCATGACGTGGACAGGGGCACTCATTGCACGATTCTTATATCACGGCCCCCGGGAGGCGGGGAAAGCGGCGGTGTTTTGTGCGAAACTCGGGGTTATCCCGGCTGCGCGGAGGTCTGCAGCCCGTGGCGTCCGCTGCGGTGCCGCAGGAAAAAAATCCAATTCAATGAATTGCTTAGCCTAGTTCTGTTTTTGATTTCGAGAGAGACGACACCATGACTGCAACGACCCAACGCCGCGGCCCGCTGTCCCGCTTCCGTGTAATCGACCTGACCCGCGTGCGTTCCGGCCCGACGGCGGTGCGACAGCTCGCCGACTGGGGTGCCGATGTGATCAAGATCGAGACGCCGCCGGGACTCAACCTGTCCGATGGCTGGGGCGGCAAGCGCACCGGCGCCGACTTCCAGAACCTGCATCGCAACAAGCGCGGCTTCACGCTGAACCTTAAGGATCCGGACGGCCTCAAGATTTTCATGAAACTGGTCGAGAAGTCGGACGTCGTTGCCGAGAACTACCGCCCCGACGTCAAGAACCGGCTCGGCATCGACTACGAGTCGCTGAAGAAGGTCAACAAAAGGATCATCCTCGCCAGCATCTCCGGCTTCGGCCAGAGCGGCCCCTATGCCAAGCGCCCCGGCTTTGACCAGGTGACCCAGGGCATGGGCGGGCTGATGGCGATCACCGGTGAACCCGGCCGCGGCCCGATGCGCGCCGGCTGCGCGGTGTCGGATTCCGCTGCAGGTCTTTATTGCGCGCTGGGCATCATGACTGCGCTGCTCGAGCGCGAGGAATCGGGAGAAGGGCAGTGGGTCGAGGTGTCGCTGCTCAACGCGATGATCGCGCTGCTCGACTTCCAGGCTGCGCGCTGGACCGTGGAACGTGAAGTGCCCGAGCAGGCCGGCAACGACCATCCAACCTCGATTCCCACCGGCGTGTTCCAGACCAGCGACGGTTACATGAACATCGCCGCCGGCGACAACGAGATGTTCGCGCGGCTGTGCAAGGCGCTGGGTGCCGACGGACTCAATGAAAAACCCGAGTACAAGGACCGTGCTGCGCGTTCTAAGAACCGCGCCGCGCTCAACAAGGAACTGCAGGCGCTGATGGTCCAGAAGGACAAGGCGTACTGGACTGCCCGCTTCGAGGAATGTGGCGTGGCCGGCGGACCGATTTACAAGATGGACGAAGTGTTCGCCGATCCGCAGGTGCAGTACAACAAGATGGCGGCGCCGCTGCACATCCCCGGTGTCGGCGATGTCGCGGTGATCAACCAGCCCTTCCGCCTGTCGCGCACCCAGCACGAGATCCGCAGCGCGACGCCGGACTGCGGCCAGCACACCGACGAGATCCTGCGCGAACTGGGATACCGCGATGGCGAGATCGCGGACCTGCACAAACGCAACGTGGTCTGACCGATTGCGGAGGCAGCGGAGCCCGGTGTGATTCGTATCGTCAGTGACGATGCGCCCCTTGCGCCACCGGTTTTCACCACGGTGATCCCGGTGCGCTGGGGCGACATGGACGCGGAAGGGCATGTCAACAACACTGGCTTCTTCCGCTTCATGGAAGAGACGCGCATGCGCTGGGTATCCGGGCTGGGCATTCCGACGGTGCCGCCGCATCCGGTGATCGTGCTGCTCAATGCGGCCTGCCATTACCACCGCCCGCTGGACTATCCGGCGAGTGTCGAGGTGTCGCTGCACGCCGGCAAGGTCGGACGCAGCAGCGTGCAGACCCACTACCGGCTGCGCCATGTCGAGGCTGACGCGCTGTGCGCCGAGGGTTACGCGACGCTGGTGTGGTACGACATGGCCCAGCAGAAGTCGGTGCCGCTGCCTGACCGTTTGCGCATATTGCTGGGTGCGACATGAGCGCGCTGTCTCCTGAACTGCAGGCGCTGTTCCGGCGCTTCGGCAAGGCCTTCAACACCGGCGACGTCGAGGCCGTCGCGGCCTGCGTCACGCCGGATTTCCGCTGGATCATGGCGCGCGGTCCCGAGGCGCCGCATGGCCGCATCGTCGAAGGCCGCGAGGCGCTGCGCACGGCGCTGGCGGAGCGTGAGCGGGAGCTGTCGGGCGTGCGTTTCTCCGAAGCGCAGGTATTTGCGGCCGGCGAATTCGTCGTCGGCACCTTCCGCATGACCGCGACTCGCCGCGCCGACGGTGCTGCGGTCGACCTGCGCGGCTGCGATATCTATACCCTGCGCGACGGACTGATCGCGAGCAAGGACAGCTACTGGAAGCAGGTCGCGGAGGATTGATGCGACTGCTGTTGCTGCTGCTGGGTGCGGCGCTTCTTGCGCTGCCGTACATGCGGGTCCTGGCTGCAAAGGCGCGGGACATGGCGCTCGCCGGCTTCCACGACCTGCAGGGCCGCGGAGCCTACCAGCCGGTGATCCACGAGCAGAACGGTCGCTGGGTGGCCTACATCGGACTGCATTCCGGCAACGCGGTGAACCCGGTCACCGGAGTGCGCGAGGACAACGGCACGCTGCTCGTCGATGTCACCGATTCCGCGAAGCCGGTCACGCTGCACCACATTCCGGGGCCGCCTGGAGGCGAGGCGCAGATGGTGCGCGTCTGCAGCGGCCGTGACCTGCCCCGTGCCGCACGCGACCGCGTCTACCTGCTGCGCTCCTACGGGCATTCCGCGCATGAGGTCTGGGACGTCACGCTGCCGGAGCCGCCGCGGCGCCTGTCTGTGGTCAGCGCAGGCCTGCGCGGCACCCACAAAAGCTGGTGGGAATGCGACACCGGCATTGCTTATCTGGTTTCGGGTGTGCCGGGATGGCGCACTTCGCGGATGACCCAGATTTTTGATCTTGCCGATCCGCGCAAGCCTGTCCATATCCGTGACTACGGGTTGCCGGGGCAGGAGCCCGGCGCCGGCGGCAGCGTGCCGACGGGGCTGCATGGTCCGATATCCACCGGTCCTGCCGGCAAGCGCGTCTATTTCGGCCACGGCACTTCCAGCGGGGGCATCCTGCAGATCGTCGACCGCGACCGCCTGCTCAAGGGAGACAGGGCGCCGAGCCGCGCGAACCTGCTCGCGCCCCAGATTGGCCGTTTCGACCTCGATCCCGATTACGGCGCGCACACCGCGTTTCCGGTCCTCGGCATGACGGTGAAGGGCACCGACGGCCGCGCGACGAAACGCGATTTCGTCGCCGTGACCAACGAGGCGCTGGCGGAGGGCTGCGGCGGCGCGCAGCAGAAGCTGTGGATGATAGACATCACCGACGAGGCGAGGCCGAAAGTGGCCTCGACCTGGGCCTTCGATCCGAAGCCCGGGAATTTCTGCGCACGGCCGGGCCGCATCGGCGCGCATTCCTCGCACGAAAACTTCACCGACATCTACTATCGCCGCATCCTGTTCATCGCCCACTTCAATGCCGGCGTGCGCGCGGTCGACATCCGTGACCCGTACCGGCCGCGCGAGATCGCGCATTACGTGCCGGACGGCGGCGGACGTCCGGTCACGACCAACAATGTCGAGGTCGATGACCGCGGCTACATTTATATTGTCGACCGCCACGGGCTGGGCATGCACATCCTGCGGCTCACCGGCGCGGCGCGCCTGGCCGCGAATTTCCGCTGAACAGCCGCGTGATCAGCCGCGAAGGTTCTGCCGGCGGCGATGTTCGAGTTCGTCGCGGATTTTCTTCGCGAGGTGGGGGTCGGTGACATCGGCCGCGATATCCGCGGGCTCGACCCAGGTGTGCTGCTTCATGGTGTCCGGATCGGCGACCCGTTCGCGTTCCGCCTGCGCGCGCAGCGCGGCGGCATATTTCAGGCGGTAATCGATGAATTTCCAGATTGCCCAGCCGGCGAGCAGCAGGCCGAGGGCCGCGCTGGCATACATCACGTTTTCCCAGAACGGCCGGCAGGCGGGGGCGGACATCGGCAGGCCGGTGCACATGGCGACGATATCGATCCAGCGTTCGAACATCTGCATGGCCTGTCCCGCGATTGGAAAATCGGAGCTGTTCCCGGTCGCCAGTATAAGCCGGGAGCCGCTGCAAGTGCGGCTCTACGGGGCTAGAGCCCCAGTGCCGAGAGGTCGAGCTTTCCGCCCTTCACCGGCGGGCACCAGAAGTAGGCGCCGCTCAACGGCCGCGTGAAGGTGAACAGCGCGTCGGTGATGCCGTCCTCCTCGCCGACCATGCGCTTCAGCAGCGCCTCGAAGGCGTCGAAGCTGGTGCCGAAGGCGGTGAACACCAGGCCGCAGCGATTGCCTTCGGCCCAGGGCATCGAGCGGCGCAGGACAAAGGCTTCGGGATCGAAACTCTCCTGCGCCGTGCGCTTGACGTGGGCGGAGACCGGCGCGTTGTCCAGTTCCTCGTTGTCGCTGCGGCGGCGGCCGAAGCAGTGGTCCTGCTGGCGGCGCGGCATGGCATCGAAGCGGTGCATGTCATGTTCCCACTGCTGGATCGCCAGGAAGCTCGAACCGGCAATGCCCTTGCGCCGGCTGATCGCCGTAGCCACGGCCTTGCGGCCCTTGGGATTCTCGGTGCCGTCCTCATAACCAGTCAGGTCGCGGCGCGCGCGGCCATCGAAAGTGAAGGCGTCGATGACCCCGGTGCTGCGGAAGGCGCCGGCGAGCAGGTCGTCGAGCTTGCGGTGGCGGTTGACGATCTCGCCGCGGTCGTCACCGCTGAGCCACAGCAGCAGGGCCGAAGGCGTGGACGGCACGTCGATGCCGCGGCCGCTGAACTCGGGAAAGGCGCGCAGCTCGTCGATGTTGCGGCCGAGCGCGGAAACCAGCGATTGTCCGATGCCGGCGAAGGTTCGCTCGCCGTCGGCGGCGCCGCGCAGCGCCCTCAGCACCGGACGCGGATCGGTTTCCGGCAGCAGGGCATAGGTGGCGTAGCGGGCGAGCGCGGGAATGGGCTTGAGGATGGCGGGCTGGTAGTCGGACATATGTGCGCGGACGGATTGTGATGATGGAATGCACCGGATTTTACACGCCGCATCCGGCACGGCGTCGTGCCACCGGGCGTCAGCGCTCAGCCGCGCAGCAGCACGATGGCTAGCGCAATCACCGACAACACCATCGCCGACACGCTTAGCAGCATCAGCCTGCGGTGCCGCGCCTCGGCCACCGCAGCTGCCTGTTCCAGCGCAGTCACCGTGACCTGCAGCTGTTCCGCCAGTTCGCGGATATGCGTGGCGTTGCCCGCTGCTGCGGCCTGCAGCTCGGCAATCTGCTGCTGCATCAGGGCGCCCGGATTTTCCACTGTGTCTGTGCGATTGCGGGTGAAGGCGGGAACCGCAACGGACACGATGGTTCCGACGTGGGGAAGGACGGCTTTCAGTGCGGGGATCAGCCAGGCGGGCATGTGGTGGCTCCGGGTCAGTTGGTATGCGGCGTCGACGCGGGCATCCCCGCGCCACCGGCAGGATTCGAGGATAACAAACGCGGCTGCCCGGCGCGCGCATGCTTGGTAACATCGGACCGATGACTCTCCGTCCCAAAGCATTGCTGTCATGAGCAGCCTCACCCTCGCGGGCGGCATAGCCGGCGGCGTCGGCCTGTTCCTGCTCGGCATGTGGCTGATGACCGACGGCCTCAAGCTCGCTGCAGGCCCGGCGCTGGAGCGCGTGCTTGCGAATTCGACCAAGACCCGTCTGCGCGGCCTCACCTCCGGCATCATGGTCACGGCCGTGGTTCAGTCGTCCACTGCAGTGACGGTTGCCACCATCGGTTTCGTCAACGCCGGTTTGATGAATCTGTCGCAGGCGCTGTGGGTGCTGTTCGGCGCCAATGTCGGCACCACGATGACCGGCTGGCTGGTGGCGCTGGT
>CAYSQJ010000026.1:0-6422 GCA_964433345.1 uncultured Bordetella sp.
CAATCGTCCCAACGTTCACGTGCGGCTTCGTACGCTCAAATTTACCCTTGGCCATGATGATGTTCCTTATTTCTTCTCGTCTTTGCCGGATTGCTTGTTGATGATTTCGTCGGCGATGTTGCGCGGCGCTTCCGAATAATGCTTGAACTCCATGGTATAGGTCGCGCGACCCTGGGTCAGCGAACGCAGGGTCGTCGAATAACCGAACATCTCCTTCAGCGGCACTTCCGCCTTCAGCGTTTTGCCGCCGCCAGGAATGTCATCCATGCCCTGGATGACGCCGCGACGGGAGCTCAGATCGCCCATGACGTTGCCGGTAAAGTCTTCCGGGGTTTCCACCTCGACCGCCATGATCGGTTCGAGCAGTGCGGGATTCGCACGGCGCAGCCCTTCCTTGAACGCCATCAGGCCGGCCATCTTGAACGCGTTCTCGTTGGAATCGACCTCGTGGTAAGAACCGTCGAACAGCGTGACCTTGACATCTACCACCGGAAATCCCGCGAGCACGCCCGAAGGAATCGCCTCGAGAATGCCTTTCTGCACGGCCGGTATGTATTCCCGGGGCACAGAACCGCCCTTGATGGCATCAACGAACTCGTATCCCTTGCCGGTTTCATTGGGTTCGACCTTGAGCCAGACATGTCCGTACTGACCACGGCCGCCAGACTGCTTGACGAACTTGCCCTCGACCTTGTCGCAGGGCTTGCGGATCGTTTCGCGATAGGCCACCTGCGGAGCGCCGACATTGGCCTCCACGCTGAACTCGCGCTTCATGCGGTCAACGATGATCTCGAGGTGCAACTCGCCCATGCCCGAAATAATGGTCTGACCCGACTCTTCATCGGTACGAACCCGGAAAGACGGATCCTCCTGGGCCAGCCGGTTGAGCGCGATGCCCATTTTTTCCTGGTCGGCCTTGGTTTTCGGCTCCACCGCAACGTGAATCACCGGCTCGGGAAATATCATCCGCTCCAGCGTGATGATCTTGGATGGATCGCAGAGGGTATCGCCGGTGACCACATCCTTGAGCCCCACGGCCGCAACGATGTCACCCGCGCATACTTCCTTGATTTCTTCCCGCTGGTTGGCATGCATCAGCAGAATGCGACCGATGCGCTCTTTGCGCTGCTTGACCGCGTTATAGACCGTATCACCTGAATTCAGGGTGCCGGAATAAACACGGATGAAGGTCAGCTGACCGACGAAAGGATCGGTCATGATTTTGAAGGCCAGCGCCGAGAACGGTTCACCGTCCTCCGCCTTGCGTGAACCTTCCTGCTCGTTCTCCAGAATGCCCTTAACCGGTGGAATGTCTACCGGGGACGGCAGGTAATCGATGACCGCGTCCAGCATTGCCTGAACGCCCTTGTTCTTGAACGCAGAGCCGCACAGCATCGGCACGATTTCACCCGCTATCGTGCGCTGACGCAGCCCCTGCTTGAGTTCCTCTTCGGAAAGATCGCCCGACTCTAGGTACTTGTTCATCAGGTCTTCGCTGGCCTCGGCGGCGGCTTCAAGCATCTTTCCGCGCCATTCGGCAGCAACTTCGGCAAGTTCGGCCGGCACGTCGGTGTATTCGAACTTGATTCCCTGGGAGGCCTCATCCCAGACCACGGCCTTCATCTTGACCAGATCGATGACGCCACGGAAATTCTCTTCACTGCCGATGGGAACCTGGATCGGGATCGGGTTCGCCTTGAGGCGCGACCGCATCTGATCATGAACACGGAAGAAATTCGCGCCGGTGCGGTCCATCTTGTTGACGAACGCCAACCGGGGAACGCCGTACTTGTTCGCCTGACGCCAAACCGTCTCGGACTGCGGCTGCACGCCACCGACCGCACAGTACACCATGCATGCGCCGTCGAGCACGCGCATCGAGCGCTCGACCTCGATCGTGAAATCGACGTGTCCCGGAGTATCGATGATGTTGACGCGGTGCTCGGGATAATTCGAGGCCATGCCACGCCAGTAACAGGTGGTCGCCGCGGACGTGATCGTGATGCCGCGTTCCTGCTCCTGCTCCATCCAGTCCATCGTCGCGGCGCCGTCGTGCACCTCGCCAATCTTGTGGTTGACGCCGGTGTAAAACAGCACGCGCTCGGTGGTCGTGGTTTTCCCCGCATCGATGTGGGCGGAAATCCCGATGTTGCGATAGCGCTCGATTGGTGTCTTGCGTGGCACGTTAGTTACCCTTCAGCCGCCGGCATCAGAACCGGTAATGCGAGAAGGCCTTGTTGGCTTCCGCCATACGATGCACTTCTTCACGTTTTTTCATTGCGCCGCCGCGACCCTCTGCCGCTTCCGCGAGCTCGCCGGCAAGACGGGCGCCCATTGATTTCTCGCTGCGGCCGCGCGCCGCATCGCGCAACCAGCGCATCGCGAGCGCCATCCTGCGCACCGAACGCACCTCGACCGGCACTTGATAGTTGGCGCCGCCAACGCGGCGGCTCTTCACCTCAACCATCGGCTTGACGTTGTTGACCGCCTGATTGAAAACCTCCAGCGCGTCCTTGCCGGTTTTCTTGCCGATCTGCTCAAGCGCACCGTACATGATCCGCTCGGCAACCGATTTCTTGCCGCTGGTCATCAGCACGTTGATGAACTTCGATACGTCGGAACTGCCGAACTTCGGATCCGGCAGGACTTCACGTTTGGGCACTTCTCTGCGACGTGGCATTTCCCTGTTCCCCTATCAAGCAGCCTTGGCGCGTTTCGCACCGTACTTCGAGCGGCTCTGTTTGCGGTCCTTGACGCCTGCAGTGTCGAGACTGCCGCGCACAATGTGATAACGCACGCCCGGCAAATCCTTGACGCGGCCGCCGCGAATCAGCACCACCGAGTGTTCCTGCAGGTTGTGCCCTTCGCCACCGATGTAACCGATGACCTCAAAGCCATTGGTCAGCCGAACCTTGGCCACCTTGCGTAGCGCCGAGTTCGGTTTTTTGGGGGTGGTCGTGTAGACGCGCGTGCAAACGCCGCGCTTTTGCGGGCTGCCCGCCAGCGCCGGCACCTTGCTCTTTGTGCGAGGCGCTTCCCGGGGTTTACGCACCAATTGGTTTACGGTCGGCATTTTCCTTGATTCTCAATAAGTTACGACAATATTTCGGTTACCACGAGCCTTGCCTGCTGCCCGATCGCCGGATTTCCGGCCTCGGCCCAAAAAAATGCGGGGACGGCGTTTCCGCCGTCCCGGTCTCTACCGCTGGGGGCGGGCTTGAAAAGCCAGGCCGCACCACGCCCAAAAAAGACTATCGATTTTATGGGTCTGTTTCATTACTGTCAAGCTACCTGCTCTTCGCCCTCGGATGCGGTTGGTTCAGCGGCAGCCGCCTCGGCCGCCGCTGCCGCCTGGTCGAGCTCGGCCTGGGCTGCCTGCTTGCGACGCACCCGGTGATAAGCCAGTCCCGTTCCGGCAGGAATCAGCCGGCCGACGATGACGTTCTCCTTCAGGCCGCGCAGTTCATCGCGCTTGCCCATGATCGCCGCCTCGGTAAGCACGCGGGTGGTCTCCTGGAACGAGGCCGCGGAAATGAAGGAATCCGTCGACAGCGAAGCCTTGGTAATGCCCAGCAGCACAAAGTCGTACTGCGCGGGCGCCTTGCCCTCGGCCTCCACACGCTCGTTTTCTTCCAGCACTTCCGCGCGCTCGAGCTGCTCACCGGTGATAAAGCGCGTATCGCCGGCATCGGTGATGTGCACACGACGCAGCATCTGACGCACGATCACCTCAATGTGCTTGTCGTTGATTTTCACGCCCTGCAGCCGATAGACGTCCTGAACCTCGTTGCAGATGTAACGTGCGAGGGCTTCAACGCCGAGCAGGCGCAGGATGTCATGGGGGTCAGCAGGTCCGTCAACGATCATCTCGCCCTTGTTGACCACCTGGCCGTCGTGAGCCATCACGTGCTTGTCCTTGGCAATCAGGAACTCGTGGGCAACGCCGTCAAGGTCGGTAATGACCAGACGCTGCTTGCCCTTGGTGTCCTTGCCGAAGGAAACGGTGCCGGTGACTTCCGCAAGCATGCCCGCATCCTTCGGCGAGCGCGCCTCGAACAGTTCTGCCACCCGCGGCAGACCACCGGTAATGTCCCGCGTCTTGGAAGTCTCCTGCGGAATCCTGGCCAGCACCTCGCCGACACCGACCTCCTGGCCATCGCGCACGGTGATGATGCAGCCGATCTGGAAAGTGATGTTCACCGGCTGGTCCGAGCCGGCAATCTTGATTTCCTGGCTGTTTGCATCCAGCAGCTTGACCTGCGGCCGCAAACCTTTGGCCTGTGCGCTGCCGCGCCGCTTGGGATCGACGACCACCAGCGTGGACAGGCCTGTAACCTCATCGATCTGCTTCGCGACGGTGACGCCTTCTTCGACGTTCTCGAACTTGATGCGCCCGGCATACTCGGTAATGATCGGTCGGGTGTGCGGGTCCCAGGTCGCGAGTACATGTCCCGGCTTGACCGCCTGCCCGTCGCGCGCCAGCAGGAGCGCGCCGTAAGGCACCTTGTGGCGCTCACGCTCACGATTCGCCTCATCATGGATCATGACCTCGCCGTTGCGCGAAATCGCAACCAGTTCGCCGCGGGTGTTCGAAACGTAGCGCATGCCGGCGGAATAACGCACCACGCCCGCCGACTTGCCTTCGACCTGACTGACAACCGCCGTACGGGATGCCGCACCGCCGATGTGGAAAGTGCGCATCGTAAGCTGGGTGCCGGGCTCGCCGATCGACTGCGCAGCGATCACGCCCACAGCCTCACCGATGTTGACAACCGCGCCACGTCCCAGATCACGGCCGTAGCAACGCGTGCAAAGGCCATACCGGGTCGCACAGGTCAGCGGGGTGCGTACCTTCACCTCGTCAATGCCGGCCAGCTCGATGGCATCAACGACATCCTCGTCGAGCAGGGTGTTCGTCTCGAAAAGGGTCGCGCCGCTTTCAGGATTGACGACATCTGCCGCAGCCACACGACCAAGGATGCGTTCCCGCAGGCTTTCCACCACTTCACCGCCCTCGACCAGCGCCTTCATCACCACGCCGTTGTCGGTACCGCAGTCGTCTTCCGTAACCACCAGATCCTGGGTCACGTCGACCAGCCTGCGCGTCAGATAGCCGGAGTTCGCCGTCTTCAGCGCGGTATCCGCAAGACCCTTGCGGGCGCCGTGAGTCGAAATGAAGTATTGCAGAACGTTCAGGCCCTCACGGAAGTTCGCCGTGATGGGGGTTTCGATGATCGAGCCGTCCGGCTTGGCCATCAGGCCGCGCATGCCGGCCAGCTGGCGGATCTGGGCGGCCGAACCGCGCGCGCCCGAGTCAGCCATCATGTAGATCGAGTTGAAGGACTCCTGCATGACCGGAGCGCCCTTCTTGTCGAGCCGCGGCTTCCATTCGCGCGCCTTGGCATCCCACTCGATTACCGGCTCCACCCCCAGCTGCTCCATCATCGCCTTGGCGACAAGATCACCGGCGCGGCCCCAGATGTCGACCACCTTGTTGTAGCGCTCGCCCTGGGTGACCAGGCCGGAGGTGTACTGCTTTTCGATCTCCTGAACTTCCTTTTCGGCCTCGCCGATGATGTGATTCTTCTGCATCGGCACCAGCATGTCGTCAACCGCGATCGACAGGCCGGCGCGGGTCGCCATCGAGAAGCCGTTGTACATCAGCTTGTCCGCGAAAATCACTGTTTCGCGCAGGCCGCAGCGGCGGAAGCTGGCATTGATGATCTTCGAGATTTCCTTCTTTTTCAGCGCCTTGTTGATGAACTCGAAAGGCAGCCCGTGGGGCAGAATCTCCGACAACAGTGCACGTCCGACGGTGGTCTGGTAGCGCGTCAGCTTCTCGCGCTTCGAACCGTCTTCGGCAACCTCGGTCTCCTTGATACGCACGTGGATGCGCGCGCTGATCTCAACCTGGCCGGTTTCATAGGCACGCGACACCTCGGCCACGTTGATGAAGTGCGAATCCTCGCCGCGGGCACCCTGCTTCTCCCGCGTCGTGTAGTAAAGGCCAAGCACGATATCCTGCGACGGCACGATGATCGGATCGCCGTTCGCCGGCGACAGCACGTTGTTCGAGGACAGCATCAGCGTGCGCGCCTCCATCTGCGCTTCCAGCGACAGCGGCACGTGAACGGCCATCTGGTCGCCGTCGAAGTCGGCGTTGAAAGCCGCGCAGACCAGCGGATGCAGCTGGATCGCCTTGCCCTCGATCAGCACCGGCTCGAAAGCCTGAATGCCGAGGCGGTGCAGCGTCGGCGCGCGGTTCAGCATCACCGGGTGTTCGCGGATCACCTCCTCGAGGATGTCCCAGACAATGGGTTCCTCGCTCTCGACCATCCGTTTCGCCGCCTTGATGGTCGTCGCCAGGCCCATGACCTCGAGCTTGTTGAAGATGTAGGGCTTGAACAGCTCCAGCGCCATTT
>CAYSQJ010000027.1:0-4483 GCA_964433345.1 uncultured Bordetella sp.
AGCCGACGTGCGCGCTTGGGGACTGCTAGAATCGACGCGCCCACTGAATGTCATTCCGTCACCGCGTGGCGGCTCGCAACGCGGCTGCCGGAGCAGATCCCGATGTTCGAAGTTGCGCATCGCGTTCCTGACCTGGCGCGGATGCCGGCATTCATCACGCCCGGTTCGCGCACTTTTTTCAGCGCAGCGCCGGGTGTTGCTGCAGCGCCAGTCAGAGAACGTTAATAAGTATTTGATTTTAAAGGAAAATTCATGTCTTACGAAATCGGGATGCGGCGCGGCGATGAATTCGCCGGCAAGGTCGCACTGGTCACCGGCGGCGCGCGCAACATCGGCCGCGCCATATCGCGCGCGCTCGCCGCGGGCGGCGCAAAGGTGATGATCAATGCCAACACCTCGCGCGAGGCCGGCGAAGAAACCGTGGCGATGATCGAGAAGGCCGGCGGCAAGGCCGCGCTGTGCATGGGCGACATCACCGATCCCGCGGCAGTGAAACACCTCGTCGATGAAACCGTAAAACAATTCGGCCGGCTCGACATGGTGGTCAGCAACGCCGCGATCCGCTCCGAAACGCCCTTCGAGCAGACCTCCTTCGAGGAATGGCGGCGCGTGATCTCGACCGTGCTCGACGGCGCCTTTCTCGTGTCGCAGGCGGCGCTGCCCCACCTGATCAAGGCCGGCGGCGGCTCGCTGGTCTACATCGGCGGCCTGACCGGCCACAAGGGCGCCCTGCACCGCTCGCATGTGGTGACCGCCAAGGGCGGCCTGGCCGCGATGGCGAAGGCAGTGGCCCATGACCTCGCCGAACACAACATCACGGTGAACTGCGTGGTGCCGGGCCCGATCGCGACCGTGCGCGGCCTGCCCGGCGCGCCCGAGCGCCCGGACCACCGCAAGACGCTGCCGCTGGTCGGCCGGCGCGGCGAACCGCAGGAAATCGCGGCGATGGTGCGCATGCTCTGCGGCCCCGACGCGCGCTACATCACTGGACAATCCATCCACGTCAACGGCGGAGTACTGATGCCATGAGCAGCAAAAAATCGAACGCACCCAAAACGGCGATCTCGCCGCTGATGAAAACCCTGGCCACCTACATGGCGGCCGCGGCGAAAAAGCCGCTGCCGAAGGCCGTCGCGGAGAAAACCAAGCACCACCTGCTCGACACCATCGCCGCGATGGTCTCGGGTTCGCGCCTGCTGCCGGGCGAGAAGGCCATCGCCTACGCGAAGACGCTGGGCGGCGCGCCGCAGGCGCTGGTGATCGGCTCGGACATTGTCACCAATGCCGAGCAGGCCGCGCACATCAACGGCATGCTGGCGCATGCCGACGAGACCGATGATTCGCACGCACCCTCGCTGTCGCACCCCGGCTGCGCGGTCGTGCCCGCGGCGCTGGCGATGGGCGAACGCGAAAAATCGAACGGCACCCAGCTGTTGCGCGCCGTGGCGCTGGGTTACGACCTCTGCGCGCGCCTCAACCTGTCGCTGCACCCCTATGACTTCCGCCAGGCCGGCCACTCGACCCACAGCTTCGGCCCGAGCTTCGGCGCCGCGGCAGCCGCGTCGCTGCTGGCCGGACTGAACTACAAGGGCATGCGTCACGCGCTGTCGTACACCGCGCAGCAGTGCTCGGGCATCTCCTGCTGGATGCGCGACGAGGAACACATCGAGAAAGCCTTCGACTTCGGCGGCATGCCGGCCCGCAACGGCACCGCGGCGGCATCGATGGTGTCCTGCGGCTTCACTGCGGTGGAGGACGTGTTCTCGGGGGAGCGCAATTTCTACATTGCCTACGACGAGACCCGCCGCATCGGTCGCAAGCCGGACCCGAAACGCCTGATCAAGGATCTCGGCAAGACCTACGAGATCATGAACACCAACATCAAGCGATGGTCGGTGGGTTCGCCGATCCAGGCGCCCCTCGACGGCCTGCTGGAGCTGATCCGCAAGCACGGCGTGAAGGCGGCCGATGTCGAGAAGCTGGTGATCCGCGTTGCGCACCAGGGGGCCAACACCACCGACAACCGCAACATGCCCGATATCTGCATGCAGCACATGTGCGCAGTGATGCTGATCGACGGCATCGTCACCTTCGAGTCCTCGCACGACGAGAAGCGCATGTTCAACAAGCAGGTGCTCGACCTGCGCAAGCGCATCACGCTCCTCGGCGACGACGCGCTGACCCGCGCGATGCCCTCGCGCCAGGGCATCGTCGAACTGACGCTGAAGGACGGCCGCAAGCTGCGCAACCATGTCAAGGCCGTGCGCGGCACCGCGCAGAACCCGATGACCCGCGCCGAGGTCGACGAGAAGTGTTACCACCTGATGGCGCCCATCCTCGGCAAGTCGCGTGCGCGCAAGCTCTGCGACGCGGTGTGGAACCTCGAGAAGGTCGGCAGCGTCACCAAGCTGCGGCCGCTGCTGAAAGCTTGAACCTCTACCGAAGGCAGTTTGCCCCGGACCTGATCCGGGGCAAACTCTGGACCTGTTGATGGGAAACCCTACAGGACGTTCGGCACGGTTCAATCCGCCAGGTTCAGCAGGACTTCGCGCAAGATGGCAGTCTAATTGTATTGCTCGTCATGAGCGCCATAGACCAAAGACGGCGCCTTTTCGCTGACTCCAGCAGATCCCGCATGCGCTGCTGCTGCGCCGCTACCGCCAGTTCCTCGAGATAACGCCGCTTGAATCCGTGCCAGCGGACGTGATCGTGTTCGTACCAGCGCAACAAGGTCGGCGTGGGAGCGAGATCCTGCGCCCACGCCGCAATCGTCAGCGCCGCCTTGCGCAGCCCCGCGACCAGTAGCGATCCACCGGCACCCGGTAACCGTCCACTGGCGCCGGCTCCGCGTGGGCGCGACGGATCGCGATATCCCCGGCGCGCCCCATTCCCGCAGCAGCTTTCGCTGCAGTCAACGCCCGCGCGACTCCAGCACCACTTTGGCCGCGACGCTGGAGTGCGGCAATGTGCCGCGCCCGAACAGGCCGCGCAGGACCTCCACTGCCATCGCCACTGCGCCGATGATGAACACCACGTCGCCGATGGTGCGCACCCAACGCAGCGTCTGCAGCAGCGGCTGCTGCATGAACGCCTCGCTGCGCGCATACCAAAGCCCCTCGCTCACGCTGGCATGAAACTGGATGATCCCGACCGGCAGCAGGCTGGTGAAAATCATCAGCGCGAGCCCGCCGTTCAGCCACCAGAAGGCGGTCTTCATCATGGTGTCGCTCAGCCTGTACTGGGGACGGATATAACGCAGCACGAGCAGCGTGAAACCCAGCGCAAGAAAACCGTAGACGCCGAAAAGTGCGGCGTGCGCATGCACCGGAGTCGTATTCAATCCCTGGACATAGTAGAGGGAGATCGGCGGATTGATCATGAAGCCGAAAACACCCGCTCCCAGCATGTTCCAGAACGCGACGGCAACAAAACACATGAGCGGCCAGCGCAGATTCTCCATCCACGGGGCACGAACCTTCAGCCGCCAGTTTTCCCAGGCCTCATGCCCGAGCACGATCAGCGGCACGACTTCCAGGGCGCTGAAAGCGGCACCCACTGCCATGACCGGCGTGGTCGTGCCCGAGAAATACAGGTGATGAAACGTTCCGGGAACGCCACCCAGCAGGAACAGCGACGCTGAAGCAAGGCTCGCTGTCGTCGCCATCCGCCGGGAAACAAGACCCAGTGTGGCAAAAATGAAGGCCAGCGCCGTCGTTGCGAATACCTCGAAGAATCCCTCGACCCAGAGATGAACCACCCACCACCGCCAGTACTCCATGACAGAAATGTGGGTGCGCTCCCCGTAGAAAAAGCCGGCGCCGTAGAAAAGTCCGATCGCTCCGACTGAAGCCGTGAGCAGCGCGAGCAGGTTCTTGTCGCTGTCGGCCCTGCGCAAGGCCGGCACGATACCGCGCAGCATCAGCACCAGCCACAGCAGAATGCCGACATACTTGCCAATCTGCCAGAATCTGCCGAGATCGATGTACTCATAGCCCTGATGACCCAGCCAGAAATTCCATTCCTTGGGCATGATCTGGGCAATAGCCAGGTAATTCCCGATGTAGGATCCGACCACCACGACCACGAGCGCCCAGAACAGCACGTCGACACCGAGTTTCTGGAAACGGGGATCCTTCCCGCCATGAATCAGTGGCGCAAGGAACAGCCCGGCCGCGAGAAAGCCGGTGGCAATCCAGAATAGTGCGGACTGGATATGCCAGGTGCGCACCAGAGAATACGGAAACCACTGCGACACGTCGACGCCGTAGAATTTCTGCCCTTCGACCGTGTAGTGCGCAGTGAAACCTCCGATGAAAACCTGGAAAACGAACAGCGCAACCACCAGGAACAGATACTTGCCCAGCGCCTTCTGCGACGGAGTGAGCGCAAACGATGTCAGGGGGTCCGCGGCGGCCGGCACAGGCAGCGGCTCCTCGTGCCTGCGCAGGAATGCCCAGGCCCAGATCAGGAAGCCGATGCCCGC
>CAYSQJ010000028.1:0-4043 GCA_964433345.1 uncultured Bordetella sp.
GGCAGGCGGAAGCCGTATTCGACGAGATTCTCCTTGCGCGCGCGGTCGCCGCGGTACATGCCGCCGATCTGCGGGATCGTCACGTGGCTCTCGTCGAGGATCATCAGCGAATCCGGCGGCAGGTAGTCGATCAGTGTCGGCGGCGGCTCGCCGGGAGCGCGGCCCGACAGATGGCGCGAGTAGTTCTCGATGCCCTTGCAGAAGCCCATCTCGTTGAGCATCTCGAGATCGAAACGCGTGCGCTGCTCCAGCCGCTGCGCCTCGACCAGCTTCTGGTTTTTCTGGAAATACTCAAGGCGCTCGCGCAGCTCAATCTTGATCGCCTCGATCGCGCGCAGCGTGGTCGCCCGCGGCGTCACGTAGTGGCTCGACGGGTAGACCGTGAAGCGAGAAACACGCTGCAGGATGTGCCCGGTCAGCGGATCGAAGACCTGGATGCTTTCGACTTCATCGTCAAACAGCGAGACTCGCACCGCCGTTTCCGAGTTCTCTGCCGGAAAGATGTCGAGCACGTCGCCGCGCACGCGGAACACCCCGCGCTTGAACTCGGCGTCGTTGCGCTCGTACTGCATCGCAGTCAGCCGCTCGATGGCCTCCCGCTGCGCGAGTTTCTCGTTCTCGCGCAAATGCAGGATCATGCCGTGGTAGTCGACCGGGTCGCCGATGCCGTAGATCGCCGATACCGTGGCGACGATGATGGTGTCGCGCCGCTCGAGCAAGGCCTTGGTCGCCGACAGGCGCATCTGCTCGATATGCTCGTTGATGCTCGAATCCTTCTCGATGAACAGGTCCTTCGACGGCACGTAGGCTTCGGGCTGGTAGTAGTCGTAATACGACACAAAGTATTCGATCGCGTTTTCCGGGAAGAACTCGCGGAACTCGGAATACAGCTGCGCCGCCAGGGTCTTGTTCGGTGCCATCACCAATGCCGGCACGCCGAGGCGCGCGATGACATGCGCCATGGTGTAGGTCTTGCCCGAGCCGGTGACGCCGAGCAGGGTCTGGCTGACCAGTCCGGCGCGCACGCCCTCCTCCAGCTTCGCGATGGCCTCGGGCTGGTCGCCCGCGGGCGCGAAGGTCTGGTGCAGCCGGTAGGGGCTGTCGGGGAAGGTGATGATTTCCATGCGGATCCGGGCAAAAAGGTCGATGTTACCGGTTTCGCCCGACCATCGCCCCAGGCCAGCCGTCCGGTCGGCCAGCGATTCAATTTGGGTGCACCGCAAAAACACGGATAAAATGACGTTTGAGCCATTTTTTCAACGCCTTTTTGACGGTTTTGCCGCCGTTTCAGCCCATGACCTCCTCCGTACTCGAAAAAATCGAAATGGCGCCCAAGGATCCGATCCTGGGCGTAACAGAAGCCTATGTCGCCGACCAGAACCCGAAGAAGGTCAACCTGGGTGTCGGCGTCTACACCGACGACGACGGCAAGGTGCCGGTGCTGCAGTGCGTGCGCCGCGCCGAACAGCAACTCGCCGAAAAGCCGCTGCCGCGCAACTACCTGCCGATCGACGGCCTCGCTGCTTACGACCGTGCCGTGCAGGAAACCCTTTTCGGCGCCGACAGCGCAGCCGTGAAAGAAGGCCGCATCGTCACCGTGCAGACCCTCGGCGGTACCGGTGCCCTCAAGGTTGGCGGAGACTTCCTGCGCCGCATCAATCCCGGCGCTGCCATCCACATCAGCGACCCGAGCTGGGAAAACCATCGCGCGATCTACGAATACGCGGGATTCACGGTAAAAACCTACCCCTACTACGATGCCGAGACCCACGGCCTGAAATTCGATGCGATGATCGCTGGACTGGAGCAGTTACCGGCGGGCGACATCGTGCTGTTGCATGCCTGCTGCCACAACCCCACCGGCGTCGACCTGACGGCCGCCCAGTGGGAAAAGGTCATCGCCGTGGTCAACCGGCGCAAGCTGGTGCCCTTCCTTGATCTCGCCTACCAGGGATTCGCCGACAGCCTCGACGAGGACGCGCATACCGTCCGTCGCTTCACCGCGGAATGCCCCGCTGTGTTCGTATCGAGCTCGTTCTCGAAGTCGCTGTCGCTGTATGGCGAGCGTGTGGGTGCGCTGAGCATCGTCACTTCGAGCAAGGAAGAGGCGGCACGCACGCTGAGCCAGCTCAAGCGCGTGATCCGCACCAACTATTCCAATCCGCCGACCCATGGCGGCCAGGCGGTATCGCTGGTGCTGACCACGCCGGAGCTGCGCGCGCAGTGGGACCAGGAACTGGGGCAGATGCGTGACCGCATCAAGGTCATGCGCAAGCAGCTGGTGGACAAGATCCGGGAGCGACGCGCCGATTTCAACCTGGACTTCATCGTCCAGCAGCGCGGCATGTTCTCCTACTCGGGGCTCAGCAAGTCGCAGGTGCACAAGCTGCGCGATCAGTATTCGATCTACGCCATCGACAGCGGCCGCATCTGCGTCGCGGCGCTGAACTCGAAGAACATCGATTACGTCGCCGACGCCATCGCCAAGGTTCTGGTCGAAGACTGATCCGGCATTTGCACTGACAAGATGACGATAGCCGGCGCGATGCGCCGGCTATTTCTTTTTGTCGCCGCCGAACAGCCCTTCGGCCCAATTGCCGATCTTGGCGCCGACAGAGGTGCCGACGCCCGGGCCGAGCACCGCAGTGCCCAGCGCGGCGCCAGCGACCGACGCCCCCGTCGGCAGCGCCATCGGTGAATCAAGGGTGCCGCTGACGTTCAGCGGCACCGTGGCCGAAGCCAGCTTGCCGGTACCCAGCTGCGCATTGATGCGTCCGGAGAGTGATTTGTTGGGGGCGACGGTGACATTGCCGTCAGCCGCCAGCGAACCGGAGGCCACTTTCAGGCCGGTGATGCGCTGAGTGCCGCGGTCCAGCGCATAGTGGCCGGACAGCGTGTCAAAACGGGTCTCCCCGCTGCTGTCCTTGGTAAGCAGGCTGGAGGCAGCCTTGCGGATATCCACGCCCTGCAGCACACCATCGCGGATGTCGAAAGGTGTTTCCAGCTTCAGCAGGTTCTGCAACTGGCCGGCCGAGGGCGCGCTGCCGGAAAACACCGGCTTCGCCGTCAGTCGGCCGCTGATCCTGGTCTTCGGCGAAAACAGCGGCACCAGGTCACGCAGCTCGATGCCGCTGACCTGGTAGCTGCCTTTGAGCTGCATGCCCTTCTGCCAGCCCAGTGTGGTCGTGCCGCTGAGCGTGCCGCCATAGAGCTTCGCGCGGACCTCCGACAGCGTGGCAGCGGTCGTGGTCGCCACGCCCCTGATCTGCAACTCGTCGAACAGGATCGGCGGGCCCGTCGGAGGACGCCAGCCCCTGGCGTCGACCTCGATCCCGAATTTTCCGCCGGAAGGAATGACCTTCGCCTTGAACTTGCCGTCGCGGGCGGTGATGTCCGCCCGCTCCGGGAAACCGTTTGCTGCGAGGCTGATGCGGGCATCGAAGGGACCAAAGATCGCCTTCTGCAACTGCAGCAGTGCGTCATCGAGCACGATCGCACGCACCTGCACAGTGAAATCTGCCGGTTTGGCCTTGGGGTCCGCCCGGGTCCAGGCTGGAATGCGATCCAGCGCACGCTGGTTAAGCACCAGTCCGTCGACATCAATGCTGCGAATGACCTTGGTGGCCGACAGTATCGACAGCAGATCCGGCGTCACCGCGATGCGCCCCACCCTGATGTCGGCCTTGCCGATCTCCACGCCGTCCACAATCACATGCGGCAGGGGCAGACCCGCGAGCCTGACCCGCTTGATGGTGACAGGCTCCTTGAGCTTTTCGGACAGCAGGCGCTCGATGCGCGGCCGGTAGTCGTCGAGTGACACGAACAGCGGCAGGACTGCCAGCGTCGCCACCAATACCGCAAAGAGCACCAAAAGACGTTTGAACCACTTCATTTTCATCGGTTTTCCGCGTTGACCCACCTTCGAAGCACGGATAGAATACGCCCCTCGCTGAGCCGGTAACAACCGGTTTTCCCAGCACAATTCCCCGATAGCTCAGTCGGTAGAGCGACGGACTGTTAATCCGCAGGTCCCTGGTTCGAGC
>CAYSQJ010000029.1:0-3003 GCA_964433345.1 uncultured Bordetella sp.
CTGGACGCCATCGGCGAGGCACTGGCCGAGAACGGCCGCGTCATCGTCACCGGCTGCCTCGGCGCCAAGGGCGACATCGTGCGCGAGCACCATCCGAAAGTGCTCGCGGTCACCGGCCCGCATGCCACCGACGCGGTGATGGAGGCGGTGCACCTCCACCTGCCCAAGCCGCACGACCCCTACACCGATCTGGTGCCGCCGCAGGGCATCCGCCTCACGCCGCGGCACTACGCCTATCTCAAGATTTCCGAAGGTTGCAACCACCGCTGCAGCTTCTGCATCATCCCCTCGATGCGCGGTGACCTGGTCAGCCGGCCGATCGGCGAGGTGATGACCGAGGCGGAAAGCCTGGTCAGGGCCGGCGTCAGGGAGCTGCTGGTAATCTCACAGGACACCAGCGCCTACGGCGTCGACATCAGGTACCGCACCGGCTTCTGGAACGGCCGCCCGATCAAGACGCGCATGACCGAACTCGCGCAGGCGCTTGCCGGCCTCGGCGTGTGGGTGCGGCTGCACTATGTCTATCCCTATCCGCATGTCGACGAGGTCATCCCGCTGATGGCGGAAGGCGGACTGCTGCCCTATCTAGACGTGCCTTTCCAGCACGCCAGCCCGCGCATCCTCAAGCTGATGAAACGTCCGGCCAACGCCGAAGGCACACTGAAGCGCATCCGCGACTGGCGCGCGGTCTGCCCTGAACTGACCATCCGCAGCACCTTCGTCGTCGGCTTCCCCGGCGAGACCGAACGCGAGTTCGAGGACCTGCTCGAATTCCTCGAAGAGGCACAGCTCGACCGCGTCGGTTGCTTTGCCTACTCACCGGTCGAAGGCGCCACTGCCAACGCCCTGCCCGACCCGGTGCCGGAAGAATTGAAGGAAGAACGCCGTGCACGTTTCATGGCGGCGCAGGAGAAGATCAGCGCGGCGCGACTGAAACAAAAAGTCGGCCGGACCATGACGGTACTGGTCGATGAAGCCGGCAAAAACGGCGCAATTGCGCGCTCCTCTGCCGACGCCCCGGAGATCGACGGCCGCGTAATCATCCGCCAGGGCTCAAAACTCAAGGCCGGCGAGTTCGTCAAAGTCAAAATCACCAAGTCCGATGCCCACGACCTGTGGGCGGCGCCGACGGGCCTGCACTCGGTCAAATAAGCATGCTTCAGACCCTGCGGCGCTGGGCGAAGCTGCTGAAGGGCGATGTCCTCGCGCTGTGGTTTGCCTGGCGCCATCCGCAAACACCCTGGTACGCGAGGCTCTTTGCGGTGCTGGTGGTCGCCTATGCTTTCAGTCCGATAGACCTCATTCCGGATTTCATTCCGGTACTGGGTTTCATCGACGACGCCTTGCTGCTGCCGGTGGGCATCTGGATCGCGCTGAAACTGGTCCCGTCGCCGGTGATGGCGGAATGCCGCGCCAAGGCGCAGGACTGGCTGGACGCGCGCAAGCCCAAACCGCAGAATATCATCGCCGCCGTGGTGGTCGTGCTGCTCTGGATCGGTCTGGCCTGGCTGCTGTGGCGCTGGTTTACCGGCTGAGAATGATCAACCCATGAGTGAAAAAGCTCCAAAGAAAAAACCCCTGCGCCTGCGGTTGCGCATGCCCGGCAGCAGCATCGCTTTCCGCGAACTGTCGATCGTCACCCTCATCGGCGCGCTGATCATTGCCATCGCCTTCCTGATTGCCTACCGCTTCGTGCGACCGGCGCCACCCGGCAGCTTCGTCATATCCACCGGCAATCCGTCCGGCGCCTACCACCTGTACGGCGAGCGTTACCGCGAACTGCTGGCGAAAGAACGTATCCGCGTTGAAGTGCGCCCCTCCGCCGGCTCCATCGAGAATCTGCAGCGCCTCGCCGATCCCGAATCCGGCGTCGAGGTCGCGCTGGTCCAGGGCGGCGTCGCGACCCCGGAACAGGCGGAAGGCCTGGTGTCGCTGGCGGCGCTTTATTACGAACCACTGTGGATCTTCTATCGCGACGACAACCCGCTGACGCTGCTTGCCCAACTGGCCGGCAAGCGCATCGCTGCCGGCCCCGAGGGCAGCGGCACCCGCGCACTGGTCGCCCACGTGCTTGAAGTCGGCAATGCGCTGCAGCGCGGCGCCAGGCTCTCGCCACTGACGGGTCGGGAAGCCGCCGATGCCCTGATCGCCGGCCGGCTCGATGCCGCACTGTTCGTCGCTGCACCCGATGCGCCGGTAGTGCAACGGCTGCTGAAAACACCGGGCATCCGCCTGATGAGCCTGTCGCATGCCGAAGCGCTCGCGCGCCGTTTCCCCTACCTGTCGGCGGTTACGCTGCCGCGCGGAATGATCGACCTCGGCGCCGACATTCCGTCATCCAGCGTGCGCATGGTCGCCGCCACCACCCATCTCGTCGCGCGCGAGGATTTCCACCCGGCGCTGGTCTCCGTCCTGCTGCAGGCCGCGACAAAAATCCACGGCGGCCCCGGCGTGTTCCGGCGCGGCGGCGAGTTTCCGGCCCTGCGCGAGGGCGATTTTCCGGTCAGCGAGGAAGCGCAGCGCTATTTCAAGTCCGGCCCGCCCTTCCTTCAGCGCTACATGCCGTTCTGGATCGCCAACTTGATCGAACGCCTGCTGGTGCTGCTGCTGCCGCTGATTGCGGTGCTGATACCGGTGATGCGGATCATGCCCGCGGTCTACGACTGGAAGGTCAAGCGCAAGGTGTTCCGCTGGTATCGCGAACTGAAGGCCGTCGAACTTGAAGCGCGGAACCACCTCGACGCACTCGACACCGCCGAACTGCTGGAGCGGCTTGAAGAGATTGAGGACGGCGTCGACCACACCGAAGTGCCGCTGACCTACTGGGATTATGTCTATGCGCTGCGCGGGCACATCGAACTGGTGCGCGCGAAACTGCTGCGCGATCCGGTGAAGCCGGCAGTACTGTCCCCGCCACCTGAATAACACCAGCCCGTCATTCCGGCGGCAGCCGGAAGGTGCATTCACGTTTGAAGTGCAACAGTTTAAGGCCTGCACAGAAGA